>NZ_JBGLRF010000003.1:0-851746 GCF_041403085.1 Aeromonas sp. S8(2024) | reverse complement strand
AGCGGGCAAGCACCGCATCGTGTTTGCCGACGACGCGGCTGCCCTGACTGCCGGCCCCGAGCTCTTCTTCAACCTCGGCAACCGCTCGCTGGAACAGGGGCCCTATGTGCGTCAGTTCCACTACCGGGAGGCTGTGCGCCCCTCGGATGTGGAGCTCAAGGACTACAGCTTCAAGACCCCGGCCTACGGTCTCTCCCACAAAAAACAGGGCGCAGAGCTCGAACACCAGCGCGATACTTACCAGCACTTCGATTTTCCGGGTCGCTACAAGCAGGATGGCAGCGGCAAGGCGTTTACCCAACATCGGCTGGATGCGCTGCGCAATGATGCCGTAGCCGGCAATGGCAAGTCCAACAGCGCGGCCCTGCTGCCGGGCCAGACGTTTTCACTCACCGAACACCCCAACGGCAGCCTTAACACCGATTGGCAAGTCGTACGCATCCAGCACACCGGCTTGCAGCCGCAGGCGCTGGAAGAGGAGGGGGGCAGTGGCCCCACCGTCTATCACAATGAGTTCGGCGTGGTGAAAGCGAGTACCACCTGGCGGGCCCGCATCGGCAGCCCGGAGGCCCCTCACAAACCCATGGTGGATGGCCCGCAAATCGCCATGGTGGTGGGGCCCGAGGGGGAGGAGATTTACTGCGACGAGCACGGCCGGGTGAAGCTGCAGTTCCCGTGGGACCGCTACGGCAGCTCCAACGACCAGAGCTCCTGCTGGGTGCGGGTCTCGCAAGGTTGGGCCGGCGGTCAATACGGCATGATGGCCATCCCGCGTATCGGCCACGAGGTTATCGTGAGTTTCCTTGAAGGGGACCCGGACCAGCCCATCGTGACGGGTCGAACTTACCACGCCACCAACCGGCCGCCGTATGAGTTACCGGCCAACAAGACCCGCACAGTGCTGCGCACCGAAACCCACCAGGGGGAGGGGTTCAACGAGCTGCGTTTCGAAGACCAGGCGGGGCAGGAAGAGATTTACATCCACGGTCAGAAAGACCTGAACGTACTTATCGAGAACGACGCGGCCTGGCATATCAAGCATGACGAGCATCGTGATATCGACAACGAGCGGGTGACCCGTATCAAGGCCAACGACCACCTGACTGTGGAGGGTGAGAAACGCGACCAAGTGAAGGCTGACTACTCGCTGACGGTGGATGCCAGTCTGCATCAGAAGCTGGGGCAGTCTCTGCTGGTGGAGGCGGGGAGCGAGGTGCATCACAAGGCGGGCATGAAGATCGTGATGGAAGCGGGGGCAGAGCTGACCCTCAAGGTCGGCGGCAGCTTTGTGAAGCTCGATGCCGGCGGCGTTACCCTCAGTGGCGGCTCCATCAAGATGAATTCAGGCGGCAGTCCTGGTTCTGGTTCCGGCTGGGGTGGCAAGGCTCCCGTTCTACCAGGTAATGTCGAGGTGCCAACACCACCACCAGCAACGTTACCAGCCCCGGCCATCCACAAGAGCATGGAGTCCATGGCGCCGCTGGCCAAGCCTTGTCCAGCAGCCCCGCCACCTGTGCCCCCTCCGCCTGCCGGGGGGCCACCGGCTCCACCGCCCGCTCCACCCCAGTTTGCCGGAGGCCCAATGGTGCCACCGCCGCCGCCACCTGTTGCGGTCAAAGGGGAAGGCAAAAAGCCGGCAAAGAAGTGGGCGACGGTAGAGATATCCAAAGCGGATGAAGCACTCAGATACTATTCGGCGCAGGGGTACACATTGCTCAATAACTATTTGCGTGATCGCCCCTACAAGCAGCGAGAGGCCATCGATACCCTGCTTAGTCGCAGCTATTTGAATGATGAGCCGACATCTGCGGGTGAATTTGATAAGGCAATGAAGGCCTATGTTGCCGATGTGGAGGCTGGTCTGGCCAAATTGCCGGCCTCACCTGAGTTGTCTTTCGTCTACCGGGGGCTGGCGCTGGACAAGCCGGAGCTTGCAGCCCTGAAAGAGCAGTTCACCGGGGTGGGCAATATCGTTGTTGAGCCAGGATTCATGAGTACCTCACCGGACAAGGCCTGGGTCAACGATACCTTGTTGAAGATCCGCTTGCCTGCCGGTCATGGTGGCCGTCTGCTGGGAGACGCTGCGCACTTCAAGGGCGAAGCTGAGATGCTGTTTCCGACGCAGACCAGGCTAAGGGTCGATCGAGTAGTTTCCTCCACGAGCGGTGATTTCGATACCTTGCTCAATACGATCCCAACCTCTGACAATGCATCGGATAACCGCAGCAGGATCAAGCGACTGATTGAGGTTTCCGTATTATGACGTTATTGGATTGGCTCGCTGGCGAGCAAGCGGGTGAGAGGTATGCCGTCATCGATGGAGCCCAGGCAGAGTCAGCCGTGGCGGATTTCTATATCTATGATGGAGAGAATGCCAATCCACTTTTTGCCGGTACCGCTTTCGATGAGCACTCTGCGTTGGGGCCTTGGTTGCTGCCTGCCCCTTCCACTGAGTTCATGATGGCCAATCCCGCTCTGAGCGGCTTCTACCTGATCAGCGACCAATCAGTGGAGCTGATCCGCCGCCATTGGCAGAGTCTGATAGAAGCGATACGCGAGGGAGAAGCAGTCTGGTTTCGTTTCTCTGACCCACGCATTTTCCTGCCCATGCTCAGTGCCATGACCCCTGATGAACGCGATAGTGTGCTGGGGCCCTGTTCCGGGCTCTGGATCCATGGCAAGGCCTTCTCTCGCACGCCTCATGCCCGGTTCCAACCCGCATTGCAAACCCCCTGGTTTCATATCCGGCCTCATCATCTGGTTGGACTCTACGACGAGAACCGTCATGCCTACATCTTGCGGCGGCGGTTCTGGCAGACCATGACGGCTATGATGGAGCGCCATCCTGACCCGGCCGGGACCATTTTACCCACACTCAAACTGGCCAATCAGGATGGGCTGCAAGAGGATGTGCTCGATGGTGTGGTGGCTGGCGTCTTGGCCTTGCAAGTCAATTTGCCTCTTGAAGAAATACGGGGGCCTTTGATGCTGACCGACGATGAGCTGGTTCAGGTAGCCAACTGGCTGAACAAACATCACGAATTGACAGGAGCATCCTGATGGCGGCAGATCCCCACTGTATCCCTTGCGAACGTTATGATAACTGGGTAGAGGTAGACATTCGCGATGAGCACAACCGTTCGTTCAAGGGGCTCAAGGCCACTTTGACTGACGAAACTGGCAAGTCAGAGACGGTCACCCTGCAGGATGGACCCACCCTGGTGCGAGGTTTTGCAGTTGGTCCGGTGACAGTAAAAATCGAGACGCCAGCCTGGCTCAAGGCGGCGCAGTCCCGTGAGGCCCTCAAGGAGGGTGAGACCACACAGGTACCCGCCTATACAGACAAGTTATTCGGGCACTGCGACGTCAAACGAGAGCATATCAAGGTGACCACCGGTGACCTTTGTCTCACCGAGCCAGAACAGCCACTGCCGAAAGGGCATCAGTCAGGACAAGCCCAGCCTCCCCGTTTTTTCACCAAGCACTCCTACGTGATTGAGGTGAAGGGATATCGGCTGAATATCCTGCGTATCGGAGTGTTCTTTGATGGCACGGCCAACAACACCTTCAAGCACAGGGAAGGGAAAAGTGCATTGGAGACAGCCTTGGCGCAATGCAGCCCGGAAGAGCAACAAGTATTGCTGGAACAGTGTTTTGAAGGGGCGTTACCTGATGGCTTGAATAACAGCGAGAAAAACGACGTCACCAATGTTGGCAAAGCTCATGACTTGTATCTTCCCCCAAGCAAACGCTCTCCTATCGTGAAGGTTTATGTTGAGGGGATAGGCACGACCCAAGGTGAGGATGATACCAGCTTGGGTCTTGGTGCGGATAAAGGTAATACCTCCAGCGCCTCACGTGTCGAACAGGCTTGTCGTACTCAGATTGTTGCGGAGATAAAAGAACAACTTGAAAGCATATTGCCCACTATTGAGTGCATTCATAAGGTCGAGTTCGATGTGTTTGGCTTTAGCCGGGGCGCCTCTGCCGCTCGCCAGTTTGTAAACCGTATCGATAAGAAAGGGGACCACCCACTGGTGGAGGCCATGGCTGCTGACCCCGATATTCCCTTGAAGGCGGGCTTTGACTGGGCCAGTCGCGATGATGTGCGTATTCAGTTTGTCGGGTTGTTTGATACCGTGGTCAGTTCCTATCTGTGGGGTAAACGTAATGTGACGCTGGCCCCTGACTGTGCCGAGCGGGTGGTGCATATCGTGGCGGCTGATGAGTGGCGTTATCACTTTGACTTGACCCGTATCACTGACGATGCAGCAGGCACCGCGATTGCGGACGGTTTTACCGAGGTCATTATTCCTGGCGCTCACTCCGATATTGGTGGAGGCTATTACAGCCGCTGGAGCCTGCGTGATCCTAATGCGGTATCCCCGTTAATTACAGAAAAGTGTGTGATCGCAACTTTCAATTCCGATGCGATGCCATACGTCAATCCAACCGATGCCCAATCATATCGAGATGCCCTTGCCTATGCCAAAATGCGGGCTGGACAAGGCTGGGGCAAAGGCGTTGTGTCCCTAGCTAGCCATCGTGATACAACTCAACTTGGCTATTTGAATGTGCGTCCTAGGCCACTGGGGCCGATCACGGGCAGTCAATCAGGGGGCCATAGGAACATCTGCGTCGATGTGGTGCTGCACCGGGTGGTGGAGGGGGAATATTCACGTATACCGCTGCACATGATGGTAGAAGCGGCGCGGGATGCAGGTGTGCCTTTTAAGACGTGGATATCACAAGGTGACAATGCCTACCGTTTGGATAGCGCACTTTCGTATCCCACAGTGAACTTGGCCAAACTCGATGAGCTATGGGTTGATGTGGCCAAACGGCGCGGAGAGGTGATCAACTTGGCTCGTAGTTTACCTGGCGAGCTGTACCAAAAGTTGCGGCTAAGTTATTTGCACTACAGCGCTGACACTGGACTGGTAAACACACCCAACAGGGTTGGTGACAAAGAAATCCGTAAGCTGACTGGCAATGATAAGGGAGGTTATTAATGCGCTGGATACTCTTACTGCTGCTGTTGCCATTAGTCGCAGCCTGTCAAGCAGCTCCCACAGGCCCCAAACAACTGGACTGGCGCCATATGGTAGGATCCAATGCTGATGAAATATGGGTGACGGAGGTGCTTTTTTATCGTCAGGGACAATTGGTAGATGCCTCAACCAACGGATCGTCGAGTCGCGTTGATGCAGAATCACTTCGTGCAAGGGACTATCGCTGGTTGATAACTGCCGGTCGCCGAGATATTCACCCCGCCCCCGATCGGGTAGAAGTGGAGTGGATTTCATTCCACGATAAAAAGCGCTATCGCATTAGCCTGGCCTTGCCAGCAGAGCTGGAACGCATGATTGCGCAACCTTATCGCATCAAAGTGAGGGATGAGTCGCGTGAAGTACGCCGAGATAACATTGGCTTAGGTATGGCCACCGGTGGTTATGTGGAGGCGTTTTTAACCAACGCCAAAGTGAAGCCTGACATCTTGCTGGCCAGGGGGATTGCTAACGAAATTCAAACCTCGCAAGACAAGGAAAATCCTGTCACCAAAGTATACAAAGAGTGGTTTGACGATTTTGATAAAGCATACGGTGATGCCTATCAACAGTATCCTACCCCCAGTGGTATGGACTGGGCACCTATCATGGATGCCTATCGTACCGCCCAACCCAAGACGGATACCGACCCAGTAAGGTAATACCATGGAGGTTGACAGTGCCGGCTAAGGGTACCAAGCCAACATCACCAGATATCTTCCCGCGACAGCTCACGCCAGAGGAGATTGAAGCGCTTCGCCAAGACATGCGCCGCCGATATATTGACAATATGAAGGTGCTCGAGAGCATGAGTCTCTTCCATCTAGAGCAGGAAGTACCAACAAAAAGATGAAATATATCGTTGTATTGTTGTGGTTCTGCCTGTCATTGATGACCAATGCGGCGCCACAACCTTTGCCTAAATTTGCTTGGGATTATGGTACAGGCAGCAATATAGATCTTACTAAGAACACCAAGACAGAGTTCTATCTTGGAGGGAAGCAAGTTTATGCCGACCGTTTGGCAGGTGGCGGAGCTGGAGGTCTACTTGCCGATCGAATCAAGGCGCAACGTTACTATTGGGCGGGCGGTAGTGGCCTGCCTACCGACGATGTTCCCATCCCCGATAAAGCGGTGATTGAAATGGTTTCCTTCCATGATCGCAAGCGCTACCGCATAAAGGTGGACTTGCCTGCCAATCTGGAGCAGCAGATGCGCCAGGTCTACTCTGTTGAGGGTCGTTATGACCGCCGTAGCTGGCTCTATTTTGGCCTAGCGCCAGGCGGCTATTTTGAGGTGTTACTTAAGGGAGATAGGCTAAATGTTAAGCCAGATATTCTACTTACTCGTGGTATTGCCGAAGTTGTGACCGATGATTGGTATGACCAGAAAGTACCGATAGCGCGCCAATATGGTATGGATGATTTCGACAAGAAATATGGTGGGCTATTTAAGCAATACCCAGTTCCTAATGGAATGGATTGGGCTCCCATCATGGATGCCTACCGTGCTGCCCAACCCGTCACCGATGTGAATCCTGTGGCTGAATAACGATTCTGCTTCATCTTGGCCAGCGATAAAGGTGAGTTGAATTAATCGGTTGGCCAATATTTGTTCGTGAAATAATACGGTGCCAAAACCCCCATCCGCTTGTGCCGATGGGGGTTTTTGTTTGTCTTTCAATGGTGGCCGGGGATCAGCCCAATCAGATGCTGCAGGCTTTTTTGGCGGGGATGGCGGCGGGTGGCGAGGCTGATGCGGGTGGTGAGCGGCTCGGTGGCGATGGGGTGATAGCTGACGCCGTGGGGGTGCAGCTCGCTCACAGATCGCGGGATGATGGCGACCCCGAAACCGGCCTGCACCATGCCGACGGTGGAGATCACCTGCGGGCTCTGACTGCCGAGGCGGGGGCTGAAGCCGGCCCGCTGGCAGCGCTGGGTGATGGCGTCGTGCAGCCCGGGTCCGAGCTCGCGAGGGAACAGGATGAAGGGATCCTGCGCCAGCGCCTCGATGGGGATGGCACCACTGCCGGCCAGCGGATGGTGCGGGGGCAGGGCGATCAGCATCTCCTCCTCATCGATCGGGTGGTGGGCCAGCGCCGAGCTGCTGCTGCAGGGCAGACGCAAGATGGCGGCATCCAGCTCCTCGCTCACCAGATCACGCACCAGATTGGGCATGCTGTTCTCGATGGGGTGCAGGCTGACCTCCGGCCAGGCCTGGCGAAAGTCGTGGATGAGCTGCAGCACGCTTGGGTGCAACACGGTGGAGCCGGCAAAGCCGAGGCGCAGCGAACCCAGCTGGCCGCGGGCGATGCGCCTGGCCTTTTGCATGGCCTGCTCGGTCTGCGCCAGTATCCCCTTGGCATCCTGATAGAGGCTCAGCCCCGCCTCGGTCAGCTCCACACTGCGTGTCAGCCGGTGAAACAGCGGCGTGCCCACCTCCTGTTCGAATTTGCGGATCTGCTGGCTGAGCGGCGGCTGGGCCATGCCCAGCGCCTCGGCAGCGCGGGTGAAGCTCTGTTTGTCTGCCACGGCCACCAGGTAGCGCAGGTAACGGAATTCCATATCTGGTACGTCTCGAAGCTGATGGGTTTGGATATTGGTATCAAACTGTGATCTTGGTCACTATTGAATCCTGATTTGCCAACCTAACAGGATTGGAGGTGAAATCCAAATGGAAACCAATTCATCATGTGACTGCGCCATCGAGATCAGCCAGCAGTTTGCTCGCTGGCAGGCTCGCCAGGGGGGCGGCGAGGTCTACCAGAGTTCCCTGATGAGTGCCCTGCTAGCGGGGGTTTACGAGGGGGAGACCACCATGGCCGACCTGTTGCGCCACGGTGACTTCGGCCTCGGGACCTTCAACCGGCTCGACGGCGAGCTGATTGCGTTCGAGCGCCAGATCCACCAGCTCAAGGCTGACGGCTCGGCACGTCCGGCCCGCGCGGAGCAGAAGACCCCGTTTGCGGTGATGACCCACTTTCGCCCCTGCCTGCAGCGCCGCTTCGATCATCCCCTGAGTCGCGAGGAGATCCATCAGTGGGTGGATCGGTTGGTGGGCACCGACAACGTCTTCGTCGCCTTTCGACTCGACGGCCTGTTCGAGCAGGCGCAGGTGCGCACCGTGCCCTGCCAGCATCCCCCCTACAAGCCCATGCTGGAGGCCATCGAGGCCCAGCCACTGTTCTCGTTCAGCCAGCGGCGCGGCACCCTGGTGGGCTTTCGTTGCCCGCCCTTCGTGCAGGGGATCAACGTGGCGGGCTATCACGAGCACTTCATCACCGAGGATCGTCGGGGCGGCGGCCATATCCTCGACTACGCCATGGGCCACGGTCAGCTGCAGCTGTCGGTGGTGCAACATCTCAATATCGAGCTGCCTCGCAATCCGGCCTTTCAACAGGCCGACCTCAATCCCGCCGATCTGGACCGCGCTATTCGCGCCGCCGAAGGCTGAGCCCTTCGCTTAACAAGGAGTGACATCATGGAAAATCAACACTGGGCCTGTGGGGCCGAACTGGTGGTGCGCCATCTGGAGGCGCAGGGGGTCAAGCAGGTGTTCGGCATTCCCGGGGCCAAGATAGACAGGGTATTCGATGCGCTGGAGGACTCCCCCATCGAGACCATAGTGGTGCGTCACGAAGCGAATGCCGCCTTCATGGCCGCCGCGGTCGGCCGGCTGACCGGCAAGGCCGGAGTGGCGCTGGTGACTTCGGGGCCGGGTTGCGCCAACCTCATCACGGGGCTTGCCACCGCCACCTCGGAAGGGGATGCCATGGTGGCGCTGGGCGGTGCCGTGCGGCGGGCCGACGGCCTCAAGCTGACCCACCAGAGCCTGGATACCGTCAGCCTGTGCCGGCCGGTCACCAAGTTCAGCGCCCAGGTGGGCACCGGCTCCGCCCTCTCCGAAGTGATGGCCAACGCCTTTCGCAGTGCCGAGCTGGGGCGGCCCGGAGCGGCCTTCGTCAGCCTGCCGATGGACATCATCAACGAGCCGACCGACGGCGCCATTCTGGTGCCGAGCGCCATCCCGGAGCCGGGGGCAGCCGACGAGAGCGGCATCGATCGGGCGCTGAGCCTGCTGGCGCGGGCTCGCAAGCCGGTGGTATTGCTCGGTCTGCTGGCCAGCCGGCCGGAGAACTCCCTCGCGGTGCGCGCCTTCCTCGACAAGAGCCGGTTGCCGGTGACCGGCACCTATCAGGCAGCCGGAGTGGTGGATACCCACCATTTCGATGACTTCGCCGGACGGGTGGGGCTGTTCAACAACCAGCCGGGGGACAAGCTGCTGCAGGATGCGGATCTGGTGATCTGTATCGGTTACAGCCCCATCGAATACGATCCCGTGTTGTGGAACGGCACCGGCGAGCGCCAGCTGCTGCACATCGATGCGCTGCCGGCGGAGATCGACAGCAGCTACTGCCCGGCGGTGGAGCTGGTGGGCTCCATCAGCGCCAACCTGGCGCGGCTGACCCGGATGCTGCATCAGCCGCTGGCGCGAGATCCGGCCATTACTGCCCTGCTCGGCGAGATCCGCGCCCAGCGCCATCAACTCGCCGAACATGCCGGCCGGCTGGGGGGCACCCCCATCCATCCGCTGCGCATCGTCAAGGAGCTGCAGGACATCATCGGGCAGGACATGACCCTGTGCGTGGACATGGGCAGCTTCCACATCTGGATTGCCCGCTACCTCTACAGCTTCCGGGCCCGCCAGGTGCTCATCTCCAACGGTCAGCAGACCATGGGGGTGGCGCTGCCCTGGGCCATCGGGGCTGCCATGGTGCGCCCGGGGGAGAAGATCATCTCGGTGTCTGGCGATGGCAGCTTCATGCAGTCGAGCATGGAGCTGGAGACCGCGGTGCGGCTCAAGTCCAACATAGTGCACATCATCTGGGTCGATAACGGCTACAACATGGTGGCGATGCAGGAGGAGAAAAAGTACAGCCGCAGCTCAGGGGTGAGTTTCGGCCCCATCAACTTCAAGGCCTATGCCGAGTCGTTCGGGGCGGCCGGCTTTGCCGTCACCTGTGCCGAGGATCTGCGGGCGACCCTGCGCGCCGCCATGGCGGTGAGCGGGCCGGCGGTGGTGGCCATCCCGGTGGATTACAGCGACAACCACCTGCTGATGGAGCAGCTCAGGCCCGAAATGCTCAGTTGAGGCGGAGCTGAACCGGCTGACTGCTTGCAGTTCGCCTCAAAGCAGAGCGCCCCTTGCCAATTGGCAAGGGGCGCTCTGTCATTGCGAGAGGGCTATTTATTCAGGGCATGAGCGAGGGGGGCAACACCATGGGGCCGGCCACCGCGCGGGCGGCCTCGTCACCGCGCAGCACCCGCACCAGCTCGAGGGCGAACTCGATGGCGGTGCCCGGCCCCTGGCTGGTGATGAGGTGATGAGCCTCATCGGTTACCACCCGCGCCGTACTGAGCTGCGCCGCGGGCAGGCGAGCCTGAAAACCGGGATGGCAGGTGGCACTGGCATCCCCCAGCAGAGCATGGTGTTGCAGCACCACGGTGGGGGCGGCGCAGATGGCTGCCCGCCAGCGCTGCGCTGCCGCCTGCGCCTTGAGCAGGGCAATGGCGCGCGGCGTATCGCGGATAACTTCGCTGCCGGGCAGGCCACCTGGCACCACAATGGCCTCGAACTCCTGAGCCGCCAGCTCGTCGAGGTGGCAATCCGCCACCAGTTGTACCCCGCGGGAGGCGCGGATCTGGCGCTGCCCTGCCGGGCAGCAGGAGGCGAGCACCACCTCTATAGCCCCGCGCACCAGGGTATCGACGATGGCGACCGTCTCTATCTCTTCCGACCCGGGGGCCACCAGTACCAGTACGCTCATCCTTTGCTCCTTGCGTTGGCGAGCCCTCGGGCTCACTGCTTCTCTTTGATGGCCTGATAGAGACCCTGATTGACCGGTACCGCAATGCCGTGGCAGGCGGCCCGGGCCAGCAGGAAGCCGGTGATGGCCTCAATCTCGGTCTCGCGCCCCTGCTCCATGTCCTGATACATGGAAGAGTAATTGTCGGCGGTGAGCTCCACCACCGTCATGACCCGGCGCAGCAGCTCGTCGCTGCCGGTGGGCTGGCCTTCGGCATGCATCACGTCCGCCACTTCCACGCAGATCTGCTGCAGGGCATCGGCAAAGCGCGGACCGGCCAGCTCGCCATTCTTGAGCTTGTGGAGCGCGGTGAGCGGGTTGATGGCACAGTTGACCGCCAGCTTCTGCCACTGGCGCGCCTGGATCTGCTCATCCCAGCCGGCCTGGCCGAGGGCGGCCGCCAGCTCGTCCGCCAGGGCGGCATGGGCTCTGGCCGCCTCGTTGACCGGGCCGAGCCAGGTTTCGCCCTTGCCGGTGTGGCGGAACACGAAGTGGCCGCTCTGCATGGCGCCGTGGCTGGTGACGCCGGCGATGACCGGATTATGGGGGAACAGCGCGACCACCTGCTCGGCGATCCCCATGCCGTTGTGCAGCAGCACGATGGGCACGTCGGTTGCCAGCTGGCCCACCAGCGGGGTCAGCGCCTCGATGACCTGGCCGGCCTTGGTCATCACCAGCAACCGCTGGACCTGACCCGGCTGGTCGACGAAGCCGCGCTCGATGTTGATGAGCTGGGTGTTGCCCTCCAGCGAGGTGAAGTCGATGCCGGGGTGCAGGGTGGCGCGGTGGCGCTCGCGCAGCAAGACGCGGGTGGACTGGCCGCTTTGAGTCAACAGGGAGGCAAACACACCGCCCAGGGCGCCGCAACCCAGCAGGGTCCATTGGGGGGAGGGGGTGTGTCGACTGTGTGTCAGGTTGTAATCGCGTGATCCGCTTGGCATGGAGAGACTCAATCAAGGTAGGGGCTGCATTCCAGTCAACCACCTGCCGGGGATAAGTGAAGATGTCGCCTGGCGGACACCTGGAACGGGTTCATGATCTTGCTGCGAGGTCGTGCTCAAGGCTTGTACGAGGCTTGTGCATGTGAAGCCGGAAGCCCATGTATTCATATACAAGCGGGCTCCTGCGCAGCGATTTACCTTGCGGACGACCTCTCGCGACAGATACTGAACAGGTTCTAACGGGTCTCGCCATTCCTGTGCGAAGGGGATTCTAGCAGAGCAGTCCCATCGAAATCAGCAAATTTGCCGTAATTCTGGTAGATTTGCCCCCTTATAGCGCAACATGAGGAGCCCACTATGCCGTCATTCGATATTGTCTCTGAAGTCAAAATGAACGAGGTGTTGAACGCCGTCGACAACGCCAATCGTGAACTGGCGACCCGTTTCGATTTTCGTGGTGTTGAAGCCAGCTTCGAGTTGAACAAGGAAGAGGTCAAACTGGAGGCCGATGCCGATTTCCAGCTCAAGCAGATGGTCGAGATCCTGCGCGGTGCCCTGCTCAAGCGCAACATCGAGAACAGCTCCATGGACGTGGGTGACAGCGTTCACTCCGGCAAGCGCTTCCACCTGACCGTGAAGTTCAAGCAGGGGATCGACAAGGAAGTTGCCAAGAAGCTGGTGAAGCTGATCAAGGATTCCAAGATCAAGGTGCAGGCCGCCATTCAGGGCGACGAGGTGCGGGTCACCGGCAAGAAGCGCGACGATCTGCAGGAGACCATGGCCCTGGTGCGTGGCGCCGAGCTGGGTCAGCCGATGCAGTTCCAGAATTTCCGCGACTGATGGATGGCTGGGGAGGGCACGGCTCTCCCTGTTCGCTACCATCTGGCCATAAAAAAACCGGAGCAGCTGCTCCGGTTTTTTGTATCCCTGATGCCCGTTCGATTAGAACTTGTAGGTAACGGAGAAGTAGTGGCTGAAGCCAGAGCTCTTCCACGGGGTACCGTCGTAGGCGGTGGAACCGTCTTTGGTGCCGTAGGCATCCATGAAGTACTTCAGGCCGTAACCGACGGCGTAGCGATCGGAGTGCCAGTAGATACCGTGGAAGGTAGCCAGGTTGTCGCTGGTACGGTCAGCACGGTTGTGGGTGTCCAGATCGAAGGCGTAGTCCAGGTAGCCCTGATAGGAGACGAAGCTGCCGTTGCTGAAGGTGTAGAAAGGCTTGAACCAGTTCATGGCGAACCAGTAACCGTTCCACTCACCCTCTTCTTCGGTGAAGAACTGGTTTTCGGTGGCGTGACGAGCGTACAGGTTCATGCCCACTTTGCCGAACCAAGGCACTTGTACATCAGCACCCAGACCGATCATGTTTTCCATCTGGTTGTCGCCGATGTTGTTCAGAGAGGCGATGTAAACCTCTTGCACCGGACCGAAGGAGAGATCTTTACCAGTCAGCGCATCCAGAGACATACGCGGCGCAAACTTCATGAACAGGTTCTGACCCTTGTGCTTGTCGCTGTGACGGGAGTCGAAGATATCGAAGACGTCGACGTAACCGTACAGGTCAAACAGGCCGGAGCGACCACCGAATTCCATTTCGAAGTAGGTGTCGTTGTAATCTTCAGCACCTGCAGTGAAAGGACGTTGGTCGATGGTGTGCATGACGTTGAACTGCATCCACTTGTAGTCGTTCTTGTGGATGTCACCGCTGTAGTCAGCAGCGAAAGCCGGGGTAGCGGCGGCAGCCAGCAGACCGGCACCGATCAGAGTCTTGGTAAATTTGGCCATTTTATTGGTCTCTTGTGCGTTAGTTGAGGTTTTCCGTAGCCTGCCCACAAGGAGCGGAAGGGATTCTAGCCAAATAAATTCACCGGATAAACCAGCACCAGGGAACTTTATTCGGAAGTGTGAATCTAATCACCCCCAATTTTACGCAAACGCTTGCTATTTGTCCGATTGCGGTAACAAGGCACTTCCTCGTTTGGCAACCAACACGATCAGGATCAGCACCGGAATGCCGAGCAGGCTGGTGCTGATGAAGAAGCTGCTGTAGCCGAACTGCTCGACGAAGCGGCCGGAAAAGCCCGCCAGCAGCTTGGGCAGCAGCAGCATCACCGAGCTGAACAGGGCGTACTGGGTGGCGGAGAAGGCCACGTTGGTCAGGCTCGACAAAAAGGTGACGAAGGCAGCCGTGGCGATGCCGGCGCTGAGGTTGTCCAGCGAGATGATCAGGGTCAGCAGCTCGAGGTTGTGGCCCACTTCATTGAGCAGGGCAAACAGCAGGTTGGTGCTGGCGGTGAGCAGGGCGCCGAGGAACAGAATGCGCAGGGTGCCAAAACGCATCACCAGCACGCCGCCGAGGGCGGCCCCCACCAGCGTCATGATGACCCCGTACACCTTGGTGATGGTGGCCACCTCGGTCTTGCTGAACTGCATGTCCACATAGAAGCTGTTGGACATCACCCCCATCACCACGTCCGAGATGCGATAGCAGGCGATGAGCCCGAGGATCAGCAGGGCGGAGCCGCCGTAACGGCGAAAGAAATCGGCGAACGGACACCAGATGGCCTCGTAGCTCCAAGCGCCGAGACCGGCCAGCCCCGCCGGCCAGCCGCGGGCGAGCAGCAGGCTTTTGCGGGCCGCCTGTTGTTCATTCTGGGCGGCGAGATCGATGACGGGTTCGTGGCAGAACAGGGTGGTGATGACGCCGAGGGACATCAGCCCCGCCATCAGCAGATAGGTGAGCTGCCAGCCGCGATAGTCGTAGCCGTCGTTGCTGCCGAGCCAGGCGGCCAGCGCCAGTGCGCCGGCCCCGGCCATGATCATCGCCAGCCGGTAACCAGTCATGTAGGAGGCCGCCATGGCCGCCTGCAGCCGCTCGGGGGCCGACTCGATGCGATAGGCATCGATGACGATGTCCTGGGTGGCGGAGGCGAAGGCCACCAGCAGGGCAAACAGGGCCAGCTGGGCGAGCTGGGTCTTGGGATCGCAGAAGGCCATGCCCACCAGCGAGGCGGCGATCAGCAACTGGGAGAAGAGCATCCAGCTGCGGCGCCGGCCCAGCCAGCGGGAGAGCAGTGGCAGCGGGAGCCGATCCACCAGCGGTGACCACAACCATTTGAAGCCATAGGCCAGCGCTACCCAGCTCATGTAGCCGATGTCGGTCAGGCTGACATCCGCTTCGCGCAGCCAGAACGAGAGGGTGCCGAACACCAGCAGCAGCGGCAGGCCGGAAGAGAACCCCATGGCAAACAGGATGAGAACCCGAGTCTCAAGGTAGACGGCGAGCGAGTCTCGCCAGCTCGGTGTACGGACAGTGTTCAAATACCTGACTCCTCTGGGAAAATTGCGCCATTTTGTCAGGTTCGGGTTGGATAGCCAAGGCAAGCCGGGCAGGGGAGGGCACTATATTCAGGGGCGCAGGCCGATGCAGTGGCGCGGCAGCGGCCCGTCCGTGGTCAGGAAATTGGCGCACTCCATCAGCTGCAGGCGCAGCCAGACGTCGGCGATGATTTGCTGTTCATCCCACTGATGCAGGCTGTGCAGCAGGTGCCAGAACACCCCCTCCTGCTCGGAGGCCGGGGTCTTGTCGGCGGGGACATGGGGCAGATCCTGCCAGTGGGACAACAGCTGCCAGCTCAGATCTTCCAGCTGCTGATAAGGGATCTCTCGTGCCAGAAAGTGACGAACCGTCTGGGCCAGCGGGATGGCGTGCTGGGCGATGTAGTCGTTGCAAGTCACCGGAACCTCCTTCTCCTCTCGTGGGCCTGGCCCCGCATATCGGGGCAAGGCCAGAGTATAGAAAGGGGCGCCGGCGACCCGGACCGCGGGGATGACGGATTGTGATCCGCTCCGCGTTATTTGTCCGCCAGCAGGACCACCTTCTTCAGGATGATGGGGCTGGTGGGCACGTCGTTGGCACGCAGGATGGGGCTGTAACCGGTCTGCACCTGGGCCAGCTTGTCCAGTACCTCCATGCCCTGCACCACCTGGCCGAACACGGTGTAACCGGCGCCGGCATTGGCGTTGAGGTTGTTGTTGTCGACCAGGTTGAAGTAGAACTGGCGAGTGGCGCTGTCGACCGCCTGGGTGCGGGCCATGGCGATGCTGCCGCGCTTGTTGGGCAGGCCGCCCTTGGACTCGTTGACCACGGGGTCGAAGGTGGGCAGTTGCTGGAACTGCTGGTTGTAGCCGCCCCCCTGCACCACGAAGTCCTGGATCACCCGGTGGAAGATGCTGCCGTCATAGCTGCCATCGGCCACGTAGCGCAGGAAGTTCTTCACCGTCTGCGGCGCCTGCTTGGAGGCCAGCTCCACCACTATGTTGCCGTGGTTGGTCTCCATCCTGACCTTGGGGCCGGCGAACGCCAGCGGGGCGATCAGCATGGCCAGTAACCAGAGTTTTTTCATCTATTCGCTCCTTGTTCAGCTCGGCTGACCCTTGAGATAACCGCGCAGGGCGGTGTCAGCCATGATCTGCTGCAGTACGCTGCCTAGCTGCTGGTTCAGGGTGGACTCCAGTTCGGCCATGCTCGGCTCGCCCGGGCCTTCCTTGCTGGAGGACATGTTGAACTGCTTGGTCAGCTTGCTGCCCTGGAAGTCGGCGATCACCTGCAGGCTGACGCGGGACTTGGTGACATAGGTGAAGGTCTTCTCTTCTACCGTGACCGCGGCAGTGGAGATGGCCAGAGTCAGGTTGGTGGTGCCGCTGTTGCCTACTTCCAGGCCCTGGCTGCGCAGCCCTTCGGCGAGCTTCTCCGCCAGCAGGCTGTTGAGGGGCTGGCTGCTGTTGACCAGTACCGCAGCCTTCTCTTTTTTCTTGATGGAGAAGACGTAGGCGGCTTCACGCTTGTCCACCCCTTCCAAGGTGATGCGGTTGCCCGAGTAGTACTGCTGGTTGGAGGGGATCACCTGCGGATTGAGCAGGGCGCTCTCCGGCCAGTGAGTCGCACAACCACCCAGCATCAGGGCGGCCAGCAGCAAGAGTGACTTTTTCATCATGGGTTTCCTTTCGCGTTTGATGGCGTTTAACGTTTGATGGCTTTCAAAATAACGAATTTGCTGTTCGACGCAACGACTTGTGCGTTGGCGAACAGGCGCTTGAGCTTGTTGTGATAGTCCAGATGACGGTTGCCCACTATCCAGAGTTCCCCCCCTTTGGGCAACACCCGGTGGGCGTCGCTGAACATCTGCCAGGCGATGTGGTCTGTGATGGCCTGCAACTGATGGAACGGCGGGTTGCAGAGGATCCGATCCGCCGAACCGGCAGGCACGCCGTCGAGACAGTTGTTGACCATAAAGTGGGCGCGGGGCAGGGCCGCCGGCAGATTGTGCTCGACGTTGAGCCGGGCCGAGGCGACCGCCATGCGGGACTCGTCGACGAAGGTGACCTCCACCTCGCTGTCACGCGCCAGCAGGGAGAGCCCCAGCACGCCGTTGCCGCAACCCAGATCGATCACCTTGCGGGCACTGTGGATGGGCAGATTGTCCAGCATGAAGCGGGCGCCGATATCCAGGCTGGTGCGCGAGAACACGTTGGCATGGTTGTGGATGAGCATGTCGGTGCCCTCCAGTGGCCAGACCGTGGGGAAGGGGTTGGCCAGCGCGGGACGCTCGGCGGACGCTGCGGCCGGAGTGCAGTGAATGAGGCGCGCCTTCTTCCAGGCGAGTGACGTGCGGGTCGGCCCCAGGTATTTCTCAAACAGCGCCAGGGTGGAGGTGTGGATGTCCTTGGCCTTGCCGGCGGCGATGACGCGGGTGGCAGGGGTAACGACCCCGCGCAGGGTCAGCAGTTGCTGCTCCAGCAGCGCCTGATACTTGGAGACCTTGATCACCACCAGTGCGGGGGCATCGGGCAGGGGAGCCAGCGCATCCTGCAGGCGGATGGCCGCGGGATCCAGGCCGTTCTCTGCCAGGTTGGCCAGGGTAGCCCGCTCGCTGATGTGGGAGTCGGTGACGCAGACAGGAGCATGAGGGTGCAGACAGGCGGCCAGCGCCCCGAAGCCGTCGTTCATGATGATGACGGGGCCATCCTGCTCGAGGGGCTCCTCGGCCAGGGTGTTGATCAGATACTCGTCGGCGGCATCCCAGGCCTGCAAGGGATCCTGCTGCTGACGTGGATAGCGATACAGGGTCAGGCGACAGTGGGCCGTGTCGAGAAGGGTGTGCATAGGCGAATTGTCCAGCTGAGTCATGTAACGGGCCCCGGTGGGGCGCAAAGTGGCGCTATTCTAGCGGGGGCGGAGAATTTCACCAGCCCGGCAGGGCTGCAAGCGGGATTTTCCCGCACCGCCCGATTTCGTCATCCGACCAACCCTGGCTACAATGGCCGGACATCCATTTTGGGAGTTTTGCTCGTGACCATGCAACAACAGATCGAGGCCAAGCTGGCCGCCGCCTTGTCCCCCAGCCACCTGGAAGTGATCAACGAGAGCTACATGCACAGGGTGGCGCCGGGCTCGGAGAGCCACTTCAAGGTGGTGGTGGTGAGCCAGGCGTTTGAAGGACAGCGGCTGCTGGGCCGTCATCGTCAGGTCAATGCGGTGCTGGCCGACGAGCTGGCGGGGGCCATTCACGCATTGGCGCTGCATACCTATACCGAGCAGGAGTGGCAACAACGGGAGCAGGCACCGAGCACCCCCAGCTGCGTCAGCAAAAACGGACTCTCTTAAGACTATTGACGAATTGATTACTTAATCTTCGACCAGTTAACAATTTCAAAACCTGTTTCGGCGACGTTTCGTACTCATGAGGGGAGCGTCGCCCTCCCACCGCGCCATCAAGATTTCTAATCCTTTTTCGAACATAAAAATTATTACCCATTTTGGGGTAATGGTGGCTAACTCGAGGCCGCGCCTGAGGTTTCACGAGAAAAAGCGACGCGATTAAATTGCGATGATTTTGTGATAGAGCGGGGATTTTCCCCATTTTGCATGGCAGGAAACTTGCCATAGGTGGTAAACTCAGGCGCTTTTGAATGACTCTGTATGTTGCTGATTTGTTTATTTCTTCGACATCTTGCCGCAACATCAACGGGCTCATTCAACAACTCGTCGTGATGTATTTCTCGGCGCTAACCAACCTGTCTTCCCTTAACGGTAGTGCAAGTGAGTATGATTACAATTAAAAGAGGACTGGACATCCCCGTGCTGGGTGCTCCGGAGCAAGTAATCTACGATGGCCCGGCCATCACCCGTGTTGCTACACTCGGCGAAGAGTTCGTGGGGATGCGTCCTACTATGTTTGTCAAAGTAGGTGATCGCGTCATTAAAGGTCAGGAGCTCTTCGAAGATAAGAAGAATCCCGGCGTTAAATTCACGGCCCCCGCCACCGGTGTGGTTTCAGAGATCAACCGTGGTGCCAAGCGCATTCTGCAATCCGTTGTCATCGATATCGATGGGTCCGACGAGCAGGTGACCTTCGAGCATTTTGCCTGTGCCGAGCTGCCTAAGCTCGAACGCAGCAAGGTGCAGGAGATCCTGGTCGCGTCCGGCCAATGGACTGCGTTGCGTACCCGCCCGTTCAGCAAGGTGCCGGCCGTGGGTTCCACCCCGCGTGCCATCTTTGTCACCGCCATGGACACCAACCCGCTGGCCGCCGACGCGGAGCTGATCATCAAGGAACAGTCCCAGGCGTTCCTCGACGGTCTGGCCGTGCTGACCCGCCTGACCGATGGTTCCGTATATGTCTGCAAGGGCGAAGGCAGCCTGCCGCACGCTTCCCTGGCGCAAGTCAAGGAAGAGGTGTTCGTCGGTCCGCACCCTGCCGGCCTGCCCGGTACCCACATCCACTTCCTGGACCCTGTCGGTGCCAAGAAAGTGCAGTGGCACATCAACTATCAGGACGTGATCGCCTACGGCAAGCTGTTCACCACCGGTCAGATCCATACTGACAAGGTGATCGCCCTGGCCGGCCCGAACGTCATCAAGCCGCGTCTGCTGCGTACTCGCATGGGTGCCTGCATCAGCCAGCTCACCAACAACGAGCTGCGTGCGGACGAGAATCGCGTCATTTCCGGTTCCCTGCTGAGCGGTGCCAAGGCTGAAGGGGTCCATGACTACCTGGGTCGCTACCACAATCAGGTCAGCGTACTGGGTGAAGGTCGCGAGAAAGAGTTCCTGGGTTGGGTCAATCCCAGCGCCAGCAAGTTCTCCATCACCCGTACCACCCTCTCTCACCTGGTGAAGGGCAAGCTCATCAACTTCACTACCACCACCAACGGTAGTGACCGCTCCATGGTGCCTATCGGCAACTATGAGCGCGTGATGCCGCTCGACATCCTGCCGACCCTGCTGCTGCGGGATCTGGTCTCCGGCGATACCGACAATGCGCAAGCGCTCGGCTGCCTGGAGCTGGATGAGGAAGATCTGGCGCTCTGTACCTTCGTCTGCCCCGGCAAGACCGAGTACGGCCCGATCTTGCGTGAGTGCCTGACCAAGATTGAACTGGAAGGTTAAGCGATGAGTTTCAAGCAACTTCTTGAAAATATGGAACATCACTTCGAGCCGGGTGGCAAGTACGCCAAGTACTATGCCCTGTTCGAAGCGGCGTACACCCTGTTTTATACCCCGGGTTCCGTGACCCGCAATGCCGCCCACGTCCGTGATGCGATCGATCTGAAGCGCATGATGATCATGGTGTGGCTGGCCGTGTTCCCGGCCATGTTCTGGGGCATGTACAACGTCGGCAACCAGTCCATCGCCGCCATCGCCCACTTGGGCACGGCCGCCGGTGCCGGCAGCTGGCAATATGCCCTGGCTACCCTGCTGGGTGCCTCCCTGGATCCGGCGGTGGCCGGCGTCGGCAGCAAGATGCTGATCGGTGCGGCCCACTTCTTCCCGATCTACATCACCGTCTTCATCGTCGGTGGTTTCTGGGAAGTGCTGTTCGCCATGGTGCGCAAGCACGAGATCAACGAAGGCTTCTTCGTGACCTCCATCCTGTTCGCGCTGATCGTGCCGCCCGAGCTGCCCCTGTGGCAAGCTGCCCTGGGTATCACCTTCGGTGTGGTGCTGGCCAAGGAAGTGTTCGGTGGTACCGGCAAGAACTTCCTGAACCCGGCGCTGGCGGGTCGTGCTTTCCTGTTCTTCGCCTACCCTGGTCAAATCTCCGGTGATGCGGTCTGGGTTGCCGTCGACGGCTACTCGGGCGCAACCGCGCTGAGCCAGTGGGCCCAGGGCGGCCAGATGGCGCTGATCAACGGTGCCACCGGCCAGAGCATCAGCTGGATGGACGCTTTCCTTGGCAACCTGCCCGGTTCCATCGGTGAAGTTTCCACCCTGATGATCCTGCTGGGTGCGGCCATGATCGTCTACATGCGCATCGCCTCCTGGCGCATCATCGCCGGCGTGATGATCGGCATGGTAGCTACCTCCCTGCTGTTCAACGTCATCGGTTCCGACACCAACCCCATGTTCAACATGCCGTGGCACTGGCACCTGGTGCTGGGTGGTTTCGCCTTCGGTATGGCCTTCATGGCGACCGACCCCGTCTCTGCTGCCTTTACCAACAAGGGCAAGTGGTGGTACGGCGCCCTGATCGGCGTGATGGTGGTGCTGATCCGGGTCGTGAACCCCGCCTTCCCGGAAGGCATGATGCTGGCCATTCTGTTTGCCAACCTGTTTGCCCCCTTGTTTGACCATTTCGTGGCACAGGCGAACATCAAGCGGAGGATCGCTCGTGGCGTTTAATAAAGACTCTACTACCGGCACTCTCGCCGTAGTGACCGGTCTGTGTCTGGTCTGCTCCATCGTGGTCTCCGTGGCTGCCGTGGGTCTGCGTCCGGCCCAGCTGGAAAACAAGGCGCTGGACAAGCAAAGCAACATCCTGTCCGTCGCCGGCGTCGACATCAGCGCCGTGGCCAAGCGTGACCTGGCCAAGCTGTATGGCGACAAGATTGAAGCGCGTCTGGTGGATCTGGCCACCGGTGAATTCGTTGACGGCGATGCCGACAACTTCGACACCAAGGTCGCCGCCAAGGATCCTGCCCAGAACATTCGCCTGGCTCCGGCCGACGACAAGGCCGGTCTGCGTCAGATCTCCAAGCTGGTCCCGGTGTTCTTCGCCAAAGATGCCGAAGGCAAGGTCGACAACATCATCCTGCCGATCTACGGCCAGGGTCTGTGGTCTACCATGTATGCGTTCGTAGCGGTCGCGGCCGATGGCCAGACCATCAAGGGCATCACCTACTACGACCACGGTGAAACCCCGGGTCTGGGTGGCGAAGTCGAGAACCCGGCCTGGCGCGAGCTGTTCGTCGGCAAGAAGCTGTTCGACCAGAACGGTCAGCCTGCGCTGCGGGTGATCAAGGGTCATGCTCCGGCTGGTTCCGAGCATGAGATCGACGGCCTGTCCGGCGCGACCCTGACCGGTAACGGCGTACAGCATACCTTCGACTTCTGGATGGGTCCCAAGGGTTTCGGTCCTTTCCTGGCCAAGGTTCGTGCAGGAGAAATCAACAATGGCTGACAAGAGCGAAATGAAAAAGTTGCTGTTGACGCCTGTGCTCGGCAACAACCCCATCGCACTGCAGGTGCTGGGTGTCTGTTCCGCGCTGGCCGTTACCAGCCAGATGAAGACTGCGTTCGTGATGACGCTGGCCGTTACCGCGGTCACCGCCTTCTCCAACCTGTTCATCTCCCTGATCCGCAACCAGATCCCGAACAGCGTGCGGATCATCGCCCAGATGGCGGTGATTGCCTCGCTGGTTATCGTGGTTGACCAGGTGCTCAAGGCGTATGCCTACGACATCTCCAAGCAGCTGTCGGTGTTCGTCGGCCTCATCATCACTAACTGTATCGTGATGGGTCGTGCCGAAGCCTACGCCATGAAGAGTGCCCCGCTGCCCTCCTTCCTGGACGGTATCGGCAACGGTCTGGGTTATGGCGCCGTGCTGCTGACCGTGGCCACCGTGCGTGAAATCCTGGGCTCCGGCACCTGGTTCGGCATCGAACTGCTGCCGCTGGTGAACAATGGTGGCTGGTATGTGCCGAACGGCCTGCTGCTGCTGCCGCCGAGTGCGTTCTTCATCATTGGTCTGATCATCTGGGGCGTACGCACCAAGGATCCCAAGCAGGTGGAGGCGAAGGATTAAGGTATGGAACACTATATCAGTCTGTTGATTCGCTCGATCTTCATCGAGAACCTGGCGCTCTCCTTCTTCCTGGGGATGTGTACCTTCCTGGCGGTGTCCAAGAAGGTCAAGACCGCCATGGGCCTGGGTGTCGCCGTTATCGTGGTTCAGACCGTGGCCGTACCGGCCAACAACCTGATCTACAACTACGTGCTCAAAGACGGTGCCCTGGTGTCCGGTCTGGATCTCAGCTTCCTGAGCTTCATCACCTTCATCGGGGTGATCGCGGCCCTGGTGCAGATCCTGGAGATGGCGCTGGACAAGTACTTCCCGGCCCTCTACAACGCGCTCGGTATCTTCCTGCCACTCATCACAGTGAACTGCGCCATCTTCGGTGGCGTCTCCTTCATGGTGCAGCGTGACTACAACTTCGTTGAGTCCGTGGTGTATGGCGTGGGTTCTGGAGCCGGCTGGATGCTTGCCATCGTGGCGATGGCGGGGATCCGCGAGAAGATGAAGTACTCCGATGTTCCGGAAGGCCTGCGTGGCCTCGGCATCACCTTCATCACCGCGGGTCTGATGGCGCTGGGCTTCATGTCCTTCTCTGGTATTTCCCTGTAATCGGAAAGGAAATATAGATGGAAATTATTCTGGGTGTGGTCATGTTCACCGTGATCCTGCTGGCCTTGGTGGCAGTCATTCTGTTCGCCAAGTCCAAGCTGGTAACCGCCGGTGACGTGACAATCAGCATCAACGGCGACCCGGCCAAGGCTGTGACCAGCCCGGCGGGTGGCAAGCTGCTCGGCGTGCTGGCCGGCAGCGGTATCTTCGTCTCCTCTGCCTGCGGCGGCGGTGGCTCCTGTGGTCAGTGCAAGGTACGGGTGAAATCCGGCGGCGGCGACATCCTGCCGACCGAGCTGGATCACATCAGCAAGGGCGAAGCCCGTCATGGCGAGCGTCTGGCCTGTCAGGTCACCGTCCGTTCCGACATGGACATCGAGCTTCCGGAAGAGATCTTCGGCGTGAAGAAGTGGGAATGTACCGTCATCTCCAATGACAACAAGGCCACCTTCATCAAGGAGCTCAAGCTGCAGATCCCCGATGGCGAGAGCGTGCCGTTCCGCGCCGGTGGTTATATCCAGATCGAAGCGCCTGCCCACCACGTGCAGTACAAGAACTTCGATATTCCTACCGAATATCGCGGTGACTGGGATCGCTTCAAGATCTTCGAGCTGGAGTCCAAGGTCAACGAGCCGATCATTCGTGCCTACTCCATGGCCAACTATCCGGAAGAGTTCGGCATCATCATGCTGAACGTGCGGATCGCGACCCCGCCGCCCAGCAACTGGACTGCCCCTCCCGGCCAGATGTCCTCCTACATCTTCAGCCTGAAGGCGGGCGACAAGGTGACCATCTCCGGTCCGTTCGGCGAGTTCTTCGCCAAGGACACCGACGCGGAAATGGTGTTCATCGGTGGTGGTGCCGGTATGGCGCCGATGCGTTCCCACATCTTCGATCAGCTGCGCCGTCTGAAGACCAAGCGCAAGATGAGCTTCTGGTACGGTGCCCGTTCCAAGCGCGAGATGTTCTATGTCGAAGACTTCGACATGCTGCAGGCCGAGAACGACAACTTCCAGTGGCACGTCGCCCTGTCCGATCCGCAACCGGAAGACAACTGGGACGGCTACACCGGCTTCATCCACAACGTGCTGTTCGAGAACTATCTCAAGAACCACGAGGCGCCGGAAGATTGCGAGTTCTACATGTGCGGTCCTCCCGTGATGAACGCTGCCGTCATCAACATGCTGAAAAACCTCGGCGTTGAAGACGAGAACATCCTGCTGGATGACTTTGGTGGTTAATCAATGCACAGTGTTGTAAAGACCTGGCTAGCCTTCGGGCTAGCCTTTTTCTTGACTGGGTGCGGTCAGGAACAAACGGTCCAATCGAAGCCGGAAATTCACATCACCGGCAGCACCATGGGTACCTACTATTCCATCAAGGTGGCGGACAACGTCATCACGGATCCCGCCAAGTTCCAGGCCGAAGTCGATGTACTGCTGGAGCGGGTGAACGATCAGATGTCGACCTACCGGCCGGACTCCGAGCTGTCGCGCTTCAACCAGCACCGCAGCTCGACGCCCGTGGTGGTCTCCCGCGATACCGCGCGGGTGGTGACCGAGGCCATTCACATTGGCCGTGAGAGCCGCGGGGCGCTGGACGTCACTGTCGGCCCCTTGGTCAATCTGTGGGGCTTCGGACCCGATGCGCGCCCGACCAAGACGCCGTCTGACGAGCTGATCACCCAGACCCGCCAGAAGACCGGGCTCGGCAATCTGCACGTGATCACCTCCGTCGATGCCGATACCCTGCAAAAGGACATCCCGGATCTCTACGTGGATCTTTCCGCCATTGCCAAGGGCTTTGGCGTCGACAAGGTGGCCGAGTATCTGGAGTCCCTGGGTTCGCGCAACTATCTGGTTGAGATCGGCGGTGAATTGCGGATCAATGGCGTCAACGGCAAGGGTCACCCCTGGCGCGTCGCCATCGAGAAACCGACTGCCAACGCCGGCTCGGTGCAGGAGGTGATAGTGGCGGGCGACAACGGGGTGGCTACCTCGGGCGAGTACCGCAACTATTACGAGCTGGACGGCAAGCGCTTCTCCCACACCATCGATCCCATGACCGGCAAGCCTATCCAGCACCGGATGGTGTCGGTGACCGTGATCCACCCCTCCTGCATGACTGCAGACGGGCTGGCGACCGTGTTCATGGTGCTCGGACCCGAGAAGAGCCTGGCCTACGCCAAGGAGCGGGGGCTGGCCATTTTCGTGATCACCAAGACGGATGAGGGTTTCGAGGAGTCTTACTCCGATGCCTTCAAACAGTATCTGGTTAGAAAATAAGGGGCGGTAACATGCAGATTTTTTTGATCACCTTCGGGGTGTTTCTGGTGGTGGTGGTGGCCATGGCCATCGGCTACATATTCCAGAAGAAGACCATCTCCGGCTCCTGTGGCGGACTTGGCAGCATAGGTATCGAAAAAGAGTGTGATTGCCCGGAACCCTGCGACAACCGCAAGAAGAAGATGGCCAAGGAAGAAGCCCGTCGCAAGATGCTGGCCGAGAACCGGATCATCTGAGCGGGCAGGGGCTCTCGCACCCATGTCGAAAGCAAAACGGGCTGACCCTTGGGTCAGCCCGTTTTTTATGGCGAGCGCTCAGTAGTCGTAGCGCTGGCACTCCTTCTTGTTGAATTCGGCCCGCCAGCGTGCCAGCTCCTCCTGCGTACCCAGCTCGTCCCCCTGTTTGATGGCCTTCTCCAGCGCCTCGATGCGCTCGTGCAACCAGCTGCACTCGGCGGTCGGATTGTCCTTGCCATTGCTCTGCTGCGGCAGCAGCAGGCAGAGCCCTAGGGTCAACCCCGGCCAGACTCCCTTCATCTCATTCTCCTTGTGCGATGGATTATAAATGGTGCCTTAAGAGTCTATGTCGGCCCGTCATTTCATGCCGATGGCAGAAATGGCAGGGCTGGGTTAGCATAGGCAGGTTACCTGTTTATTCGTACAGTGGTATGCGCAAGATCATTCACATCGACATGGACTGCTTCTATGCCGCGGTAGAGATGCGGGACAACCCGGCCCTGCGCGAGGTACCGCTGGCCATCGGCGGCTCGGCGGACAGGCGCGGTGTCATCTCGACCTGCAACTATGTGGCGCGCCGCTTCGGGGTGCGCTCCGCCATGCCGAGCGCCTTGGCACGCAAGCTCTGCCCGCCGCTGGTGCTCATTCCCGGCCGGATGGCGGTCTACAAGGAGGTCTCCCGCCAGCTGCGGGCCATCTTTCTGCGCTACACCGAGCAGGTGGAGCCGCTCTCCCTCGATGAGGCCTATCTTGACGTGACGATGAGCCCCTGCTGTGGCGGCAGTGCCACCCTGATGGCCCGCGAGATCCGCGCTGCGATCAACGCCGAGCTGGGGCTGACCGCCTCGGCGGGGGTTGCGCCGAACAAGTTTCTGGCCAAGCTCGCCTCCGAGCAGCGCAAGCCGGACGGCCTGTTCGTGATCCGCCCGCAGGAGGTGGATGAGTTCGTGCGCCAGCTGCCGCTTGGCAAGTTGCCCGGCATCGGTCGCAAGACTGCGGATCGGCTGGAGTCGCTCGGCCTTTACTCCTGCGAAGATGCCCGCCAGCTCGGCAACGAGGAGCTGATCGCCCGTTTCGGCAAGCTCGGGGAGATGCTGGCCGGGCGGATCTGGGGCCACGACGAGCAGCCGGTGCAGGCCCAGCGGGTGCGCAAGACCATAGGGGTGGAGACGACGCTCGCCAGCGACGTGCTGGATGAGGCCGCCTGCTGGCAGGTGCTCAGCCAGCTCATCCCCGAGCTGGAGCAGCGTTTCTCGGTCAGCCACGGTAAGGAGCAGTTGATGGGGCAGGGGATCAAGCTCAAGTTTGCCGATTTCCAGCAGACCACCGTCTACCGGCGCGGGGGTTACCAGCCGGAGCGGTTTCACGATCTGTTGCACGAAGGTTTGCTGCGGGCACAGGGCAAACCCATTCGGCTACTGGGATTGGTGGTCGGCCTGCCCGCGGCCGGCGAAGTGAACCAACTTGCCCTGGATTTAGCGTGATAAGGTTAAGTTTTTGTTTCTAAAACCGATACACTGATCACATCAGTATGAAGCTAGGAAATGGTGGCATGAGTTCTCTTTCTGTTCAGGGGCGGATCACCCTGATCGCCGGTTGTTGTTTGTTGGCCAGTGCCGGTGCCCTGGTGGCCTCTTCTCTCTTCAGTGCTGCCAACATGCAGGATCAGGTGCTGACTTCTACCACGGCGGAAGCCCAGAGTGCGGCCGAAAACTGGATGAAGGCGATGGGCTCGGAGCAGGCGGCCAAGGTGACCAGTTATCTGGACGAGGCCTACTTCCGGGCAACCCTGCTGGGCCAGGGGATCCTGTTCCAGCGCAAGAATGCGGCCGACAATTTCGGCTCCTCCGAATCACTGCGTACCGCCGTCAACCAGCAACTGCATGATGCGGCAGCCTCCTCCGATCACCTGCTCGGCGTCTATGCTGTGTTCGAGCCGGACCAGCTCGACGGCGAAGACAGCAACTACCACGGCTCCAGCGCGCTGGGCTCCAACGATCAGGGGCGTTTCTCCACCTACTGGGCGCGGGTCGACGGCAAGATTGAACCCGAGGTGCAGGACGAATCCGTGCTGGCGGACGAGAGCCCGACCGCGGCCGGCGGGGTGGAGAACGAGTGGTATCGCTGCAGCATTCGCAGCAAGGCCCTCTGTCTGCTGGAGCCTTATCTGGACGATGTGGGGTCGCAGAAGGTATTGATGACCTCGGTGACCGTGCCTCTGCTGGAGCAAGACAAGCTGCTCGGCATGGTCGGGGTCGATATCTCGCTGACCGCGCTGCAGAGCCTGGTCAAGGAGATGGATCAGGAACTCTATGAGGGGCAGGGCAAGGTGCTGCTGGTGAGCAGCCAGGGCCGTGTCGCCGGGGTGGACGGTTTCGACGTCACCTTGGGCAGTCCGCTCGGTCAGCAGTATCAGACCCTGACGGCCGCCTTGCAGGGCTGGCTGGGCCAGGGGCAGGTGGCCAGTCGCTGGAGTCCGGACGGCAACCTGCTGCAGACCTTCGTACCGGTCAAGATGCGCGGTACGGAACAGAAATGGGGCATCTACATCGAGCTGCCGCGCAGCGTGGTGCTCGCCTCAGCCCTTCAACTGCAGGAGGATCTCTCCGGCCAGGCCAGCCGCAGCGTGATGACCCAGCTGCTCATCGGTGGCCTCATCTCGGCGGTGGCGCTGATCTGCATCTGGCTGATGGCCCATCAGATAGTGGCCCCCATCCGCGCCGTGGTGGCCCGTCTCAAGGACATTGCCAGCGGCGAGGGGGATCTCACCCAGCGCATCGAGCTGCGCCGTGACGACGAGATTGGCGAGCTGGCCAAGTGGTTCAACAGCTTCTTGAACAAGCTGCAGAGTACCATCAGCCAGGTCATAGATACCGTTGCCGGCACCCGGGCCAGCGCGGAGCAGGCGGCCAGCGTCGCCGAGCGCACTAGTGCCGGCATGCAGGCTCAGTATCAGGAGGTGGACCTGGTGGCGACCGCGTTCGAGGAGTTGAGCGCTACCGCCCTGCAGGTGGCCAGCAACGCCAACTCGGCGGTGGCCGCTGCCAACGAGGCCGACACGGCGGCGCAGGAGGGCAAGTACGTGGTGGCCGACACCCAGGAGGCGATGCGCAAGCTGATGGCTGTGATCAGCGATGCCAAGCCGGTGGTGGAGCACCTGTCAGCCAACAGCGAGAACATCAACGACATCCTGGTGGTGATCCAGGGGATCGCCGAGCAGACCAACCTGCTGGCGCTCAACGCCGCCATCGAGGCGGCGCGGGCCGGCGAGCAGGGGCGCGGTTTTGCGGTGGTGGCGGACGAGGTGCGCAATCTGGCGGGCCGCACCCAGAACGCCATCGTCGAGATCCAGACCCTCATCGGCCAGCTGCAGTCCGGCACCGAGGCGGTGGTGAAGGCGATCATGACAGGCCACGGCCAGGCGGATCTGACGCTGACCAAGGTCGATCTGTCGGTCAGCGTGCTGGAGCAGATCATCCACGCGGTCGGCACCATACATCAGATGAACGAGCAGATCGCGAGGGCGGCGCAGGAGCAGAGCGGGGTGGCGGACGAGATCAATCGCAACGTCAGCAACATTCGCGATGTGAGCCACACCATCCGGGCCGAGGCGGCCAGCTCCGCCGAAAATGGTCGCGAGCTGTCGGCGCTGGCCGACAAGCAGCAGCAACTGGTGGGGCAGTTCAAGGTATAGGGATAAGAAAAAAGGCGCCTTCCAACCGGAGGCGCCAAACACATTCAGATGACAGACTGGGTTAAATCGGTCCGATTTAAGCCCCTCTTCCCGCAGAGGAAGAAACACAACACCACAATCGCACTCCAGAGACTCACAAAAATCACATGTAAACCAACATGGAAGAGAAAAAGTGAGCCATATGGCAACGGATTGCGAAGCGAATTATGTTTATTCACTGGTCGACCCGCAACCGACAAATTATAATGCGGCCCATTAGAAAAACTCATCGTCGGCTGGTCTCATGTCTCGTCGTTTACCCCCGCTCAACGCACTGAAAGCGTTTGAAGCCGCGGCTCGTCATTTAAGCTTCACCCGCGCTGCGGAGGAGCTGTTCGTGACCCAGGCCGCCATCAGTCACCAGATCAAGGCGCTGGAAGAGTACCTCGGTATCAAGCTGTTTCGCCGCAAGAACCGTTCTCTGTTGCTGACCGAGGAGGGGCAGGGCTACTTCCTCGATATCAAGGACATCTTCACCTCCATCTCGGAGGCAACCGACAAGTTGCTGGCCCGCAGCGCCAAGGGCGCGCTCACCGTTTCTCTGCAGCCGAGCTTCGCCATCCAGTGGCTGGTGCCGCGGCTGGTCAAGTTCAGCGAACGTCATCCCGACATCGACGTGCGGATCAAGGCGGTGGACATGGATGAGGGCTCGCTCACCGACGACGTGGACGTGGCCATCTACTACGGACGCGGCAACTGGCCCGGCCTGCGGGCCGACAAGCTGCACACCGAGTATCTGATCCCGGTCTGTTCACCGCTGCTGCTGACTGGTCCCAAGCCGCTGCGCACCCCGGACGATCTGACCCGCCACACCCTGCTGCACGACACCTCGCGTCGCGACTGGAAGGCCTGGTTTCGCCAGCTCGACATCGATGCCCCCAACGTCAACCAGGGGCCCATCTTCAGCCACTCCACCATGGTGATCCAGGCTGCCATTCACGGCCAGGGGGTGGCCCTTGGTCACAGCGTGCTGGCCCAGCCAGAGATAGAGGCAGGCCGCCTCATCTGTCCGTTCGAGCAGGTGCTGGTGAGCAAGAACGCCTTCTATCTGGTGTGCCAGGAGCAGCAGTCCGATCAGGGCAAGATAGTCGCCTTCCGCGACTGGATGCTGGAACTGGTGGAGCAGGAGGAGGCCCGTCGCCGGGCCCGGCTGGCCGATGCATGAGGTGATCCGGGAGGGGGCTGTTGATGCCCCCGTTCGCATTCTGTTGGCACACGGTGCCGGGGCGGGCATGGAGCACGCCTTTCTGGCCGAGCTGTCGCGGCTGCTGGCCGGGCCCGAGATCGAGGTGGTGCGTTTCAACTTTCCCTACATGAGCAAGCGCGCCCTGGATGGCAAGCGTCGTCCGCCGGACCGGCAGCCCGCCCTGCTCGACCATTGGCGCCAGATGATCAAGGCGTTTGCTCATCCCAGACTGTTTCTGGCGGGCAAATCCATGGGCGGGCGGATGGCGGCTGAACTCTATCAGGAGAGTGAGGACGAGATGAATGCTGCAGGATTGCTCATTCTCGGGTATCCTTTCCACCCCCCGGCCAACCCCGACCGCTGGCGGGGCGAGGTGCTCAAGCAGATCAAGACGCCAACCCTGCTGTTGCAAGGGGAGCGCGATACCTTCGGCACCCGTGCCGAACTGGCTGATTTCCCCTTCTCATCCGCCGTATCGGTCCACTGGCTGACCGATGGTGATCATGGCTTCAAACCGCGCAAGAGCAGCGGTGCGAGCGAGCAGGGCAACCTGCGCCAGGCGGCCGAACGGATCAAGGATTTCATTGCGACCATCCCGGCGCGGGGTTGAGGCTGGCGCGGGACAACAAGGAGGCAAGGGATGCAATTTCATCGACATTGGCTGGTGCTGGCGGGCTTTTTCGGCCTGACGGCGACCATGCTGGGCGCCTATGGTGCCCACGGTCTGGCGGCCACCGGCATCGATCCTTCGCGTCTGGCGGCGTTCAATACCGCCGTGCAGTATCAGTTTTTTCACGCCCTGGCCCTGCTGGTGCTGGGGTGGTGCGGTGTGCGCAGCAAGGTGATCAACCTGGCTGGTTCCGCCTTTGTGCTGGGGATCCTGGGATTCTCCGGCAGTATTTACGCCATGGTGCTGCTTGGCAGCAAGGGCTTGGGGCTCATCACCCCGGCCGGTGGCCTCTGTTTTATGTTGGGATGGGCGGCCCTGATGTGGGCTGGCTGTCGTCTTGGAGGAAAGAATGAATAATCTGCTGCTTTATTGCCGCCCCGGTTTTGAGAAAGAGGCGGCGGCAGAGATCACCGAACGAGCCACTAACATGCAGTGTTATGGCTTTGCCCGGGTCAAGGACGACAGCGGCTACATCATCTTCGAATGCTACGGTGAGGAAGAGGCCGATCTGCTGGCGCGCAAGCTGCCGTTCAAGGAGCTCATTTTCATCCGCCAGATGCTGGTGGTGACCTGCGAGCTCAAGGAGCTGGATCTGGCGGATCGGATCACCCCGATCATCGAGGCGACCCGCGACTACGCCATCTGCGGCGATCTGCGAGTGGAGACGGCCGACACCAACGAGGCGAAGGAGCTCTCCGCCTTCTGCCGCAAATTCACCGTGCCGCTGCGCCAGGCGCTGCGCAGCAACGAGATCCTGACCAAGAAGGAGACCCCAAACCGTCCGGTGTTCCACGCCTTCTTCCTGGCCAACGACCATGTGTTGCTGGGTTACTCCTACTCCTTCAACAACTCCGCCTTCCACATGGGGATCCCGCGTCTGCGCTTCCCTGCCGATGCGCCGAGCCGCTCCAGCCTCAAGCTGGAAGAGGCTTTCTACGTGTTCGTACCGCGGGAAGAGTGGGACGTGCGGCTGCGCTCCGGCATGAAGGCGGTGGATCTCGGTGCTTGCCCGGGCGGCTGGACCTATCAGCTGGTGCGTCGCGACATGATGGTGACCGCGGTGGACAACGGCATGATGGCGCAATCCCTGATGGATACCGGCCAGGTCAAGCATATCCGCGATGATGGCTTTGTCTGGCGTCCCAGCAAGAAGAACATCTACTGGCTGGTGTGTGACATGGTCGACAAGCCGGCGCGGGTGACCCACATGATCGCCGACTGGTTCCGCGAGGGCGATTGCCAGGAAGCCATGTTCAACCTCAAGCTGCCGATGAAGAAGCGCTACGCCGAGGCGGTGCACAACATCCAGGTGTTGCGTGAACTGCTGGCGGAGATCGACGGCGGCTTCATCATTCAGGCCAAGCAGCTCTACCACGATCGCGAAGAGATCACAGTGCACGTCTTCAACAAGTACTGGGTCTCCAAGCTCTCCCCCCAGGAGTGAAGGCTGGCTGACATGGGCTGACAAAAAGGCCGACAACCCCAAGGTTGTCGGCCTTTTTATTCGGCTTGCGTTCAGAAGCGATAGTCAAAACGCAGCGAGGATTCGCCATCGGTAAGCTTGAGCTCGATGTCGAGCGGTATGGTGCGATCGGTCGGGCTGAACTCCAGCTTGACGCCGTTGCTGCGCAGCTTGAGAGAGGTGTTCATGCCGGCGGTCTTGAACTTGATCCTGGGCTTGTGCTGCTCAAAGGAGAGGCTGACGCTCTTCTCGGCGGTCAGGTTGAGCTTCTGATAGGGAGTGACCTGACTGTTGCCATTGCTGTCGGTGACGACATCCATCCCGAAGGAGAGGGGCTTGGGGGCCTTGAGCAGGTCATTGGTATCCAGGGTGGATTGCCAGACCTGGCTGGCCGGCTGGGTGGATGGCGGCAGCTGGGGCCAGGCATTCTCGACCGGTCTGTCTATTGCCATGGCGTTGCTGCTGATGAGCAACAGGGTAACGATAGCGCGCATAATGGATCTCCTTATCCCTTATCTATTGAACATAGTAGCCAATCGACAAAGGGGGGAGCGCGCGGTGAGATAAAACAAAGGGAGCCGAAGCTCCCTTTTTAAATCAACAAGTTGGCACCAATTACAAACGTTCTATGATGGATTGGGTGAACTCGCTGGTGGAGGCGCTGCCCCCCAGATCCCGGGTCACCCGGTCGCCGGATTCGATGGTGGCGCGCACCGCTTCGCGAATGCGCTCGGCCTTGTCCTGCATGCCCAGATACTCCAGCATCTGGATGGAGGCGAGGATCACCGAGGTGGGGTTGGCGATGTTCTTGCCGGCGATGTCCGGGGCAGAGCCGTGCACCGCTTCGAAGATGGCGGCGCCATCACCGATGTTGGCGCCCGGCGCCATGCCGAGGCCGCCGACCAGGCCGGCACACAGATCCGAGAGGATGTCGCCGAACAGGTTGGTGGTGACCATGACGTCGAAGCGCTCCGGGTACATCACCAGGTTCATGCAGGCGGCATCGACGATCATCTCTTCGCTCTGGATGTCCGGGTAGCGGCTGGCCACCTCACGGGCCACTTCCAGGAACAGACCGGAGGTGGACTTGAGGATGTTGGCCTTGTGGATGATGGTGACCTTTCTGCGTCCTTCCTGACGGGCCAGCTCGAAGGCGAACTTGACGATGCGCTCGGCCCCTTCGCGGGTGATGATGCTCATCGCCTCCGCGCTCTGGTTGTCATCGCTGCGCTTCTGACCGGCACCCGAGTACATGCCTTCGGTGTTTTCACGCACCGTGATGATGTCGATGTTGTCGTAACGGCTGCGGGTGCCCTTGAAGGAGAGCACGGGACGCACGTTGGCGTAGAGGTTGAACTTTTTGCGCAGGGAGACGTTGATGGAGGTGAAACCGCCACCGACCGGGGTGGTTAGGGGGCCCTTCAGGGTGACCTTGTTCTTCTCAATCAGGTCGAGTGTGGCCTGGGGCAGCAGCTCGCCGTGTTTCTCCAGCGCCACCAGACCGGCGTCCGCGTATTCGTATTCGAAGTCACAACCGGCGTGGGTCAGGATCTGGATGGCGGATTCGATGATGCTGGGGCCGATGCCGTCGCCCGGGATGACGGTAATTTTTCTTTTTGACATGAGACGTATCCACTTCTAGGGAACAGAGGGGGAGGATTCGGCGGTTTTATACCATTTCTCCACCTAACCCTCCATGTTTCTTTACATTCTATCTGTTTTTGTCAACAGCGAGAGTGAGTCTGGTCATGCTTGGCGAGATAGCGTCATCAGGCATCCAGGGCGGGCGGATAACGGATCTCCCGCAGGTTGAAGCCAAGGGGGATGTCCCGCTGCAGCCGTACCAGTCGCTGGGCCAGCAGGGCCTCATCCTGGTGCTGGCGCAGCTTGAGCAAAGGCTTGGCGGCGTCCTCCTGCTGGCAGGCGGTCAGCATGGCAGACAGATCGCCGTATTGCTGCAGCAACTGGGTGGCAGTCTTGGGGCCGATGCCGGGCACCCCCTTGATGTTGGAGCCACCGATGCCGGTCAGTGCCCAAAAGTCCACCAGCTGGGCCGGGGCTACGCCGTATTGCTGATCGACGAAGGCGGCATCCAGCCAGCGCTTGTTGAAGTAGTCGCGGATCCGGATCTGCGGGCAGATGAGCTGGCAGAAGCCCTTGTCGGTGGAGATGATGGTGGCGCTGGCACCGTGCTGGGCAATGCCGCTGGCCAGGGTGGCGATGAGATCGTCCGCCTCGTCGGTCTGGGAGAGCAGGGCATCGACACCGCACTCCCAGAAGGCATCCTGCAGCTCGTTCAGCCCTTCGCGCAGCTCGGCCGGCATGGGGGTTCGTCCCTCCTTGTAGGCGGGATAGACCTCCTTGCGCCAGCTGTGCACCTCGCCATCGAATACCGCGATGACGTGGGTTGGCTCGCTGCCGGCCAGCAGCTTGCGGCAGGTATTGATGAGGTTGGCACGGGTGGCGATCAACGCCTGGGCCGGAGTCAGCGCCTGCTGAGCCTGCACCGCGTGCAGCCGGCGGATGAGGTTGAGGGCATCGATGATGAGCAGGTGTGGCCTTGGGTTTGACATGGGGCACTCTTGGCAGTCGGAACGCCCCATTGTAACAAACCAGCGGGCTCAATGGGGGATTGATGGCCGAAGGGGAGGCCGCGACAAAAAAGGGGCGCCATGCGCCCCTCGTTTCATCTGTGCTGCCCGTCAGCGCACGATTTCGTAGCAGGGCACATACTGGCTGCCCGGCAGCTTCATGCGCTGCTGTTTGACGAAGCTCTCCAGCAGCTTGTCCATCAGGTGCATCAGCTCCTTGTCGCCATGGATCTTGAACGGACCCTTCTTCTCGATGGCGCGGATGCCCCCTTCCTTGACGTTGCCGGCGACGATGCCGGAGAAGGCACGGCGCAGGTTGGCTGCCAGCAGCTGGGGCGGCTGGTTGCGGTGCAGATCCAGGCTGGCCATGTTGGCGTGATCCGGCTCGAACGGCAGCTGGAACTCCGGCTCGATCTTGAGGGACCAGTTGAAGGAGTAGGCATCCCCTACCGATTTGCGGTATTCGCGGATCTTCGGCATCGCCTCCTTCATCACCCGGGCCACCTCGGGGGCATCGCCGATGATGATGCGGTAGAGGCTGGTGGCCGCCTCCCCCAGGGTCGCCTTGACGAAGTCATCGATGGCGCGGAAGTAGTCGGCACTCTCTTTCGGGCCGGTCAGCACGATGGGCATGGGTTGCCGCTCGTTGGCCGGGTGCATCATGATGCCGAGCAGGTAGAGCAGCTCCTCGGCGGTGCCGACCCCGCCCGGGAAGATGATGATGCCGTGGCCGAGGCGCACGAAGGCCTCCAGCCGCTTCTCGATGTCCGGCAGGATCACCAGCTCGTTGACGATGGGGTTGGGCGGCTCGGCGGCGATGATGGAAGGCTCGGTGAGGCCGATGTAACGGCCGTTGCGCACCCGCTGCTTGGCGTGGCCGACGGCGGCCCCCTTCATCGGGCCCTCCATGGCGCCCGGGCCACAGCCGGTACAGATGTTGAGCTCGCGCAGGCCAAGCTCGCTGCCCACCGCACGGGTGTACTGATACTCGATCTCGTTGATGGAGTGACCGCCCCAGCAGACCACCAGGTTGGGGTCGGCGCCGGGCAGGATCGCCTTGGCGTTGCGCAGGATGGCGAACACTACGTTGGAGATGTGGGTGGAGCTGGTGAGGTTGACCAGCCGGTTCGACTCCAACTGGGTCGACACATAGAGGATGTCGCGCAGCACGGAGAAGAGGTGTTCCTGAATGCCGCGGATGATCTCGCCATCGACGAAGGCGTGCTCGGGGGCGTTGAACAGCTCGAGCTTGACCCCGCGCTCACGCCGGATCACATGAATATCAAAGGATTTGAAGCGCTCCAGTATCTCTTTGGAGCTGTCGGTATGGCTGCCGGAGTTGAGTACCGCCAGCGAGCAGTTGCGAAACAGTTGATAGATATCGCTGGAGGCGGTTTGCTTGAGGCGGTCCACCTCGAGCTGGGACAGCAAGTCCATGCTGCCGACTGGATTGATGTGCGTAATCATATGTTCCCCTTTCACTCGCTTGTTATCGTTGTGCTTTTCCCTGGGGAGAAAACGGGATGCCCTGTGGCATCCCTTGAATTTGATAGTAGTTGCAAGCGGTGGGGCAGGGGAATAGGGGGAAAGTGCGTTTGCTGCTTTTTTAGGCGCTCGTCAAGCCAGATTCACCTGATCCCGACCCGAGTGCTTGGAGCTGTAAAGCGCCTTGTCGGCCCGCTCGAACGCATCCGTGGTGTGGTCTCCCTCCCTGAACAGGGTGGCGCCGATGGAGATGGTGATCTCGACCCTGGCATCCCGAAAGCGGAACGGAATGCTCTTGATGGTCTGGCGCAAGGTTTCCAGTGGTTTCTGGTACTTGTCCGGATTGATGTTCGGCAGCAACACCACGAACTCCTCGCCGCCGAAGCGGGCGATGAAGTCGGTGTCGCGCAGGGCCCCCTGCAGCGCCTTGGCCACTACCTTCAACGCCTTGTCACCGGCCATGTGGCCGTAGTTGTCGTTGATGTTCTTGAAGTGGTCGATGTCGATGATGGCCAGGCACAGCGGGGTGCCGTAGCGCAGCCAGCGCTTGTATTCGAGCTCGAGCCGCTCATCGAGTGCCGCCCGGTTGTGCACCTGGGTCAGGCTGTCGAGGAACAGCTTGTGTTTCTGGATGGTGAGCCGCTTCTTGTACTCGGCGGTCTCCTCCTTCATCAGCCGCAGCTTGGCCTCCATGGTGGAGAGCCGGGTCAGCAGGTGGCGTTCGCGGGCGGCCATGGCCTCCCTGTCTTGCAGCAGCAGGCTGATGGCGCCCATGTGGCCTGAGATGGCCTCCTTGAGGTCGCCCAGGGTGTCATGGCTGGCCAGGGTATGGTCGATGGCTTTGAGCTCCTGGTCGATGGCCTTGCGGGTATCCAGGGTGGCACTTTGCAGGGCCCGCCCCTCGTCGAGGGATTCGGTGAAGCTGAAGTGGACGGCCGAGAGGCTCTCGTTGAGGGTGCTGAGAAACGCCTGGGAGGCTTTGCGCTCCTCGCGGGTGCCCTCGATGATGAGCTCGATCACCTGCAGGCAAATCTCGGCCAGCAGGGGAGGGGTGATGCCATTGAGCAGCTGGCGGCGAATGTCCGCCAGGCTCTCGCCCACCGCACCGGCAAAGTCGAGCTCGGTGATGAGCCGCTGCAGCTCGTCGGCGATGTGGGCGTGGATCTTGACGTCAAAGGGGGCATCCGGCTCAGGGGCGGCCAGATCGGTGACCACCTCAGGCTGACTGCTCTGGGCCAGCAGGGGCTGGCTGGGCAGCAGCTGGATCTTGATGGCCTGCTGGTAGAACTCCAGCAGCCGGATCACCTTCTTCTGGTGATCGCCGATGCCATAGCCATCCGGGCTCGCCAGAAACTCCTTGAGGGATTTGCGGGTATCTTCCGGGAAGCCCTTGATGGCCTTGAGTTGCTTGGAGCCGAGTTCGATGGCGGACTTGGTCAGGGAGATGGACTCTTCCAGCGCGTTGCCGTGCTGCTGCAGCAGCTTCTCGATGATGGCGAGATCGGCGTCGAGGGAGGAGAGCGGCGGGTTGCCGTCGAGTTTTTGCTTGAGCTTGGCGAGCTTGTTGTCCAGCTCCCGGTCGTGACCGCGGCAGGCCTGCATCAGCTTGGCGATGAACTGGATGCTGCGGGCGCGCTCGGTATCGGAGAAGGAGACAATGCCGTCCAGCTCCAGCTGTTTTTGCTGAAGGGATTCCCTGAGTCTGGCCAGTTGTCCGGCTACGGCAGCGATATCATTCATTATTCAGGTCGCCCTGTTGTCATTATCGTTGTTGTGTTGGATAGCAACAGCGGTCGAACCCAGTTCCAGACCCAGTTGATTATCTATTCGTCACTGATCAACCGGCACTCTCTTCCGTGAAAGTTGAAGCCAATTAACCCATTGCTTTTCATGAGAAGAATTTACTTTTACCAGTCCCTTGTCAATTGCCATCAAGCAGCATTGCCACACATCCCCATTAAAAAATGCGGCCTGCTGGCAATCGATGGCAGCCAGCTCCAACCAGACGCTTTGCTGGGATTTTTCACTGAGCTGAATGGCTCCTGCCAGCGCCAGATAGCAGAGGTCGAACAGCCCGTGATGATCGAGGGCGGTGGCCGCCTTGGGCAGGAAGGGGTGGCTGACGATGCCAAGGCTGATGTGGCGATCGAGCGGATGCTGGCAAGGGAACTCGGCCAGTGCGGCGAGCAGCTCGCGGGCCAGCCGGTGCAGATCCTCCACATGACGCTGGGGCACCACATAGAGCAGATGACCCTCGCGCAGGTCGTAGATGCGGCCATCCTGCGGGGTGAGGCCGTTGACGTAGGCACCGAAGGCCTGCTCTATCTCGCGGCTCACCTGGTAGCCGTGCTGCTCCAGGCTGTTGACCAGGAAGGGGACCCGAAACAGCAGGTAGTGCAGCTTGTCGTCAAATTCGCTGCTGGGCAGCTCGCTCAGATACCAGCGCTCGGAGCGCTGCTGGCGCTTGGCCATCTCCCGCGGCCAGCGGCTCATCAGTCGCTGCCAGTTGGCCAGCCCGGTGCGCGGCTCGAGCAGCAGCGCCTCGCCCAGCTGCTTGCCCTGCAGGCGGGCGACCCGCAACTTGAGCCAGAGGGTGAAGAAGAGGTAGATGAACAGGGTCAGCAGCAGGCCGGTTATCACGCTCGACCAGAGGTAGCGATCCTGTTGATGCTTGCTGGTGCTGAGTTGCTGCTCCAGCTCCTTGATCTGCTGTTCACGCTCTACCTGGGCGTAGTTGTCGCGGATCGCCTCCTGCTCCAGATCGACCTGCTGCTGGCGGACCTGCTCGCTGCGCTGGTGGAAATTCTTGTAGCTCTCCAGCGCCTGCTGCAGATAGCCCTTCTGCTCGTAGGCGGCCGAGAGCAGGCGGAAGATCTCGAACTGGCGCTGGGTGTCGCCGATCTGGTTGGCCAGCGCCAGCGCGTTCTCCAGCTGCAGGATGGCGATGCCCGCCTCCTTCTGCTTGAGGTGCAGCTCGCCCAGCAGCAGCAAGGTGTCGATCAGCGGCTCCTTGTCATCCCCCAGCTCGTGGGACTGGCGGGCCGCGGTGAGGTAGTTGCGGGCCAGGGTCAGGTTGCCGGTTTCCAGATAGGTTTTGCCGATTTCGTACTTGAGGTTGGCGATGCGGGTACGGTTGTTGCCCTCGTCCAGCAAATCCAGGGCGTTGAAGAAGTAGACCAGCGCCATGTTCATCTCGCCCTGCTCCCGGTTGAGGCGGGCCAGCACGATGAGGGCGTCGCTCAGCAGGGAGGGGTTGCCGAGGGCGTGGAAGTAGTTGGCTGCCTCATTGGCATATTGCAGCGCCTTCTGCGGCTCCTGCTCCTCTTCATAGAGGTTCACTATCTGGTTCGACAGCAGGCCGAGGAAGAGGGGATCCTGCAGGCCCCTGGCCTGCTGCTGGGCGTCGATGTAGTCGCCCAGCGAGAGCTGCGGCTGCTTGAGGGCGTGGTAGAGATCACCGCTCACCGCGCTGACCCAGGCGCTGGCCAGCGGGTTCTTGGTCTGATCCGCCCAGCGGCGGGCTTCGGCCAGCTGGCGTTTGGCCTCGTCGAACTGGTGCGCCTCTATGCTGGCATTGGTGCGCAGCAGCCGGCTGTAAACCTGCAGCTGGCTCTCTTTCAGGCTGGGGGTGCTGAGCAGGGTCTCCAGCTGGTCGAGCAGGCCGCTGCTGGCACCGTGGGAGCGTTCCAGCAGGTTCTGGCTGCGGATCTTGAGGTAGAGGCCGTGGGCCTGCAGCTCCAGCTGCTGCTCCTTGGCCGCCATGGCTATGCCCTGATCGAGGGACTTCTGGGCGGCCTGGAACTGGCCCAACTGCAGCAGGCACTCCCCCTTGAGCAGGTGGGCACCGGTGGCATGGGCGGCGGTGCCATAGCTCAACAGCGGCTCACGGTAGCCGTACTCCTGGCGATTGCTGATGATTTGCTTGGGATTATTGGCCGTGCGCGCAAGGAAGGCGGAGGTGATCTGCACGCATCTGGCAGGATCGGTCAGCACCAGGGTCTGGGCCTGTTGCAGATCGATGGACAACTGCTCCTTGGCCAGATCCAGATCAGGAGCGGACAGGGAGGACATCATCATTGCCAGAAAAAACAGTTGATTCATTGGATTAAGGGCAGCACGGGAGTGAGGGCATGTTATCCAAGCCCGCCCCCGTGCGTCCAGAGTTTACTGACAGATTGCGCGCCAGCCCCGTTATCCGGGCGCTGGCGGCGCAGAGCGGCGGGGGCAGGGCCTGCGGATTATTGCCGGATCAGGCGCAGGTTGGCCGGCACCACTTCCCAGTCGCTGCGAAACGGGTTGATGTCCAGGCCGCCGCGGCGGGTGTAGCGGGCGTAGACGGTCAGCTGGCTCGGTGCGCAGAAGTGCTTGAGATCGGTGAAGATCCGCTCGATGCACTGCTCGTGGAACTCGTTGTGCTGGCGAAACGAGATGAGGTAGCGCAGCAGTTTTTCCCGGTCCAGCTGCGGGCCGCGATAGTGGATCACCACGGAGCCCCAGTCCGGCTGGCTGGTCACCAGGCAGTTGGACTTGAGCAGGTGGCTGTGCAGGGTCTCCTCCACCTCCAGGCTGCCGGCCGCGCCTTGCAGCAGGTCGGCATCGAACTCGTAGCGGTCCACCTCGATATCCTGCTCGTCGATGCACTCGCCCGGCAGGGCGGCAATGTGGTGTGGTGCCTGGGCCAGCGGAAACAGGGTGACGCTCACATCGCTGCCGGCACAGGCGCTCAAATCCTTGACCAGCATGGCCTGCACCGCTTCCAGCGAGTCGCAGCGGGTCTGGTTGAAGGAGTTGAGATAGAGCTTGAACGACTTGGATTCGATGAGGTTCGCGCTGGTGGCAGGCACCGAGACTTCGCCGACGGCGACCATGGGCTTGCCTTTGGCATTGAGCCAGGAGAGCTCGTACAGGGTCCAGACGTCGCAGCCCTGGAACGGCAGCTCGCCGCCAAGACCAAGGTCGTCGCGGTTCAGACTGCGGGGCACCGGCTGCAGCAGGGCCGGGGTGTACTGGCTGATGTAGGCCGATTGCTGGCCCAGGCTCAGCCCCTGCAGGGCGCTGGCGCCGGCGTATCTATCTTGTTTGCTCATCTGTGTGACTCGAACGTTGAATGGGCGATGGCAGAGGCATGGGCCCCGCTTGGGGTGGCAAGGCGGGGAGTGCCGGCTGGCGATCCGCGCTTCACCTTGTCTGCTCATGGCTTTGATGGTGCAATAGCGGACTTTGGCAGCAATTGTGGGGAATTTCGATGTCGGATCAAGTCTTGTCTGCCCTGGAACACTTTTTTTTGCGCTGGCAGCGCGACGGCGAGGCGAGGCGAGGGCTGCCCCTGTGCGAGTGGGAGGCGGACTGGCGCTCCCCCTGCGAGCTGGATGAACCCAAAGAAGGTCGGGTCGCCTGGCGCCCGCATCGGCGCACCGAGCCCGCCGATTTCACGGCGATGAACGAGGCGCTCGAGCTGACCCTGCACCCGGCCGCGCAGGCCCTGTTTGGTGGCTGGTTCAGCCGCCCTGTGCCCTGCCTCTACAAGGGGCTGCGGCTCGAGTTTGTGCTGCCTTGGAACGAGGCGGATCTCGACCTGCTCAAGGAGAACCTTATCGGCCACCTGCTGATGCTGCGCAAGTTGAAGCGCAGCCCCTCCCTGTTCATCGCCACCACCCGCAACGAGATGACGCTGGTATCGCTCGACAACGAGAGTGGTCAGGTGTGGCTGGAGTGGCTCGACTCGGGCCGCCGGTTGGTGCTGGCGCCTTCATTGCCGGTGTTTCTCGAGCGGCTGGAGACCCTGCCGCAATAAGTGGCGTCAGCCACAATGAAAAACGCCTTGCCAACCGGCAAGGCGTTTTTGTTTGGTTCACCGCCGGACTCAGTCCTTGAAATCCCAGGAGAGGTTGGCGACCAGCCGGCAGGGATCGCACTTGAAGTCGAAGATCTCGTGCAAGGGCTCGGCCAGCGCCCATTCGCCGCCACAGCCCGGACAGGGGCGAGTCTTCTCCTCGGCCGCACTGCGGCCGCCCACCCGGTAGAGGTAGTAGTAGGTGGGGATGCCGGTCAGGGCTTCCAGCCGCTTGCCGAGATCGCTGCCACGGCGATGGAGCCGGCTGCCCACCTCACCGATTTCGTGCAGCGCCGCATGTTCGGCGATGGAGCCGTTCATCTGCAGCTGATCGCACGCCTCCCAATCCTCCTGCCACTTGATGATCTGCTTGTGGTCGCCGTTGGCGACGGCCGGCAGCCGATAGAGCGGGATGGGGGCGAAGTGATCGCCGCAGCGCAGCGGCGAGCAGGTGTGCAGGAAGCTGGTATAGAGCAGCATCCAGCTGGGGCGCTTGCCATCATGGCCGCAGGGGTCGGTGCTGTCAGAGAGCAAGTCTGCCCCCTGCAGGTGGAGTTTGGGGGCGAGCAGCCCGGCCCGGTGCAGGCCCTGTTCCGCCAGCTTGACCTGCTCGCTCTGATTGTCGGGGTGCAGGCTGTCCTGCTCCGGGCAGACCACCCGGCTGACGAAGTAGCCGTCGTGCATGCTGGTGGGGAACTCCCGGCCGAGGATCTGGCCCTGATAGCGCAGCATGTCGAGGTAGTTGACGATGGCTCGCTCGGCCTCGCCCAGCGAGGTGTCACGATAGCACTCAAAGCAGAGTTCGAGGATGTACATGGTTCACGACTTCCCCTGCTGGAGCAGCAGTTCGGTCAGCCGATCCACTTTGCGTTCGAGACGTTCGAGCCGTTCGGCAAGCTGCAGCAGGGTAGGCTCGGCGGCGGGAGCGGGGGCTTCCTGCGCCGGGCTGGCGACTTCCGGGGCGGCTGCGGGTTGCTGCTTCCACTGGCTCAGCACTTTGAGCAGCTCGGCCATGGGAACGGGCTGGCCGAGGCGGGCCTTGACCATGGCGGTGGTGGGGGCGATGCCCTTGGCCGCCAGTTCATTGGCGATGCGGATGATCTCTTGGGCTGACATGAGTGCTCCTGCACGGCATGGGGATATTGGGGCTGGACGGGGCACAGAGCTTAACCAAAGCGCGGGAGACTGAAAAGCGGGAAGCGGGTCAATCGTGCCGGCGCAGCAGTACGTCCAGCTCGTCGATGGTTTCCGACCAGTCCGAATCGTTCCACAGGGCATCGCGCAGAAAATTGGCCTGGGCACTGGTCCAGAAGGGGGCTTCCGGCAGCAGGGTCTGGTTGTCGAGGCGGTGCTCGTGAATGAAGCGGTGCAGGCTCAGCTCGTCGTTGGCCAGCCCCAGCTGGGCAAACAGGGCGGCCAGATCGTGGGTCAGGAACTCCATCTCATCTCTCCGAAAAGACATTCCAGAACAGTATAGGCTCGCCCCGTGGCGGGAGATTTACAGGCTGGGTACCCGATGTGGCGGGAGGTCAACGCCGACCACCTGCAGCCCCTGCATGCGCAGTTGCCCCAGGTAGTGGCTCTCGCCATCGCTGGAGAATTCGAACTCGTAATAGGTGAGCAGGCGCAGCGGTCGGTGGGCCAGCGTCCGGTGGCTGCGCGCCAGCGACAGCAGTTGCAGGTCGTGATGCTGACAGTAGCGGCGCATGTATTGCCAGGCGAGTTCGGCCTGGCGTCGCTGGTGCCAGAAGGCACCTGCACCCAGGGTCAGCAGCAAGATGGCGAGCACTTCACCCATCGCGGGCTCCTTTTGCGGTGTGTCCGTGTCGGGCGGCGCCCCGCCAGGGTGGCGGGGCGCCGCTATCCTCAGGCCGAGGCGAACAGGCGGCCGATAGCCTGGCCCAGGGCGTCGCTGCGCTCGGGGTCGCGCAGTCTGGCCAGCATATCATTGCGCAGGGCCGGCAGGGTCACCAGTTCGGCAAATACCTGATTGAAGAACTGGGTCGGCTGCAGGGCCAGCTGCTCCAGGAACAGGCTGAGCAGGGCGGCATCCTTCAGATCGGGCCAGAGCCGACCGGCGATGGCCAGCAGCAGGGCCGGGCTCGGCTGGGTTTGCAGCAGGGTCAGCAGCTTGTTGGTGCGCATGCTGCTGCCGTTGCAGGAGGCCAGCGCCCGACACAGGTATGCCAGGGTCTCGGCGTTGGGCTCGGCGCACTCCTGCTCCTTGCCGATGCGCTCGAACAGGGCGCCCTGTACGGCCGGCGGCAGCGGGGCGTTTTCCAGGCTCTGGCAGAGGGCGTAGAGCGGCTCTTGCGGCAGCTTCGGCAGCGCCTTGCACACCAGCGCCAGGTTGCGCTCATCCTGCAGCCGCTCCGCCAGATCGGCAAAGCCCTGCACGCCGAGGGTCTGCCACCCCTCGGGAGAGGGAGCGGACAGGTAGTGGCAGAGCCCTTCGAAGTAGGCGGACGGGGCCTGCTCCAGCTGGCGGGCCAGCTTGGCGTGCAGGCTGGCCATCTTGGCTTCGGCCGGGCGGAAGGTGTAGGGATTCTCGGCCAGCCGCTGGGCCTTCTCCTCATCGAGCTCGCCGGTCAGCTTGTAACCCAGGGTCTCCACCACCTGATCCATGAAGTGCTTGGGGCCGCTCGAGATGAGCAGACCGCGCTCGTCGAGGGCAAACTTGAGGAACCAGAGGTAGTGGCGCGATTCGGCCGGCTGGAAGAAGTGGACGCCGAGCCAGGCGTGCTGCTGCAGGGGCCAGGGGTAGGGCTCCTGCTGCTGCTCGATGCGCACGAAGGTGTCGCTCGCCAGCGGCCGCACCTGGCGGCCCATGTCGAACAGCTGAAACTGGGTATCGGCCTGGGTCAGAAAGTCAGTCAGAGTATTGATGGTGGACATGAGGTGATCCGGCTAAGGGTGATGCGGGCCGATTATAAGGCGCTGGCACAAGATAGCCAGCAGGGAGGCGTGTTGCGGCCCGTACGGATGGCCGTTGGGGTTACCTGTTGCCCGGCCGCCGGGGGCATGGCAGAGAGCGGGGGGGAGGGTGTATAGTAGCGCCCTTTTTTGCAAAGCCCGGTTTGCTGTTGACTGAACCGCGAACCGGGGACGTGGTGATGAGGAAGAGAGCGCAATGAATCAATATCTGCTGGTAGCCGGCCTGCTGGGCGAACTGACCGCCGAACTGCAACGTCTGGAACGTTGGCAAGCGACCCATCCGGGGGAAGAGGCCCTGGCCAGCGAGCTGCCGTTTTGCGTCGATACCCTGAGCTTCGATCAGTGGCTGCAGTTCGTGCTGATCCCGCGCATGGAGCAGTTGGTGCTGCTGCAGGCGCCGCTGCCCAGCAGCGTCTCTCTCTATCCCATGGCCAGCGAAGTCTACAAGGAAGAGCTGGCCGAGGTCGAAGCCCTGCTGCGCCTGATTGCCCGCTTCGATCTGCTGCTCTCCGGCAAAGTGGTCGAACAATGATGAGCGAGCAGACCCTGGGTCATCAGAAGAAAACGCAGACGGGTGGCGGTTCCGATGCTTGCACCACTCAAGACGACGGCGAGATGAAGCTGACCCTGCTCTACCAGGATGACTGGCTGGTGGCGGTCAACAAGCCCTCCGGTCTGCTGGTGCATCGCAGCTGGCTCGACAAGGCCGAAACCCGTTTTGCCATGCAGATGACCCGGGATCTCATCGGTGGTCGTCACGTCTACCCGGTACATCGGCTGGACAGACCCACCTCGGGGGTGCTGCTGTTTGCCCTCGATCCTGCCGTGGCCCGTACCCTGACCGAGGCCTTTGCCGCCCGTCAGGTCCACAAGGAGTATCTGGCGCTGGTGCGTGGCTGGGCTCCGGAGCAGGGGGTGATCGACTACCCCCTCAAGGAGCAGCTGGACAAGATCGCCGATGCCATGAGCGATCCGGATCGTCCGGCCCAGGAGGCGGTGACCGCGTTTCGTCGCCTGCATCAGGTCGAGCTGCCCCATGCTGTCTCCAAGAAACACCCTACCAGTCGCTACAGCCTGGTTCGGCTGTTCCCCAAGACGGGTCGCAAGCATCAGCTGCGCCGTCACCTCGATCATCTGTTCCACCCTATCGTCGGTGACACCACCCACGGCGATGGCCGCCACAACCGCTTCTTTCGCGAGCACTATGGTTGCGATCGCCTGCTGCTGGTGGCTCGCACCCTCAGCTTTCAGCACCCGGTGCTCAAGGTGCCTATGCGCATCCAGGCGCCACTGGGGGCGCACGTGCTGCAGCTGTTTGCCGCACTGGGCTGGCCTGCCAGCGAGAGCGACTACTGAGGCGTTCGGGGTGTTGCCTGACTCCGCGCTGTGGCATGCTGGGCATCCATGTTGGTCAAAGGGGGTCGTGATGGCGCAGATAGATATAGTGGTGGGAACCGTGTACGGCGCGGCAATGCTGGTGGCCGAGACGCTGGCGGTGCGGCTGGAACAGGCGGGGCACGGCTGCCGGGTGTTCGAGGAGGCCGAGCTGGAAGATCTGGATGCGAGTCGATTCTTGCTGGTCATCACCGCCACCACCGGCCAGGGCGACATTCCGCCCAATCTGCAACCACTGGCTACTGCCCTGACTGATCGGGCTCCCTACATGAAAGGGTGGCGATATGCCCTCATAGCCATGGGTGACAGCAGCTATGAGCACTTCTGCGGTGCCGGTCGCCACCTCGATGGACTGCTGCAGGAGCTTGGCGCCAGCCCTCTGCTGCCCCGCCTGGAAATAGATGCCACCGTCGACGATGAACCGGAAAAAGTGGCGCTGGCCTGGCTCGATGACTGGCTAAATAAACTCTAGCGACCACTCTTTTTCATCACTTATAGATCCCCGTTCAGTCCGTCTGGCGGGGATATTTATTTTGTGGGGCAGGCCAGTCTCAACTGACCATATTTGCCCGCTATTTCTCAGGTTATTTTTCAAGCCGTTCCTTGTTTGCTCAGTGATTTATTTCGGCGCCAGCTGACATGCCGCAAATTTAAAAGTTCCCCATTGAAAGCGATTTCAGTCATGTTTTTGTCATCAATTTGAATATTTATCACTTAATCTTCGAAGCGAATTAATTGTTGGTAGCGGTTTCATGGTGGATCTTTTTGCATTTCAACCATAATGAATAGTGAGTTATTGCATAAATTTACAGTTATCCATCCCATAAAACCCTCTGCGGACAATGCTGGGCGATTTGTCGCCATTTTGTGAATCAGCTCATGTTTGTCCCGAAATTGGCTACCTATAATCGGCCTCGGTTATCACCCAAACGTTTTTACGGTGATAAGAACTTGGATATTCAGGATCACACTCCTCACAGCGGGAATAAGGAAAATGAAAATGAAAGCAAAGTGGCTCCCGATCGCTGCAGCAGTAACCGCAGCCCTGGCTTCCCAAGCCGCCTTCGCCGTTGATTTCCACGGCTACATGCGTTCCGGTGTCGGTACTTCCGATAACGGCAGCCTGCAAACCTATTCCAAGGCGAAAGTCGGTCGTCTGGGCAACGAAGCCGAGACCTACGGCGAAGTTCAGCTGGGTCAAGAGGCTTACAACAAGGACGGCAAGTCCTTCTACGTAGACTCCATGTTTGCAATGGTGGCAGGTCAGCAGGGTCGTGACTGGGAAAGCACCAGCGGCAGCGATGCCGACTTTGCTCTGCGCCAATTCAACGTCCAGGCCAAGGGCGTGCTGGGCTTCGCGCCGGAAGCTACCCTGTGGGCCGGTAAGCGTTACTATCAACGTCACGACATCCACATCTCCGACTTCTACTACTGGGATGTGTCTGGTGCCGGTGCTGGTGTAGAAAACATCCAGGCTGGTCCGGGCAAGCTCTCATTTGCATGGCTGCGTAACGACCCGTGGGAAGATTACGACAAGTTTGTAGGTGGTGTTGGTGTCGACAAGCGTGTTGATACCGACGTACTGGACCTGCGTTATGCTGGTATTCCGCTGTGGCAAGACGGCTCCCTGGAGCTGGGCTATGACTACGCCCGCGGCAACCTGACCGATGAGCAGAAAGCGGCTCTGGGCAGCAAGGATTACGAGAAAAACGGCCACATGCTGACCGCCGAGTTGACCCAATCCATGCTGGGTGGCTTCAACAAGACCGTGGTTCAGTATTTCGCCGACGGTTATGCCTCTCAGGCTGTTGACTACGGTAGCGGTTCTGGCAGCGGCCTGAGCCAATCTGCCGCCAAGGGCGATGGCTGGCGCTTCATCAACTGGGGCGTGCTGCCGGTTGGCGACAAGGTCGAGTTTGGTCACCAGCTGGTTTACGGTACTGCCAGTGACCTCGAGAATGACAGCGTTGACAAGGACACCTTCTCCGTTGTCGTTCGCCCGATGTACAAGTGGAATGACACCATGAAGACCATCGCCGAGCTTGGCTATCACCATGACAGCTACAAGCCGAACAATGGCACCGAAACCAGCACCATCGGCAAGAAATACACCCTGGCTCAGGCCTGGTCCGCTGGCTCCAGCTTCTGGGCCCGTCCGGAAATCCGTGTCTACGCTTCCTACTTGGATTCTGACGGCCAGTTCCGCCCGGATGCCAATGGCGTGAAACAGGACGATTCCTGGAACTTCGGTGTTCAAGCTGAAGCTTGGTGGTAATCTGTTGACGTCATGACTGCAAGTGCCCCCGCATGACGGGGGCTCTTTTTTTACAACACGTTTCTTAGGGTCACGCGATGAGATATTCCAGATTAGCCTTGACTGTATTCTGTTCTGTTGTGCTGGGTGGGTGCGCCACGTTGGAAACGACGGTAGCGCCGACTCAGGAGTTCAAGTCCATCATGGGAAATCGCGACGTTGCGATGAGCCAATTGGCTACGGTTGGCAGCTGCTGTCGCGATGTCTCCAGTCTGCCGTTTCAGGACATACAACCGGGCGCAACCAAGCTTATCCCCATTGATGGCAGCTCCCCCGTTTACGCTTTCAGCGAAGGGAAAAGCCACTTCGCCGCCTTCCGGTTGCCGGTCAACTCCGGTGACCTGCGCATCACGGTTGATGGCTTGATCGACAAATCGCTGTTCAACCCGACCGTCTTGATGCTTGATTCCAAATTCAATGTGACCCGCAAGTTGGGCAGCGACGTGTTCAAGTACGAGCCTGCACGCATGCTGCAGGGGGATCGCATGGAAGCCGTGTTTACCGTGGATCGCTCCTATGTCGGTAACCCCAATAACGAAAGTTACATGGTGATCTACACAGACCAGAGTGGTCTGGACAAAACAACCACCATTCTGAGCCCTTCCAAGCTGATGACCAAGTCGCTGGGGGTGGTTGATTATGGTGAAAAAGACCCCGTCATTCCGCACTCCCCCTGGGGCGTGGTCAGCCTCTCTGTGGAGGACTTGAGTGGCGTCAAAACCGAGAGCAACTATTACAAGCCCGTCTATCAGGATGTGATTGATGCCAACACCCCGGTAGTCAACACGGCACCAAACAAGCTTGTCGTGCCCCTGGCGACCGCCGGCGCAGTCAAGAGCAGTGCCCCCATGCTGAGCGAAACCGAGGCCTTCTATCAATCCCAGATCGAGAAAGCGGTGAAAGCCGGTGACATCGACAAGGCGATGAGATTGGTCAGCGAAGCGGAACGGGCAGGTTCGACCAAGGCGAAATCGGTCTTTGTGGATGCGGTCAAGCGTTCCCAGAAAGGCTGAATATCGTCCGGTCTTTAAAAGATAATATTTATTTGAGGCCTCCCTTGTTGGAGGCCTTTTTAATCGGTAGACTAAAATAGAAAAAACAGCAAATGGTTACATTAAGTTACATTGCGTTTCATGGTGTATTGTTTTGATTGGCTAAAATACAATGCGAAACAGCACTTTTCATATTTCTGGTTTAGCATGAAGATGCCGAAATATAGCTGTAATTAGCTGAAAATTCCCGCCGAAATTATCTTGTGATCTCCCCTCCAAATTTTTTATTCGCTTACCCCTGATGGAAGATATTTGCGATCTGCTGGGTTATATTCAGCTGGTCAAAATAAACAAACCCGCGTCGAATTCATGCCGATGAGAGATGATGTTCTTGGTCGTCTATAAATTGGACTGAAGCGTCTACGGTAAGACATTCCATTCAGGAGCGCACACATGTTAAAAAATGCTTTCTCTAATCTGCAAAAGGTCGGTAAGGCGCTGATGCTGCCAGTATCGGTCTTGCCCGTTGCAGGTATTCTGCTGGGGGTGGGTGCTGCCCACTTCAGCTGGTTGCCGGAAATTGTCTCCCAGCTGATGGAGCAGGCCGGTGGTTCCGTATTCGGTCAGATGGCCCTGCTGTTCGCCGTGGGCGTGGCACTCGGCTTTACCAATAACGACGGCGTATCCGGCCTGTCTGCCATCGTTGGCTACGGCATCATGGTTGCCACCCTGAAGGTGATGGCCCCCGTGATGGGCGTCGAGACCATCGAGACCGGCGTACTGGGCGGTATCCTCGCCGGTGGCGTGGCCGCCTGGGCGTTCAACCGCTTCTACAAGATCCAGCTGCCAGAGTACCTGGGCTTCTTCGCCGGCAAGCGCGCCGTGCCGATCATCACCGGTTTCGTCTCCATCGGTCTGGGCGTGATCCTGTCCGTGATTTGGCCGCCGGTAGGTGCCGCCATCGGTGCCTTCTCCGACTGGGCTGCCAACCAGAACCCGGTACTGGCCTTCGGTATCTACGGCGTGGTTGAACGCTCCCTGATCCCGTTCGGTCTGCACCACATCTGGAACGTGCCGTTCTTCTATCAGGCTGGTACCTGTGTCAACGCCGCTGGCGAAACCGTACACGGCATCATGACCTGCTTCCTGACTGCTGACGACGCCTCCCGCGCTGCCGGCAACGGCTTCGGTCAGCTGGCCGGTGGCTACCTGTTCAAGATGTTCGGTCTGCCTGCTGCCGCGTTTGCCATCGCGCACTCCGCCAAGCCGGAAAACCGCGCCAAGATCGTAGGTATCATGGCCTCTGCCGCCCTGACCTCTTTCCTGACCGGTATCACTGAGCCTATCGAGTTCTCCTTCCTGTTCATCGCCCCGGTACTGTACGCCATCCACGCCGTGCTGGCCGGTCTGGCCTACGTACTGACCAACTCTCTGGGCGTGGTACACGGCCACACCTTCTCCAACGGCTTCATCGACTTCGTGGTGCAATCCCCGCGTGCCGATCACATGCTGCTGCTGGTGGGTCTGGGTCTGGTTTATGCCGTCATCTACTACGTGGTCTTCACCGTGGTCATCCGTGCCATGAACCTGAAGACCCCGGGTCGTGAAGACGAAACTGCTGAAGAGAGCGTTGGTCAGAGCAAGGACGAGATGTCTGCCGCACTGGTCACTGCCTTCGGTGGCAAGGAGAACATCGCTTCTCTGGACGCTTGCATCACCCGTCTGCGTGTCGGCGTGAAGGATGTGGCCAAGGTTGACCAGGCTGGTCTGAAGAAACTGGGCGCCGCCGGTGTGGTGGTTGCAGGTTCTGGCGTACAAGCCATCTTCGGTACCAAGTCCGACAACCTGAAAACCGACATGGACATCTGGATGAAGAGCAACTAATCCCTGCTTTCATTCCGAGTTCCGAAAAGGGAGGCGCAAGCCTCCCTTTTTGCTGGGCCGCGTTTGGGCGGCGGGGCATGTGCGGGGCTGGCCTGATGACGCCTGCCTGATGTGACCCAATGAAAAAGGCGCCCGTGGGCGCCTTTGCTGCATCAGACCGGTTTAGAGCTTTTCCAGATCCCGCTCGATTTCGCTGATCTTGTTCTGCACCACTTTTTCCAGGTGACGCAGGTCGCGCAAGATCTTCTGCTTGATGTCCGGGTCGGCCTGCACGTGCACGCCCTGGGTCAGGTTGTCGAGCTCGTCCACCACGTATTTCAGATTGGCGTTGATCTCGGTGACATCCTTGTACTCATGGGTGCCCGAATCGACCAGCATGGTCTTGCGCTGGCGCGGGTATTTGAACTTGACGCTCTTGGCGAAAAACTCGCCCTTCTGCTTCTTGAAGTAGATCTTGAGGATGTCGTGGTTGGCCTCCTGGCGCAGGGTATAGCTGTCGACGGAGGCGGGATCCTGGATCCCCAGGCTCTTCAGATTCTCGTACATCAGGCTTCCTCGGTTTGAAACGATCCTGTCACGTCTATCTTAACCGAGCCGGTGTGGCTTGCCTGTGACAGGGGCGCCAAAATCAAAAGGGCGCCATCAGGCGCCCTTTTAAATCACAGCAAAACCGCTTACTCGTCGATGGAACGCAGCAGGGCGTTGATGCCGACCTTGGCGCGGGTCTTGGCATCCACCTTCTTGACGATGACGGCGGCGTAGAGGCTGTACTTGCCGCACTTGGAGGGCAGGGAGCCGGAGACGACCACCGAGCCAGCCGGCACGCGGCCGTAGTGGATCTCGCCGGTTTCACGGTCATAGATGCGAGTGGACTGGCCGATGAAGACGCCCATGGAGATGACGGAGCCTTCCTCCACGATCACCCCTTCCACCACTTCGGAGCGGGCACCGATGAAGCAGTTGTCCTCGATGATGGTCGGGTTGGCCTGCAGCGGCTCCAGCACGCCGCCGATGCCGACGCCGCCGGAGAGGTGCACGTTCTTGCCGATCTGGGCGCAGGAGCCCACGGTGGCCCAGGTGTCGACCATGGTGCCTTCATCGACGAAGGCGCCGATGTTGACGTAGGAGGGCATCAGCACGGTATTGGGCGCGATGAAGGAGCCTTTGCGGGCGGTAGCTGGCGGTACGACACGCACACCGGCGGCCTTGAACTGCTCGGCGCTGTAGTCGGAGAACTTGAGGGGAACCTTGTCGTAGTATTGGGCATCGTCGCCCTTGATGATGCCGTTGTCATTGATGCGGAAGTAGAGCAGCACCGCCTTCTTCAACCACTGGTGCACCACCCACTCGCCGGCAATCTTCTCGGCGACGCGGGCCTTGCCGGAATCCAGCAGGTCGATGGCTTGCAGAATGGCGGCCTTGGTGGCGGCATCGACGGAGCCGGGAGTGATGGAATCACGGCGCTCGAAGGCCGCTTCAATGATCTGTTGCAACTCGGTCATGACAGGTTTCCTTTAAAAAATTCCGTTTGTTGTATCACACTTTTCCAACTGTTTTTAAGGGCCCGGGCCGATTTCTTCACAAGAACGGCGATTTACTGTACTCCAGTGGCCCAACCACTTGTTCTGACTGAAAAATCAGGCTGATAAACGGGGTCTTGTGAGGCCGATCCGGGGTGCCATAGGCCTAACGTTCAGCGCTCTCCACAGGGTTGAGCTGATTGACCAGCCGCTCCTCCAGCGCCTGCTGTTCGGTCTGGGTCAGGGGTTCGCCAGCCAGGGTGGTGAGGCTGAAGAAGTCCTCCACCCGCTCGCCGATGGTGGTGATCTTGGCGGCGTGCAGCGACAGGCCGCACTGCTGGAACACGGCACCGATGCGGGCCAGCAGGCCCGGGGTGTCGAGCGCGGTCAGCTCCAGCAGGGTGTGGCGGTTTTCCCCCTTGTGGGGCAGAAACACCACCCGGGTCGGTACGCTGAACTGGCGGTGGCGGCGCGACAGGGGCTTGCTGCGCAGCACCAGCTTGCCCGGCTCCTGCAGCGCCTTCTCCAGCGCCTTCTTGATGGTGGCGGTGCGGTTGGGGCTGATGGGCTCGCCGTTGGGTTCGAGCACCACGAAGGTATCGAGCACGTAGTCGCTGCGCGAATTCATGATCTGGGCGTCGTGGATGTTGAGGTTCTTCTGATCCAGCGCAGAGGCCACGGTGGCGAACAGATTCGGGGTGTCGCGACAGTAGATGAACACCTCGCTGCCGCCGCGGGTCGGGTGCTTGCCGATGATCACCAGCGGCGCCGGGTTGTCGCCGTGCTCGATGATCTTGCGGCAGTGCCAGGCGATCTGTTCCGGGGTGTGGCGCAGGAAATAATCGGCCTTGAAATCGCTCCAGAGCTGGTTGATGGCCTCCTCCGGCACGTCGCGCTGGGCCAGGAACTGCTTGGCCTGGCGCTGGTTTTCACGGATCCGCAGCCGCATGTCAGGCGGGTTCTCCAGCCCCTGGCGCAGCGCCTTCTGGGTGGCGAAGTAGAGCTCGCGCAGCAGGGTGCCCTTCCAGTCGTTCCAGAGGGTGTCGTTGGTAGCGCAGATATCGGCCACTGTCAGGCAGTAGAGCAGGTCGAGGTGCTGCTCGTCGCGCACTTTCTGGGCAAAATCGGTGACCACGTCCGGGTCGTAGATGTCGCGGCGCTGGGCGGTGACCGACATCAGCAGGTGGTGGCGCACCAGCCAGGCGACCAGCCGGCTTTCGTAGCGATCCAGGCCGTGCAGCTGGCAGAACTCCAGCGCATCGACGGCGCCGAGCTCTGAGTGATCGCCGCGCCGCCCCTTGGCGATGTCGTGAAAGAGGGCGGCGATGCTGAGCAGCTCGGGCTTGCGCAGCCGGGTGAAGACCTCGTGGCAGAGCGGGTGAGTCTGGCGGCTGGCCGGGTTGGGAAATTGGTGGATGTTCTTGAGCAGCCGGTGGGTGTGTTCGTCCACCGTGTAGGCGTGGAACATGTCGAACTGCATCTGGCCGACGATAAGGTTCCACTGCGGCAGGTAGGCGGCCAGGATGCCGTATTTGTGCATCAGGCTGAGGGGTTGGCCGATGCCGTTGGGGTGGCGCAGCAGCGCCATGAACAGGCGGCGGCACTCCGGCAGGTCCTGCAGCCAGCAGTTGAGCTTGCGGCGCGCCTCGCGCAGCTGGCGCAGGGTGGCGGAGTGGATGCCGGCAATCTCCGGGTGCTGGGCAATCTGGTAGAAGAGGCGCAGGATGGCGGCGGGATCGCGGCCGAACAGCTCGCTATCCACCGCATCGATGAGGCGCCCGCGCAGCTGGAACTCGTCGGAGAGGCGGCGTACGTCCATGGCGGTGTTGCCGAGGATCGCCTCGTCAAACAGCTGCAGCAGCATCTCGTTGAGCTCGGAGACCCGTCGCACCGTCTGATAGAAGCGCTTCATCATCTGCTCGACTGGGGCGTTGCCTTCCCCCTCGAAACCCAGCATCTGGGCCACGGTGCGCTGGCGGTCAAACAGCAGCCGGTTGTCGCCCTTGTTGATGGCCATGTGCAGGGCGAAGCGCACCTTCCAGAGGAAATTCTGGCAGTCGAGCAGCTCGCGATACTCGGCCCGGTTGAGAAAGCCGTGGCTGGTCATCTCGAACAGGGTGGTGGCGCCGAAGTGGCGGCGAGCCACCCAGGCCAGGGTCTGGATGTCGCGCAGTCCCCCCGGATTGCACTTGAGATCCGGTTCGAGCTTGTAGGCGGTACCGAGAAACTGCTGGTGGCGCTGGGCCTGCTCTTCGCGCTTGGCCTTGAAGAACTGCTCGCTCGGCCAGAAGTGCTGGGGGCCGGTGGCCTCCTTGAGCTGCTGGAAGCCCGCCTCGCGGCCGGTGATGTAGCGCGCCTCGATGAGGTTGGTGGCGACCGTGATGTCGCCGCGCCCCTGCTCGATGCACTCGCGCACGTTGCGCACCGCCTGGCCCACCTCCAGCTTGAGATCCCACAACAGGGTGATGAACTCGCCGATGCGCAGCCCCAGCACCTCGTCCAGCTCGTCCCCTTCGTAGAGGATCAGCAGGTCGATGTCGGAGTGGGGGTGCAGCTCGCCGCGGCCATAGCCTCCTACCGCGATCAGGGTGAGCTCCGTCTTGTCGAAGCCGAATTTCTGCCACAGCCGGGTCAGCAGCTGGTCCATGTATTCGGAGCGGGTGGCCACCAGTTCGATGATGTTGTCACCGGCGTCGAAGCGGGCGTGCAGCCAGCCGAGAAAACGGCTCAGGTACTCCTTGCAGTTCTCGCGGGTGAGCTGATCGTCGGGCAGCAGATGGGGGGAAAGCAGGCTGGCGTCCATGGCGTCTCACACTCTTGTCGCAGGCCGAAGTGCGGGGCCTGCGGCTGATAAAAACAAAACCCCGGCGAGGGGCCGGGGTTTGATGTTAACCGTGTTTGATGAGACGGTCGATAGTGTCGTCCGGGCGCAGGGTCAGCACCTCGCAGCCATCCTCGGTCACCAGCAGGGTGTGCTCCCACTGGGCGGAGTCGCCGCCATCCTTGGTGGTCACGGTCCAGCCATCCTTCGGGTTGACCTTGCAGTGGTACTTCTTGCTGTTGACCATGGGCTCGATGGTGAAGCACATGCCAGGTTTGAGCTCCAGCTTGCCGCCGTTGCGGTAGTGCAGGATCTGCGGCTCTTCGTGGAACTCGGCCCCGATGCCGTGACCACAGTAGTCACGTACCACGGAGAAACCGGCCTTCTCGACGATGGGCTGGATCACGGCGCCGATCTCGGTGATGCACATGCCGGGGCGCACCTGCTTGATGGCGGCGTAGAGGCTCTCCTGAGCCACCTTGCAGAGCTGGCGGCGCAGCGGGGTGGTCTCGCCCACGATGAACATGGCGGAGGTATCACCGTGGTAGCCATCCTTGATGACGGTGATGTCGAGGTTGATGATGTCACCCTCGCGCAGCTTCTTGTGGTTCGGAATGCCGTGGCAGATCACATCGTTCACCGAGGTGCAGATGGACTTGGGGAAGCCGTGATAGTTGAGCGGGGCAGGGATGGCCTGCTGCACGTCGACCATGTAGTTGTGGCAGATGGTGTTCAGTTCGTCGGTGGTGACGCCCGCCTTGACGTGGGGGGCGATCATGACCAGCACATCGGCGGCCAGCTGGCCGGCAACGCGCATCTTTTCAATCTCTTCCGGTGTCTTGATTTTAATGGACATGGGATCTCTCTTGGGACCTGACCGCGCACCCTGTGATGTCCGGCAATCAGGTAATGAAAAATAGATGCGTTTGCAATCAGGCCAAAATTTTATCCCCAACCCCCGTTTACTTCCAGTGTGATTGTCATCACAGCGTCAAATCGGTGCCGCAACCTGCTCGGCAGGGATCCATTTTTAGCGGTACGGCTGGTGGTGTCCTGACCAAAGTTATGGTATAAAGCGCGCCGGAATGGGGAACTTGTCTCCCCGTACCATCACCCTTACTTAAACAACACACACACATCGACACATATGCCGGGGTGCCTTAACGGGTCGGTTATATGGGATGTGTGGAGGCCTAACCCCAATACAGAGGTATAAAATGGCTAAAGTTTCTATGCGCGACATGCTGCAAGCCGGCGTTCACTTCGGTCACCAGACTCGTTACTGGAACCCGAAAATGAAATCCTACATCTTCGGTGCCCGCAGCAAGGTTCACATCATCAACCTGGAAAAAACCGTTCCGATGTTTGACGATGCCATGAACTTCATCAGCTCCGTAGCTGCCAAGAAGGGCAAGGTACTGTTCGTAGGTACCAAGCGTGCCGCGTCTGAAGCCGTAAAAGAAGCCGCTGAGCGTTGCGACCAGTTCTATGTTAACCACCGCTGGCTGGGCGGCATGCTGACCAACTGGAAAACCGTTCGTCAGTCCATCAAGCGCCTGAAAGATCTGGAAACCCAGAGCCAAGACGGTACCTTCGACAAGCTGACCAAGAAAGAGGCGCTGATGCGTACTCGCGAAATGGAAAAGCTGGAGAAGAGCCTGGGTGGTATCAAGAACATGGGCGGCCTGCCTGACGTTCTGTTCGTTGTCGATGCCGACCACGAGCACATCGCTATCAAAGAAGCCAACAACCTGGGTATCCCGGTAGTTTCCATCGTTGATACCAACTCCAACCCGGACGGCGTTGACTATGTCATCCCGGGTAACGACGACGCTATCCGTGCCGTTCAGCTGTACCTGAATGCTGCTGCTGACACCGTACTGGAAGCTCGCGCTCAGGACATCGTTGTTCAAGCCGAACAAGATGGCTTCGTTGAAGCTGAGTAATTGATAAGGACTGCAAAGCCCTTATTAACCAAGCTGATGTAATTGGTTAGCAGGGGCCCTTGTGGCCCCTGTTTCTTGTCAATTCAAGACCGAGGATACTGGACATGGCAAACATTTCTGCCGCCCTGGTAAAAGAACTGCGCGAGCGCACCGCCGCTGGCATGATGGATTGCAAAAAAGCACTGGAAGAAGCCAACGGTGATATCGAACTGGCTATCGAAAACATGCGCAAATCCGGTCAGGCCAAAGCCGCCAAGAAAGCTGGCCGTATCGCCGCTGAAGGTGTGATCTTCGCCCGTACCGAAGGCAACGTTGCCGTCATGATCGAGCTGAACTGCGAGACTGACTTCGTTTCCAAGGATGCCGGCTTCCTGGCCATGGGTCAGAAAATCGTTGAGATCGCCGCTACCCAGAAGATTGCTGACGTTGACGCGCTGAAAGCCGCCGACTTCGGCAACGGCGAGTCCGTCGAGCTGACCATCACCAACCTGATCGCCAAGATCGGTGAGAACATGAACCTGCGTCGCGTGATGCTGGTTGAAGGTGACAACCTGGGCACCTACGTTCACGGTTCCCGCATCGGTGTTATCACCAAGCTGGTCGGCGGTACCGACGAGCTGGCCAAAGATCTGGCCATGCACGTTGCTGCCAACAGCCCGCAATTCGTCAAGCCGGAAGATGTGTCTGCCGACGTCGTTGCCAAAGAGCGCGAAATCCAGATCGACATCGCCATCAACTCCGGCAAGCCGAAAGAGATCGCCGAGAAGATGGTTGAAGGCCGCATGAAGAAGTTCACCGGTGAGGTTTCCCTGACTGGTCAGCCGTTCGTGAAGGATCCTTCCATGACCGTTGCCGAGCTGCTGAAGAAAGAAGGCGCTGACGTTGTTTCCTTCACCCGTTTCGAAGTGGGCGAAGGCATCGAGAAGCAAGAGACCGATTTCGCTGCAGAAGTAGCAGCTCAAATCGCGGCCGCTCAAAAGGCCTAATCGAACCGGTTTTTCCGTTTCCCCAGACCGCGACTTATGTCGCGGTCTTTATATGACCAGGAATCAGTGACATGAGTACCAATCCCAAGCCTGCATACAGACGTGTTCTTCTGAAGTTGAGTGGTGAAGCCCTGCAAGGATCCGAGGGTTTTGGCATTGATCCGGCGGTGCTGGATCGGATGGCCCAAGAGATCAAAGAACTGGTTGAGCTGGGTGTTCAGGTCGGTCTGGTCATCGGTGGCGGCAACCTGTTCCGTGGTGCCGGTCTTGCCAAGGCGGGCATGAACCGCGTGGTGGGCGACCACATGGGTATGCTGGCTACCGTGATGAACGGTCTGGCCATGCGTGATGCCCTGCATCGTGCTTATGTGAATGCCCGTCTGATGTCTGCCATCTCCCTGCAAGGCATCTGTGACTCCTATGTCTGGGCTGAAGCCATCAGCCAACTGCGCGCCGGCAAGGTGGTGATCTTCTCCGCCGGTACCGGCAACCCCTTCTTTACTACCGATTCTGCGGCCTGTCTGCGCGGGATCGAGATCGAAGCTGACGTCGTGCTCAAGGCCACCAAGGTGGATGGCGTGTTCACGGATGATCCGGTTAAGAATCCGGATGCCGTGCTGTACCATGAACTGAGTTATGATGAAGTTCTTGAAAAAGAACTCAAAGTGATGGATCTTGCTGCTTTTACTCTGGCCCGCGACCACGATCTGCCGATCCGCGTGTTCAACATGAACAAGCCGGGTGCGCTGCGTCGGGTGATCATGGGTGAGCCGGAAGGTACCCTGATCCACCATGTCAGCAAGTGAGACAAGCGTGAGCTCCGGCTCGTTTGTCCATGACGCCAGCAAATAAGATAGATACGGGCCGGTAGACGGCTCGTTCGCCAAAAGGAAAACCACTGTGATCAACGAGATTAAAAACGACGCCAAGGACCGCATGGGCAAGAGTGTCGAGTCGCTCAAGACCCAGATGTCCAAGATCCGCACCGGCCGCGCTCACCCGAGCCTGCTCGACGGCATCCAGGTGGAGTATTACGGTGCCGCCACTCCTCTGAAACAGTTGGCCAACGTGGTGGCAGAAGATGCCCGCACCCTCTCCATCTCCATCTTCGATCGCTCCATGATCCAGGCGGTGGAAAAGGCCATCCTGACCTCCGATCTGGGCCTGAATCCGTCCAGCAACGGCCAGACCCTGCGCGTGCCGCTGCCGCCGCTGACCGAAGAGCGCCGTCGTGATCTGACCAAGATCGTGCGTGCCGAAGCGGAAGGTGCCCGGGTTGCCATTCGCAACATTCGTCGCGATGCCAACGCCGATCTGAAGGCCCTGCTCAAAGACAAAGAGATCTCCGAAGACGACGACCGTCGTGCCCAGGAAGAGATCCAGAAGTTGACCGATTCCTTCATCAAGCTGGTAGACGATGCGCTGGCCGTGAAGGAAAAGGAGCTAATGGAAATCTAAGCCTCTGACAGGTATATTACGAGCGCCGTGTAGTGCCCCTGCACGGCGCTTTTGTCTTTGTGGGAGAAATGAATGTCGCTTTTGGCAGCCGTAGGTGATTGTGCCAATTCGTCCTTGCCTCGTCACGTGGCCATCATCATGGATGGCAACGGACGCTGGGCCCAGAACCGTGGCAAGATGCGGGTCTATGGCCACAAGGCCGGCGTGAAGTCCGTTCGCGAGGCGGTAACCTTTGCCGCGCGTGCCAAGCTGGATGCGCTCACCCTGTTTGCGTTTTCCAGCGAGAACTGGCGCCGTCCGGAAGGGGAGGTCAGTGCCCTGATGGAGCTGTTCATGACGGTGCTGGGCCGCGAGGTGCAGAAGCTGCACAGCAACGGCATTCGGCTCAAGGTGATCGGCGATACCGCCCGCTTCAGCGAACGGCTGCAGGCCAAAATCGCCAAGGCGGAGGCGCTGACCGCCAACAACAGGGGGCTGACCCTCAACATCGCCGCCAATTACGGTGGCCAGTGGGACATCACCCAGGCGGCCCGCAAGCTGGCCACGGCTGTGGCGGCAGGTGAATTGTCGGCCGACCAGATTGATGAAACCCTGCTTGGTCGCGAGATGTGCATGGCCGACCTGCCGCCGGTGGATCTGCTGATCCGTACCGGTGGCGATCATCGCATCAGCAACTTCGTGCTGTGGCAGCTCGCCTATGCCGAGCTCTATTTTACCCCGGTGCTGTGGCCCGACTTCGGCGAAGCCGAGTTCAGCGAGGCCGTGGCCTCCTTCGTCTCCCGTGAGCGCCGTTTTGGCTGCACCGGTGAACAGATCCGGGAATTGATCGCCGAGCAACAGACCGGCTAACCCCCCTCCCAAGAGAGAGGCTTCTTTTGCTAAAACAACGAATTATTACCGCATTGCTACTGGTTCCCCTGGTGTTGGGAGCCCTCTTTTTTCTGCCGTTGAAATTCTTTGCCCTGTTGGCATCCCTGGTATTTCTGTTGGCCAGCCGCGAGTGGAGCGGCTTTGTCTCCGCCAAACCGCAACAGTGGCTGCCGCTGGTCTATTGCCTGCTGCTCGGTGCCAGCCTGTTCTGGCTGCCGGTGGAGCAGTTGTGGACTCCCCACCTGCATCCGCTGGTGATGGGCGTGCTCTGGACCGCCGTCAGCTGGTGGCTGCTGGGGCTGCTGCTGGTGCTGCGCTACCCCCAGAGCGCCAAGCTGTGGAAGGAGTCCATCTGGCTCAAGTCCCTGTTCGGTCTGGTGACCCTGGTGCCCTTCTTCTGGTCCCTGGTGGCCATCCGTGGTTACAACTTCTATCACGACCCCATGATGGGAGCCTGGATCCTGCTGTTCGTGATGGGACTGGTCTGGGCGGCAGATTCTGGCGCGTATTTTTTCGGCAAGGCGTTCGGCAAACACAAGCTGGCGCCGGCCGTGAGCCCCGGTAAAACCATCGAAGGCATGTGTGGCGGCCTGTTTACCGCCAGCCTGCTGGCGGTGGGGGTGACCTGGTTCATGGGCTTCGTGCCCGCCAAGATGGCCATAGTGCTGTTCTGCTCCCTGCTGGCGGTGCTCGCCTCTGTGCTCGGTGACCTGACCGAGAGCATGTTCAAGCGCGAGGCCGGCATCAAGGATTCAGGGACCCTGCTGCCCGGTCACGGCGGCATTCTCGACCGTATCGACAGCCTGACCGCCGCCCTGCCGGTATTCCTGCTCAGCTACCTGTTGCTCAGCCAGGAGTTCTGATGGACTGCCCGATGATCCGGCAGGCCGCAGGTGCCATCCATTCGTCATACAGCGGGAGTTTTGATGCATAACCTGGTGATTCTGGGAGCTTCCGGCTCCATTGGTCAGAGTACGCTCAAGGTACTGCGGCACAATCCTGGGCGCTGGCAGGTGCTGGCGCTGACGGCGGCCCGCAGCGTGGATGCCATGCTGCGCGACTGCCTCGAGTTTTCCCCCCGTTTCGCCGTCATGGTGGATGAGGCGGCTGCCGCCGAGCTGGCCGGTCAACTCAAGACCCACGGCAGCGCCACCCGGGTGCTGTCCGGTCCGGCCGCCCTGTGTGACGTGGCCGCTCACCCCGATGCCCACAGTGTGATGGCGGCCATCGTCGGTGCCGCCGGCCTCGCGCCCACCATGGCCGCCGTGCGGGCCGGCAAGCGCATCCTGCTGGCCAACAAGGAGGCGCTGGTGATGTCCGGAGCCTTCTTCATGGAGGCGGTACGCGAGCACGGCGCCGAGCTGCTGCCCATCGACAGCGAACACAACGCCATTTTCCAGTGCCTGCCCGAGGCCATCCAGCACCAGCCGGGCTTTTGCGACCTGGCGGGGGCGGGGATCAGCAAGATCCTGCTGACCGGCTCCGGCGGCCCGTTCCGCTACACCGACATCGGCGAGCTGGCCCATGTCACCCCGGCCCAGGCCATTGCCCATCCCAACTGGTCCATGGGGGCCAAGATCTCGGTCGACTCCGCCACCATGATCAACAAGGGGCTGGAGTATATCGAGGCGCGCTGGCTGTTCAACGCGGCGCCCGAGCAGATCCAGGTGGTGATCCATCCCCAGTCGGTCATCCACTCCATGGTGCAGTACAAGGACGGCTCCGTGCTGGCCCAGCTCGGCAACCCGGACATGTGTACCCCCATCGCCCACGCCCTGGCCTATCCGGCTCGGGTTGAGTCCGGCGTGGAACCTTTGGACTTCTTCAGTGTCGGAGAGTTCAGCTTTATCCGTCCCGACTATGAGCGCTATCCCTGTCTGCAGCTTGCCATGCATGCCTGTCAGCAGGGTCAGGCCGCGACCACGGCCCTCAATGCCGCCAACGAGGAGGCTGTAGCGGCTTTCCTTGCAGAGCGGATCGGTTTTATGGATATTGCCAGAGTCAATGAGGCCACCATGCTCGCCCTGGGCGGCACGGATGTCGGCTCGCTGGACGATTTGATTGCGCTGGATGGGGCGGCCCGTGCCCGTGCTCACAATTTGATTGAGGAGCTTAGCTGATGAGAAGTATTTCGTGGCATTGTGCTGCCTTCACCCTGAATGTCGGAGACAGGACCATGCATGAATGCGAGGTGATGGGCTGATGGGTGGTGTGTTGTGGAACATTGGTGCCTTTATCGTCGCCCTCGGGCTGCTGGTTGCGGTACATGAATTCGGCCACTTCTGGGTGGCCCGCCGCTGCGGCGTCAAGGTCGAGCGCTTCTCCATAGGCTTTGGCAAGGCCATCTGGCGCCGGCTTGGCAAGGATGGCACCGAGTACGTGCTGGCCCTGATCCCCCTTGGCGGTTACGTCAAGATGCTGGACGGCCGGGTCGACGAGCTCAAGCCCGGTGACGAGCAATACGCTTTCAACCACAAGAGCGTCTGGGCGCGGATGGCCATCGTCGCAGCCGGCCCCATGGCCAACTTCGTGTTTGCCCTGTTCGCCCTCTGGCTGATGTTCATGATCGGCGTCCCCGCCGTCAAACCCGTGGTGGGCGAGGTGCGTCCCGCCTCCATCGTGGCGGCGGCCGGGGTGGAGCCCGGCATGGAGATCGTCGGCGTCGGCGGCGAGGAGACAGGTGACTGGGAGAGCGTGACCTATGCCCTCATCAGCCACCTTGGCGATGACTCGGTCCAGCTCAAGCTCAAGGCGGCCAACACCAGCTATGCAGTGGACAAGACCCTGCAGCTGGCCGGCTGGAAGTTTGATCCCGACAAGGAGTCCCCCATCGGGAGCCTCGGGATAGTGCCCCTCGGCGGCAAGGTGCTGCCGGTGGTCGATGCGGTGGTGGCCGCGAGCGCCAGCGAGAAGGCCGGCCTCCAGGCTGGTGATCGCATCAAGCGGGTAGGGGATGAGGCGATCACCGAGTGGGCCCAGTTTGTCCACCAGGTGCAGCAGTCGCCCGGGCAGCCGCTTGAGGTGACCGTCGAGCGGGCGGGCAGCGAGCTGACCCTGACCCTGACCCCGGATGCCAAGAAGGTGCGGGGTCAGCTGGTCGGTTTCGTCGGCCTGTCGCCGCAACTGGTTCCATTACCGGATGAGTATCGGATTCTGTTACAGTATGGGCCTTTGCAAGCCCTGTGGCAGGGCGCCCAGAAGACCTGGAGCCTGACCACCCTGACCTTCGACATGATCGGCAAGCTGATCGGTGGCATCGTCTCGCTGGACAACCTGAGCGGCCCCATCTCCATTGCCAAGGGGGCGGGCAGCAGTGCCGACTATGGACTGGTCTATTTCCTCGGCTTCCTGGCGCTCATCAGCGTCAACCTGGGGATCATCAACCTGTTCCCCCTGCCGGTGCTGGACGGTGGCCATCTGGTCTACTTCCTCATCGAGGCGGTCACCGGCAAGCCGGTATCGGAAAAAATTCAGGAAGTGGGTTTCCGGATTGGCGCCGCCATTCTGATGTTACTGATGGGTATTGCGCTGTTTAATGATTTCGCTCGCCTCTGAGGCCAGAGCATCAACAAGGACACATAAGAACAAAATGGCTGTTAAAAAAGCATTGGTGTTGAGTTGCCTGCTGGGTGCCAGTTTCCTGGCCCAGGCGGCCCCTGCCTCTTTTGTGGTGCAAGATATTCAGGTTGAAGGTCTGCAGCGGGTGACCCTGGGTGCCGCCCTGTTGAACCTGCCGATCCGGGTTGGCGATTCCGTCGACTCCGTCGCGCTGGCCAACGCCATCAAGAAGCTCTATGCCTCCGGCAACTTCGAGGACGTCAAGGTCTACCGCGACGGCCAGGTACTGCAGGTGATGGTCAAGGAGCGGCCGACCATCTCCAGCATCGAATTCTCCGGCAACAAGGACATCAAGGAGGAGCAACTGACCCAGAGCTTGGAGTCCTCCGGCATCCGGGTGGGTGATCCCCTCGATCGCACCGTGCTGAGCTCCCTCGAGAAGGGGCTGGAAGATTTCTACTACGGCGTGGGCAAGTACTCCGCCAAGGTCAAGGCCATCGTCACCCCGCTGCCGCGCAACCGGGTCGACCTCAAGTTCACCTTCGTGGAAGGGGAAGCGGCCAAGATCCAGCAGATCAACATCGTCGGCAACAACGTCTTCCCGGAAGAGAAGCTGCTGGCCCAGCTCTCCCTCAAGGATGACGTGCCCTGGTGGAACTTCACCGGCGACCAGCGCTACCAGAAGCAGAAACTGGCCGGCGACATCGAAACCCTGCGCTCCTACTACATGGACCGCGGCTACATCCGCTTCCAGCAGGAGTCCACCCAGGTCTCCATGACCCCGGACAAGAAGGGGGTTTACGTCACCCTCAACGTCAAGGAAGGGGATCAGTACAAGGTTTCCGGCATCCAGCTCAAGGGCGATCTGATCGACCGCGGCGGCGAGATGAAGGGGCTCATCCCCATCGAGACCGGCAGCATCTACTCCGCCAGCCAGGTGACCCACACCGAAGAGGTGCTCTCCAAGTTCCTCGGTCGCTACGGCTACGCCTACCCGAAAGTGGTCACCTTCCCGCAGGTCAACGACCAGACCAAGGAAGTGGAGCTCATCGTCAACATCGAGCCGGGCCCGCGCGTCTACGTGCGCAACATCAACTTCAGCGGCAACGTCACCACCAAGGACGAAGTGCTGCGCCGCGAGATGCGTCAGATGGAGGGCACCTGGCTCTCCTCCGACAGCGTCGAGCAGTCCAAGACCCGTCTCAACCGCCTCGGCTTCTTCGAGAGCGCCGAAGTGGACACCAAGCGGGTGCCGGGCAGCGATGACCAGGTCGATCTGGACTTCAAGGTCAAGGAGCAGCCTGCCGGCTCCATCAACGCCGGTGTCGGCTACGGTACCGAGTCGGGCCTGAGCCTGCAGGCGGGCCTGCAGCAGGACAACTTCATGGGGACCGGCAAGAAGATCGGCATCTCCGCCAGTACCAACAAGTACTCCAAGAGCGTCGACCTCAGCTACAACGATCCCTACTTCACTGTGGACGGGGTCAGCCTGGGCGGTCGTCTCTACTACAACCAGTTCAGTGCGGCCGACGCCAACATCGTGGACTACGAGAACACCACCATTGGCTTCCGCCTCTCCAGTGGTTTCCCGGTCAACGAGAACAACCGTCTCGACTTCAGCCTCGGGGTCGAAAACAACAAACTGTCCCAGCCCAACCCCTATCTGCAGGTGGATGAGTTCTGGAAGGTGTACAGCAAGAACAAGGATGGCGACAACCGCATGGTGTTCAACACCGTCGACGTCACCGCCGGCTGGACCCGTTCCACCCTCAACAAGGGCCAGTTCCCGACCGCCGGCGATCGTCAGCGGGTCAACGCCAAGGTCACAGTGCCGGGCATGGATCTGCAGTACTTCAAGCTCAACGCGGAAGACGCGCACTACTTCCCGTTCGATGCGGATCACAAGTGGGTGCTGATGGCCAAGGCGCGTGCCTCCTACGGCAACGGCTACGGCAGCAACGGCAACTATGATCACGTACTGCCGTTCTTCGAGAACTACTTCGCCGGCGGTTTCGACACCCTGCGCGGCTTCAAGAGCAACACGGTCGGTCCGAAGGCGCTCTACTACTACAACCTGAGCGGCAACGACGTCATCCAGGGCACCGACAGCTCGGTGGGCGGCAACGCCCTGGCGGTCGCCTCCCTCGAGATGATAGTGCCGACGCCGTTTGCGTCCGAGACCTATCAGCCGCAACTGCGGACCAGCTTCTTCATCGATGCCGGCTCGGTGTGGGATACCACCTTCGACTATGACCAGTATCGCAACCGTTGCTTCAGCGGCTGCAACTATCTGGCCGACTATTCGGATCCGACCAACTACCGCGCCTCGGCCGGTCTGTCGCTGCAGTGGCTCTCCCCGATGGGCCCGCTGGTGTTCGCGATTGCCCGTCCGCTCAAGCAGTACGAGGGCGACCGGACCGAGTTCTTCTCATTCAACATCGGCCGTACCTTCTAAGGACGGACCTTGCCCCCACCCAATGGTGGGGGTATTCAATGATGGGACGCGCAGCCTGCGTGCCTCACCAGGTAACAAGTCGGTCCGGGTACCACTTGCATAATCAGGTAAATCAGGTAGCCCTCACATGAGGGAACAAGGAGTAAGTGTGAATAAAGCGTTGAAAGTAGCTGGTTTGAGTTTTGCACTGATGGCTGCCGGCATGGGCTCCGCCTTGGCCGAGACCAAGATCGCCGTGGTCGACATGGGCGAAGTCTTCCAGAAGCTGCCCCAGCGTGAAGCCGTTTCCAAGAAGCTGAAAGGCGAATTCGAGCCGCGCATGCGCGAGCTGCAGAAGCTGGAAGCCGATGGTCAGAAACTGGTCGAGAAGTTCAAGAAGGACGAAGCCTTCATGAGCGCCGACCAGAAAAAGCAAAGCCAGGAGAAGCTGGCCAAGCTGCAGATGGAGTTCAACCAGAAGCGTCAGGCGTTTGAACAAGACAACGGTCGCCGTCAGTCCGAAGAGCGCAACAAGATCCTGACCAAGGTGCAGGCTGCCATCGACTCCATCGCCAAGAGCAATGGTTACGATCTGGTGCTGGAGCGCAATGCCGCCCCGTACGCCGCCAGCAAGCTGGACATCTCTGCCCAGGTTATTTCTCAGGTAAGCAAGAGCAACTAATTGATGGCATTCACTCTCGCACAGCTGGCCCAGCAACTGGGGGCCCAGGTCCATGGCGACGGAACCCTGGAAATCCGCAAGGTAGCGACACTGGAAAAGGCCGGGGAGGGGGACATCACCTTCCTGTCCAATAAAAAGTACCGGCATTATCTGGAGCAGAGCAAGGCGACCGCCGTGCTCATCACAGAAGCGGATCTGCCATTTTGTCCCACCAATGCCCTAGTGCTCAAAGACCCCTACGTGGGCTTTGCAAGGGTTGCCCAACTGCTGGACACCACGCCGCAACCGGCCACGGATATCCATCCGAGCGCGGTGATCGCGGCGGACGTGCAACTGGGCGAGAGAGTGGCCATCGGGGCCAATGCGGTGATCGAATCCGGCGTCGTGCTGGGGGATGATGTGCGCATCGGTCCGGGCTGTTTCGTTGGCAAGAATACCCGACTGGGAGCCCGCTCCCGGTTGTGGGCCAACGTCACCCTCTATCACGACGTCACCATGGGCACCGACTGTCTGGTTCAATCCGGCACAGTGATCGGCGCCGATGGTTTCGGTTATGCCAACGAGCGCGGCGAGTGGATCAAGATCCCCCAGCTCGGCGGCGTGACCATCGGCAACCGGGTCGAGATCGGTGCCTGCACCACCATCGACCGCGGCGCGCTGGAAGATACCCGCATCGCTGACAACGTCATCATCGACAACCAGTGCCAGATCGCCCACAACGTCGAGATCGGCTACGGCACCGCCGTGGCGGGCTCCACCGTGATGGCAGGTAGTCTCAAGGTCGGCAAATACTGTATCATTGGCGGCGCCTCCGTCTTTAACGGGCATATGGAGATCTGCGACCAGGCCACCGTTACCGGCATGGCCATGGTGATGCGACCCATTACCGAGCCCGGTGTCTACTCTTCCGGCATCCCCCTGCAAACCAATAAAGAGTGGCGCAAGACCGCCGCCCGGGTGATGCGTATCGAAGAGATGCACAAGCGGTTGAGCAAGCTTGAGAAGAAGCTGGACCAAGAATAATCACGATTGGTATAGGGTACTGTTTTGACTACTGAAAAGAAGAGCCTGGGTATCCAGGAAATAATGGATCTGCTGCCCCACCGTTATCCGTTTCTGATGGTGGACAAGGTGGAAAACTACGAGATCAGCGATGAGCGCAAGACCCTGCGCGCCATCAAGAACGTCTCCTTCAACGAGCCGATCTTCCAGGGGCACTTCCCGGCCAAGCCGGTGTTCCCCGGTGTGCTGATCCTGGAAGCCATGGCACAGGCCACCGGTATCCTGGCGTTTACCATGGTGGGCAAGCCGTCCCCCAACGAACTCTATTACTTTGCCTCAATCGACAACGCTCGTTTCAAGCGTCCGGTTGGCCCCGGCGATCAGCTGGTGCTCGACGTGGAGTTCCTGAAAGAGCGTCGCGGTATCGCCAAGTTCACCGGTGTGGCCACGGTCAACGGTGAAGTGGTCTGTACCGCCGAGCTGATGTGCGCCAAACGCGAGGTTTAACACACGTGATCGACCAGACTGCCATCATTCACGATACTGCCGTCGTCCATGAGTCTGCCGTCATCGGTAAAGGGGTTGAAATCGGCCCCTTTTCTGTCATCGGTGCCGAGGTGGAAATCGGCGACAACACCTGGGTCAGCTCCCATGTGGTGATCAAGGGCCCGACCAGAATTGGTCGTGGCAACAAGATCTTCCAGCACACCTCCATCGGTGAGGATTGCCAGGACAAGAAGTACGCCGGCGAGCGCACCTTCCTCGAGATCGGCGACAACAACGTCTTTCGCGAGAACTGCACCGTGCACCGCGGCACCATCCAGGATCAGTCCCTGACCCGGATCGGCAGCGGCAACCTGTTCATGGTCAACGTCCACGTTGCCCACGACTGCATCATCGGTGACAACTGCATCTTCGCCAACAACGCGACCCTGGCGGGCCACGTGGTGATCGGCGATTTCGTGATCTTCGGCGGTCTCTCCGCGATCCACCAGTTCGGCCGCGTCGGCTCCCACGCCTTCGTCGGTGGCTGCGCCGCCCTCAACAAGGACGTACCGCCCTACGTGATGGCCGCCGGCAACTATGCCAAACCGTTCGGGGTCAACTCCGAAGGGCTGCGTCGCCGCGGTTACACGCCTGAGGCCATCTCCGCCGTCAAGCGCGCCTACAAGGAGATCTTCCGCTCCGGCAAGACCGTCGAAGAGGTGCTGCCTGTGCTGATCGAGATGGCGCAAACCGAGCCGGCCGTCCAGCTCTATGTGGACTTCCTCAAAGACAACGAGCGCGGGATCATCCGTGCCTGATCCGGTTCGCATCGGTATCGTCGCCGGAGAGGTCTCCGGCGACATTCTGGCAGCCGGTCTGGTACGCGAGCTGCAGGCCCGCTACCCGGACGCCCAGTTCGAAGGGATCGCCGGGCCGCGCATGCAGGCCCTCGGCGTGAAGGCCCTGTTCGAGATGGAAGAGCTCTCCGTCATGGGGATCACCGAGGTGCTGGGCCGTCTGCCGCGCATCCTCAAGGTCCGCCGCGAACTGCTGCGCCACTTCATCGCCAATCCACCCGATATCTTCATCGGGGTGGATGCACCGGATTTCAATATCGGGGTGGAGTTGAAACTGCGCCGCGCCGGTATCAAGACGGTTCACTACGTCAGCCCCTCGGTGTGGGCCTGGCGCCAGAACCGCATTCACAAGATCAAGGCCGCCACCGACATGGTGCTCGCCTTCCTGCCGTTCGAGAAAGCCTTCTACGACCGCTTTGATGCCCCTTGCCGCTTCGTCGGTCACACCATGGCGGACGACATTCCGCTGGTGCCGGATCAGGCCGCGGTGCGCAGAACCCTCGGCATCGACGCCAATCGCCGCTGGCTGGCGGTGTTGCCGGGCAGTCGCACGGCGGAAGTGGGCTTCATGTCCCCCCTGTTTCTCGAGGCGTGCAAGCACCTGACGGTGCGCTACCCGGATCTCGGCTTCATCGTGCCGCTGGTCAACCAGAAGCGGCGCGAGCAGTTCATGGCCATCAAGGCCGACGTGGCGCCGGATCTCGACATGGTGCTGCTGGAAGGGCAGGGCCGCGAGGCGATGATCGCCGCCGACGTGGTGATGCTGGCCTCCGGCACCGCGGCGCTTGAAGCCATGCTGGTGAAAAAACCCATGGTGGTGGGCTACAAGCTCAAGCCCTTCAGCTACTGGCTGGCCCAGCGGCTGGTGAAGACCGAGTTCGTCTCCCTGCCCAACCTGTTGGCCGGCCGCATGCTGGTGCCCGAACTCATCCAGCACGAGTGCACCCCGGAGAACCTGGTGGTCGAGGTGAGCAAGTATTTCGAGCACGACAACAGCGCGCTGGTAAACACCTTCACCGAGCTCCATCAGCTCATTCGCTGCAATGCCGACCACCAGGCCGCCGAGGCGGTGGCCGAGCTGCTGGGCCGGTAGAGAGCGGGCGGCCAGCGCGGCTGCGCCAACGCGACGCCAGGCCCTGCGGGGCCTGTTTTGATTCAAGGCTACAAGATGATGATCGATATTCCTGACGACAAGCTGGTTGCCGGTGTGGACGAAGTGGGGCGTGGCCCCCTGGTGGGAGACGTGGTGACCGCCGCCGTCATCCTCGACCCGGCCAACCCGATCGAGGGGCTCAACGACTCCAAGAAGCTCTCCGAGAAGAAGCGGCTCGCCCTGTTTGACGAGATCAAAGAGAAGGCGCTGGCCTTCGCCATCGGTCGCGCCAGCCCGGCGGAGATCGACGAGCTCAACATCCTGCACGCCACCATGCTGGCGATGCAGCGCGCCGTGGCGGGGCTCAAGGTCACGCCCGAGCTGGTCTTCATCGATGGCAACCGCTGCCCGGCTCTGCCGATGGAAGCCCGCGCCGTGGTCAAGGGCGACAGCCTGGTGGCCGCCATCAGTGCCGCCTCCATCCTCGCCAAGGTGACCCGGGATGCGGAGATGACCGAGCTGGACAGCCGCCATCCCGAATACGGCTTTGCCCGCCACAAGGGCTATCCGACCGCGGAGCACCTCGCCATCCTGGCCGAGCGCGGCCCGTTGCCGGAATATCGTCAAAGTTTCAAACCGGTGCGCCGCGCACTGGGAGTGGAATAACCCATGCTGATTTGTCTAAGCGATGGCTGCTTGCGTAATGAGAGGGCATGACGATGGCTGACCCCCGTTTCATTCACCTGCGGGTGCATACCGACTTCTCCATGGTGGATGGTCTGCAGAAGATCAACCCCATCGTCGGCGCCGCGGCGGCCGACAACATGCCGGCGCTGGCCCTGACCGACCAGATGAACATGTGCGGCCTGGTGCGCTTCTATGGCGCCGCCCACGGCAAGGGGATCAAACCCCTGGTCGGTGCAGACTTCTGGGTGCAGAGCAGTGAACTCGGCGACGAGCAGTTTCGTCTCACCCTGCTCGCCATGGACAACGACGGCTACCAGAACATCACCCTGCTCATCTCCCGTGGCTATCAGCGCGGTCATGTGCAGGGACGGCCGGTCATCGACAAGGAGTGGCTGGTCGAGCACGCCAAGGGAGTGATCGTGCTCTCCGGCGGTCGTGAGGGGGACGTGGGCAAGTTCCTGCTCAAGGGCAACCGCCAGATGACCGAGCAGTGCGTCGCCTTCTACCAGACCCACTTCCCTGACGCCTACTACCTGGAGCTGCTGCGCACTGGTCGCCCCGACGAGGAGGTCTACCTCCACATGGCGGTGAACCTCGCGAGCGAGTTCGCGCTGCCGGTGGTGGCCACCAACGAGGTGGTGTTCCTCACCGCCGATGACTTCGACGCCCACGAGATCCGGGTCGCCATCCACGACGGCTACACCCTGATGGACAAGCGTCGCCCGCGCCGCTACAGCCCGCAGCAGTACCTGCGCAGCCAGGACGAGATGTGCGAGCTGTTCGCCGACATCCCGGAGGCGCTGGAGAACACGGTGGAGATCGCCAAGCGCTGCAACGTGACGGTGCGTCTGGGTGAATACTTCCTGCCCAACTTCCCCACCGGCGACATGACCACCGAAGACTTCCTGGTGGCCAAGTCGAAAGAGGGGCTGGAGGAGCGACTCGAGTTCCTGTTCCCGGATCCGGCTGTGCGGGCCGAGCGTCGTCCCGAGTACGACGAGCGCCTCGACATCGAGCTGAAAGTGATCAACCAGATGGGCTTTCCGGGTTACTTCCTCATCGTGATGGAGTTTATCCAGTGGTCCAAGGACAACGGCATCCCGGTCGGTCCGGGCCGGGGGTCGGGTGCGGGGTCGCTGGTGGCCTACGCCCTCAAGATCACCGACCTGGATCCACTCGAATTTGACCTGCTGTTCGAACGTTTCCTGAACCCCGAGCGGGTCTCCATGCCCGACTTCGACGTCGACTTCTGCATGGACCGACGGGATGAGGTGATCGAGCACGTCTCCGAGATGTACGGCCGGGATGCGGTGTCCCAGATCATCACCTTCGGCAGCATGGCGGCCAAGGCGGTGGTACGGGACGTAGGAAGGGTGTTGGGCCACGCCTACGGTTTCGTCGATCGCATCTCGAAACTCATTCCGCCGGATCCCGGCATGACCCTGGCCAAGGCGTTCGAGGCCGAGCCCAAGTTGCCCGAGCTCTACGAGCAGGACGAGGAGGTCAAGGATCTCATCGACATGGCGCGCCGGCTGGAAGGGGTGGTGCGCAACGCCGGCAAACACGCTGGTGGCGTGGTGATCGCGCCCACCAAGATCACCGACTTTGCGCCGCTCTACTGCGATGACGAGGGCCATCACCCGGTCACCCAGTTCGACAAGAACGACGTGGAGTACGCCGGCCTGGTGAAGTTCGACTTCCTGGGTCTGCGCACGCTCACCATCATCGACTGGGCCCTTGGCATGATCAACCCGCGCCTTGCCAAAGAGGGCAAGCCGCCGGTCGACATCGCCGCCATCCCCATCGACGACAAGCGCTCGTTCGACCTGCTGCAGCGCTACGAAACCACCGCGGTATTCCAGCTCGAATCCCGCGGCATGAAGGATCTCATCAAGCGGCTGCAGCCGGACTGCTTCGAAGACATGATCGCGCTGGTGGCCCTGTTCCGGCCGGGCCCGCTCCAGTCAGGCATGGTGGACAACTTCATCGACCGCAAACACGGCAATGAAGCCATCTCCTATCCGGACGAGAAGTGGCAGCACGAGAGTCTGCAACCCATCCTGGAGCCCACCTACGGCATCATCCTCTACCAGGAGCAGGTGATGCAGATCGCCCAGACCCTGGCCGGGTACACCCTGGGGGGCGCGGATATGCTGCGCCGGGCCATGGGCAAGAAAAAGCCCGAGGAGATGGCCAAGCAGCGGGCCGGTTTTGAAGAGGGAGCCATCAAGAACGGCGTCGACGGCGAGCTGGCGATGAAGATCTTCGACCTGGTGGAGAAGTTCGCGGGCTACGGCTTCAACAAATCGCACTCCGCCGCCTATGCCCTGGTCTCCTACCAGACCCTCTGGCTCAAGACCCACTTCCCGGCCGAGTTCATGGCGGCGGTCATGACCGCCGACATGGACAACACCGACAAGATAGTGACCCTGGTGGACGAGTGTCAGCGGATGGGGCTGACGGTGATCCCGCCGGACGTCAACACCGGTCGCTACCGCTTCAGCGTCAACGAGGACGGTCATATCGTCTACGGCATAGGCGCGGTGAAGGGGGTGGGGGAAGGTCCCATCGATGCGATCCTGGAAGCACGGGATCGGGATGGCCCGTTCCGCGACCTGTTCGACTTCTGCAACCGGGTCGACATCAAGAAGCTCAACAAGCGGGTGATGGAGAAGCTTATCCTCTCCGGCGCCATGGACCGGCTCGGCCCTCACCGCGCCGCCCTGATGGCGACCCTGGAGGAGGCGATGCGCGCCGCCGAGCAGCACGCCAAGGCCCAGGCGGTGGGGCAGGTCGACATGTTCGGCGTGCTCACCGAGGAGATAGACGACGTCAAGAAGGCGTTCGCCAACGTGCCGCACTGGCCCGACAAGGTGTGGCTGGAAGGGGAGCGCGAAACCCTCGGGCTCTACCTGACCGGTCACCCCATCAACCAGTACAGCGGCGAATTACGTCGTTACACCTCGGGTCGCCTGTGCGATCTGCATCCCACCTCCCGCGATACCGTGACCACGGCAGCGGGGCTGGTGATCGCGGCGCGCAGCATGGTGACCAAGCGCGGCAACAAGATGGGGATCTTCACCCTGGACGACCGTTCCGGTCGCCTCGATGTGACCCTGTTCAGTGAAGCGCTGGAAAAATATGAAGAGTTGATGCAAAAAGACCGTATTTTGGTGGTTTCTGGACAGGTCAGCTTTGATGACTTCTCCGGTGGCCTTAAAATGTCGGCCCGTGAATTACTGGATATCAACGATGCGAGAGAGCGTTTTGCCAGGGCAATCCGCATCTCTCTCGATGAACAGCGAATCGATGATCGCTTTTTCCCGCGTTTGTGCGAGATTTTGGAGCCCGCCCGTGCCGGAGTCTGTCCGGTTCAGGTAAACTATCGTCGCCCCGGCTCCCGGGTGCGATTGACGCTCGGCACCGAGTGGCGGGTGACGCCCACCGATCAACTGATAGATGACTTGCGCGTCCTGCTGGGACGAGAGCGGGTTGAATTGGTTTTTGATTAGAGGATCTATAGTCCCTATGAGTCTTTTTCTGGATTTTGAACAGCCGATCGCCGAGTTGCAGGCACAGATCGATGAACTGCGCCATGTGAGCGAGCACAACAGTGCCGTGGATCTGAGCGAAGATATTCGTCGGCTGGAGAAGAAAAACGAAGAGCTGACCAAGAAGATCTTCGGCGATCTGGGCGCCTGGCAGGTGTCACAGATGGCGCGTCATCCACAGCGCCCCTATACCCTCGACTACATCGAGCACATCTTCACCGATTTCGACGAGCTGGCCGGCGATCGCGCCTATGCCGATGACAAGGCCATCGTCGGTGGCATCGCCCGTCTGGACGGCGAGCCTGTGATGGTCATCGGCCACCAGAAGGGGCGCGAGACCAAGGAGAAGATCAAGCGCAACTTCGGCATGCCGCGCCCGGAAGGGTACCGCAAGGCCCTGCGCCTGATGGAGATGGCCGAGCGCTTCAAGATGCCGATCATCACCTTCATCGACACCCCGGGCGCCTACCCGGGCGTCGGTGCCGAGGAGCGTGGCCAGTCCGAAGCGATTGCCCGCAACCTGAAAGTGATGGCCGGTCTGACCGTGCCGGTGGTCTGCACCGTGATCGGTGAAGGCGGCTCCGGCGGCGCCCTGGCCATCGGTGTCGGCGATCGCGTCAACATGCTGCAGTACTCCACCTACTCCGTCATCTCGCCGGAAGGGTGCGCCTCCATCCTGTGGAAGAGCGCCGACAAGGCGCCGGTGGCTGCCGATGCCATGGGCATCACGGCCCAGCGTCTGAAAGAGCTGAAGCTCATCGACAACATCGTCGAGGAGCCGCTCGGCGGCGCCCACCGCAATGTGGAGAAGATGGCCAAGCACCTGAAAGACCGCATCCAGCAGGATCTCAACGCCCTGCGTCCCCTCGACAACGAGCAGCTGCTGGAGCAGCGCTACCAGCGTCTGCTGGGCTACGGCTACTGCTGAGCCCGGTCGGGAACAAATGGATGATGAAAGGCCCTCGCACTGCGGGGGCCTTCTTTTTTATGGCGGCAGACGCCCTGTCGGCAGGGAAAGATCCTGTCCATATGGATACCTGTTGGCACGATGTTTGCCAAAACCCCCATGTTGGATCAATTCAGCGGCGATTTGTGGCCAAAAAAAGTGGGATCCCACTCCCGTTTTGCTTAAAGTGACCCTTTCCGATCGACCCGATCGGCATGCCCGCAAGGACGCTCTGCGGACGTAAACAGGCCAGCCCGGCCTGACTCACAGGAATGTTCACCCTGCCGGCGGCACTGCCTTTTGCAGCGCCCTGCTGCCCGTTCAGCCGCCCGGTGTTACGTCACTCTCATCTTGCATCGTCTCCATCTGCAGCGAGTGAATCATGAGCGAATCGGTTTTTGAGATCCACGACTGGACCCTGAGCGTCGACGACAATATGCTCTGTCGCCCCGACCGCGAGGTCTACCTCGAGCCCCGGCTGGTCAATCTGTTGCGTTTCCTGGCGAGCAACGCCGGCACAGTGTTCGGGCGCGACTGCCTGATCAACGAGGTGTGGGACGGCGCCGAGGTGACCGATCAGGTGGTCACCCAATCCATTTTCGAGCTGCGCAAGATCCTCAAGGATGGCCGCAACGACGCCGCCGACTACATAGTCACGGTGCCCAAGCGCGGCTACAAGCTGGTGGCGCCGGTGCGACCGCAGCAGGTGGTCTCGGTGGTGATGGCAGGCGAGCAGGAGAGCGTGAGTGCCCCCCGGCCGCCGCTCGCGATGCCAGACCTCGATGAAGAGGAGGAGCAGGCCAACGTCACCCCCTTCCCGGCCGGCCCGTTGACCCGCGCCGTCACCACCCATGCCAGGGAGGGGGGCAGTCGCTGGAAGCTGGTGGGGTTCGATATCTTCGTGGTGGCGATCCTGGTCGCCCTAGTCAGCCTGCTCAGCTATCAGCACACCAGTCCCCAGGTGCACTCCATGCTGGATCCCGAGCTGCTGGTGTTTCGCTTTCACTCCGGCATGGATGGTAGCAACGAGAACGTGCGCCTCGCCGACGGCATCACCCGCGCCCTGATGGGGGAGGTGGCCGCCGCCACGCCGCTGCGGGTGCAGTACGGTGCCAACACCCTGATGGGGGGCATCCTGCCCGGCAAGGAGCTGAGCGTGCGGGTCTCCCGCCAGCCGGGGGGCACCTATCTCGATCTGGAGTACCGCAACATCAACACCAACCGGGTGCTGTTCAGCCACCAGTACCAGCTCAGCCGCCACAACGTGCACGGGGTCTTGCAGGCGAGCAGCCGGGATCTGCTGAGCGCCCTCAATCAGCCCGACGCGCAGCCTGGCATGGGCTGGCCCACCGATGACGGCGCCTTGATGGCCATGATGGAGGCGCACTACTACATCAACAGCCAGGATCCGGTGGCCCTCAAGCGTGGCGTCGAGCTGCTCGACAAGTCGCTGACCAGCCAGCCGGATCAGCCGCTGCTGCTGGCGGAGCGCTATCTGGCCGGGGAGGCGCTGGCAACTCTGACGGGCACCCCCCAGAGCGACCGGTTGCAGCAGATAGGTGCTCACCTGGCCCGGGTGGTTCAGAGCCAGCCTGTGCAGCCGGCCCGGGTGTGGGAGGCGCTGACCCTGCAGGCCATTCTGGGCGGCCAGCAGCAGGAGGCCAACCGTCTGCTGGGCGAGGCCGGCAGCCGGGGCCGCTCTGTGCTCTATCACATATTGCGCGGCAAGCTGGCGGAGCTGGATGGCCACCCGGAAGCGGCGGGGGATGCCTACAGCCAAGCCTTTCTGATGGAGGCGACCGAGCAGACCTACCTGCTCTGCCAGCAGCTCGGCTTCTACAGCAACATGGAAACCCTCACCCCGGCGCTGTTCAACGCCCTGGGCCAGAGCAAGGTCAAGCTGTTCTGAGCGGCGCCGGCCGCGCGCCGCCCCGCTGTTCGCAGGCCGCCCACGGGCGGCCTGCGTGTTTCTTGCCCTCCCATGGGCACTCGGGCTTGCTCTTCTATCCCTATCCCTATCCCTATCCCTGACTCGCAACAACGACTGGCCATGGCAGGCCTGTGGCTGCGCCATCCCTCTGCTGATCAAGCCCCGACCGCCATTTGCAGCTGCAGCCTGTCGATGCCGACAGCCGTGACCGTCGCCCCGGCGACCTGGCCGCCTTAGTCGATATCGCACCGGGTCATCACTTCGTCCGTTTGGTGTGTGAGGGGGCGTTATGCCGGCCTGGGTGATCTCGGGTCGTGCAAAGCGAGCGGTGCAATGAAGGGCGGTGAGGGGAAAAGGGGGTCGCTTTGGCATATGCAGTTCGGGGGAGAGGGGGTTGTTGGCCCAGCTGTACCGCAGCGGGTCATCAGAAAAATATCAAGGTGGTTCGGGTGGCACCGGGTGGTCTCATCAAGGGGGGCGACGGATATCAAGATTTTATCAAGATGCTTGCGGCACCTTCAGTCAACATGCTGTTTTAACTCTGTTTTTATCGGCTTTGACGGGCGGGCTGAAAAAGTTTGCTCATGTTTTTATCCCTTAGCGGGACTTTATGTTTTCCGGGGCGCAGAGGCCTAGTCTGTGGCCATTGATTGGCGGAAGGCTCCGCCAAGCGTGTGTTTGATGCCTTAATATCGACCCGGAGATTTTATGTCCCTAGATACGAGCAAGAAGATCGGCCTTGTCGCCTGTACAGGTGTGGTGGCCGGCAACATGATGGGGAGCGGTATCGCGCTGCTGCCCTCGGCCCTGGCCACCATAGGTTCCATCTCTGTGTTCAGCTGGGCAATCTGCCTGGTCGGCGCCATGGGGCTGGCCTTCGTGTTCGCCCGCCTCGCCACCAAGAACCCGCAGGAGGGCGGCCCCATCGCCTACGCCGGCGAGATCTCCCCGGTGTTCGGCTTCCAGACCGGTGTGCTCTACTACCACGCCAACTGGATCGGCAACCTGGCCATCGCCATCACCGGCGTCTCCTACCTCTCCGTCTTCTTCCCGATCCTCAACAGCCCGATCCCGGCCGCCGCGGCCACCATCGCCGCCGTCTGGATCTTCACCCTGGTCAACCTGCTGGGCGGCAGCTGGGTGAGCCGGCTCTGTACCCTGGGTCTGGTGCTGATCCTGCTGCCGGTGGTGGGCACCGCCCTGGTGGGTTGGGGCCATTTTGATGCCGCCGTCTACAGCCAGAACTGGAACACCACCAGCGGCAGCGACCTGCATGCGGTCATCAGCGCCGTGCTCATCTGCCTCTGGTCCTTCGTGGGGGTGGAGTCTGCTGCCGTCTCCTCCGGCATGGTGAAGAATCCCAAGCGCACCGTACCGCTCGCTACCATGCTGGGCACCGGTATCGCGGGGGTCATCTACATCCTCTCCACCCAGGTGATCAGCGGCATGTTCCCGGCCGGTGAAGTGGCGGCCTCCGGCGCCCCGTTTGCCATGGCTTCCTCCGTCATCTTCGGCAACTGGTCCGCGCCGTTCGTCTCCGCCTTCACCGCCTTGGCCTGCTTCACCTCGCTGGGCTCCTGGATGATGCTGGTGGGCGAGGCGGGCAAGCGCGCCGCCCACGACGGCAACTTCCCGAAAATCTACGGCGAAGTGGACAAGAACGGCGTGGCCAAGAAGGGTCTGATCCTGGGCTCCCTCAAGATGACTGCGCTGATGATCGGCCTGACCGCCTTCACCTCCCAGTCCGCCCACGCGGCCGACCTCTTCAACGTGCTGACCACAGATGCGGTGCTGCTGACCATGCTGCCCTACTTCTACTCCAGCATTAACCTTATCCGTTTCGAGGGCATGACCTCCCGCAGCATCGGCGCCATGATCTTCTCCGGTGTGGCCTGCGTCTTCTGCCTGATTGCCCTGATGGGCGCCAAGGGTTCCAACCTCACAGCAACCTTCGTGGTGTCGCTCATCATCCTGATGTTCTACGCCAAAAAACTGGGCCTGCGTCAGCACGATGCCCTGCTGAGCGAACAGCCCAGCAACTGATTTCCCCTTTTATCTTCCGAGCGCTCTTCACTCACCATCCCTGATGGAGAGCGCCCTCTTACGTGTGGAGCATCAAGATGAACATCATTGCCATCCTCAACCACCTCGGCGTTTTCTTTAAAGAAGAACCCATTCGCCAGCTGCAAGCCTCCCTCGAGCGCAAGGGTTTCGAGGTCGTCTATCCGGTCGATGTGGCCGACTTGCTGAAACTCATCGAGAAGAACCCCCGCGTTTGCGGCGCCATCTTCGACTGGGACAAATACTCCCTGGGTCTGTGCAAGGAGATCCACGATCGCAACGAGAAGCTGCCGATCTTCGCCTTCGCCAACGACCAGTCCACCCTGGACATTCACCTGACCGACCTGCGCCTGAACGTGCACTTCTTCGAGTACCGTCTCGGCATGGCTGACGACATCGCCCTCAAGATGGGTCAGGCCACCCAGGAGTACCAAGATGCCATCCTGCCGCCCTTCACCAAGGCGCTGTTCAAGTACGTGGAAGAGGGCAAGTACACCTTCTGTACCCCGGGTCACATGGGCGGTACCGCCTTCCAGATGAGCCCGGCCGGCAGCATCTTCTATGACTTCTACGGCCCGAACGCGTTCAAGGCGGACGTCTCCATCTCCATGCCGGAGCTGGGCTCCCTGCTGGATCACTCCGGTCCGCACAAGGAAGCCGAGGAGTACATCGCCCGTACCTTCAACGCCGATCGCTCCTACATCGTCACCAACGGCACCTCCACCGCCAACAAGATTGTCGGCATGTACTCGGCGCCGGCCGGCAGTACCGTGCTGGTGGATCGCAACTGCCACAAGTCGCTCACTCACCTGATGATGATGAACGACGTGACCCCGATCTACTTCCGTCCGACCCGCAACGCCTACGGTATTCTGGGTGGCATCCCGCAGAGCGAATTCAGCCGCGATACCATCGCTGCCAAGGTGGCCGCCACTCCGGGTGCCCAGGCGCCGCGCTACGCCGTGATCACCAACTCCACCTATGACGGCCTGCTCTACAACACCGGCTTCATCAAGGAGGCGCTGGACACCCCCTACATCCACTTCGACAGTGCCTGGGTGCCCTACACCAACTTCAGCCCGATCTACGAAGGCAAGTGCGGCATGAGCGGCGAAGCCATGCCGGGCAAGGTGTTCTACGAAACCCAGTCCACCCACAAGCTGCTGGCGGCCTTCTCCCAGGCGTCGATGATCCACATCAAGGGTGACGTGGAGGAAGAGACCTTCAACGAAGCCTTCATGATGCACACCTCCACCTCGCCGCAGTACGGCATTGTGGCATCGACCGAGATCTCCGCAGCTATGATGCGGGGCAACACCGGCAAGCGGCTGATCAAGGACTCCATCGATCGCGCCATCTCTTTCCGCAAAGAGATCAAGCGCCTGCGTGAGCAGAGCGAAGGCTGGTTCTTCGACGTATGGCAGCCGGACGACATCGACACCGTCGAGTGCTGGAAGCTGGATCCGAAGGATGACTGGCACGGCTTCAAGGACATCGATGACAACCACATGTACCTGGATCCCATCAAGGTGACCCTGCTGACCCCGGGCATGGGTCGTGATGGCCAGCTGCTGGAGCGCGGTCTCCCGGCGTCCCTGGTCTCCAAGTTCCTGGACGAGCGCGGCATCGTGGTGGAGAAGACCGGCCCCTACAACCTGCTGTTCCTCTTCTCCATCGGTATCGATCAGTCCAAGGCGATGCAGCTGCTGCGTGCCCTGACCGAGTTCAAGCGTGGCTACGACCTGAACCTGACCATCAAGAGCATACTGCCGAGCCTCTATCGTGAAGACCCGAGCTTCTACGAAGGGATGCGCATCCAGGAGCTGGCCCAGCGCATTCACGAGCTGACCAGCAAGTACCGTCTGCCGGAGCTGATGTTCAAGGCGTTCGACGTGCTGCCGGAAATGAAGATGACCCCGCATGCCGCCTGGCAGCAGGAGCTGGCCGGCAACGTGGTGGAAGTGCCGCTGCGCGACATGGTGGACCGCATCAGCGCCAACATGATCCTGCCCTACCCGCCGGGAGTACCGCTGGTACTGCCGGGCGAGATGGTGACCCAGGATTCCCTGCCGGTGCTCGAGTTCCTCGAGATGCTGTGCGAGATCGGTGCCCACTACCCGGGCTTCGAGACCGACATCCACGGCCTCTATCGTCAGGCCGACGGCAGCTACACCGTCAAGGTGCTGCGTTAAGCGAGAGTGACAACAACGGGCCGCAAGGCCCGTTTTTCCCATTTTGGTTCATCCATTTTTTTGCGAGTCAGCATGAAGCGAGTTCTCTCCATCCAGTCCCACGTGGTGTTCGGCTGCGCCGGCAACAGCGCCGCCGTGTTTCCCATGCGCCGCATGGGGCTGGAGGTGTGGCCCGTCAACACGGTGCAATTTTCCAACCATACCCAGTACAGCGCAGGCTGGCAGGGGATGGTGATGCCAAACGGCCATATCCGCCAGCTGATGGCGGGGCTGGCCGACATCGGTGTGCTGGGGCAGTGCGATGCGATCCTGAGCGGTTATCTCGGCTCGGCCGAGCAGGGGGAGGAGATCCTGGCGGCGGTGGCCCACCTCAAGGCGCTCAATCCGCATGCCCGCTATTTTTGCGACCCCGTGATGGGGCATCCCGACAAGGGGTGTATCGTCGCGCCCGGCGTCGCCGATTTTCTGAAAAACCGCGCGCTGGCCTGCGCCGACCTGCTGGCCCCCAATCTGCTGGAGCTGGAGCAGCTCACCGGCCGTGAGATCTGCAACCTGAGCGAGGCGCTGGCCGCCTGCCAGCAACTGCGTGAGGGGGGCGTCGAGCTGGTTATGGTCAAGCATCTGGGCCGCGCCGGCTTGAGCCTGGATCGGTTCGAGATGTTGCTGGTGTGCGAAGAGGGGGCGTTTCATATCTCGCGCCCCCTCTATGAGTTTCAGCGTCAGCCCATCGGGGTGGGGGATCTGCTGAGTGCGACCATGCTGGCCAACCTGCTGGCTGGCTTCACGCCGGTGGCGGCGTTCGAGCGCACCAATGCCAGCGTAGACATGGTGCTGGCCCAGACCTGGCTGGCGGGCGCCTACGAGCTGCAGCTGGTGGCCGCCCAGCAGGCGCTGGTCGAGCCCGAGATCCGCACCTGCGCCAGCCGGCTGGGTTAGCCGCGCATCAGCCTGCGCGCCGTGCCAGCGTGACCTGCTGACGGGCAAGCGCCTTGGGCGAGCACCTGGTGTGCGGGGCGCAGGCCAGCTTGAGCTGGTGCCACTCGCACCACAGCAACCAGCACAGCGGCAGGGTCAGCAGCAGCACAGTGGTGGGCTGGGCCAACAGCACGCCGTCGCGGCCCCACCAGAGCGGCAGCATGAAGATGAGCGGCAGCAGCAGCAGGGTCTTGGCGATGGAGATGAACAGCGCCTGACGGGTGCGCGCCATGGATTGCAGCAGCACGATGCCGAACATGATGATCCCCTCCAGTGGAATGGCGCCGAGATTGAGGGTCAGGCTGCTGATGGCGGCCGCGAGCAGCTCGCCATCCTGATCGCCGGTGTAGAGCATGGCCACCTGGCGCGGCAGCAGCTGGATCAGCAGCCAGACCGCCAGACCGTAGACGAGCGTGATCTTGAGCCCCATCTCCATCAGGAACTTCAGATCGCGATGGCGCTTGGCGCCGGCCGCCAGACTGACCAGCGGCTGGATGCCAAAGGCCAGCCCCTGCAAGATGACGATGAACACCGCCTCTGTGTAGCCGGCCACGGTGAAGCCTGCCAGATCCTTGACCGAGCCGTGCACCATCAGCTGGCTGTTGTGCAGCATCAGCAGCAGGCCAAGGTTGAACTGGGCGATGAGGCTCGGCAGACCGGTGAACAGCAGGTTGGGCATGGCCGGCAAGCTGGGCAGCAGCTGGCGCCATTCCAGTCGCAATCTGGCGTGACGGGTAAAGAAGTAACCCAGGCCCAGCAGGCTGACCACCCCTTCCGAGATGAGGGTGGCCTGAGCCGTACCGATGAGTCCCAGCCCCAGCCGGCCCACCATGATGTAGTTGAGGATGATGTTGAGGATGGCGCCGCCGCTGACCAGCAGCATGGCGAGCCGCGGCCGGCCATCGTTGCGTAGCAGATAGGGCACAGCCAGGTTGCAGGCCAGCAGCAGGGTACCGCCGCCGATCCAGTAGAGGTAGTCGCTGGCCTGTTGCCAGGTGTCGGTGCCCTGCTCGATGCCCAGTGCCAGCAGGATGTCGATGTGCCAGTAGTGCAGCAGCAGCGGCGCCACGGTGCCCAGCCCCGCCAGCAGCCAGAGTGCATTGACCAGCGCCTGGCGGGCCAGCCCGGTGTTCCTGGCGCCCTGCTGGAAGGAGATGGCGGTGGCCGCCCCCATGCTGATCATGGCGGCAAGGCCGATCAGCACCATGATGACCGGGTAGACCAGGTTGATACCGGCGAGGCCGGCGGCCCCCACGTAGTGGCCGACGAAGATGCCATCGACCAGGTAGTAGGCGCCGGATACCAGCATGGCCATGACGGAAGGGAGGGCATAGCCCCAGAAACGGCGGGTCATCGCCCGCTGGCGCAGAGTGAAATAGGCAGACATATCTGTTCTCTTGGGGAGTTCGATTATCGAGCAGACAGTCTAGATTAATATTGTTTTTGCGATAATCCTGGTTCTATTTGAAGGATTGATGAGCAAAATTCAGTAATTGGTCGGCTGATAGTGGGCTTTCAGCATGTCGATGAGAGCCCGCAAGCTGCTGCCCAGCTGATGCCGGCTGGGATAGAAGAGATAAAAACCGGCAAAGGTGGGGCACCAGGGCTCCAGCACGGTGAGCAGTTTCCCCTGGGCCACTTTTTGGCTCACTTCCTCTTCCAGACAGTAGGCCAGCCCCAGCCCCGCCTCGGCCGCCCCCAGATAGAGGGCCGGCGTGCTGGTGGTGAGCGGGCCCGTCACCTCTATCTCCAGCAGGGATCCCTCCTCCCCGGCGAAGGCCCAGCGGTAGTGATGGGAGGGGGTGAGCCGGTAGCCGATGCAGGCGTGGCGTGACAGCTCGCGAGGGTGTTGCGGGGTGCCGTGTTCGGCCAGATAGGCGGGGGAGGCCACCACCAGATAGCGCTGGGGCGGCCCGAGCGGTACTCCGATCATCTCCTTGGGCAGCAGATCGCCGTAGAAGATAGCGGCGTCATAGCCATCCTCGATGAGGCGCGGCATCAGCTCCTGTTCCACCACTTCCACCTGCATGCGCGGGTAGCGCACCAGGTAATCGATCAACACCGGGGCCAGCAGGTCGTCGATGGCCCCGCGCGGTGCGCAGATCTTCAGCCGTCCCACCGGCTCGTCGCTGTGACGGGTCAACTCGCCCAGTGCGCTCTCCAGATGGTTCAGGGTTGGCAGCAGCTGGGTCAGCAACCGCTGGCCCGCCTCGGTGGGCACCACGGCGCGGGTGCTGCGGTTGAGCAGCCGCACCCCCAGCCGGGTCTCCAGCCCTTTCAGGCTGTGGCTCAGGGCAGATGCCGAGACCCCGAGTTCGAGGGCGGCCTTGCTGAAGCTCTGGTGACGGGCGACGGCGGCAAACACCGCCAGTTCGGCGAGGTCGGTACGGGTGATGGCCATATTAATTCAGCGGAAAAATGTTGAACAACAGGGTACGCCAGGGCGGGGCAAGGCACAACGTGGCCAACAAACAGACACATGTAGCGAAATTGTTGTACCCATAAGGATATAGATACGGGTGAAACTACCGCTATTTGTTAACGGCTGTTCACAAAATTGGGCTCGAAACGTGATCTCTGACGCCAGAAAGGCGATTCCAATCAAACTTTGGTTGATTAATTCAAAAAAACACTGTGATCGCTAAGGGGATTTAATTAGAGTCAGCTCATCGAAACAAAGGCGTGTTAGTGAGTTGTAAAAACTGACGCGTTTGCGGCCCTCGGGCCCACTCCCCACCGGTCTGTTTGTTGCAATTTGGTTGTTACATGGAGTGATGACCAGTTTGCCGGAGCGATGGGAATGAGAATAAAACAGGGATGGACTGCAAGCGTTCCAGGGAAATGGGACAGGGCATTGCGCCCGGTTGACTAGATATTTTCTATTTTCCTTGATGACAGGAACACCCCTATGTCTGACATGAACATTGCAGTAGAAGGCAACTTAGCCAGTAATGCATCTTCCCGTGGCATCAACAAGGCCGATGTGGTCTGGATGCTGGGTCTGTACGGTACCGCCATCGGTGCCGGTGTGCTCTTCCTGCCGATCAACGCCGGTGTAGGTGGCCTGTGGCCGCTGGTTGCCATGCTGATCCTGGCCCTGCCGCTGACCTTCTTCGCCCACCGTGGCCTGACCCGCTTCGTGCTGTCCGGCTCCACCCGTGACGGCGACATCACCGAAGTGGTGGAAGAGCACTTCGGCAAGACCGCAGGCAAGTTCATCACCCTGCTCTACTTCTTTGCCATCTACCCGATCGTGCTGATGTACTCGGTCGCCATCACCAACACAGTCGAGAGCCTGATTGTTCACCAGCTGGGCATGACTGCACCTCCCCGTGCCGTGCTGTCACTGGCGCTGATCCTGGGTCTGATGGCGGTTGTTCGTCTGGGCGGCCAGGTCATCGTCAAAGCGATGAGCGTGCTGGTATTCCCGTTCGTGATCACCCTGATGGGCCTGGCGCTCTACCTGATCCCGCACTGGAACGGTGCCATCATCACCGAAGCCCCGGCGCTGGGTGATGCCTTCAACGGCGATTTCATCAAGACCCTGTGGCTGGCCATTCCGGTCATGGTGTTCTCCTTCAACCACTCCCCGATCATCTCCTCCTTCGCGGTGGACAACAAGGGTCGTTACGGTGAAGGGGCCGAGAAGAAGTGCAGCAACATCCTGCTGGGCGCCCACGTCATGATGGTGATGACCGTTATGTTCTTCGTATTCAGCTGCGTACTGAGCCTCTCTCCGGCTGACCTGGCTGCTGCCAAGGAACAGAACATCTCCATCCTGTCCTACCTGGCCAACCACTTCGACAACCCGGTTATCGCCACCGTGGCTCCGCTGATCGCCATGGTTGCCATCAGCAAATCCTTCCTGGGTCACTACCTGGGTGCGCAAGAGGGCATGAACGGCCTGATGGCCAAGGCGCTGCGCGAGAAGGGCAAGAACGTTGACACCAAGCAACTGAACAAAGTGACTGCCGTGTTCATGATCCTGACCACCTGGGCCATCGCCACCATCAACCCGAGCATCCTCGGCATGATTGAAGACCTGGGCGGCCCCATCATCGCCATGCTGCTGTTCCTGATGCCGATGTACGCCATCACCAAGGTGCCGGCCATGCGCAAATACGCTGGCAACATCAGCAACGGCTTCGTGACCATCATCGGCCTGATCGCCATGTCCGGTATCATCTACAAGCTGATTGCCTGATAACTCCGGTTACCCGCTTGAATGAAGAAGCCGCCTCGCAAGAGGCGGCTTTCTTATGGCTGCTGTCCAGGGCTACGGCCTTGCATAAAACCGGGCATATTCTCGCCGTCGCCCTTAACAAAGGGGCGGGGCAGGCCTAACATGGCGGGATGTTTTTCTAGACAGGACAAAAGGATATGTCTGGGTTGAAAAAGGATCTCGGGCTCTGGCAGGGGATGGGACTGCTCGCCACCTCGCTGCTGGGCACCGGGATCTTCGTGGTGCCGGCGACGGCCGCCTCGCTGGCGGGAGGGGCTTCGCTGTGGGCCTGGTTGCTGCTGATTGCGCTGGTACTGCCCATCGCCTTTACCTTTGCCCGCCTCGGCCGCCGCTATCCCCATGCCGGCGGGGCACCACACCTTATCGGCCTCGCCTTTGGCAACGGCGCCGAGCGCTTCTCCGCTTTCCTGTTTCTGGCGGTGCTGCCGGTGGGCCTGCCTGCCGCCCTCACCATCGCCGCCGGTTTCTGGCACGCCCTGTTCGACATGGGGGAGTGGACCCTCTGGGGCATCCAGCTGCTCACCCTGCTCGGGGTCTTTCTGCTGGGGCTGCGGGGAGCGCGCTCCTCCGGCAACCTGCAACTGCTGATCGCCCTGGCCATTCTGGGGCTCACCCTGCTTATCTGGGTCAAGGGGGATCTCAGCTGGCGCGATGCCGCCCAGCCTCTGCCAACGGCGAGCGAATGGCCCGCCATGGGCTCGGCGCTGGCGGTGATGTTCTGGTGTTTCGTGGGGCTCGAGGCCTTCGCCCACATGGGGGAGGAGTTCAAGCGGCCAGAGCGGGACTACCCCCTTGCCCTGCTGGGGGGCGTGCTGCTGGCGGGGCTCATCTACTGGGTGCACTCGCTGGTGGTGCTCAAATATGACCTCTACGGGGACGAGGCGACCAATGCCACCGCCATTCCGGCCCTGCTCTCCCTGTTGTTCGGCCCCACCGCCAAGTGGCTGGTGGCGGTGCTGGGCTATCTCTCCTGCTTCGCCAGCATCAACATCTACCTGCAAGGTTTTGCGCGCCTTATCTGGAGCATGGCGCGGGAGGGCAAACTGCCGGTCTCCCTCTCTCGCCTCTCGGCCCGGGGCGCTCCCCTGCATGCCCTTGCCTGGGTGCTCGCCATCTGTTTCGTCTCCATCACCCTGATCCTCTGGCTGCGTCTGCCCCTCGATGCGCTGATCCGCTACGCCAACGGCAACTTCGTGCTGGTCTATCTGCTCTGCATGGCGGCCGGCTGGCGCTTGTTGTCGGGGACCGGCAAGGGGCTGGCGGGCCTCAGCGTGCTGCTCTGCACCCTGGTGCTGCTGGCCCTCGCTACCCAGGTGCTCTATGCCGTCGTGCTGAGCTTGGGGTATGGCGGCTTCTCCCTGTGGCGGCGCAGACGCCGCCGCTCGGCGTCCGATGAGGGTGTCTGCGCCATCAAGTAACTCCCGAAAAAAAGCCCCGCAGTGCGGGGCTTGTTGTTGCGGGTCACAGGCTGGCGGGCAGGTCGCTGCGCAAGATGGCGTAGTGGCGCAGGGAGATGAAGCCATCCCCCTTGCGCTCGCACTCCCGCGCCGTGCCCTCGTAGTGAAAACCGGCCCGCTCCAGCAGGCGGGCGGAGGGGAGGTTGGGCTCCTCCACCACCGCCAGCAGCCGGTGCAGGTCGGTGGTGCGGTAAGTGAGCGGGAGCCAGAGTTGCAGCGCCGCGCTCATCACCCCCTTGCCCCAGTGTTCGGGATAGAGCCAGTAGCCCAGCTCGGCACACCGGTGAGTCGGGTCGGCATCGTTGTAGCCGATGGCCCCCAGCGGCTCGCCCGTGTGCCGGTCGCGAATGAGGTGCCAGGCGCCACGGCCGGTACGGGTCAGCTCGGCATACCAATCCATCTGTGCCCGGCATGCCGCCAGGCTGTCGTAGCTGACGCCGTAGTAGGCGACGACCCGGGGATCGGAGAGGCCGCGATAGATGTGAGGCAGGTCGGTGTCGGTGACGGGATCCAGCCTGATGTGGGGTGGTGCTGATGTCATGATGACTCCTTGCGGCCAGCCGTGGCTGGCCGCGTGTGTTGCGTCATAAGAGATGGATGAGCCGGGCTGGCGTCAGGCAAACCCGAGCCGCTCGGCAAGGCGCGCCAGCTCGTCACGCCACTGCTGCTGCAGGCGCGGGGTCTGGTGCCTGGGCTTGCGGGCCAGATCGGCGGCGAGCAGGGCATCGAGCTCATACCAGCGCGCCAGCAGCGCCTCTTCGTCATCCCCCGTGGCGGCCGCGGTCTGCGGGTCACCTGATCGAGCCGGGCTGCCCGCCTGCGGCAAGGGGGCATCGCCCAGCAGCTCGGCATAGGCCCGCTCGGCACTGTGGGCCTCCTGGATGCGCCCGTCCTGTATCAGCCAGAAGCGGTTGCAGCTGCGCTCGATCAGCTCCCGGTCGTGGGAGACCAGCAGCACGCCCCCGGGGAAGGCCGCAATGGCGTCGGCCAGCTCCTCCTTGCCCGCCAGATCCAGGTGATTGGTGGGTTCGTCGAGCCAGAGCATGTGGTGGCTGCCGAGGGACAGGGCGAGGAACAGCAACCGTGCCCGCTCGCCCCCGCTCAGGGTGTGCACCTGCTGGCCGTGGCGGGCATAGGGGAAGCCCGCCCGGATCAGCGCCTGTCGCCGCGTCACCTCAGGCAGAGGGGCCAGGGGGTACAGCGCGTCGCTCAGGGTGGCGTCGTCAGCCAGCTGCTGCAGGGACTGATCGTAATAGGCGATGCTGGCGCCGGGGTGGCAGTACCAGCCCGCCTGCGGACTCTGCATGGTCAGTTCGCGCCAGCACTGGCGCAGCAGGGAGGACTTGCCGGTGCCGTTGGCACCGAGCAGGGCAACCCTGTCCCCTGCTCGCAGCCAGAGCCCCTCGGCACGCAGCAGCGGCGGCAGTGCCGGTGCCGGCGATACGTCGAGGGCCTCCAGTCGCAGCAGGGTGTCGGCAGGCAGGCTCACTCCGCGCAGCTCGAGCCGCCAGGGGGCCAGCGCCGCCACCTGGCTCTGCTCCTCCTGCAGGCGGGCGATGCGCTTTTCCATGGACTTGGCCTGGCGCACCAGCTTCTCGTTGTCATGCTCCCGCCCCCAGATGGCGAGGCGCTTGCTGCTGGCGCTCAGGCGGTCGATCTCCTTTTGCTCATCCGCCCGGCGCAGGCGGGCCTGCTCATCCTCGGCAGCCAGCGCCGCCCTGGCCTGGCTGCAGGGCAGGGCGAAGCGGTGCAACTGGCCGTCTCGCAGGATCAGGGTCTGATCCGTAACGCGGTCCAGCAGGCGAGCGTCGTGGGAGACCAGCACGAAGGCGCCGCGCCAGCCCAGCAGAAACTGCTCGAGCCAGAGCAGGGCGGGCAAGTCCAGGTGGTTGCTGGGCTCATCGAGCAGCAGCAGGTTGGGTTGGCGCAGCAGGGCGCGGCCTATCTGCAGCCGGCTGTGCTGGCCACCGCTCAGCGCACTGACCGGCAACGTGGCCTGAGCCTCCAGCTGCAGATAGGCCAGCAACTTGTCCACCTGCCATTCGGCGGCGGGGTCGTTGCCGAGCGCATCCAGCAGCACGGCGCGGGTGCTGAGGGTGGAAAGCCCGGCGGGCAGTTGCTGGGCCACGAACTCGCAGCGGCAGGCGGCGGCCTGCACGACCCGGCCGGCCTGGGGCGTGCGCTCGCCCGCCAGCAGCGCGAGCAATGTGCTCTTGCCGCAGCCGTTGGCGCCAATCAGGCCGAGCCGGTCGCCTGCGCGAATGCCGAGTTCGAGATGGTCAAATAAGGGAAGGTGCCCCGCACTCATCTGCAGGGAATGGGTACTCATCAGGGTTGTCATGCTCTTGCTCTCTTAAATCGCGGGATGGGAAATCCCTGTCATCAGGAGCGCTGGCGACAACGGCAGAGTCGAGAAAGGTCTCGGTATGGAAGGGAGTCGGCTTTGCTCGAACCCGCTATCGCAGCGCGATGGTATGCAGGCAAGAGCACTTGAATGTGCCGAACAGGCGAGCCGAGAACATCGGACACGCTTGGATAACCATTTTTTACCTCCTTGTGTTTCGTTATGGCAGGGTGCGGCGATTATAGGCACAGAAAAAAACAGTCGTCCATCCGCCCTGTGGGGGGCCGTGGGCACCGCATCGGGAGGCGCGGGGTAAAAAAACGCCCCGTGATACGGGGCGTGGGGGGTCAGTCGCGGGGGGTCTTGAGGGCCTCAATCACATCGTCACTGGGGGCCAGTCCCTCCACGTGGTTGAAGCTCTCCAGCCCCTCCTGGGGATTGATGGTGAGGGCGTCGGCGCTCAGGTAGCTGCCGCTGCCGGCGCTCTCCACCACGACGATGACTTCAGGCTGCTTGTCGCCGTTGAGATCCAGCAGCTTGATCTCCTTGATACTGCCATCGCGCGGCAGCACCTTGCCGTCGATGAACTGATCCAGCGGAAACTGGGGGTTGGCACCGGAGTAGAGGCGCACGTCGTAGCTGCCGGTGGAGGCGGGCTCGCCGCGCCCTTCGCTGACGGTCACCACCTGGCCGGAGGGGAGCGTCAGCTGCTTGAAGAAGCCGTCCGCCGCCTGGCTGGCGAGGGGCAGGGTGAGCAGGCCGAGAGTAAGGAATAAGGCTTTCATGGAGAGGACCCTTGTTGCTGCTTGTGTGTCTGTGACGGGAAGGGGGCCGCTGGTCGGCCGCCCCCTGCCCGGGTTGTCATCACCATATCTTGACCCGTTTGGCCGGGTCCAGATAGAGCTTGTCGCCGGGCTGGATCTTGAACGCCTCGTAGAAGGCGGGGATGTTCGGTACCACGCCGTTGACCCGGTATTCCGGCGGCGAGTGGGGATCCGAGGCGAGCAGCATCTGCATCAGCTCGGGGCGATACATGCCCTTCCACACCTGGGCCCAGCCGAGGAAGAAGCGCTGCTCGCCGGTAAAACCGTCCAGCACCGGGGCCTCCTTGCCATCCAGGGAGAGCAGGTAGGCCTTGTGGGCGATGGTGAGGCCGCCGAGATCGCCGATGTTCTCCCCCAGGGTAAACTGGCCGTTGACGTACTGTCCCTTGATGGGCTCGAAGCGGTTGTACTGGGCCACCAGCCGGCTGGTGCGGAAGCGAAACTCCTTGAGATCCGCCGGCGTCCACCAGTCGCGCATCACGCCGTCACCGTCGGATTTGGCCCCCTGATCATCAAAACCGTGGCCCATCTCGTGGCCGATCACCCCGCCGATGGCGCCGTAGTTGACCGCATCGTCCGCCGTCATGTCGAAGAAGGGGGGCTGCAAAATGGCGGCCGGGAAGACGATCTCGTTGTTGCTCGGGTTGTAGTAGGCGTTCACCGTCTGGGGCGACATGTGCCACTCGTCCCGATCGACCGGCTTGCCGAGGCGCGCCAGGTTGTCAGCGTATTCGAAGGCGCGGGCCCGCTGCAGGTTGCCCACCAGATCGTCGGGGCGAATGGTGATGGCGCTGTAGTCCTTCCATTTGTCCGGGTAGCCTATCTTGGGTCTGAACTTGGCGAGCTTCTCGAGGGCCTGGGTCTTGGTGGCCGGGGACATCCAGTCCAGCTCCTGGATGCTCTGGCCGTAGGCGGTGCGCAGGTTCTCCACCAGCTGCTCCATACGGGCCTTGGCCGCTGGCGGGAAGTAGCGCTCGACATAGAGCTTGCCCACCGCCTCCCCAAGGTTGTTGTCCAGCACCCCAAGGGCCCGCTCCCAGGGGGCGCGCTGCTTGGGCGTGCCGCTAAGAGCGGTGCCGAAGAAGGCAAAATTCTGGGCATCGGTCTGGCTGTCGAGGTAGGGGGCGTAATCGGTGATGAGCTGCCACTTGAGGTAGGCCTGCCAGTCAGCGACCGGGGTCTGCTGCATCACCTCGTTCAGGGCCGAGAGGTAGCTCGGCTGGCCGATGACCAGGCTCTGTTGCCCCGCAAGGCCGGCCTGGGCCAGGTAGGCGTTCCAGTCGATGGCGGGGGCGAGGCGCCCCAGCTCGCTCACCGGGCCCTTGTTGTAGTTCTTCTCTCTGTCTCGCAGGGCCACGTTGTCCCACTGGATCTGGGCGAGCCTGGTCTCGAGGGCCAGGATGCGTTTCGCCTTGCCCTGGGCATCCGTCTCACCGAAGCGGGCCAGCATGGCGGCGATGTGCTGCTCGTACTTGTGCAGCAGCGCCTGGCTGTTGGGGTCGCGCTTGAGGTAGTAGTCCCGATCCGGCAGGCCGAGGCCGGCCTGGTAGAGGTAGACGGCATAGCTGTCAGGGGCCTTGGCGTCGGCGTCAATCCAGAAACCGAAGGGGGAGCCGCCACCGGTGCGGGCGCTCTGGGCGAAGGCCCGGGCGAGATCCTGCGGCGTGCTGATCTGCTCTATCTCGCTCAGCATTGGCAGCAGGGGCGTGGTGCCCTTGGCGTTGCGGGCGGCCTGATCCAGATAGCTCTGGTAGAGGTCGTGGATCTGCTGGGCCGGGGTACCGGCGGCGGCTTTGCCATCCAGCCCCTCCACCAGCACCCGCACGTCCGCCAGGGATTTGTCCCGCAGCAGGTAGAAGGCGCCGTCGGCGGGCCTGTCATCGGGGATCTTGGCCGTGGCGAGCCAGTGGCCGTTCACGTAGCGGAAGAAGTCGTCACCAGGCTTGACGCTGGTGTCCATGTTGGCCAGCGCAAGGCCGGAGTGTTTGTCCGGTTGGCTCGGTGCCTGACTGCAACCGGCCAGCAGGGCCAGCCCGACGAGGGTGGCCAGGATGTGTTTCTTGTTGTTCATTATGGTTTTATTCCAATTCGGGTTATATGGCTTCCTTGCCCACGCAGGGAGCGATTCACTCTAGCAGCCGGGTTAGCGCTTGATAAGCCCGACTCTGCTAAGATCGGCCTGGTCGTATTGGGGAAGCCTATGATTTCTCGTATTTATTCTCGTTTTTGTCAGACCCTGCCCACGCCGGAAGGTTCCCGCGGTCTGCTGGTGGCTTTCAGCGGCGGGCTCGACTCCACCGTCTTGCTGGTGCTGGCGGCCCGTTTTGCCCGCGCCCACGGCCTCGCCCTGAACGCCCTGCACGTTCATCACGGCCTGAGCCCACATGCCGACGACTGGGTGGCTCACTGCGAAGGGGTGTGCCGGCAACTGGCGGTGCCCCTCATCGTGGAGCGGGTGCAGCTCTGTCGGGGCAACGGGGAGAGCCTGGAGGCCCAGGCGCGGGCGGCGCGTTATGAGCGACTCGCCGCCCACCTGGGGGAGGGGGAGTGGCTGCTCACCGCTCACCATCAGGACGATCAGCTGGAGACCCTGCTGCTGGCGCTCAAGCGGGGTGCCGGTCTGCGCGGGCTGGCGGGCATGGTGCCGAGTCAGCCCTTTGCTGGCGGCCTGCTGCTGCGCCCGTTGCTCGAGGTGAGCCGGACCGAGCTGGCCGAGACGGCGGCCAGCCTCCCCTATGGCTGGGTGGAGGATGAGAGCAACCAGGATGTGAGTTATGACCGCAACTTCCTGCGCCAACGGCTCATTCCCCAGCTCAAGGCCCGCTGGCCCGCCATGGCCCAGACGGCGGCGCGCAGCATGGCGCTGTGCGCCGAACAGGAGGCGCTGCTGGAGGAGCTGGCCGAGGCCGACTGGCGGCTGGCGGCGGCAGGAGAGGCGCTGCAGATCACGCCACTACTGGCCCTGTCAGGCACCCGGCGCAACAACCTGCTGCGTTACTGGATCCGCCGCCAGGGAGGCGAGATGCCCTCCCGCGAGCAGCTCGGTCTGCTCTGGCAGGAGGTGGCGCTGGCGCGGGAAGACGCCAATCCCCAGCTCAACTGGGGGGAGCAGAGCTGCCGCCGCTTTCAGGGGCGGCTTTATCTGGTGCGACCCGGACTGCAGCCTCGTCACGAGCAGCTGGCGTTGAGGGTGGGGGAGACGCTGATCCTGCCGGACGGGCTCGGCGAGGTGAGACTGTTATCGCGGACGGAGGGCGAGGGGCTGCGGCTGCCAGGGGCGGACGAGCCGCTGTCGGTGCGCTTCGGGGTGGCCGCCGGCAGCATGCTCAAGCCGGTGGGGCGTGGCGGCAGCCGACGCCTCAAGAAGCTGCTGCAGGAGTACGGGGTGCCCTCCTGGCAGCGCGGCCGCATTCCCATCCTCTATTACGGCGAGCAGGTGGTGGCGGTGGGCGAGTTGTTCCTCTGTGACGGATTCATGACGCAGGAGCCTGGCCTGGCCTGGCACTGGCTGCCGGCGGCGGCCTGTCAGCCCCCGCTGTAATCCTCTCTGCAGCAAACGGACAAGGCCGGCATATGCCGGCCTTGTCGTATTCAGTGGCTGGCCGGTTCAGTCCAGCAGGCCGGCCTTGCCTGCCTTCTTGCGGGCGTAGAGGTGGGCATCGGCCGCCTCGTACAGGCTGTGCACGTCCACCCCGGACTGCCAGCTGGCGGCTCCCAGGCTGCAGCCGACCGAGAAGGTGCTGAGCTCCTTATGAGTCAGCAACATGTGCTGCAGACGCAGCCAGACCGGGCGCCAGGCCTCGGGCTCGGCGGGTTGCAGCAGCAGGGCGAACTCGTCGCCGCCGAGGCGAAACGCCTGATCCGTGCTGCGGATGCAGTGGGTCAGCAGCTGGGCGAAGCGGCTAAGCACCAGATCGCCCACCGGGTGGCCCCAGGTGTCGTTGATCTGCTTGAAGCTGTCGAGATCCAGCAGCACCAGCACCAGCCCGTGGGATTCCCGGCTGTGCTGCTCCACCGCGCGGCCGATGGCCTCGTCAAAATAGGAGCGGTTGCCGAGCCCGGTCAGGTGATCGAGCCGCACCTGCAGCTCCAGCTGTGACAGGCGCAGATAGAGGGGCAGCGGCAGGCTGAGCAGCTGATGATACTGCTGCAATACCCGTTGCTGACTGCCGCTCAGGGCGTGTTCGAGGGTGTAGTGCAGCTGGCCCAGCAACTGGCCGTGTTGACCGCGCAGCTCGAACGAGTAGCTGTGCAGGCTCAGGCTGGCCTGGGGCGGATGCTGGATCAGGGTGTGCGGCTGGCCACAGTCGAAGTGCAGGCTGTGGATCCGGACAATTCTTGCCGCACGATCGGCAAAAGTTGCCAGCAGGCTGCCCAGATCGGTCTGCACCAGCAACTGCTCGAGCAGCTGGTTGCGATCCTGGCTTGCCAGCGGCGTGAGCCGCTCCATCTGGCGAACCCACTGCTCGATGCCATGTCCCAAACCGCTCAATGATGATGTGTTTTCCACGGTACAGCCCTCAAACAACCTACTTCCTGCTGCTTACCTGCAATACCTGTGCCCAAAATATGTTCGATGTGAACAAGGGCGGCTGGCTAGGCTTAAGTAGATAAAAAAGGAGGAAATATTGTACGCAGACGTATTGATCCTGCTGCTTGCCGCCGTCCTGCTGGTGGCGATTTTCCGGCGCTTGGGCCAGCCGGTGATCCTCGCCTACCTGCTCGCCGGGGTCGTGCTCGGCCCCCATGGCGCCGCCGTGATCACCGGCCAGGCGATCATGCAGACCATCGCCGAGCTCGGTATCGTCTTTCTGATGTTCTCGCTGGGGCTGGAGTTCTCGCTGCCCCGGCTCATCGCCATGCGCCGACTGGTGATCGGGGTGGGCGGCCTGCAGGTGCTGCTCACCTCCCTGCTGTTCTTTACCATCGCCTGGTGGTGGGGCCTGAGCCTGCCTCAGGCGCTGGTAGTGTCGGGCACCCTGGCGCTCTCCTCCACCGCCGTGGTGATCAAGCAGCTGGGGGATCAGAAGCAGTTGCATACCCGCCGTGCCCAGCTCGGGGTGAGCGTGCTGCTGTTTCAGGATCTGGCGGTGGTGCCGCTGTTGGTGATGATCCCCATTCTGGCCCGGCCGGAGATCCAGGGCAGCGCCCTGCTGGCGGAGATCGCCTGGGCCACCCTCAAGGGGCTGTTTGCCTTGCTGAGCCTGCTGGCGGTGGGCAAGTGGCTGCTGCCGCTGCTGTTTCACGAGGTGGCGCGGGCCCGCTCCGATGAACTGTTCGTGCTGAGCACCCTGCTGGTGGCGCTGCTGGCCGCCTCGCTCACCCAGTGGATGGGGCTCTCCATGGCGCTGGGGGCCTTTCTGGCAGGCATGATGCTGGGGGAATCCCACTACCGTCACCAGCTGGAGGTGGACATCCGGCCGTTTCGAGACGTGCTGATGGGGCTCTTCTTCATCACCATCGGCATGACCATGGACTGGCAGCGGGTGGCGCTGGACTGGTGGCTGGTGGCGCTGAGCGTGCCGGCCCTCATCCTGTTTAAGTCCCTGCTGGTGCTGCTGGCCGGCCGGCTGATGGGGGAGCGCAAGCGCGACGCCATGGCGGCGGGGATCATGCTGAGCCAGGTGGGGGAGTTCGGCTTCGTGCTGCTGGCGCTGGCCAACCACCACGGTCTGCTCGATCATCGGCTGGTCTCCCTGCTCATCGGCATCGGCGTCACCTCCATCGCCATGACGCCCTGGCTGGTGCTGCAGGCCCATCATCTGGCCCGCTCCCTCACCGATCCGGCCCTGCTCACCCGCTCCGAGGTGGCCCAGTCTGGCCTGAGCAAGAGCCAGCACGTGATCATCGCGGGCTTTGGTCGGGCCGGCCAGACCTGCGCCCGTTTTCTCAAGCAGGAGGAGATCCCCTTCCTGGCGCTGGATCTCGACCCGGAGCGGGTGAGCGAGGCCAAGTCGGCGGGGGAGCAGGTGGCGTTCGGCGATGCCAGCCGCCGCGACATCCTGCTGGCCGCCGGCCTGCTGCGGTCCCGGCTGGTGATCATCACCTTTGACGATCACAAGCGGGTGGAGGCCATGCTGGCGTTGATCAGGGAGCTGGCGGGGGAGGTGAAGGTGCTGGTGCGCACCCGGGATGACAGCTTCCTGGAGGCGTTCAAGCGGGCGGGGGCCTTCGAGGTGATCCCCGAATCCCAGGAGGGGGCCCTGATGCTGGTCTCCCACCTGCTGCTCAATTGCGACATCCCCATCGGCCGGGTGATCCGGCGCATGGAGCACGAGCGCAGCAGCCAGTACCGTTTTCTGCACGGTTTCTACTGGGGGGATCAAAGCGCCGGCAATCTGGAGACGGATCAGCTGCTCGAGCGGCTGCACCCCGTGCTGCTGCACGAGCAGGCCTGGGCGGTGGGACGCAGCGTGCAGGCGCTGGGGCTCGATGCGGTGCGGATCAGGGAGGTGCAGCGGGGCACACAGCGGCTGGAGCCCAAGCCAGAACTGGTGCTGGCGACGGGGGATAAGCTGGTGCTGTTTGGCAATGCGGTGGCGGTGGAGCAGGCGGAGCAGCGTCTGCTGGAGGGACGTTGATCCCTGAGCCCATGTTGCACCAGCCCTGCTGCCAATGCCGTCCCCACCTCCCTTGAATGCCCCGGCTCAGGCCTCGGCCCGTACCGCCTCCTCTATCCCCAGAAACTGTTCGACCCGCTGGCGCTCGTTCAGGGTATCCAGGTAGCCCAGCTTGATCAGCTGCTGGCAGTAGCCGGGATAGAACATCAGGAAACTGGCCAGGCTGCTGGTCTCGTCCCCCGTCACCCCCAGCACCCGCAGCAGGCGGCGCAGATGCACCGGCAGCTTGCGCAGATAGGCCAGCGCCAGCAGATCGAGATCCTGGCTCGGCTTGAGCACGCAGGTCTCCACCCGTTTGAGTTTCAACCGGTTGCGCTCCCGCTCCGGGATGAGATCCAGGGTCTGGTTGATGCGCCACAACCGCTCCAGATCCGAGTTGAGGGTATCGGTGAAGACGGTGTCCAGCAGGTGGCTGGCGATGTTGGAGCTGGTCAGGTGGCCATGGTGGAAGGTGGGTGCCGTGTGCGCCGGCGGATCCAGGGTGATCAGCAGGATCCGCTCCGCCCCCAGGTGGATGGCGGGGCTGAGCGGACTCAACTGATGGATGGAGCCGTCGCCGTAGAATTTGTCGCCGATGTGGGTGGCCGGGAAGACGAATGGCAGCGCCGAGGAGGCGAGCAGGTGATCCGAGGTGAGCAGGGTGCGCAGCCCGCGCCGTCTGGCCCTCTCCCACGGCAGGTGCTCGGCTCTCCCCTGAAAGAAGGTGGTGGAGAGGCCATCGTCGTAGTCGGAGGCGGTGATGGCCAGCGCCTCCAGGCTGCCGTAGAGGATGTTGTCATCGATGCGGTGATAGTCGATGAGCTGATCCAGCAGGCGGCGCAGCGGCGCATTGTCGAACAAGTGAAAGGCGTGGTTGGTGTGGGGATTGACGAGCCCCGCCGAGCCCTCGTACATCAGTCTCCACAACAGGCGCCCCGGGTGAAAGTCGAAGATGTGGTGGGTCTCGAAACGGCGCCAGACCCACTCCAGCTTGCGCACTCCCAAATGAAAACAGGAGGCGTAGCAGGCCAGCGCGGTGACATTGATGGCGCCAGCCGAGGTGCCGCACAGGATGGGAAATGGAATGCCGAGATTGCGGGGATAGAACTCGGCGATCGCCTTGAGGGCGCCGACCTGGTAGGCGGCGCGGGCACCACCACCGGTCAACAGAAGAGCTGTGTTGGGTCTGGCCATGATACTGCGCCTTATGCATGCCACTGGGGGTGTTGCCACCGAGCAATTTAACTATAAGACGCTGTATCAAATATAAAAACAGGCCTGCCAACCATTTTTTTGCAGGCCCTTTTTGAGGCTGTTCAGTGGTTGCTGTGGGCGGCGCTCAGCTGATCGAAGGCGGCGAAGGCCGGGGCACTGGCGAGGATGCGGCCGTGGCCGAGGCCGCGGGTGCTCACCAGCCGGGTGCGACCATCCTGGGTGGCGCGCAGAGAATCGCCGTGCGGGGCGAAGCGGTCCTCCTCGTCGTGCACTATGATGGCGGCCCCGCTGCGGCCGGCGAGCCGCCCCAGCGGGTCGACCGTGCTCAAGGGGTGCTGGTACTCCTGCTCAATCTCCTTGACCACCGCATCGAACAGCCGGATGGAGTAGCCGGAGCGCGCCACCATGCCGTAGAGCTGGGGCACGTAGTCGAGCACCGGCGAGATGAGCAGCAGCGGCAGGGCATCCAGCTCGCGTCGGCGGCTGGAGAGGGTGACGGCGCCCCCCATGCTGTGGGCGATGACGCCCTGCAGCGGGCCGCACTCCGCCGCCATCTTTTCCACAAGTTCGTCGAAGGCGCGCACGAAGCGGGGCAAGTGGCCGGTATGGCCGGCGCTGTGGCCGTGCGCCGGGTGATCGTAGGCAATGGCCGTGAAGCCCTGGGCCGCAATGTGGCTCATCAGCGGGTAGAACTGGCTGGCGCTGCCTGACCAGCCGTGCATCAGCAGCCAGACCGGCCCCTGGCCGAGCCGGTAGCTCATCAGGGGGCCTTCGCTGGTGTGTACGGCCTGCTTGGCCAGTCCGGCCGGTGCCGAGTCATCCCGCTGGTTGCGCTGGGGGGTGAGCAGCAGCTTGCTGGCGGTACGCTTGGCATGAGCGGGGGCCAGGGTGTGGTGCAAGCGGGTGCCAAGGCCAAGCAACCATTTGCTCGGGCTGAAACGGCGGGTGTTGAAGTAGATCTTGCTGCTCATGGTCATCCTGTGGTTTTTATGTGCGAACGGTCGTGCTTTTTTGTCGGTTTTAAAAAAGAGAGGTCAATCCATCAGCGCCAGCCATCCAGCAGCGTCTCCACTTCGGGCCAGAAGTGGCGGGCCGGATCCTGACACAGATCGAGGGCATTGAACACCTGATCCGCCAGATAGAGGCCGTAGAGGCGGTAGACGGCGCGCCAGGGATCCATGTCGCTGCGCCACTCGCCCTCGCTCTGTCCCTGCACCACCTGGCGGGCCAGGTAGTCGAGCCAGAAGCGCACCAGCTGGCGGGCGGCCTGCTGTACCTCACCCTCCTGGGCCGAGGTCCAGGCGTCGAGGAACATGCAGCGACCGGCGAAACACTGGTTCCAGGCCAGCCAGGCCTGCAGCAGGGCAATCAGCTTCTCTCGCTGGCTGCCGTGCTGCTGCTGGCGTACCGGCTGGATCACTCGCTCCCGGAACACCTCGGCGGCGTACTCCAGCACGGCGATCTGCAGGTTGTCGCGGGACTGGAAGTGGGCAAACAGGCCGCTTTTCGACATCTCGCAGGCGCTGGCAAGGGAGCCGATGGTGAGGCTCTCCAGCCCCTGCTGGCTCGCCTGCTCGAACGCAGTCTGCAAAATGTTGTCGCGGGTCAGCCGGCCCTTGCTCATCGCACTCTCCTTCATTGACCGGGGCAGCATAAAGTACGACCGTGCTATTTGTCGAGTGGCAGATGATGTCAGGCTTGCTGGGAGGGTTCAGCTCTCCTTGATATCCATCTGCTGCAGGGCTATAACCGCCTGGGTGCGGTTCTTGACACCGAGTTTTCTGAAGATGGCGGTGATGTGGGCCTTGATGGTGGCCTCGGAGACGTTGAGCTCCCAGGCGATCTGCTTGTTGAGGCTGCCGTCGCGCAGCATCACCAGCACCTTGTACTGCTGGGGGGTGAGGCTGGCCAGCTTGCTGGCAAAATCGGTGCCCTCACAGGGTTCAGGGTGGAGCGAGATGCCGGCCGGCACCCAGTTGTCACCCCCGATCACCGTATTGAGGGCGTTGACCAGCTCCTTCATCGGCGCCGATTTGGGGATGAAGCCGAGCGCGCCGAGCCGCAGCACCTGCTGGATGATGGCGGGCTCTTCCGAGGCGGATACCACCACGATGGGCAGGTCGGGATACTGGCCACGCAGGTGGGCGAGACCGGAGAAGCCGTTGGCCCCCGGCATCTTGAGATCGAGCAGCAGCAGGTCGACTTCCGGGTGCTCACCCAGCAGGTGGGCCAGGCTGTCGATGGAGTCCGCTTCCAGCAGCTGGGCATCGTCGATGGCCATGTGCACCGCTTGATAGAGGGCGCCCCGAAACAGGGGGTGGTCATCTGCGATGACGATGGTAAATTGGCTGTCCATTGCTCACATTGTTGCTAACTGATTGTTTTGGAAAATCAAACTAGCACCGCTCCCGGAGAGGGTCAAACCTGCCGGCGCGCAAATGTGAAGCGACCGTCGGATGTCGTGCCATTGGGGCTGATGGGATGGTCATGAACAACCCATGCAGGAGGCAATAGATGGGATCTCTGGTATTGACGGTGGGCACTGGCTCCACCTGGGCGATGCGGGCTGCGCTGGTGCTGGCCATGAGCGGGCTGGAGTGGCAGGAGCAGGTGTTCGATCTGGAAGATGCCAAGGATCTGCAGCGGCTCAAACGGCTGGCCCCCGCCGGCCTGGTGCCCTGGCTCGATCACGAGGGCGTGCGGGTGCACGACTCGCTGGCCATCGCCGAGTACCTGCACGAGCTCTGCCCCGATCGCTGGCTCTACCCCGAAGCGCAAGCCGAGCGGGCGCTGGCCCGCAGCCTCTGCGCCGAGCTGCACGCCGGTTTTAGCCAGATCCGTACCCTGCTGCCCTTCTTCCTCGGCGCCCCGACCCGCAGCGAACCGCCGGTGGAGGCCATCGGCGAGCTGGCCCGGCTGCAGACCATCTGGTCCCAGGCGCGGGGCCCCTTCTATTTTGGCGAGGCGGGGATCCTCGATGCCTTCTATGCGGTGATGGCCTACCGGCTGGCGAGCTACGGCATCCAGCTGCCCGGCCAGGCGGGCGCCTATCAGCAGGCGCTGCTGGCCTGGCCGCTGTGGCAGCAGACCCTGGTCAAGGCGCGTCTGCAGTGGCCGGCGGCCGCCCGTCAGCCGCAGTGAACCCGCGGGCACAACCGTTGTAAACAGCTTGTCTGAACGGCTGGTGTAAACAGAGAGGGGAGCCACTGGCTCCCCTCTCTGTTTGGGTTTGATTCCTTAAGCTGGATTACGGCTGGCGGCCGGCGAACACCACCACCACCTTGTCATCCCCCTTTTCCCGCACGAAGGCATAGGGGCTGTCGGCCAGTTTCTTGTGGCTGCCCGCCGCTACCGCCGGGTGGGCGGCGCGGAACTGGCCGAGCCGCTGCCAGTGCTTGACCAGCTCGGCTTTCTCGCCGCCGGCCAGTTCCTGCCAGTTCATGTCAGAACGCAAGCCTTGATCGAACACGCCGCCATCCTTGGCGAGCCCGCGGCCGGACTCATCGCCGTAGTAGATCTGGATGCCGCCCGGCAGCAGCATGAAGCTGCTGGCGACCCGGCGCTGCAGCGGCACGTCCTGATAGTCGCCGAAGAACAGTTTGGTGTCGTGGGAGCTGATGTAGCTCAGCACGTTGAACTCGGGATCCTGATTGATGCGGCTGGCATAGCCGGCATAGGTGGGCTCGGCGCTGGCCAGACATTGGGCCTGGGGCAGGGCGAACTCGCGCTGATAATCGAAGTTGATCAGCGAATCGAAGCCATTTTGATACCAGAAATCCTTGGCCACCCCGTGATCCCACACCTCACCCACCATGTAGAAGGGCAGATCGTCGAGCTTCCTGGTCGGGTTGGCGGCTTTCCACTCCTTGAGGGCGGCGGTGCCGGCCTGCTTGAGGCGGGCCCAGACGGCGGGCTCCAGGTGTTTGACGGTGTCGGCTCTGAAGCCGTCGATGCCGAAGCGGCGCACCCAGTCGGTGTGCCAGGCAATCAGATAGTCGCTCACGGTGGCGTTGGGCAGTGCCTTGGCCCTGGTGTCCTGTTTGGCCGCCAGCAGCGGCGGCAGCCCCACCGGCTTGGTGGATTCGGTCAGAAAGTCCGGCAGCCCCGCCACCGAGCCGGTGACATCATCTGTGCCGGGCTGCGGGTAGCCGGGCAGGCCGGCCCGCACCCAGTCACCGCTCCACCACTGGTCCCATTTCGGCGACTGGTAATCGATGAACTGGTTGTAGCCATGCCAGTTGAGACCGCCGCTCGGGCGCCACTGGTTCCAGGTGGTCGGTAGTTTGGCTGTGTTTTGGGCCAGATCGGTGAGCCCCAGATCTTGCAGGTCGGCGAGGGTGGCGTAGCCGGCATGGTTCATCACCACGTCGAGGATGATGCGCATGCCGCGCTTGTGGGCCTCGTCCACCAGGGTCTTCAGGCTCTCCTCGTCGCCGTAGTTGGGGTCGATTTTGGTGAAGTCGAGCGCCCAGTAGCCGTGGTAGGCGTAGAAGGGGAAGTTGCCCTGCTCACCACCGCCGATGAAGCCGTGCACCTGCTCCACCATGGGGGTGATCCAGATGGCGTTGATGCCAAGCTGCTTGATGTAGTCGAGCTTGGCGGTCAGCCCCTTGAAGTCGCCGCCATGCCAGGTGGCCACTTCATCCTGCCCGTCCTTTTGGCGACCGAAGCTGTGGTCGTTGGCGGGATCGCCGTTGTTGAAGCGGTCGGTCAGCAGGAAATAGACGCTCGCCTGATCCCAGCTGAAGGGGGCCGCCGTGACTGCCTTGACCGGTTCGAGCAGCAGCAGGCCGCCGCTCTCTTTACTGGGTGTCAGGGTCAGCTTGCCGCCCTTGACCACACCTTGCTGGCCGGAGTAGGCATCCTGCAGTTGGGTGCCGTCGGGCCAGACTCCTTTCAGGGATACGGTCACCGGGCCACCATCCCAGCTGATGCAGGGCTCCGCTGGCGGCTGGCGCTTGAACTCGCTCTTCTTGGTGGCCCGCAGCACCTTGAGGCTGGGGGTATCCGGGTTGAAGGTGAACTCATAATCCCCCGCCAGCATCACCCGCAGGTTGAAGTGCTGCCCCTTGCTGCACTTGTCCATGGGCTGGGCGGTGCCGAAGGGGAGCGGTTTGGCCTCGCTCGGGCCGAAGCTGGTGCCGCAACTGTTGCCCGCGTCGCTGATGCGGATCTGGTGGCTCCCCTTGGTGAGCGGATGGGTCAGCTGCACCGCCCCCTTGTCCAGCGTCAGCGGCGCGCCGACCGGCTGGTCATCCACGTAGAGGCGCACCTCGGCGGCCATGGCCTGAGGGAGGAAGAGGGGGCTGGCCAGCAGGGCGAGCCAGAGGGAAGAAACCGAGGGAGTGCGACGCATAAGCCATTCCTTGCTGGGGTTAAGCGGACCAGATTGCCGTCAATGGGGCTCATTCTAGGAGGCATGAGGGCGGGCTTGGACAGGCAAACCGTCGATTTGTGACATCAGTTCAAATGGTTACGTTTTCAAGAATGGAAAAGTGTGAGCGGGGTGTCGCGCCCATAAAAAAAGCCGGTCGATAGACCGGCTTGTTGCATTGCCACCTTCGTCACACGGTGAAGAACTTGAAGTTGACGAAGGCCACCGCGATGAAGGAGGCCACCATGCCGCTCAGGCAGAGCACGGCCGGGCGAATGGCTGGCCAGCGATGGGTCAACAGCACGATCGCCAGCATGGTCGGATAGAGGCCGAACATGTAGCGCGGCATGGCGTTGAGCCCTGTCATCAGCGGAATGGTGCAGCAGATGAACATCAGGGTCGCCTCGGCCCAGCGCTTCTGGCTGAACAGATAGAGGTTCAGAGCCCAGCCAAACATCACCATGATGGAGAGGTAGGATTTGCGTCCGCCCAGCTCGAAGCCGCTCAGCCACCAGTCCAGCGGGCTGTCCATGTAACGGCCCCAGGCCACCTGGATATGCTTGAAGGCCAGCGCGTCACCGGTGAGGTGATAGAGATAGAACATGTAGGCGAACAGGCCGAGCGGGATCATCCAGAGGGTGAACACCACCTTGAAGGCGCGCTCGGTGAAGCGGAAGAACTCGCGCCAGCCGTAGGCCTGCAGCGCCAGGATCAGCACCGGGAACACCATCATCACCCCCAGGTTGCGGGTGGCGGAGATGAAGACGCCGAGTAGGGCCACCATCAGCCACTGCTGACGATAGGCGAACAGGAACATGCCCAGCATCAGCGCCATGAACATCGACTCGGTATAGCCGGAGACGAAGTAGGCGGAGAAGGGGGAGAAGGCGAGCAGCCAGACACCGAAGCGGGCGGTGTCATCACCCAGCTTGAGCTGGCGCAGCACCAGCAGCATCAGCGGCAGGCTGATGAAGAACGCCAGGTTGGCCACCAGCATCAGGCCGATCAGGCTCTCGACGTTGAGCAGGTTGGAGAGGGTGCCGGAGATCATCGGGTAGAGCGGCATGAAGGCCCAGTTGGCCGCGTTGCCCTTGCTCAGCCAGCGTGGGTAGAGGTCGTAGCCGTTCTCGATGATGCGCTGGAACCAGACACAGTCAAACTGGCAATAGGCCTGCAGCGGGCCTATGTCGGTGGCGCCGTAGAGCTGGACGCCGAAGTAACCCATGCCGTACAGGGCGACCCGGCTCAGCACGAAGGCGGCGATGATCATCTGCCAGTCGCGACCGCTGATGCGAAGTGACGGGCGATAGGGCGCCACCTGGTCGGGGGCTGTGGTGGTAGTCATGTCATTCATCAGGCAAATACCCAGATCCTGGAGAGGAGGTAGGTGAGCACGGTGACCGTCAGGGTGGCGATCACCACCGGCAACAGACCGGAAAGACCCGCAAACAGCAGACCGCTCAATATCAGGTTACGCACCGCCAGCGAGAAGAGGGCGACCAGCAGGAACTTGCTGGCGGCACCTTGCTTCTGGAAGGTGATGTAACGGTGACCGAAGAAGGAGAACCAGAACGCGATGGCAAAGGCCAGCGTCGTCACCAGGTGCTCCGAGATGGTGGGCCAGGTGTGAAACAGGGCGATGGAGGTGCCCAGATCGACGAGGGTGGCCCCCCCGCCGACAAACCCGAAACGTACCAGCCGCCAGAATTCCTCGCGGGAGATCATTGAGAAGCCTGCTCCTGCTGGTCATCAGCGGCTTTCGCAGCTGCAGCCTTCTTGCCGGCGCTCTTCTTGCTGCCGGTGGCGGCGTCCTGCTTGGGCTCTTCATCCTGTTTCGCATATTGGCCGTAGACCCCTTCGATGAGGTAGACGGGGCGCTGCTTCACTTCCACGAACATGCGGCCGATGTACTCGCCGATGATGCCGAGCGACAGCAGCTGGATGCCACCGAGGAACAGCACCACCGACATCAGGGAGGCGTAACCCGGCACGTCGATGCCGAAGAAGACCACCTGGGTGACGATCTTGAGAATGTAGAGGAAGGCGACGAAGGAGACGCCGACGCCGACGTAGCTCCATACCCGCAGCGGCCAGCTGGAGAAGCTCATCAGACCGTCGAGGGCGAAGTTCCACAGCTTCCAGTAGTTGAACTTGGTCTCGCCGGCGTGGCGGGCGGGGCGCTCGTAGGGCACACCGACGGCGCGGAAACCGGCCCAGGCGAACAGCCCCTTCATGAAGCGGTTGCGCTCCGGCAGCTGCTTGATCGCCTCGACCACCTTGCGGTCGATCAGGCGGAAGTCGCCGGCGTTCTCCGGCAGCTTGGTGCTGGTGGAGAGGGCGTTGAAGAAGCGGTAGAAGCCGCCGGCGGTGAGGCGCTTCATCGGGGTGTCGGCGCTGCGATCCACCCGGATGCCGTAGACGGTGTCGTAGTCGCCGGTCTGCCACAGCTTGACGAATTCGAGAATGAGCGAGGGCGGATCCTGCAAATCCACGTCCATCGGCACCACGGCATCACCCTTGGCATGATGCAGGCCGGCGGTCATGGCCGCCTCCTTGCCGAAGTTGCGGGCCAGGTTGACCAGGGTGACGCGCGGGTCGCGGGTGATGGCCTGCTCGACGACTTCACGGGTGCGGTCGCGGCTGCCGTCGTTGACGAATACAATTTCCAGCTGATCCCTGAGCGGCGCCAGTTCGTTATCTATCGCGTTGATGAAGGCATCTATGCTCTCTTCCTCGTTGTAAACGGGAACGATCAGAGAGAGTCGAAAATCGGCATGCGACATGAAAACTTCCTTATTTGGAAAATTATTTTATAAAACAGCGTATTGGAGAATACGTCTTACTGGGCGACGGTCAAGCGCACCGACTGGACATTGAGCGGTGTCGGGGCGGAGAGCGCCAGAAAGTTGGGACGCTTGGGATCCGAGGTCAGCGACTCGCCCGGCAGGCTGAGACGGATCTCGTTGATGCCGGCCTTGGCCAGCTTGACGGTGGTAGTGAAATCGTGACCCAGTGCCACCTTGAGCAGGGCGCCGGCCTGCGGGCTGTTGACCCGGGCCTGGATGGTCAGCTCTTCCGGCTGTGCCTGCTGCTTGGGCAGCACGAAATAGAGGCCACCCTGGCCGCTCAGTTCGGTGCCGTCCGCGCTCGGTTTCTTGGCCCAGCCTTCGCTGGAGAGGAAGCGGCTCGGCTTGGTCAGATTGAGCTCGTTGCCGGGCTGGTAGGTCATGCTGGAGTTGTGCTCCCAGAAGCGGGTCTTGCCTTCCAGGTAATAGAGCTTGTAGGCCAGGCTCACGTTGGGGTGGGCAGCCAGATAGAGGGTGTAGAGATAGAAACCACTCAGCGCCATGATGGCGGTCAGAAAACCAAACTTTTTGTACGTCATATCACTCTCTGCGCCTCACGGTTTGTAGGCTGATTTCGCGCATATGCTAATCCAATTGCAAAAAAAGCATAGTGGATCACAAAAATATATTTGGTCACATATTAACCCCTTTCTGATTGGTGTTCCAAATGTCGCTTCTCCCTCTTTTTAGCTAGCCCCCAGGCCCTGTTGTTGCGGGCTGGCCGGGCCCCTTTTCTGCTCGGGCGATGCCGCTTTTTCGGTGCCCCGATCATGGTCTGCATCCCTGTGGCAGGATCTGTCGCCATTTTGCCGAGGCCGATTTATGATGAGCTGATACGCCGTCAAGGATGACCCATGAAGCTGAAACTCTGCTGCTGGATGCTCTGGCTGCTGACACCGCTGGTATCGGCAAATGCGCTGTGCCCTGCTCCCTTGCGGATCGGTTATGACAACTGGCCGCCCTATCACTATTACCTCGAGGCCGCGGCCGGCAAGAAAGAGCTGCAGGGCTTTGCCATCGAGGCGCTCAACGCCATGCTCAAACGGCTGGATTGCAAGGCCAGCTACGTGGAGATGCCCTGGAAACGGGTGTTGCACGGTCTGGCGCTGGGGTCGGTCGACATTGCCATGGAGGCCTACTTCAACGAGGATCGTGCCCGTTACGCCTGGTTTTCCGATGCCTACAATCCGGGCCGCAGCGTGCTCTGGATCCGCAAGTCAGACTCCTATGCCGACACCGATCTGGCGAGCTGGCTGGCTGACGGGCATACCCTGGGGGTCACCAAGGACTACTACTACGGCGCCGAGATCAGCGAGCTGCTGCGCCGTTATGCCGCCCAGGTGAGCGTGGTCAACGACGAGCAAAACTACGGCAAGCTGGTGTTGGGACGCATCGACGGTTTCCTCGGCGATGTGCTGGCCACCCCCTGGGGCTTGAAGAAGGAGGGGCTGAGCGATCTGATCGTCCCCCATGCCATGGCCGTATATGAAGCACCGACCTTTTTCATGTTCAGCAAGAAACGGTTGTCTCCCGAATTCGTGCGGGAGTTCAATCGCGAGCTGGTCAAGTTTAAAGCAACAAATGAGTATGACATTATCTGGCGGCGCTATGCGCCCGCCGGCTAGCAAAGTCGCGGGCATTCACGCATGATGAGCGCCTTGACCGCCGGGTCTGACGGATTGAAGTGAACCTATCTTGAGGTAAGCATGGGGAAGAAGTATTGGCTGGCATTGGCAAACCTGATCTGGCTGGGCTGCTGGCCAGCGGCCATGGCACAGGCCAGCGAAGGCCAGGTGGTGGTGAGCAATGCGGCGGAGCAGCACGACTGGTATCAGAACCGGACGGCGGAGCAGGCCAGGCAAGAGCTGGAGCAGCAACTGCAGGAGGCCGTGCTGGCCCAGCTGCACCCGGATTTCTATACGCTCTGGAAGAAGCTGCAGGCCAAGCCGGCGGATCAGCGCGGCGCCCTCTATGACGAGGCGTTCGGCAAGCTGGCCCGGTTCCAGCAGGCATGGCGCGCCATGGATCTGGTCTCCCGCGAGCAGATGCAGACCCTCAAACTTAATCTGAACAAGCCGCTGGCTCATGAGCCGGCCGGCGACAACCTGCTGGAACAGGTCAAGCAGCTCAGACCCCAGGTCGCGGAATACGAGGCGGTGCGCGAGGAAGTGCGCAAGCTGCTGGCGCTGCCCATGGCCAAGAAGTGGCCGACCCTGACCATGCCAACCCTGCGAGCCGGCGAGGTTTCTCCGGAGCTGGGCCAGATCCGCTCCATCCTCAACGAGCTGGGCGACACGGCCCCGCGCCATGACGACGCCATCTACGACGACGACACCCTGCAGGCGGTCAAGCAGTTCCAGCGCCGCCACGGCCTGACCGCCGACGGCATCATAGGCCGGCAGACCCGCAGCTGGCTCAACACCGGGCCCGAGGTGCGCGCCAGCCTGCTGCTGCGCAACCTGTGGCGACGCGATCTGGTGGATCAGCTCTCCGGTGCCCGCTACGTGCTGGTCAACATCCCCGACTATCGGCTGAGCGTGGTGGAGTCCGGCAACGAGGTATTCACCAGCCGGGTTATCGTGGGCAAGGAGCAGCGGGCTACCCCGATCCTCGCCAGCGAGATCCGCTCCATCGTGCTCAACCCGGCCTGGCACGTGCCGCGCTCCATCCTGAGCAAGGACATTCTGCCCAAGCTGGGGCGCGACCCCGCCTACCTCAATCGCGAGCAGTTCGAGGTGATCGACGGCGAAGGCAATCCGGTGCAGTTCACCGAAGAGGGCTGGCAGCAGGCACTGGCGTCCGGTTTCCCCTATCGTCTGCGGCAAAAGCCGGGCGATCACAATGCACTGGGTCGCTACAAGTTCTATCTGCCCAACAACGAGGCGATCTACCTGCACTCCACCCCGCGCAAGGCGCTGTTCGAGCAGGGGGCGCGCGCCTTCAGTTCGGGTTGCATCCGGGTGGAGCACGCCGACGATCTGGCCGAGCTGCTGCTGGCGGACTCCCGCTACCAGCCCGACAAGGTGGCCAGCATCCTGAAAGAGAGCCAGACCAAGTGGCTGCCGCTGACCACTCCGATCCCGGTGTTCACCGTCTACTGGAGCAGCTGGATCGACGAGGAGGGTCGTCAGCAACTGCGCAACGACATCTATGGATTTGATCGAGTCAGCTACCAGAGTCGCCTGCTGTGATCCTCGCCACAGAGTGAAAAGCCCGGCCTGCGCCGGGCTTTTTCATGGCCCCTTGCGGTTTGACAGCGGCCGGCTCGGCGGGTAGTTTCAAGCGCCTGTATCAAATTCATTCAACGGTTTCACCTCAACATTGCGATGGACGGACAAGGGATGCTTGATCAAGAGATAAGCCGACGTCGCCTGCTGCTGGGTGCCGGTTGCCTGCTGGGGGGCTCGCTGTTGTCTTTCCCCGCCATGGCGAGCCGCAGTACGGCGGGACGTGAACTCAGCTTCTTCAATCTCAATACCGGTGAGCGGGTGCGCACCAGCTACTGGGAAGATGGCCGCTATCTGAAAGACGGGCTGGCCGAGCTCAACCACATCTTTCGCGACTACCGTCGCAACGAAGTGTTCAACATCGACAGGAAGCTGTTCGACCAGCTCTACCTGCTGCAGCACAAGCTGGGTCGCCACGGCGAAATCCAGCTCATCTCGGGCTATCGCTCCCCTGTGACCAATCGCCAGAAGCGCAGTCGCAGCCGCGGGGTAGCCAAGCACAGCTACCACACCCTGGGGCAGGCGGTGGACGTGCGGATCCCCGGGGTACAGCTGGCGCACCTGCGCAAGGCGGCGCTCCATCTCAAGGTGGGCGGCGTCGGTTACTACCCGAGCGACAACTTCGTGCACCTCGACACCGGGCCCGTGCGCAGCTGGTAACGGCGGGTTGCTGGCCGTACCGCCCGGCGGGTGACTGGTCAGCGGGGTGGTCGAGCTGGTAGGCTCTGGACACCATGCAGAGGAGAACCAGATGAAACATATTTTGCTTGGCGGGCTGATTGCCCTGCTGCTGACCGGCTGTGGCAAGCTCAACCGCGAAAACTACGACAAGCTCAAGATGGGGATCAGCTACGCCGAGGCGAGTGCCATCCTCGGCAAGGCCGAGCGTTGTGACGATGCGCTGGGCACCACCAGCTGCATCTGGGGCGACGAGGGCAAGAACATCAAGATCCGTTTCATCGCCGACAAGGCCACCTTCTTCAGCTCGGAAGGGATCAACTGAGGCAGTTGCAGCCCCCCTGCCCAACAAAAAAGCGCCTGATCGGCGCTTTTTTGTTGGCTGTGATCCGTACCGGCTCGCCAGAAGCTGGCGCGCTCAGTGCGCGGCGTACTGATAGTGAAAGGTGGGCAGCCCCCACTTGAAGCGCACCGCCAGGAGGCGCAGCACGAAGCCGATGCCGATGGCACCGAAGGCGGCCCAGTCGTTGGGCAGGCCCTGATCCAGCGCCAGGCAGTAGAGGGCGGCGGTCACCAGCGAGATGGCGGCATAGAGCTCGCGGCGAAACACCAGCGGAATGCGCTGGCAGAGCAGATCCCTGAGCACGCCGCCGAAGGCCCCCGTCACCACCGCCATGATGCAGGCGATGCCGGCGCCGTGACCCATCTCCAGCGCCCTGGCCGCACCGAAGATGGAGAAGACCACCAGCCCCAGGGCATCGAGCGCCATGAACAGCTTGCCGAGATAGCGCATCAGCGGTGCCGAGATGACGCCGGCCATGGCCGCGCCGGCGACCAGCAGCACATACTCCGGGTGTTCGACCCAGAGCAGGGGGTAATGGCCCAGCAGCACATCGCGGATGGTGCCGCCTCCGATGGCCGTCGCCGAGGCGATGATCACCACGCCGAACAAATCCATCCGTCGCCGGCCCGCGGCCAGCGCGCCTGTCATCCCTTCGGCCACCAGGCCCAGCAAGAAGAGTGCATGTAACATGAGATATCCCAGGGTGCGAGAAAGGCCCGCATCCTAACAATCTAGCGCTGGCGGGACAAGCAAACTCATATATGCATTAGATTAAGTAATGAAAAGGGGGCTTTCGCCCCCATTTTTCATCATGCTTGTCCGGGTCAGCGCTTGAGCTGTTCGCTGCGGTAGTGATCGACCCACATGGCGGTGGCGCCGCAGATGGCGACCGGCATCACGAACAGGTTCACCACCGGGATGGCGGAGAAGAGGGTGACCAGGGCGCCGAAGCTCAGGCACTTGCCGCGGCGCTGCTTGAGGGCGTCGCGCATGGTGATGAAGTCGATCTTGTGATTGTCGAACGGATAGTCGACATACTGGATTGCCATCATCCAGGCGCTGAACAGGAACCAGAGCACAGGCGCCAGGGTCTGGCCCACCACCGGAATGAGGAACAGGATCAGGCAGCCGATGGCCTTGGGCAGGTAGTATTTGAGCTTGAGCCACTCGCGGCCGAAGGTGCGTGGCACATCCTTGACGATGTCCAGCATGCCGGTGTCGTTGGCGGCCTCGCCAGTGAGCGCCTGCTCCACCTTCTCCGCCAGCAGGCCGTTGAAGGGGGCGGCTATCCAGTTGGCCACCGAGCTGAACAGGAAGGAGAAGACCACCAGTATGGTAATGAGGGCGATGGGCCAGAGCAGGTAGTCCAGCCAGTCGAGCCAGCTCGGGATCTGCTGGTGCAGCCAGGCGAACAGGCCATCCAGCTGCAGCAGCAGGGCGTAGAAGGCCCCGGCAAACAGCACGAAGTTGACCAGCAGGGGGATCAGCACGAAGGTGCGGATGCCGGGCTGGCGAATGAGGGAGAAGCCGCGCAGAAAGTAGTCTGCACCGCTGATCGAGTCTTTTACCATACGGGGGGAGTGGCTCATCGGAGCTCCATCTGTTCATGGGAAACTGCCAGCATATTACAAACAAGCTTTTGATTTGGTAAAGTCGCCTGCCCGCCTCCTCTTTATTTCGTTACCGACATAGGCCGCCATGCGTCTGAAATTGATCAAACTCGCCGGCTTCAAGTCGTTTGTCGAGCCGACCCGCATCGAACTCAACGCCGACATGACTGCCGTGGTGGGGCCCAATGGCTGCGGCAAATCCAACGTCATCGACGCTGTGCGCTGGGTGCTGGGGGAGAGCTCCGCCCGCCATCTGCGTGGCGAGAACATGACCGACGTCATCTTCAACGGCTCCATCAACCGCAGCGCCCACGGCCGCGCCTCGGTGGAGCTGGTGTTCGATAACCCCCACAACCGGGTACCCGGTGAGTTCGGCCGCTTTACCGAGATCTCGGTGCGCCGCGAAGTGCTGCGCGACGGCTCCAACCACTACCAGATCAATGGCCAGAAGTGCCGCCGCAAGGACGTGACCGACCTCTTCCTCGGCACCGGCCTCGGGCCGCGCAGCTACGCCATCATAGAGCAGGGCACCGTCAGCAGGCTGGTGGAGTCCCGCCCCGCCGATCTCAAGCTGTTCATGGAAGAGGCTGCCGGGGTCTCCCGCTACAAGGAGCGGCGCCGGGAGACCGAACAGCGCATCCGCCATACCCAGGAGAACCTGGAGCGCCTCGGCGACATCCGCGGCGAACTGGGGTCGCGCCTCGACCATCTTAAGGCCCAGGCTGAGACCGCCGAGCGCTACAAGCAGCTCAAGAGCCGCAGTCGCGCTGCTCGCGCCGAGCTGATCGGCTCGGAATTGTGGGCGCTGGAGACGCGTCTGGGCGAGGCCAAGACCGAACTGGCCCAGACCGAGCAGGCGCTGGCGGCCCTCGATGCCAAGCGCACCACTGATGAGGGGCGCCACGTCACCCTGTCGGTCGCCCGCCAGGAGGCGCAGGCCGAGCAGGCCAGCCGTCAGCAACAGATTTTTCTCGGCGGCCAGGCCATCGCCCGCCTCGAGCAGCAGCAACTGCACCAAACCGAACTCGGTCGAGACTGGCAGGCAAGGCGGCAGGCCCTCGGTGAGCGCATCGAGGGGCTCAAGACCCAGCTGGCCGGCCAACTGGAACAACTGGGCGAAAGCACTCTGCAGGGGGAGGTGGCGTCGGCGCGCCTCGAGCAGTGTGAGCAGTTGCTTACCGACCAGCAGAGTGTGCGCACGGCGGCGGGCGAGCGGCTCGAGCAGGCGCGCCAGCGCCAGCAGCAGTGGCAGCAGCAGCTTGGCCAGTTGCAGGGGCGGCTCAACCAGACCCGCGCCGAGGTGAACGGCCTGCAGGAGCTGCAGGCCAAGACCCGGCTGGCCCGTCTCAAGCTGGAAGATGAACAGGCCGGGCCCCTCGGCGGGGAGGGGGAGAACCTGCAACCGGCGCTCGATGCGCTGGCGGCGACGCTCTCGCTCTCCCGCGCCCGCCATGAAGAAGCCGAAGCGGCGTGGCAGGCCGGCGTGGCCCGTCATGAAGAGCTCAAGGCAGAGCAGGGGCGCCAGCAGGGTTTGCTGCGCGAGCTGGAGGCTCGCCTCGCCACTCTGGATCAGATCCTGGGGGAGCAGATGGCGGGCGCCACCCTGGCGGATCGGCTGCAGGTCCCCCCCGAGTGGGCCCGGGGGCTGGACAAGGTGCTCGGTCGCTGGTTAACCGCCACCCCGGCGGACGAGTGCAATCTGGCGCAATCCGGGCTCTGGATTGGTCCGGCCCGACCGGCGGTTGCCGGCACCCTGGCGGCGCAACTGGGCGGTGAGCACATACCCGCCTTCCTCAACGCTATCTGGCTGGCAGAGAGCCGGGAGGAGGCGCAGGCCCGCCTGCACAGCCTCTCTGCCGGTGAGTCGCTGCTCACTCCTGCCGGTGATTGGTTCGGCCCCAACTGGGCGGATCTGGGGGAGGGCATGGCCCTCGGCACCCTGGCGCTGCTCGGCGAACGTGAGCGGTTGCACAGCGAGCTGGTCGCGGGCCGGGAGGCGCTGCGCCGGCTCGATGAACAGTTTGCCGCTGCCGATGCGGCGCGGGCCCAGCTGCACAGCGCCCATGAACTGGCCCAGCGCACCCTGCGCGAGCAGGAGCAGCAGTGGCAGCAACTGCGCGAGGCCTGGAGCCTGCGCGAAGGGCAGCGCCAGGCGCGGTTGCAGCGCCTCGGCCAGCTGGGAGAGGAGTTGATCCGGCTGGATAAGGAGCAGGCTGAGGAGGCGCAGCGGCTAGTGTCGGCCGGGGAGCGGCTTGAGCAGGATGAAGCGGCCCTCGGCGAGCTGCAGGAGCAGGGGGAGCTGCTTGCCGAGGCGCTGCTGCTCGCCCAGGAGCAGGCGAGCACGGCGGATCGCGCTGTGGAAGAGGCCCGCCTGCGTCGTGAGCAGCAGCAAGCCGCCTGCCAGCGGCTGCAACTGGAGCAGCAGAACCAGCGCCAGCTCATCACCCTGCGCGAGCAGGAGCTGGCCCGCCTCGGGCTGGAGCTGGCCGAACTCAAGGAGCCGGGGGCCACTTCGAGTCAGGATCTGTCGCCCCTGCTGGCCGAGCAGCGCAGCCTCGAGGCGCAGCAACTTGCCTGTCATCAGCGGCTTGCAGAATTGGAGCGCCAGTTGACCGAGCTGGAGCAGGCCAGAAGCGCCGATCACAAGCAGCTGGTGCAGATACAGGAGAAGCTGGCGACCCTGCGGCTCGAGCGCGAACGCAACCTCACCCGCCGACAGGGGCTGCACGAGCAGTTCGAAGAGCTGGGGGTACGGCTGGTGGATCTCGATCAGGCGGTGCTGATAGCGGCTGATCGCGGCAAGCTGCGCCAGGAGATCCAGACCCTGGAGGCGCAGGTGGAGGCGCTTGGCGCCATCAACCTGGCGGCGCTGGAGGAGTATGAAGAGGCGAAGACCCGCGCAAGCTACCTGGAAAACCAGTGCCAGGATCTGGAGCAGGCGCTGGAAACCTTGAGCCAAGCCATTAAAAGAATTGATAAAGAGACACAAATACGCTTCCGTGACACTTTCGATAAGGTCAACGAAGATTTAAAATCCCTGTTTCCAAAAGTGTTCGGTGGGGGCAGTGCCTGGCTTGAGCTCACCTCCGATGATCTTTTGGAGGCCGGAGTGAGCATCATGGCGAGACCTCCGGGTAAGAAGAATGCTACCATTGCCCTGCTTTCCGGGGGGGAGAAGGCGTTAACCGCTCTTGCGCTGGTTTTTGCCATCTTCAGACTCAATCCGGCACCTTTCTGTCTGCTGGATGAGGTGGATGCACCGCTCGATGAAGTGAACGTCGGTCGCTTCTGTTCTCTTGTCAAAGAGATGTCGAGCACAGTACAGTTCGTTTACATCAGTCATAATAAGGTCTCCATGGAGATGGCTGAGCAGCTGGTTGGCGTCACGATGCAAGAGCCCGGGGTTTCGCGCATAGTGTCGGTCGATATCGGTGAAGCCGTCGCTTTGGCTGAGCAAAACTAGAAAGAGAAGCAGCTAATGCAGGAATTGCGTTACATCTTGGTTGCCCTGGGCGGTATTGCCATCGCGGCATTGCTCATTCACGGGTTGTGGAGCAACAGAAAGAATCGTCAGGCACCGATCAAAGAGAAACCTCTGGGTCGGATGGAATCCAAATCACGGGACCGTGACAACGACGCCTTCGACAGTGATGGCATCGGTCAGGTGCGAGTGGTCAGCGGTGGCCGTCGTGCCGAGCCCAAGCTCCACCATGATGAACCCCGCCAGCCGGACGTCAGCCGTCGCGCCCCCGCGCCCGCCTTCGATGATGAAGAAGATGATGACGCCGATCTGCCGCCGCCCGTGGTACGCAAGCCTGCCGCTCGCCCCGTGCCCCCGCCTCCCGTCTATGAAGAGGAGGAGTATGAGGAGCCGGTCGCCGAGCCCGTCGAGGAAGTCCCGGCCGCGCCGGTACGCAAGCCTGCCCAGGTGATCCGTCGTACCCCAGTCCACCGTTCCCGTCCCCAGCGCGAGCCGCTGCTGCAGCCGCTGGACGAAGAGCCGCTGGTGGAGCCAGCCTACGCCACCGCGCCCACCTTCGGTGCCCGTGAACAGGCCCAGGCCGCTGCGCCCGAATACAAGGCGCAGCCCCGTTACGCAGCCCCCGAGCCTGCCTACGAGGAGCCCGCCTATGAAGAGCCGGTGCAGGAGCCGCAGATTGAACGTCAGCCGGTCGAGAAGATCTGGCAGGATGTCTATGTCATCAACCTGATGGCGCGCCCCGGCCACGACCTGCAGGGGGCGACCCTGATCTCTTCCCTGCTGGCGCTGGGCTTCAAGTTTGGCGAGATGGACATCTTCCATCGCCACGAGGATCTCAACGGCAAGGGCGAAGTGCTCTTCTCCATGATCAACATGGTCAAGCCGGGTACCTTCAACCCGTACCGGATGGAGCAGTTCACCACTCCGGGTGTGTCGCTCTTCATGCAACTGCCGCTGCGCAGCAACGCAGCCTTTGCCTTCGAGCACATGCTGCAGTCTGCCGACCAGCTGGCCAGCGATCTCGATGCCATGCTGACTGACGTGGATCGCAGCCCGCTGAGTGACGAGACCATCGCCCGTTACCGGCACGAGCTGGCCGCCTACGAGGCCAGTCGCGACTAATACGCCAGGCGGGTCGAATGAATCAAAAGTGCGGTACCCAGGTGCCGCATTTTTATTGCTCCGCTGGCCGGTTTTTTCATCACACTTCGAGACTTTTTCATGAGCGATATCCTCTCCCGCCACCGTCAACTGTGTGAGCTGCTTACCGAATATGGGCATCAGTACTATGTGCTGGACAACCCCACAGTGCCGGATGCCGAATACGACCGCCTGATGCGCGAGCTGATCGCGCTGGAGGCCGACCATCCCGAGCTGAAAACCCCGGCCTCGCCGAGCGTGAGGGTGGGCGGTCAGCCGCTCACCGCCTTCAAGCAGGTGCGCCACGAGATCCCCATGCTGAGCCTGGACAACGTGTTCAGCAGTGAAGAGCTGCAGGCGTTTGAACAGCGCATGAGCGATCGCCTCAAGCGGGAGGTCAATTTCACCTTCTGCTGCGAGCCCAAGCTGGATGGCCTGGCGGTGAGCCTGCTCTATGTGGACGGCCAGCTGGTGCAGGCCGCCACCCGGGGCGATGGCACCACGGGTGAGGAGATCACCGAGAACGTGCGCACCATCAAGGCCATTCCCCTGACCCTGCGTGGCGAGGGGTGGCCGGCTCGGCTGGAAGTGCGCGGCGAGGTGTTCATGCCCAAGGCGGGGTTCGAGGCGATGAACGCCAGGGCGCTGGCCGCCGGCGAGAAGGTGTTCGTCAATCCGCGCAATGCCGCCGCCGGCAGCCTGCGCCAGCTCGACTCGCGCATCACCGCCAGCCGCCCGCTCAGCTTCTACGCCTATGGGGTAGGGATCGGTGGCGAGCTGCTGGGGGATTCCCACTACGGCCGCCTCACCCGGCTCAATGCCTGGGGGCTGCCGCTCAACCCCGAGGTGAAGCTGAAAGAGGGCGCAGCCGGTTGCCAGTCCTTCCACGACGACATCCTGGCGCGCCGTGGCGAGCTCCCCTACGAGATCGATGGCGTGGTCTACAAGGTGGATGCCATTCCCCTGCAAGAGGAGCTTGGCTTCGTGGCCCGTGCACCGCGCTGGGCCACCGCCCACAAGTTCCCGGCCCAGGAGGAGATGACCCTGCTCGAAAACGTCGAGTTCCAGGTCGGCCGCACCGGCGCCGTGACCCCGGTGGCCAAGCTCAAACCCGTGTTCGTCGGCGGCGTCACCGTCTCCAACGCCACCTTGCACAATGCCGACGAGATTGAGCGCCTTGGCGTGATGATCGGCGACACCGTGATCGTGCGCCGGGCCGGGGATGTGATCCCGCAGATCGTGGCCGTGGTGGAGGCGCAGCGCCCAAGCGATGCCCGTGAAATTCTGTTCCCGACCGAGTGCCCGGTGTGCGGCTCTGCGGTAGAGCGGCTGGAAGGAGAGGCAGTGACCCGCTGCTCCGGCGGCCTGTTCTGCGAGGCGCAGCGCAAGGAGGCGATCAAACACTTCGCCGCCCGCCGTGCCATGGACGTGGACGGCCTCGGCGACAAGATAGTCGAGCAGCTGGTGGACAAGAGGTTGGTGAAAACCCCGGCGGACTTGTTCAGCCTCAACGCCATTCAGCTGGCCGGGCTCGAGCGGATGGGGCAAAAATCGGCCCTCAATCTGGTGGCAGCCATCGATGCGGCGCGCAGCACCACGTTGCCGCGCTTCCTGTTTGCGCTGGGGATCCGCGAAGTGGGGGAGGCGACTGCGCTGAACCTCGCCAATCACTTCCTCACCCTGGACGCCCTGCGTGCCGCCTCGGTGGAGCAGTTGCTGGAAGTGGCCGACGTGGGGGACGTGGTGGCCAAGCATGTCTACTACTTCCTGCGCCAGCCCCACAATATCGAGGTGCTGGAGGCCCTGCTGGCCGCCGGTATCCACTGGCCCGCCATCGAGAAGAAGGAGGCCGCACAGCAGCCCTTTGCCGGCAAGACCTTCGTGCTGACCGGCACTCTCACCACCTTGTCGCGCAACGACGCCAAGGCGGCGCTGCAGGCGCTTGGCGCCAAGGTGGCGGGCTCGGTGTCGGCCAAGACCGATGTGCTGGTGGCGGGGGAGGCGGCGGGCTCCAAACTGGCCAAGGCCCAGGAGCTCGGCATCACCGTCTGGACCGAAGAGGAGTTGCAGCAGGCGCTGCAGGGCTGAGTCGCTGGCTCAACCAGATAAACGAAGAACCCGGCATGGCCGGGTTCTTTGTTATGGGGGCAATGATCGAGGCTTAATCACGCCAGAGGATCTTGTAGCGCCACTTGTCGGGCAGGGTGAGCTGCCAGCGGGCCAGCTCGCTCTTGCTGAACACATACTCGCCGCGCAGGGCAGCCCGCGGCGCCAGGGTCTTGGGCTGGGCTCCCTCCAGAATGGCATTGACCAGCTCGGCCGCCTTGGCCCCCTGATCGTGCCCATCCAGCACCAGGCCGCCGATGGCCTTGCCCTTGCCCACCGTAAACTCCCAGAAGCAGAACAGCGGCACCGGACTGTGGGCACTGGTCCACTCCAGCACCTGGCGTTCATCCACGTGGTGGCCCTGCTCATCGATGAGGGTGTGGTAGAGGCCGATGAAGATCGCCTGATAGCCGTTTTGCCTGGCGTTGAGCACGGCCTCCTGCCACAGGTCGTAGTCGCCGAGCAGCTGGCTGTTGACCCGGGTCTGGCCGACCCGCAACTCGGTCTGGGTCTTGAACTCATCCTCGATGGCGGTCAGGGCCACGTTGCTCGAATCAAACAGCACCAGTGCCTTCTTGATCCCCCCCATCAGCTGGCTCATCTCGCTGATGTTGCGCTTGAGCAGGGGGCGCTCCAGCACGCCGGTGATCTTGGGGTGGCCGACCAGTCCCTTGTGGCGCGGGTTCTCGTTCATGCCGAGGAACACCACCGGGGTGCCGAGGGAGGCTATGCTGGTGGCCAGGTAGTTGATGGCGTTGTCATCGCCAAGCACCACCAGATCCGGTTTCACATGGTGGTAGTAGGCGAGCGCCCGTTCGGCGATCTGGTCGAACTCTTCGGCGGGGCGGCGCTTGGTATCCATGTAGAAGTGGCTGATGTGGTGCTCGCCCTTGAGGTTGGCCACCAGGCTGGCGTTGTAGCTCTGATCCCACAGGTACTCGGGATGGTAGCTGCTGATCACCAGGATCTCGGCCGCCCACAGCCGCAGCGACAGGGGGCACAGCAGCAGTAGCAGCAACAAAGGCTTGGTCATATGGCTTCCCATCGGCGCAGGGGTGTTGTCATTCATTATGTTCACTCCTGGGCCAGCCGGTGCCTGTCAATTACTGTCGGAGGGGAAATCTTTTTCTCGCTGGCTGGTATCGGGCGCCAGCCCGCACCAGGCTTGAGAGTGGTCTCGTGTGGCGCTTTTTATGGCTGGTCGGGAACTGCGCCACTCGCCTCAAAACCTGTTCTGGATCAAGAAATACGACCCCGCTTTGGTGCCTAATAGACACCACATATAGGGCTGCATTCGTTTTTAATCCCTATATGTTGTGTTATTAAGCTGTGTAAAAGCTGTTCCCTTCTCATCGTCAGCCCAGGCTTGTCAAGCCTCGGCTGAATTTATTTGCGCCGAGGACGAGGCGTGGAGAAGGGGGCCAAACAAGGGTAAGCCGAGGGCGAGAGCCTGGCCTTTTTTAACGGGGAAACTCCATGAAACCGGTTGTGATCAAACGTGATGGATGTCGCGCACCATTCAATGCCCAGCTGATTGCCGAGGCGGTGGGCCGAGCGGCGGAGGCGGTCAATCAGGCCAGTCCGGCGCTGGCAGAGCGCATTGCCGCCGCCGTCAGCCAGGAGCTGGAAGGGCGGGGAGAAGTGGACATCCACGAGATCCAGAACCGGGTCGAAAACCACCTGATGGCTTCCGACGACAAGGCCATCGCCCGTGCCTACATCGAATACCGTCACGACCGGGATCAGGCTCGCGAGGCCCGCGGCCGGCTGGCCCAGGAGATCCGCGGCCTGGTTGAGCAGACCAACGCGGCCCTGCTCAACGAGAACGCCAACAAGGATTCCAAGGTGATCCCGACCCAGCGCGACCTGCTGGCGGGCATCGTCGCCAAGCACTACGCCACCAGCCACATGCTGCCCCGCGATGTGGTGCAGGCCCATGAGAGCGGCGATCTGCACTTCCACGATCTCGACTACTCCCCCTTCTTCCCCATGTTCAACTGCATGTTGATCGACCTGAAGGGGATGCTGACCCACGGCTTCAAGATGGGCAACGCGGAGATCGACACCCCCAAATCCATCAGCACCGCCACCGCGGTCACCGCCCAGATCATCGCCCAGGTGGCGAGCCACATCTATGGCGGCACCACCATCAACCGTATCGACGAAGTGCTGGCTCCCTACGTGACCATCAGCTGGGAGAAGCACCGGGAAGTGGCGGTGGAGTGGGGCATCGGCGATGTGGATGCCTACGCCATGGCCCGCACCGAGAAGGAGTGCTACGACGCCTTCCAGTCGCTGGAGTACGAGGTGAACACCCTGCACACCGCCAACGGTCAGACCCCGTTCGTCACCTTCGGCTTTGGCCTTGGCGACAGCTGGCAGTCACGCCTGATCCAGCGGGCGATCCTGAGCAACCGCATCGCCGGCCTTGGCAAGAACAAGAAGACCGCCGTGTTCCCGAAACTGGTATTCGCCATCAAGGATGGCCTTAACCACAAACAGGGCGATCCCAACTACGACATCAAGCAGCTGGCGCTGGAGTGCGCCTCCAAGCGGATGTACCCGGACATCCTCAACTACGACCAGGTGGTCAAGGTGACCGGCTCCTTCAAGACTCCCATGGGCTGCCGCTCCTTCCTCGGTGCTTACGAGGAGCACGGCGAGCTGGTCCACGAAGGGCGCAACAACTTAGGGGTGGTGAGCCTCAACCTGCCGCGCATCGCCCTGAAATCCCGCGATGAAGCGGATTTCTGGGACAAGCTGGACGCCGCCCTGCGGGTGGCCAAGACAGCGCTGATGTACCGCATCAAGCGCCTGGACGGAGTCAAAGCCCGGGTCGCCCCCATCCTCTACATGGAAGGGGCCTGCGGGGTGCGCCTCAAGGCGGACGACAACGTCAGCGAGATCTTCAAGCACGGTCGCGCCTCCATCTCCCTTGGTTACATCGGGGTACACGAGACCATCAACGCCCTGTTTGGCGATCAGGTGCACCTGTTTGACAGTGCCGAACTGCAGCAGAAGGCCATCGCCATCGTCGAGCGCCTCAAGGCCGCCACCGACGAGTGGAAGGAGGAGACCGGCTACGGCTTCAGCCTCTACTCCACCCCGAGCGAGAACCTCTGCTCCCGCTTCTGCCGCATCGACGCCAAGGAGTTTGGTGTGGTGGCGGGGGTGACCGACAAGGGCTACTACACCAACAGCTTCCACCTCGACGTGGAAAAGCAGGTGAACCCGTACGACAAGCTGGACTTCGAGGCGCCCTATCCGCCCATCGCCAGCGGCGGCTTCATCTGCTACGGCGAGTACCCCAATATCCAGCACAACCTGGAAGCGCTGGAGAACGTCTGGGACTACAGCTATGACAAGGTGCCCTACTACGGCACCAACACCCCCATCGACGAGTGCTACGAGTGCGGCTTCACCGGCGAGTTCGAGTGCACCTCCAAGGGCTTTACCTGTCCGCGCTGCGGCAACCACGACCCGGCCAAGGTGTCGGTGACCCGCCGCGTCTGCGGCTACCTCGGCAGCCCGGATGCGCGCCCCTTCAACGCGGGCAAGCAGGAAGAGGTCAAGCGCCGCGTCAAACACATGTGAGCCGAGCCCTCACCCTAGCCCTCTCCCAGAGGGAGAGGGTACCGGTCGAGGTGCTGTTTGTACTGCCTTGCTCCCTTCTCCCGCTCAGGTTGAAAAGAGTGGGAGAAGGGCTGGGGATGAGAGGGCATCCATCATCACCTGCCTGCCAAACCGTGAATCGAGAGACAAGATGCACTACCACCAGTACTACCCGGTCGATGTGATCAACGGCCCAGGCACCCGTGCCACCCTGTTCGTCTCGGGCTGCGAGCACCAGTGCCCCGGCTGCTACAACCAGAGCACCTGGCGCCTCGATGGTGGCAAGCCGTTCGATCTGGCGATGAGCGATCGCGTCATCGCGGATCTCAACGACACGCGCATCAAACGGCGGGGACTGTCGCTCTCCGGCGGCGATCCGCTCCACCCCGCCAACGTGCCCCAGGTGCTGGCGCTGGTGAAACGGGTGCGTGCCGAGTGCCCCGGCAAGGACATCTGGTGCTGGACCGGCTATCTGCTTGGCGAGCTCAGCCCGGCTCAGCGCGAGCTGGTGGCCTTGCTGGACGTGCTGGTGGACGGCAAGTTCGAGCAGGGGCTGGCAGACCCCGGTCTGCTCTGGCGTGGCAGCAGCAATCAGCAGATCCACGACCTCAACGCCTGGCGGGAAGGAGGGGAACGGATCCCCTGTCTGGTTTGCAGTTGAGGCCAGGGATGTTTATGGTTAGCCCATTCCAATCCCTGTGACATCGTTGACGAGGAAATCCGAGATGAACAATCTGCTCAAGATCCTGCTGGCCATCTTCCTGCCGCCGGTCTGCGCCTTTATCCAGGTGGGCTTCAGCCTGCATTTTCTGATCAACATAGTGCTGACCCTGCTCGGCGGTCTGCCCGGCATGGTCCATGCGCTCTGGCTGGTGGTCAGCGACAAGCGCGGCTGACGTTGAGCCTCTTTGCTAAAAGCCAACCCGATGGGGTTGGCTTTTTTTATGCTGCTCAAACGGGTTCCGATTGTTACAGTAATGGGCCGGCAACCCTGCCGGGGAGGGGTGACCCCTCCGATCTGACTCAACAAGGAGTGTTGAATGGGTTTGAAGGTCTTGCTGCTGGGCACTGTGCTCGGCCTGCTGGGGGGCTGTGCCAGCCCCAGTCCCACCGTGAAACTGAACCAGCCGCCGCTGGAGGTGACCATGGCGGAGCTTGGCAAATACTGGGTGCAGGATGGCGAAGTGCCCCCGTTTGAACCGGTGGGCGGCGCGCCAGCCAAGCGGCCCGTCAAGGGCTATGTGGAGATCCGTTATCTCATCGACTCCAACGGCAATCTGTTCAGCCCAGAGATCCTGGCCTCGGAGCCGCCCGGGGTGCTGGATCTGATCGCCCTGTCGGGGCTGGCCAAGACCCGCTATCGAGTGTCGGAGCAGAACCCGCAGGCCATTCCGGTGCGAGTGGTGGGTCGCTACGAGATTGAAGTGGAGTAATGAACAACCCCGGCCTGGCCGGGGTTGTTGTTTACTGCTGCTTGCAGTCGTTGTAGACGCTCTGCCACTCGCCGTCCTTGCCGCGCATCTCGACAAAGCCCTCATCTCCCTTGTTCCACCAGACGGTCTCGTGATCGTCGGTGTAGCGGGCGCCGGAGGCAGAGACGCTCTGCGGCAGGGTGTAGTCCTTGCCGTCCGGCAGTGCCAGCTTGACGAAGTTCAGGCTCTGATCGGAGAGGGCGAAGTAGCGCACCTGTACCCGTTGGCCCTGTTCGCACAGATAGGTGACGGGGTCGCCGCCGGTCACGCTCAGGGGGTCGGCGCCGCGTTCGCAGCCGCTCAGCAGGGTCAGGGTCGTGATGCCCAGCAGCAGAAGGTTGGCGTGCTTCATGTTGATTCTCCATCGGTGTCATCCGGGCGTGATCCTAACAGCTTGCCCAAGGGGGGCAATGCCGCTCGACCCGACTTGCGTCGATATGCGTCCATGGGCGTCAAAAGAAGCACTAATGAGTATGGGCTCAATGCAGGCCGAGTCTGGCCTCGAAGGCGCGCACCAGCGCCTCGTAGGTGCCGTTGTTCCTGATCTTCTGCAGCCCCTCTTCGAAGCGACTGGCCATCTCCTCACCCCGGGGATGGGCGCGGGAGAAGGCGAGCCAGAAACCGTCGGTGGAGATCTTGCCCACCTTGACCACCTTTCCGCTCAGCTGTTTCTGCTGGATCTTGAGGTAGCCCGGCATCTCGTTCATCAGTATGTAGTCGACCCGGCCGCGCACCAGCATCTCGATGATCTGGGTGTCTGACTTGGCCTGGAAGCGGGTGATCCTGGGGTTTTCCATGAAGTCGGTGGGGTAGGTGTAGCCGAGAGTGATGCCCACCGTCTTCTGTTCCAGCGAGGTTAGCTTGAGATCCCGGCGCGGTTCGCTGGCCAGGGCGAAGATGGCGAGATCCTCCTCGAACATGGGGGTCTCGTGCCAGAAGTACTGGTAACGGTTCTCCTCGGTAATGGTTGCATCGAAGCAGCCGAGCACCTTGTCGCTGCGCGCCTCGTACATGCAGCGGGCGAAGGGGATGGTGCGAAACTCCACCTCGACCCCCTCGGCGGCAAAGGCCGCCTTCACCAGCTCGGGGGCCAACCCCCGCGGCTGGCCGCTCTCTTTGTCGAGAACGCAGTAGGGCGCCCAGTCATCTTCCGCGGCGATCAGTACAGACTCGGCCCGGGCGCTTCCCACCATCAGCAGAAGACAGATAACCAGCCAGTGAATGTGGGTTGCGTGTGTCATGGTCTCTCTCCCGTTGCCAACTGCCCTAGCAAGCATAGTTGCTGGGGCTAGCCGCAGGCGCTGCCAGATACAGGGCAAAAAAACGCCCCGGTAGGCATAGCGGGGCGAAAGGCGCACATCCTTGAGCTAACAACAGGGGGTCAATAACCGAACCGGGTGGCCTCGAAACGGTTAAGCAGTCGGTGGATGAGGTAACAGGCCAGCAGGGTGGCGACGATGGCAAACAAGATGCTGCTGACCCGGTAGAGGGCGCTGAACACCAGATCGTTGCCGGGCGTCAGGTACTGGCCGAACAGGATGCCGAGGGTGGTGAGGGCGCCGAAGCCGACTCCGGAACCGCTCGCCTCCTTCACATGGGCATGGCTGAACAGCATGGCGCCGAGCCAGAGCAGGGGGGCGACCAGGATCAGCAGCCCGGACCAGTCGTAGAGCACCAGCTGGCCGACCAGGCCGAAGCTCACCCCGAGCAGGGTACCCATGGCTCGCTTGCGGGCATAGCTCAGGGCGCCGTCCCAGTGCATGGGGAAGAGCACCAGCAGGGTGGTGGCCTGGGCCGACATGGAGTCCCGCAGATCGAAGAGCTGGAACACCATGAAGGAGAGGGTGGCGATGCTGGCGCCAAGCAGCGCCTCGTGCCGCATCCGGTGCGGTGCCTTGGGGGAGGGGGCCGGCTTGGGGCGCTCCTCCACGTCGGGGATGAGCGCCGTCATCAGGTAGGCGATGAGCACCGACAGCACGCTGGCCCACAGGTTGCTGAAGATGAGGTCGTTGAGATCGGTCTGCGGGTAGCTGGCAAAGTGCAGCATGATGCTGAGGCTCAACACGCCGTTGGCACCGAACAGGAACAGGCTGCCCCGCGACATGGCGGCGAAACGGTAGAGAAACAGCAGGAAGGCGATGGGGATCATCAGGCCGGGATGGCCGCCGAACAGCCCCCCCAGCAGCCCCACTTCCAGCCCGCAGACCACAGCGGCGGCGATCAGCTGGCGGGCGGCATGACCATTCATCACCGGCACCATGCCCAGCAACAGCACAGGCGTCACCGTGTAGAAAACGCCGTAGTTCCAGCCGAACAGCTTGCAGAGCAGAAAGCCGCTGGTGCTGCCAAAGGCGATGCGCAGGCATTGGCGCAGTTCATTGGCGGTGAGGGGTCTGTGCCACAGGTTCATTGCCGTCACCTCAGTAGATGTAGTGCAGCAGGCTGAGCAGGCGGATCTGGGCGCGGGCCAGCAGCCCGGTCAGGGCGTTGTCGGGCAGCAGCTGCACGGTGGCGCGGGCACCGGCCGGCAGATGGGCGGGCAGCTGTTCCAGCGCCAGATGCAGGCGCAGACGCTGGGCGTCGCGCACCCAGCGATCCGACTCGGTGGGGCTGGCCAGCTGGCCGTTGGCATCGAACTGACCGGCACTGACCCCGGCATCCAGGCTGGTGACCCGGGCGGGATAGAGGCGGCCCGGCTCGCCATCGAAGGCGACCAGGGCCAGGCTGTCCTGGTCTACGTGGCGTAGGCTCTTCTCGCGAAAATCGGCGATCACGTCCACCTGCTCGGAGACCAGCGCCAGCAGCGGGGCGCCCGCCGCGGCGAAGCTGCCCGGCTTGAGCTGCAGGTTGGTGATGATGCCGTCCTGGCTGGCGTGAACCCGGCTGTAGGCGAGGTTGAGCTCGGCCTGGGCGAGGCGGTTGCGGGCCTGGCGCAGCAGCAGGTTGTCGTCGCCGGGCAGGCCGCGGTTGACCCTGGCCTGGGTCATGCGGGCCTTGCTGGCCAGCAGGTTGGCCTGGGCGGTGCGAAATGTGCTGTCGGCGTCATCCTTCTGCTGCTCGGAGACCATGTGGCGGCGATAGAGGGCGTCGATACGCTCCGCTTCCCGCAACTTGAGGGCGGCCTGGGTCTGCAACGAGCTGAAATCGGCGCTGGCGGCGTTGAGGGTGGCATCGAGCTGGCGATTCTGCTGCTCGGCTTGGGCCAGGGCGAGGCGAGCCTGCTCTACCGCCAGCTCGAAGGGGGCCGGGTCGAGGGCAAACAGCAGATCCCCCTGCTTGACGTGCTGGTTATTGGCGACAGCCACCTCCATCACCTTGCCGCTGACCTGGGGCGCCATCTTGGTGACGACGCGGGTTGCCATGGCTTGCGGGGTGAGCGGCATCTTGAGATCGGCCAGCAGGAAATAGGCAAAGACCAGCACGAAGGCGCCCATGGCCCATTTGATCCAGCGTTGGAATTGTTGATCCGGGGTCATCTCATTCTCTCTCTTCACTCTGCGCACCTATCTTGCCGAGGGCATTGGCACAGATGCGGTGTACGATATCTTCAAACTGTTCCAGCTCCCGCTGGCTGATGCCGGCGAGCAGCTCCCGGCGTATCTCCATGATGCGATCTTCAATCTGGTCGAGCAGCGCCTTGCCGGCCGGGGTCAGGGTGACGATGCGAGCCCGCTTGTCCTGGCTGCAGCAGTGGCGTTCCACCAGCCCCTGCTCCTCCAGCTGGCCCAGGGTGCGCATCAGGGAGGGCAGTTCGATCTCCAGCGCCTCGGCCAGGGTCTTCTGGCTGAGGTGGCCGCCGAGCCGGCTCAGCTTCCACAGGGCCGTCCAGCGGGGATGAGTCAGGCCGAGGGGGGCCAGCTCGAGATCGGCCACGGTGCGCCACAGCCGATGCAGCCGGCCGACCCGCTCGGCGAGGGAGAGCTCGCGCAGCATTTCCAGATCCTTCATCATGAGATTCTCCTTTTACTTAGCTTGCTAAGCATTGTAATTGTTTAGCAGGCTAAGTAAATAGTGTGATCGCGATCTTGTTTATGAAATTTGGAGGTAGGTCTCTGGTGGAGCTCAAACAGCGTGGGTGAAGGGGTGAGTTGGGAACAGCTGCACTTTTGAGTGAAGCAGGAGGCTGGATATGGTCGGCAGGGCCCGGCGAAATAAAGAGAGTCGTTTATTGGGATGGCATGAAAATAGTCACAGCTTTTTATGTGCACCCTAATTAGACGATGCAAAAAAATATTATATAAATGCGGCACTCTGTTTTTTATTCACTAATATTGATGAGTCAGCTAAACAGGGAGATGATAGCTGTGGAACGATATGAATCGGGTGACGCCCATCTCGCCATCGAGAGTCTGCTGGTGGATGTGGAATATGTGGTCGACGGCCATTATGGACTCAGCCTGGAAAATGCCGAAACCTGTCATGAATTTGACCCTGCCAATATTCCATTGTTATTAGCCGAATAGTCTTTCGGTCGGTGACATCCGCACGTCATATTGAGAGGGCAGCCTGTCACAGGGCCTGCCCGCACCCTTTATCCTCTTGCTGCAAGCCGCCATTACCTGCGAGAGCGCCATGCTTGTAACAAGCTAGGCGCTCGCTATCGAGCTGTCATCGTCTTTCTTTTTTATCACCCGGCAGATCCTGGCCGGAGCGTTTTTGTTGATCAGGGGATCACCCTTGCCTTGTACCGGGTGATCATTCACCACTGCCAAACCTGACAGGCCATTATTGTTGGTTACAGCGCTGGTTATTTGATCGCTATTTGATAGCGACCGCTTCAAGCGCCGCTTTAAAGTGCAAAAGAGTGCGCTTCTAAGTGATTTAATGACGACGACGGGGACCAAAATACCCCCTGTAAAATGGGTGCCAACCTTGCCCGCAGGCCATAGCGTTTAAGAATTTAATGTTTTTATATGCCTTTGTTGGCAGGCTAACCGACAGGAGGAGCGGAGATCTCTAGAGTGGCGCCACACCACACGCTGGAGCATAACAATGAAAAACCTCTCTACCCCACACACCAGAACCGCCCTGTTCGGCGGTCGACAGATTGCCGGCATGCCCATGATGATCTTTCTGGGCCTCGCCACCTGCGTCCTCTTCTCGGGTTGGAACGGCTCGCTGCCGCTCGGCATGGTCGGCGCGCTGGCGCTGATGTTCGTGCTCGGCACCCTGCTGACCGAGCTCGGCGAGCGCATCACTCCCATCCGCGAATACCTGGGGGGTGGCACCATACTCGCCATCTTCGGCGGCGCCGCCCTGTTTGAATACCGGATCCTGCCCGTCGAGGCGGGTCAGGTGATCATCGGCTTCATGAAGGAGGGGGGCTTTCTCAACTTCTTCATCGCCAGCCTGGTGACCGGCTCGGTGTTCGGCATGAGCGGCGCCCTGCTGAAAAACGCCGCCATGCGCTACCTGCCGGTGATCCTGGGGGGCGTCGCACTGGCGCTGCTCAGCGTCGGTCTGGTGGGCGCCCTGATGGGCTACGGCTTCAAGAATGCGGTGCTGCTCATCGGTCTGCCCATCATGGGCGGCGGCATGGGGGCCGGCGCCGTGCCGCTGGTGGAGATCCTCTCCGGGCCGCTGCAGATGTCGAGCGCCGATCTGCTGTCGCGCATGGTGCCGGCGGTAGTGATCGCCAACACCCTGGCCATTCTGGTGGGCACCCTGCTGGCCCGCCTCGGCCGCCGCTACCCCGCCCTGACCGGCAACGGCAAGTTGATGATAAAAGAGAGTACAGATAGCGTGGCCGAGGAGAATACGCAGGCGCCGACGCTGGAGAGTTTGGGTCTGGGCCTCTTCATCAGCTCAAGCATGTTCGTGCTGGGCTCATTGCTTGGCAACTTCATCCCCATGCACCCCTTCGCCCTGATGATCCTGGCGGTGGCCGTCATCAAGGTGAGCGGCCTGCTGCCCCGTCGCTACGAGCAGGCAGCGGCCGACTGGTACCAGTTTGTGGTCACCAACCTGACTCCCTCCCTGCTGGTGGGGATCGGTGTCGCCTACACCAGCATCCCCGAGCTCATCAGCGCCTTCTCCGTCAGCTATTTCGTGCTGGTGCTGGTGACCGTGCTCGGTGGCGCCCTGGGGGCGGCGCTGGTAGGGCGGATGATCGGCTTCTACCCCATCGAGGCGGCCATCACCGGTGGCCTGTGCATGGCCAACATGGGGGGCACGGGTGATGTGGCCGTGCTCTCGGCGGCCCAGCGCATGACGCTGATGCCATTCGCCCAGATCTCCTCTCGTCTCGGGGGCGCCGTCATGCTGATCCTGGCGACCCTGCTCATCTCGCTGCTGGCATAAGGAACAAGATAATGAACGACATCATGATGGGCACCAGTCTGCCCTATGCCGAACGCAAGCGTCAGGGATTGATGGGGCGCATGCCCCACAAGGAGGAGTCGCTGGCCCAGCAGCGGCGCCGCATCTACCGGCTGGTTTCGGCCATGCAGAGCCCGTTTGATCAGCATCTGCTGCTGCGCCAGTTGCAGGAGGACAACCCGGTGCTGTTCTACGAACTGGTGCGCCACCACCTGCCGGAGCTGTTGCCCATCATCTACACCCCTGTGGTGGGGGAGGCGTGCCAGCGCCACAGCGACCTCTATCTGCGCAGCCACGGCCTCTACCTCTCCTGGCACGACCGGGATGAGCTCGACCACATCTTCGCGGCGGTGGAGCAGGAGGTGGACGTCATCGTCATCTCCGACGGCGAGCGGGTGCTGGGGCTCGGCGATCTCGGCATCGGCGGCATGGGGATCTGCATCGGCAAGCTGGCGCTCTACTCCGCCGCCGGCGGCATCAACCCTTCGCGCACCCTGCCCCTGTGCGTGGACGTGGGCACCAACAACCCCGAGCTGCTGGAAGATGACTCCTACTTGGGCTGGCAGGCCCGGCGGGTGGATGGCGAGCCCTATTACCAGTTCATGGACAAGGTGGTGGCGGCCATTCGCAAACGCTGGCCCCAGGTAGTGCTGCAGTTCGAGGACTTCGCCGGCAAGCATGCCGCGAACCTCCTGGCCCGCTACCGCGACGAGCTGTGCATGTTCAACGACGACATCCAGGGCACGGCGGCGGTGGCGTCGGCCTGCGTGCTGGCGGGCTTGCAGCAGGCGGGCAGCGCGCTGGCGGATACTCCGGTGCTGATCGTCGGCGCCGGCTCGGCCGGCTGCGGTATCGCCGCCATGCTGGCCCAGCTGGCGGGCAGCCCGGAGCGAGTGCAGCTGTTCGATCAGGACGGTCTGGTCTGCCTGGATCGGGCCGGGCTCACCCCGGCCCAGCAGCCGTTTGCCCGCCCGGCGGCGGAGGCGTGCAATTCCCTGCCTGCGCTTATCGAGCGGCTGCGCCCCGGGGTGCTGATCGGGGTGAGCGGTCAGGGCGGTCTGTTCGACGAGGCGGTGCTGACGGCCATGGGGGAGGTGTGCGAGCGGCCGGTGATCCTGCCGCTCTCCAACCCCACCCGCAGCGCCGAGGCAACCCCAACCCAGGTGTGGCAGGCCACCGGCGGGCGGGCCCTGCTCGCCACCGGCAGCCCCTTCCCGCCGGTGGAGGTGGACGGCGCGGCGCGGGTGGTCTCCCAGTGCAACAACGTCTATGTGTTCCCCGGCATTGGTTTGGGGGCCTGCGCGGTCAAGGCGCGGCGCATCAGCGACGGCATGCTGCGGGCGGCGGTGCAGGCGGTGGGCGCCTATCCGCTGGCCGAGGGGCGGTTGCTGCCCCCCATCGAGCAGGTGGGGGAGGTGGCCCGCGCCGTGGCGAGGGCGGTGGCACTCTGTGCCCGTGCCGAGGGGCTGGCCGATTTTGCCGGTGATCCCGCACCTTTGATTGACCAGACCTGGTGGCGCCCGCACTATTGGTCCGCGTCCTGATGTTGCAAGGCTAATCGATGAAACTGCGTCACCAACTGGTCACCCTCTCCCTGGGCCTGTCACTGCTCCTGATCGTCATTCTGGGCAGCCTGTTGGCGCTCTTCATCCGCCATTTGCTGGAGAGCAATCTGGAGGACAAGGGAGGGGATCTGGCGCGGGTGCTGGCGGGGGACAGCCGGGTGGTGCAGGCGCTGCAGTGGGGGAGCGATCCGGGCCTGCGCGACTATGTGCAGGGGATCTGCAGCCGCACCGATGCCGCCTACATGGTGGTGACCGACGAGCACGCCCGCCGGCTGAGCCACCCCTCCCCGGAGCTGGTGGGTGGCCTGTTTCGCGGCGAGGATATCTGGCCCTCCCTCAACGAGCGCAGCAGCTACTGCTCCAAGGACGTGGGTACCCTGGGGCCGGCCATCCGCTGCTTCGCCCCGGTGATCGGGCCTGACGGGCGCGCCATCGGCGCCGTGGTGGTGGGGTATCTGATGCAGACGGTGGAGAGCATCTACCTGGATCGGATTGCTCTGCTCATCAGCGCCATCGGCGCCGTGCTGGGCTGCGGTCTGCTGCTGGCGCTCTGGGTTCAGCATCGGCTGCGGCGTACCCTGCTGGATCTGGAGCCGGAGACCATAGTCAACCGCTTCGTGCTGCAGGAGCTGGTGCTGGAGCACATCTCGGAGGGGGTGATTGCCCTCGACAGCCAGGGCCATATCCGCATGCTCAACAGCGCCGCCTTTTACCAGCTGCGTCTGCCCGGCACCGGCCGCCACGCCCTGCTCGGCCAGCCGCTCTCGGAACTGTCGCCGCCACTTGCCCCCGCCCTGACCCAGGTCGAGACCGAGCTCGGTTTCACCGTGCACGGCGAGTCGTTTGTCGGGCGCTGGCAGGCGGTGGAGGGCAAGATCCCCGGCCGGCTGCTGATCTTCAGCCGCCCCGAGGTGACCGGCAGTCTCGGCATGCAGGTGACCCACCTGCGTCAGTATGCCGAGATGCTGCGGATGCAGACCCACGAGTTCGCCAACAAGCTCAGCAGCCTCTCCGGCCTGCTGCAGCTGGGCCACGTGGATCAGGCGGTGGAGCTCATCCAGCAGGAGAGCGAGGCGTGCCAGACCATGCTGCACGATCTGCTGCGGGCCATCGAGGACAAGCCGGTGGCAGGGCTCATCCTAGGCAAGTTCAGCCGGGCCCGCGAGCTCGGGGTGGAGCTGGTGCTGGATCCCGATTCGGCGCTGGGCGAGTACCCGGCGGCGGTGTCAGCGGATCTCATCACCCTCATCGGCAACCTGCTGGACAACGGCATCCGCGCCGCCTGGGCCCGGCGCAAGCAGTACCCGCCGCGGGTGCTCATCTCCCTCAACGACTTCGGGCGCCGGCTGGTGATCGAGGTGGAGGACAGCGGCGAGGGGGTGGACGAGGCGCTGGCGGACCATCTGTTTGATTACGGCATCAGTCGCCAGACCGGCGATCACGGTGTCGGTCTGTTCCTGGTCAAGGAGACGGTGGCCAGGCGAGGGGGTGTGATAGAATGGCGCCGCACCGCCGAACAGACGACGCTGTTCGGTATCTACTTGAATAAAAACCAATTGGTGTGATCTATGGAGCCCATTTTCACGCTGGTGATCGAGGATGACGAACGGATAGGATCCATTCTGGCCGAACTGGTCTCCTCCACCCCCGGATTTTCCCTGCTGGGTCGGGCCGAGAGCCTGACCCAGGCCGATCTCATGATGCGCGCGGCCCAGCCACAACTGCTGCTGGTGGACATCTCGCTGCCTGACGGCTCTGGCCTGGAGTGGGTGAACCGGCTGCGCAGCCACAACCGCGAAGCCTACGTCATCATGGTGACCGCCTCCTGCGACGTGGAGACCATCCAGCAGGCCCTCAATCAGGGGGTGCAGGATTACATCATCAAGCCGCTGCGGCTGTTTCGTATCCAGCAGAGCCTGGACGAGATCCTCACCCTGCACCGGCGCATCTGCGAGCGCGGCTCCCTCGAGCAGAGCGATCTGGACCGGCTGATGGGCAAGGTGAGGCCCCAGGGGCGCGACGTGCGCGACACCCCCAAGGGGATCGACGCCATCACCCTGCGCCAGGTGCTGGAGCTGCTGGCGGGTGAGCCGGACAGCGCCTTCTCCACCGATACGGTGGCGCTACGCTTGTCCTTGAGCCGCACCACGGCGCGCCGCTATCTGGAGTATCTGGAGTCGGAGGACAGGGTGGACGTGGATCTCAACTACGGCCAGCGCGGCCGGCCCGAGCGCCGCTACCACTGGCGGCGGGGCAGCTGAGCCACTTGCCGCACGCAGATCCATACCAGCAAAAAGGGAGCCGAAGCTCCCTTTTTCAGGTCTATACGTTGGCACGAAAACCGGTACGACGGGCCGCTCAGGCCTCTTCCAGCAGGACGCGGCGGGCTCTTGGCTTGAACTGGGAGAGCATGACCCCGCTCAGGATGAGGCCGCCCCCCAGCAGGTGATAGCCGTGGATGGGTTCCCCCAGGCTGATGACGGCGATGAGGGCCGTGCACAGGGGCATCAGGTTCATGAAGACCGAGGTGCGCTCCGCCCCCAGACTGGCGAGGCCGCGCATCCAGCAGTAGGCGGCGAAGATGGATGAGGCGAGCCCGGCGAACAGCACCATGCTCCAGCCCTGGGCGGGAATGGCCAGGGAGTCGGCGGAGAGGGCCAGCGGGATGAGCAGCAGCACCGCCAGCAGGATCTGCAGGTAGAGGTTGAGCCAGGGGCCGAACGGCAGTTGCCAGCGGCGGATCAAAAGGCCATAGAGGGCATAGCTGGCCGCCCCCAGCAGCATCATGCCATCGCCTGGGTTGATCCCGCTGTGCAGCAGCGTCTGAGGGTTGCCCTGACCGAGCAGCCAGAGCACCCCGAACAGGGAGAGGCTCATGCCGAGCAGCGCCTGCTTGCCCGGCTTCTGGCCAAAGCAGCAGGCCCCGATCAGCAGGGTGAGCAGCGGCAGCAGGGAGCCGATGACCCCCATGTTGGTGGCCGAGGTGCTGTGGGCGGCGTAGTAGGCGAGGCACTGGTAGAGCACCATGCCAAGCAGGGAGAGCACCAGCAGCTTGCCGAGCCAGGGGCGGAGATCGCGCCGGCGGCGCCACAGTTGCGGCAGGCAGAAGGGGGTCAGCGCCAGGGCGGCGATCACCCAGCGGTAAAACGAGATGGCGGCAGGATCCAGCACGCCGGCGGCGGCCTTGGAGACCACGGTATTGGCGGCCCAGATCAGGATGGCGAGCAGGGGAAAGAGAAAGGGCATAGCGACTCCTTGGTATGATGGAGAGAGTCTAGCCTTGTCTTGAACGATGCAAGTAGCGTAAATAAGACATGTCATAACCGCTTTGGGACAATCTGCATGGGCACCCTCACCCTGGCCGAGCAGGATCGCCTGCTGGCCGCCCCCAACCCCCTCTATTTTCGCTACAGCCAGATCCAGGGGGGCAACGCCTGCGCCGAGCACGCCCACCCCTGGGGCCAGCTCAGCCTCATCAGTCTCGGGGTCATGGTGGTGGAGGTCGGGGGGCAGCGGCTGGTGGCGCCGCCAGACTACCTCATCTGGGTGCCGGCGGATCAGCCCCACACCGCCTTCAACGAGCAGACCCTGGACTACACCTCCATCTACGTGAGCCACGCGCTGGCGCCGCGCCTGCCACGGGAACCCCAGCTGCTGGCGCTTACCCCCTTGCTGCGGGCCCTGCTGGAGGATTTCACCCAGCGCCGGGTCGGCCACATGGAGGACGAGTGGGATGCCCGTCAGGGTGAACTCTTCATCGAGAAGCTGGCTCGCACCCGTTGCCAGCCGAGCTACCTGCCCCAGAGCCGGGATCGCCTGCTCGCCCCCCTGCTGGCGGCGCTGCAGGCGGCGCCGGAGGACAACCGCACCCTGGCCCAGTGGGCCAAGGTGCTGCACACCACGGAGCGCACCCTGGCGCGGCGCTGCCAGAAGGAGCTTGGCATGAGCCTCGGCCAGTGGCGCACCCGGCTGCGGCTGGTGAAGGCGCTGGACTGGCTGCGCGGCGAGATGCCGGTGCAGGAGATCGCCTGGCGCCTCGGTTACACCTCCACCTCGGCTTTTATCGCCATGTTCCAGCGCGAACAGGGCTGTGCCCCCCAGCGCTATCGTCAACAGCTGGGGATCGGCGCCGGGCAGGCACAGCTCTGACCGCGACCGCACCAGCAATGAAAAGGGCGCCCGCAGGCGCCCTTGTGGATCACGGGATGGGCTTAGAAGAAGCCGAGGGGGTTGATGTCGTGGCTCACCAGCAGGTTCTTGGTGTTCTGGTAGTGGTCCAGCATCATCTTGTGGGTCTCGCGACCGATCCCTGACTTCTTGTAGCCACCGAAGGCCGCGTGCGCCGGGTAGGCGTGGTAGCAGTTGACCCAGACCCGGCCGGCCTGGATGCCGCGCCCCATGCGCCAGGCCAGGTTGCTGTCGCGGGTCCACAGGCCCGCCCCCAGCCCGTACTGGGTGTCGTTGGCAATGGCCAGCGCCTCCGCCTCGTCCTTGAAGGTGGTGACCCCGAGCGCCGGCCCGAAGATCTCCTCCTGGAACACCCGCATCTTGTTCTGGCCCTGGAAGATGGTGGGCTGGATGTAGAAGCCCCCCTCCAGCCCGCTCACCCTGGCCGGGCCGCCGCCGATCAGCATTTTTGCCCCTTCGCCGCGGCCGATCTCCATGTAGCTCAGGATCTTGTCGAACTGCTCGCGGGACGCCTGGGCGCCGACCTGGGTGGCGGTGTCGAGGGGGTTGCCCTGCACTATGGTGCGGGCGCGGGCCAGCACTCTGTCCATGAAGTCGTCATAGATGCTCTCCTGCACCAGGGCGCGGGAGGGGCAGGTGCACACCTCGCCCTGGTTGAAGAAGGTCATCAGCATCCCTTCCACCGCCTTGTCGATGTAGCTGCTCTCGTGCTGCATCACGTCGGCGAAGTAGATGTTGGGGGACTTGCCGCCCAGCTCCACGGTGGAGGGGATCAGCTTGTCGGCGGCGCAGCGCAGGATGTGGGCCCCCACCTCGGTGGAGCCGGTGAAGGCGAGCTTCTGGATCCGGTTGCTGGTGGCGAGCGCCTGGCCCGCCTCGGCGCCAAAGCCGTTGACCACGTTGACCACCCCGGCGGGCAGTATGTCCTTGATGAGATCCATCATCAGCATGATGGTGACCGGGGTCTGCTCGGCGGGCTTGAGCACGCTGCAGCAGCCGGCCGCCAGCACGGGGGCCAGCTTCCAGGCCGCCATCAGCAGCGGGAAGTTCCACGGGATGATCTGGCCGACCACCCCGATGGGCTCCTTGAAGTGGTAGCTGACGGTGTTCTGATCCAGCTCGGCGGCCGAGCCCTCCTGGGCGCGGATGCAGCCGGCGAAGTAGCGGAAGTGATCCACCACCAGTGGCAGGTCGGCGGCCAGGGTCTCGCGCACCGCCTTGCCGTTCTCCCAGGTCTCGGCGATGGCGAGCACCTCGATGTTCTGCTCGATGCGATCGGCGATGCGCAGCAGCAGGTTGCTGCGTTCGGTGACGCTGGTCTTGCTCCAGCTGGCGAACGCCTTGTGAGCGGCGTCCAGCGCCAGCTCGATGTCGGCGGCGTCGGAGCGGGCCACCTCGCAGAACACGCGGCCATCCACCGGCGAGATGTTTTCAAAGTAGCGGCCGGCGCGCGGGGCGACCCAGTCGCCACCGATGAAGTTGTCGTAACGGTACTTGAAGCTGACCAGGGCACCTGCCTGACCGGGAGCGGTATAAATCATCTCATCATCCTTATGTGTGTGGTCCTGACCGGGCTGGCGGGCAGCCCGGCTGCTGCTGTGTATCGCAAGGGACGTGCCAGAGGGTCTGACCAGCGCTTCAAAAGTTACAAAAACGTTATCAAACGGGGTGCGGCAGCGTATCTTGGTTAACCAATGACCGCGGCGGTGGCGATACAACTGTGCCGTTTCTGGACAGTGGTCGCGACAGTCGTGCCGTTTGTGAACAGGAGGTGTGATGAGCGAGTTCCCTCAATCTGGTGCCAGCCCGATCCAGCGCTCCTGGCAGCGCTGCCTGCACCAGGGGCTGAGCCGTCAGCAGAGCGCCGAGCTGGACTTGCTGCCCCAGGGAGAGCTGTCGGCCCGCCAGGAGCAGCACAGGGTGCTGATCGCCAGCTTCCGGCGCTTCGTGCTGCCGCTGTTTGACCAGCTGCTGGCGGAGCGCCCCTGTCGGTTGCTGCTGTGCGATGGCGAGGGCGCCATCCTGGCTGCCAGCGGTGACGACGGCTTCGCCCGCCACGCCGAGCGGGTCTTTTTGCGCAGCGGTGCCCGCTGGGGGGAGGCGAGCAAGGGCACCAATGCCATCGGCACCGCGCTGGCCGAGCAGAGCGAGGTACAGGTGCTCGGCACTCAGCACTTCTTCGCCCAGCACAGCTTTCTCAGCTGCAGCGCCTGCCCGCTGCTCGGGCCGGACGGGCAAGTGATCGGGGTGCTCGACATCTCCACCGATGCGGCCCACCACGGCGGCGACATGCTGGGCACGGTACGGCTGCTGGCCATGACCCTGGAAAATGCGCTGCTGGCACGCCAGCCGGGCTGGCTGGTGGATCTCGAGCCCCAGAGTCTCTGGTCCGCCCGCCTGCTGCTGGGGGAGGAGGGCGAGCTGCTCGGGGCCAACCGGGCCGGCCGGCTCTGGCTCGGCCAGCACCCCTTCGACGGCAAGCAGCTGCTGCGGGATAGGCGCGGCTTGCGGCTGGTGCCGGAGGCCAGCTCAGGTGTGGTCCAGCCCGGCCTGCCGGCCGCTGCCGGTGGCTCGCACGGCCGGCAGGTGCCGCTCAAGATGCTGGAGCGCGGCATCTCGCTGCTCATCGAGGGGGAGACCGGCAGCGGCAAGGAGCATCTGGTGCGCGAACTGCACGGGCAGTCGAGCCGGCGTGCGCAACCGCTGGTGTGCGTCAACTGCGGCGCCCTGCCGGCAGAGCTGGTGGAAGCCGAGCTGTTTGGCTATGTCGGCGGGGCCTTCAGCGGTGCCCGCAGCCAGGGCAGTCAGGGGTATCTGCGCGCCGCCCACGGCGGCATCCTGATGCTGGACGAGATCGGCGAGCTGCCGCTCTCGGCCCAGACCCGGTTGCTGCGGGTGTTGCAGGAGCGCGCCGTCACCCCGGTCGGTAGCCACAGACCCGAGGCGGTGGATTTCTGGCTGGTCAGCGCCAGCCATCGGGATCTGGCGGCCATGGTGGCGGCCGGCACCTTTCGCGAGGATCTCTACTACCGCATCTGCGGCTGGCGCCAGCAACTGGCGCCGCTGCGCGACTGGCCGGCCTGCGAGCGGCAGGCGCTGGTCCAGCGCCTGCTGGCCGAGATGGATCCTGCCCTGTGCCTGAGCGATGAGGCCGAGCGCCACTTGCTGGCCCACCCGCTACCCGGCAACGTGCGCCAGCTCAAGCAGGCGCTGGAAGTGGCCTGCGTGCTGGCGGAGGGGCAGGGCTGGATTGAGCCTGCCCACCTGCATCTGCCGACCGTGGTTGTGGCGCCGGTCGTCACCACGGCGCTGGCGGGCAGCACATTGCGCCAGCAGAACCGGCAACGGGTGCAGCAGACCCTGACAGAGTGCGATGGCAACGTGAGCGAGGCGGCGCGCCGGCTCGGCATCAGCCGCACCACCCTCTATCGGGCGCTGCGGGAGGCAAGCTGAGGCGTTTGTGACCTAAGTTTTTCGTGGTTAAGATGGGTCCACAAGAGACCCTTTGATGATTCTTTTGCATGGCATGGAGTGCCTTATGACGCGTACCCGATTTGATTGGCAAGACCCCTTCTTTCTCGATAGCCAGCTCGGCGAAGAGGAGCGGCTCATCCGCGACGCCGCCCGCGACTACTGCCAGGCGCGGCTGATGCCGCGGGTGCTGGAGGCGAACCGGCGCGAGCAGTTTGACCGCACCATCATGAACGAGCTGGGGGAGCTGGGGCTGCTCGGCGCCACCCTGCCGGAGCAGTACGGCTGCGCCGGGGTCAATCACGTGGCCTACGGCCTCATCGCCCGGGAGATGGAGCGGGTCGACAGCGGCTACCGCTCGGCCATGAGTGTGCAATCCTCCCTGGTGATGCACCCGATCCACGCCTATGGCGACGAGGCCCAGCGCCAGCGCTGGCTGCCAGGGCTGGCCCGGGGCGAGCTGGTGGGCTGCTTCGGCCTCACCGAGCCGGACGCGGGCTCCGACCCGGGCTCCATGAAGAGCCGCGCCGAGCGGGTCGATGGCGGTTATCTGCTGACCGGCAACAAGATGTGGATCACCAACTCCCCCATCGCCGATCTGTTCGTGGTGTGGGCCAAGCTGGACGGCGAGATCACCGGCTTCGTGCTGGAGAAGGGGATGGCCGGGCTCTCTGCCCCCAAGATCGAGGGCAAGTTCTCCCTGCGCGCCTCCATCACCGGCGAGATAGTGATGGAGCGGGTCTTCGTGCCGGAGGCCAACCGGCTGGCGGGGGTGAGCGGCCTCAAGGGGCCGTTTGGTTGCCTCAACAAGGCGCGCTACGGCATCGCCTGGGGGGCGCTCGGCGCCGCCGAGTTCTGTTGGCATGCCGCCCGCCAGTACGGGCTGGATCGCCAGCAGTTCGGCCGTCCGCTGGCCGCCACCCAGCTGTTCCAGCTCAAGCTGGCCAACATGCAGACCGAGATTGCCCTCGGCCTGCAGGGCTGTCTGCAGGCTGGGCGCCTGATGGATGAGGGGCGCTGCCCGGTGGAGCTGGTGTCGCTCATCAAGCGCAACAGCTGTGGCAAGGCGCTGGAGATTGCCCGCGTCGCCCGCGACATGCACGGCGGCAACGGCATCAGCGACGAGTTTCACGTCATTCGCCACGTGATGAACCTGGAGGCGGTCAACACCTACGAGGGAACCCACGACATCCACGCCCTGATCCTGGGGCGGGCCCAGACCGACCTGCAGGCGTTCGAGTGATGGGGCCCCTTGCCGGCGTGTGCGTGCTGGATCTCAGCCGTGTGCTGGCCGGCCCCTGGGCCAGCCAGCTGCTTGCTGATCTCGGCGCCGACGTGGTGAAGGTGGAGGCCCCCGGGCGCGGTGACGACACCCGCCATTGGGGCCCGCCCGAGCTGGTGGCAGGGGAGGCGGCCTACTTTCATGCTGCCAACCGGGGCAAACGCTCCATCGCCCTGGACCTGGTGCGCGACAGAGACACCCTGCTGGCATTGGTGGACTGTGCCGACGTGGTGATCGAGAACTTCAAGGTGGGGGGACTGGCGCGCTTTGGCCTCGATTATCCGAGCCTCAAGGCCCGCCGCCCAGAGCTCATCTACTGCTCCATCACCGGCTTTGGCCAGGACGGCCCCTGGGCCCAGCGACCCGGTTACGATCTGCTGATCCAGGGGCTGGGCGGGTTGATGAGCATCACGGGTCAACCCGACGGGGTGCCCGGCGGCGGGCCGGTCAAGGTGGGGGTGGCGCTCGTCGACATCCTCACCGGCCTCTACGCCACCATCGGCATCCAGGCGGCCCTGCGCCATCGGGAGCGAACCGGGGAGGGTCAGCAGATCGATCTCGCCCTGCTCGACGTGTCGGTGGCGGTGCTGGCCAACCAGGCGATGAATTATCTCGCCACCGGCCAGGCGCCCGGGCGCCTTGGCAACGGCCACCCCAATATCGTCCCCTACGACGTCTATCCCACCAGCGATGGCCACCTCATCCTGGCGGTGGGCAACGATGGCCAGTTTGCCGCCCTGGCGGCCCTGCTGGGGGAACCCGGGTGGGCGCAGGACCCCGACTTTGCCACCAACGCCGCCCGGGTGCGCCAGCGTCACCGGCTCAACGCCCTGATTGCCGAGCGGCTGCTGGCGCGCAGCAGCGCCCAGTGGAGTGCCATGCTGGAGGTGGCCGGGGTGCCGGGCGGCCCCATCCTCACCCTGGATGCGCTGTTTGCCCTCGAGCAGGGGGCGGTGCGCGGCTGGGTGCAGCAGGTGCAGCGTGGGGAACAATCCTTGCCCACCCTGGCCAACCCGCTGCATCTGTCGGCCACTCCGGTGTGCTATGGGCGCGCCTCGCCGGCGCTGGATGGCGACCGGGATAGCGTGCTGCGCGACTGGCTCGGGCAGGAGTGAACCGGTTGCTTTAAGCGGGGAGATCGCGCCTGCCCGGCGCCATGCTCCCCTCTTCCATCCTCTGCCATCTCATCTGCCCCGGTGCTGGAGCCCGGGGCCGTCCCCCGTTATGATGCGCCCCGTCCATTCATCTGTTGAGGTACCTCCCATGGCACAACACATTGGCGCCCTGGCCCTGCTGGTGGCCGATTACGACCAGGCCATCACCTTCTTTACCCAGGGACTGGGGTTCGAGCTGCTGGAAGACACCCCCCTCGACGAGCCGGGCAAACCGGGCAAGCGCTGGGTGCGGGTTGCCCCCAAGGGAGCCCTCGGTTCCGCCCTGTTGCTGGCGCGGGCTGCCACCCCGGAGCAGCGGGCCGCTATCGGCCAGCAGGGGGGCGGCCGGGTCTTCCTGTTCCTCGAGACTGACGACTTCTGGGGCGACTACCGGCGCATGCAGGTGTACGGTGTCCATTTTTGTGAACAGCCGCGCACCGAGCCTTACGGCACCGTGGTGGTATTCGAGGACATCAGTGGCAATCGCTGGGATCTGCTGCAACTCACTGCTGCCAACTGAATCTGAAAACGTTTATCATCCCGCCTGTCATAAAGTCATAAAAGTGTCACAGAAAGTTCTAATAATTGGCGCACCCATCTTCACAGAGGAGAGAGAAGGGATATGGCTAAGCGAATTCTGGTGGTCGAGGACGAAGCACCGATCCGCGAAATGCTCTGCTTCGTGCTCGAGCAGAAGGGATATGAAACAGTAGAAGCTGAAGATTTTGCCGACGGATTGGCGAAGGTGCGCGAACCCTACCCCGAACTCATCGTGCTGGACTGGATGATGCCAGGCGGCAGCGGCATCCAGTTCATCAAGCAGCTGAAGCAGGATGAGGTGACCCGCCAGATCCCGGTGGTGATGCTGACCGCCCGCGGTGAGGAAGAGGACAAGGTGCGCGGGCTGGAAGCGGGGGCCGATGACTACATCACCAAGCCGTTCTCCCCCAAGGAGCTGACCGCCCGCCTGCATGCGGTGATGCGCCGCGTCTCTCCCACCTCGGTGGACGAGGTGATCGAGGTGCAGGGGCTCAAGCTGGACCCTGTCTCCCACCGGGTCAGCGCCGAGGAGAAGGCCCTCGACATGGGGCCGACCGAATTCAAGCTGCTGCACTTCTTCATGACCCACCCGGAGCGGGTCTACAGCCGCGAACAGCTGCTCAACAACGTCTGGGGTACCAATGTGTACGTCGAGGACAGAACCGTGGATGTGCATATCCGTCGCCTGCGCAAGGCCATTGAAGAGACGGGGCATGATCGCTTGATCCAGACGGTGCGCGGCGCGGGCTATCGCTTCTCAACCCGTCTCTAAGAGGCACTTATGTTGCAACCATACGCCTGGCGGCGCCAGTTGTGGCGAATGGCATTCTTCTATGCGCCCTTCGTCTTGGTCGGCTGGCTGACGGAGAGTCTGGCCCTGTGTCTGTTGCTGGCTACCGTCATGCACCTGGGCTGGCACTACCGTTTCCAGAAGCGGCTGTCGGACTGGCTGTGGCACGATCGCAGCCTGGTGCCTCCCAACGGCAGCGGCAGCTGGGAGTACATCTTCAACGGCATCTACAAGCTGCAGCAGCGCCACCGGGCCCGCCGCCGCGAGCTGGCGGGTCTGATCCGCCGCTTTCGGGAAGGGGCCGAGGCACTGCCCGATGCGGCCGTGGTGTTTCGCACCGACGGCAGCATCCTTTGGTGCAACCGGCTGGCAGAGCAGCTGCTCGGCTTTCGCTGGCCGGAAGACGCCGGTCAGCACATCGGCAACCTGATTCGCAATCCCGCCTTCGGCGCCTACCTCGGCAAGGGGGAGTACGACGAACCGTTCGAGATGACCTCGCCCATCAACGAGGAGAAGTTTCTCGAGTTTCGCATCATGCCCTACGCCGAGGATCAGGCCATGCTGGTGGTGCGGGACGTGACCCGGCTGCGCAGCCTGGAGAAGACCCGCAAGCATTTCGTCTCCAACGTCTCCCACGAGCTGCGCACCCCGCTCACCGTGCTCAAGGGCTATCTGGAGATGACTGAGGAGCCGCCGCCGCCCGCCATGTGGGCCAAGGCACACAGGGTGATGATGGAGCAGACCATCCGCATGGACAACCTGGTCAATCAGCTGCTCACCTTGTCGCGGATCGAGGCGGCGCCCACCGTGGATCTCTCCCATCTGGTGGACATGCCCGCCATGCTGGGGCTGCTGGAGCAGGAGGCGCGGGCGCTCTCCGGCGAGCGGGCCCACCAGATCGAGTTCATGGTGCAGCCCAATCTGCTGGTGCGCGGCGATCAGGATCAACTGCGCAGTGCCGTCTCCAACCTGGTCTACAACGCCATCCACTACACCCCGGCGGGGCGCAAGATCACGGTGGAGTGGCGCAAGCAGGGGACGATGGCGCTGTTTGCGGTGCAGGACGAGGGGGAAGGGATCCCGCCCGAGCACCTGGCGCGGCTCACCGAGCGGTTCTACCGGGTCGACAAGGCGCGCTCGCGCCACACCGGCGGCTCCGGGCTCGGCCTTGCCATCGTCAAGCATGCCCTGAGTCACCACGACTGCCAGCTCGACATCGAGAGCCGGGTCGGCCTTGGCAGCCGTTTCAGCTTCCTCATCCCCGCTCGCATGGTGGTGTTGAAATAAGCTTTTCAAGCAATGGGTTAGCAATGAAAAGAGGGCGGCGATGGCGGCCCTTTTTTCATTTGGTCAAAAGCCTCGCCATGTCATTAAAGTGTCACATTAAATCCATAAATTTGTCACTGCCAGGTCAGATACTGGCGCCGTCTTGAGAACGGACCTGTGCCAGTGCGGCGCAGGGAGAGAATGAAACGCGACCGGCCGATCGCCCCACTCGGGATGCCACCACGTTTCGGCCTCAGATTGATGACTGCCTTCCACCGCCCAGGAGTCGGGCCAAAGAGGGCAGGGAATGACACTCAGCGCCCCGGTCGGATGACCGGCACTGAGCCAAGTTAACCCGTGTTTTGATGGACTGCGTTCTGCAACCTTGGAGAGATTGGATGAAACTCAACAAACTGGCTGGTGTAATCGGATTCACCGCAGCAACCCTGTTTTCCGTCAGCGCCCTGGCTGCCGGTGTGGATAAAAATCTGCCGGATTACACTCCGACCAGCGGCATCTCGGGCAACCTGTCCTCTGTCGGCTCGGACACCCTGGCCAACATGATGACCCTGTGGGCCGAAGAATTTAAGCGCATGTACCCCAACGTCAACGTGCAGATCCAGGCCGCCGGTTCCTCTACCGCGCCGACCGCGCTGACCGAAGGCGTCGCCCAGTTTGGCCCCATGAGCCGCGCCATGAAGTCCGGCGAGGAAGAGGCGTTCGAGAAGCGCTACGGCTACAAGCCGACCGCCATCCGCGTCGCGGTCGATGCCCTGGCGGTGTTCGTCAACAAGGACAACCCCATCAAGGGCCTGTCCATGCAGCAACTGGATGCCATCTTCTCCAGCACCCTCAAGTGCGGTGAAGCCAAGGCGGCCACCAAGTGGGCCGACCTGGGTCTGGACGGCTCCTGGTCCGGCAAGGATCTGCAACTGTTCGGTCGCAACTCCGTCTCCGGTACTTACGGCTACTTCAAAGAGCACGCCCTGTGCAACGGTGACTTCAAGAGCGGCGTGAACGAGCAGCCGGGCTCCGCCTCCGTGGTGCAGTCGGTCTCCTCCTCCCTGAACGGCATCGGCTACTCCGGCATCGGTTACGTCACCTCCGGCGTGCGCGCCGTACCGCTCTCCAAGGATGGCAAGACCTTCATCGAAGCGACCTCCGACAACGCCATCACCGGCAAGTATCCGCTGTCGCGCTTCCTGTACGTCTACGTGAACAAGCACCCGAACAAGCCGCTCTCCCCAATGGAGCAAGAGTTCCTGAAGATGGTGCTCTCCAAGGCGGGCCAGAACATCGTCGCCAAAGATGGCTACGTACCGGTACCGGCCAAGGTGGTCGAAGCCGACCTGAAGAAACTGGGCATCATGTAAGCCGGTTTCCTCTGCCAGACGGGCCCCGCGGGGCCCGTTTTCTTTTTGGGGCCGGCTGTGACCGCTTTCGCCGGACCGGGTGATTTGTCGACTTGCACCGGACGCCCGCATTTCCGAAAATAGGGCATCTTTATGGTGAAGGACACCTCCATGACATCTCCCTTGTTCAAGCTTGGCCTGGCGGCACTCTGTACGACCCTGCTCGCCAGCTGTGCCCAGTCTCCCACCGGTCGCAGCCAGATGCTGCTCTTCTCGCCCCAGCAGATGAGCAAGCTGGGGGCTGACTCCTTCGAGCAGATGAAGAAGCAGGAGAAGGTGAGCAAGGACGCCAGAGTGAACGCCTATGTCTCCTGCGTCGCCAAGGCGGTGACCGCCCAGGTGCCCGCCAGCTACGGCATCACCAACTGGGAAGTGGTGGTGTTTGACTCCAAGCAGGTGAACGCCTTCGCCCTGCCCGGTGGCAAGATAGGGGTCTACAGCGGCCTGCTCAAGGTGGCCAAGAATCAGGATCAGCTCGCCACCGTCATCGGCCACGAGCTGACCCACGTGCTGGCCCAGCACTCCAACGAGCGGCTCTCCCGCAGCCAGCTGACCGGCCTTGGGCTGGCGGCGGCCGACATCGCCATGGGCAGCAGCGAATACCGCGGCGCCACCATGGCGGCGCTGGGGCTCGGGGTCGAGGTCGGCGTCATGCTGCCCTATGGTCGCGAGCAGGAGAGCGAGGCGGACAGGCTGGGGCTGGATCTGATGGCCCGCGCCGGTTTCAATCCGGCCGAAGCCATTCCGCTCTGGCAGAACATGAGCGCGGCCGCGGGCGGCAATGCGCCGCCCCAGCTGCTCTCCACCCACCCCAGCAATGAGAGCCGGATCGCCGAGCTGCAGGCCCAGCAGGCTGAGGCCGTGCCGCTCTATCAGCAGGCCCGCGCCTCCGGACTGGTGCCCCAATGCAAGGCATAAGCCTGCGCATGGCGCGGCCCGATGACGCCGCCGCCATGACGGTGATGCAGCGGGCCAGCTGGCTCGCCGCATATGGCAGCGTGCTCGGTACCGACATGCTGGCCCAGCTGGCGGTCACCGAGCACCTGCAGATCTGGCAGCGCCGGCTGGCGGAGGCGGGCCCAAGGCCCATGCTGCTGTGCCAGGACGAGGTGGTCATCGGCCTGCTCTACTGGCAGCCGGAGCTGGCGGGGGAGTACCCCACCGCCTGGATCCGCGCCTTTTACCTGCATCCCGACCACTGGCGCCAGGGCCATGGCAAGCGGCTGTGGCAGGCGGTGGCGATGCAGATGCGGCGCGCCGGCTGTGAAGGCGTCAGATTGTGGCTGCTCGATGGCAACCACATAGGTGAGGGGTTTTATCTGCGCCGCGGCTTCGTCTTCGATGGCCAGGAGCGCACCCTGATGAGCCTCGGCCAGCCCTGCCTGCAGCGACAAATGTTTCGTTTGCTTTGATCTCTCTCCCGTTTTTCGCCCTCGGTCACTTTATTTTTTTTGCGAATTAATACAATGTCCCCCTCTGGACAGGCTGAGGTGAGGCGGCTCACCGACAAGGGAGTGTGGCATGTATTACGGCTTTGATATTGGTGGCACCAAGATAGCGTTTGCCGTCTATGACGGCGCCTTGAATCTCTGCCACGAGGAGCGCATGAGCACTCCCGGCAATGACTATCAGGGGCTGCAGCAGCTCATTCGCGAGCGGGTCGAACAGGCGGATGCCCGTTTCGGCGCGCGCGGTGCGGTGGGCATCGGTTTTCCCGGCATTCTCAACCGGCACGACCACAGCATAGTGGCGGCCAATCTGCCCTCCATCAATGGTCGCCACCTGGGCGCCGATCTGGCCGAACTGCTGGGCAGACCGGTCAAGGTGGACAACGATGCCAACTGCTTCCTCTGGTCCGAGGTACATCAGGGGGCGGCGGCGGGGGCCGACAGCGCCCTCGGCGTCACCATAGGCACCGGCATCGGCGGCGCCGTCTATCTGGCGGGCAAGCTGATCCAGGGCCGCAACTGGCTGGCGGGGGAGATAGGCCACTACCCGCTGCCGGCCACCATGCTGATGAAATACCCCGACCTGCCTCGTCCCCGTTGCGGCTGCGGTCGCCTGGTCTGTTTTGAAACCTATGCCTCCGGCACCGGGCTGGAGCGGCTCTATCACCACTTCCACGGCCAGCGTGCCAGCGGCCACCAGATAGTGGGGCGCTTCGAGGCGCACGAGCCCCATGCGGTGGCCGCGGTCGACTGCTGGCTCGAGATCATGGCCGCCGGGCTTGCCACCGCCATCTCGGTGGTCGACCCCGACGTGGTGGTGCTGGGGGGCGGCCTGAGCGGCCTGCCCGCGCTCTATGAGCAGTTGCCGCTGCGCCTGCCCGGTCACCTGCTGCCCGGGGTCGCCCTGCCCGAGATCCGCGAGGCCCGCTTCGGCGGCGCCGGCGGGGTGCGCGGGGCCGCCTTGCTCAATTTATGAGATCAGATCCGGGGTCTGATCTCCCCAATAAAGGAGTCCATCATGACCTCTCTTGAAATCTGTATCGACAACCTGGAATCCCTGTTCACCGCCCAGGCGGCCGGCGCCGATCGCATCGAGCTCTGCTCTGCGCTGGGGCTGGGCGGCCTGACCCCCTCCTATGGCTTCATGCAGCTGGCGGCGCGCCATGCCACCATTCCCGTCTACGCCATGATCCGGCCCCGGGCCGGCGACTTCTGCTTTGGCGAAGGGGAGTTCGAGATGATGCTGCAGGATATCGCGGCGGCCCGTGCCGCCGGCCTGCAAGGGGTGGTGGTCGGTCTGCTGGACGAGGAGGGACGGGTGCCTGCCGCCAGACTCGGCCAGCTGGTGGAGGCGGCGGGGCCCCTTGGCGTCACCTTCCACCGCGCCATCGACCTCTCCTCCGACTGGCGCCTCGACTTGGAGACCATAGTCGCCGCCGGCTGCGAGCGCATTCTGAGCTCGGGCCATGCACCGACTGCGCTGGCGGGGCTCGAGACCCTGCAGGCGATGCAGCAGGCGCTGGCGGGGCGGGCCAGCCTGATGCCCGGCGCCGGGGTCAGTGCCGACAACGTGCGCACCATCATCGAGTTTACCGGGGTGAACGAAGTGCACATGTCCGGCATGGGCTGGCGCGGCGGCATGGTGCCCCATGGGGTCAACATGGGCACCTCGGACGACGGTCGGGTCAATATCACCGACGGCGCCAAGGTGGCGGCAGTGCGGGCCCTGCTGGACAGGGCCTGATACGAGCCGCACGGCGGCATGATGTCTCTTCATGGGCGTCAACATGGGCACCTCGGACGATGGTCGGGTCAATATCACCGACGGCGCCAAAGTTGCAGCGGTACGGGCTCTGCTGGACAGGGGCTGATACGGGCCGCGAGGCGGCATGGTGTCTCGTCATGGGCGTCAGCATGGACACCTCGGACGACGGTCGGGTCAATATCACCGACGGCGCCAAGGTGGCGGCGGTGCGGGCTCTGCTGGACAGGGCCTGATACGGTTTGAATGTGAGCAGGGGTGATGGTGCTCTGTTTTGCTCCCTTCTCCCCTGGCGGGAGAAGGGGCGGGGATGAGGGGCTGATGTGAGGCACCTCCCACCTGGGGGCAAAACCGGGGACAGGTCGGCAGCACCCGGCGCAAAAGTCTGATATTATCCCGTCTCTTTTACCCTCAGGACCCGGAGCAACTTCTCAATGTCCCAATACGACTCTATCGAACAGAAGGCCAGCTATGGCATCGGCCGCAACATGGGTGATCAACTGGCGCAGCAAGCCTTCGCCGGTCTGGATATCCCGGCCCTGCAGCAAGGTCTGGCAGATGCCCTGAATGGTCTGGAGTTCGCGGTCAGCCGTGACGATATCAACGATGCCTTCCAGGTCATCACCGCCCGCATGCAGGAAGAGCAGGAAGCCGTTGCCAAGGCTGCCGCCGCCGAAGGCGAAGCCTTCCTGGCCGACAACGCCAAGCGCGCCGAAGTGAAGACCACCGAGTCCGGTCTGCAGTACGAAGTGCTGGTGGAAGGCAACGGTGCCGTGCCGGTAGCCGGTCAGTCCGTCCGTGTGCACTACCATGGTACCTTCACCCACGGTGGCGTGTTCGACAGCTCCGTCGCCCGCGGCCAGCCGGCCGAATTCCCGGTGACTGGCGTGATCGCCGGCTGGGTAGAAGCGCTGCAACTGATGCCGGTTGGCTCCAAGTGGAAGCTCTACATTCCGCAGGATCTGGCCTACGGCGCACGCGGTGCCGGTTCCATCCCGCCGTACTCCGCCCTGGTATTCGAAGTGGAGCTGCTGGACATCCTGTGATCCGGCTGGCTTGATTGATACAGACGGCGACCCTCGGGTCGCCGTCTGTTTTTTTGCGCCGCGCACGGCGGGGCATGGGCAGCGCCTGCGCTTTTGGATATAGTCATGGCTCCTGCTGGGAGAGCGCCCATGGCTGCCATCATTGAAGTCGTCGATCTCGTCAAGCACTTCCCCGGCGTCAAGGCGGTGGACGGGCTCAGCTTTGCCATTCCTGCCGGCAGCTGTTTCGGCCTGCTCGGCCCGAACGGGGCGGGCAAGACCACCACCATCGAACTGCTGGAGGGGATCCTCACCCCGGACAGCGGTCAGATCCTGTTCCACGGCGCCCCACGCGGCCCCGACTACCGCTCCCGCATCGGCATCCAGTTCCAGCACACGGCGCTGCAGGATTTCCTGACGGTGCGCGACACCCTGCGACTGTTTGCCAGTCTCTACCCGGCCCCCTTGCCCCAGGCCCAGCTCATCGAACTGTGCGCCTTGGGGGAATTCATCGATCGGGACAGTCGCAAGCTCTCTGGCGGTCAGCGGCAACGGCTGCTGCTGGCCTTGGCCCTGCTCGGCGACCCCGAACTGCTGTTTCTGGACGAGCCCACCACGGGTCTCGATCCCCAGGCCCGTCACCACTTCTGGCAGCGCATCGAGACGATCAAGGCGCAGGGCAAGACGGTGGTGCTCACCACCCACTACATGGACGAGGCCCAGCAGTTGTGCGATCAGATTGCCATCGTCGATCACGGCCATCTGCTGAGCCTGGATACCCCGGTCGCCCTGCTGGCCCAGCATTTTGACGGCGTGCTGGTGCGCCTTGCGGCTCACCCGGCCCTCGCCAGTCTCGGCTATCCCCTGCGCCCGCTGGGCGAGCAGGTGGAGCTGAGCTGCCCCGACGTGGCGAACTTGCTGCCACGGCTGCTGAGCCTGGGCGTGCCGCTGACCGGCATGCAGGTGCGCTCCCCCAATCTGGAGGATCTCTTCCTGAACCTGACCGGCCACAGCCTGCGGAGCGGCGCATGAACGCGGCCCCGTGGCACTCCGCAGGGGCTCCTGCCTGCATATCGCTTCAGCTTGCCAGCCCAAGGAGCACCAGATGACGGGGTCCCTCAAGCGCATCGGGGCGCTCTTCTATGCCCGCAACCTGGAGTTCGTGCGGGATCGGGCCGCGCTGATCTGGAACCTGGCCTTTCCGCTGCTGCTGGTGCTGGGGTTCACCCTCATCTTCTCCGGCCCGCCCAAGCCGCTGGTGCAGATGGGCGTGGTGGGGGAGCTGCCCGTAGCCTATGCCCCGCTGCGCGCCGTGCCGCTGCTCAAGATCATCCCTTATGACGAGGAGGAGAAGGGCCGGCTCAAGGTGCGCCACCACCAGCTGGATCTGCTGCTCTCGCCCGGTACGGGCCGTTACTGGATCAACCCGGACGCCCCCCAGGGCGCCATGGCCGAGTACTTGCTGCGCCAGGCCGTGCCGGTGCAACTGGTGCGGGAAACCCTGAGCGGGCGCGCCATTCGCTATGGCGACTGGCTGCTGCCCGGGGTGATCGGCATGAACCTGATGTTCTCCGGCCTGTTCGGGGTGGGCTTCGTCATCGTCCGTTACCGCAAGAACGGGGTGCTCAAGCGGCTTGGGGCCACCCCGCTCTCGGCCGCGGAGTTTCTCTGCGCCCAGCTGCTGTCGCGCATCCTGATCACCCTGGTGGTGAGCCTGCTGGTGTTTCTGATTGCCTACTTTCTGCTCGGGGTGCCGCTGCTGGGTTCGGGCTGGCTGCTGCTGTTGATCGCCCTGCTGGGCGGGGCGTCGATGGCATCTCTCGGCCTGCTGGTGGCGGCCCGCATCCAGAACGAGGAGCTGGCGAGCGGGCTGCTCAACGTCATCAGCATGCCGATGATGTTCCTCTCCGGCGTCTGGTTCTCGCTGGAAGGGACCCCCGCCTGGCTACAGCAGCTGGCAGCCTGGTTGCCGCTCAGCCAGATCATCGCGGCGGCCCGTGCCGTTATGCTGGAAGGGGCAGGCTGGGCCGAGGTGGCGGCGCCACTGGGCTGGGTCCTGCTGTTTACGCTCTGCTGCATCACCCTGGGCAGCGCCCTGTTCAAATGGAGTCACAGATGAAGCTATCGATGAAGTCACTGCCGCTGGTTGGCGGAACCCTGCTGGCCCTGCTGCTGAGTCTGCCGGCCAGTGCCGGCGCCATGCGCTGCAAGAATGCGCTGATCACCGAAGGGGACAGCACCGCCGAGATGCTGATCAAGTGCGGCGAGCCCATGCTGCGCGAGGAGCTGACCCGCAACGAGGAGAACCAGTTCGGCAACCTGGTGCAGGTGAAGTATGGGGAGCGCTGGACCTACAACTTCGGCAAGAACGAGTTCATGCGCTTCGTCACCGTGCGTAACGGGGTGGTCACCGACATCGAAAACGGCCCGCGCGGCAATTGATCCTGCCGACCGGATGCTGCGCGCCGAGTGCGGTGGTGTGGCTCCGGTCTCTTTCCGGCGTTTACGCCCCCGTTCCCACCTTTCATCCCTCTCTTCCGGTTGCCCGGTATTGGTTCATTCCCCCCAATAACGGGCCCTGTTGTTGGCAAAATGCGCCCGATAAATGCGTTGTCAGCGCGTTTTTCTGCCCCAATCCGGTGCGTCCGATTTTTTGCGAAAAATAATCCTCACGTTATCGGGGGCTTGGAACCGTAGGCCATTTTGCGAATAAGGGTCTATTTTTAATTCTAAGAGTGCATATCGGCCCGTAGACCTATTTTGTGCTGCTGCACCAAGGTTGGGCCGGCTTGCACCGATTGACAGGTTTTTGAGCCGCTCGATAAGCTGTGAAAAAGCAGAGAAACGAAGGCATCTTGCCAGGTTCTGGTGCCTATTTGAATCAAACCACAGGGAAGCGTGAGATGAAGCAGATACACAAGGCAGGTATGGTGATGGTGCTGTCGCTGGTGGCAGCCAATGCATGGGCCGACGGCACCTTGGATGCCGTCAAGAAGAAGGGATTTGTGCAATGCGGGGTGGGTGACGGCCTGCCTGGTTTCTCCAATCCGGATGCCAAGGGCACCTGGACCGGTCTGGACGTGGATGTGTGCCGCGCCGTGGCCGCGGCCGTGCTGGGGGATGCCGGCAAGGTCAAGTATGTCTCCCTCACCGCCAAGGAGCGTTTCACCGCCCTGCAGTCCGGCGAGGTGGATCTGCTGTCGCGCAATACCACCTGGACCCTGACCCGGGACGGGTCGCTGGGCCTGACCTTTGCAGGGGTGAACTACTACGATGGCCAGGGCTTTCTGATCAAGCAGTCTCTTGGGGTCAAGAGCGCCAAGGAGCTTGACGGTGCCGCCGTCTGCATCCAGTCCGGCACCACCACAGAGCTCAACCTGGCGGACTATTTCCGCGCCAATGGCGGCATGAAATATACCCCTGTGGTGTTCGACACCTCGGATCAGACCGTCAAGGGGTTCGAGGCGGGCCGCTGCGATGTGCTGACCTCGGATCAATCCCAGCTCTATGCCCTCAAAATCAAGCTCAGCAAGCCGGCGGAGGCCATGGTGCTGCCTGAGGTGATCTCCAAGGAGCCGCTGGGGCCTGCCGTGCGCCAGGGTGACGATCAGTGGTTCAAGGTGGTGCGCTGGAGCCTCAACGCCATGCTCAACGCCGAGGAGGCCGGGGTCACCAGTGCCAACGTGGACGAGATGCTCAAGTCCACCAACCCGGATATCCGTCGTCTGCTGGGGCTGGAAGAGCCCAAGGGGTCGGTGCTCGGGCTGGATGACAAGTGGGCCTACAACATCGTCAAGCAGGTCGGTAACTATGGCGAATCCTTCGATCGCAACGTCGGTGCCGGCTCCCCCCTCAAGATCGAGCGCGGCATCAATGCGCTCTGGAACAAGGGTGGCCTGATGTACGCGCCGCCCATCCGCTGAGTCGACAACCATCGGGGGGCCGAGGCCCCCCATTTCCCCTGGCTTTGTCGGAGTCATCCTCATGGCGTTACACGCATCAAACCATAGGAAGGAACAGGGCCGCTGGTGGTATGACGCCAAGGTGCGGGCATTGATCTTCCAGTGCCTGGCCATCGCGGTCGTGGTCGGGTTCCTGTTCTACATCATCCACAATGCCCTGACCAATCTGGCCACCCGTGGCATCACCACCGGCTTCGATTTTTTGGGCAACACGGCTGGCTTTGGCATCCTGCAGAGCCTGATCCCCTATGACGAGACCTATACCTTCGGCCGTACCTTTCTGGTGGGGCTGCTCAATACCCTGCTGGTCTCCGTGCTCGGCATCCTGTTTGCCACCCTGCTCGGTTTCATGCTCGGGGTGGCGCGCCTGTCGCGCAACTGGCTGGTGGCCAAGATAGCGACCGTCTACATAGAGACGTTTCGCAACATCCCGCTGCTGCTGCAGATCTTCTTCTGGTACTTCTCGGTGCTGCGCACCCTGCCATCTCCGCGCCAGAGCGTGGATCTGGGGGGGCTCGCCTTCCTCAACGTACGGGGCCTCTATCTGCCCAAGCCCCTGTTCGAAGAGGGATTCGGCTACGTGCTCTTGGCCCTGCTGATTGCCGTGGTGTTGAGCTGGGGGCTGAGCCGCTGGGCACGGCGCCGTCAGGCCCTGACTGGCAGGATATTCCCGTTCTGGCGCAGCGTGGCCGCTCTGGTCATTCTGCTCCCGGCCGCCGCCTTCCTGCTGGCGGGCAGCCCGCTCAGCTGGAGCGTGCCAGCCCTGCAGGGGTTCAACTTCCGGGGCGGGCTGACGGTCTTGCCCGAGCTCGCGGCCCTGCTGCTGGCGCTCACCATCTACACGGCGGCCTTCATCGCGGAGATAGTGCGCTCCGGCATCCTGGCCATCAGCAAGGGGCAGACGGAGGCGGCCTCCGCCCTCGGGCTCTCACCCGCCAAGACGCTGCGGCTGGTGATCATTCCCCAGGCGATGCGGGTCATCATCCCTCCCTTGACCAGCCAGTATCTGAACCTCACCAAGAACTCCTCGCTGGCCACGGCCATCGGCTATCCGGATCTGGTGTCTGTGTTCATGGGCACCACCCTCAACCAGACCGGGCAGGCCATCGAGGTCATCGCCATGACCATGGGGGTCTATCTCGTCATCAGTATCACCACCTCGCTGCTGATGAACATCTACAACCGCAGAATGACGCTGGTTGAGCGCTAGGGAGTAGTCATGTTTGTGAACGAATTGCAGGAGGCTCTGCCGCCTCCCAGCCATCGCCGGGGCCTGGTCGCCTGGCTCAGGCAGAATCTGTTTCCCAACTGGTGGAACGGCCTGCTGACCCTGGTGCTGGCTTATCTGCTGTTGCCGCTGATCTTGTCTGCCCTGGACTGGGCTCTGTTCTCCGCCATCTGGCAGGGGAGCAGCCGCGAGGCCTGCGGCCAGGGCGGCGCCTGCTGGATCTTCATCGAGAGCCGGCTGGGGCAGTACCTCTATGGCTTCTACCCGGCCGATCAGTACTGGCGCATCAACCTGACCTTCGCCGGCCTAGCGGTGTTGCTGGCCCTGCTCATCTGGCCCAAGACCCCGCGCAAGGGGTGGCTGGCGCTGTTCACCCTGCTGGTGTTCCCTGTCATCGCCTTCTTCCTCATCCATGGCGGGGCGGGGCTGGAGGTGGTTGAGACGAACCGCTGGGGCGGGCTGATGCTGACCCTGGTGCTGGCGGTGGTGGGCATAGTGGTGGCCCTGCCGTTCGGCATTCTGCTGGCGCTGGGGCGGCGCTCCCACATGCCGGTCATCGCCAGCCTCTGCACCGTCTACATCGAGTTCTGGCGGGCGGTGCCGCTCATCACCGTGCTCTTCATGGCGTCCGTCATGCTGCCACTGTTCATGAGTACCGAGGTGGAGCTCGACAAGCTGCTGCGGGCACTCATCGGCATCATCCTGTTCCAGGCGGCCTATGTGGCTGAGGTGGTGAGAGGCGGGCTGCAGGCGATCCCCAAGGGGCAATATGAGGCGGGGGAGGCTCTGGGGCTCTCCTACTGGAAGGTGATGGGGCTCATCATCATGCCGCAGGCCCTCAAGATCACCATCCCCTCGCTGGTGAACACCTTTATCTCCCTGTTCAAGGACACCAGCCTGGTGCTGATCATCGGGCTGTTCGATCTGCTGGCCATCTCCAAGGTGGCCCTGGCGGATCCGGCCTGGCTGGGGTATTCCACCGAGGCGTATGTCTTTATCGCCATGATCTTCTGGATGTTCTGTTTTGGCATGTCCCGCTACTCCATCTATCTGGAGCGCAAACTCAACACGGGCCACAAGCATTAGGAGTAGTTTCGAGATGAAAACGGACGCTGTCGTCGAACTGAAAGCAGTCAACAAGTGGTACGGTGAATTTCACGTGCTGCGCAACATCAACCTGCAGGTGGGCAGAGGGGAGAAGATCGTCATCTGCGGGCCATCGGGCTCAGGCAAGTCCACCATGATCCGCTGCATCAACCGGCTGGAAGAGCACCAGAGCGGGGACATCCTGGTCAAGGGCACGGCCCTGACCTCGGATCTCAAGAACATCGAGGCGGTGCGCCGGGAGGTGGGCATGGTGTTCCAGCACTTCAACCTCTTCCCCCACCTGACCGTGCTGGAGAACTGCTGCCTGGCCCCCATCTGGGTCAAGCAGCTGCCGCGCAGGGAGGCCGAAGAGATCGCCATGAACTTCCTGCGCCGGGTGCGGATCCCGGAGCAGGCCCTGAAGTATCCGGGTCAGCTCTCCGGCGGCCAGCAGCAACGGGTCGCCATCGCCCGCAGTCTCTGCATGAACCCCCAGGTGATGCTGTTTGACGAACCCACCTCGGCGCTGGATCCCGAGATGGTGCGCGAGGTGCTGGACGTCATGGTGGAGCTGGCCCACGAGGGGATGACCATGCTCTGCGTCACCCACGAGATGGGGTTTGCCAAGCAGGTGGCGGATCGGGTGATCTTCATGGACCGGGGGCAGATCATCGAGGAGAACGTGCCGGATCAGTTCTTCGACAACCCTCAGTCGGATCGGACCAAGCTGTTCCTCTCCCAGATCCTGCAACATTGAGCCGCATGGGGGGATGTCGTCCATAAAAAAGCCCGCACTCTGGTGAGCGGCGGGCAAGTAGTAAAAGCATGGACGCAGACTACAAAACAGAAAGGACTATGGAAGTTACCCCAACAGCAGGGTGGTGTGGCGCAGGCCGCGAACCTCCAGATTGATCTGCCGGGCCAGACTCAGGGTCTGACGGCAGGTCAGGCTCTCCAGATTGATCTCGCCGCCGCTGAACTCGAACCGCCCGTGGGTCTCCACCATGAAGCTGCCGTGATGGAAGCTCTTGATGTAGCGGGCAATCTGGCGGGGAGACAAGTTCTTGAACACCTTCATCACAAAACACCTGTTGCGTGGACAGGGCACACTATGGCCTCGTCAGGTGACACGGATGTGACAATTCATGGAGGTTTGTATGAATCCGGTTTGTCGTCGGCGGCCGGCCGGGACGCAACTGAAAAAAGGCTGCCATGACAAGCCGTTGCCCCGATATACTGCGGTCACTTGGATGAATCAGAAGGGTCTGCGTGTGGAGTGGGTGGATGTGGTGGATGGAGAGAACCGGGTGATCGGCGTGGCCGAGCGGGCCAAGGTGCGGCGAGAGAACCTCTGCCACCGTGCCAGCTATATCCTGGTGCTCGACGAGGCTGACCGGATCCTGGTGCAGCGGCGTACCCTCAGCAAGGATTTCTGCCCCGGCATGCTGGACGCCTGCGCCGGCGGTGTGGTCACCACGGGCGAGCAGATGGAACCCTCCGCCCGCCGCGAACTGGCCGAGGAGCTGGGCATCGAAGGGGTGCCGCTGCAGGGTTTTGGCACCTTCTATGCCGAAGGGGAGGGTTACCGGGTCTGGGGCGGCCTCTATAGCTGCCACTATCAGGGACCGCTGCGGCTGCAGGCCGAAGAGGTGAGCGAGGTGTGCTGGATGAGCCAGGCAGAGATAGCCGCGCGGGCCGCCGAATTCACCCCCGACTCTTTGCTCGCCATCGCCACCTGGCAGGCGCGGCGCTGAGCGGCGTTGCATGCAGAACGGGCAGCCACTGGCTGCCCGTTCTGTTTCTGGATGGATGGAACCTCATACCAGCCTGAGTCGCCGGTTGGTGCGCCCGCAGGGGCTGGCACCGGCGAGCCAGTGGCCCTGCCACTCGGTCACCAGGCGCAGCAGCGGGTACTCCAGATCGAGCCGGGTTACCACCAGCTGGCCGACGGCGTCGCCGATGACCGGCTCGCCGCTGGCCAGATCGATGATCTCGACCAGACAGTTCTCGTTGACGATGAACCCCTGGCCGGGCTGGCTCTCGTAGGCGATCACCCCCGCATCCTGCAGCAGCAGGCAGTTGAGCGCGCGGATGCCGTGCACCGCCTGCAGCGGCCGGGTGTCGGGGTGGGACGATTCGCACAGCAGGGCGCAGCGCAGGCTGTCGCTCGGCACCTCGGCCCGCTCTGCCGCCTCCAGCAGGTCCAGCAGCACCGCCAGCGGTCCGACGAAGCCGGTCGGTTCAAAGCGCTGCAACGCCTCCAGTTGGCGCCGGGTATCGTGGGGGCCGCAGGGCACCACCGGGCTCCCCAGCTGGCGGGCGCCGTTGTCGAAGATGAAGGCGGTGGGGCTGATGTGGTAGTCGTGGCCGTTGAGCAGCACCTCCCCGGCCTTGAAACCGGCGGCGAACAGGGCCCGCGCCGCCCCCCACCAGTCGGCCCCGGCATATTCGGGAATGGCCAGCTGGCCGGGGCAGGCAAACACCCGCAGCGCCTGGCTGGCGGGGCGACCGGTGAGGCCGGCAAAGGGCGGGTGGGCCTGCTGGGCGGCGAACAGCTCGCCGGCATTGAGCAGGGGCAGGCTGGCCAACTCCCCCAGATCCTGCAGGCGGCGCTGGCGGTAGGCGCTGGAGTAACCGGTACAATACTGGCCGACATGGGCAAGCAGGTGGTTGAGCTGATCCAGCTGCTGCTGCTCGCGCAGGGGGGAGGGGCGGATTTCCAGTCCATCGTAATAGTGCTGCATGAGGCCTCCTTGGTCGGCTGATCCTGCTCAAGGTTAGTTCAAATGATCCCGCTAAAGGGGGGCCTGTGTCACAGCTCGGCCGTGGGGTAGACTGGGGCTCCTTCCCTCCACTTAAGGATGAGCACAATGATTGCGATGGGTCAGACCCTGCCTGCGGGCGAATTCACCTTCATCACCCCAGAGGGGAAACAGCAGCGGGATACCCACAGCCTGTTTGCCGGCAAGCGGGTGGTGCTGTTTGCGGTGCCCGGCGCCTTTACCCCCACCTGTTCCAACGCCCATCTGCCGGGATACGTGGTGCTGGCCGACCGGTTCAAGGCCAAAGGGGTGGATGCCATCTGCTGCCTGTCGGTCAACGACGCCTTCGTGATGAAGGCGTGGCAGGATGCCCAGAACGCCGCTGCCATCACCATGTTGGCGGACGGTGACGGCAGCTGGACCCGGGCCCTGGGACTGGCCAAGGAGACCGGCGCCTTTGGCGGCGTGCGCGCCCAGCGCTTTGCCCTCATCGCCAATGACGGCGTGGTGGAGCGGCTGTTCGTGGAGGCGCCTGGCAAGTTCGAGGTGTCGGATGCCGAGAGCCTGCTGGCGGCGCTGTGAAAGATTAATCGCCGTTTGATTTCATCTTGAAATAGCAAGGCGGCCCGTTACACTGTTGCCGCGTTTGGATGGAGCCAGGCAAGTTGCCTGGCTCTCGTGTTTGCCGTGGATGAGATAGAAAAATATGACCCTGGCTTTTGTTGCCCTGATTGCCGGACTGGCGTTGCTGGTCTGGAGTGCCGACAAGTTCGTGGACGGTGCCGCCGCCACTGCCCGTTATGCCGGTATGCCGCCGCTGCTCATCGGCATGGTGATCATCGGTTTTGGTACCTCGGCCCCTGAAATGGTGGTCTCCGCGCTGGCGGCTTCCCAGGGCAACCCCGGGCTCGCGCTCGGCAACGCCTATGGCTCCAACATCACCAATATCGCCCTTATTCTCGGCTTGACGGCCCTGATCAGCCCCATCGCCGTGGCTTCCCAGGTGGTGCGCAAGGAGATCCCCATCCTGCTCGGCATCACCCTGCTCTCCGGCGCCCTCTTGCTGGATGGTCGTCTGGATCGCACGGACGCCGCCATCCTCGGCGTGGTGTTCCTGGCGCTGATGGGTTGGTCCATCTGGGCCGGCATGCGCGGCAAGGGGGATGCGCTGGATGCGGAGACCGAGGAGAGCATCGACAGCGAAGGCATGTCCCTCAAGCTGGCCCTGTTCTGGCTGGTGGTCGGGCTGGTGTTGCTCATCGGTGCCTCTCGCCTGTTGGTATGGGGGGCGGTGACCATAGCCCAGGGCTTTGGCATCAGCGATCTGGTGATTGGTCTCACCATAGTCGCCATCGGCACCTCGCTGCCGGAGCTGGCCTCGTCCCTCATTGCCATTCGCAAGAACGAGCATGATCTGGCCCTTGGCAACGTGCTCGGCTCCAACCTGTTCAACACCCTGGCGGTGGTCGGGATCGCGGCCGGCATCCACCCGCTGGACGTGGCACCGGAAGTGCTCTCCCGCGACTGGAGCCTGATGATGGGGTTGACCCTGTTGCTGCTGGTGATGTGCCTGGGCCGCAAGGGGCAGGGGCGCATCAACCGGCTGGAGGGGGGCGTGCTGCTCGCCTGTTTCGTGGGTTACACCGGCTGGCTGCTGACCAGCCAGTTTATCTGACGATTCGCCAGACCATAACAAGAAGGGGGAAGCATCGGCTTCCCCCTTCTGTTTTTGGCGCAGGTCTGTCAGGCCACGGCAACCAGCTTCTGCCCCTGCTGGCTGCTGTCCAGAATGAGGATGTTTGCCTTGGGGAAGAAGTTGAAGGTGGAGGCCGATGCCCAGGTGTAGGCCCCCATCACCCGGCCCACCACCAGCTCGCCGATGGCCAGATCCGGCAGCATGATGCCGTCGCGGATCACGTCCACGCTGTCGCAGGTGGGGCCGGAGAGCACAGAGTTGTGCAGCTCGCCGCGGGCCAGCGGGGTGCTCACCGGGTAGGTGACGTGGTCATAGAGCTGGCCGTTGTAGCTGCCGTAGAGACCGTCATCCAGGTAGTACCAGATCTTGTCGCCGCGGTGGGCCTTGCCCATCACGCTGGAGACCGAGGTCATGGCCGGCGCGCTGATGAAGCGGCCCGGTTCGGCAATCTTCTGCACGGTGGCGGGCAGCTTGGCCAGCGCCTCGCGGATCGGGGCGCAGAAGCCGTCGATGTCGAACTCGCCGCCCTCATAATCCACCGGGAAGCCGCCGCCGATATCCAGCACCCAGGGCTTGAGGCCGAGCTCCCAGGCCTGCTCCATGATTTCGCGGCAGGCGTCGATGGCCTGCACGTGGCGACGGGCATGGGGCACCTGGGAGCCGACGTGGAACGACAGCCCCATCACCTTGATCCCCTTGGCGTGGGCCAGCTGCAGCAGCGGCAGCGCCTGTTCCGGAGTGCAGCCGAACTTCTTGGAGAGGTCGACCTTGGTCTCGGGATTGGGGAAGCTCACCCGCAGCAGCAGTTTCACCTCGTCCTTGTAGGGGAGGAACTTCTCCAGCTCCAACGGGTTGTCGTAGACAAACACGGTGCAGCCGTACTCCAGCGCATAGCGGATATCGCTGTCGCGCTTGATGGGGTGGGTATGAATGCAGCGCCCCGGGCGGACACCCTGACTGCGCACCAGATCCACTTCGCCATTGGTGGCCAGATCGAAACAGGCCCCCTCTTCCTTCAAGACAGAGACCACTGCCTCGTGGGGCAGGGGCTTGAGTGCATAGTGCAATCGTACATCGGGCAGGGCGGCGGCCAGGGCCCGATACTGTTTGCGGACGGCTGCCTTGTCTAGCAGCAGCAGGGGGGAGCCGAATTGTTCAACCAGCTGACGGTAATCTTGTGCTACCAGGGTCTCGTTCATTCTCTTTTGGTCATCCTTAGGGGGCGTGATATGCCCAAGCCATATGCGATTGAACCGGCGACGGCCGGCTCAGGCGAGCGGTCCGGGGGGACCAACCAGGCACACTGCATAACCTCCTTGCAAAGTGCTTAGTTATGCGCGGGATTATCGGCTTATTGCGTTTGTGTGCAACCCTTTTGATTGGATATGTCGGCAAGTTTTTCTGGTCGAGACGAAAGATCATCTTGATATGGCCCATGTTTCGACTAGCAAGCGGCAGGTTGTGCAGGCAACCTTGTCTAACGTATTGATAGTTAACGAACAAATAACATTCGGCCCCAGCCTGGCCAGAATCGAAAAAAATCGGCGACGAGGGGGCGCGAGTGGGAGACAGCTCACACTTTTTGGATTACCATGCCCGCTTCCTAATCCAAACTAGTTCGGATGAAGGTAGCAGGAGAGCGATGGGCAACCATCCACCGAAGAAGTGAATCTTTCAGGTACCGGGCAACCGGTGTGGACTGCTACTGGACGATACTCTGGAGAGACCCGTTGAATCGGGCGCCGAAGGAGCAAGGCACCGTGATTGCATCGCAATCTGGCGCCGGAAACTCTCAGGCAAAAGGACAGAGGGGATGGGATGGTTGTACCTGAGCTTGAAACTGTTCACGGTCTGTAACGAGAGGTCGTCAGCAAGGTAAAGAGCAGCGCAGGAACCGGAGTGTATGTGAATACATGAGGCTTTCGAGCAGCGCATGAGCCTTGATCACGACCTCGCAGCAAGAGTGTGAACACGTTTTTTGCCTGCATCCGATCGCCTCTGGCCGATCGCGACACCTATGGGAAGATCATCCTTCTCCTCCTTAATTTCTGTTTCTTAAGGAGGATGCATGTCATCAATTCAATCGGCGCTCGCCGCCATCGATAGCTTTATCTGGGGGCCACCCCTGCTGATCCTGCTGGTCGGGACCGGCGTCTACCTCACTCTGCGTCTGGGTCTGCTTCAGGTCGTGCGTTTGCCGCTCGCCCTGCGTCTGGTTTTTGGCCGCGATCAGGGTCAGGGCAAGCAGGGGGATGTTTCCAGCTTCGGCGCGCTCTGCACCGCCCTCTCCGCCACCATAGGCACCGGCAACATCGTCGGGGTCGCCACCGCCATCAAGCTGGGCGGCCCGGGCGCCCTGTTCTGGATGTGGATGGCCGCCCTGTTCGGCATGGCCACCAAGTACGCCGAGTGTCTGCTGGCAGTGAAATATCGCCAACAGGACGCCAACGGCCAGATGGCGGGCGGCCCCATGTACTATTTGGAGAAGGGGCTCGGCTCCAAGGTGCTGGCCAAGCTGTTCGCCCTGTTCGGCATCGGCGTCGCCTTCTTCGGCATCGGCACCTTCCCCCAGGTCAACGCCATCAGTGACGCCATGAGCCTCTCCTTCTCGGTGCCCCGTGAAGTGACCGCTGTGCTGCTGACCCTGATCGTGGCACTGGTGACCCTGGGGGGGATCAAGTCCATCTCCAGCGTGTCGAGCAAGGTGGTGCCCTTCATGGCCATCTTCTACATCGTTGCCTGCCTCGGCGTGCTGGTGAGCAACGCCGCCGCCCTGCCGGATGCAGTGGCGCTGGTGCTGCAGAGCGCCTTCACCGGCCATGCGGCCACCGGCGGCTTCGTCGGCGCCGGCATCATGCTGGCAATCCAGTCCGGGGTGGCGCGCGGCGTCTTCTCCAACGAGTCGGGACTGGGTTCTGCCCCCATCGCGGCGGCGGCGGCCAAGACCGATTCCTGCGTGGAGCAGGGGCTGGTCTCCATGACCGGCACCTTCATCGACACCATCATCATCTGCACCATGACCGGGCTGACCCTGGTGGTGACCGGGGTGTGGAGCGGCGATGTGAGCGGCGCTGCCATGACCAGTCTGGCCTTTGCCCAGGGGCTGGATGCCCATATCGGCCAGTATCTGGTGAGCATTGGCCTGCTGTTCTTCGCTTTTACCACCATCCTTGGCTGGAACTACTACGGCGAGCGCTGCACCGAGTACCTGTTCGGGGTGAAGGCGATCAAGCCCTACCGCCTGGTCTACCTGGTGCTGGTGGCGTGCGGCGCCTTCCTGCATCTGGACATGATTTGGCTCTTGGCCGACATCGTCAACGGCCTGATGGCGGTGCCCAACCTCATCGGCCTTATCGGCCTGCGCCACGTGGTGATTGCCGAGACCCGCGCCTACTTCAGCCGGGACAGCGATACGGAGTCCGAGCCCGAGCCGCAGACGGCCTGATGCCACGACACTGCATTCAAACGAAAAGCCACGACCTGGGTCGTGGCTTTTTCTATGGGCGCTTTTATGAGGGGAGCAGGCTGCTGTGCCCGGCAGCAGGGCCCGTGCTCACTCCTTGCTCAGCAGCGCGCTGAGCCGGGCTTTCACCCTCTCTACCAGCTCGCCATCGCGCCCTTGCCAATCGATGGCTTGCGCAATGGTGGTGGAGGTGCCCGGGATAAAGCGCAGCTCGCCGCCCGCCAGCTCGTAGAAGCGACTTGCCATCCGGGTGCCCTCGTCTACATCGCCGGCCACCAGCAGCATGGCCTGGGCCAGCACGGCCCCTTGGTGATCCTGGCCCGGTGCCAGCCAGCGCTGGGCGGTGCCGGTCACCTTGCGACCCCCGATCACCAGATTGTACTGGCCATCGCAAAACGAGCCGGGCACGAAGTCATAGCTGCCCTCAAGGCCATATTGCGCCAGCAAACTGAGCAGCGGTGCCCCCAGCAGCCGGTAGTAGTGAGCCAGATCCGTGGTAGTGCGAGGCAGCATGAGCGACAGATTGAGGATGCCGGCGCCGTGGGGCACGGCGGTGCCGCCGCTGTCGCGCACGTGCACAGGCCAACCCTCGGCAGCAAGCTGCTCGCAGGCGGCCTGGTAGCGGGGCAAGCGGGTGTCCTTGCGGGTGACGATGAGGCATTGGGGCGCCTGCCAGAGGTGGGCGCGGGGCTGGCGGTCATGGGCACACTCTCGCAGCCAGCGCTGCTCCTCGGTCAGGATCTGATCCGGGGTGTGGTTGCTGGGCAGGGGGGGAAGCAGGGTATAGGGCATGAAAGGCATCCTGAGCAGAGGCTGCCCAGCACACTACCCGTGGCGGCTGGCAAGGTAAAGCCCCGCATGGCGGGGCTTTGGTGCAAGGATGGCGGAGTGTCAGGCCTGTGCGGTGGCGCGCTTGGGCAGCAGCAGATTCATGATGATGGCGGTGAGGCCGCCGGTGGCGACGCCGTAGGAGAGCACGCTCTTGGCCAGATCCGGCAGGTGCTGCAGCACTTCCGGCACCTGTGCCACCCCGAGGCCCATGGCCAGCGACACCGCCAGGATCATCAGGGCGCGGCGGTCCAGCTCCTCGCGGGAGATGATGCGCACCCCGGCGGCGGCGATGGTGCCGAACATGACGATGGTGGCGCCCCCCAGCACGGGTTCAGGGATCTGCTGCACCAGGCTCGCCACCGCCGGGAACAGGCCGAGCAGGGCCAGCATGGCGGCGATGAACAGTCCGACGTGGCGGCTGGCCACCCCGGTCAGCTGGATGACGCCGTTGTTCTGGGCGAAGGTGGACATGGGGAAGGTGGAGAACACCGCCGCCAGCATGGAGTTGGCGCCATCGGCCAGCACGCCACCCTTTATCCGTTCCATGTAGACAGCCCCTTCCAGCGGCTCGCCGGAGATGTCGGAGGTGGCGGTCATGTCGCCGATGGCCTCGAGCGCCGTCACCACGAAGATGATGGCGAGCGGCACGAACAGCTGCCAGTCAAAGCCGAGCCCGTAGTGGAGCGGGATCGGCACCATCAGCAGCGGGCCGTCAAAGGTGGGGGCGTTGACCTTGCCCAGCAGCAGCGCCACCGCATAGCCCACCAGCATGGCGATCATGATGGCGGAGAGGCGCAGCCAGGGGTTGCGGCTGCGCTGTAGCAGCACGATGAGACCGAGCACCAGCAGGGAGAGGAAGAGGTTGGTGTGGCTGGCGAAGCTACCGTCCGCCAGGGCGCCGTAGCCGCCCCCCATGCTGATGAGACCCACCTTGATGAGGGTCAGGCCGATGAGCAGCACCACGATGCCGGTCACCAGCGGGGTGATGATCCGTTTGACCAGGTGCAGGAAGCGGCTCATCACCACGATAGTGAGGGCGGCCGCCAGCATGGTGCCGAACAGGGTGCCCAGCAGATCCTCTGTGGGCATGGCCGCCTGTTTGAGGGCGAGGCCGGAGGCGATGATGGGGCCGAGGAAGTTGAAGCTGGTGCCCTGCACCGAGAGCAGGCCGGAACCGAGGGGGCCGAAGCGGCGGGTCTGGATGAAGGAGGCGATGCCGGACATGACCAGCGACATGGAGACGATATAACGGGTGTCGGCGGCAGGGAGGCCGAGGGCGTTGGCGATGATGAGAGGAGGAGTGATGATGGCGACAAACATGGCGAGCATATGCTGCAGGGCGGCGAACAGGGTCTGGGGCAGGGGCGGGACATCCTCTATGCCGTAGACCAGTTCGCTGTGGGCTCGTCTGGGTGGATGGGCCTCTCGGGTTGCGCGTACGGCGGCAGCCTGTTCCATAAATACCTCGAATGTGTGGGGGAGGGGGGAGAAAATTGGGCGCTATTTTAGTGATTGAGAACGGGCTGACCAGCGCTAATTCGGCTGGAAACGGGTTTATTTTTCGATGGGTTGAAACGTTTGCGCGTGGCGATTATGATCCGCCGGTTTGTGTGACGGCGCTCGCCCGTAAATGGCCCCGGTTGCATAGGATTTTGCCGCCGCACGGCGTAGAATGAGGCCTCTGTTGCGATTTGGAGGCTCTGGATGCTGAAGCTGTCGGAGTTCTGGAGTGCCCGTGCCCACTCCGAAGATTTTACCCTGACCCGCATGGGCTTTATGACGGTGCGTCTTCGGCTGCTCACCTGTCTGTTGATGGTGGGCCTGCCCGCCTGGGCTGTGGTGGACTGGCTGACCTTGCCCGCCGCCCAGTTCGATGAACTGTTTCAGGCCCGGATCTTCTGCCTGCTCGCCCTCTCCCCGCTCATCCCCTTCTCCTACCTCATCCATTTCAAACGCGAACGCATGAAGCTGGCGCTCGGCTACCTGATGGCGGTGATGATGCTCTTCTCCCTCATCTGCCTGCACAGCTTCGGCGCGGATCAGGAGTTGCAGGCGGGCTACATGGCCTTCCCCTACCTGCTCATCAGCCTGTTCGCCATCTTCCCCATTCCGCTCTCCCTCGGCCTGCAACTGGCGGGGGGCATTCTGGTCACCATGCTGGCCGGCAACTGGCTGCTGGTGGGGCAGCCGCTCTGGAGCGTGCAGACCCTCAACCAGATCTGGCTGCTGGGACTGTTTGCCCTGGCCAGCAGCTGGGTGCAGTGCGGCCAGCTCAACATGCTGCTGCAGCTCTATCGGGAGTCCACCACCGACGAGCTGACCGGCATGATGAACCGCCGCCTGCTGATGAAGCAGCTGGAGAAGGCGAGGATGAACATGGTGCGCAAGCAGGTGCCATTCGCTGTGCTGTTGCTGGATTTGGATCGCTTCAAGCGCATCAACGACACCTTCGGCCATCTGGCGGGGGATGCGGTGCTCAAGGAGGTGGCGGCGACCCTGGCGGAGCAGCTGGAGCCCGGCATGGTGCTGGGCCGCTACGGCGGCGAGGAGTTTGCCATCCTGCTGCCCAACTGCGCCGGGCTGGCCCAGGCCAAACGGGTGGCCGAGCGGCTGCGGGTGGCGGTGGAGGCGCGGCTGGTGAAGAGCCCCACCTCCGACGAACTGCTGGAGGTGACGGTGAGCATAGGCCTGACCCTGGCCCTGCGTGGCGAAGGGGTGGAGGATCTGCTCAACCGGGCCGACGAGTGTCTCTACATGGCCAAGATGGCCGGGCGCAACTGCGTGGTGGGGGAGCTGGGCGGCAAGCCGGCACAGCCTGCCGCCATACAGACAGATGCCGCCTGAGGGCGGCATCTTGCTTGAGCGGGGTTGAGCGGGCTCAGCCCAGCTGGTACTTGCCGGAGAGCTGCTGGGCCAGCAGCTTGAACATGTTGAACACCGCCATGGTCTTGCCGGTCGGGGTACCATCTTCGGCCAGGAAGAACTCCCCCTTGAACACCAGGATCTCCCCCTTCTGCTCCACCGAATCGGCGCGCATGCCGTGGATGAAGTCTTCGTGTTCCTTGATGATCTTGTTGGCCATCTCCAGCAGGGCAGTCTCGGTGATCAGCTCTTTTTGTGGTTGCATGCTCGTCTCCTTAAACGACTACTGGGCAGGGGCATAAGGGGCGGCCCTGCCTCTGATTGAAGAGGGGGCCAGCATACTGCAAACGGGGATTTTCTGTCATTGATATGACCCCGCATTTTCCCGCTTTGCTCTCTTCCCTTATCCCAGTACCAGATTGCGCAGCCAGCGGCGCTGACGGATGCGGCGCTGCACCAGCAACACCTTGCTGAGCTCCTCCAGCAGGATCACCGCCACCACCCAGGAGAGGGGCCAGCCGAGCAGGTTGACCGCCCCCCACGCGAGCGGCAGGCCGATGCACCACATGCCGACGATGTCGATGAAGATGCTGTAGTTCACATCCCCGCCCGAGCGCAGCACCCCGACGATGCCCACCATGTTGAACACCTTGAGCAGCATGCCCAGACACAGGATGGCGAGCACCTGACCGGCCTCCGTCATCAGCTCGCCCGGCAGATTGCCGACCCACTGCAGCAGGTGGGTCTGCAGCAGCCAGACCGCGATCCCCACCAGCAGGGCACCGATGGGGGCGAGCAGCAGGAAGAGCTGGGAGTGCTGCCAGGCGGCCTCGTACTCCTCGGCCCCGAGCCGGTGGCCGAGCAGGGTGGAGCAGGCCACCGCCAACCCGAAGAAGAGGGAGATGAGGATGCTCTCCAGCGTCCCGAGGGTGGTCATGATGGCCAGCGAGTCGGTGCCAAGGTGGGCGTAAAGAAAGCCGTAGAGCAGCATGCCGAAGGCCCAGAGCCCGTCATGGAACAGGAGCGGCAGGGCGATCAGGGTGAAGCGCACCACCTCCTTGCGCTTGAAGGCGGCCAGCCAGTCTTGCTTACGCGGGATAAGACGGGATTCGATGCGCCACACATAGCACAGCAGCAGCGCAGTCTGCAGCAGCCGCGAAATCGTGGTGCCCCAGGCCGAGCCGGCCACCCCCATCGCCTCGAAACCGAAATGGCCGAAGATGAGGGCGTAGTTGAGGATGACGTTGGCAATGATGGCGATGATGCCGATGCGGGTGGGGGCGGCGGCATTGCCGACCGAGCGCAGCGCCGACTCCAGCGGCACCACCACGGCAGTGCAGAGGATGGTGGCGCCGGTGATCATCAAAAACTCGTCCGCCAGCTCGCGCAGCGCGGGCTCCTGGCTGGCAAAGCCGAGCACGCTGCCAGGTGAAAGCACATAGACGAGGGCAAATGGCAGGCTCACCGCCAGGGCGCCCACCAGCGCCAGCGCCAGCGAGCGGCGCACCCCGGCCATCTCGCCGCGACCGTAATATTGTGCCGCCAACACCGAGACCCCGCCCGAGAGCCCCGCTATCACCAGCAGATTGAAGAAGAAGACCCGGTTACCCAAGCCGACCGCCGCCACAGCCGTGGTGCCAAGCTGGCTCACCATCATGATGTCGATGAGACCGAGCAGGGAGAACATCATGGATTGCAGCGAGACCGGCAGGGCCAGCCGCCACAATCGGGTCATGAACTCGCGATCGGTGGTTTGTTTTAAAATCGCTTGCCAATAATTCATTTATGTTAACCGGGTAGATAAAAAGCAAGGTTTGTCATGGGTATGATAGGGGGAGTAGCGGGTGGCTTCACTGTGAGCCTCTCTCGGCTTTCTTGTGCAAAACTATCCTGTTGAGGTGCTATGCCGTTTGTCAGCGAGTGTCTGGAAATTGCCCCGGCCTGCGAGGAGCGAATGCTGGGGCGCGAAGGGCTGCCACTGCTCGGGGAGGCGGGCATCTTCCTGACCGGGCTCTCGCACATCCGCGATCACTACCTGATCCGCCGCAACCGGCCTGAGTTTCACATCCTGATGGTGAGCCACGACGAGGGGGGCGCCCTGCTCACCGATGACGGCGAGCAGCCCATCCCGGCCGGTTCGCTCATCTTCTTGCCGGCGGCAGTACCGGGCGGCCTCAAGCTGGTGGGGGCGCAGTGGCGCACCAGCTGGATCCTGCTTGACGACGTGCCGCGCTGGCAGCACCTGCACCGGCTCGGTCACCGCATCTGGCAGGGGGAGGAGGGGGAGCCGCTCTATCATCTGCTCAGCCTGATGCAGGGGGAGGGGGTGCGTTCACCGCTGCAGCCCCAGTTGCTGAGCCTGCTGCTGGCGCTCTTGGAGCGTACCCTGCAGGGGGAGGTGCGCGGCACCCCCGAGATCCGGTTGCAGGCGTTGTTTCGGCGGGTGGAGGCACGCCTCGACGAGCCCTGGAGTGTGGCCTTGCTGGCCGATCAGATGGCCTGCTCGGTGCCCCACCTGCACCGGCTCTGTCGGCAGGTGTTCGGCATGAGCTCCATGGCCTGGCTCACCGAGCTTCGTATGAACAAGGCGCGCCAGCTGCTGCTCTATACCAACTGGCCGCTGGGTGAGCTGGCCGGCCGGGTCGGTTACAGCGACGGCGCCAACTTTGCCAACCGCTTTCGCCGGCTCACTGGTCTGACCCCTGGCGCCTTTCGTCGCCTGGGTCGCAAACCTTTTGCAACGGATGTGCAAACTCTTTGAAATTAACGGCGCAAGCCCATAGGATCGGCGGACTCCTTCGTCCAGGTCATCGTTTAGGTACCCGATCCATGTTTGAAGATAATAACCAGAAACGTCCCCTCTACATTCCCTATGCCGGTCCGGCCCTGCTGGAGACCCCGTTGCTCAACAAGGGCAGCGCCTTCACCAGCGAAGAGCGCAGCAACTTCAACCTCGAAGGCCTGCTGCCCCAGAATATCGAGACCATCGAAGAGCAGGCCGAACGGGCCTACCGTCAGTTCATGGCGTTCGGCAACGACATGGACAAGCACATCTACCTGCGCAACATTCAGGACACCAACGAGACGCTGTTCTACCGGCTGCTGACCAACCACCTGACCGAGATGCTGCCGGTCATCTACACCCCGACCGTCGGCAAGGCGTGCGAGGAGTTCTCCAACATCTACCGCCGCGCCCGCGGCCTGTTCATCTCCTATCCGGACAAGGACAGGATCGATGACATGCTGCAAAACGCCACCAAGCAGAACGTCAAGGTGATCGTGGTCACCGACGGTGAGCGGATCCTGGGCCTCGGCGATCAGGGCATCGGCGGCATGGGCATTCCCATCGGCAAGCTGTCGCTCTACACCGCTTGCGGTGGCATCTCGCCGGCTTACTGCCTGCCGGTGGTGCTGGACGTGGGCACCAACAATCAACAGCTATTGAATGACCCCTTCTACATGGGCTGGCGCAATCCGCGCATCTCGGGCGAAGAGTATGCCGAGTTCGTCGACGCCTTCATTCAGGCGGTCAAGCGCCGCTGGCCCGACATCCTGCTGCAGTTCGAGGATTTCGCCCAGAACAACGCCATGCCGCTGCTCAATCGCTACAAGAACGAGCTCTGCTGCTTCAACGACGACATTCAAGGCACCGCCGCCGTGACCCTCGGCAGCCTCATCGCCGCCTGCAAGGCCTCCGGCGCCAAGCTCTCCGAGAAGCGGGTTGCCTTCCTCGGCGCGGGCAGCGCCGGTTGCGGCATCGCCGAACAGATAGTGGCGCAGATGAAGGCCGAGGGGCTGACCGATGCCCAGGCGCGCGGCCGGGTCTTCATGGTGGACCGCTTCGGTCTCATCACCGACAAGATCCCCAACCAGCTCGACTTCCAGCGTCGTCTCTCCCAGCCGGTAGAGCGCATCGCCGATTGGCCGGTGGGGGACAACATTTCCCTGCTGGAGGTGATGGAGCACGGTCGCCCGGACATCCTGATCGGGGTCTCCGGCCAGCCGGGGCTGTTCACCGAAGAGGTGGTCAAGACCATGCACAAGCACTGTGCCCGCCCCATCATCTTCCCGCTCTCCAACCCCACCTCCCGGGTGGAAGCCACCCCGGCCGACCTCATCCGTTGGACTGACGGTCAGGCGCTGGTGGCCACCGGCAGCCCGTTTGCACCGGTGGAGTACAAGGGCAAGCGCTACGCCATAGCCCAGTGCAACAACTCCTTCATCTTCCCGGGGATTGGCCTTGGCGTCATCGCCGCCGGTGCGACCCGGGTGACCGATGCCATGCTGATGTCGGCCAGTCGCGCGCTGGCGGAGTGCTCGCCGCTGGTGAAGGGGGAGGAGGGCTCCCTGCTGCCGGATCTGGCGGACATTCATGAGGTTTCCCGCTACATCGCCAAGATGGTGGCCAAGACCGCCATGCTGCAGGGCAAGGCGGTGCAGACCCCGGACGAGGTGATCGATCAGGCCATCGAGGCGAACTTCTGGCGCCCAGAGTACCGCCGTTATCGCCGCACCTCCTTCTGATCCTGCGCAAAGGCGCAAAGCAAAAGGGATGCCTCGGCATCCCTTTTTTGTGCATGGCGTGGCGGGCTCGCTGGCCGGCGCGCAGTCATCTGCACCTGGTCACACGTCCGGTCCTCTGCTCGGCCTGGTTCACTGCTCTGCTGGCATCTCAGGTGCAGCGGGCTCGGCGCTCCCCTGGGTACCGGTGACCCGCACTTCCACCCGGCGATCCGGGGCCAGGCAGTCGATGAGGGCGGCTTTGGCCTTGATGGCATCACACTGGCTGCCGGTGACCGGGTTGCTCTCGCCATTGCCCTGGATGCTCACCTTGTCGGCGGGCAGCCCCTTGCCGATCAGGAAGTTGGCGACCGTGCTGGCGCGGGCCTCCGACAGCCTCTGGTTGTTGGCATCCGTGCCTATGCGGTCGGTGTAGCCCATCACCACGGCGCTGCCATCCTTGGGCTGGACGTCGACGATCTGCTGGTAGAGCGAGTCGAGTGCCTGCATCCCCTCCGGCTTGAGATCCGCCTTGCCGAACGCAAACAGCACGTCCGAGCTCAGGTTGAAGGTCTGATCCACCGGCTCGGGGGCGGGCGGTGGCGGGGGAACGACCATGGGCGCTGGGGCCGGCTCTACCGGTTTGCTGCGGTTGGGGTGGATCACCAGCTCCAGGGTGGCGGTGCTGATGTCGCTGACCCAGCGCTGGGTACCGCTGCCCACCTTGTCGTTGTCAGGATCGTCGCCGACCCGGACCAGATAGCGGTAGCGGGCCTGGATGTCGACCCAGTCGTGCAGCTTGGCGGTGAGGCCGAGACCGGCCAGCGGAGCCAGGTTGTTGTCACCGCCGTTGACGGATTTGACGTGGTAGAGGTAACCGCCCCCCTCGGCGAACACCGAGAAGATATCCCCCAGCGGCAGCCGCCCAATCACCGACAGGGTGGCGCCCTGGCTGCTGAAGTCATTGCCCTGCACATCCCAGTTGCCGGTCGACAGGTAACCCAGTTCACCTCCCAGGTTCTCGGTGAAGTTGTAGCCGCCGAACAGGGAGAGCGCGGTGGCATCCTTGCTCGCATCCTTGCCAAAGTCACCCAGATCGTGAGCGATGGCCCAGCCGCCACCCACCCCGGCGTACCAGTCGTTGTCCGGCGCCGCCTGGGCACCCGTGGCCGCCAATGCCAATGCAATCCAAACCGGTTTTACTTTTATGTTCATCGCGTATCCTCGTCGATGCTGGTGTAGTAGGGCGCAAGCCCTGTTGAGTACAACCACCACTATTTATAGGTGATGCAGAGCGTTTAACCAGCTGACGGGGCAGGTTGGCAGGAAATGTGCACAGAAATGCGCACAAAAGCGGAGCAGGATGACGGGCCTGACGAGGGGAATAAAAAAGGAGGCCTGATGGCCTCCTTCATGGTCAGCGGGCTGACGACTTACTGTTGAACTTGCTGTACACCGGTGACGCGCACTTCAACGCGACGATCCGGCGCCAGGCAGGAGATCAGCTGAGCCTTGGCCTTGATGCCGTTGCACTGGGTACCGGTGACCGGGTTGGCCTTGCCTTGACCCTCGATGGAGACCTTGCCAGCCGGCAGACCCTTGCCGACCAGGAAGTCGGCCACGGTGCGGGCACGGGCTTCGGACAGCTTCAGGTTGTAGGCTTCGGAGCCGATGCGGTCGGTGTAACCGACGACCACGGCGCTGCCATCCTTGGGTTGAACGTCGACGATCTGCTGATACAGGGTGTTCAGGGCGGCCACTCCTTCCGGCTTCAGAGTGGATTTGCCGAAGGCAAACAGCACGTCCGAGCTCAGGGAGAAGTTCTTGTCGACCATCACCGGCTCAGGAACGGGTTCGGGTGCCGGGGCGGGCACGGGGGCCACATAGGTGGTGCGGTTCGGGTGCATCACCAGCTCCAGGGTCGCCACGCTCATGTCGGTTTCCCAGGTCTTCTGCTCGTCACCCAGGTTCCACATGTAGCGGTAGCGGGCTTGCAGATCGAGCAGGTCGGAGAGCTTGGCGGTCACGCCCAGACCGGCCAGCGGGGCAGTGCCGTTGTCGCTGCTGCCGTTGCCGTTGACGTGGTTGAAGTAGGCACCGCCTTCTGCAAACACGGAGAAGATGTCGCCGAGCGGCAGACGGGCCAGACCGGACAGGGTCGCGCCCTGGGTCTTGAAGTCAACGCCGTCTACGCCGCCTTTGCCGGCATAGAGGTAACCCAGCTCGGCGCCGAAGTTCTCGTTGAAGTTGTAACCGCCGAACAGGGAGAGCGCGGTGGCGTCCTTGTCTGCGTCTTTGCCGAAGTCGTCCAGGTCGTGACCATAAGCCCAACCTGCACCCATACCTGTGTACCAGTCGTTGGCGGCTTGAGCTGTGGTGGTGCCCATGGCTGCGATGGCCAGAGCAATCAGGGTGGGTGCCATTTTCATTTTCATCGTTTTATCCTCGTTGAGTTTGCCGTGCTAGGGCGTACTGCGCACTCTTTCAGTTATACCGGCCGCAGATGACAGTCTCACTGCGACCTCCATGGTGAACCACGGTTGGTCTGAATGAAAAAAGAGATGGTTCCTGGATACTCACGAAGCCTTGGCTTCATGGACAACTAACCGGGCCGAATGCACTTTTAATAGTTCATCCAATACCTTACAAGCGGGTTTACTGTATTCTTTTGACTCGCACGGATCAAGTTTCTGTACAGATATCCAGCACTGGCGCGGCGCCGCGGTGATTATGGAGAAGGGCGCTGAGGGAAATGATTTGACAGGAAGTGACGCTGGTTGCCGTGTTTTTGCTCAAAAACAGACGGTGGGCAAACAAAAGGGGATGCCGTGGCATCCCCTTTTCGCATTATCTGAACTAAGTCAGATTACTTCTGAACTTCTTGTACGCCAGATACGCGAACTTCTACGCGACGGTCCGGAGCCAGGCAGGAGATCAGCTGAGCTTTGGCTTTCACGCCGTTGCACTTGGTGCCGGTAACCGGGTTGGCTTCGCCACGACCTTCGATGGCAACCTTGCTGGCAGCCATACCCTTGCTGACCAGGAAGTTGGCAACGGTGCGGGCACGGGCTTCAGACAGCTTCTGGTTGTAGGCGTCGGAACCGATACGGTCGGTGTAACCAACGACAACAGCGTTGCCATCTTTCGGCTGGAACTCAACGATCTGCTGGTACAGAGCGTTCAGGGCAGCAACGCCTTCCGGCTTCAGGCTGTCTTTGCCGAAGGCGAACAGCACGTCGGAGTTCAGGGCGAAGTTCTTCTCAACTACCTGCGGAGCCGGGGCCGGGGCTTCTTCAACAACCGGAGCCGGAGCCGGAGCTACGTAGGAAGTACGGAACGGGTGGTATACGGCTTCCAGGGTCGCAACGCTCTGGTTGGACTTGTAGCGTACGTCGTCCGGGGCGTCGCCTGCGTGCAGGTCAGCCACGTCCCACATATAGCGGTAACGAGCTTGCAGATCCAGCGCGTCGTTGACCTTGTAGGTCACGCCCAGGCCAGCCAGCGGGGATACTTTGGTGTCGCTGGTGCCCAGACCGTCGGTGTGAGCCCAGTAGGCGCCGCCTTCAGCGAAAGCGGAGAAGTCGCCGCCCAGCGGCAGACGAGCGATACCGGACAGGGTGGCACCCTGGTTCTCGTAACGCAGACCGTCGGTGTTGCCGCGGCCAGCGTACTGGTAACCGAATTCGGTACCGAAGTTTTCGGTGAAGTTGTAACCGACGAAGGCGTTGGCAGCAGCAGCGTCTTCAGTACCAGCGTAACCGCCGCCACCGATCTTGTTCAGACCGTTGAAGTGGGCAGCACCGGCACCGGCACCGAAGTAGATGTCGTCAGCGGCGTGAGCGGCAGTTGCACCCATGGCAGCCATGGCGATGGCGATCAGGGAAGGAGCCATTTTCATCATAAAAAAATCCTCGTTGAGATGGCACGTTGTTCACGTGCTTCGCACTTTTTAATTTATGTAAGCTGCAGGCTCTGCCGAACAACAGCGTTGAGTCTGGCAGGGATCCCGGTTCCTTCCGGGAGGCACGCATTCCTGGTGCACTAGCGAGCGGGGGACATTGCAAAAACAATGGTTCACCCCTTCACGAACAGCCGGTGTCATTCCGATGACGTGGCGCACTCTATGCCGAATTCAAAACATGATCAAGCTCACACATAATCCATATGGCAGATTGTGTCGTGTGGGTAACTGGCTGTTTATCCAGATTAATTAGTGATCCAAATAGGATCTGTGCAGTCTCTTTTCGAGTTTCATATAGGCCTGAACCCAGTCAGATTGCGCCATGGCGGGAGATTCCCTCGCCTGGAACACCGCCAGATAATCGGCCTCGGTTGCTTCGCACAGTAAGGGTGTAAAACTGACCAAAAAATGCCGGGCCAGGTAGGGATCGAGGGGCCAGATATTGAGGATGGCCCGGGCCACAGGCTGTACTGCAGCTGAACAGCAAAAGTGGCGGTGGCCCGCCTCGAGCCAGTCGGCCATCTCGGCAAGCGCGCGGGTGGGGACCAGACCGCCATCCCCTTTTGTGCTGGCCAGTGTCAGCTGCTGGCCATTGCCAAGCAGCAGGGTTCCCGCTTCCTGCATGACGCCGTCGTGGCTGCGCAGGGAAAGTCCGGCAACGGGCTGGTCGAGAAACAGGCTGCTCTTGTCATCCAGCGCAGCCAAAACTGCTGCCGCCTGATCGTGCAGGGCGGCGGGCAACCAGAAGGCTTCGGCGCGAGTCTGCTGGCCTTGCTGCAATTGGCGACTGAGTTCTGCGGGGGAGGATACCGGGTGTAAACAGGAGATTATGCCGGGAAGTGCCATGGGTTCTTACTCTTAAGGGATAGCCCGCGGATTATACGAGTAATTCCTGTGGCAACAATAAAGGTTTCTTTTCGAGACTGTTTACCTGAGGCGGTTGAGCGATTACCATCCCCGATGTTTGCAAGGGTTGTCGTCGAAAGACGCTGATTAAAGATAGAGACTCGACCATAACGAGTCCGTTCAAAACTGATACACTTGACTACGAGTCGTCGCGAAAAATAAAGGTGGAGTCAATCCGCCGTACGGAGTATGGAACAATATGAATTCAAATATCGTAACTGTTGGTAAGAAGATCCGTCAGATCCGTGAAGCAGTCGGCCTGAGCCGTCCCAAGTTTGCTGATCTGCTGGGCGTTCCCCCGACCACCCTGAAGAACTATGAGCTGGGTTATCGTGAAGTTGGTGGCGCCTTCCTGGTGGCCCTGGCTCACCACCCGGAACTGCACAAGTTCACCCTCTGGCTGCTGGCTGACAAGAAAGTCGCCGAGATCGGCCAGATCGGTCCGGACGATATTGCCAAGGCTTGAGCTGATTGAGCCCTGACAAAAATGCCGCCCTCGAGGCGGCATTTTTTATTCATCACATTTATTATTGATTTAATTAAATTTGGCTATTTGTGCTCTCACCAATGCTTTTCACGAAAATACCTTGGCAAGCCGAATCAATCCTCAGAAAATTCCGACCGCTAAAATTAGCAGTACCCCTCGCATGATGCGCACAGTGAGACAAGCATGAGTCAAATCACTCCCAAGGCCAGAGATGGCTTTACCAGCAAATTCGGCGTCCTTGCCGCCACCCTGGGCTCAGCCGTCGGGCTGGGAAATATCTGGAAGTTTCCCTACCTGACGGGCGAAAACGGCGGCGCCGGTTTCCTGCTGGTCTATGTCATCGCCACCCTGCTGGTCGGCCTGCCGGTGATGATCTCGGAGATTATGCTGGGCCGCAAAGGCAAGTCCGACGCCGTCACCACCCTCAGCAAGCTGGCCCCCAAGGGGCAACCCTGGTGGTTGATCGCCCTGATGGGGGTGCTGGCCGCCTTCCTTATCATGTCCTTCTACTCCGAAGTGGCGGCCTGGGTCTTTGCCTACATCTTCAAGGCCGTTGACGGCTCCATCCTGTCGACCGATCCCAAGGTGACCGGGGCGGCCTTCGGGGCGCTGATAAGCGACCCCTTGCAGAGCCTGCTCTGGCAGTGGCTGGTGCTGATCCTGATGGGGGGCATCCTGCTGATGGGGGTCTCCAAGGGGATCGAGGCGGTCACCAAGAGGCTGATGCCGGTGCTCTTCATCCTGCTGCTGGTCATCGGCATCCGCAGCCTGACCCTGCCCGGTGCCAGCCAGGGGCTGCACTTTCTGTTCTCGCCGGATCTCTCCAAGATCACCGCCGGGGTGGTGCTGACCGCCATGGGGCTCGCCTTCTTCAAACTCTCCATCGGCATGGGCTGCATGATGACCTATGGCAGCTACTTTCGGGATGATCAGAATATCCCGCTGACCACCTTCCGGGTGATGTGCGCCGACCTGTTCGTCTCCATGCTGGCCGGCATCGCCATCTTCCCGGCGGTATTCGCCTTCGGCTTTGAGCCCACCGCCGGCCCCTCCCTGCTCTTCATCACCATTCCGGCGGTGTTTGCCAGCATTCCGTTTGGTCATCTGTTCATGGTGCTGTTCTTCGTGCTATCCGCCATCGCCGCCACCGGCGCCATGCTCTCCATCCTGGAAGTGCCGGTCTCGGTGGTCTCCGAGAGGTTCCACATGAGCCGCCCCAAGGCGACCCTGCTCAATTTGCTGGTGCTGGGGGCGGTGGGGTCGACCTGCGCGCTCTCCAACAGCTCGCTGGCGGAGGTACAGATCGCCGGCAAGACCTTCTTCGACCTGTTCGATTTCGTCTCCTCCAACGTATTGATGCCCCTTGGCGGCATCTTCCTCTGCCTGTTCGTGGGCTGGGTGTGGGGCTTCGAGCGGATGAAGGAGGCGCTGACCAACGGTGGCGAGCTGGAGCTGGCCATCCTCAAGCCGCTCTTCTTCATCATCCGTTACGTGTCGCCGCTGTTGATCCTGATCGTGATGCTCAAGGGGTTGGGGCTGTTCTAGCCAGCTGTGTTTGGCCCACCGTTCCCATAGCAAAAGAGCGCCGCAAGGAGCTCTTTTTGTTGGTGATGCGGATCCGGTGAACCGTGCTAGATGAGGCCTAAGCGGGATAACTCTTCCTTGAGCTGATCGGCGTTGCGCTCGACGCAGGCTTCGCCTTCGTTGATGGCATCGTTGGCGCGGTGGAAATCCATGATGGAGAAGCTGCCAAGGCGCGGGCAGAGCTGGATCTCGGGCGGGTCGCCAGCCATCCGTGCGCGGGTGATACGCTCCTGCATGATGTTGATGGAGCCGGTCATCACGCTCCACATGCCCGGTGTGTTGGGGCTGTCGCCCCGGTTGAACCACTGGCTGAAGCGGTTGCCGCCACTGGGTTCGTCCGGTTCATCGGTCCAGGGCTGGTGCATGTCGGCGTTGAGGTTGACCGCGATCACCACCTCGGCCCCCATGGCGCGAGCCAGCGAGATGGGCACCGGGTTGACCACGGCGCCGTCCACCAGCCAGCGATCGTCGACCCGGGTCGGGGTCAGGATGCCGGGCATGCCGCAGGAGGCGCGCACGCACTGGCGCAGCGGCCCCTGCTGCAACCAGATCTCGCGACCGGTGTCGAGCTCGGTGGCGACGCAGGCGAAGGGGAGCGGCAGGCTCTCGATGGCGGGATCCCCTAAATGGTTGGCGGCGATGCCGAATACCTTCTCGCCGCGAAACAGGCCGCCGGAGAGGGCCGGATCGAGCAGGCTGACCACCTGCAAGCGGCTGAAGCCGCGCACCCAGCTCTCCAGCTTGTCCAGTTCACCGGCGGCATAGGCGGCGCCGACAAAGCTGCCGATGGAGCATCCCGCCACCAGATCCGGTTTGACACCGAGCCGCTCCAGCGCCCGTATGATGCCGATATGTGCCCATCCACGGGCCGCGCCGCTGCCAAGAGCCAGTCCCACACGGGGTTTTCGTGCCACTTTGTCTCTCCGAACATGAGTGAGGGGATCAGCTTACCCGCAGTTGCCGGCGCCGTCATCCTGCCAGGGTTCACTGCGATTGCGCCCGTTGGCCTTGGCCTGGTAGAGCGCCATGTCGGCTCGCCTGATGGCCTCCTGCAGTGGCGTCTCGGCGCTGCCGTGGTGATAGCCGAGGCTGATGGTGACAGCCAGCGCTGGCGCCAGCGCCTGCCAGGGGTGGCTGGCGATGTGCTGGCGCAACCGCTCGGCCAGCTGGTCGAGTGGTTCGCCCCCTTTGGCCGCCAGCAGCAGAAACTCCTCGCCGCCCCAGCGGATCAGGGCATCTTCCCGCCGCAGGAGCTGCTGGCACAGGTGCACCAGCTGGATCAGTACCTGGTCGCCCACCTCGTGACCAAAGCGGTCGTTGACCTGCTTGAAGTGATCGCAGTCGAACATGATCACCCCGACGTTGCCCCCGCGCTGTTGATGGCGGCGCTCGAACTCGTCGAAGTAGTGGCGGTTGAAGGCGCCGGTCAGGGCATCGTGGTTGGAGAGGTAATCCAGCTGCCGGTTCAGACGGCGAGACTTGAGGTTGGCGAGCACGGCCCAGGCCATGAAGAAGAGGGCGATCAGGGTTGGCGCGGACTGGCTGAGCAGGGCCCACAACAGGGAGGACAGGGGAACGCGGTGAAGCAGGATGAGCTCGGTGTCAGGAATGGCGTACTGGAACTGAAACGCCCCCTGATGCCAGCGATAGCCAGCCTGCGTCGCCATCGGCTTTGGGCGCAGGTCTGCCTCCTTCACGCTGCTGGCCAGGATCTGTTGATGCTGGTTGACCAGAAACAGGGTGCCCATCTCGGGGGTGGACTCTCGCAGCAGCTGTTCCAGCCGGGAGAGCAGCACGTCGATGCTGATGACTCCCACCAGCACCTGATCCTTCACGATGGGTTGTGACAGGGTGATCATCTGCCCCGCCCCGGCAAAGTCCTCGTAGGGGCGCGAGACGGTGGCGCGCAGGCTCTTCTCTTTCTGCTTCAGGGCATCCTGCCAGTAGGACTTGAGATAGATGCTGCGCTGAAAATGGAACTGGCTGGAGGGGACCCAGGGGTAGAGGTAGAGGAAGTCATCGACCCCGGTGAAGTAGACCCAGCCAACCTTGTCCCCCAGCAGCTTGCTGGCGGTGGAGAGCAGGGGGGAGAGGCTCAGCGCCAGGTGCAGCCTAGCGGCGCGTGGGCTGCCGGGGGCTGGCAGCGGTCCCAGCCCGGTCAGGTTGCCGCTCAGCCCCTTGGGCAGGTTGGCGGGCACCCGATCCAGCGCAAAGCCATGGTCGCCATTCTCCCGCAGGGCGCCATAGAGCTGGAGAGTGAGGGCGGATTGCGGGTTGCTGCGCAGCCGCTCTTCTGCCTGACCGCGCATGGCCTCGAGAAAGGTTTCCATCTGTTGAAACTGGGATTTCAGGCGGGAGGCGGTGCTGAGGGTGTCGCTCTGATAATGGTCGGTGACCTGGGTCAGGGTCAGCTTGAGAGTGATGGCAAGCAGCAGGGCGACGAAGGCGCAGAGCAGCCATTGCAGGCGATAGGTAACAAAATGGGGTCTGGGTTCTGGCATAGGCGTTAGGCGGGATCCGGACAGGTTCGGAGCATCAGTTTAGGGCACAATCGTGAAGCCCGTCTTCTGCTACTGCTATTTCAATCAAATATCGCCGTTTCTGTTACGTTTTGTCACATTTATACATAGTCACGGCATAGTCAGGGGGTAACATGGTGACCATCATTGATGAAGTGCCCTCTTTTCTCTTAATTTCATGGATTGCTTGATGAAAATGCGTACTTGGCTGGTGCTTGCCTGCCTCTCTCTGCTGATTTCCGCCGGCTGGTATTACCGCCACTCTGCCCCTGCCGGCAAACCCCAGCCACGTCAGGTCAACATCCGGGCGCAGACGGTCAGCCAGAGCCTGGCCGAGCCCTCCATCAAGCTGGTGAGCAAGCTGGCCGCCAATCGCTCCGTGGTGATAAGCCCCGAAGTGACCGGCCGCATCGTTAAAATTGCGGTGCGCTCCGGCCAGCAGGTCAAGCAGGGGGACGTGCTGATCGCCCTCGACGCCGGCAAGCAGCAGGCGGAGCTGGCCGAGCAGAGCGCCAGCGTGCGCGACGAGACCCGCAAGCTGCGGGACATGCGCCGGCTGGTGGCGCGCGGTGCCATCACCACCTCCGAGCTGGAAGGGCAGGAGGCCACGGTTGCCCAGGCTCAGGCCCGCGCCGATGCCGCCAGGTACGAGCTCTCCCTGCGCACCCTACTGGCGCCGTTCGACGGTTCGGTCAGCCTCATCGATCTGAGCGAAGGGGCCCTGGTCAACAGCGGCGATACCCTGCTCCACCTGGACGAGCTGGCCAAGCTGCGGCTCGATCTGGCGGTGCCCGAGCGCTACCTCTCCCTGCTGCGCCCCGGCATGGCGGTGACGGCGACCAGTTCGGCCTGGCCTGACCAATCTTTTCGCGGCGTGCTGGAGACCCTGGACAGCCGCGTCTCCAACGATACCCAGAACATCAAGGCGCGGGTGATCATCCCCAATCCTGACGGTCAGCTGCGCCCCGGCATGCTGCTCAACGTCGAGCTCTCCCTGCCGCCGCAGAAGATGACCCTGATCCCGGCCCAGTCGGTGGAGTATGCCGGCGAGCAGCGCTTCGTCTATCGTCTCGAACCCAATGGCAAGGTCAAACGGGTACCGGTGGTGCTGGGGGATACCCATGGCGAAGAGGTGTGGGTGACCGAAGGGCTCAAGGTGGGCGATCGCATCGTGGTCGAGGGGCTGGTCAACCTGCGTGACGGCGTCAGCGTGCACGATCTGGCGGAGGTCAAAGGCTGATGTGGCTCTCCGATATTTCCGTGCGCCGCCCGCTGGTGGCGGTGGTGCTGAGCGCGCTGCTCACCGTGTTCGGTCTGGTGGCGTTTTCCAAGCTGACGGTGCGGGAGATGCCGGACGTGCAGACGCCGTCCGTCTCCATCACCACCATGTACGAGGGGGCCGCCCCCGCCGTCATGGAGAGCCAGGTCACCAAGCCCATCGAGGATCAGCTCTCCGGCATCAGCGGCATCAAGAACATCAACTCGGTGACCCGCAAGGGGCGCTCTGTCATCACGGTGGAGTTCAAGCTCGGCTGGAACATGGTGGAGGGGATCTCGGATGTGCGCGACGCCATCTCCCGCGCCCGCCCCAAGCTGCCGGACGAGGTGGATGAACCTCTGGTCACCAAGGACAACGGCAACGGCGACGTGGCGGTCTGGCTCAACTTCAGCAGTACCCAGATGGACCGCACCGCCATGACCGACTACGCCAACCGGGTATTGGTGGATCCCTTGAGCCTGGTGGACGGGGTGAGCGAGGTGTCCCTCTCCGGCGATCTGACCCAGGTGATGTACGTGCGACTGCGCCCGGCCGACATGGCGGCGCGCGGCGTCACGGTGGCGGACGTGCAGGACGCCCTCAAGCGCGAGAACATCGAGCTGCCGGGGGGCGAGATCCGCAACAACAGCATGACCATGGCGGTGCAGATCGCCCGGCTCTATCACACCGCCGCCGATTTCCAGGCGCTGCAGGTGCGCACCGCCGCCAACGGCCAGAGCATCTATCTGGCCGACATCGCCGATGTGGAGGTGGGGGCCAAGAACGAAGACAGCGCCTACCAGCGCAACGGCCGCGAGAGCCTGGGGATCGGCATAGTCGCCCAGTCCACCGCCAACCCGCTGGCGGTGGCGCAGGGGGTCGAGAAGAAGATGGCCGAGATGCAGCGCTTCCTGCCGGAGGGGGCGACCCTGGAGGTCGACTACGACTCCACCATCTTCATCAAGCAGGCCATCGACGAGGTGTACGAAACGCTGGCCATCTGTGCCGTGCTGGTGGTGGCCGTGCTCTACCTGTTCCTGGGGCAGGGGCGTACCACCCTCATTCCGGCCATCACGGTGCCGGTCTCCCTCATCTCTGCCTTTATCGGCGCCTGGTATCTGGGCTTTTCCATCAACCTCATCACCCTGCTTGCCCTTATTCTTGCCATCGGTCTGGTGGTGGATGATGCCATCGTGGTGGTGGAGAACATTCACCACCATCTGCAGCGCGGCGAACCGCCCCTGCTGGCGGCCTGGCACGGTACCCGCGAGGTGGGCTTTGCGGTGATCGCCACCACCGCCGTACTGGTGATGGTGTTCGTGCCCATCGCCTTCATGGATGGCATGGTGGGCCGGCTCTTTACCGAGTTCGCCATCCTGCTGTCGCTGGCGGTGCTCTTCTCGTCGCTGATTGCGCTCACCCTGACCCCGGCCATGGGTTCCTGGCTGATGCGCTCGGTGGATAGACCCAACCGGCTGACGGCGGCGCTCGATCGCGGCCTCGGCTGGGTGGAGACCCACTACCGCCGGCTGCTCGGCTGGGTGCTGCACCACTCGCGCTGGACCCCGCTGGTGCTGGTGCTCTGCCTGGGCGGTATTGGCGCCCTGTTTGCCCAGCTGCCCACCAGCCTGACCCCGACCGAGGACCGGGGCGTGCTCTACGTGTTCGTCAAGGGGGCCGAGGGCACCAGCATCGAGCGGATGAAGCGCAACATGCAGCAGGTGGAGGCGGCCATCATGCCGCTGCTCGGCAAGGGGGTGGTGCAGGCCATGAGCTTCAGCACCCCGGCCTTCGGCCGCGGCGGCGATCAGACCGGCATGGCCATCATCCAGCTCACCGACTGGGCCGAGCGGGATGAAACCGCCACCGAGTTTGCCAAGTCCCTGAGCGGGCGGCTGGCCGGCATTCCGGACGTGATGATCCGCACCTTCCAGCCGGGTTTTCGCGGTGGCTCCACTGCGGCGGTGCAGTTCGTGCTGCAGGGCTCCGACTATGCTGAGCTCTATCAGCAGGGGCTAGCCCTGAAAGAGGCGGCGGCCCAGAGCGGTCTGATGGAGACGCCGGATCTCGACTATGCCGAGAAGACCCCGGAGCTGCAGGTGACCATAGAGCGGGATCGGGCCAACCAGCTCGGCATCCCGGTCTCCACCGTCGCGAGTTCCCTGCAGGCCCTGCTCGGCGGCATCAGCCAGACAACCTATGTAGACAGAGGGGAGGAGTACGACGTCTATCTGCGCGCCAACCAGCGCGACTTCAACGGCGTCTCCGACTTGAGCCGCATCTACCTCAAGGCGGCCAACGGCGAGATGGTGACCCTCTCGACCCTGGCCACCGTCAAGCAGGTGGCGAGCCCGCAGCGCCTCAATCACTACCAGCGCCAGAAGGCGGTGACCCTGACCGCGGATCTGGCGCCGGGCCATACCCTGGGCGAGGCGCTGGATTACCTGGACGGCTGGGCCAATGCCAACCTGCCAAACGGCATGACGGTGGATTATGCCGGCGAGTCCAAGGACTATCGCGACAACCAGGGTGAGATGGTGATGGTGTTCGCTCTGGCCCTGCTGGTGGTCTATCTGGTGCTGGTGGCCCAGTTCGAGAGCATGCTGACCCCGGCGGTGGTGATGGTGACGGTGCCGCTCGGCATCTTCGGCGGCTTGCTCGGCCTCTGGCTGACGGGGCAGGAGATGAGCATCTACAGCCAGATCGGCATGATCATGCTGATCGGCATGGTGACCAAGAACGGCATCCTGATCGTCGAGTTCATCAACCAGCTGCGCCAGCGTGGCGAAGGGTTTGACGAGGCGATCGTCGCAGGCTCGGTGCGCCGCTTGCGCCCCATTCTGATGACCTCGCTCACCGCCATCATAGGGGCCGTGCCGCTGATGCTCTCCATGGGGGCAGGGTATGAAAGCCGGATGTCGGTGGGCACAGTGGTCTTCTTCGGTCTCTCTCTGGCGACCCTGGTGACCCTGCTGCTGGTGCCCGCCATCTACCATCTGCTGGCCAGACGGGCCGGCATGACCGGCGCGCGGGATCAACAGGTGGACGCGGCGCTGGCCGCCAGCGAGGCCACCTCGCAGCAGGACAAACCGGCCGCCTGATGCGGCCCCCCATATAGGGGCAGAGGCTGGCAAGCAAATGGCTGCGGGTTAATATGTAGCCAGTTTGATACTCGAGGTGAGTCATGTTGCCATCAGCCATTTATGAGCCGCTGCCCTTTGCCTACATGGGCAGCGGTTTGCTTTTGTTGGGGATTGCCGATCAGCCGGGGCTGTTGCTGGCCGGGTTGGCACTCTATCTGGCCGGTTCGCTGGCCTGGTTTCGGCGCGGCGCCTATCGCCGCCCAGACAAGCACCGGCTGATGCGAAAGCAGGGCTGGCCGCTGTGGCTCTACGAGAGCCGACCGTTTGCGCTGATCCTGCTGGGTTTGCTGATGCTGCGTCTGGCCACCCACCCGGTGTTCCTGGCGCCCGCCCTGGTCTGGTGCCTGCTGGGGGGTTATCAGCTGCTGCAGCGTCACTACAACCGTATCGTGCTGGCCCGCGCCCTGGCCTGAGCCGACCATTGACCCGCACTTTTGAGGCGAGCCCCGCTGGCTCGCCTTTTCCGCATCTATCGTAGGGGCAAAAAGCCGTCGCCCCCGCCTTGCTCTGCCGGTATAATGCGCGACCCGAATTGTTCCAGGTGGTCAAAATGCAGCCGGTTACCAACCTCTTCTCCTATCCCCGTTACTGGGCCGAGTGCTACGGCACGGCGCCTTTCCTGCCCATGTCCCGTGCGGAGATGGACAAGCTCGGCTGGGACAGCTGCGACATCGTGCTGGTGACAGGCGACGCCTATGTGGATCACCCGAGCTTCGGCATGGCGGTGATCGGCCGCATGCTCGAATCCCAGGGTTTTCGGGTCGGCATCATCGCCCAGCCGGACTGGTCATCGAAGGATGACTTTATGCGCTTGGGCAAGCCGAACCTCTTCTACGGGGTGACCGCGGGCAACATGGACTCCATGATCAACCGCTACACCGCCGACAAGAAACTGCGCCACGACGATGCCTATACCCCGGGGGATGTGGGCGGCAAGCGGCCGGACCGCGCCACCTTGGTCTACACCCAGCGCTGCAAAGAGGCCTATAAAGAGGTCCCCGTGGTCATCGGCGGCATCGAGGCATCCTTGCGCCGCATCGCTCACTACGACTACTGGTCCGAGACCATCCGTCGCTCCATTCTGATCGACGCCAAGGCCGACATCCTCATCTACGGCAACGCAGAGCGGCCGTTGATCGAGGTGGCTCACCGCATCGCAGGCGGCGAGACCATCGACACCATGCAGGACATTCGCGGCACCGCTGTGATCCGCAAGGAGCCGCTGCCGGGCTGGCGCGGGGTTGATTCGAGCAAGCTCGACCAGATTGGCCGCATCGACCCCATCCCCAACCCCTATATGGAAGGGGCCCCCTGCGCGGACGACGAAGGTACCGCGCCGGTGGAGCAGGAGGCCAAGCCCATCCTGGTGCAGCCGCCCAAGCAAAAACCCTGGGAGCAGACCTACGTCAAGCTGCCGGCGTTCGAGCGGGTGAAGGAAGACAAGGTGCTCTACGCCCATGCGTCGCGCATCCTGCACCACGAGACCAACCCGGGCTGCGCCCGCGCCCTGTCGCAGGCCCACGGCGATCGCATCATCTGGGTCAACCCGCCCGCCTTCCCGCTCGAAACCGACGAGATGGACGGGGTGTTCGGCCTGCCGTACCAGCGGGTGCCGCACCCGGCCTATGGCAACGAGAAGATCCCGGCCTACGACATGATCAAGACCTCGGTCAACATCATGCGCGGCTGCTTCGGCGGCTGCTCCTTCTGCTCCATCACCGAGCACGAGGGGCGCATCATCCAGAGCCGCTCGGAAGAGTCGATCTTGAAAGAAATCGAAGAGATCCGCGACAAGGTGCTGGGCTTTACCGGCGTCATCTCGGATCTGGGCGGCCCCACCGCCAACATGTACAAGCTCCGCTGCAAGAGCCCCAAGGCAGAGCAGACCTGTCGGCGCGCCTCCTGCGTCTGGCCGACCATCTGCCCGCACATGGACACGGACCACAGCCCGACCATCAACCTCTATCGCAAGGCGCGCGACCTCAAGGGCATCAAGAAGATCCTGATCGCCTCCGGGGTGCGTTACGACATCGCGGTGGAAGATCCGCGCTACATCAAGGAGCTGGCCAAGTACCACGTGGGCGGCTACCTCAAGATCGCGCCGGAACACACCGAGGAGGGCCCGCTCTCCAAGATGATGAAGCCGGGCATGGGCAGCTACTACAGCTTCAAGGAGCTGTTCGACAAGTATTCCAAAGAGGCGGGCAAGCAGCAGTACCTGATCCCCTATTTCATCTCCGCCCACCCGGGCACCACGGATGAAGACATGGTGAACATGGCGCTCTGGATCAAGTCCAACCGCTTCAAGCTCGATCAGGTGCAGAACTTCTACCCATCGCCGCTCGCCAACGCCACCACCATGTATTACACCGAGAAAAACCCGCTCAACAAGGTGAGTCGCCAGGGCGGGGACGTGTTCGTGGTGAAAGGGGAGCGTCGCCGTCGTCTGCACAAGGCGCTGCTGCGCTATCACGATCCGGCCGGCTGGCCGATGATCCGCGAAGCCCTGCTGGAGATGGGCAAGGGCCACCTCATCGGCAACGGCCCCGACTGCCTGGTGCCGCCGGAAGGCCGTGGCGAAGCCAAGGCCGAGCGCAGCCGCAGCAAGGGCCTCAAGCCCGCGTTGACCCGCCACAGTGCCATCACCCATCAGCGCAGCAACGGGTCGGGCAACAAGGCCGCCCGCAGCGAGGCCGGTGCAGGCAATGCCCCGGCAGCCAGCAGAAACGGCGGTAAGGCAGGCAATGGAAAACCGGTCGGCTCTCAGCTCCAGAAAGGCTCGGGCAACGGCAAGCCCAGTTCGCAAGGTACAGGTCAGGGCGCAGGTCAGAGTGCTGGTAAGAGCAAACCGGCTGGCAAACCCGCCCACAAGGGCAAGGCTCCGACCCGCGCCGGCTCTGCCAAGCCGGGCGCCAAACCCGCTACTCAGGGCGGCAAGTCCGTGGCTAAAGGCAATGGTGCCAAGCGACCGGCTCGGTGATATACCTGATTGGAAAGTGATAGAAATAAAAAGGCGACCGAATGGTCGCCTTTTTATGTTCGCTTCTCAGTGCTTTAACAGTCATTAGATGATCGTTTTCGTGAAAAATTTTTGGTATTTATTATTAGAAAATGCCACTTGCGATCCCATTGAGTCTGGAATATCATCATATACCTCTATCGGGATATAAAGATGGTGATTTAATTGATAAATGACCAGCTTTGACATCGTAGAGAATATATATTTATTTATAAGGAGTATGTGAATGTCTTGTACGTGTTGTAAAGGTGCTTTGAATGATGGAATGCTGCATAAACATGATGAACAAGGTCAAGAGTACAAATCTTGTCCTCGTTGTTCAGATACTAATGGTGTAGAACATGTCTATCATAAATATCCTGATTCGTTTGGTCAAACAGATGCGCGTGTAACAGGTAGAAATCCTCATGGTGACCAGAGTTACTGTGTTGATTGTCGAACTTTGGACAAAGGCCTACCGTCGACTGTACACTTGAACGGTCGTGTTTGTAGCAGTCTTAAGTAGGTTAAATGTTTTTATCATGTGAAGATGCTGTAAGTTGGCTTTCAACGCTCGCTCCTGCGAGCGTTGATCTTATTATTACCGATCCTCCGTATGAGTCTCTTGAAAAACATCGGAAAATTGGTACTACAACCAGACTCAAAGTGAGTGAAGGTTCTAGCAATCAATGGTTTGATATATTTCCGAATGAGCGATTCGAAACTTTATTAATTGAAATTTATCGAGTTTTAAAGAAAAATTCACACTTTTACTTGTTTTGCGACCAAGAAACAATGTTTTATGTGAAGCCAATAGCTGAAAAAGTAGGGTTCAAGTTTTGGAAGCCTATTGTTTGGAACAAAATGGCAATTGGTATGGGGTATCATTATCGTGCTAAATATGAATTTGTTCTTTTTTTTGAAAAGGGGAAGAGAAAATTAAATAATCTTGGTATTGCAGATATTTTGGAATGCAAGCGGGTTCATCGTGGGTATCCGACAGAGAAACCAGTACCACTATTAGAGACATTGATAGGTCAGAGCTCAAATGAGGGGGATTTAGTCGTCGATCCATTTTTTGGTTCTGGTTCTACGTTAGTCGCAGCAATAAATATGAATCGGCAGGCTATGGGATGCGATATATCTAGCTCTGCTCACAAGTATTTAATTCAAAGACTTGAAAACCAAGATAAACCTAGTGTGATAATTTAGTTATCTTTGGACACCGGTCGTAAACCGGTGTTCATTTTAAACCAGACAATATTCAAGATCTTTGTGACACCCACCTGTCTTTATGAGGCGTATCACCGACCAATCCCAAGCTACTGCCCATGGATTACTTGCTCCCTTGACCCGCGATGACAGCAACCCATCGCAGCTCAACAGGCTCTGGATGGCTATGGTAAGCCAAACGAAACTGCTGATGTGAGCATCAAGTTGACTTAACAATCAGAAAAGTTTTGTTTTTTGACCGGCATCAAACTCTGTTGTTCTGCATCCTTCACATCTTTCCAAACAGTGTCAGGAACTGGCTGTTGGCCATCAGTCTGGGCAGATAAGGATTGGATGCCCGAGCCCCAAAAGATGGCTGTCCCCATCGGGGGTGGCTTTGTTATCTTGCCGGGTAGATCGGCAGGGGCGATAGGTACCCCTTATCTCATCTCAACAGGAGCAATCAGATGGCGTTAAAGGTGCGATCCCGCAGGGAGAAGGTGGGCAGCGGCCTTGGGCTGCTGCTCGGGATCATCGGTTTCAATCTGCTGGTGCTTTTTTTCTTTGAAAAGCAGGCGGGCTTTGATGGCAACCAGCTGCTCTGGGCCGCCGTGACGGCGCTGGTCTGCTCCGAGCTGGGGGCTAGGATGGGCAAGTGGCTGGATCGCCGGGAGCAAACGAGAGCTGGCGACTGATTCAGGAGGCGGCCGACAGGTCGCGCGTTGCTCTGAACTGGCTGGGAGTCAGGCCGGTGATGCGCTGAAATTCACGATTGAAGTTGGATTTGGTCTGAAAACCGGCGTTCATCAAGATCTGGGTGATGCTCTCATCTGTGTTAAGCAGAGCCTGCCTGGCATGGGCAATCCGATACTCGTTGATGACCCTGGGGATGCTCTGCTGGCGCACCAGATTGACGGCACTGGAGATCTGCTTGGCGGGAATACCCAGTTTGCGTGAGAGACGGGCCAGGGTCAGCTCAGGATCCAGATAGCAGGCTTTCTCTTTCATCAGGTTATCCAGCAGGGCCACGATTTCCCGGGCGCGATCGTCGCTCAGCAGCGGCGCTTTCCCCGCAGGCTCGGGTTCGGAGGCTGGCATCTCCTCCTCTTCTGCGTCAGCGGTATTGACTCCCACCATCACCACGGCCGCCGCCAGCATGGGCACCAGCATCAGGTGACCCAGCGACAGGATGTAGGGCGCCAGCTGGCCTTGATTGAAGGCGAAGTCGAGGGAGACGGCGGCGTCGATGGCCGCCGAAAACAACAGCATCCAGCCCGCGATATGTTCCGCCCGTCTGATCCCCTCCCACTCATTGAACGAGACATACAGCAGCAGTTGCGTCTTATCGGAAAAACGCACCAGCGCGATGCCGTAGCAGAGATAGATGGCGGTCAGCAGGCCATCCAGTGGCAGTGGCAGTGGCAACCAGTTGTGGGTCAGCATGCCGAAGGCAACCAGCGCGGGGCCGATGCCGTGCAGCCAGGAGAAGCGGGCCGCTGGCGCCTTGGCCCGGCTGAAGATATGCCAGGCGGCCACCGGAATAAGTGAGGCGAGGATCGGCTGCGCGAGAGTGAGCAGCGCCAGATCGAAGGTCCAGCGCAGCCCTACCGCACCGGTGGTGATGGCGCACAGCAGCAAAAAGAGGGCGGTCGTTCTGGCCACTCGGCCAAGGCGCGCCAGCAGCACAGCGGCCAGCAGTGCCAGCAGCAAGGAGACGATAAAGGGTATGGGTATGGCCAGCATCATGTATCCCGTGTGCAAAGAGTGGCCGTTGACCGGCGGCGGCATGCCAGCATAACGGCTTGGGTCAGGCGAATGAAGCCCATGATGGCGCAGGCGCGGTTCGAGGACGACCTGAAACCGGTTTGAGGACGCCCGGGGGCGCTTTGCTCCCCATGATAAGGGCTCTCAATCACCATAAAAGGCAGGTATCCATGTTCTCTTTCTACTGGCTGGGGTGGCAACGCGCCCTGGATTTTTCGGGTCGCACCACCCGGGCTGAATGTGGGTGGTTCATGTTGGGCCATCTGCTGGTCACCCTGATCTGCATCTGGCTGGACGTGCTGCTTGCCAACCTGGGTTGGCTGGATCTGAGCTACGGCCTGGTGAGCAGCGTGCCCCTGATTGCGCTTATCGTGCGTCGCTTGCACGACACCGGCCGCTCCGGTTGGTGGGGCTGGGTCTTTCTGGTGCCGGCCGTGGGGCCCTTGCTGCTTATCTATTTGCTGGCGCAGCAAAGCGGGGCAACCCATGTTGGCAAGGAGGCATCGGCATGAGACACGCACTCTGGCTGTTTATGTTGTGCTGCTCGCTGGCGGTGGCCGCCCTCGACAATCCCCACGATTTTCCCAAGGGGGCGCTGGGCCTGCTGCAGGTCGACAGCCTGACCCGTGGCGAGCTGCTGTGGCTGCAGGGGCGGGTGGGGGAGGGAACCTATACCACCACTGATGCCGAGGGGCGCCACTGCGCCATCCGGGTGCCGGTGGCGGTCGGCAAGGTGGCGAGCAGCGGCCTTGGCATCGACTCTGCCGCGGGGCTGGCCATCGTCGTCATGACGCCGCGGCTCGATGCGGCGCTCAGCAAGGGGGAGCGGGTGAACAGCAGCGACTTCACCTTCTCCCGCGAGGCCGCTGACCCGGCGGCCGACGGTTATATCGTCAGCGGGATCGCGGCCGACGAAGGGTTTGTGCTGAACTCGCGGCGGCGCTGGATAGCCTGGCTGCTGGAAGACAAACCGGCGCTGCGCTGTCAATAAGGCCTCCCTCGTCGGGAAAAGGCGCTGGCCAGAGATCAAAGAAGACCGCTTGACCGGCGCTGATTGGTTTACTGGCTGCGCCTACTGCCACACTTCCTGCCCCTTGGCATTGAGCAGGGTGTGAAACAGATAGTGATCGTCCCGATCGTAATAGACGGTAATGGTGTGACGCTCGGTGTAGTCCGCCGCCACGCTGGCCACCGTCATCGGCACCAGGATCAGCTCCCCCAGCCCCATTGTCACGGCGCTTGCCGTGGCCTGGCCATTGCCGTCACCGCGCTTGTGGATCTTGCCGAGCACGGTAAAGCGATCGCAGCCCTGCACCTTGTCCTCGGTCAGAAAGGTGGCCTGCTGGCAGAGCTGGGGATCGCCCAGCTCGGCGCGAATGGCCGCGCGGGTCTCCCCCGCGGCCAGGGTGTTGCGAAAGCGCCCCGAGTAGTGATCAATGGCGGCGGCGCAGCCGCTTAGCAGCTCGATCAGCAGCAGCGGTGCGAGCCGCAGACAGGCGGGTTTCATGGACGAGCCTCGTTATCCGCCAGGGCTGCATCACCCCGCCGTTCAGGTTCGCTGCGATGCAAGAAGGTGGTCAGGGTATCGCGCGGCGGCGTGATGCCGCACTGCACCAGGATCCGCCCGATCGCCCCCCTGTGATAGCCGCCGTGGGTTACCAGGTGCAGCAGCATCTCGGCGCGGCTCATCTGCCCCTGGTCGCCATCCGTGAACTGAAACCGGACCTGGGTATTGCACGCCTGCGGGCTTAGGGTCGCCACATACTCCACCAGCCAGTTATCCAGTGCCGTGACCGCGCCGTGCAGCGCCGCCAGGGTTGGCGTCTCTGTCGTATTGGTGGCGGTAAAACCGTGCCGTTCCCCCAGCAGGTTGGCCTTGAAGATGGTATCGACCACATGGATATGGTTGAAGATGCGCAGGGCTGTGTGGTGAGCCTCGCCATATTGCGCGGCATCCAGGGTGGCGAGGGCCGCCAGCAGTTCGTCATCGGCCCAGCGCTTGTAATGAAAAAGGGATTGCAGCGTCTCGTTGTTCATCGGTTCCTTGCCCTCATCTGCTCCTTGAAAGGTGGGCATGGTAGCCAAGAAGAGACCGATATGAAACCTGTTTTGCGGCGGTATCGACAGCAGGCCGGTTGCTGCCAGTACGCGGTCAGCCGGGCCCCATGGGCTTGCCAACTTATGATCCGCTCTCGCTCTGGCAGGTGAAACATAAGGTGATCAATCAGTTACATAGGGCTGGCCATAAGGCCGTCATCCCGGGCGTCGCTGAAGGCTGGGGGAGCCAGAGACACTCGTCCGAAGCCTGCACCGCCGCCAGGTTTGCGGGGCAGGAGAGGTGGCAAAAGGGCGCCAGATGCCCTGAAATATCTGGTTACACTCTTCCCGTCCTGTTGATTGAATAGTGATTGAATAACGAGGTGCCGGGTGTGAAGATGCGCGCCACTCGCGACACGAGCCTGCTCGGCGAGAGATATCAAAAAAGCGACAGCGGTGATGGCGGCGGCGAGCGTCGCGGTCAACACTGCGGCAAAACCGGGCCGGGATGGCCCGCCATCTGTGAGTTCAGACCCCATGAAAAAACTGTTTCTGTTGTTGCCCGCGCTGGCGCTGACGGCCTGTGCCGGCAGCATGACCTCTGTTGACAAGACCAGCCCGCAAGGGCGCAAAGTGGTGGTGGGCCAATTCCCGCCCAAGCCGGAGAACTTGTGCACCCTCAAGCACAACGAAGAGCTCCCGATGAACCTGCTGGAGCGCTATAGCAGCGCAGGACTGCTCAACTCCTATCTGAACAACAACCAGGAGAGCGTCAAGGTGGCCGACGAGAAACAGGCCAACTATGTCCACGTCTATATTCCCGCCCGTAAAATGCTGTTCGGGGTGATCGACCTTAACTACAACGACAAGCCGCGGGTCACCTACTACGACTGCCAGTCCCTCAAAGGGCTGTCACGGGGCTGATCCTCGCAGGCCGATCCGGCGTGTAATGCAAGCAACAGATGCAGAAACAGGGGCGACCGGCGGGTCGCCCCTGTTGCTTTTGGCGCCGCCGATGGAGGGGAGAGGAGGGGAGTGCTACTCTGTCCGCCAGTTTGCATTGACCGGTTGGCGCAGGCGTTCGCCAGCGCTGACCCTGCCCACGCGTGCCTGATAAAACAAGGAGTTGTCATGCGCATTGCCCTCGTAGGTCTTGGTGATATTGCCCAGAAAGCCTATCTGCCGCTGCTGGCCAGTGACGAGCGAGTCACCCCGCTGCTCTGTACCCGCAATTCGGCGGTATTGGAGAAGCTGGCCCGCCAGTACCGGATCGCCGAGCACTTCACCGAGCTGGGTGACCTGTTGGCAAGCCGCCCGGATGCGGTGATGATCCACGCTGCCACCGCGGTGCACCTGGAACTGGCCGCCCAATGCCTGCGCGCCGGCATCCCCACCTTTGTCGACAAGCCGCTATGCGACACGTTTGCTGGGGTAGAGAGCCTCGCCAATCTTGCCTTGGCGCAGAACTGCCCGCTGTTTGTGGGCTTCAACCGCCGCTATCTGCCCGCCATGAGTGAAGCCCGCGGCCAGCCACTCACCGAGCTCAACTGGCAAAAGCACCGCCATGCCCTGGCGGGGACGCCGCGCTCGTTTCTGTTCGACGACTTTATCCATGTGCTAGACAGCCTCTGTTACTACGGCGGCACACCTGATGGGGATCTGCATGCGGTGCTGCGACGCTGTACCCGCCAGCCGGCGCTGCTGGCCGGGGTGAGCGTGGCCTGGCAGAGCGGGCAGGTGGCGGTGAGCGGCAGCATGAATCGCAGCGCTGGCATTACCGAGGAGCGTATCGACGCCTATGGCGACAACCTCTCCCTGCATATCGAGAACTGCACCCGGGGCACGATGGCCCGCGATAAAACCGTGCAGAGCCTGGCCCCCGACGACTGGCAGCCGGTGCTGGCGAGCCGGGGCTTTGTCGCCATGCTGGCCCACTGGTATCAGCAGATTGAGGCGGGCCGCGCCGACGTAGCGCTGATAGAGAGCTACCTGCACAGCCACCGGCTGGCGGAGCAACTGGTGGCCCTGGCGGGGGAGTGAGGGTGAGCGCCGCGCCGGTTTGCTCGGACCATGGACAGGGGGCGGGCGAAAAAATCGCCGGACCACTGTATGAGATGGCGCATCCCTGCGCAGTCGGCAGGGGAGGGCACCCGCCGGGCGAGCCAAGCGCTGGCTTGTTTGCTATCTTGGCGAGCAGAAACGGCCTTCAGAGCAGCAGCGAGTCTATGAGCATTATTTTGGGGATAGATCCGGGTTCACGCATCACCGGTTACGGGGTCATTCGCATCGTGGCGGGCAAGGCGGAGTACCTGGGCTCGGGCTGCATCCGCACCGACCTGGGGGAGCTGCCGTCGCGCCTCAAGCAGGTCTATGACGGAGTGAGCGAGATCATCACCCAGTTCAAGCCGGACGAGTTCGCCATCGAGCGGGTCTTTATGGCCCGTAATGCCGATTCGGCTTTGAAGCTGGGTCAGGCTCGCGGCAGCGCCATCGTGGCGGCGGTCAATGCCCTGCTGCCGGTGAGCGAATACTCGGCGACCCAGATCAAGCAGGCGGTGGTGGGCACCGGCGGCGCCGCCAAGGAGCAGGTGCAGCACATGGTGACCCACCTGCTCAAGCTCTCGGCCACCCCGCAGGCGGATGCGGCGGATGCCCTCGGGGTGGCGCTCTGCCACTTCCATACCCGCCAGATCCTGATCAAGATGGCCGGACGCAGCACGGGATCGGTGCGCGGTCGCTACCGCTGAACCGCGCATGCCGCTGTGATAGCGGCGCTATCGGGCAACCGGGCATGCACCGGTTGCCACCTCTGGCAGCGGCGACTGTCGGCAGAAGCCTCAAAAGGGTCACTTTCTGTCGCACCTCCTCTCCACCGAGAAGGGCTGCCTGATCGGTCGCTAACGACAATCCTCTCAGTTAATCAACGGCTTGTGATGCATGTCACGTTTTATGGCCATTCCCCCCTCCCTTCGCATGCCCGATCCTGACTCCCATAATATGCGCCGGCCGCGTGGTGCGGCCCGGTGAGCCTTGGGCTCCCGCTTCATCCATCATTGGGAGAGTCGAGAAGTGAAACCTTTTGCAGCTGAATTCATGGGCACCTTCTGGCTGGTGCTGGGGGGCTGCGGCAGCGCCGTGCTGGCTGCCGCCTTTCCAAACGTCGGCATCGGCCTGCTCGGCGTGGCGCTGGCCTTCGGCCTGACCGTGCTGACCATGGCTTACGCCATCGGCCATATCTCGGGCTGTCACCTGAACCCGGCCGTGACCATCGGGCTCTGGGCCGGCGGTCGTTTTCCGGCCTCCGGCGTGCTGCCCTACATGGTCGCTCAGGTGCTGGGCGGGATTGCCGCTGCGGCTGTGCTCTATCTGATTGCCAGCGGTCAGGCCGGTTTTGACCTGGCGGCGGGCTTTGCCTCCAACGGCTATGGCGAGCACTCCCCGGGCGGCTACAGCATGCTGGCGGCGCTGGTGTGCGAAGTGGTGATGACAGCTTTCTTCCTGTTCGTCATCATGGGCGCCACCGACAGCCGGGCCCCGGCCGGGTTTGCCCCCATCGCCATTGGCCTGTGCCTGACCCTCATTCACCTCATCAGCATTCCGGTAACCAATACCTCGGTCAACCCGGCGCGCAGCACGGGTGTGGCCTTCTTCGTGGGGGACTGGGCACTGAGCCAGCTGTGGCTGTTTTGGGTTGCGCCCATCGTCGGTGCCATTCTGGGTGCATTGGCCTATCGCGCGATCGCGACCAAAGCCTGATCCGTCAGGGCAACAAAGTGTGGTATCGACACGCCCCCGGGCGTGTTTTTTCGTTTCTGGCGGGTACAAAAACGGGCCGCAAGGGCCCGCAGGGTTGCTTGGTCATCGGCAAGAGGAGAGGGGCTACAACCCCTTGGCGCTCAGCATGTCCTTGTAGCGCTGGCGCAGCAGTTGTACCCGCTCCACATAGGCGCGGGTTTCTGCGTAAGGGGGTATGCCCCCATGCTTTTGCACCGCGCCGGCACCGGCGTTGTAGGCCGCGGTGGCCAGTGCCACGTTGCCACCATACTGCTTGAGCAGCCCCGCCAGGTATTTCACCCCGCCGAAGATGTTCTGCTCCGCCAGCATGGCATTGCCCACCCCCAGCTCCCGCGCCGTGGCGGGCATCAGCTGGGTCAGTCCCATGGCTCCCTTGCGGGATACGGCGAGGGGGTTGAAGGCGGACTCGGCGTGGATCAGTGCCCGGATGAGGGCCGGCTCCACCTGATAGGCCTTGGCCGCCGCCTGGATGGTGCTGGCGTAGTCATAGAGAAACAGGCCGGTGGTATGCCAGTTGACCTTGGAGTCGGGGTCGCAGGCGTAGCAGTCGTTGAACAACAGCAGCTCGTAGCGGCCCTGATCCGGCATCACGTCCGAGTAGCGCACCACGCCGTTTTTCTGCACCGACTTGTAGACCTGGATCTGGCGGGTACCGGGCGGCAGCGGGGGGCTGGCCGGCTCGGGCGGTGGCAGCACCCCCGGAGTGCGCATGGTGACGGGGGGCGCCGCGGGGGGCGGGGCCGGCGGCTCGGCGGTGAGGATCACCACCTCGGCCGGGGCGGGTGTCTGGCTCCAGCCGGGCGGGGAGAACAGCGGGATCAATCCCATCAACATCCATGCTTTCAACGGCTTGCTCCTTCAGCCTCGTTAGCCTTGTTGAGTAAAGCATCACGGCGCGGGCAGAACAAGCCCACGCAGGCCGAGGTGTGGCCGCGGCTCACCATTTTGTGTGCGGCAAAAAAAAAAGCGAGGCCGCCCAGTGGCGGCCTCGCACGGCAGTTGCCAGTTTACTCCTGCAGCCAGAGGCGGGCGCTGCGGGCGGGAATGGCGACCCGGACCCATTGGCTCTGCACGTTGACCACGGCGCTCTGGTCGAGCACGTCCCGGTAGTTGCGATACCAGTTCATTTCGAACTTGGCGGTATCGAGCCAGTACTCCTGCTCGTAGTCGCACTTGTTGATACCGACCAGCCCCTGCTTGCCGCGCTTGAACAGCACGAAGCAGTCGCCGCTGCCGACCAGCTGCATGGGTTGGCCCTGCACCGCGTTGTGGAAGCGGATCATCCCCTTGATGTCACTGCGCAGGTAGTAGTCCTGCCAGCGCAGCCCGTCCTTGGCCTGGGTCTCGCCGTGATCCGAATAGACCAGCGGCGAGCCGCCGTCGCGACCAAGCAGGTAGGCGTAGGCCAGCTTCTCGTCGGTCGGGTTCAGGATCTGGTAGCGAAAGCCGTCGTTGGTGGGAATGTCGTGGGTGATGGCGAAGGTGACCGCCCGGCTGCCCGGCAGGGCCTGGCCGTAGGCACCGGGATCCGCCAGCAGGTTCATGCTGCCACCATAGCCGAGCGCCCCGCGCAGGGAGGCGAACAGCGGGAAGTCATAGGCACCCTGGCCGCTGCTGTCGAGGTAGGGCTTGAGGAAGCGCTCGTAGTCGTTGCTGCCGGCGCCGCCGGTGGTGATCACCTCGCCGAACACGTGCATCCCCTGCTTTATCTCCGGGGTGAACACGGCATTGATCTGGTAATCGCTCATGTGCTTGACCGCATCGACCCGAAAGCCCTTGATGCCCATCCCCTTGAGCGCCTTGAGGTAGGCCTGCTGCTGGCTTACCACCCAGTTGTTGGGGTCGAGATCCGGCAGCCCCTTGTCGCCGGCGCCGCCGCACAGCCGCCAGAACTGCACGTTACCCGGATCGTTCCAGTCGCTGATGCACCCTTCCGGATGGAAGTCCTGGCCGGCCAGGAAGTTCTGGCCCAGATCGCCAAACAGCTTCTGCCGCTCGAAGTAGCCTGGGTTGGCGGCATAGCTTTGCAGCAGCTCGCTGCCGGGGTAGTTGAGATCGCTGCGCTTCCAGCTCTCGTTGGCCATGTGGTTGAGCACCACGTCCGCGTAGACAGCGATGCCCCGCGCCTGCATGGCGGCGATCAGCTGCTCGAGATCCTGCTTGTTGCCAAGGGGTGTATCGATGAGGCGCAGATCCTGGGGTTGGTAGCGGGCCCACCACTCGTTGCCCGATGACTTGAGGGGCGGCGAGATGAGCACCTGTTTGTAGCCGGCAGCCTTGATGAGATCGGCCTTGGCGGTGACTTCACTGTATTTCCAGTTGAAGGCGTGCAGTATGACGTCGGCGTGTGCCAAAGGAGCGATCAGCATGCCTGCTATCGCCCAGATTCCCGCTGTGTGTTTCATTATTGTCAGTCCTTTTATTGGGTGCCCTGATGGGCACCCAGAGCCTCACACCAGCCTGGCTGGCCGGCAATCGCCTGACGGTGATTTTGTGAGCACTTTCAAAGCGGACTGTGCGGATCTGTGACGGCTTGCAAAAAACCGCACAGATCTCATCATTACTGATTTTTCAATCACTTATCGGGCTGTATTGCAACTCAGTCGACCCCGTTGTTGTAGAGCGGCTGCCAGGCACAGTAGCGCTGGCCATTGCGCTGGTTGTAGAGCCAGAAGCGGTTGCAGTTGTCGTCGTAGTTGCTGGCGCCGACGTTGATGGCATAGCTGCTCAGCTTCTGTCCCTGCAGGGACTGGAACACCCCGTTGTAGAGCAAGGAGAAGTGCAGGTGCGGGCCGGTGGAGGAGCCGCCCTCGCACAGCGCCTCGTTGCGGTTGCTGGCATAGGTGCCGATGGGGGTGTCGGCGGCCACGTAGTCGCCGCTGCGCACCGAGATCCCGCTCATGTGGTAGTAGTTGGTGGCCCAGCCATTGGGGGCGGTGACTCGCACCTGGCAGCGGGAGAAGACGGTGACGGTGCCGCTGTTGGCGGCGGTGACCGTGTAGGTGGCACCGCCCCAGCCTGGCCAGTCGTAGGAGACGTCGATGGAGGAGTAGGGGTAGCCGGAGCCGGTATGGGAGTGGGCGCCGTTGGCCTTCCAGCTGTAGCCCTGGCGCCAGGGCAGCTGGAACTGACCGCCGGCCAGCGGTGCCGCGGGCGCGGCCGCGCCGCCCCCGGGGGAGGTCATGGCATCCTGGCCGAACAGGGTTCGCCACTGCTCACCAAGCTGCTGCTGCACTGGCGTGCTCAGCAGGCTGGCGAGGGCGGCCTGGTGCGCGGCTTGCGGCGCCAGGGCGGGGGCGCGGCGCGGGGTGAGCTGCAGCTGGGCGCGGGCTTGGTAGAAGCGCTCGGAGAGCTGGCGCGCCATCAGCTCCAGCTGATTGTCAAAGCCCCTGGCTTTCACCAGCTTGGCGAATGGCGCCGTCATGGCTTGATCGGAGGGGGCCGAGATGAGCTGGCTGCTCGTCTCCATCAGGGCCAGCAGCAGCTGGGGGTTGAGGCTGGTGATGCCGCTCCAGTGCAGGATCACCTCCTCCTTGGGTAGCAGGTGAGGCGCCTGTTGCAGCAGGAAATCGTGCAGATCGAACGCCATGGCAGCCTCGCCGAACACGAAGTGGGCCTCATCCAGGGGGAGTGCCGGGGCTTGGCCGGCGGCAAGCTGCTGCGCCGTGAAGTGATAGGGGGCAAGCGGGACATGGATGTCGCCGGCCCAGCCGGCGGCGGGCAGCAGGGCCAGCAGCAACAGGGAGGGGATCGGTCTGGACATGATAGCTCCTTGGCAAAGTGGTGAGGTGTCGGTGTGGGGATGACCCCACGCAGGCAACAACAGCGCGATGCTATGCCAAGGCTTCACCATAGGGCGAAACGGTGAAGTTGCTATTCGAATGGGGCTTTTTGTGTAGGGCGATGACGAGAATGACTTGTTAATAAATGTTTACATGATCTGTTTGTAGAGCTAAATCAGTGAGTTGCGGGTCATCAAATGGCGAGCTGCCGTAAAGGGTCAGGAGAAGGGACAAACAGTGTCTGCCTCTGGTTTGCCGTGCTAGGATTGCGGTTTGCCGCCGCGCCGGCAGCATGTTAAAAAGTATGCAACTTGGTGTGGTTATTGGCTTTTTTGTTACTAAAAGCCGTGATATCTTCATGCTGGTCGGATCTCTTCGACCAACAACTTTTGTGCGAGGATCTGGCCGGATGGCCAGGGATGAAACGAGTGTGATAGGCAAACGGGCGATGGAACTCACGTTCGAAGAGTACTGCGATGCGGATCTCTCCCTGATCAGGGACTACTACGAAACCACTTTCTCCCACTACGTGCCGGATCTGGCCGAGCGGATCTTCGTGGTACGCGACGCCCACTGGCTGGTGGGGGCCGTGCGCCTGCGCGACGAACAGGATTACTACCACCTCTGCGGCTTTCGCCTGCTGCCCCACTACCAGTCGCTGGGGCTGGGTTCTCGTCTGTTGCAACACGCCTGCAGCGATCTGCTGGACAAGCCGGTGATCTGCCAGGCCTTGCCGTTCGAAAAACCCTTCTACCTCAAGGCCGGCTTTGCCGACCTGCCCCTGCACGAGCTGGAGGGGCCGCTCTTCTCCCTTTATGACCAGCAGCGTGAACAGGGATATCAGATCGAGCTGCTGGTGCGCCAGGCCAAGGCCCCGGTCTACAACTGATCCCTTACTGGGGCTTGGTCAGCAGGTGGATCTTGCCCGGTGACAGCTCCAGCCCCAGCAGATTCTCCTTCAGCCAGGCCTGATTCGGATCCTTGGCATCGAGCCGGTAGACCGGTTGGGTCTCCAGCCGCTTCTCCATGCTCTGCAGCAGCATGCCGAGCATGAAGCCGAACTTCTGTTGCGCCGCCTCAGGCTCCAGCTTGTATTCAATCAACTTCATGTTGTCGAGGAACAGGGCGCTCTGTGCCTTGTCGTAGCGTGGCCTCGCCTCGTAGGCCATGTTCAGCCGGGCGTCGTATTCGGTGTTGTCCGGCAGGGCGATCTTGAGCTTGCCCTTGCCGTAGACCCGGGCGGTGTCCGGGCTCTGACGCCCGATCTGCACGTCGCTCTGCTCGAGCTGCACATGGGCCTTGATGATGCCGGGCAGCTCCAGCTGTTTGTTCACTTGCACCTGGGATTGCAGGTACTGGTTTATCTGTTGCTCATTGATGTCATATGAGCCTTGACCTAGCATGGCCAGACTGAGCAGCATAGATGACAGGATCATGCTAACGACCTGATTGAATGGGTGTGTCTTACAGCATACCATCCTGCTTTCGTGGGATCTGCCCACCGCTTTCACCCCTGTGTAAAAGGAGTTCTCGTGATCAACGGTCTGGAGCACGACATCCAACTGCTGTTTTCCCAGTTCCTGGGCTGGTTGCTGCTGCTGTTTCACACCGTGATCGTGGCGGGGGTCTCATTGCGGGTGGTGATGAAGCGACGCCCCATCGGGGTCTCGCTCGCCTGGCTCGCCCTCATCTATGCCATCCCCTTTGCCGGGGTCGGCTTCTACGTGCTGTTTGGCGAAATTCGCCTCGGCCGGCGGCGCGCCGAGCGGGCCCAGGCCATGTACCGCCCTTACGCCATCTGGATCCGCCAGCTGGCCCGGCTCTTCCCCCAGCACTGCTGCGAGGTGGGGGAGAAGGCCCAGCCGTTGCATGATCTGATCCAGGGTCGGCTGGCCATGCCCATGCTCTCCGGCAACCGGATGACGCTGCTCAGCAAGCCGGAAGCCATCCTGCGCGAGATAGTGCGCGACATCCGCCAATCCTCCCAGTCCTGCTACCTGGAGTTCTATATCTGGCACCCGGGCGGCGACACCGACGAGGTGTGTGAAGCCTTGATGGAAGTGGCGGCGCGCGGCGTGGATTGTCGCTTGCTGCTCGATTCCATGGGCAGCAAGACTTTCTTCCGCTCGCCCTGGCCGAAGAAGCTGCGCAAGGCGGGGGTCAAGCTGGTGGAGGTGCTGCCGGTCGGTGCCTGGCGCATCCCGTTCCAGCGTCAGGATTTGCGGATGCACCGCAAGCTGGTGGTGATCGACGACCGGGTCGGTTACACCGGCTCCATGAACATGGTGGATCCCCGCTTCTTCAAGCAGAACGCCGGGGTCGGCCAGTGGGTCGACATCATGATCCGGGTGCAGGGCCCCATGGTGCCGCTGATGTGGTCCATCTTCGTCTGGGACTGGGAGATGGAGACCGGCGAGCGGCTGCTCGACAGCCTGCAGCACGAGCCGGAGGCCTGGCCCCAGAGCAACTACCGGGCCCAGCTCATCCCGTCCGGCCCCTTCGTCGGCGGCGACTGCATCCAGCAGAGCCTGCTGCTGGCCATCTACCAGGCCCGCCACCATCTGGTGCTGACTACGCCCTACTTCGTGCCGGACGATCCGCTGGCGGCAGCGCTCTCCTCGGCGGCGGCCCGCGGCGTGCAGGTGCAGCTGGTGCTGCCGGCGCGCAACGACTCCATCATGGCCAATTACGCCTGCAATGCCTTCATGGAGGAGTTGCTGGAGGCGGGGGTGGAGATCTACCGCTACGACGCCGGCCTGCTGCACACCAAGAGCGTGCTGGTGGATGACGACTTCGCCCTGGTGGGGACGGTCAACCTGGATCGGCGCAGCCTCTGGCTCAACTTCGAGGTGACCCTGCTCATCGACAATCCGGTGTTCGTCGCCGAGATGACCCAGCTGGTGCAGGGCTACATGGTGGAGGCGACGCCCATGTCGCTGGCCAAGTGGCGGGCACGCCCCTGGTACAAGAAGGCCATGGAGAACATGTTCTATCTGTTCAGCCCCTTGTTGTGACATCACTTAATTGTGGTCGGCGCCGAATTGCGCTTGCCTCCCCCCGAACTTGCCCCGTAGAGTGCGGCAATCACTCCCTGGAGAACGGAATAAAGATGAAGAAGCGAGTAGCGCTGGCCGTCACGGCGGCCTTGGTGGTGGGTGGGCTGGGTGCCTGCTGGTACACGGGCAATGCGTTCGACCGCATCATGGCCGAGCAGATCGCCAAGGTGAAGCAGGAGAGCGGCATCGAGTTGAGCTGGCAGCCGGGTTCGAGCAACCTGTTCACCCGCGACGGCGTACTGAAGATGGTGATCACCCCGCAGACCCTGGCCAGCCTGGATGGTCAGCTGGAGGGGAGCGAGCCGGTCGAGGTGCAGTTCATCGTCGACAGCCGCATCCTGCCGCTCTACATCAAGAGCAACATGCTGCTCGACACCAGGCAAGGTTCGCTGGCGCCCGTGTTCGGCGCCTTCAAGATGGAGCAGTGGCAGTTTGGTATCGAGTCGGTCAGCAGCCTGTGGACCTCCAGCAACAGCAGCCGCTTCTGGGCCAACGAGTTCAAGGTCAAGCAGGGGCTCGACGAGTTCAGCTTCCTGCCGATGAAGGGTGACTATCACGGTGATCTGGAAGGCAATGGCCACCTTACCTTCCACTGGCAGGGGATGACCCTGCACGAAGAGCAGAACAAGATGGACATGGTGCTGGCCGAGCTCAAGGGCAGCGCCGACATGGCCGAGATCCGCGGGATCTGGCTCTCTCCCCGCAGCGACATGACCCTCTCCGCGCTGTCGGTACAGCTGCCGGACAACGTCAAGTTCTCCCTGCAGGGGCTGACCTCCGAGACCCAGCTGGCTGGGGATGATGCCCAGACCCTCTCTAGCAGCTACCAGATGAAGGTGGATACCCTCAATCTGGAGAACGAGGCCGACAACCTGGCGCTGACCCAGAGCAAGCTGGCCCTCAATCTGAAGGGGCTGGATCTGGAAGGCTATCAGGCGCTGCAGGCCTCCAGCGGCCAGGGCGTGGAAGAGGAGGCTATTCAGCAGGCGCTGGACAAGATGCTCAAGCGTGGTGCCACGCTGGAGCTGGTGGACTTGAGCTCCCATCTCAACGGCGAGCCGGTGGCCATGAAGGGAGATATCAAGCTGGCAAGCACCTCGCTCGAGCAGCTGTTCAACAGCGAAGAGGGGATGCACGCCCTCTCCGGCCTGCTGCACGCCAACCTGAGCGGCAAGCTGGGCAAGGCGGTGCCGCAACTGGCACCCATGCTGGACCAGTTCGCGGCCATGGGGTATCTCAAGGCGGACAAGGAGCAGCTGACGGCCGAGATCAAGCTCGACAAGGGCGCCACGACCATCAACGATCTGTCGCTCTGATTGACGTCGCGTCAGTGCACATGGAACAAAGGCTCCCGCGGGAGCCTTTGTCGTTTTCGGTGGCTGGAGTTACTTGAACACCACCGTCTTGTTGCCGTAGACGAACACCCGCTCGTTCAGCACCAGCTCCAGCGCCCGGCTCAGCACGGACTTCTCCACGTCGCGGCCGGCCTTGGCCATGTCGTCGGCACTGAAGGTGTGATCGACGTGGATCACGTCCTGCTCGACGATGGGGCCCTCATCCAGATCGTCGGTGACGAAGTGGGCGGTGGCGCCGATCAGCTTGACCCCGCGATCGAAGGCCTGTCGATAGGGGCGGGCACCGATGAAGGCGGGCAGGAAGGAGTGGTGGATGTTGATGATCTTGCGCGGATAGGCCTCGACGAAACTCGGGGTCAGCACCCGCATGTACTTGGCCAGCACCACGTAGTCGGGCTGGTAGCCGTCGATGATGGCGCGCACCTGCTCTTCATGCTCGGTGCGGCTCAGATCCTCGTGGCTGACGGTGTGGAACGGAATGTCGAACTTGCCGGTCAACTCGGCGAGGGTGTCGTAGTTGCCGATCACCGCGACGATGTCCATGTCCAGCGCACCGGCGTAGTTTTTCATCAGGATGTCGCCGAGGCAGTGGGTCTCTTTGGTCACCAGGATGACGATGCGCTTCTTGCCGGCCTTGACCAGCCGGCGCTGGGCACCGGCGGGCAGGGCATCATCGAGGTCGGCCAGCAGGGTCTCGTCGTTGAAGCGCCCCTCCAGCTCGGTGCGCATGAAGAAGCGGCCGTTTTCGTGATCCACGAACTCGTCGTTCTTGTTGATGTTGAGCTGGTGCTTATAGCAGATGTTGGTGATCTTGGCGATGAGGCCCTTGGCGTCCGGGCAGTCCGTCAGCAGTATTTTCTTTTCCATCTCTGTCATGATTCCGTTGGTGTTGTTGGCGCCTGAGTCTGCGCAGGCCGCGCGTTTTTTCTGGCACTATGCCACAAACAAAATCAGAAAGGACAGCGCGCCGTGCATCCGGGCGATCCGTGCCCCGGAGCAGGCATGCTATTCATCCTTGATGGGTTTTGTGCTGGTATCCGGCGCCGTTTTTCTTTAGGCTGTCTGCGCTTATTCTCAGGGCGGGGTGAAATTCCCCACCGGCGGTATCCCGATCTGACTCGGGGAGCCCGCGAGCGCCCGACCCGGTATTGCACCGGGACGGGGTCAGCAGATCCGGTGAGATGCCGGAGCCGACGGTCACAGTCCGGATGAAAGAGGATAAGACAGACTATTGCAGGCAAGCCCCCCGCGGGCCGGCCGCCGCATGCCTATCTCTGTCTGCCTTTCCATGCCCTGATTCTGGTCCTTGTCTTGTTTAGGAGTCTTACCATGAATCAGTCTCTTCTCAGTGAATTTGGTGATCCCATTGCCCGTGTCGAAGCGGCGCTGGCAGCTCTGCGTGCCGGCCGCGGCGTGCTGGTGGCCGACGATGAAGATCGGGAGAACGAAGGGGATCTCATCTTCGCCGCCGAATCCATGACCAATGAACAGATGGCCATGATGATCCGCGAGTGCTCCGGCATCGTCTGCCTCTGCCTGACCGATGAGCGGGTACGCCAGCTCGAACTGCCGATGATGGTGGAGGCCAACTCCAGCCACTATCAGACCGCCTTCACCGTGACCATCGAGGCGGCGCAGGGGGTGACCACCGGCGTCTCGGCGGCCGATCGTATCACCACCATCCGGGCCGCCATCGCCGACGGTGCCAGACCCTCCGACCTGCACCGCCCGGGCCACGTCTTCCCGCTGCGGGCCCGCACTGGCGGGGTGTTGACCCGCCGCGGCCACACCGAAGCCACGGTCGATCTGATGCAGCTCGCCGGGCTCAAACCCTTCGGTGTGTTGTGCGAATTGACCAAGGAAGATGGCTCCATGGCCCGCTTGCCGGATCTGGTGGCATTTGGCCGCCGCCATGACATGCCGGTGCTGACCATCGAGGATCTGGTGCAGTATCGTCAGTTGCTGTCAGAACGTTCAGCCTGAGCCTCATACGAAATTGTAATAAGTACAAAATTTGGTTACGCTTTGTGCGAACCTCATCCAGTGACCCTTATTTTTGACTGAACTTTGCACAAAAAGTGTACGTTTAAAAAAAAATGAGGGTTTTAATGCATTTATCTGTGATGGGGCCTATCCAAACTATGATTTTTTTGTGCCATAATCACGCCGCTTGCTAAACGTCTGGCGAGTTAAAGGGAGCTTTTAAAATGAAAAAAATGTTGTTGGTAGGTGTTGTTGGTCTGTCCGCTCTGCTGGGCGGTTGTGCAAACACCAGCGAACTGGAAACTTCCGTTCAGAATCTGTCTAACAAAGTTGACCAACTGGCTCAAGATGTTAGCGCTGTTCGTGCTGATCAGTCCAAGATCGCTGCTGATGTTGCAGAAGCCAAGCAAGAAGCTATGCGTGCTAACCAGCGCATCGACAACATGGCTACTTCCTACAAGAAGTAATCCATGCGAAAAAAATGGCGCAGTTATGCGCCATTTTTTTTTGCCTGAAATTCATCAAATTCCCGCATTTTCCTCGCTGATCCCCGCCTGACAAGGCAATGCCGATCGCTCGGCATCACCCCGTTGTTCATCTTCGTTTCAAGTCAGTAGAGCAGGCTGTAGAGCTTGCGACGGTAACCCTGTGCCGCCGGGTTGGATCCCATGGTGGTCAGGATGTCGAGATAGGTCTTCTTGGCATCGCCGAAGGCGAGATCCCGCTTGAGGATGGTGAACAGCAGCGCCAGCGCCTCTTCCTGGCGGCCGGCCTGACTGTATTGTACCGCCAGCTCCTGGGCCAGGGCAAAGTTGTCAGGCTCCTGCTGGTGACGGGCTTCCAGCGCCCGCAGCTCCGGACTGTCCGCGGCCTGTTGGGCCAGCGCCAGACGGGAGACAAGCGTCTGATAGTGGTCATCCTGGGCGATCATCGGGATCTTGCCGAGCAGCTCCTGTGCCTCATCCAGCAGATTGAGATCGAGTGCCGCCTGGGTCAACCACAGACTGATGTCGTGGCGATCCGGTGCCAGCTGATGGGCCTTGCCGAAGTGGCCATAGGCCACGCTCGTCTGGCCGTCCGCCAGTGCCTGTTGCCCCTGTTCGAGCAGCAGCTCCTCCTCCTTGGGGGCGAAGGCGGCGAAATAGCCGCGCAGGGTGGCCTCGTCCTGCGGGCCTTCCAGAATGGCCTGCTCGTCAGGGCGGCCCTGATGGAACAGCACCAGCGCCGGCAGGGCGCGCAGACCGAGCTGACCGGCCAGCGGTTGCAGCTGCGGATCGTTCATGTCGACCTTGGCCAGGGTCACCTGGGGATTGGCCGGGCCGACCAGCGCCTCCACCTGCGGGGTCATGGCCTGACACTCCGGCATCTGGGGGGCGTGGAAATAGATGACGATCGGCTTTTTCATGGAAGCATCGATCAGGGCGGCTTGGAAATTCTGGGGATTGATGTCGACGATCATGAGGCTGACTCTTGGAAAATGGTGTGAGTTAACATGGGGTTGATGGGCACAGAATTCAAGCTGCCATCGAGCAGCCAGCCATTGACGGCCAGGGTTGGTGCGGCCAGGCTGAGCCAGCCCTGGCCGATGGCCCAATCCTGCACCCGGTAATCCTGTTCATCGAGCTGGTTGTCGAGCCGCCACTCTTCCTCAGGCACGAAACGCACCTTGTCGAGGCCGGCGGCGATGCCGGTGCCGTGGGCTTTCAGCACCGCCTCCTTGCGCGACCAGAGCCGATAGAAGGCCGACTCTTGCTCCGCCTCGGGCAGGGCGAGCAACCACTCATATTCACTGCGTGCATAAAAGCGGCGTGCCAGCGGCAGAGTCTGGCGGCGGCGCTGACCCATCTCGATATCGACCCCGAGCGGGCCGGCGGCGCAGAGGGCGATCACCAGCCAATCCCCGCTGTGACTGAGGTTGAACTGCCAGCGCCCGTCGCCCAGCACAGGTTTGCCGTGCGGGGTGCTGGCAAATTGCAGTGCATCGGGGTTGCACTGCAGCCGCTCGGCCAGCAGCCGTCGCAGCAGCCCGCGGCTGAGCAGGTACTCCTGGCGGCGCAACGGCTGGCTTATGGCCTGCCATGCCTGCCGTTCGGCGGGGGAGAGCAGGGTTTGCAGCAGAGTCAGCTGCTCGGCGTCGACCTTTGCCGGTTTTAACAAATAGAGATCCACAGAAATCATAATTTTTCACTTTAAAAGAGCGGCGAAACAGCGATAAAAGTCAGTTTAATCCGGTGGACGGCCTCTTTCGAGATTGTATATTGTTTGGCCACGATCACATTAATCAGGAAAAATAATGCATTTCCTTGCAGAAATGTGAGGTCGATAGGGATTTTCGCTTGCCTCGATAGAATTCTTGGATATAGTCGGGTGCTGTTGCCTTATAAATTGCCCGTTCGGGCCGTATTTTAACAAGTTTTACTATTTTGCGGGGATAAAGGATTGCGCTACCTGATGCTACTGCTGGTCGCGCTCGGAATGGTGGGTTGTGCCTCGGCACCCCAGCCCGAGGTCGCGAGCAAGATCGAAGTTTCCATGATGGAACCCGTAATTGAACCGGAAGCTTCACAAACCCCAGATGTAAACGAAATCCTGACTGTATACAAAGAGTGGCGCGGCGTTCCTTACCGCATGGGAGGCAGCAGCCAGCGCGGCATTGATTGTTCCGCCTTTGCCCGTGAAGTGTTCCGCAACGCCGTCGGCATCGAACTTCCCCGTGATACCCGCTCCCAGGTCCATGAAGGCACCCGAGTCTCCAAGCAGGATCTGGTCGAAGGTGACCTGGTCTTCTTCAAAATCAATCGCCGCCTCAATCACGTCGGCATCTATGTGGGCAATGGCGAGTTCATCCACGCCTCCACCCGGGCCGGGGTAACCCGCTCCAAGCTCGACAGCTCTTACTGGCGCAGCAAGTTCTGGCAGGCACGCCGGATCGACATCTGAGTCAGGCTGGACAAACGGCTCGCAGTACGGACTGTTTTTCCAACCTCACTTGAACCGGGCTCCCGTAGCCCGGTTTTTTATGGCCGCGATTTAGACTTTCGGGTGCCGAATCACTATAGTGTGGGCCCGTTTTTTCCCCGGCAGACCCAGCATGAAGACCCGTTCAGACCATAAATCCGGATTGCACCCGCGCAATCGCCACCAGGCTCCCTACGACTTTGCCGCGCTCTGCCTGCGTACTCCCGAGCTGCAGCCCTTCGTCTTCGTCAATCCCTACGGCGCCAGCACCATCGACTTTGCCGACCCCGCCGCCGTCAAGGCGCTGAACAAGGCCCTGCTGGCGCTGCATTACGGTATCCAGCACTGGGATCTGCCGGCCGGCTATCTCTGTCCGCCCATTCCCGGGCGGGTGGACTATCTGCACAGAGTGGCCGACCTGCTGGCCGAGAGCGCGGGCAAGGTGCCGACCGGCAAGGGCGTGCGGGTGCTGGATGTCGGGGTGGGGGCGAACTGTATCTACCCCCTGCTGGGCGCCCGCGAATATGGCTGGCGCTTCGTCGGCTCCGACATCGATCCGGTGTCGGTCAAGGCTGCCTCTCTGCTGGCCAACAGCAACGGGCTGGGCTGCCAGATCGAGTGCCGCCTGCAGGGCAGGGCCGGTGACATCTTTCAGGGCATAGTGGCGCCGCGCGAGCGTTTCGCGCTGACCCTCTGCAACCCTCCCTTTCACGCGTCGCTGGCGGAGGCGAGCAAGGGGACGGAGCGCAAGCTGCGCAATCTGGGCAAGGAGGTCAAGGACAAGCCGGTGCTCAACTTCGGCGGCCAGAAGGCCGAGCTCTGGTGCGAAGGGGGAGAGGCCGCCTTTCTGGCCACGATGATCAACCAGAGCCGGGCCTTTGCCGAACAGAGCCTCTGGTTCAGCTCATTGGTATCGAAAAAGGAGAATCTACCGGCGGCGAAGAAGGCGCTGACTCGTATCGGGGCTCGTCAGGTGCGGGTGCTCGAGATGGCGCAGGGCAACAAGGTGAGCCGGGTGCTGGCCTGGACCTTCTTCGATGAGGCAGGGTGCCGCGAGTGGTGGTCAGCAGAGCGCTGATCTCCACACAGCCCCGTGACCGGGCCTTTTTCATCTCAATGCCAACATGAACGGACAAAAAACAGGCAATCGTTTTCTTCGTTGGTTCATCATGCTGTTATGTAGCTATCCTGTAGTGATTTTTGCCTTGGTACAGCTGTACGCCGAGATTTTTTTGCACTTTCAGCTGTAACTTTAATAAAATAGGACTGGTTAGACCTCTTTACAGGCTTTGAATCGAATAGGGATCGGTACATGAAAGTTGTCGATTTTCTGAAGCGCAAGCGCGAAATTCTGGCGCAGCACCCCTTTGAGCTCAAGGATTGGCTCTCTCCGGCTATCCGCGACTACTGGCGTGAGTTTCAGCAAAAGGCACACCTCCACCCTCTGCTGGGGCGAGTGCTGGATTTGCAGGGCGACAGCCAGTCCATGCAGCAGCAGCAGGGCGCGGCCCAGGCCGTCAACGGCCAGCCCGTGCCACCGCAAGAGTCGATCATCGAACTCGACGGTGAGGCGGCGACCCTGTTTGCCACCTTGCAGGCGAGCATCGGTGAAGAGACCCACGTGGGCGAATGGTTGCATGTCAGCCAGCAGATGATCGATCTGTTTGCCGCCGTGACCGGGGATCATCAGTGGATCCACACCAACCCCGAGCGTGCCGCCGCCGAGTCTCCATTCAAGACCACCATTGCTCACGGCTTCCTGACCCTGGCCCTGCTGCCGCAGCTGACCGGCTCGGTGGACGAGGCCAATCCGGAGTTTCCGACCGCCCGCATGGTGGTGAACTTCGGTCTGGATCAGGTCCGTTTCCCGTACCCCATCAAGGTGGACAGCAACATCCGCGCGCGCACCAAGCTGGCTCGGGTCACCCCGATCAAGGGCGGGTTGGAGCTGCTCAAGGAGATCAAGGTGGAGATCGAGGGTGTGCGTCGCCCCGGCTGCGTCATCGAGTCTGTCACCCGACTCTACTTCTAGGCCGCGGCTCACCCCCAGCCTTGCCAAAAATCAGGCCCACCTAGGTGGGCCTGATTTTTTTGTGGCTGCTGGGTCATCGGTGATCGGCCTGGCTCAGAAACTGGCTCCCAGAGTGAGCAGATGGCGCCACTCTCTGCCGTTATTCAGCTCTAAGCCCGGGATATTGATACGATTATCTTCCCAGTCGAGCTCGCTTGACCAGGAGAGGCGCAGGTGATCGTTGAAGTAGTAGCGCATCCCCAGGCTGCCCTGCACCGCCTGCTCCCGGGTGAAATAGGGTGAGGGTTGGTCCAGATAGCGCTTGTAGCCGCCCTTGCTGAACAGCTCCAGTTGCTCCGACCAGAGCGCAACGGGTTGACGATAATCCCAGCCAAGGCCCAGCAGGGGATAGTTGATGATCCTGTCGTTGAACAGGCCGATGATAAAGAGGGTGTTGATGTCATCCGGTCTGAAGTAGGAGCGCTCCAGCCCGGCTTGGCCGATCAGCTCCAGCCGCCGCCGCTTGTCGTTCCAGAACCGGTAACCAGGGCCGGTCACATAACCCACATCCATGTATTCGGGGTTCAGCATCTGGTATTGAAAGTCGATGGCTGATCGTAAAAACCAGCGCTGGTCGAAGAAGAAGTCCAGCATGGGTTTGAGTCGATACTCGTGGCTGTTGGTGACGTTGTTGGCGGTCTCGTAGATGTACTCCCCGTCCAGCGTATAACGCCAGTCGAGGTTGGCCACCTCGGTGGATGCCTTCAGGTTGACGTTGTTGGTCTTCTTGTCGCTGTGCTTGAGCTTGACGTTCAGATCGCCGCTGCCGCTCCACAGCCAGGCTTTCGGGTCATCCGGCGTCAGGGCGAGCAGGGTAATGCCGCTCTTGACGGTTGGTTTCGGCTTGTCCTGCTTCTCGATGCGCCAGCGCTTGACCGCCTCGCGCTTGACGGTGACGGGCTCACTGTAAGGGAGCGCGATGCGCACCTCCTCGTCACCTATCTCCTCTATGGTGCCGGTCAGCCGGTCACCGTTGTCCATCCAGAGGATGTCGGCCAGAGCCGCCGGGCTCAGCAGCAGGGCAAGCAGGCAAAAAACGCGGTAGCTCATGAAGATCCTCGTGAACATGGTTGGCTATCAGCCGCTGACGGGACGGGGAATGCCGTTCTTGCTGTTGAGCACACTGGCGGCCTTGTCCCCGTCGACTTCCGGCCTGGCGATGAAGGCCTGTGCCTCGGCGGAGAGGATCAGCGGGGCGCCCTGCTCCAGCTCCAGTTCGGTGCGAGAGAGGGGAGAGTGAACCTCCAGCCAGTGGCGGCCATCCGGCTCGATGGCGGTCTTGACCGGCTGGTTGATCACCCGCACCTGAGTGCCGACGGGGACAATCTTGAACAGGGCCTCGATGTCGTCAGGGCGCAGTCGAATGCAGCCGGCACTGACCCGCAGGCCGACGCCGAAATCCTTGTTGGTGCCGTGGATGAGATAGTCCCGCTTGCCATAGCCAAGGCGCATGGCGAACTTGCCGAGGGGGTTGTCGGGGCCGGGCGGCACGACCGCCGGCAGGGTGATCCCTTTTTGTTCCAGCCAGGATTTGCGCACCATGGGGCCGGGCACCCAGGTCGGATTGGGGTTCTTGGCAATGATGGTGGTGGTCATTTCGGGGGTCTCCCGCCCTATGTCACCGATGCCGATGGGCAGCACCATCACCTCGTTCTTGCCCTTGGGGAAATAGTAGAGGCGCAGCTCCGGCAGATTGATCACTATGCCTTCGCGGGGCACGTCCGGCAGCAGCATTTGGGTCGGCAGAGTCAGCCGGGTGCCCGGTTTGGGCAAATAGGGGTCGACCCCCGGATTGGCTTCCAGCAGCGCCAAAAAACCAATCTGGGTGTGCTTGCCGATGAGCTCGAGATGTTCATCTGGCTGGACTATGTAGTCCTCCAGCTCGCCGATCAGGCGGCTGCCTGCCGGGGGCAGTGGATAGGTGGTAGCCAGGGCCGGAGCCGTCAGCAGGCTGGCGGTCAGCGCCAGCAATGAGAGGGTTCGTGCGATGAACATGTACTTCCTGTCTGATTGGATGAGGGGCCGCACCGCGACCTCCTAGGAAAAAGGGGGAAATTGTCAGTCAAATGCGCGTCGATTGCCAGCCTGGCCGACTAGGGTTGCAGCCGGGTCCCTGCACGGCAATCCGTCATGTTGACCCTGTCTTGCCTGTTTTTAATGCAAAGCCAAGCCATCTGCAATGAGCAGAGGAACGCTGACGGGAGAGGGGGTGGCGGTTCAGCGCCATCGAATGCACGAGATGCAATGCAGGGGGCTGATCGCCCTGGCTTGGGCACCAATGCCGGGAGCGACAGGCTCGGACGCCTGCTTGCCAGACATGCACTCACTTGCTGGTTTTGTGTGCAGTCGTTTGATCTTTAAAGAGATTCAAGTTGATTTCCAGAGGCTGCTCCGGTAACAATGAAGCCCCGTGGAGAGATGCCGGAGTGGCCGAACGGGATTGACTCGAAATCAATTGTGGCAGCAATGCCACCCAGGGTTCGAATCCCTGTCTCTCCGCCATTTTCAAGGCCCAACCTGTCTGACAGGTTGGGCTTTTTCATTTTGTGATTTTTATAGTACGCCATTAGAAGGTGCTCCCGAACCCCGCCCCTGGTTCATAGACTGTTGCCTCCCTGCACCTCTGTCCGCCTCCACTGCGTCCATGTTGGCAATGGAGGAAGCCGTCAGACCGATGCTGAGACAGAGTCCCAGCAGGGCCAGCGTTGCTGGCATCCTGACATTGGGATGGTGAAAGTCCACCTGGGTCAGATAGCAGAGTGCGGCCGCAGAGATTGCCAGCGATGAGCTGGCGACGGTGCGCAGGCTACAGAGGTTGAAGAGGTAACCGCGTTCGGGCCGCCCACGGCGGCTGCGGCCATGATGGGGATGATGAACATGCCGGCTTGTAGTGGCGTGTTGCCCAGCACGTATTGCAGCTCCTGCGCCAGGGTCAGCTCGACCCCCGCCAGGGCGCCGAGGATAAGCAGCAGCGCCTGGCCCAATCCCCAGCTACCCGACGTCGTCCGTTCGATTGGCGGCAATAGGATGAATACCAGCGGCGCAACCAACAGCATGACCGGGACATAGATCAAAAAGGTCGATCCCCGTCAGTAGTGGGCCAGCCGCACTCCAGCGATCAACGGTCCGAGAACCGCCCCGCAGCCCTAACCATTGCCCACTGGCCCAGCGCAATGGCACGCTCATTTTCCTCTTGGAAGGTGCGACGTATGGTGCCCAGCACGCAGGGCATGATCATCGCGCCCACCAGGGCCAGCAGCCCCTGTGCATTGGTGAGCATGGCTGGCGTCGGCGCAAAGGTGGCCAGCAGGGAAGCCATCCCGAAGATGGCAAGCCCGGTCGGTGAGCAGCACACGCCGGTTGCCGATACGATCCGCCAGAGTGCCCATGGCCACCAGCAGTCCCGGCATCAGCAGCGGATAGATGTCGATGATCCACAGTACCTCGGTAGCGGATGCACCGAGGGCCTGGGTCAGCGAAGGTACGGCAATGTGCAATATGGTCATGTCGATGACTACCGGCAAGAAGGCCAGGAGGACCAGCCAGCGGCGTTGAGTGTCAGAAAACATGGCGTGGCTCCTCCGTAATGGTGGGTGAATGAGGGCTGGCAACGCAGACCTCAACCAGAGCTGTCTGGCGGCCCTCGTTCAGGCCGCACAACAGGCTCAGGGGGCAAAGCCTGGCCATTATTGCTCTCCCCATTGCTGAGCACGCCGGGCCAGCCAGACCTGCAGGCGCTCCTGCGCCCCGATGATGAAGACAAAGAAGACCGGCACGAAGAAGATGGCCAGCAGGGTGCCGCTGATCATGCCGCCGAACACGCCGGTGCCGATGGCATGCTGGGTCTCCGCGCTGGCGCCGCTGGCGAGCATCAGCGGCACCACGCCGAGGGTGAAGGCGAGCGACGTCATCAGGATGGGGCGCAGACGCAGGCGTGCGGCGGTCACCGCGGCATCAAGCAGCGTGCGACCCTCGTTGTGCAACTGGCGCGCAAACTCCACGATGAGGATGGCGTTCTTGGCCGACAGCCCGATGATGGTGATCATGCCCACCTTGAAGAAGACGTCGTTGGGCATGCCGCGCAGCATCACTGCCGCCACGGCACCGAGCAGGCCCAGGGGGATCACCAGCATCACGGAGAGCGGGATGGACCAGCTCTCGTAGAGCGCGGCCAGTACCAGGAACACCACCAGCGCCGACAGCAGCATCAGCAGGGGGGCCTGGGCCGCCGACTGGCGCTCCTGCAGCGACTGCCCCGTCCAGGCCAGGGCGAAGCCTGGCGGCAATTGTGCCACCAGGCGCTCCATTTCCGCCATCGCGGCGCCGCTGGAAACCCCGGGGGCGGCACTCCCGGAGAGGCGCACGGCGGGGAAGCCCTCGAAGCGCATCATCTGCTGCGGCGACTGGCGCCAGGTTGGCGTCACCACCTCCCGCAGGGGCACCATGCCGCCGCTGGCATTGCGCACCCGCAGGCCGAGCACGTCATCGAGCTGCATGCGTGCCTTGGCATCGGCCTGCAGAATGACCTGCTGCATGTGCCCGCCGTTGGGGAAGTCGTTGATGTAGAGCGACCCCATCGCCGCCGACAGGGTGCTGCTCACGCTGGTGAACGAGAGTCCCATGGCCTCGGCCTTCTGCCGGTTGATCTCGAGGTGAACGCTCTCGCCGGGGGGCAGGCTGTCCGGATAGACATCGCTCACCACCTCGCTTTGTGCGGCCAGTGCCAGCAGTTGCGCTTGGGCGGCCAGCAGCGCGGCTTCCCCCTGGTTGGCCCTGTCCTGCAGGAAGAGCGTGAAACCCGAAGAGGTGCCCAGTTCGTCGATGGCGGGCGGCAGCAGGCTCATTACCGTGCCTTCCTTGCTGTTGGCCATGGCGGCCTGTGCCAGTTCTGCCTCTTCGGCTGCCGTGGCACCATGACGCTGGTCCCAGTCTTTGAGCATGGTGAAGGCCATGGCCGCATTGGGGCCGGCGCCGGAGAAGCTGAAGCCCTGCACCACCAGGTTGGTGTCCAGCGCCTTGCGAGAGGCCACATGGGCCTCGAACTCCTTGATGACCGCCAGGGTGCGCTCGCTGGTGGCACCGGTCGGCAACTGGATGGAGGTCATGAAGTAGCCCTGATCCTCGTCCGGCAGGAAAGAGGAGGGCAGCTGGGCGGCGGCGATGGCCAGCACGGCGCAGAGGGCAAGGAAGGCCGCCATCATGCGTCCGCTGCGCCCGACTAGGCGGGTCACCTGCGTGCCGTAGCCTGCGGTGAGGCGCTCGACGCCCCGGTTGAAGGCACCGAAAAAGCCGCGCTTCTCATGATGACTCGGGCTGACCGGGCGCAGCAAGGTGGCGCAGAGTGCGGGCGTCAGGGTCAGGGCGAGGAAGGCCGAAATCAGGATCGAGACCGCCATTGACAGGGTGAACTGCTGGTAGATGACCCCCACGGAGCCGCTGCCGAATGCCATGGGAATGAACACCGCCGTGAGCACCAGGGTGATGCCGATCACCGCCCCGGTGATCTCCTTCATGGCTCGCGATGTCGCCTCCCTGGGCGAGAGCCCCCGGGTGGCCATCAGGCGCTCGACGTTCTCCACCACCACGATGGCGTCGTCGACTATGATGCCGATGGCCAACACCATGCCGAACATGGTCAGGGAGTTGATGGAAAAGCCGGCGAGCAGCATCACAGCGAAGGTGCCGAGCAGGGCTATGGGGGCGACGATGGCCGGGATCAGGGTGTAGCGCAGATTCTGCAGGAAGAGGAACATCACCAGGAACACCAGCACCATGGCTTCCAGCAGGGTGTGGATCACCTTGTCGATGGAGACCTTGACGAAGGGGGCCGAGTCGAACGGGATGGAGTAAGCCATGCCCGCCGGCAGTGTGGGGGCGAGCTGGGCGAGACGGGTGCGCACCGCATCGGCGGTGCGCACGGCGTTGGCACCCGGGGAGAGCTGGATGGCAGCGCTGGTGGCGGCCACCCCGTTCTCGCGGTTGGCAAAAGCGTAGGATTGCGCCCCCAGCTCGACCCGGGCGACATCACCCAGCACCAGCTTGGCGCCATCGGCACCTGCCCGCAGTACGATGGCGGCGAACGCCTCTGGGGTCGTCAGCTGCCCTTGAACCGTAAGGGGCACCGTCACACGCTGCCCCGGCAGGGCGGGTTCATCGCCGAGGCGTCCCGGTGCAATCTGCACGTTTTGCTGCTCGATGGCCTGCGCCACCTCGCTGATGGTCAGCCCGTAGGCGGCGAGCTTGCCCGGATCCACCCAGATTCGCATGGCCTGTTCGGCGCCGAACAACTGCACCCGTCCCACGCCCTCGATGCGGCGCAGCTCCTGGACGATATTGCGCGCCATGTAGTCGTTCAGCGCAATTTCGTCGAAGCGGCCATCCGGCGAGGTCATGCCGACCATCATCAGAAAACCCGAAGAGGCGGACTCCACCTGCAGGCCGTTTTGCCGCACCGCCTGTGGCAGGCGAGGCTCGACCCCCTTGATGCGGTTTTGCACGTCCATCTGGGCCAGCTCGGGGTCGGTGCCCGGCTTGAAGGTGGCGGTGATCTGCGCGCTGCCCGAGGCGTCCACCGACGACTCGAAGTAGAGCAGGTTCTTGACCCCCGACAGCTCGCGCTCGATAAGGCTCACCACCGCATCGTTCAGGGTCTGTGGCGTGGCGCCCGGATAGGTGGCATAGAGGGTCACCGACACCGGCGCCACCGAGGGATAGCGGGAGATGGGCAACTTGGGAATGGCGATGACCCCCGCCAGCACGATGAAGAGGGCGATCACCCAGGCAAACACCGGGCGATGAATGAAAAACTGCGGCATGAAAACGTCTCCGATTCAGCGGGTGTGGGTGCCGGCTTACTGGCCGGCAACAAGGGGCTGCCAGGGATGGGCAATGACTTGCGCCCCCGGGGTCAGGCGGTCTATCCCCTCGATCACCACCCGTTGTCCGGCGCTGAGCCCGGATACGATGCGGTACTGGCGCGCCACCAGCTCACCGGTTGTGACAGCTATTTGCTGTGCCTGCCCCTGGTCATCCACCACCCACACGCTGGTCTGGCCCGATGTACGCACCACCGCCTGCTGAGGCACGCTCAGGGCGTTGGCATAGTGAGCCCGGGGAATGCGCGCCTGCACGTAGAGGCCGGGCAACAGGCGCCGCTCCGGGTTGTCCACCAGCACCCGCAGCAGTACGTCACCGGTACCGGCATCCACCTCGATGCCGGAGAAGAGGATGTGCCCCTGCATGCCGAGCGGCTTGCCATCGCTGCCGAGGATCTCCACCGTCAGTTCAGGCGCCGTCGACCCTGTCTGCTGGCGCAGGGCTTCCAGTACCGAGGCCGGTTGACGCACATCGACGTAGACCTGATCGATCTGCTGGATCCTGGCCATGGGGGTGGCATCGGTGGGCGACACCAGGGCCCCTTCGCTCACCAGGGCCTGATCGATGCGCCCGGCGATGGGGGCCTCCACGCTGGCAAATTGCAGGTTCAGCTGGTGCCGGGCCAGGGTCGCCCTGGCCTGAGCCACGTCGGCGGCCGCCTGATCCCGCTGGGAGACGGCGTCATCATAGGTCTGGCGGCTGATGGCCTCGGTGCGCAGCAGCGGCACCAGGCGGTCAATCTGGATGCGCGCGCGGGCCAGCACGGCCTCGGCTCGCTGCAATGCGGCGGCGGCGCTGTCGACATCCGCCTTGAAGGGGGCCGGGTTTATCTGGAACAACACTGTGCCTGCGCCGATTTCGGCGCCCTGCTCGAACAGGCGGCGCTGCACAATGCCGCTTATCTGGGCGCGAATTTCGGCGCTGCGCACCGCGGCCACCCGGGCGGGCAGATCCTCGCTGATGACCAGGTCCTGCCCTGCCAGCGTCATCACCGACACCTGAGGAAGGGCTGGCGCGTCTTGCGCTTGCGGCGCCGCCCCATCGCAACCTGCCAACCCGAATACGGCAATGACGGCAAGCAGAGCGCCCGCATACCGCTGTCTGACAAACATCATACTCACCTCGTTAAACCGTCTCCCCGGCATGGTGTTGCCGCGAGAGCACATCGAGCGGGCATTATGGAGAGGGGCTATTGCGAATGATTCGAGGCTTTGTGGAGAATCCATGGAGGCGGTGATAAAGTTCAAATCCACCATTTTCGAGGCCGACCATGTCGTATCTTCCAGCCTCCGCCAGCCCGGCGGCCCAGTCACTGGTACTGATTGCAGAGGATGAAGCCGAGATCGCCGAGATCCTCGCCGCTTACCTGCAACGCCACGGCTTGCGTACCCTGCATGCCGCCGATGGCCGCGTAGCCCTGGCCATGCACCAGACATGCAAACCCGATCTCCTGCTGCTGGATGTGCAGATGCCGCAGCTCGACGGCTGGCAGGTGCTCAGCGAGATCCGGGCCCGTGGCGACACGCCGGTGATCATGCTGACCGCCCTGGATCAGGACCTCGACAAGCTGATGGGGCTGCGCATGGGGGCGGATGACTATGTGGTCAAACCCTTCAACCCGGCCGAAGTGGTGGCCCGGGTACAGGCGGTGCTCAGACGCAGCCAGGCGGCAAAGCAGGCCACGGCCCGGGTGTTGCGGGTCGGCCCCTTCCAGATCGATCTGGAGAGCCACGAGGCCAGCCTTTGCCGCGATGAGGGGCAACTGGTGCTGGATCTGACCCTGACCGAGTTCAAGTTGCTCGCCTCCCTGATGCGGGCGCCGAAACGGGTGTTCAGCCGCGCCGAACTGCTGACCCACTGCTTGCCCGAGGGGGATACCCAGGAGCGCACGGTGGACAGCCACATCAGCAAGCTGCGCAAGAAGCTGGAGGCGCACGGCATCCAAGGGGTGCCCGCCAGTGTCTGGGGCGTAGGCTATCGCTTCGGGGGCGATGCATGACATCGGCCCCCGGCCTGCGCAGGCAGATCATCCGCTCCCTGGGGCTGATGGCGCTTGGCATCATCTCCCTCGCGGTGATCGGCACCTATGTGTTCTACGCCATTGCCGTGACCTATGTGCCTGGCAGCATCTCCGAGAGCTGGATACCCTCCAGGGTCGAGATGCTCTGGATAGGCTCGACCATTCTGATTGCATTGGGGATGGCGCTGTACGTGTCGGTTCGCCTCTCTCGGCGCATCCTGACCCCGCTCAATTCGGTGGCGAACAGCCTGCGCGAGGTGGCAGAGGGCAAACTCGATGCGCGCGTGCCGCTGGATGAACAGGCAATTGGGGAGACGGCGCAACTGGTGCGGGACTTCAACACCATGGCCGAACGGCTGCAGAGCATGACCCGCGAGCGGGAGTTCTGGAATGCCGCCATCGCCCACGAATTGCGCACCCCGGTGACCATCTTGCGCGGCCGCTTGCAGGGGCTGGCCGAAGGGGTATTTCCGCCAGAGCGTGAACTCTTCGAAGGCTTGCTGCGTCAAGTGGAGGGGTTGACCCACCTGATCGAAGACTTGCGGGTACTGAGCCTCAACGACAGCGGCCATCTGGAGTTGCAACGAGAGGAGAGCAGGTTGGCAGACGAGCTTGCCGTGGTGCTCGAGGCGTTTGCCGCCTCTCTGGCCGCGAGCGGTTTCACCCTTAAGCGGGAGCTCGATGCCGAACTCCTTGTTTGTTGCGATGCACTTCGCATCCGTCAGGCTCTGATGGCGCTGCTGGAGAATGCCCAGAAGCATGGGGTGCCGGGCCTGCTGACCGTGCGTCTGTATCGCTCGGACGCCCAGTGCATTCTGAGTGTGGAAGACGAGGGGCCCGGCATCAGCGAGGAGGTTGCAGCCCATATCTTCGATGCGTTTCGCAGGGGGGATCCATCACGCTCGCGCAAGAGCGGCGGCAGCGGGCTCGGACTCGCCGTGGTCAAGGCCATTGTCGAGGCTCACTGCGGCAGTGCGGTTTGCCAACCAACCGAACGTGGCGGAACGACATTCACGCTCTCCTGGCCAATCTAGGTCAACAGCCTGCCAGCAAGAGAGGCTATTTTCCCTTCTCATGGTGATGGGGTTGAGGTATGCGATGGGGGGCGTGTAGTCACGGGAACGCCAACGGGATCAAATATGAGGCCCAAGCTGCCAGCCAGCTTGGGCCTTTCTCTTTTGCAACGCTTGCCGGCTTGTTACCAGGCAGGGCGTGTCAGGGCCAGCATGCCGGCGCGCCGGTGGCAGGTGCAGAGCGCAACTGCCAGGGTCTTGTCACGGCGTTACATGCTGGAGAAGACATTCATGATCACCCCGCCCGAGATGATCAGCGCCATCGCCAGGATGGCGGGCAGATCCGGCTTTTGCTTGTAGAGCAGCATCGAACAGATGGTGACCCCGACGATGCCGAAGCCGCACCAGAGCGAATAGGCCACCCCGACCGGAATGGTGCTCATGGCGCGGGTGAGGGCGAAGTAGCACAGGCTGTAGGCGCAGACGACCAGGATGGATGGCCCCAGTCTGCTGAAACCGTTGGTCTTCTTGATCATCGAGGTGCCGGTGATCTCAGAGCCGATAGAGAGCGCCAGCCATAAAAATCCGAAATTAAACATGGGTCATTCCTTTTGCGTCAGTTGGCGATGTTGTTGTTCATGGGGGGAGTGAGCGGCTCGGCGGAGGCATCGCTGCCCTCTTCGCTGCCCATCTTGGAGAACAGGTTCATGATGACGATGCCGCTGGCGATGACGGCCATGCCGATCATGGCGGCGGTGTCCGGGTGCTGGCCGTAAAACGCCATTCCCAGGGTGGAGACCACCAGAATGCCGGTTCCGGACCAGGTGGCGTAGGCAAGCCCAACGGGAATGTCTTTTACCGCGCGGGAGAGAGAGTAGTAGCAGGTGCAATAGAGCAGCACGAGCAGACCGAGCAGCAGCATCTTGGTGGTTCCTTCACTGCTGCCAAACATCTTGAGGGTGGAGGTGGCCGAGGTTTCGGACACAATCACCAGCAGCATCCATAGCCAACATTTTGTTTTTGAAGACATAAGTTAAACTCCGGGTTTGTTATTTAAGGTAAGGTTGTTTTTCTTTTCTTCTGCTTTTCAAAAAATCGATGGCGGCATCGGTCAGCTGGGCCTCGGCCGTCTGTGCCAGTGCCGGATCCTTCTCTACATCGCTGACCGTGAGATAACGGCGCGCCGTGCACGCTGGCGTAGGAGCCGCGTCGTTCGCCGGTGCCAGCTTCTCCAGCAGCTCGTTCATGGTGCACAGCACCACACCGAGCTCGTCCAGACGGCTGAGCGCCGCCTGCATGTGCCCGGCGTATGGCGCGCCCGGTTGCGACCCCAACAGCTGGTTCAGCTCGCTCTCGGGATCGCAGTGATAGCGCAGCGCCAGCACCGGCAAGCCGCTCAGCAGGGCATCGTGCAGCCGCCGGGCGACGGGGCTTTGCAGCGAGCCGCTCAGCAGATCCATCGCCAGCGGGTAGTCGAGAAAGGGCAGCACCAGCGCGCGATAGGGGGCGGGCGGCAGGGCCTGTTGCCAGATGCTGACCGGCACTGTCTCCCCCAGCGGTTGCCACAGCGCGTCATCCTCAATGTCTGCTGCCAGCGCAAGCTGCAGGGGCTGCCCACAGCTGGCCAGACGGTTTCGAATGGCCTGCCGATAGCCCTGGGCCGCGGTCACCATCACCAGCAACGGTGGCTGCAGGCGCCTGAGCATCTGTTCGACCAGGCGTTCAATCTGTTCGTCGGTCATGGGGATCTCCGTTAGCCGAGCAGCCTGACCTGCGCGCCGTTTTTCAAGCCGGCGGCGTTGGCCTCTTCGGTATCGATGTGAAATTCCAGGGCGAAATCGTCGCGCACCCGCACCACCACCTCATCGAAGGTCAACTGGCGCTCGCCGTCGCTGCGCACCCTCACCTTCTGACCGTGGGTCACGTTGAGCTGGCTGGCGTCTTGTGGCGAGAGGTGAATATGTCGCCAGGCGCAGATCACCTGAGAGCGCAGCTCCACGTGGCCGGCGGGGCCGATGAGCAGGGCGCTACCGGTATTTTCCAGTTGGCCTGATTCGCGGACCGGCGCCTTGATGCCGAGGGCGAAGCAGTCGGCGCGGGAGATCTCCAGCTGTGAAACCGGCCGGGTCGGGCCGAGTACCCGTACTCGGGTCAGCGAGCCCTTGGGGCCAACCACGGTGACGCACTCTTCGGCGGCAAACTGGCCCGGCTGGCGCAGCGGTTTGAGCGGCGTCAGGGTGTAACCCTTGCCGAACAGGGCCTCCACATCCTGTTGTGCCAGGTGAACGTGGCGATTCGAGATGCCGACCGGGATCGCCGGGCTGACCAGACTCAGACGGGCGGCGATCTTTTGATGCAGCTGGGGATCGATCATGCTTTCTTCCCTTTTCTTGCCGCGCCCTGTCGGTCTTCCGCCTGATCCGCGGCAGGCTGGCTGGCCGATGGAGTGGCCGGTTCGGTATCGGCACTGCTTTCCGGTGACAGGGCCGGTACAGCGCTTGTTGCGGTAGTAATCTCCTTCTTGGTGCTGGCCGGCACGCGCGGCGGGTAGCCCTTGAGGTTGCTGAGCGCCGCTACCGCGCTTGGCTCCGGACGGGCAATCACCAGGGAATGGACCTGCTGGTCGATGGTGGCGGCCACCGCGACGCCACGCTCGATGGCGGTGTGGATGGCGCTGATCTCCCCTTCGAAGCAGACGCTCACCAGCCCGGAACCCACCTTGCGATAGCCGATGCAGCTGACGCCTGCCGCTTTGCAGGCGGCGTCCACCGCCTGAATGGCGGCGACCCATCCTCGCGTTTCAATTACGCCCAAACTTTTCATCGTCGACTCCTGTTAATGGCGGACCAAGCGAATATCGAAATCAAATTGTGCAAAGAAGGCCTCCAGCCGATCCAATTCGTCCGGCGTGTAAGAGGGGTCTTGCGCAATCGGGTAGGGCATATCCAGCCGCTCATACTTCTTGCGGCCCAGCTGGTGGTACGGCAGCATGTCGATCCGCAGGATATTTCCCCGCTTCGCCAAGTTCTGTACATATTCGATGGCGCCGGTAATGGCATCCCATGAGTCGTTATATCCACGGATGAGCGGCATGCGCACAATCACCTTGGCGCCGTAATCAACCAGCCATTCCAGATTGCGGCGAATCCCTTCATTGCCGATACCCAGCATCGCCTTATGCTGTTCGCTGTTGATTTGCTTTATATCGAACAAAAAGGTGTCGGTGACGGGAGCCAGCTGCTGGTAATTGGCCAGCGAGGTGGTGCCCTGGGTCTCGATGGCGGTATTGATCATCATCTTCTTGCATTCGCTAAACAGCGCGACGGCAAAGTCGGTCTGCAGGCTCATCTCGCCGCCGCCGATGGTGACGCCACCGCCGGAGGAGATGTAAAAGTCATAGTCCTGCATGATGATCTCCATCAGCTCGCTGACGGTGACATCCTTGCCCATGATGTCCAGCGCATGCTGGGTGCAGACCTCTTCGCATTTGCGGCAGCCGATGCAATCCTTATTGCGATCGACGAAGTGTTTCATGCTGCCGTTCTCTTCGGCCCGGTAATGGACTCCGGCCGGACAGACATTCACGCAGTCACCGCAGTTGATGCATTTGTCGTGGGAAAACATCACCTGAAATTGGCTGCTGAGCCCTTCAGGGTTGGCGCACCAGGGACAGCGAAGGTTGCAGCCCTTGAAAAAAACCAGCGTGCGAATGCCATCGCCGTCATATATCGAATATTTCTGGATATTGAATATGCGGCCGGTTAATTCATTATTTGCGATCACGCTTGCCTCCTCTCCGGATGTGGCAGGCCGCAGTCGCATTATTTGCGACCTGCCATTGCGGAGTACTTCCGGTTATTTTGGCGATTAAGAAAGACGGGTTATCAACGTATCGATCAGAACTTCTCAATCACGGTGCGGCTGATGATCTCGTCCTGCACCTCTTTGCACAGCTCGACGAAATAGGCGCTGTAGCCGGCGACGCGCACGATGAGGTCGCGGTACTTCTCCGGCTCCTGCTGCGCCTTTTTCAGCACTTCGTTGTCGACATAGCTGAACTGCATCTGGCCATTGCCGAGGATGGAGGCGGTGCGCAGCAGGGTGATGAGGCCATGGCGTCCCTCCTGGGTATCCAGCAGCCCCTTGAGGAACTTGAAGTTATGCACCATGCCGATGTTCATGGTCTCCACGTTCATCTTGCTGACGGACTTGATGATGGCCGTCGGCCCCTGCTTGTCTGCCCCCTGGGTCGGGCTGATGCCGTCGGAGAGCGGCATCCAGGCCAGGCGCCCGTTCGGCGTGGCGTTGGTCAGCTCGCCGATGGGGGTGTTGTTGGAGATGGAGAGGGTGCCGTGACTCATTCTGGAGTAGAGCATCTTGTACTTGCGACACTCCTTCTCCGTCCACTCGGTGATATCCAGCGCGTACTGGTCGACGTAGTTGTCGTCGTTGCCGTACTTGGGCGCATTGAGGCAGTCGCGGCGCAGCGCTTCAAACCCTTCGAAGTTGGCCAGCAGGGCATCGCGAATTTGTTCGAGTGTGTATCTCTGCTCCTCGAACACCAGCTTGCGGATTGCCGCCATGGAGTCGACATAAGTTGCAAGGCCAGAAAAGATGAGTCCGGGCCCATAGTTGATCATTGCACCGCCAGCAGAGACATCTTTTCCGCTCTCCATGCACCCTTCCACCATGAGTGACATCAGTGGTTTCGGCGCCACGTCGCGGTGCACGCGTTGACTGATCACAGTGCCGACTGCTGACATGCGAACTATGTGGGCAATCTGCTGTTTCACCGCCGCATCGAACTGCTCGAAGGTGCACAGCTCGCGCAGGTCGCCGGTATCGAGCCCCTGATGGCTGTCGAACAGCACCATGCGTCCCCGGTTGAGCACGAACTCGATGGCGATGGGCCACTGGGTGTAACCGGTGGAGGTCCACTGATAGATGCGTCCCGATTTTTGCGGCTCGACACAGCCCATCAGGCAGTAGTCGCGGGCGTCTTCAAAGTCGAAGCCCTTGCGCAGCATCATCTTGATGTGGGAGTCATCGAAGTGGCAGGCCGGGAAACCCATCCCCGCCTTCACGACGTCGACGATCTTCTCCATGTATTTCTGCGGTGACTGGTTGTGAATGCGGCAGGCCAACGACGGCTGGTAGACCTTCACGAACCGCACGGCATCCATGATGAGGTAGGTCAGATCGTTGCAGGCATCGCCGCCGCTGCGCTTCTGGCCACCCACGGTCAGGTTGATGAAGGGCTGATAGCCGGCGAAGTATTTCGCCCCCAGCTCGCTCGACATCCACATCAGCTCGGCACACTTGATGATGAAGGCCTGCATCAGCTCGAGTGCGCTTTCGTGGGTCAGACGACCCTCGCGGATATCCGCTTCGAACATGGGGTAGCAGTACTGGTCGACCCGACCGAGTGACAGACCGGTCTGGTTCTCTTCGATCTCGAACAGCGACTCCACCGTCCAGATGCTCTGCAGCGCTTCTTGCAGGGTCTTGGGCGGGTTGGCCGGCACGTTCTCGTTCACCTCGGCGATGGTCAGCAGTTCGGCGCGGCGCTGGGCATCCTGCTCTTTCGCCGCCAGTTCGCGGGCATGGGCCGCGATGCGGCGGGCGTAGTTGACCACCCCTTCGCAGGTTTCGATCGCTGCCTTGTAGTAGTAGATGCGATCGATGTCGTCCGGGTTCTCCATGCTCAGCTGGTCGAGATGGGCCTGGGCGTCTGCCTTGATGCCGTTCATCCCCTTGGTGAACAGCAGCACGTCGTAGCCCGGGCAGGTGTCGCCACCCCCGTTGATCTGGTGGTAGGAGAGGTCGCTGACGAAGGTTTCGCCGCTGAAGGCCCAGACGCCGGCTTCCCGGTACTGCGCTTCGCAGATCTCGTCCAGCGAGCGGCCTTCCCAGAACGGCACTATCTCTTCGCGGATGGTTTTCTTGTCCGCTTCGCTGATTTCAAAGGGATCTTGCGGACGGGTGCTCATGGTATCGAGCTCGTCGCGAACCCAGCGCCAGGCAATGTCCGGCGAGAAGGCACCGGCGCGCGGCTTGCCGCACGGGTGGCCGACGATCAGCTCGTCATCCTGGATAAGGATGGGGGCGGTTTCACAGGCGTGACGGAACGCCTTGGCCCGCAGCAAGATGGTCGGCATGCCTGGGTTGGCCTTGACGACCTCGGTAAAGGCCTGTGCCCGGTAGATGGAGACGCTGGGGCGCACGGTCAGATAGTGGTTGCGCAGGCGCTGCAGGCGCGGCGTCAGCCCCTCCATCACCGGCGTATCGGCACAGGCGGCGAACGGGGCGGCGGAGACGTGCTGCACTCCGCGAAAGAGGCGAACCGGCAGCTCGAGGGCGCTCAGGTTTTGCTGGGCGCAGAGGAACATCTCGGAGAGCGGGTTGATGCTCGCCTGCTCCAGGCTGGCGCCGTGCAGCAGGGCATCAAACATGGGGTAGCCGTCGATGGCGCAGGTGGCGCGCACTTCGCTCAGCTCTGCCAGCTTGAACCACAGGCACTCGACGATCTCGTACGCCTGCTGCTCGGTCAGTGCGCCGTTGGCGATATCGCGCTGGAAGTAGGGCAGCAGCGCCTTGTCGGCCCCTTCCGGGTTGACTGCATAGCTGCCGTTGTCGAGTTGAAGCGCCAGCTGGAACAGGTAGAACGACTGGCAGGCCTCTTTGAAGTTGCGCGCCGGGTGGGCCGGTACATGGTGCAAAATGGCGGCGCTGTCGCGCAGCTCGGCCTGGCGGAACGGGTTGGTTTCGGCGGCGGCCAGGGTTTCGGCGCTGTTGGCCAGGTTCTGTGCCAGCGCCATCAGGGCATCGCAGGCGTGGATGGCGGCGCGGCAGCCGTTGACCTCGTCCATGCCGCTGCGGCTGACGGCGCTGCCCAGCGAGCGGGTTTTCTCTTCCAGCTGCTGCTTGATGGCCAGCACGCCCTTCTCCACCACCAGCTTGTAGTCGGGGGAGTCGATGGCGCTATTCAGATTCAGGAACTGGAAGGTGGACGGGCGCTGCCCGGCACTTTCGTCGTGGAAAATGGCGCCGTGCGGGGTGCGGGTCTGGTTGCCGACAATCAACTCGTCGGCACTGATGGTCAGCGGTAGCTGGCGCATCAGCTCGTAAAAGCGGCGTGCCGGTTTGACGGCGGCGGGAATGCCCGCGATGTCGTCATCCAGCCCGCTCAAAATCGTGGCGTGTTCGCTGCACAGGGTGCTGGCGTGCGCCAGTAAACGTTCAGCCAGCACGTTGACGCGCGGCGTTAAGCTGTAGTGTGCCATGAGGTAGGTTCTCCAGTTCTTGTTCTTAGTGGCCGGCGGCGAGAGTGCCGCACCATGCCTTGCGATAGAGTTCGGTCAATGCCCGGGCATCCGGTGCGCGCGGGTTGGTCGGGGTGCAGTTGTCGCGCAGCGCCTGGCTGACCATCTCCGCCAGCCGCTGGTCGAAATCGGCAGCGAGGAGGCTGGTATCGCCAATGCCGGTTGGCATCTTCATCTCGTCTTTGAGCGCCTGGATGGCCACCAGCAGGCTGTTGACCCCTTCGCGCGGCGTATTGGCGGGCAGGTCCAGCAGGTGGGCCAGGCGGGCATATTTGTGGGCGGCCTGGGTATCGCACTGCCCGTCGTGGTCGGCGTTCCATGCCACGACCTGCGCCATGAGGAGCGCGTTGGCACGCCCGTGCGGGACGCGGAATACGCCGCCGAGGGCATGGGCCAGGCTGTGGGTGATGCCGAGCGAGGCGTTGGTGAAGGCCATGCCCGCCATGCAGGAGGCGTTGTGCATCTTCTCCCGCGCCAGCAGATCGTGGCCGTCGCGCCAGCAGGCGGGCAGGTAGCGAAAGACCTGCTGCACCACCTTTTCCGCCAATGCGTCGGAAAAGTCGCTGGCCGCCCGGGAGACATAGGCCTCCAGCGCATGGCACAGCACGTCCATCCCGGTGTCGGCGGTGATGGCGGGCGGTACCGATGCCACCAGCGACGGATCGAGAATGGCGATATCCGGCAGCAATGACGGGTCGACCAGCACCAGCTTCTCGCTGCGGGCCTTGACCACCGAGAAGCTGGTCACTTCCGAGCCGGTGCCGCTGGTGGTCGGGATGGCCACGAAGCAGGGGCGCTCGCGCCCCAGATGCGGGCGGGTTTGCGCCAGGGCGAACATGACCGCTTTGGCTGCATCAATCACCGAACCGCCGCCCAGCGCGATCACCAGATCCGGATAGCAGCCGTCCATGAGCTTCATGCCGCGCACGACCGTGGTGATGTCCGGATCGGCCACTACATCGTCCCAGCACAGGAACGGGATGCCGCGCTGGCGCAGGATCTGCGTCACCCGGTCGGCCAGGCCAACTTTCACCATCATCTGATCGGTGACCAGCAGCGCCTGGCGGGCGGGCACTTCGGCCAGGGCGGACAGGGCGTCCTGACCGAAGCGGATCCGGGGTTTCAGCAAAAATTCACTCATTGGGTCATTCACTCCTCAAGCGTCCCGAAACACCTTCTCGACAATGGCGACCACCGACATGGCCTTGTAGCGGTCTCTGTTGAGCGCGAGGTACTCCTCGGCCAGTACGACGTCGTGCATGCCTGCGCCGACGCTGTCGACGGCGACCCAGGAGCGGTCCTTCATCGGTTGCTGCTGATCGTCCAGCTGGGTGATGAGCAGCAGGTTGCTGCCGCGCAGCTCATCGCACTTCTGCGTGGCGACGACATGTCCGGTTACCTTTGCGAGAATCATGGTTTTTATCGCCTTATCTAAATGGGTTACTTGCCAAGGCGCTCAAGCACCTGACGGATGACCCGCTCCACGTTCTGCTCGCTGATCTCGCCGCCAACCTCGGCGGTTGCGCCGGCAAAGCGGTCGTCGGCGCTGTGGCAGGCCGGCGCCGGGGCACTGAAGCGGGCATCGTCGAGGATGCTACAGGGCTGGGGCGCGGCCAGGGCGGCGCTGGCGGGCTGCACCGCAACCGGCTGGATGGGGGCGCGCAGCTCTTCGATGGTGCGCACGCCATAACCCACCTTGCGGATGTTGAGCAGGTTCATCGGGCCGACGTTGTCGGAGCTGGAGCCGCCGCCGACGGCGCCGCAGCCGAGGGTCAGGGCCGGTGTGAGGTTGGTGGTGGCACCGATGCCGCCGAGGGCGGCCGGGGTGTTGATCAGGATCCGGTTGACCGGTTTTTCCAGGCTGAACTGGCGGATCACGTCCTGATTGCGGGTATGGATCACCAGGGTGTGGCCCAGCCCTTCGTTGGTCAGCAGCTCGACCACCCGATGACAGGCGGCGCGCCACTCCTCTTCCACGTAGAGGCCGAGCACCGGGCAGAGCTTTTCACGGGAGTAGGGGTTGCTGTGGGAGACGGTGGTCTGCTCGGCCACCAGCACGCGGGTGCTGGGGGGGGCGCTGAAACCGGCCAGCTGGCTGAGATGGAGCGCCGTCTTGCCCACCACTTTCGGGTTGATGGTGCCGTTCGGGCGCAGCAGCAGGGCAGCCATCTTGGCGGCTTCGTCTTCGTTCATGAAGTAGGCGCCCTGGGCCGCCAGCTCGCGATGAACCTCGTCGTAGATGCAGCGTTCGACGATGATCGACTGTTCGGAGGCGCAGATCACGCCGTTGTCGAAGGTCTTGCTGGTGATGATGTCCTTCACCGCCTGGTGAATGTCGGCGCTGCGCTCGATAAAGGCCGGGCCGTTGCCCGGGCCGCCGCTGATGGTCGGGGTGCCGGAGGCATAGGCCGCGCGCACCATGCCTTCGCCACCGGTTGCTAGGATCAGCGACACGTCCTTGCTGTGCATCAGCTCGGAGGTCGCCTCCAGGGTCAGCTGGGTGACGCCGTCCACGATGCCCGCCGGGGCTCCGGCGGCTTCGGCGGCGCGCTTGACGATTTCAATGGCTTTCCAGCTGCACTGGCGTGCGCCCGGGTGCGGCGAGAAGATGATGGCATTGCCCGCCTTGAGGGCGATCAGGGTTTTGTAGAAGATGGTGGAGGTGGGGTTGGTGGAGGGCACCAGCGCGCAGATCACGCCCAGCGGCACGCCCACGTCCATCACTTTTTTCGCCTGATCGTCATGAATGATCCCGACGGTCTTCATCTCTTTGATGGCATCGTAAACGTGCAGCGAAGCGAACCGGTTTTTCAGCACCTTGTCTTGCCAGTTACCAAAACCGGTCTCTTCTGCGGCCATTTTCGCCAGCGTTTCGGCATGGCGCGCGGCTTCTTCGGCCACGTTCTTCACGATGGCGTCGATTTTCTGCTGCGAAAAGGTGGCCATAATCACCTGCGCCTGTTTGGCGTTGCGCACCAGTTCTCTCGCGTTCTGGCGGGAGAGCAAATCGGTATCGAGTTCAATCATGAATCTATCCTTCATCAGACTAAAAAAGTGCGGGCGGGGCGTGCCCTCTCAGGTCATGCCTTGTGCTGCGCCGCGATTTTTTCGATGTCGTTGTGCGGGCGTGCGATGACGCGAGAGGTGACCACTTCGCCAATGCGTTTCGCCGCTTCCACTCCGGAATCCACCGCTGCATTGACCGCGCCGACGTCGCCTTTCACCATGGCGGTGACCAGGCCAGAGCCGACGTTCTCATAGCCGATCAGCTCGACGTTGGCGGCCTTGCACATGGCATCTGCCGCTTCGATGCAGGCCACCAGGCCTTTGGTCTCAATCAGACCAAGCGCTTCTTTCATCATGTTCTCTCCCGTTATTCGGCAATTTTGTACTGGGCGACAATCTTGCTGATGTCGTTGTGCGGACGGGCGATGACCAGCGAGGTCACCACTTCACCGATGCGCTGTGCGGATTCCACGCCGGAGTCCACCGCGGCTTTCACGGCCCCTACGTCGCCTTTCACCATGGCGGTGACCAGGCCAGAGCCGACGTTCTCATAGCCGATCAGCTCGACGTTGGCGGCTTTGCACATGGCATCCGCCGCTTCAATGCAGGCCACCAGGCCTTTGGTTTCAATCAAACCCAATGCATCACCCATTTGCGATCTCCCGGCCTCAAGCCTTGTGTTTAATGACGATCTTGTTGATGTCGTTGTGCGGACGGGCGATGACCAGCGAGGTCACCACTTCACCGATGCGCTGTGCCGACTCCACGCCGGAATCCACCGCCGCTTTCACCGCGCCGACATCCCCCTTCACCATGACGGTGACCAGGCCGGAGCCGATGTTTTCATAGCTGATCAGCTCCACGTTGGCGGATTTGCACATGGCATCCGCGGCTTCAATGCAGGCCACCAGACCTTTGGTTTCGATAAGCCCCAATGCATCACCCATGGTGATCTCCTCAGAACAGATTGTGTGGTGTGGTTAAGGAACCCCGTCCGTGTCACGGCGATGAGCCACGGTTGCGGCGTTCAATCGCCACTATAGGTATTGGCGGTATTTGTGGAATTTGAATCTTTAAAATTGAGATATTTAGTTTGTTGTTCTGAATTTATGATTTTTATAAGCTGTATTTATCTATTTATGCTGCAACTACGAGGCTGTTTTCGCCTTGCATAAGGCCGAATTCAGGCCCGGGAAAAGATCGTCTGTCGATGTTAATGAGTTGTTGGGCAATGGGGGTGGAGAGGTAATTCGGCCGGCTGCTAACTGTGGCGGAGCTCATGTTTTGCTGGCGAGGCTAAATGTAAAAAGTGAGCCGGGTGTGACGGGAAGGAGAGATAAGGGCGGTGATGGCGGGTCAGACGGGGGAGGTTGCATTGAGAGCGGGGCGTGAGTCATGTGGATGCCGGCGCGAGAGTGGATAGGGCGGGCTGGAAAAGTAGCGGGAACCGGTCCTGCCTGGTGATGCGCAAGGGGCGTCTTGTCGGCACGGATATGCAGTCGGGAGAAGGGGTGGCAGGCAGTCACCACGGCATTGCCTTCAGGGCAAACAGGCGGACAAAGCCGCATGAGGGCCGAGTTATCAGGGGCTTGCGCGGGTCAGTTTGTCGGGGCATCTGCCGTATTGCCGGGACTAGTTCAGTTCGCTACCGGATTTGAGGGTGCAGATCCAGAGCGGCGAGTTGATGGAGCTCAGCAGTATGGCCTGCTGATTGAGCCGCTGGGCGCTCAGAAACAGCCCATCGTGACTGTCGGACATCTCGCGCATGAAGTAGTCGAAGATCACGTCCGGCGATTGATCGATGGAGGAGGCGCTCGCTTCCCATTTGTTGATGCGGTACTGACGCTCGGTGGCGGAGACCCGGTTGCTGCTGTAGGTAAACGTGACGTAGCGCTGGAGGTAGAGCCAGCCCGCGGCCGAATCGGTATAGCCTTCAACCACCATGGAGCCTTTCCCCTGGCGGCCGAAATTGAAGTGGATGTTGCCGTTGACGTTCTCTTTGTTCATGTCCTCAAAGCGCATGATGCCTTTGGTGGCGCAGCTCATGACGCCATCATTTTCGGTGGGCAGCTGGTAGCAGGCATAGAGTGCCGCGGCGAGGAACAGGGTGCAGGAGAAGAGAAAGAAGGGACGCGGCGCAAGTCTCATCACGGCTTCCAAGAGTAGTAGAAATAGTTGTCGCAATAGCTGAACGGGTTATCTTCATGCATGGCGCAGTGGGCCAGAAATACCCGGCCCAGGCCGTTGGTTTCCAGTCTGTCCCCGTAGAAAAACAGAAAACGCTCGCCGGGTTTGCAGCTGATGTTCAAACGCTGGCGCACCTGCTCGAAATGCTCACCGTAGGTCGTGGCGCTGACCGAGCGCAGCATCTCGTCGCTGGCCAGCAATTCGCACTGGCTGTTGGGGATCCTGGTCAGGGTGACGGGGCGCGGCTCACGGCCATTCAACAGACCGAATGCCAGCAGCATGAGGGCAAACGCGAGCATGCAGCCCCCCGCGATGTACCAGCAGATGCCGCGTGAACGGGGGGTGAGGGGAAGTGGCCATTCGGCAGGGTCGAATGCCGGCTCGGCGGCGGCCACCGTGGAGGGCGAAGGTACTATTTCAATGGACGGTGCAGGCGCATGCTCAATAGGCTCGATGATGACCTCGGGATTGAGCTGCAAATAACCGCGCGATACCGTGATGATGATATTGTCGATATCGTAGTGGCGAAAAGCCTTGCGCAATATGCTCAGGTATTGGTTGAGGTTGCTGTTCGATGAGGTTAATCCGTTATCGTCCCAGACTTTTTTAAGCACCTCTTCGCGGCTGACAATTCCGGTATTTCGCAAGAAAAAATAAAACAGCGCATTGGCAGTGATGGATAATTGGCTGTCCGGCTCAACACTTTCCCGCTGAGTCAGGGAACCATCGGTCGCGTCATAAATGAAGCGGGCATTGATGTGGTAGCGCATCTCGGCCTCAATCCATCAGCTTCACGTGGGGAGCGTCATATTATGCAGGGTCTTGACCAGCGCCTGACGGTGCTCGCTGCTCATGGTGCGCCCTTCGGTCAATTCCGATAGCCAGATGCCGTCTGCGGCATAACGTACCAGGGTGCCGGTATGGCCATTATCCAGCTCATCCCCTTGCGCCAGATGCGCCAGCATCCAGTCACGCCAGCATTGTCGCAGCACCGGCTCATCCGGCATGGCCAGCGAGAGTACCATCAGCTGGCGGCTCTCCTGGGTGTCCGTCAGTTCAGGAGCAGAAAGATAGTGCAGGTAAGCACGGGTAAAGCGGCCGTAGGCGGTCTTGTCTGCCGCCATCAGTGCTGAGATGGCCTCTTCCATGATGGCCAGCAGACGCGCAAACAGGGCAAAGATCAGCGCCTGCTTGTTGGGGAAGTGGTGCAGCAAGCCCCCCTTGCTCACCCCGGCCTCAAAGGCAACGGCGTTCAACGACAGGGCGGCGATACCATCCCGGCCGGCGATGGTGGCGGCCGACTCCAGCAGTTGTCGATAAAGACGTACAGGGTCTTTTTTTCTATGTTGGGTGTCGATGTTCATGGCCCAATCATACCGACCAGACGGTATGATCATTCTTGATCGCCATCAATATGAGGAAATGGGGAGCGGAAGGAAAAGTCGTTATTGTGTGGTGCTTCACAAACAACCTTTAAATAACGATGAGAGAATCGCTTTAAATATTTAAATTGGATTTATTTGAGAACTCAACTTGTCTGTTGATCACGGCGAGTTTATCTCCTGATTAAAGTGATTTTCAATGAGGAATAACTATTTAAAGGAGTCTGGATTGGGATTAAGTTGTCATTTATTTACCTCATTTCAGCAATCATTTTCCTGAGTGTTTATCTCTTCTTGTTAGCCAGTGAGCGGTTGTTTTTTAGCGGGAAGGTATATATTTCTGCCACCTTTGGTCATGGCAGAAATATAAAAAAGCAGTGTGTTTGTTGGCGTCACCCTATTTTTCCAGGGGGGCGTCCGCTTCTTGCACCAGCTCGAGGAAGGCGCGCATGGCGGGGGTGATGCTGTGCTGGCGGGTGATGAAGGCGGTGTGGCCGATGTCGCGTTGCGGCGCCAGCGGCAGGCAGACCAGATCCGAGAGCTTGCTGGCGGAGCGGGCGAGGCCGGCACTGACGATGGCCCAGCCCAGCCGGTGGCGCACGGCGCTCACCAGGTGAAACAGGGAGTCGGTTTCCAGTACCACGTCAAGCCGGATGCCGGCCCGCTCGGCGGCGCGGTCCAGGTACTTGCGAAACTGCATGGTGCGGCTGGGCAGTACCAGCGGCTGCTGCTGCAGTGCGGTCAGGGTCAGCTCGTCGCCGGGGAGGCGCTGATCCGCCTCGTCGCGGTTCATCAGCACCGCCATCTGGTTGTTGCCCTGGGGATAGAGGTGAAAAGTCTGTCTGGCGGCGCCGGTGAGCGGCTCGTCAAACCCCAGTCCGATGTCGCACTGGTGCAGCTCCAGCTGTGACAGCAGGGCTTCGTTGCTGAGTACCGAGAGACGAATGACGATGTCGGGGTAGCGCTGCTTGCAGCGGGCGATGAGCGGCATGATGTCGACATTGGACTGGGGCACGATGCCGATGCGCAGAGTGCCGGAGAGCTCGCCATGAAACAGCGCCAGCTCCTGCTTGAGCGCCTCCTGCTCCAGCAGCATCCGCTCGGCATACTGGCGCACCAGCTCGCCCGCTTCGGTGAGGGCGACGAACTGGCTGGTACGCACCACCAGATCGGTGCCGAGGTTCTTCTCCAGCGCCGTGATGCTGGCCGAGAGGGTCGGCTGGGTGATGTGGCAGGCCTTGGCCGCCTTGGCAAAATGCTGGTGTTTGGCCAGCTCGTGGAAATAGTGCAACTGCTTGATGTTCATGATCATGCGGGAGGTGAGGGGAGGATGGATTTAAAAATTAATCAATTGAAAAATCGTCGTCAATAGAACAACTCTATTGCCATATAGATTTATTTCATTGGTTTTGCGTCTGCCGCCTCTCTAAACTTGAATGCAGTTTGCATTTTTAGGCCAACCTGCATGCCTGCCTACACGCCCGTCGAGATACCCGTCAATTTGCCTGCCTCGCCCGCACTGGATCATCTGGTGGAAGAGGTGGCCGTCGCCATCAACATCAATGGCATCAACCATGCGGTGATGATGGCGACCCCGGACGATCTCGACGACTTTGCCGTCGGCTTTCTGTTTGGCGAGGGGATCATCCGGCACAACCACGAGGTCCATGACATCCAGAGCGCGCCAGCCGAGCAGGGGATGGTGCTGGACATCACCATCGCCAACCGCTCCCTGGCCGCCCTGGCCCGGCACAAGCGCCGGCTGACCGGGGCGACCGGTTGCGGCATCTGCGGCGTGACGGCGGTAGAGCAGGCGCTGCCCGCACTGTCGGTGCTGCCGCTGACGCCGCCGCTGGATGGGGCCTTGCTGGCGGGGCTGCGTGCGCAGATCGCCCAGTGGCAGCTCAAGGGGCAGCAACACGGCGCCCTGCATGCGGCGCTGGCGCTGGATGCCGAGGGCCGGATCCTGCATTGCCGGGAAGATATCGGGCGCCACAATGCCCTCGACAAGCTGATCGGCCTGCTGTTGCGCCGGCACAGTGCGTGCGACACCCTAGTGGTGACCAGCCGCTGCGGCAGCGAGCTGGTGCAAAAAGCCGCCCGCTTCGGTGCCCGTCACCTCATCTGTCTGGCATCGCCCAGCCAGCTGGCGGTCAGGCTGGCCCTCAAATACAACCTCAACGTCGTTCATATTCCCAAGTTTGATGCCCCGGTCAGCTATTCGAGCTATCGCCCGGCGGATCCCATCGGAGAGTGCCATGAGTCATATTGAAAAGCCCGCCAAAGCAGGCGGTTTTTCGTCCCTGCAATCCACCATGAAACAGGTGCTGCGCAGCCAGAAGACCCGTCAGAACATCAAGAACCTGTTGCGGGTCAACCAGACCGACGGCTTCGACTGCCCGGGCTGTGCCTGGGGTGACAACGATCACGGTACCTTCCAGTTCTGTGAGAACGGCGCCAAGGCGGTGGCCTGGGAATCCACCGGCAAGACGGTGGGGGCCGAGTTTTTCGCAGCCCATTCGGTGCGCCAGCTGGCGACCCAGAGCGACTACTGGCTCGAGTATCAGGGGCGGCTGACCGAGCCGATGCGCTACAACCCGGCGACCGATCACTACGAGCCGATAAGCTGGGATGATGCCTTTGCCCTGATTGCCGACACCCTCAAGGGGCTGAATAGCCCGGACGAGGTAGAGTTTTACACCTCGGGTCGAGCCAGCAACGAGGCCTCCTATCTTTATCAGCTGTTTGGCCGCCTGTTTGGCACCAACAACTTCCCCGACTGCTCCAACATGTGCCACGAGGCGAGCGGGGTGGCGCTGATCCAGTCGGTCGGCATCGGCAAAGGCACTGTTGTGCTGGATGACTTTGACCTGGCCGATGCGGTGTTCGTCTATGGCCAGAATCCGGGTACCAACCATCCTCGCATGATGAATGCCCTGCGCCAGGCGGCGCGTGGCGGCTGCAAGATCGTCAGCTTCAACAACTTGAAAGAGGTGGCGCTGGAGCGCTTCGCCAGCCCGCAGAGCCCGCTCGAACTGCTGACCCCGGCGGCCACCACCATCAGCCACCAGTACCTGACGCCGAAACTGGGGGGCGACATGGCCGCCATGCGTGGCATGGCCAAGTACATCCTGGAAGAGGCGCCAGAGGCGGTGGATCGCGACTTCATCGCCCGCCACACCCGCCACTTTGCCGAGTACGAGGCACAGGTACGGGCCACCGACTGGGCGGCGATCGAGCAGCAATCCGGCCTGACCCGCGCCGAGATCGTGCAGGCCGCCCGGGTCTTTGCCGCCAGCCAGCGCATCATCAGTTGCTGGGCCATGGGGGTGACCCAGCACCTGCACTCGGTCGATACCATCCGCGAAATCGTCAACCTGCACTTGATGCGCGGCCAGATTGGCAAGCCGGGAGCGGGGCTCTGTCCGGTAAGGGGCCACAGCAACGTGCAGGGCAATCGCACCATGGGGATCAACGAAAAGCCCACCGCTGCCTTCATCGACCGGCTCGAGCGTCACCTGCAGGTGAGTCTGCCGCGGGCCGCAGGTCACAACGTGTACGAGGCGCTCAAGGCGCTGCATGAGGGCAAGAGCAAGGTGCTCATCTGCCTGGGTGGCAACCTGGCGGCAGCGGCGCCCGACACCGACTTCACCTACGGGGCGATGAAAAAGGCCGAGCTCAACGTGCAGATCAGCACCAAGCTCAACCGCAGCCATCTGCAGGTGGGTAAGGCGGCGCTGATCCTGCCCTGCCTCGGTCGCACCGAGCTCGATATCCAGCACAGCGGCAACCAGAAGATCACGGTGGAGGACACCTTCAGCATGGTGCACGCCTCGACCGGCGCAGCCGAGCCGGTGTCGCCCCTCTGCCTCTCCGAAACCGACATAGTGGCGCGGATGGCTCATGCCACCGTGGGCAGCGAGCGGGTCGACTGGCTGGCCCTGCGCGATGACTATGCGCGTATTCGCGATCTCATCGAGCAGACCATCGCCGGTTTTGCCGATTTCAATGCCCGCATCCAGCAGCCGTGCGGTTTTCATCTCGATAACTCCGCCGCCAAGCTGGTGTGGAACACCGCCAGCGGCCAGGCAGAGTTTCGTGCCAGCACCCTGCCGCACTCTGTGTTGCCGGAGTGTACCCGCCATGCCGAGCAGATGTCGGATCAGCCGATGTTGCTGCTGCAGAGCCTGCGCTCCCACGATCAGTACAACACCACCATCTATGGCATGGATGATCGCTATCGTGGCATCAAGGGCCAGCGCAACGTGGTGTTCATGAACGAGGCGGATGCTCGCCAGCTTGGCTTTGCCGAAGGGGACAGGGTCGATATGGCGGCCATCTGCAACGACGGGCGCGAGCGCAGCGTGACCGGTTTTGTGGTGGTGATCTACGAGATCCCGCGCGGCAACATCGCGGCCTACTATCCGGAGACCAACCCGCTGGTGCCCATTGACAGCATAGGGGCGGGCTCGTTTACCCCGACCTCCAAGTCCATCCCGGTGCTGGTGACCGCCTCCAATCGGCAGGACAATCTGTTGCTGCTATGAGCTGAGAGGTTTGCAGGCTAGCCGGTTCAAGCCGGCCTGCCCCAGGCAGCAGAACCCGGACATCCTATAAACAACAACGCCGCATAAGCTATGCGGCGTTGTTGTTTTTCAGCTCTGGTGCCGGTAACAGGAGTCGAACCCGCGACCTTCGCATTACGAAGCCCATAAGTTGGCGTCCAATACTGTCGAATAAAGTCCAGGGTTGTTTATTAAGTATTTGATACTGTGTGTTTTTATTGGTTTGCTGTATCCAGCGTTGTCCAATGGTGTCTACCTCTATACAATGCTTTTTAAGTACGCGAGAAAGTACGCGAGAATGGCATGATCAAGACTGATAGAGAGTGTAGTGCCCTGACCCCTTCCGAAGGAAAGCAAAGGGTGGTGATGACGGTCTCCAGTGGTGGCAATAAGGGGCTCAGTTTGGAGGCGAGAGCCGGAGCTGCGTCAAAAAGCTGGTTGTATCGCTTCTACATTGCACAGAAGCAGCACAAGATGACGCTCGGCAGTTACCCGTCAATGGGATTAGCGCAAGCCAGAGAGGCACACGCTCAAGCTTCGCTTCTGGTCAAACAGGGTATCGACCCGCGCCAAGTAGTGGCAGATGCCAAAAAGAAAAACGAGCAAATGCTCACGTTGGATGAGTTGTTCAAACAATGGCTAACCCACAAATCCACGGTCAAACGTCGCAATGGCGTCCAGACCGAGATCAGTCCGAGAACGGCATCCGATTATCGTCGTATCTACCAAGCTCATTTGGAAAAAGACCTTGGTAAACAGCGTGTCTGCGATATCTCCATGGCTGTCTTACATCGTCATTACCAGAAACTCCAGAGAGTGAGTCTCGAAGGTTTGCGTAAAGCGATGGGGATCATGAACCAGGTGATGGAGGAAGCCATGCGGCGGCAGTTGGTGGAGATAAGCCCAACGCTGGCGCTTAAGCCCAAAATTTATAATGCAACCCCTAATCCGCCGAGAGAGCGCTGGCTGCCAGTTGGAGAGTTACGAGCCTTGTGGTTGGCCCTGGAGGAGGGCGTGACAGGCGGTGGTGCTCTGGCGAGCGGAGGGCGCGGTATTGCCGCCAGTACGGTGCTTTCTGGTAGTGTTGCCAATGCTATCAAGATGATTATCCTGACTGCCGTTAGGCGCGGTGAAGTGATATCGATGCAATGGGCGCATCTGGATGGCGATCGCTGGACGATCCCCGAAACCAAGAGCGGGCGTCCCCATGTTGTCACGTTGTCACCATTGGCTCAGACCATCATTGAAGAGCAAAGAATGGTTTGTTCGCTAGTCAGCCACTACGTCTTCGAATCGAACACAAAGCTCGGTCACTCCATCACTGGCGATGCGTTGATGCGTGCGCTTGATCGGTTACAAAAGCGCAAGATGGGTGAATTTGAATCCTTCAGCGTGCATGACCTTCGCCGCAGCGTTGCTAACTGCTGTGGTATCGAGCTGGGCGCTGGGCCGCTGGAGATCGAGCACATGCTCAACCATCAAATCAGCGACAAGCTGTTACGTACCTATCAGGCTGGGGCACTACGTAATCCAGAGAAGTTACGAGCACTATTTTTGCGCTGGGGAGAGTATGTTCGCCAACATATCGCACGGCCAGAGTCGGTCGTTCAAACCGAAGTCGTGGGTAACGTGATTCAAGGTCGATTTGGCAAGCGGTAAAGGCCTCGATTTATCTATCGTTTGGGCAAATCTGCACTCCTGAGCTTGAAGATGCAGCCCTTGGTCACCAGCTCGTCACGGTTGGCTAGCACCAGCGGGTAGAGCAGGGGATGTTGTTGGTGTTCGCCGTTATAGCTCACCTGCATCCGTTCCAAAGCGTAATGCACCAAGGGGATCCGTTGGCTGATCAATAGCTGGTTCCCGGTCATGGCATAGTCTCTGGCAATGATGGCCTGCTGTCCCTCGCTGAGGCCTGGATTGGGAACGACTACAGCGGTCACCTGGGTGTTCCACTCCAGATCTTGATCCCGGCCGTGAGGGGAGGCATCCAGCAGATCCGGTTCGCCCCGAAAACGACTCATCACAAAGTCCAGATATTCCCCCTTCTTCTCGCAGTAGGCGCGTACATGCCAGCGGATCCCGTCATAGACCAGAGTGTGGGGCACGATATTGCGGCCACTCTGCTCCTCTGAACTGAGGGATACGTACTCGACATCGACCCGCAGCTGGCCACGGGCCGCCTGCACCAAACCGCGCACAATCCTGGGGTCGATATGGCGGTTTGGCACATCCAGTATTTCGATATGGCCGTAGCGCAGATCCATCAGCGGCAGTGTCAACAGGCCCGCTTCATGTTGTCGCTGGTGCTGCTTTTCACGGTGTAGCAGCATCAGGTACTCATCTACCTTGCCCTCACTAAAGCGCGGCACAAAGTGCTCTGTGGGTTTGTATCCCTTCAGGCTTCTGTCATAAACCAGCCCCTCCGGTGAGTAGTGTGTCAGGTAGTGGTTGATATCCCGTGATGCCTGTTGGCGACCGATATTGAAGGCGGTCATCAAATGATTGGTGGTCAGCCGTCCTTCCCACTGCAACACGATTTCTAGCAGACGAAAACGCAGGGTTTGATCCCAGGTGAGCTCTTTGGGTGCCATACGTGCTCCAAAATGCGACATGTTTATGTAACCAGTATCGGCATGAGTATACAGACGACATATACTGAGCCAGCTTGAAAATCCGCCCCAAGGACATGAAATGTCACTCTTATCTAGCACTGTGTTGAGTGCGGCCCTATTGTTGCTAGCGGTCCAGAATGTCTGGTCTACCGACTGTACTTATCGCAAAGACAGTCTCGGCAACACCCGTTATCAGTGTGATGATGGCAAGAGCGGCACCCTGCGCAAAGACGGCCTCTGCAACGTCAGAGATTCGCAAAGCGGTACCACCTGGCGGAAAGACTCCCTCGGCAATGTCCGCAGCAGCGAAGGCACCACCTACCGCAAAGACAGTCTGGGCAATGTGCGCGTCAGCAGACCCGGCACCGGCGATACGGTCACCTGGCGCAAGGATAGCCTCGGCAACCTGCGTGCCTCCGATGGCACCACCTGCCGCACTAACTCCTTGGGGCAGGTCAGATGCGATGGCTCGAGTACGCCACCGGCATTATTGGGCCAATAGCCAAAAAAGGTGGAATTGTCGCCGGGTGGGTTACTTAAGGGCGCTAACTGTGCGCCGGGTTAAAGGCATTGTGGCCAGATTCGCGTATCATAACGCCGTTTGAAGACCCCTGTTGTGGAGTAGTTATGACGGCCAAAGCGTATCTGGGTGACATCATCGGCGGCAGCATCATGCTGCGCGAAAGCAGAGTGATTGCCGCACTGCTGTTGAGGCAACCTGATGAGGCGCAATGGATAGATGCCATTGTGAATGAAAATGCCCTGCAAAAGCCCTCGTTGCACAGTGCCAAACGCATGGCATCGACCCTGCGCAAGCGGCTAGCACCAATGGGACCTGCATTCTGGGAACAACTGCTCATCATATCGGATGATTTGGCCAAACAGATGCTGCTATTGGCGACCATGTGTCACTCGCCGGTACTGACCGATTTTATGGCCACCGCCTTTGCTGATGCCCGCCGCATGTATCGTGAATCGCTACGCAATGACGATTGGCACGAGTTTATCGTCTCACGTCAGCGGGTGATTGAGGGCCTTGATAGCTATTCAGAGAGTTCAATCCAGAAGATGGGGAACAATGTCTTCAAGATCCTGGCGGATGTGGGTTATATCGAGTCAGGCCGTTCCCGAAAGCTACAGAATATTTATCTGATGCCAGAGCTGCGGGAGTGGGCGAGTCGGCTTGATTGCAAAAAAGCCTATGAAGCCATGGAGTCTGCACGATGAAGGTTCAATTGGACTGCAAGCCACAGCTGATTGCCCGCCTCGAACAGATAGAGACGCGACTGAAAAGCGAGAGCTTTCTGCACAATCGGGAGCTCGGGGGAGAGATAGGTTTTTACATCTTTGACTATCCGCCACAGTTCGAATTGGATGTGCGGGAATATCTGGATTTGAGTCTGCAACGCCTTGCTAAGCAGGGGTTGAGCTTTGTGTACATCAACCTGTTCGAAGCATTGCTGACTATCTTGCAGGAGCGAAAGCTACTGGATAAAGCCTTCGAACTTGAGCTGAAAAAAGGAACTGACGAACTTGCCAAGGCCCTTAAAGGGCCGCTTGAGCAAGGCCGCGTCGCTAAACACCTGATGGAGAAAATTCACTCGGCATCTCCGCAATTTGTGGTGTTAAGCGGTTTAGGCCAATGCTGGCCCTTGCTGCGTGGTCACAGCCTGCTCAACGCGCTTCATGCCCACATGGGCGCAATACCCTTGGTGCTGTTTTATCCTGGCCGTTACAACGGTCTTGAGCTTTACCCGTTTGACCTGGATCGTGCTGAAGTGGCGACAGCCAACTACTACCGCGCTTTCCAACTGGTACCGCATTCGTTCAAGTATTGATATTGAGCGGTTGAAGGTGTTACTAACCGACGAAAAACAAAAGCAGAAATTGGAATATCTAGTGGCAACAAACACGGGATCATCAATGCAAATTAAAGAGCTGTTTACCAAACAACTGGACAGGCCGATCAATGGCGTGGTGAAAGCAGAGCAGTTGGATGAGCAAATCATCTGGACTGAGCTTGATGAGTATGTGGTGACCCGCGAGCTTGATCGCCACCTGCGCCACTTCTTCGAGACCTATTTGCCGGGGGTCACTCACCCGGATGATTCCAGCGTGGCTGGCAAGATAGGCATCTGGGTATCCGGTTATTTTGGCTCGGGTAAGTCGCACTTCATCAAGATCCTCTCCTATTTGCTGGGCAATCAGCAAGCGATTCACGGCAGCCAGACCAAGACGGCGATTGAGTTTTTCAAAGAGAAGATCAACGACAACCTGCTTTATAGCGATATTCATGCGGCTGTGAATCGCCAGACTGAAGTGATCCTGTTCAATATCGACAGCCGTGCCGATACCGAAGACAAGGAAGACGCGATCCTCAAAGTGTTCTTGCGAGTCTTCAACGAGCGGCTGGGGTATTGCGCGGATCATCCTCATATTGCCCACCTAGAGCGTGAACTGGATGCGCGTAACCAATATCAGGCATTCAAAGCCAAATTTGCCGAACTGACCGACTCGACGTGGGAAGAAGAGCGAGATGCTTATGGTTTCCGTCGTGATGAAATGGCGGAGGCTTGGGCTCATGCAACCGGCCAGTCGGAAGCCTCCTCGGTGCAGAGCATGGAAAACCTCGAATCCATGTTTACCCTCGACATCAGCAATTTCTGTAAATGGGTAAGGGAGTATCTGGATCGTAGCGCCCAAGAGAGTGGCGGGGATGGTAAACGAATCGTCTTCTTAGTCGATGAAGTGGGCCAGTTCATCGGCAACAACACCCAGATGATGCTCAAATTGCAAACCATCACCGAGAATCTTGGTACTGCTTGTGGTGGCCGCGCTTGGGTGATTGTGACGTCTCAAGAGGATATCGATGCCGTACTTGGGGATCTCAGCGCCAAAAAAGGTCAGGACTTCTCCAAGATCCAGGGGCGTTTCCATACCCGGATCTCCCTCTCATCGTCCAACACCAACGAAGTGATCCAGAAGCGTCTGCTGGAAAAAACCGCAGCGGCCAAAGATGAGTTGGCCGATCTGTTTATCCAAAAAGGCGATATTCTGCGCAACCAGCTGGCCTTTGACGCGACCACCACCGCAGAGTTGGCCAACTATCGCGACAATGTCGAATTTGTCGATCACTATCCGTTCATCCCTTACCAGTATCTGCTGGTGCAGAAGGTGTTTGAAGCGATCCGCAAAGTGGGGGCAACAGGTAAACACCTTTCTCGTGGTGAACGTTCTTTGCTGGACGCGTTCCAAAATGCGGCACGTCAGCAGATGAATCAAGGTGTTGGGGTTTTGGTGCCGTTCCATGCCTTCTATCCTGCTATCGAATCGTTTCTGGATACCAACGTCAAACGCATTTTCGAACAGGCGGCTGAGAAACAGAGCCTCGATCCTTATGATGTCAGCATCCTCAAGTCACTGTTTTTGATCCGTTATGTCGATCTGGTTAAGTCCACGCTCGATAACCTGGTGACCCTCTCAATCGAAGAGATTGATACCGATAAAGTCGCACTCAGAAAACGGATCGAGGCCAGCTTGCAGCGTCTGGAGAATCAACTGCTGATCGCCCGCAACGGTGATGAATATGTGTTCCTCACCAACGAAGAGAAAGAGGTCGAGCAGGAGATCAAACACACTCTGGTTGAGAGCACTGAAATCACACGTCTACTGTCGAAGGTCATTTTTGATGAGGTAATGGGAGGGCGCCGCCAGTATCGTTATCCTGTCAATAAACAAGACTATCCAGTGAGTCGTTTCTGTAACGGTCATCCTTTCGATGGCAGCTTGCAGACTGATCTGGTGCTCAAAGTCATCTCTCCGCTTGATGCCAACTTCGATGGTTACAATGATCAGGGCTGCAAGGCGCTCAGTCTGGAAGGTCAAGGTAGCATCGTGATCCGCTTGCCTGATGAAAAGCGGCTATGGGACGAATTTGATACCTGGCTGAAAACTGAAAAGTTCCTGGCAAGCAACCGTAGCCAGCGGCCGGAACAAGAGAAGCTGTTGGCTGAAAAGGCGTTGGAGAATTCTCAGCGTCGCAATCGTCTCAAGTCGCTGTTTGAGGAGCTGGTGAAGCAGGCTCAGTTCTTTGCTATTGGCAACGAGCTACAGACCAAGTCAGGCAGTGTCGTGAACATGCTCGATGAAGCCTATCGCTACGTGATCGAGAATTCGTTCCAAAAGCTCAGCTTGCTCAAGAGCTGCGGTGCCAGCCCGATGCAAGAGCTTAAAGCGGTGATCGTTGCTGATGATACGGCGCAGCTCAACATGCATCTGGGTGACCAGGATCCGAACAGCAGTGCCAAGCAAGAAATTGAGTTTTACCTGAATGTGTCGGAAGAGGCGAACAAGCCGGTCTACCTCAAAGAGTTGCTCGAGCGTTTCAGTGCTCGCCCTTATGGCTGGAACCGCGATGAAGTGATGCTGCAAGTCGCTCATCTTGTATTGCTGGGTAAGGCTGCCTTATCGACCCCTAACGGCGATCTGCCACTTAATCGCAGCTATGACCAGTTCACCTCGGTGCGCAGCCATACCAGTCTGCGTATTCGTCGGGTACGCCAGCATAGCGAGCAGCAGATTGTGAAGGCTGCACGTATTGCCAAAGAGATCTTCCAAAAACCTTTCGATAGCAGTGAAAAAGAGCTGGCGAGCAAGCTGCAAGGGGAGCTAAGCCAGTGGCAGAAACTGCTTCAAGAGTTCGAGTTCAAGGCAAAGCAAGGCCATTGCCCTGGACAAGATGTGCTGGAGAGTGGCAAACGACTGGTGGCAGGCCTGTTGGAGCTGGGCAATAACAGCTATGCCCTGATCGAAGTGCTATGTGCCCAGGCCAATGATTTGCAGGATTTTGCTGAAGATTTTGAAGAGGTTGAAGAGTTCTATACCCGACAGTTTGACACCTGGCTGCAACTGCACCGCGCCTTGGGGGAGCAGTTCCGCGCTAACCGTCATGCGCTTGAGCAAGACCCGGATGCCGCAGCGCTATTGGCACAGCTGCAAGCCATTCACGATGACAAGCAGCCATATGCCAAGTTGCGTAACGTCGGCACCTTGGTTGAGCAGATTAGCGCGATTAACCTGCGCTTGGTGGAGCAGCAGCGCATCATGAGCCTCAAGGCTATCGAGCAAATTCAACATGGCATCCACTCCTCGGTCAGTGAATTGCCAGGCGATCTGCAAAATCAGGCCATGCGCCCCTTTGTATTGCTCAAAGAACGGGTGAGCAAGAGCGTCTCACTCCATGAGCTGGTCAGTCTGGTCAAAGAGGCGGATGACGAAGAAGACAAGGTGATCGAGCTCATCAACTGCTTTAGTGAACAGCAGATGCGCGCACAGCAGCAGGCAGAAAAAGACCGTGCTGAAGCAGCCAGAAATGTTGGGGTATCAGCGCCGTCACAGGTCCAGGAGCCAGCCGCAGGGGCGAGTAGCGGTAGCGCCCAGGCGACCGTTGAAAAGCCGGTTGTCAAACCTAAGCCCGCCCCTAAGCCGATCGAACTAGTCTCCCCCACCGAGCTGCTGGGCGATAACCACCTCTTTCTTGAGACTGAGCAGGATATCGAAGCCTATCTGGGCAAGCTGCGTAGTCGCTTGCAGCAGGCCATTGATGGTGGCAAACGGGTGCGGATCAAATAATGAGCAAATAGATACTCCTCTTGCCCTTGCCTATGTTGGCAATAAGAGGCAAGCGGAGTATCTGCGGAACAATCAAAAAAGGAGCAGCACATGCTGACCCATTTTGAAATAGACAACTTTAAATCGTTGGTTGGTTTTAGCCTGCCGCTTTCTCGCTTTAACTGTTTGATTGGGCTTAATGGTGCGGGAAAAACCACTGTGCTGCAGGCGCTCGATTTCGCCTCTCATGTCATGAGTGGCGAGGTAAGGGAGTGGCTGGATGCCCGTGGCTGGTCGGCTGCCGATCTCACGAGTCGCCTCGGTAATAAATCCAATATTGAACTGGCGTTAGAGTTAGATATCGATGGGTTGTTACTGCGATGGGAGGCAACGTTTAATCGCGTTCGACTAGCATGCACACGGGAGGAGGTGAAAGTAAGAAGCTCAGTACTGGAGGGTGCCAGGCAATACGAAATCATTGTTCGTGTAGATGGTGCAATCTACGAGCTTAAATCGGGTAAATATTGGCACCGCTCGGAAAGTGCAGACCCATCACAATGGAACGAAATTCCTTTTATTTACGAAGGCTCACTGCTTTCTCAGCTCAAAGACAATCAGCTCTCACCATTGCTACGTGAACTGCGCGAACGTATCAAAGCGATTCGTTCTCTCGATCTACTCTCACCAGAACAGCTGCGGCGTAAAACCCGTCTGTCGGATTTGACGGATGACATAGGCAGTGGTGGTCAGCAACTGGGCGCTTTTATTCACCAGCTTAAAGCTGTGCAGCGCGATCAACTGCTGCAAAGATTGCAGCGTTACTATCCTCAGGTCACCAAGATCCACACCAGCGTATTGCGCGGTGGCGCGATCAAATTGGAATTACATGAGAGCTATCAAGCGACTGCCCAAGATGGGCAGGAAAGCTTGCTGGCACAAGACATGGTCACCGAGGCCCGCCATATCAACGACGGTATGTTGCGTCTGCTGGCTATTTTGGCTCAGCAATTCAGCCCGTATCAGTTCGTTCTGTTCGACGAAGTTGAGAATGGGGTCAATCCGGAAATCACTGAAGCGCTGGTAGATGCGTTGGTTAACTCATCCAAGCAACTGCTGGTGACCACTCACAGTCCCCTGGTGCTCAACTACTTAGAAGATAACATTGCCCGCCAGAGTGTGCTGTTGATCTACAAGCGGCCAGATGGCATCAGTCGGGCGATACGCCTGTTTGATGTGCCCATGGCCGCCGAGCGGCTGGAATGTCTCTCGCCGGGAGAGTCGATGCTGGATCTGTCGCTGACTCGAGTCGCAGAGGCTGCTGAGCAGATGGTCGATCCCTCCCGTGGGGAGGGTTAACCATGCTGCATACCCTGCTAGCCTTCGGTGAAGGCCCGACCGATATGGGCCGTAGCCGTAATGCCCAAGCCTATGCCCATGGCGACGATCTGGAGGTCGGTCCCATGCTGCGGCTGGCGCATCGGTTATTGGCTCGTCATTTACCAGACTGGAATGCTGACCTGTTCGACTTGCAGCAGGAGCACGCTGTTCCCTCGGTATTGGTGGCCCCGGCAGAGATGAAGTCCTTGGTAAAAAGCGCCGCCATCAAATTGCCCAGCAAAAAGACTAAACAAGGCTACCTTATCCATAGCAAACGAGCTGCGGTGCTGGGTGAGTTGGCGCAGCAGAGCGGTTCACTCACCGAGGCCCAGCTGGCGATCTACTTTCACGATACCGACGGCACCAATCGCGAGCCTCATGACCCGAACGATCTTGTGCAGGCCGTGAATGAAGGGTTTCGCGCAGCAGGCTTTGCGGGTCAAGGCGTTGCCATGGTGCCGCAACCGACTTCAGAAGCCTGGCTTATTTGCTCGTGTAAGCCTGATGCCTATCAACATTGTGCCCAGCTTGAAACCCAGCTATCCGGCAATGATCGCTCACCTGCTCGCGCCCCCAAGCTGGTGCTGGGGCACCATTTGGGAAACCCCGATTATCACCGCGGTGATCTCGTACCAGTGGTGAATGCTATTGAACTCGACCGGTTGGATATGCCGACCTTTAACCAGTTTCGAGATGATTTAAAGCAAGGGATCCTCAATCTGTGCAGGGCGATAGATGACTAAGCCCGTCATCAGCTAGCACAGATTGCTCGAATAAAATAATGAGAAAAACATGAACACCAACAACCTGAAAAAAGTCGCCCCTCGGGCGCGTACCGCCTTTATTAAAGCCATTACCGCTCGAGCCGGTGAGTTTGGTATCACCGCCAAGGGCGTGAGTACCCCAACAATCAGTGGCGATGTACTGCAAGTGGCGGGTTTTACCCATCCTGCGCGCTTTGTCCCGGCCATTACCCGTCTGCAAGAGCGAGTGGCAAACGAGGGGTTTACTCAACTGATCGAGCAGATGGCCTACACCTGGTTTAACCGTTTTTGTGCCATCCGCTTTATGGAACTCAAAAGCGAAGAAGGGTATCTCGAGCACGGGGTACGCCTGCTTTCTCACCCTACCCAGCCCCAGGGTTTTGAGGTGCTCGACCGTGCCCCCGAAGTGATCGAATCCTTAATGGGCGAAGGTGTTTCCCTTGATAAGTCAGCATTGCTCGAGTTGATGCTGGCTGGTAACGAGCAAGAGGCGTTATTCCGTGAGCTGCTGCTCGGACAGTGCCATCGCCTGCATCAGGCGATGCCATTTCTGTTTGAAGCCATCGACGACGAGACCGAGTTGCTGCTGCCTACCGGCCTGACCCGTACCGATGCCTTTTGGCGTGAACTGGTGGATGGAATACCGGAAGAGGACTGGACTCAGGTCGAGGTGATTGGCTGGCTCTATCAGTTCTATATCAGCGAGAAGAAGGATGAGGTAATCGGCAAAGTAGTGAAATCGGAAGACATTCCCGCCGCCACCCAGCTCTTTACTCCTAACTGGATCGTCCAATATCTGGTGCAGAACTCGGTTGGGCGCTATTGGCTGCAGACCTATCCTGATTCTCCATTACAGAAAGCCATGCCCTACTATGTCGCCCCTGGTGAGCAGCCAGATGAAGTGATAGCTGAACTCGCTCAGATGACTCCGGCGAGTATCGAGCCTGAGTCCATCAAGGTGCTCGATCCTGCTTGTGGCTCTGGCCATATTCTGGTGGAAGCCTATAACCTGCTTTATCGCATCTACGAAGAGCGCGGTTACCGCAGCCGCGATATCCCCACGCTTATCCTGAGCCACAACCTCTATGGCCTCGATATTGACGACCGCGCCGCACAACTGGCCGGTTTCGCCCTGCTGATGCGTGCCCGTCAGGATGATCGCCGTCTCTTCTCACGGGAGATCCAGCTTAACGTCCACGCTTTGCAGGAGAGCCGACATCTCAATATCCCCAAACTGTGGCAAGCCCTTAACCTCAATGCCGAGTGGGATCGTGGTCAAAGCCAGGATCTGTTTGCTGTTGCTCCGGCCAGTTTGGCGAGTAATGACCCGCGCTTGGGTCTGCTGAACAATTTGCACCTGCGTTTCCTGTCTGCCAAGACGCTGGGCTCCTTGATCGAAGTGCCTGCCGAGCAGGCGCCAGCCATCGCCGAGCTGGCTGCCACTCTGCAAACCTTAAGCATCAGTGGTGATGCGATGCAAAAACCGGCCGCTCAGGCATTGTTACCTATGCTCAAGCAAGCCAGTGTATTGGCCAAACGTTATGACGCCGTGATTGCCAACCCGCCTTATATGGGCAGCAAGTTCCATATACCGGTGGTGAAAGATTATTTGAAAGCTAACTTCAAGGGCTATGACAAAGATCTGTTCTCCGCCTTTATCGTGCGCAATCTGGACCTGGCAAAACCGCGTGGTCAGCTTGGTTTTATGACGCCGTTTGTGTGGATGTTTATCTCCAGTTATGAAGAGCTTCGAAATTACATCATCAACAAGAAAACCATCACCTCGCTGATACAATTGGAATACTCAGGCTTTGATGGTGCTACCGTGCCCATCTGTACCTTTACCCTGGAAAATGCCCACAATCCGAACTTCAAAGGCGGTTATGTGCGGTTGTCTGATTTCCGTGGGGCGGATCAACAGGGCCCACGTGCGTTGGAAATTATTCAAGCCGCCAATGCGGTAGGGAAGTAACCATGGCCAACCCTCAAACCCAACTCGGCGGCGAAGTGGTTTCCACTACCGCCTTTGTGCGGGCCCAGCCCCATCAGCCTACCTATCCGGGTGCTTATTTCCGGCTGGTGGATGGCAACTCGGAAGCGGAAAAAGCGGCAATGTTCAAGTAGGCCAATGCCACTGAACAACCAAAATGACTTGCCATCAGCTCAGGGCTGTATTGGCTATGAGCATGAGATTTACTGCGTTTAGCTGTGTGGCCAAAATAAGCCACATAGCTCCTGATTTAAGAGAAGAGGTGGCCCAATGAGCCAGCAACAGAATAACGACATGCAAAAACACTTTTACCGCGCCTCAGCAGCGGGTTTTGGTAAGATCCCGGGGAGCCCGGTGGCATATTGGGCATCTGAAAATGTAATAAATAATTTTAAGAAAAATAAGCTAATGGCAGATGAGGTAGAGACGAGAGAGGGTTTAACAACAGGTTGCAATGATCTTTTTCTACGTCAATGGTTTGAAGTTAGTATATCTACTATTGGTTTTTATATAAAGGACGAGGATGAAGCTAAAACCAGCAGGAAACGATATTTCCCATGTGTAAAAGGAGGGGATTTTAGAAGGTGGTACGGCAATTTTGATTACATAGTTAACTGGTTTGATGATGGAGTTGAGTTAAAGGCTTTCAAAGATCCTAATACAGGTCGAGTACGATCTCATAACTATAATGGCGAATTCTCATTTAGATCAGGTTTCAGTTGGTCAGCAATATCTAGTGGTAGTTTCGCGGTTAGAAATGTGCCAACTGGTTTTATGTTTGACACAAAAGGACCTATGGGATTTTCTTTAACAGAGTCGAATCAGTCTTACCACGAGGCTCTTTTAAATAGCAAAATAACAGGGCATTTACTAAAAATGCTTGCCCCTACTTTGGACTTTAAACTAGGTCATATTCTAAACATACCTGTGATTCAATGTGAAAAAACTTCTATCGGCAACATCCGTAATAATGTTGTAGCTATATCAAAATCCGACTGGAACTACTATGAAACCTCTTGGGATTTTACTCAGTTCCCGCTATTGGATGCCAGTTTCCATCAAGGTCTGTTGGCGACGAACTATCATACGCTTCGTGCCCATTGGCAGGTGATGACCACGGAAATGCAGCGCCTGGAAGAGGAAATCAACCGCCTGTTTATCGAGGCCTATGGCCTGCAGGATGAGCTGACGCCCGAGGTGCCGTTAAGTGAAATCACACTCACCTGTAACCCGCACTACCGCTATGGCGGCAACTTCAGTGACGAGGAACGCGAGGCGCGCTTGCAGTCCGATACTATCGCAGAGCTTATCTCTTACGCTATTGGCTGCATGATGGGTCGTTATTCGCTGGATCGCGAAGGACTGGTCTATGCCCATGCTAGTAATGAGGGCTTTAAGGCGCTGGTGGAAGAGGGCGCCTATTCGACTTTCGCTGCCGATGACGATGGCATCTTGCCCTTAACCTCTGAGAACTGGTTTGAAGATGATGTGGCGGCGCGCATCGAAGAGTTGATCGCCACTGTATGGGGCAAGGAGCTGCTGGAGGAGAACCTCAAGTTTATTGCCGACAGCCTCTGCCTGTACGCGGTGAAACCTTTGAAAAAAGGCGGTGAGACTGCCCGTGAGACCATTCGCCGTTACCTCTCGAGCCAGTTCTATAAAGACCATCTCAAAACCTACAAGAAGCGCCCCATCTACTGGCTGTTTAGTTCAGGCAAAGAGAAGGCCTTTGAGTGTCTGGTTTACCTACACCGCTATAACGAAGCGACTCTGCCACGGATGCGCACCGAATACGTGACACCACTGCTTGGTCAGATGGCCGGGCGTATCGAACGCTTGCGCTTGCAGCAAACCGAGGCCAGTACCAGCGATGCCAAACGCATTGGCAAAGAGATCGACAGTCTTACCAAGCAGCTTAGTGAACTGCGCGCCTTTGATGACCAGCTTAAACACCATGCAGATATGCGCATCACCTTGGATCTCGATGACGGGGTCAAGGTCAACTACGGCAAATTCGGCACTCTGCTTAGTGACGTCAAAGCCATCACCGGTGATAAGGGCGAGTGACCGAGCAATCGCCCATCAAATCAAGGCGAGAGCTGCCGCTTGTGCGGCAGCTCTCATTTTGCTTATTGCCGTTCAAGGTGGAGGGTTATCCCTTGGACTTGGCTGGTGAGAGCGTAGTATTTTATTGATATTTATCATTAATCGGTGGCGTGAATATGGACATTAATATTGCAAGCAGATATTACAAGTACAGAGAAGATGAAGATATGGCATTTATTGCTCATTGCACCCATGAGCAACTTGCACCACTGGTCAGTTATTTGACCATTGATCGTGATGGCAAGCCGAGATTGGCTGAAACCTTGACCAATAACCCTGAGTTTAAAGCAAACAAGCATGATTTTTCTCGGGCATGGCAGGCCATCTGCACTGAGTTGCAAACATATGGCAACTCGACAGCATTAAATATCGTGACCAGAAAGGGGGCAGCGTATAAGGATATTGTGCAGTTCACTGCAAAATCCGTTGGCTGCGTGATAGACAAGCAAAGTGATGTGCAGACCCTCGAGCAGGCGATAGTAGCCAAAGTGCTGGAGTTGCAGATGGATAAGATGACGCAGGCTGAACGGGAAGCGTTTATTAAAACCATGAAAAATGACTATCAAGTGAATAATATCGATCCTTTAAAGTGGACGGTCAGGGATTTTAGTGTGATATCGGGCGTCCTAGCGGGGGCATTCGGTGGGGCTGCTGCGGCTGGAGCTATGCTGCTGCCAAGAGCATTATTATTTTCTAGTCCACTTGGGCTCGTTGGCGGATTATTCAGTGCTGTGGTAGAGGGGCCTGCACTACGAGTCACCTTGCCGTGCGTTATCCATATCACAATGTTGCGTGAGTTCCATCGCCACGGTAACCCGTTCAACTAATTCTGACAACACAAGGAGCTTGTCATGCTTGAAGAAGCGATCAAAGTGATTATGGTGCCAGATTGGGATAAGGTTGACCCTGAAATTATTGAATTGCTCAAAACTGGCCATATGCATCTTCGTGAAGGCGTCATTTATTGGGCTAAGGGTAAAAAACTATCAGAGGGGGCGGGGAGTATTGTCAAGCACCTTCCCTTTAAAGAGATGACTGTAGATGTCAGCCAGGGCGTTAATGTCGAGCAGTTGATGAAAGCCACCGCCGCCATGCAGAAAAGCATCGGCCTGGCGGTCGGATTATCAACCGGGATTATTCTCGCTGCGATAGTGATTCAAACTGCCTATCTCTCTCAAAAGCTCAATAAAATCCAGGCGTCGATAGACAAAATTGCTGTTGAAATTCAAACTCAAAATCAGCTCTTTTATCTTGAAAAACTTTCATCGTATATGGGAAGCATTATGGCTGCCCACGAGATGTTGGCTGTTTCTAAAGAGATCGAGGCATACCCTGAGGTGATTGCACCATTATTGGCAACACTTGCTCAGCAAAGAAACGAATTGTGTACATTCTTGATGAATCTGATTGGCTGGATCGACCACAGTAAAGCAATCGAGAATAAAATTACCGATGAACATGCTGCATTGATTGTTGATTTTGTGACAAGTGTATTGGATGTCATGCCAAAATCGATTTATGTGGAGTCTGCACTTTATACCACTCTTGGTAAATATCATCATGCAGATGCACTGGTTGAGTCGGCAGCAATAAAATACAAGTCTGTTTTGAACTCTTATCGGTTATGGGCAAAAGTTGGTTATGATCAGTGGTTAACCGGCAAGGCCAGTCGCAGTAGCCATCTTTTGGTTAATAAATTTGATGACATTAACAATTTGTTACGCTCTATCGAAAATCAGCTGCTGCTGGGCAACAGTCAGCAATTATGCAAACAGCAACTTGAGTGTGTTGTGACAGCTTAACATAATGCTGGGTTGTCAGAGGCTATCAAGAGGACAGGTAGGTGGCAGGCCTGTCTTCTCTACCGCTTGGCTGAGTCTGCAAGTTGCGCTTGCCAAAGCAACCTTCGATGACCCCAGGCCCTACGCTATACGGATTGCTCCATGAACTCTAAGAGCATTTCGATTACCATATGGTTTTGTTGTAAATCGGAGCCTAATGGCTTGTCGTGACGGATTTTTATGGATATCACCCAGCTCCAAACCGGGCTAAATAAGAAATTCGAGCAGAGCCGGATCGTCTTTTGGCATGATCCCGAGCAGAGCTTTACAGCACAGCTGGCAGAGCTTGCCGATCCCCAGGCCGGTTTGACCCGCGAAGGCCAGCCTGTGGTGGTGCTCAACATGTCACAGCACTCCCAGTTACAGGTGAGAAGGCGCATAGAACTCGATGAGCAGACCACGCCATTTCTGCTCTACTGGCCAAGCCCTGAACCTTCAGCAGCCAAAGATTGGCTGCTCGATATGCGTCGCTACAGCGTTACTTTTTATGCCGATGCGGCATCGATCCTGCTCAACGAGCTGGGTCTTGCCAATATGGCGTTGCGTGATTATATCGCGTCACGTAGCAGCTTTTTTGCCAGCAAAGATCGTACCGCAGCCCTCAAGCGTCGGTTGGATGGTCGCAGTGGGGTGGAAGACTCGCTGTCGCTCGATCTAAAGATGATCAGCGTGTTGTTGGGCTGTCTTGCTCAACCTGCTGATGTAGTCAGGGAACTAGGCGCTCGCCTGTTGGATACTCACCTTGAGCCCGCAGATGCTCTGGCACCACTTGACCAACATGGGTTGCTGCCGAGCCTTTGGCAGTTGTTAGAACGGGATTATGGTTATCAGGTCGCCGAAGAAAATAAGGCGTCTTTGCGGGAGTTTATCCGCAAGCTTTTTGCCAGTGAGAGTTATGAGTTGCTGGAGGTGACCAAGCAGGAGCAGCGCCCGGCTTGGTTGCAATCGCAGTTGCTGGTGACGCCGACCGGCCGAGCCAATGCCATGGCATTGCTGGCGGGTTGGCGCGATTCATTACAACACAGGGGAGCGTTTGCCCAGCTTTCACAAGAGGTGGCGACGCAGCTTGAGCTGTCAAACAGGTTGAATAGCCTGACGACTCAAGAGCTCTGGTGTTGGGCAGAGGTGACCAGTTTTGAGGCGGTTGAGCAGGCCTTGATCCGAGAGTTGGTTGCTGGATTGATGGGGGGCGATCTCGGTTTGAGTCGCAGCGACTTTAGCCAGCTCATCTCGCGCCGTCGTCAGGGTTTTTGGCCCGGGTTCGAGCCCAAGTATGCCCATCTCTATCAGGCGCTGCTGCATGCTGAAAATCTGTTGGAGCTGCGCAGAAACTACCCGGATGGTTTTCATTTTTCATCGGCTCAGGCCATGTATCAGGCTTATGAAACCGGGTTGTTTCAGTTTGATGCTGCATATCGTCTCTTTAACGAGGCATTACTCCATTTGCAGGGGCAGGCAGTTGAGGTATTGGCCGCTTTAGCCGACAAGATCGAAGGTCTCTATGTTAACTGGTACCTCTACCAGCTTGGCTTGGCATGGGATGGATTGCTGGCCAAGCAGCAACTGCTGGCACGCTGGGAGTTGGGCGTACCAACACAAGCACGATTCTACGATACCGTTGTTAAGCAGCGTTTTACCCAGGCAGGGGTAAAGCGGCAGTTTGTGATCATCAGTGATGCGCTGCGTTACGAGGTGGCTCATGAGTTGCAGGGGCAAATCAACGAGGCCAAGCGTTTTGCCGCCAAGATCACTAGTCAGCTGGGTGTGTTGCCCAGTTACACTCAGCTCGGGATGGCTGCCCTGTTACCCCACCAGCAGATTGATTATGCACAAGGGAGTGCGACCGTATTGGTGGATGGTCAAAGTAGTGCTGGATTAGATAATCGCAGCGCAATTTTGGCCAAAGTGGGGGGCATTGCGATATCAGCGAAGTCGCTGCAAGGTTGGACCCGCGCTCAGGCCAATGAAGCGATTGGCGATGCTCGGGTGATCTATGTCTATCACGATGTCATTGATGCCATCGGTGACAAGCAAGCGACCGAGCAGCAAACATTTTCGGCAGTGCGTCAGGCCATCGATGAGCTCAATAATCTGGTCAGCAAGATCATCAATGGTTTTGGTGTTACCCGGATCATCGTCACGGCAGATCATGGGTTCTTGTTCCAGCGTGAGGCGCCGGAATGTGGGGTTAAAGCCCAACTACAGGCTGAGCCTTCTGGCACGCTTGAGGCCAAAAAACGCTATCTGATCGGACGGCAGTTGCCTGTTAATGAAGATGTCTGGCAGGGCCAGATCAGCGACACGGTCGGCGGAGATTCCGATGTCGGATTCTGGCTGCCCAAGGGGGTAAGCCGTTTCCACTTTGTGGGCGGCGCGCGTTTTGTACATGGCGGTGCCATGCTGCAGGAGGTTTGTGTGCCGGTGCTTGAAGTGCAGGAGCTACGCGGCAAAAAGCAGGCGCAGCATGAGAAGAGCAAGGTGAATATCGTGCCTGCATATCAGCCCATCAAGCTGGTCAATGCCATCGACAAGATCCGATTCTTGCAGACCGATGCCGTCGATGAACGGCATAAACCGCGCACTGTTCGTTTTGTCGTGATTGACGTCAATGGACAGTCAGTATCCGCCATCGAGAAGCTCAGCTTTGACGCTACCTCCGGTATCCTCGAGCAGCGCCAGCAGGATGTTCGCTTGAAGCTTACCGGTACGGATTTTGACCGCAAGGCTCAATATCAACTGCTGCTGCAAGATGATGAGGATGGCATAGAACTAGCCCGATACCCGGTGACCATTGACCTGGCGATCCAGAACGACTTCGGTTTTTAATGTCGGAAGTTGTTGGGTTGATTTGTCAGTGACGATCCCGAACTTCTTGAACTTTGATTGATGAAATAAGGCATGGCTCAGGTTATGCCTTGGAGTGACCCGATGCCACACGATGAAATGAGTGCCACTGAAGGCGAGTATGTCGGTAAAGAGAAACCGGACGAGCAGGCCACATCTGTTACCCATATCACCAACAATGTGATTATCCAGCAGATGGATGTGTACCCAGGAAGTAAGCCAAGTGGTGATGAGAACATTCCTGAGCACGGTTTGATATCCGGTTATCCGTTCGCAGGGGCAGCAGATGAGTTGGCACAGCATGCCAGCATGGATCTCGATGCTCGCCTGAATCGTTATTTCAAAGGCAAAGTGGTGCGCAAGGATCTGACCAAACAGCTCAAGGAAGGGGCCAATGTCCCCGTCTATGTCCTGGAATATTTGCTCGGGATGTATTGCGCCTCTGATGATGATGAGGTGGTGCGCGAAGGGTTAGCAAACGTCAAGAAGATCCTGGCCGAGAACTATGTGCGTCCCGACGAGGCAGAGAAGGTCAAGTCACTGATCCGTGAGCGTGGCAGCTTCAAGGTGATTGACAAGGTGGGGGTCAAACTCAATCAGAAAAAGGATGTCTACGAGGCGCAGCTCTCCAATCTCGGCATCAAGGATGCGGTGATTCCGGCCAATATCGTCAAGCAAAACGAGAAACTGCTGACCGGCGGGATCTGGTGCATCATCACCCTCAATTACTTCTATGAGGAAGGGCAGAAGATCTCGCCCTTCTCAATTTTTACCCTGAAGCCGATCCAGATGCCCTCCATGGATATGGAGGAACTGTTCGCTGCGCGTGCTCATTTCAATACCGATCAGTGGCTGGATGTGCTAATCCGCTCCATCGGCATGGAGCCGACCAACTTGCAGCAACGGGTCAAGTGGCATCTACTGACCCGGATGATCCCCTTTGTTGAAAACAACTACAACGTCTGTGAGCTGGGGCCGAGGGGGACGGGTAAAAGCCATGTCTATAAGGAGTGTTCACCCAACTCCTTGTTGGTCTCAGGTGGGCAGACAACGGTAGCTAACCTGTTTTACAACATGAGTTCGCGCCAGGTTGGTCTGGTGGGCATGTGGGATGTGGTGGCTTTTGATGAGGTGGCGGGGATCACCTTCAAGGATAAAGACGGCGTACAGATCATGAAGGATTACATGGCCTCTGGGTCCTTCTCCCGTGGTCGTGATTCAATCGAGGCAAAAGCCTCCATGGTCTTTGTCGGCAACATCAACCAGAGTGTCGAGACCCTGGTCAAGACCAGCCATCTGCTTGCGCCGTTCCCGGAGGCGATGATCGATACGGCCTTCTTCGATCGTTTTCATGCCTATATCCCCGGTTGGGATATTCCCAAGATGCGGCCAGAATTTTTCACCAACAACTATGGCCTGATCACCGATTATCTCGCCGAGTATATGCGCGAGATGCGTAAGCGCAGTTTCTCCGACGCCATCGATCGTTACTTCAAGCTGGGCAACAACCTGAATCAGCGTGATGTGATCGCAGTTAGGCGTACTGTGTCTGGGCTGTTGAAGTTGCTCCATCCACATGGTGTGTTTGATAAAGAAGATGTGCGCCGCTGTTTGACTTATGCACTGGAACTGCGTCGGCGCATCAAGGAGCAGCTCAAGAAACTTGGTGGTATGGAGTTTTTTGATGTGCATTTCAGCTATCTCGATAATCAGACCTTGGAAGAGTTCTTTGTCAATGTGCCGGAACAAGGTGGCAGCCAGTTGATCCCGGAAGGATTGGGTAAGCCCGGGGTGGTGCATATGGTCACCAAGGGCGGGGCAGGGCAATTAGGCCTTTATCGTTTTGAAATCCAAATGACACCTGGCAATGGCAAGCATTCAACCTCAGGCCTGGGTTCCAATACGCCAGCGAAGGAGGCGATCCGGGTCGGTTTCGATTACTTCAAAGGCAACCTGAATCGGGTCAGCGCAACGGCCAAGTTCTCCGAGCATGAGTACCATTTGCATGTGGTCGAGCTACATAACTCCGGCCCCAGCACCAAAACCAGTCTGGCCGCGCTGGTGGCGTTTTGTTCCATTCTGATGGGTAAGCCGGTGCAGGAGCAGATGGTTGTGCTGGGTGACATGACGCTAGGCGGTGTGGTCAATCCGGTTGAGGATTTGGCTGGCAGTCTGCAACTGGCAATGGACAGTGGCGGAAAACGGGTATTGTTGCCGATGGCGTCAGCCTCGGATATTCCAACCGTACCGGCGGAGATCTTCTCCAAGTTTCAAATCAGCTTTTATGCGGATCCGGTGGATGCCGTCTACAAGGCATTAGGGGTTCAGTAGTCAGCCAAAAAAAGAAGTCTCAGGTAGGGTGAGCTACATGCTCACCCTCTGCCTCAGATTCATATTTTCGTGGCTTGAACACTACAGCATTCCTGCCGGTAGACATCCAGATAGAGATATCCGTAGCTGGCTTTGGGATTAGCCAGACATACCCATTCCCCTTGCTGCAACGTCACCAATTTATCTTGGTCACTCAGTAGTTCTCCTTGTTGAAAGAGCTTGCTAAGGCGCTCAATAAAACTCGGTATAACGGTATCAATGTCGGTGAGCCATTGCTCGTCAGCATCGCCATAGATGCCGCAGCGATCCCAAAGCAGGGAAACCCTGCTTCGTTCAACAATTGCACGTGCGCCAAAACGTGGTTGAACTTGGGTGTGTAATCCCCAACTCCCTATGGTTCCCATTTTCTGTGTTGTTGATCAGCGCGCAAAAATGACCTGGTTTCCGGGGTTTCCGGGGTTTCCGGTCACGTCCGTCAAGGTGGTGTAAATTCAGTTGCAGCTCTTCAGCTCGGCAATGCTCCTGTTATGCGCTCAGTGGCAGTGCTTCTGTCACATCTTCATCAGCTCGATTTATCTCGGCCATGCTCTGTTGGGGCAGATAACGGTTTTGCAGGAGCCATTCCTCATTCTGCTCGGTCAGTACTGCGCCCAGTAGCCGCATGATGCTATCTTCGTTGGGAAAGATACCCACCACATTCGAGCGATGTTTAACCTCCTTGTTCAGCCTTTGGGCGGCAGTGAGCAAGGATTGCAGTGCTGACGGGATGGCATCGAGACCCATGGCCAGTTTCAAGGTGTACTCGTAGGCGGAGTCATCCTTTACGTCGATATGTTCATGGGAGGCCACTTGCTTGAGCCATTGCCATTCTGGTACCAGGTCTGCGTCATCGTAATCGCCGATGATGGAACTCATGGCGACATCCAGCATCTGCATCACGGGATGGCCTGCCTGTGGGTCAGGTGTTGCAGGGAGGGGGTTGGTCATTGCATCGTTCCTAGTTGTCTGGGCTGTGTGTTACATCTGATTGATAACCGGTTTGCAATTGAGACGGTCCAGCAGATGCAGCGAACCGCACTGGGCTACCAATCGGTCTATGGCCATCTGGGTGCAGGCCAGCTCTGCTGGGCTTATTTTCGGGTATGGCGTAACGCGCGGTGAGCCAGCCACCGAGCTGTGCGATACGGTAACCACTCGGGATATGGGTGAGCGGCGTACCGACGCCCCTGCCGTGAATGAGGAAGGGCACTGCTTGGCCGCCGATGTTGATATCCATGCGTTGGCCCTTTAGCTCAAAGGTGGTGAACTCGCTGGTTTGCGGATGTTTACCGGGCACCTTGATGGTGATGTGTTTGGCCATGTCACACCTCCGGTTTGGCTTCAACTTCAAAATGGTGGGTCACAACGCCAGCCTCTGGGTCGATGCTGATAAACGCCGGGGCTTGCGGGTGGTACTGGTAGAGCCGCGCCAATTCAGCACGAAACGCCTCGACGTTCGGTGCAATTACATGACTGGTATCCCCTTCGGCATAGGTAAAGGTCTCGAGCTTCAGTGTGTGAATCCAGATGCCGAAGTACCAAGCGTCTTCCTCGGTATCGTATTGGTGCCAGCCTTGGGCTAGCAGTGTCCGATCGTAGTAGTAGCGGTCAGCCTGATGGCTCCCCCTGTCTATACGGCAGCCCGTCACAGTGAGCTCAAACGGGATACAGCCCGCCTTGTGGGCTTTCTTGACCCGGCGCAGCAGCTTGAGGGCCTTGGCTCTGCTACGGCCATTACCGAGCGGGTGCGGCTGTCTGGCCCGCAATGCGAGGTGGGTCATTATCTTCGGCGCGGTGTTGTGGTTGAGCTGACCAATAGCGGCGGTTATCTGCCGGGTGGATAGAGTTTTGTAATCACGTAAGTCATGCATGGTTGGGCTTCCTTCAAATGCAAACAGCCCCTCGGAGTGAGGGGCTGCTAGAGGTCTTATGTGTGCTGGTGGCCGTGGTTCAGGTGTGACTACTCCAATCCGGCTCGTCATTACTGCCGTGGTTGACGTAGGCCCCGACAATTACCCGTTGCCACTCACCGACCGGCTGGCCCGCTGCATTACAGGCACAGCGAAAGCGGGCGAAGTTAATCTCACGTGGCAGATGCTCACTCATATCCCGTGGACTGACAAAGAGCGTGGTCTTGTGCAACACCGGGTTGGGGGCCACCAGCGGGCCACCAATACGCCGCCCCTCTACATCGTGGGCATAGGCAAAGCCCGGCAGCATCAACTGCTGACTGATGAGCTTGGCGAGTGCAGGATGGGCACACATGGCCTCTGCCACGGCGGCCTGGCTAAAGCTGTCGGTGAACTCAATCATGGCGAGCTCCTTTGAGGTGGGACGGAAGTACGAAGGGGATGACTGCGAGCGCGCTACAACAAGCCTCGCTCAGCGAAAGAAACGACGCCTTCGGCACCTATAACCAGATGGTCGAGCAGACGGACCTCCACCAGCGCCAGGGCATCGCGTAACACCTGGGTGATCTGCTTGTCGGCATAGCTGGGCTCCGGCATGCCCGAAGGATGATTGTGGGCACACAGAAGGGCTGCACTGTTCAGAGCAAGGGCCCGTTTGATCACCTCCCTAGGATGGATGCTGGCCGACCCCAGCGTGCCGTGAAAGAGCTCCTCAAAGGCGATCACCCTGTGTTGATTGTCTAGAAACAGGGCGGCAAACACCTCGCGCTCTTTCGATTGCAGCAAGGCCTGCAGCCGTTCTGCAGCGGCCTGATGCGAGGTAATGGCTGCCCCTTTGCCGAGGCGTTGCCGGGCGATTTGGTTGGCGATACGCAGCAAGTCTTGCTCGGTCACCGGCTCGGTGACCACATAGGTACCGGGGCATTCCCCGGCTTTGAGTTTGTGGTAACGCATGTGGGGTTCTCCAAATAAACAAAACCCCGGCATGCAGGAAGCATGTCGGGGTCAAAGGTCGAGAGGTTGTTGGTTCACTTTGAGGGGGGGGCAGCTGGTCGTGGCTGCGGAACCACTCTATACCGGTATCAGCGGTTCGGGCACCAACACGTCTAGCGGGATGGCCAGTGCCAGACTTAATCGCTCTGCCAGCTCATAGGCGGGACCGAGGGTGTCGTAGTCCGCTACCCAGGTAGCCAGGGCCAGACCGCTGGCCTCCACCGCCCGCAGGTAGACGCTGTAGCCCTGTACGGTCAGGCTGCTGTCGCGCACCACCTGCGTCTCGCCATCCCGATTAATCGCTTCCAGCTCAACGGCTATCGGTGGTTTGGGCATCGTGAGCCTCCTCTTGGGGTAAGGGGTCACTCTCCACACAATAGCCATGATGGATACAGGTATGCTGCAGGTCGGCCAGAAAGCTGCCCAGTACACGAGGCTGTTCAGAGAGCGGGATGGGGCCTGCTTGGCAGCGCCAGAAACATTGGCGCTTGGGGTCCACGCAGATTTCATCCACGGGCTGACTCATGGTGCGCCAGTCCTCGGCATTGGTGAGGGAGAGCAGTTGCCACTGCACGCCAGACCAACGCAAATGCAGCGTAACGGTGCGGGTATGTGGGCTATTAGTGGTCAGGTGCAGCAACCAGCGCTCACCCTGGCCGATTGGCTGCAGCTTGGCCTTGGCGGCAATCAGCTCTAGCCACTGGCGTGAGGTGAGGGAGAGCGGCAGTTCGTTAGTCATCACACACTTCCTAATCCCCACTGACCGTGACGGTGAAATAGCCCAACTGGGTGTAGCTAATGAAGTTGCTCTGCCACATCGCGAACAGTTCGCGAGCTTCCACGCTGGGCAGTGGTCCCCACCCTTGCAGATAGTGTTCGTCATCCAGGAAGTTGAAATCGAGCTCCTTACAGAGCTCGGCATCCTGGCCCAGTCCCTGGTAGCTGAAGTCGGTGACGTAATCGAACAGCCAGCCATCAAGGCCGCGTATCAAGCGGATCTCGACGGGGTGAGCCCCTCCCTGCTCGGGGCTATAGGTGGGACAGCGAAAGTTGAAGGTGAGTTGAGTCAGGCGCTCGAAGTTGAGGCCGACAGTGGCGGCTTCCTGACTGAGTAATGCGAGCAGCGCTTGGGCCACGGGCAGGGCAAAGCCGTCCCGGTGAAAAGGAATTGTCATGATGTGTCCTCGGTGGGTGGAGAAGAGGGGCCTTCATGTGGGGTCAGTCTTTGAGCCAATCCCACAGTTTGCTGACGCCATAGGCCGCGACGGCGCCTACAGCAAGGGGAGCTAACAGTGGGGCTGAAACGATGCCTGTCACCGACACCACCGTCGCAGCGGCACCACTACCGCCAGCAGTAGTGGCCAGTGTGGTGGCTGCAAGCCCAGCCGTTGCACTGGTGGCTGCTTTACCCAGCGTATGGCGAGCCACTTCGGCTGCCACTACCGTTGCTACAGCGGTTTGCAGCAGCTTTGGGGGATGCTGAAGCCCCTCTATGCACCAAGTGACAAATCGCTCGCCACTGGCGAACTGTTGACCTTGCTCACCTTCATTGAGCCGGGCGTAAGCCCGTATCAGGCTCTCCTCTTGACTGAACAGGCGTTGAGCATGAGGCTGGACCTCAATGGTGCAGTGCTGACTGAATTCAGCCAGCGAGGTCAACGCCAGTTGGCCTGAGAGCTCTCCGGAAGGGGATGGTCGACAGTGAATGACCAGGTCATGGCCAACAAAGATGCCATGATGCTGGCCTTCAAACTGCTGTGCTACCAAGTGATCGCCAATAATGAAATGTCGTGTCATGGGGTGATGATCCTCATCAAGGGTTGGAAATGAAAAAGGGCGTCACCGTGATGGTGACGCCCTTTGACATTATTTTTTCCTGAGTTGGCTACTTGCCGCCTACGGTGATCTTCAGTGGTTGATGAAACTCAGGAGTGAAGGTGGAGATGGGGAGCCGGGTAACCTGGTTATGAGCAAAGACTTCGGTTGCCTGAATAATGGCGACGGACTTGGCCTGCTCTACCTGGGCGCAATCCACTTCTGTAAAGCCACCACCATAGCGGGTAGCGTCGCTCCCGCCGAAGGGTTCAACTTCCAGCGTTGATTCGGCCAGTGCTTTGCCTTTCTTGTCATTAAATTGCAGCGTGATATACAAATGACCAAACTCGTCTGCCCCACCACTATCTAAAGAAAAGTGATACGCACAGACGCCTTGGTTTGCGTAAACCGTGTCGGTATGCTGGATAGTAAGATAACGTTGTTCTTGGGCACTGCAGGCGAGGGCAGAAAACATCAGAGTTGAAGCCAATAAATACCTATTTATGTCTTTCATAGAAATCCTCGTAACAATTGCTTTTCTCTTAAACCACTTGGCTACTTACGCCCTAGGTATCTAAATATTTCTTTGCCATTGTGAAAACCAACCAAATTTTCCTCGTTTTTATATTTTTTGTTTGGTTGAAGTTTGACAATGGTTCCTGGTCGACACATATCCTTCATTGAAATATTGAATTTTTCATCAGGTGTAATGGTTTGGCCAATGGCTATTTTCTGTGGGGAGCCCGCAGTGGCGATCCAGCCCCAGATGCCCGCTTCACAGCCATCGAATGGCTGACTGCGCACAATCACCATTGAAAGATTGCTGATTTCAGTTGCGACGCATTTTCTGTTTAACTGCAAATGAGCATTACACCAGAATGGTTTCCCTATTTTGTCCTGTACTAGTGCAGGCAGAAAACCTGTGAACGGCTCCGCCGCCTGTATTGATTGACTTCCAGACATAAGAGTTAGTAGTAAGCAGAATGTCAGCTTTTTCATTTTTATCTCACCGAATAACTATGATCAAATAGATGTGTATGGCTATTGTCAGAAACGGTAAACCACACTATTTTTCAGTTGCTCTGAGATCTGAGGATGCGTTGCACACTGGAGATACTGATCCCCGTGCGTTTGGCAATTTCAGATCTGGGTAACCCTTTGGCAACCAATGCCAGAACTTCATTACCTTTTGCCATTGCGGTAGGCTTACGGCCTTTATAAACACCTCGTCGCTTGGCTAACTCAATTCCTTCAGCTTGCCGCTCCAACATCAACTCTCGTTCGAATGTTGCGATAGCACCGATCATGGTGAGCATTAACTTGCCAGTAGGCGTTGAGGTATCTATCCCCAGATTCAATATCCGTAATGCAACTTGCTTATGTTGTAGAAATTCTGATATCTCCAATAGGTGACGAGTATTACGAGCCAAACGATCCAGCTTGGTAACCATCACCACGTCTCCTTCCTTCACATAATCCAAGAGGAGAGTAAGTTGTGCCCTATCATCACTGGCACCGCTAACCTTCTCTTGGAAAACTTTATTGCATTCAGCCAGCGCTCGAAGCTGGACTTCCAGGCTCTGACCTCCCGTACTAACACGTGCGTAACCTACCAGTGCCATGGTCTCCTCCCGGTCAATAGGGCAAGGTACACTGACCCCCATGGTCAAAAGTCTCTTAGAGACCTTAATGACCAGAAAATGGAGGGAAATAGATGAAATGAGTGCCGATTTCGTGAGTGTCACTAGGGCTTGATCTATTGAATCAAACCAGTGGTTTAAAGACGTAATGTGTCTTCTTGTGTCAGTGGTAGCGATGGATTATGACAATCATGAACACCTGACGTAGTGAGAACGATAAGCTATATGGATTCGTATTATTTAACAGAAGGGTCCTTATTTTGTATAGGTTTGGCTCCGATAAGATATCTAGCTGGTCTTTGCAATATATACATCGTATCGCTCATTATATTTAACATGATGATATCTCCATGAAATATTTTTGGGAGGTTCATGGAGATGATATATACCAGTATTTTTTTTCAATGTGTTTGATAAGAATTGGTGCTGATCTTAGATCAAGAAAGAACCACTTAGGGTGTTAAATAACTGCAAGTTCAATAGAAGCATGTTGTTGTCAATGGGTAATTATGATTTTTACAAAAAAACAATCTGCTACTCTTGCTACTAATAGCAAGAGTAGCAGGAAAAGCATCACCATGTGATTACATAACTTCCATTCTTCAAGGGTTTTACAGAGGCCTGGCGACCATTCTTTAAATGAGTTTCAAGCTCATCCTTCGCTTTCACCTTATCGTCAGGGTGTAATTTATCAAAGCTAATTTCCAACTCAGCACGCAGTTTATCTCTTTGTGAGCTGTTAAGTTTTTTCCCAAATTGAACTCTTCCTTGTTGAAAAAAATCTAAATGTTTTTTTATTAGTTTATTCAGTTCTTTATAACCTCTTTCAATCATCCCTGCACTGAAGCCTGCATAATCAGATATATAATTGCTATCAGTTTTGTTGCTGTTAAATGTTTTATCTCCATACTTATCTCGTAAGGCAGTAGCCAATAAATCCATACTGTTTTTTAAATTGGAGTTTTTTTCATCTTTCTTCCAAAGTATTTTTACTTTATCATTCTTGTTTGTATATTTTACAAAGTGCTCAGCTATTAAAATTAGGGCGCATAGATAGTTCTTTGCATGACTTTCATTTATACTTTTTAGTGTATCTGCCCTGTGTAGATAATTCACTGTTGGATAATCATCCGTATGCAATCTTGGGATATTGTATTTCTCAACAAGTTCATCTTCAGTTTTAGCTAAACACATGTGAGAAATTTTATTCTTTGTCTGTATCACGCTAATATCAGAACGTAAATAGGACATGATTCTATCAAGTTCATTATTTGATAGCATGTTTGAGATATCAATCTGCACAGTCAGTTTAGTTGCTATATCAACATATTCTTGGTTGCGATACTTATGCAGCATCATATAGCTGTCAAATAAATTTTCGATGTAACCATTAATTATTGTATCTCCATCCATTCTTGATAGTGCGCTTGTCGGTACTTCCACTTGTTGATATGCACATTCAATGCTGTACAAAGGTCGTTCTCCAATGGGGTTAAATAGTTTATAACGACGAACAGATAAAGTGGGCACGCAATTTTTTCTAATAGGGAGGTATTCTTTTTTATAAATGTATCGCAACGTGTCGTGATAATAATTTAGTAAGTATGTGCTATCAAACTCAGTTGCAAACATTGCAACTGAGTATCTGTGAGCAATATTGCATTTGAAATTTTGGTTACTCTTACATAACTCTATAACAGTTTTCTTTAAATTGTCCAGTAACTCGTTTTTGTCGTTATTTATGATGTCATCATTGTCGTCCTCCGATTCAATCCCCCACCACCTATTAATGAGGTATCTAATTTCATTTTTAAACTCATCAAAGGGTGGTTTTGTTACAATGTAACATACAACACATAAAATAATGCTCTCAATAGCATAGTCTATGTTTGTGTTCTTTTTTAATAGCTTTAGGATTTCATATCTGACAGATTTACTTAAATTATAAATGCGAGAAACATCTTCGGGATACTGTTTTATAACAGCTAGCCTATAGGCTTCTTGCGCAATAAAGCTTGCGATATCGTTCATTTCATTTTGTTGTAATTTATTAATTAGGGACATAAAACCCTCGAGCTCCTATAAATTAAAAATCGCTTAGTTTATATCATGCTCAACTCAAATAACAGGTCATTCAAGAGGTGGCATAGGTGACCCATTATTGGCAAAAAACTAGGGTAATCTCAATCTCGCTCTCTAGTGAAGTCAGAAGATGCATCACGATTTTGCAACATCGACGGTACCTAGATTAGTGCAATCCATGCTCAGACATTTTGTAACCTCGATACATGAGGAGTGCTTATGACTACATCAGTGATAAAACCGGACCGCATACTGCGCATGCCTGAAATGAAGCTACGGGTGGGGATGAGTCGGTCTTGGATCTACGAGCGCATAAACCCAAAAAGTCCTAGGTTTGACCCTAGTTTCCCGAGGCCAGTCAGGGTGGGAACTTCGGCGATTGGATGGCGTGAGTCATCGGTAGATATCTGGATCCAGTCCCTGAACAACTAAAGTGAGAGCCGTCATGATGAACAATCAAAATCAAGTGGGTGAGTTTCCACTACAAGTGTTGCCTGAACCATTGCCAAGGCTAATCCAGGACATTTATGAGGATACACAGGCGCCTATTGGGGTTATTGTCTCAGCTGTTCTAGCTGCCATGTCATTAGCATGTCAAGACTCGTTTGATATACAACCCAAGGAGAACCTGAGATTTGCTGCATCGTTGTATTTAATCGTGTTGGCTGAATCAGGTGAGCGCAAGTCAGCCGTGGTTCAATTGGTAATGAAAGCTATCTATAAACTTCAGAATGAACTGGATCTGGAATTTATCAAGTCACAAGAGGTCTATCTCAGAGAGTTGGCTTTGTGGCAGATCAAGGAGAAGGCGTTAGGAAAGGCAATTTCTAAAGACGCGGAGAAAGGGCTAGGAACTAAAGAGTTGGAGGAGGCATGGTATCAATGCCAAGAACAAAAACCGATTGCCCCAACTCAAAAGAGGTTAGTGTTATCTGATGTAACCAGTGCCGCCATCAAGCAAGTTCTAGGCAAGGATAGCCCATCGTTAATGCTAGCCTCCGATGAGGCAGGAAGCTTGTTGTCGGGGGAGCTGTTTAGAGACACCGCTATTAACTCAATGTGGAGTGGACATTCTATCTCAATCGAGCGGGTGGCCAGTACCAGACCTAAATTAGTTGATTACCGTTTGGGTTTGATGCTTATGGTTCAGCCTGGGTTATTTAACAGCAGTCTGGAACGCCAAGGGGAGCGTGCTCGTGCTTCCGGTTTTTTGGCTCGGTGTTTGATCTGTGAGCCTCAGTCTACTCAAGGTCAACGATTCCACCTCGACGAATTGCGGTTTCGAGCCCCGGATGCAGTAGATCATTTTCATCAACGTGTTGAGGGTCTTCTGAAGGGAGGATTTAGACGTAGGGAGCGTGGGATCGAGCGTAAATGCTTAAAGCTGACGCCAGAAGCCGCTAGCAGGTGGAATCAACAATATGTGGCTATTGAGCTCAGTATTGGTCCTTTAGGGAAATTGAATCAGTACCGCGACTATGCTTCAAAATTTATGGAGCATGTATCCAGGATTGCTGCGGTTCTGGAGGGGTTTTGCACACCTAACGCCGAGTTTATCTCAGATCAGACAATGTATGCTGCGATTACTATTGCACATTGGTTTTTTGAGCATTTTATTCAACAAATGAAGAAGCTCGATAAAAGTGATGAACCATCTAATGCAGATATTCTGCGTTCTTGGTTAGCTAGAAATGTGGGGGCAAATGGAGGAGCCATTTTCAAAAAGAATGATATTCGTAAGTTTTGTCCGAATAAATTAAGAAGTAAGCAGGCTCTTGATGCTGCATTGAGTGATTTAATCCTGAGAGGATGTGTCAGCATTTATAAACAGAATAGAACGACGCTGGTGCGTTACCATATGGTAATATTAACTTCACCGATAAACACTACATTAGATGATTTTACTTTTTAATAACTTAAGAGTGATTTTTAAAGGTAATTTGATCATTTTTTTAATATATGCCGTGGCCTGTAAGGCCTTAGCGAATTTGTTGTACAACAAAGCAGTCCGGTATATGTAATATAGCATGCAAAGGATATCTAATATGGCCGCAGTGTATTGCTCGTGATACTAAATATAACAGAGTTTTTATCATCGTCTATATCCCCTCTCTTTTGAGAGGGGAGGATTGAATTTTATTTAAAACACTGACGCACGTTATTGTGTTAGGCACAACATTTTATCAAACACTTAGCATTTGGGAGTGAACATTATGTATAGCATAATATTATTAACCAAGATGGAGTTTGAAGCACTGTTGCAGGAATGCACATCTGTATATGGGCCAATGAACCTGGATTATCTGGTGCGCAGTGTAGAGTTTACAGCTCAAGTATTAGCAGAGACTCCTCGAGTCTTTGCTATTCGATGCGATTTAAGGTTCGCAGTGGATACCACTGCATACGACCTGGATCAACTTATCTTCATGCAGCGCACTGACCCAGCGGTGATCACACGCTTCATGGAATCCCTTAAAAGTCAGATCAAAGCAAACCATAAACGTAACAACCGACGAGGGGAGCCTCGTCTACCTGCTTACATCTGGTGCAGGGAAAAGGACTCATCAGCACACCACCATTACCACGTCATGCTATTCTTCCGCAGAGACGATTACACCTATCTGGGTAACTATTTAGAAGTTGATGGTGATAACATGGGGGTGAGGATACAGAAAGCGTGGTGTAGTGCACTAAGCTTACCGTATCCAGAGCATGCTCACTTGGTTCATTTCCCTCCCAAAGGGACTTATTGGCTATTTCGTAATGCGGCAATTAATCGAGATAAAATCTATCACGACTTTCTGTTTCGTCTGGCTTACCTAAGTAAACAGAGTACGAAGGTTATGGATGGGCAACGCAACTTCGGTTGCAGTCAAATACGATAAGACTCTTGAGCACGTCAGTGCTCATTAGTATGCTATAGAACAATCCTGCGTATTTAATTAAAGGATATCTATGAGTGAAATTCTGAAAGTGCTGTTGAACATCCGTAGTCTGCGAGCAGCGCTGCGCGAGTTGTCTCTGGATCAGCTCAAAGAAGCCCACGATAAAATCGAGCTGATTTATCTGGAACGGTTAGAGGTCGCTGAGAAAGAACAAGCCGCCCAAGCTGAGCACCAACAAAAGCTGGCTGAGTTCCAAGCGATGTTGGCACAAGCTGGTATCGACCCCACTGAGTTGGTTGGCAGTACTCCAGCAGCTGCAACTGCGACTAAAGCTAAACGGGCACCTCGTCCTCCGAAATACCGTTATGTTGAGAATGGCGTAGAGAAAACCTGGACCGGTCAGGGCCGTACCCCTAAGCTCCTGGCTGAGCAACTCAAGCAAGGTCGTCAGCTGGATGACTTCCTCATCTAAATAGACAAGGCCATGCCGATAGAGCGTGGCCTTTTTGTTTCCAGCAAAAGCTGAAGATGGCCTAACTACGTATCAGGAGCTAGCAGTCAACTCAATATTCACGTGGCCTTTGCCAAGGCTCGCTCTACATAGAGATAGCCAATCCCCATTACCTGCTGGGTGCGGCTGAGCTGGCCGAAACGGATATGGGTGGCGTTGACTGCATCGCTGAAGTCGAACGGGTTGGCGCCGGTCTGACTGACGATCGTTTGCAGCCAGGTTTCACCAAAGTGGCAGCTGCGGCCATAGAGCCAGATGCGGTTGATGTTGAGGATATTGAGGAAGTTGTAGAGGCTCAGGCCAATGGCGCGGGCCCCTTCGTCCACCAGCGCGCGGATCATGACATCCCCCTGATGGTAGAGCGTGAGCAGTTGGGCGGTATCCAGCTCTACCCCCGTCTGCGCCGGGTTGTCGGCACTGGCTTGTTGCTTGAGAAAGACCCGAGCCCGTTTCTTGATGGCAAACAGCGAGGCGACTGTCTCCAGGCAGCCATAGCGGCCGCATGCACAGGCGCTGCCGTCCGGATTGATGATGGTGTGGCCTATCTGGCCGCTGCCAAACAGGGCGCCCCGGTAGAGCTGATCGTTGATGATAAAGGCCGAGCCAATACCGTAATCGACGTTGATGACGCAAAAATCCCCGTTCCCTTCCCGGCCCTGCCACTTCTGGGCCAGCGCCAGCATGATGCAGTCGTTATCCACCATCACCTCGCAACCCAGCCGCTCCTCCAGCAGGTACTTGAGCTCAACTGGCGCGTGCCAGGGGGCTTGCGGCATGGTTTGCGACACCCCGGTCGCCGGGTTTACCTGACCGTGTACCGCCAAGGCCAGCCGGATCGCCAGTCCCCTGTGGCGGCGCTTGTGCTGGTAGTAGTGCGCTTCAATCAGATGCAGCAGCTCGTCGGGGGTTTGCGGGGCAATCTTCTGGTCGTTGAACTCATCCAGCGGGGTGATCAGGTTATCCACCAGGATGCTCTCCAGATGGGTGGGACTGATATTGAGGCAAAGAATGGCCCCCTGGCCGCTGGCAATGCGGTAGCTGCCGCCATTGATGCCGCGCTGGGAGAGGTTCTGATCGCTGTGGCTGATGGCGCCATCGGCCACCAACTCGTCAAGGATCTTGCTGACCGCCGGAATGGAGAGCTCGCAGTGGCGCGCCAGGGTGGACTTGCTCGCTTCTTTTAGCTGATAGAGCAGGGCCAGCAGCACCTGCTTGTTGTGGTGGCGGACCTTCTGGTTGTTCAACCCTATGCGCATCGCTTCACTAAACTCCGCTTACTGTATTGCGTGATCTTTCAGCAATTAATGCAGTTTTAACCATTCTAATCTGGTCTCACTGAAAACTTTACTAACAAATGTTGAGTGAGGCGAAATTAATGAGAGCGGATGTCAAGGTCTGGGTAGAGACCATCTCACTGCCTACCTACGAGGTAGGTGCCGAAGATCCCAACCCCATGTTTCTCGAGAAGCGGGTCTATCAGGGCTCCTCGGGGGCCGTCTATCCCTATGGGGTGATCGATACCCTCACCGGCCAGAAGCAGATGAAGTCCTATCAGGCGGTCTGGCTGGAGAACGACTTTATCAAGGTGATGCTGTTGCCGGAGTTGGGGGGACGTATCCACCGTGCCTACGACAAGGTGATGAATCGCGACTTCGTCTATTACAACGAGGTGATCAAACCGGCGCTGGTGGGGCTGGTGGGGCCCTGGATCTCCGGCGGCATCGAGTTCAACTGGCCGCAGCACCACAGACCCACCACTTTCATGCCGGTGGACTTCACCATTGCGGAGCGCCAGGGCGGCGCCAAGACCGTCTGGCTCGGCGAGGTGGAACCGATGCGCGGTCTGCAGGTGATGGCGGGCTTTACCCTCTATCCCGATAAGGCGCTCATCGAGATCACTGGCAAGGTGTTCAACGGCAACGACACGCCGCGCCACTTCCTCTGGTGGTCTAACCCGGCGGTGAAAGGGGGCGATGCCCACCAGAGCGTTTTCCCGCCCGATGTGACCGCCGTCTACGACCACGGCAAGCGCGACGTAAGTGCCTTCCCCATCGCCCGCGGCACCTACTACAAGGTGGACTACTCCGCCGGGGTCGATATCTCCCGTTACCGCAATATTCCGGTGCCCACCTCCTATATGGCGGACAAGTCTGACTACGACTTTGTCGGTGCTTACTGCCATGACGAGCAGGGCGGCCTGTTGCACGTGGCGGATCACCACGTTTCGCCGGGCAAGAAGCAGTGGAGCTGGGGTAACTGCGATTTTGGTCTGGCTTGGGATCGCAACCTGACCGATGACAACGGCCCCTACATCGAGCTGATGACCGGGGTCTATACCGACAACCAGCCTGACTTTACCTGGCTGGATGCGGGGGAGGAGAAGGTGTTTGTGCAGAACTTCCTGCCCTACAACACCCTAGGCACCCTGCAAAACGCCAACACCCGCGCCGCTATCAAGCTAGAGCGCAGCTATGACGGCCTCGTCTGCGGGGTCTATGCGGTGGCGCCGCTTTGCGGGGCCCGGTTCGAGGTAAGTGACGAGGGGGGGGGGTTGTTTACGCAACCTCTGGATCTGCAGCCGGGTCAGGCCTGGCTTGAGCCGCAGGCCATCACCAGCGAGGGATGCTTGCAGGTTCGCCTGCTGGATGAGCAGGGCCAGACGATCCTGAGCTATCTCGAACACCAGCCCGCAGGCGAAGCCCTGCCGGATCCGGCCACGGCGCCGGAGCCCGCCGTCAATCTCGACTCGGTCGACGAGCTCTACTTCATCGGCCAGCATCTTGAGCAGTATTTGCATGCCAGCCGTTCGCCCTTTGATTACTACCAGCGGGCACTGGAGCTGGATGGCGGCGACTATCGCTGCAACCTGGCGCTGGCAACGCTGGAGTACAACCGCGCCAACTATGAGCAGGCGCTGGCCTACGCCAATCAGGCGCTGGCCCGTGCCCATCGGCTCAACAAGAACCCCCAGTGTGGCAAGGCGAGCTTGCTGCGTGGCCACATCGAAGAACGTTTGGGGCAGTTCGATGCCGCCTTCGATGACTTCTACAAGGCTACCTGGAGCGGTAACTGCCGCGACAGCGGCTTCTTCGGGCTGGCCCGCATCGCCATGGTGCGCCGGGATCCCGCGCAGGCGCTGCAATTTGTCGAGAAGAGTCTTGCGGTCAACGGCACCCACTACGACGCTATCGCCCTCAAAGGGTTGGCGCTGCTGGAGTCTGGCCAGCGGGAGGCGGCCATCGCCTATATCGACGAGCAGCGCGTTCATTATCCACTTCACTATCAACTGGCGTTCTTGCGCTGGTTGGCAAGCGAGCAGCCAAGCGATCTCGAGGTGTTGCGAACCCTGTGCAACGGGCGCGGGGTGAACCTCTGCTTCTTAGCGAGCAATCTGCTGGCATTGGGACGTCCCGAGCTGGCGCAGCAACTGCTCTCAACACTGCAGGTGGAGGAGACCCTGCCGCTGTTGTTCCAGGCTGCATTGCTGCCGGAAGGTGAGGCGCAGGATGCCCTGCTGGCGCAAGCCGAGCAGGCCTTTAGCCGCAAGGTGCGCTTCCCCAATACCCTTGGCGAGGTGGCCATACTGGCGCAACTGCCCCACAGCTGGTTTGCCAGCTACCTGCTGGGCTGTTTCCACTACAGCAAGCGCAGCTACCCGCAAGCTATCGCACTGTGGCAGCAGGTGTGCGAGCTGGCGTCCGGGTTTGCCCCAGCCTGGCGCAACCTTGGCATCTATCACTTCAACAAGAGCGGCGATCCGGTGGCGGCCGAGCAGTGTCTGAGCCGGGCCTTTGCCCTCAAGTCGGATGATGCACGTCTGCTGTTCGAGCTGGATCAACTGCACAAGCGCTGCGCCATGGCACCCGCCGAGCGGTTGGCGCTGCTGGAGGCGCATCGTGAGGTGGCCCTCAAGCGCGACGACCTGACCGCCGAACTGCTCAGCCTCTATCACATCACCGGCCAGCTGGATGCGGCGGCGGAGATCTTGCGGCTGCGCGAATTTCACCCCTGGGAGGGGGGCGAGGGCAAGGTGACCGGCCAGTACCTCATCAATCAGCAGCGCCGGGCGCTGGCGTTGATGATTCAGGGACGTCACGAGCAGGCTGTTCCGTTGCTGCAACAGGCGCTGCACTACCCCCTCAATCTGGGGGAGGGGCGTCTGGTAGGGCAGACCGACAACGATATCCACTACCTGTTGGCGCTCTGCCATCTGGCCTGTGACAACCAGAGTCTGGCGGCCCAGTGCTTGCAACAGGCTTGTCTGGGTCAGGGGTCGCTGGGGGTCAGCCGCTACTACAACGATCAGCCGGTGGATTATCTCTTCTATCAGGGGATGGCGCTGGCACGTCTTGGTCGGGTTGCTGAGGCGCAGCGTCTCTTTGAAGGGATGGTCGGCTGGGCCGAGCAGGCGATGGGCGAGTCGGACGAGGCGGACTTCTTTGCCGTCTCACTGCCGGATCTCATCGTGCTGGATGACGACCCGCAGCACAAACATCGCCAGCACTGTCTGCTGGTCAGGGCGCTCGGTCTGTTGGGGCTGGGTCAGCAGGAAGGTTGTGAACAGACCTTGCGAGAGCTGCTCACCCTTAATCCGGCTCACGACAAGGGGCACCTCTTTGCCCGGATCTGTCGCGAGCTGTCACTCCACTCATAACTCTCATAACAAAAACCGGCGCCCCGCCACGGTGAGGGGCGCCACTGCACCCTACAATCGACAAGATAGAAAGGATGAGTCATGGAACGCACGAAAAATCAATTGGATACGAATGGGCTCAATATGAGCTACATCTGGATGATCTGTTTGGTGGCCGCCTGCGGTGGCCTGCTGTTTGGTTATGACTGGGTCGTGATTGGCGGGGCCAAGCCCTTCTATGAGGCCTATTTCGCCATCACGGATCCGGCCCAGTCCGGCTGGGCCATGAGCTCGGCGCTGGTGGGCTGTGTGCTGGGGGCCGCAATCTCCGGCTGGTCAGCCGATCGCTTCGGTCGCAAGAAGCCGCTGATCTTGGCCGCCATTCTCTTCACCATCTCGGCGTGGGGCACGGCTGCGGCCAGCAACTTCGATCTGTTTGTGGTTTATCGCATCATCGGCGGGATCGGCATCGGTCTGGCCTCTGCGCTCTCGCCCATGTACATAGCCGAGATCAGCCCGGCCAACAAGCGCGGCAAGTTCGTGGCCATCAACCAGCTCACCATAGTCATCGGTGTGCTGGCGGCTCAGCTGGTGAATCTGATGATCGCCGATCCGGTGGCAAGCAATGCGACTCAGACCGATATTCTGGCGACCTGGAATGGACAGTCCGGCTGGCGCTGGATGTTCGGTGCCGAGCTGGTACCTGCGCTGGCGTTTCTGGTGTTGATGTTCTTCGTGCCGGAGTCGCCGCGCTGGTTGGCCAAAGATGGTCAGTATGAGAAAGCCTCCCGCATGCTCGGCAAGATTGGCGGGGATGCCTATGCCAAGCAGACCCTGGCCGATATCCGCCAGACTCTGGTGGGCGAGACCCACAAGGTCTCGCTGGCGGAGCTGGGCAAACCCTCGGTGCGGCCGATCCTCATCATCGGGATTGTACTGGCAGTGTTCCAGCAGTGGTGCGGCATCAACGTGATCTTCAACTATGCGCAGGAGATCTTTGCCTCCGCCGGGTTTGACATCAACAGCACCCTCAAATCCATCGTCGCCACCGGTCTGATCAACCTGCTGTTTACCCTGATTGCGCTGCCCATGGTGGACAAGATTGGCCGCCGGAAGCTGATGCTGATTGGCTCGGCGGGACTGACCATTATCTACGGCATGATGGCGGCGGCCTACGCCACAGGCGTACTGGGGCTGCCGGTTTTGCTGCTGGTATTGGCGGCCATCGCCATCTATGCCTTGACGCTGGCGCCGGTCACCTGGGTGCTGCTCTCGGAAATTTTCCCGAACCGGGTACGGGGGCTGGCGATGTCGGCTGGTACGCTGGCGCTCTGGATCGCTTGCTTCGTGCTGACCTACACCTTCCCGCTGCTTAACGCCGGGCTGGGGGCCGCTGGCAGCTTCCTGCTCTACGGCATCATCTGTTTCGCCGGACTCATCTTTATCTATCGCAAGGTGCCCGAGACCAAAGGGGTGACGCTGGAGGCACTGGAAGCCCAACTGGCCCAAGGCAAGGTCGAACTGACGTCGACCAAGGCGAGCGCCTCGGCATGACGGTTTACACATTGGGCAACCCGCATCTTCGGATGCGGGTTTCAACACAAGGGGCCTGTCTGCTGGGTCTTGAGGATGACAAAGGGCGCCCGTTGCTACGCGATAGTGACCCCGGTGCATCTTGTCATCCCGGCGAAAGCGCCCTTTTTCCCATGGTGCCGCTGGCCAACCGGGTGGCTGGCAACGGTTTTGAGTTGTGGGGGGAGGAGCATGGCTTGCCAGAAAGTCCCGTCGATCCCGACTTCTTTCTGCATGGCGATGGCTGGTTGATGCCATGGCAGCGGGTGGCAGGCTCAGCCAGTTCGGTGACGCTGCAGCTCAACAGCCAATGCGGCCCTTTTCACTATCTGGCCGAGATTGACTATCGGCTACAGGGGGTGAGCCTGCTGGCACGCATCAATCTGACCCATCTGGGGGAGGCGCCCTGTCTCTACGGCGCGGGTTTTCATCCCTTCTTTTGGCGCGACGAGCAGACAAAGATTCGCTTTCTGGCGAGCGGCGTTTGGCAGGAGGGAGCGGATCATCTGCCGACCGACTGGTTGAGTCGGCTGGCGCCCCACCTCGACTTTCGCCAGTGGGTTCGCCCGCAAGGGTGGCTCAACCACTGTTACGGCGGCTGGTGCGGTCAGGCCGAGCTTGACCATCCTACCCGCCAGCAGCGGCTGGTGGTTTCAAGCGAGTGTGCCTTCCTAATGCTCTATCAGCCCGATGAGGGGAGTGGCTTCGTCTGTTTGGAGCCCCAGAGTCACGCCGCCAATGCCCACCACCTGGCCGGTCACCCCGGTTTGCGGTTACTCGCCAGAGGTGACCGCATGAGTATCGGTATGACCCTGACAGTGGCGTCCGGGGGCTAACGCAATCCTGCTTTGATTCAGTGGGGTGCACCAGGTACCTGCAGTATTTGCCCAGCTGATGCGCTCAGGGGTTGTTCTACAGGAATAGTTCACCGAGGTCCAAATAGCCTCGTTACGTGAGCAATAATGCCTTCTATCATGAGCTTAACAAGTACGCCGGTAAGTACGAAATATTAAAAAAACAAAAAAGGTTAGCTTCACAATGAAGCTAACCTTTTGTTTTATATGGTGCCGGAGACAGGAGTCGAACCTGCGACCTTCGCATTACGAATGCGCTGCTCTACCAACTGAGCTATACCGGCGTGCCACTAGATTCCTGAAAACCCGGGGGCAAGTCAATGAGCTGTACTCGGTTTTATGAGTGAGCTCATGGAGTTACGGTCAAGGTCAGAGGTCGGTGAACTCCGGAATATGGGCACGGCCGCGGCTTTCGAGAAAATCGAGCAGGGCGCGGGGGGAGCGCGCCAGGATCCGCTCTTCGGGGAAGCCGGCCTCGGTCACCAGCCGGTGGCAGTGCTCGAAATCCCCGAGGCTGAAGGCCACGTGGGAGTCGGAGCCGAAGGTGAGGTAGGCACCCATGTCCCGCGCCGCCTCGACGATGGCGCGGCAGTTGCCTTCACTGCCCGGGCGGGAGTGGCTGAAGGAGGAGTTGTTGAGCTCCAGCGCCACCCGATACTCTGCCGCTGCCTTGACCACGGCCTGGATATCGATGGGGAAGGCGGGATTGCCGGGGTGGCTTATCATGTCGACCCGGCCGCTCTTGATGGCGTTGATCATGGCCTGGGTGTGGGTGGCCTGATCGCAGGGGGGGAACACCGGTTCGTGAAAGCCCGCCATGATCATGTCGAGCCGCGACTCGTAGCGCTCGGGGAAGTCTATCTCGCCGTCGATATTCTTGATGTTGGCTTCGATGCCGCGCAGGATGCCGACCCCGTCGACCACCCGTGGCAATACGTGCAGGTTGACGAAGTGCCAGAAGTGGGGGGCATCTGCCATGTCGGGGCCATGATCCGTGGTGGCGAACAGCTTGATCCCCTTTGCCTTCGCGATGGGCAGGTAGTCGTGAATGGTGCTGTAGGCGTGGGTGCTGGCGACGGTGTGGGTGTGGGTATCGACCGTGTACTTCATCTCATCTTCCCCTCTGGCGTGAGGGGCCAGCATAGCAAAGGCAGCGGGTCGAGACCATGTCGTGGCTTGTCATACTTTGTCACAAATTGAGGGCAGGTTGACAAAGTTTGAACACGCTTGGCAGCCATGATGGGTGTATCGATGAAAGCCTGAACTCGCATCGATGGGTTGGATCAGGATGGTGCAACCTCATTTCCCCGCCGTCGCGCCCTGCGACGGTTTTTTTTGCCCGTTTGCCAAGGTTCTGGATATCAGCAGGGTAAAAAAATGCCCAACTAGCATGGAGCAGGTTGGGCGAGACTTAATGTTTAATTGCAGTGGCATAGATATAGAGTCCGATTCGTCCGTGAAGTTCCCGCCTTGTTCCCCATTTTCAACAAAAACATTTCACTAACACCTGTTCACATTCTCTTGACACAAAAGGTTGTGAAACGTACTTTTTAAACATTCGTTTAAGTGAGGTGTCCTGTGAGTAAAATCGATACCAAAAACCGCATTCTCGATGCCGCCGAGGTGTTGTTTGCCGAACGGGGGTTCGCCGATACCTCTTTGCGTCTGATCACCAGCGAGGCGGATGTCAACCTGGCCTCGGTGAACTACCACTTCGGCTCCAAGAAGGAGCTGATCCAGGCGGTGCTCGATCGCTATCTGAGCCTGTTCATGCCCGAGCTGGATGCACGCCTGCATACCCTGATGGCGCAGGAGCAGCTGACCCTGCTGCAGGTGTTCGAGAGTTTCGTCGACCCGCTGATGAAGCTGGTGGCGGTGCGCACCAACGGTCCGGCCATCTTCATGCAACTGCTGGGACGCGGCTACATCGACAGCCAGGGCCACCTGCGCCGCTTCATCACCGCCCATTACGGCCCCATTTTGCAGCGGATCACCCAGGCCATCTCCAAGGCCAACCCGGAGTTGTCGCCGGCGGATCTGTTCTGGCGGCTGCACTTCACCCTGGGTACCGTCGTGTTCACCATGGCTTCGGCCGATGCGCTGCGCGACATCGCCCAGGCCGATTTCGGCCAGCAGCTCGATGTGGAGGGGCTGGTACGCAACGTCATTCCTTATCTGGCGTCCGGTGTCGGGGCGCCCGTGGAGTCGACCAGGCTCTCCCTGGCCGTGTAACAACCAACAATAAATCAACGGAAACAGTGAAATAGAAGGAACTTGAGTATGATCACATTGCTTATCCTGCTGGTGCTGGCGATAGCCGTCGTGCTCGGCGTGCCCTCCATCCGTAAAAAGGTGGTCACCCGCCCGGTGTTCGGCATCTTCAAGAAGATACTGCCGCCCTTGTCTGCCACCGAGCGGGAGGCCATGGAGGCCGGCTCCGTCTGGTGGGACGGGGAGCTGTTTCGCGGCAACCCCGACTGGAAAAAACTGCACGGCTACGGCAAGGCCGAGCTGACGGCAGAGGAGCAGGCCTTCATCGACAATCAGGTCGAAACCCTGCTCGCCATGGTCGACGACTTCAAGATCGTCAACGAAACCAAAGACCTGCCGGAGCCGGTCTGGGACTATCTGAAGAAGGAAGGCTTCTTCTCCCTGATCATCCCGAAATCCTACGGCGGCCGTGAGTTCTCCGCGATTGCCAACTCCACCATCGTTACCCGCATCGCCACCAAGAGCCTGAGCGTGGCAGTCACCGTCATGGTGCCGAACTCCCTCGGCCCAGGCGAGCTGCTGATGCACTACGGCACCCAGGCCCAGAAGGACTTCTGGCTGCCAGGGCTGGCCAACGGCAAGGAAGTGCCCTGCTTCGCCCTGACCGGGCCGGAAGCGGGCTCCGATGCCGGCGCCATTCCTGACAAGGGGATCGTCTGCAAGGGGATGCACAAGGGTGAAGAGGTGCTGGGTATTCGCCTCAACTGGAACAAGCGCTACATCACTCTGGCTCCCCGTGCCACCGTGCTGGGGCTGGCGTTCAAGCTCTATGACCCGGAGAAACTGCTGGGTGACAAGGAAGAGCTGGGCATCACCTGCGCGCTCATCCCCACCAGCCACCCGGGCGTGCGCGTCGGCGATCGCCACTACCCCATGGGGCTGGCGTTCCTGAACGGCCCGACCTTCGGCAAGGATGTGTTCATCCCGCTCGACTGGATCATCGGTGGCCCGGATTATGCTGGTCGCGGCTGGCGCATGCTGGTCGAGTGCCTCTCCGCCGGGCGCGGCATCTCGCTGCCTGCCCTTGGCACCGCTTGCGGTCACATGGCGAGCCGCACCGTGGGGGCCTACTCCTATGTGCGTAAACAGTTCGGCATGTCCATCGGCAAGTTTGAAGGGGTGCAGGAAGCGCTAGCTCGCATCGGCGGCCTCACCTATCAGCTGGAAGGGGCCCGTCGCATGACCGCAGGTTCCCTGGACTTGGGTCAGGCTCCGGCCATCGTCACTGCGATTTCCAAGTACCACATGACCGAGATGGCGCGCCAGATCATGGATGACTCCATGGACATCCACGCCGGCCGTGCCATCCAGCTGGGCCCGAAAAACTACACCGGCTACGCCTACATGGGCATTCCGGTGGCCATCACGGTGGAAGGGGCCAACATCCTGACCCGCAACCTGATGATCTTCGGGCAGGGGGCCACCCGCTGCCACCCGTATGTGTTCGCCGAGCTGGAAGCGGCGGCCGATACCGACGTGGAGCGCGGCCTCGAGAAGTTTGACGCCCTGCTGATGAAGCACATCGCCTTTGGCGCCGGCAACTTCTTCGGTTCCCTGTTCCAGGGGCTGACCCTGGGTCAGTTCAACAGTGCCCCGGTGGCCGGTGAAACCGCCCGCTACTACAAGCAGCTCTCTCGCATGAGTAAAGGGCTGGCCCTGTGCGCCGACGTCTCCATGCTGATGCTGGGTGGCGATCTCAAGCGCAAGGAGATGATCTCCGCCCGTCTGGGTGACGTGCTGAGCCACCTCTACCTGGCCTCCGCTACCCTCAAGCACTACGAGGATCAGGGCCGCATGGTCTCCGATCTGCCGTTCGTGCAGTACGCGGTGGAGCGTAACCTCTACCTGATTGGCAAGGCGTTCGAGGGCTTCTTCCAGAACTTCCCGAACAAGGTGGTGGGCGCCGTGCTCAAGCGGGTGGTGTTCCCGTTCGGCGTGAGTTACAAGATGCCGGCCGACGATCGCTGCCACGCCATCTGCCTGGCCATGATGAAGCCGGGTGAGTTCCGCGACCGTCTGACCGCGCTCTGTTATGTGGGCAAGGACGAGGCGGATCCGGTCGGCCTGATGGAGCGTGCTTTCCAGGCCATGGTCTCTGTGCAGCCCTACGAGAAGAAACTGGTGCAGGCCCAGAAAGAGGGCAAGCTGCCCCGCAAACTGGCGCTGCCGGAGCTGGTTGCCGCTGCCCTGTCTCAATCCCTCCTGAGCAAGGACGAGGCGGACAAGCTGCTGGCCGCCGATGCCCTGCGCTACGAGGCGATCCAGGTGGACAACTTTGCCCCGGGCGAGCTGGAGGGGTTATCCCAGCAAAATCCGGTGGTGCACGCCGCCTGAGAGAGCACTCGCTCCTGAATCTGAAACCGGCCGATATGGCCGGTTTTTTTGTTTGTTAACCATGCATTTACAACCTCGATTAATTCCAGTTTAATGCAATGGCCCCCCACCCTTGGGGCAGGAAGCAAGGCCAGCGGAATGGCCGACAACAACAAACTCAGGAAGAGTGAATGAACCTCGCCAAAACGGCGATCGAACGTCCCATCTGGGTGGCGGTCTCGATCGTGCTGATTTTTCTGCTGGGCCTGCTCAGCATCCGGGGGCTGCCGATCCAGCTGTTTCCCGACATCGATCGCCCGCACCTCAACATCTCGGTGGACTGGCGCTCGGCCTCACCCCAGGAGATGGAGTCGGAGATAACCGACCCCATCGAGCAGGAGATGCAGGGGGTGCAGGGGCTCAAGAATCTCACCAGCAACAGCTTCCCCGGCTTCACCGAGATCGATCTGGAGTTTGCCCTCGGCACCGACATGCAGCGGGCCCAGCTTGACGTCATCTCCCGCCTGAACCGAGTCTCCGGCCTGCCGGACAAGATTGGCGGTCCCTACGTCAACAACTACAGCAGCAACGACACCCTCACCTTCTTCTTCATCCAGCAGCTGCCCGGCGCCAAGGGGCCGATCGACGATCACCAGGCGTTGATCGAGGCGCGGATAAAACCCGAGCTGGAGCGGATCCCCGGGGTGTCGACGGTCGACATCCAGGGGATCAACGAGCGCCAGATCCAGATCCGCTTCGACCCCTACCGCGCCGCCGAGCTGGGGGTGGAGATCCCGGTGCTGGCCAGCCGGGCCAGCACCGGCTGGGACGTCTCCGCCGGCACCCTCGACATCGGCCGCTGGGAGTACAAGCTGCGCTTTGCCGGCCGCTACGACGTGGCGACCCTGGGAGACAAGGTGGTGGACTGGCGCGACGGCCTGCCCATCTATCTGCGGGACGTGGCGGAGATCCAGCTGGCCCGGGAGGAGAATCCGGTGCTGCGCATTCAAAATGGCAACACCGCCATCGCCGCCCAGATCTTCAAGGAGAGCGGGGCCAACGCCCTGGCGGCGCTGGAGGCGATCAAGCTCAAGGTGGGCGAGCTCAACCGCGAGGTGCTGGAGCCGGTCGGCCTGCACATGGAGCAGTCGTTCGACGCCTCCCTCTACATCAACCGGGCGGTGAGCATGGTGACCGCCAACCTGGGGCTCGGCGTGCTGCTCTCCTGCGCCATCCTCTGGGTCTTTCTGCGCCGGCTCAAGGCGACCCTGATGATCGCGATCGCCATCCCCATCAGCATCATGCTCACCTTCTGTCTGCTCAAGGTGCTGGGACGCACTCTCAACGTCATCTCGCTGGCGGGCATCGCCTTTGCGGTCGGCATGGTGCTCGATGCCGCCATCGTGGTGCTGGAGAGCATCTACCGGCGCCACGAGCGAGGGGATCTCAGCAAGGGGGAGGCGGCGCTGGAAGGCGCCAGTAGGGTGTGGACCGCCCTGGTGGCCTCCACCCTGACCACGGTCGCCATCTTCCTGCCGGTGCTGCTGCTCAACGACGTCGAGGGGCAGCTGTTTGCTGACCTTGCGCTCACCATCGCCTGCGCGGTGACCGTCTCTATGCTGGTGGCGGTGACCGTGCTGCCGGCGGTGGCGGCGCGCTGGATGGGGCGCGAGCGGCTGACTGATCCCTATGAGAGGCTGTGGCAGGGCACCACCCGCCACGTGATCCGCTGGACAGCGACGCCCCGTCGGCGCTGGACCGTCATCACCCTGATGATGAGCCTGCCGGCGCTGGCGACCTGGGCCCTGCTGCCGAAGATGGACTACCTGCCGGACGTGAAGCGCGACGCGGTGGATGTCTGGATGAACTTCACTCCGGGCTTCAACCTCAAGGCCCAGCGGGAGGAGGTGATCGACACGCTCATCGCCAGACTGGATCCCTATATGAAGGGGGAACAGGAGCCGGCCCTCAAGAACTACTACATATTGCGCTACCCGGGTGGCGCCCAGATCGGGGTGCGGCCGAAAGAGGAGGACCAGATCAAGGTGCTGGAGCAGCTGCTGATGAAGCAGTTGCTGGTGGGCATCCCAGATACCCAGGTGTTTGGCGGTCAGGGGTCGCTGTTCGGCGGCTTTGACAGCGAGAACGGCATCTCCCTGTTGCTGCAGGGGGGCGATCTGGTCGAGCTCTACCGGGCGGCGCGGGCCGCCATGGCCATCGTCAAACAGGATCTGCCGGGGGCCCAGGTCAGGCCGCAGCCGGATCTCGATTTCACCGCCCCCGAGCTGCGGCTGGTGCCGCAAGACAGGCGCCTCGCCGAGGTGGGCTGGGATCGCACGCCCATGCCCGCCATCATCCAGACCTTCGGCGACGGGCTGCGGGTCGGCGAGTATTTCGACGGGGAGGAGCGGCTCGACATCATGCTGATGGGGCAGACCTCCGCCAACCCGGACGAGCTCAAGGCGGTGCCGCTGGCGACCCCGTCCGGGCGCATCGTACCGCTCGGCGAGCTGCTGCGGGTGGAGCACGACATGGGGCCGGCCAGCATCTTTCGGGCTGATGGGCGGCGCAGCATCAGCCTGCAGATCTCGCCCCCGGCGGGGATGAGCATGGAGCAGGTGCTGGACACCCTGCAGAGCAAGAGTTTTGCTGCCATCCGGCCGCTGCTGCCCGCCGGCGGCGAGCTGCGGGTCTCCGGCAATGCCGACAGTCTGCAGCAGGCGCTGGGCAACCTGGGGGCCATCTTCCTGTTTGCGGTGATGATCCTGCTCATCCTGTTGTGGGGGGTCTTTGCCTCCCTCAAGGATGCGGTGCTGGTGTTGCTCACCCTGCCGCTTGCCACCGTCGGCGGTGTGTTGGCGCTCTACCTGAGCGGCCTGCTGGTGCCGCTGCCGATGGATCTGCTGACAATCATCGGCTTCGTCATCCTGCTGGGGCTGGTGGTCAACAACGCCATCCTGCTGGTGCACCAGACCCGCACGGCGGAGCGGGAGGGGATGAGTCGCCAGCAGGCGGTGGCCGATGCCCTGCAAAGCCGGATGCGTCCCATCGCCATGACCAGTCTCACCAGCATCTTCGGCATGCTGCCGCTGATGCTGAGCCCGAGCGAGGGCAGCGAAATCTACCGGGGGCTGGCCACCGTCATCGTTGGCGGCATGAGTTGCAGCACCCTGTTTACCCTGGTCCTGCTGCCCGCCTTCCTGCGGCTGGGTGAGCGGGTCGACGTGCCGCAGGCCATTCGGCAGCGGGCCTGAGCAAGGAGCTCATCGATGACACACGGTTTTACAAGGATGGTTGTGGGCGCGGCGCTGCTGGCGGGGGGCGTGTTCCCCGCGCTGGCACAGGGCAAGATAGTGACCCTGGCGGACGTGACCCGGGGGGAGGCTGCGGCCAGCATCTGGGTCAGCGGTACGGTGGCGAGCCGCCAGCAGGCGGCGCTCAGCGCCGAGGTGAGTGGCCGGGTGGAGTGGATCGCCGAGTTCGGCAGTCGGGTCAGCAAGGGGGATGAGCTGCTGCGCCTCGACAGCGCGGCGCTGCGGCTCTCGCTGGAGCAGGCCCAGGCCGAGCAGGCCAAGTGGGAGAGCAACGTGCGCTTTGCCCGCGCCGAGTTTGGCCGGCTGGCGACTCTGCACCGCCAGAAGAGCGCCTCCCAGAGCCAGTACGACAAGGCGCGCTACGACGTGGAGCAGGCTGAACTGGCCGAGCGGTTGGCGCGGGTGCAGGTGCGCCAGATTGAGGAGCAGCTGCGCAGAAGCCACATCTTCGCGCCGTTCGACGGGGTGGTGAACAACCACTTTATCCAGCCGGGGGAACATGTGGATGCCGGCGAGCAGGCGCTGGAGCTGGTCAACCCCGATCAGCCCGACATCCGCCTGCAGGCCCCCATCGTCTGGGCCGGCCAGCTGGCGCCCCAGACCCGGCTGCGAGTGGAAGGGGATCAGCTCAGTGGCCACGGGGTCTATTACCAGCGGGCGGCCAGCGCCGATCCCAAGTCGCGCCTCATCGAACTGCGCCTCAAACCGGAGGGGGGGCGCTTCATCATCGGCTCGCCGGTGCGGGTGGCGTTGCCACTGGCGGAGCAGCAGACCATGTTGCTGCCGCGCGATGCCCTGGTGCTCAACACCGAGGGGAGCGTGGTCTATCAGGTGGAGCAGCATGGCGAGGAGCTCAAGGTGAACCGGGTGCCGGTGACCGTGCTGTTCGGCGACAGCCGGCAGGTGGCGGTGAGCGGGGCGCTCAAGCAGGGTGACAGGGTGGTGGTGCGCGGCGCCGGCAGCCTGCAGGATGGCGACAAGGTGGAGCTGTTTCGCGGCTGATCCAGCTTGGTTACCATGAAAAACGGCTCCCGCGGGAGCCGTTTTTGTTGCAGGCAGGAGGGGCGATTACTCGACCATCATCACCTTGCAGGTGTTGGTGCTGCCGACGGTTTCCATCTTGTCGCCGTGGGTCAGCAACACCATGTCGCCGCTTTGCAGCAGCCCCTTGGCCTTGAGCACGTCCAGCGCATCGCGGCACACTTCGTAGACCGGCTTGGTCTCATCGCCGTCAAACAGCACAGGGGTGACGCCGCGGTAGAGGTTGGTCCAGGCCAGGGTCTTGTTGTGCGGTGACAGGGCGAAGATCGGCAGGCCGGAGCTGATACGGGACATCAGCAGCGGGGTAGTGCCAGACTCGGTCAGCGCCACGATTGCCTTGACCCCTTCCAGGTGGTTGGCCGCATACATGGTGGACATGGCAACCGCCTCTTCCACCGAGGTGAAGGTGTAGCTCATGCGGTGGTTGGAGACGTTCAGGCTCGGATGCTTCTCGGCGCCCACGCAGACGCTGGCCATGGAGGTAACGGTCTCGATGGGGAACTGGCCGGCGGCGGTCTCGGCGGAGAGCATCACCGCATCGGTCCCGTCCAGCACGGCGTTGGCCACGTCCATCACTTCGGCACGGGTCGGCAGCGGCGCGTTGATCATCGACTCCATCATCTGGGTGGCGGTGATGACCACCCGGTTCAGGCGGCGGGAGTGGCGAATGAGCTTCTTCTGCACGCCGACCAGCTCGGGATCGCCGATTTCGACGCCCAGATCACCACGGGCCACCATGACGGCATCGGAGCCGAGGATGATGTCTTCCATCGCCTCGTCGGTGGCGACGGTTTCGGCGCGCTCGACCTTGGCCACGATCTTGGCGTTGGAGCCGGCTTCGCGGGCCAGCTCGCGGGCGTAGCGCAGGTCATCGCCGCAACGGGGGAAGGAGACGGCCAGGTAGTCCACGTTCATGCGGGCGGCGGTCTTGATGTCTTCCTTGTCCTTCTCGGTCAGGGCCGGGGCGGAGAGGCCGCCACCCTTCTTGTTGATGCCCTTGTTGTTGGAGAGCGGACCGGCCACGGTGACCGTGGTGTGGATGCGGGTGCCTTCGACCTGCTCCACTTTCAGTTGCACGCGGCCGTCGTCCAGCAGCAGGATGTCGCCGGGCACCACGTCATTGGGCAGGCTCTTGTAGTCGATGCCGACCTGCTCCTGGCAGCCTTCACCCTTGCCGAGGGCGGCGTCGAGGATGAACTTGTCACCGATGGCCAGATAGATCTTGCCGTCCTTGAAGGTGGAAACGCGGATCTTGGGGCCCTGCAGGTCGCCCATGATGGCGACGTGACGGCCCAGCTTGGCGGCGATGTCACGCACCTGGTTGGCGCGCAGGATGTGGTCTTCAGCAGTGCCGTGGGAGAAGTTCATCCGCACCATGTCGGCACCGGCACGGATGATCCCCTCGAGGATCCCTTCGCGATCGGTGGCCGGACCGAGTGTGGTTACAATCTTTGTACGTCTTGGCATGAAAGACTCCAGTTTTGAAGTTGATATGACTTGAGATACTGCCCCGTCAAGCGCATGACCCATTGCACCCGCTTGCAAGCCATCTGGGTGGCTTTTGTTACTAAATTACAATACTACACCAAGGAAGGTGGCAGAGACAGCCGGGGGCCGGGGCCCCCGTTGTTCACGAAGAGTGGGGTGTATCAAAGCGGGATTCGCGCAAACCTTCTTTGACTTTCTTCAGGTTTTCGCGAAATTTCATGCCGCGGCGCAGGGTGAAACCGGTCGCCAGCACGTCCACCAGGGCGAGCTGGGCGATGCGCGAAGCCATCGGCATATAGACGTCGGTGTCTTCCGGCACGTCCATGGAGAGCACCAGGTTGCACTCGCGCGCCAGCGGGGAGTCCTTGGCGGTCATGCCGATGACGGTGGCGTCGTTTTCACGGGCCAGTGCGGCAATCTCCACCAGCGCCTTGGTGCGGCCGGTGTGGGAGATGAGCACCACCACGTCCCCTTCGCTGCTGTTGATGCAGCTCATGCGCATCATGACGATGTCGTCGAAGCTCACCACCGGGATGTTGAAGCGGAAAAACTTGTTCTGGGCATCGCGGGCGACGGCGGAGGAGGCCCCAAGGCCGAAGAAGCTGATCTTCTTGGACTGGGTCAGGATGTCGACGCAGCGATTGATGGCCGAGATGTCCAGGCTGTTCTTGGCGGCATCGAGGCAGGCCATGGTGGATTCGAAGATCTTGGCGGTATAGGTATCGGGCCCGTCTTCCGCCTCCACGTGGCGGTTCACATAGGGCGTGCCGTTGGCCAGGCTCTGGGCCAGATGCAGTTTGAAATCGGGAAAGCCCTTGGTATCGAGCCGGCGACAGAAACGGTTGACGGTCGGTTCACTGACGTCAGCCATCTTGGCGAGGGTAGCGATACTGGAGTGGATGGCCGTCTGTGGGGAGGCCAGGATGACCTCGGCGACTTTACGCTCTGATTTACTGAAACTTTCCAAATTATTAGTAATTTTATCAAGGGTATTCATCATCACCACCAGGCGTTTTTGTAATTTAGCTTCAGTGTCTTTGCACTAAATTCATGGCTAAGCAGGTTTCCAATCAACTTGATGACTATACAAGACAAGCTCTTATCGAAACTAATCTCGGCCCTGCAAAGTATGACTCATGTCTAATTATTTCGTTGTTTTGGTTACAAACTTCCAGTCATTCCGTGAAAGCGCTTACAAATGTTGCAAAGCAACAACACTGTGAGCGGGCGCACAGTTGCACCCATCAAACGCGCCGCAAGGGGAGGGGCTCGGGTAGAATTGGCACCAAATAATAAGTGCGGGACGGTAATGGCCGCCCCGACCCCAGTAACGAAGGAGTTGTTTTATGCAGCATACCCATGCGCTGGTCGGCGACGTAGGCGGCACAAATGCCCGGTTGGCCCTGTGCGAGCTGGCAACCGGCACCATTTCCCGGGCCAAGACCTATTCCGGGCTGGCCCATCCCACTCTCGAAGCCGTGGTTCGCCTCTATCTGGATGAGCACAAGGTGCAGGTGGGTGAAGCCTGCATCGCCATCGCCTGCCCCATCAACGGCGACTGGGTCGCCATGACCAACCACAGCTGGGAGTTCTCCATCAGCGAGATGCAGGCCAATCTGGGGCTGACCCGGCTGCAGGTGATCAACGATTTTACCGCCGTCTCCATGGCAGTGCCCGTGCTGGGGGAGAGCGATCGCATCCAGCTGGGTGGCGCGGCCCCCGTGGCCGGCAAGCCCATCGCCATCTACGGGGCCGGCACCGGCCTTGGCGTCGCCCACCTGGTGCAGGCGGGCGAGCAGTGGCTGAGCCTGCCGGGAGAGGGTGGTCACGTGGACTTTGCCGCCAACAGCGAAGAGGAGGATGCGGTGCTGCAGGTGATGCGCGCAGAGCTGGGCCACGTCTCGGCCGAGCGGCTGCTCTCCGGCCCCGGCCTCGTCAACATCTACCGCGGTCTGGTGAAGTCCGATGGCCGCGAGCCGCAGGCGTTCGAACCCAAGGACATCACCGAGCGCGCGCTGGCGGGCGAGTGCTTGGACTGCCGTCGCACCTTGAGCCTGTTCTGCGTGCTGATGGGTCGCTTTGCCGGCAACCTGGCGCTCAACATGGGCACCTTCGGCGGCGTCTACATCGCCGGTGGCATAGTGCCGCGCTTCCAGGAGTTTTTCATCGGCTCGGGTTTTCGGGTGGCCTTCGAAGACAAGGGGCGTTTCAAATCCTATCTCAAGGATATTCCCGTCTTCCTCATCACCCATGAAGGGCCGGGCCTGCTCGGTGCCGGCGCCTATCTGCGCCAGTCGCTGGGCATCAAGTTGTAAGCAACGACAGGGCGGGTGACGCAATGGCCATGGTTCAGCCTTGATTCAGTGACCATGGCGTAGAGTGTCCCTACGTACTCAAGAAGAGAGGGCGCCATAAGGAATTGGGACTTCTCTTCATCCGCTGGGTGCGTTTGTCACCTGACAAGCCTGAACTGTTTCACCGGCCCTTGCGGCCGGTTTTTTTATGCCCGCCGTTTACTGCCAGCCTGTTTTGCTGGCGATGGCGGCAGCCGGGTCTGTGTGAGGTAGCGGGGCCACAATGCAGTGCGCCTGCCGGTTGGCAGGCGCACTGGGTGGGCAGAGATGGCCTCAGGGCAGGTCGAGGGTGAAGCGGGCGCCGCCGAGCGGGGACTCGTCCACCATGATCTGGCCGCCGTAGCTGTGCACGATTTCGGTGACCACCGCCAGCCCGATCCCCTGACCGGGGGAGCTGTCGGCGCGCACCCCGCGCTGGAAGATCTGCTGCGACTTGCCCGGGTCGATGCCGGGGCCGTCGTCCTCGATCTCGATCCGCAGCCGGTCGAGCCGGCGGCTCACCGTCACCTTGATCTCGCTGATGGCGAACTTGAAGGCGTTGTCGAGCAGGTTGCCCATCAGCTCCATCAGATCCCCCTGCTCACCGGCGAAGAAGACGTCGTCGTCGAACTTGAAGCGGGTTTGCAGCTTCTTGTGGCGATAGACCTTGGCGAGGCTGGCCAGCAGCTTCTCGATGAGGGGCACCGGCTCGGTCCCCTTGCTGGCGAGGCGCTTGCGGCCGGTGACGGCGCGGCGCAGCTGGTACTGGATGATCTGATCCATGGTCAGGATCTGCTCATTGATGTTGTCGTGAATGTCGCGCCCCAGCTTGACCTCCTGGGCCGTCATCTGGATCAGCGCCAGCCGGGTTTTCAGACTGTGGGCCAGGTCGTTGAGGGCATGCTGGTAGCGCTGGGTCTGCTGGCGCTCGTTCTCCAGCAGCTGGTTGACCGACTCGGTCAGCGGCGTCAGCTCCCGCTCATAGTCGTTGGAGAGCGCCTCCCGCTTGCCGGCCCGGATCTCGTCGATCTGGCGCGCCATGGTGCGCAGGGAGCCCAGGCTCCAGAAGCTGGTGAGCAGCAGCAGGGCGCCGAGCAGGGCGTAGGCGAGCAGGGCCTGGCGGATGCACTGGTAGAGGTAGTCGCGGGTCTGCAGCAGGTAGCGCTTGGCGGAATCGACCATCACCACGTAATAGGTGGTTGGGCCGTCACCGTGGTTGCGCAAGAAGCGCAGGCTGTAGATGAAGTAGCTCTCGCCGTTCTTGATGGTGAGGCGCTTGAAGAAGTAGTCCTGATCCAGCCCGCCCAAGTACTTCATCAGATCGTCGCAGATGGAGTCCTTGACCTGGATCACCTCCGGCATGTGCAGGCTGGACCAGCTCAGCTGGCCATCGGCCCGGCAGATCAGGGTGTCCAGGTTGGGGTCGATGGCATCCGGAGTGAGCCGGCCCAGATCCGTGCTGGCCTGGGCGTCCGGCATCTTGGAGGAGAACAGCTTGGAGAGGTTCTCCTGCATGCGGGTGCTGGCCTTCTGGGCCTGCTCATCGGTGTGGCCCAGATAGAGGATGTAGACCGAGAAGGACATGATGAGCGCGATGACCAGCATGGCGCTCAGCATCAGCTTGATGTGCAGCGAGCGGCGGATGAAGCGCATGGGGCGCGGCAGACGAAAACCCATCAGCTGCACGACAGGTTGAAGATGTAGCCCTGGCGGCGGATGGTGGAGATGGGCTGGATGAGCCCCTCCGGATCCAGCTTCTTGCGCAGCCGGCTCACCATCACCTCTATGGTGTTGGGGTCTCCCTCGCCATCGCCGTAGAGCTGATCCAGCAGCTGCTGCTTGGAGACCACCTGGCGGGCGTTGCGCATCAGGTATTCGAGGATCAGGTACTCAAAGCTGGTGAGCACCACCGGCGTACCGGCGATGGTCAGCTCTTTGCGGGAGAGATCCAGCTCGTAGTCGCCGGCCTTGACCCTGGGAGAGATGAAACCGGCGCTGCGGCGCACCAGGGCGTTGAGGCGGGCCAGCAGCTCGTCCTTCTGGAACGGCTTGACCAGGTAGTCGTCCGCCCCCGCTTCCAGCCCCTCCACCTTGTCCTGCCAGTTGCCACGCGCGGTCAATACGATGATGGGGAAGGGGATCTGCTGCTCGCGCAGCTGGCGGATGAGCTGCAGACCGTCCATGTCCGGCAGGCCCAGATCGATGATGGCCACGTCGATGGGGTAGTCGGCGGCGTAATGGAGCGCCACCTGGGCGCTCTCGGTGCTGTGCACCTGATTCTGGGCTTCGGTCAGCAGGGTGGTGAGGTGGTGATTGAGCAGCTTGTCGTCTTCGACCAACAAAATTTTCATAAGGTGCGCGATCATGGGGATCCAGGCTGTCAATTAGAGGGCTTATGACGGGGAGAGTCAATCCGGATCCTAACAGCCCCGCCTGTATCGGGACTGAATCAGCCCGCCATTATTCACAACCCAGTCATTAGCCGGTGCGGGCCATGGCCGGGAGTTCGTCATCAGAGGTCTGCTGGCGCCACAGCCTGGCATAGAGCCCCTCGCGAGCCAGCAGTTCATGGTGGCTGCCCGACTCCACTATCTGCCCCGCCTCCATCACCAGGATGCGGTCCGCCTCGCGCAGGGTATTGAGGCGATGGGCGATGCTGATGAGGGTGCGGCCGTGGCGGATCGCCGCCATGTTGGCCATGATGGCCGCTTCCGACTCATAGTCGAGGGCCGAGGTGGCCTCGTCGAGCAGCAGGATCCTGGGGTTGACCAGCAGGGCACGGGCCAGGGCGATGCGCTGGCGCTGCCCGCCCGACAGGCGGGCCCCCTTCTCTCCCACCTGTTGTTCGAAGCCCTGGGGCAGTTCGCGAATGAAGGTGAGGGCGCCGGCCAGCTGCGCCGCCTGCTCCAGCTCGGCCTGAGTGGCATCGGGGCGGCAGATGCGGATGTTGTCGGCGATGGTGCCGGAGAAGAGCACGCTCTCCTGCAGCACCACGCTCATGTTGCGGCGCAGGGAGACGGGATCGGCGATGGCGAGATCCATGTTGTCCACCAGCACCTGACCATGCTGGGGCACATAGAGCCGTTGCAGCAAGCGGGTGAGGGTGCTCTTGCCACAGCCGGACGGACCCGTGATGCCGATAAACTGCCCCGGCTCGATGGCGAAGGAGAGGTTGGCCAGCACCTCGGGGGCATCCGGCTGGTAACGAAAGCGGATGTGGCGAAACTCGATGGCGCCTTGAAGGGCAGGCACGGAGGCGAGCCCGTGGTTGCCATGCTCCGGTGCCTCGTCGAGGATGTCGCCGACCCGGCGCAGGGCGATCAGGGTGTGCTGAAAATCCTGCCACACCTGGGCCAGCCGCAGCACAGGCTGGGTGACGTGACCAGCCAGCATGTTGAAGGCGACCAGTTCTCCCGGGCTCATGCGGCCGTTCAGTACCTCGCCGACCCCAAGCCAGAGCAGCAGGGCGGCGGTGAGCTTTTGTACCAGGTCGATGCCCTGGCCGGCTGCCAGTCCCACCTTCTTGGCCTGAAAGCCACGCCTGAGCTGACGCGCCAGCAGGCGTTGCCACTCCTGGTAGAAGCGGCGTTCGGTGGCCGTGGTCTTGATGGTTTCGATGCCAGTGACCGCCTCGGTCAGGAAGCTGGTGGCATCGGCATCCGCCTGATACTCCGCCTCGACCTTCTTGCGCACCAGGGGGCCTATCAGCAGCCAGAGCAGGAAGTAGATCAGCAGCGAGCCCAGCACGCAGGCGGTCAGGCGCGGGGCATAGTGAAACATGACCCCGACGAACAGCAGAATGAACAGCAGATCCAGCACCAGCATCAGGGTCGAGCCGGTGAGGAATTGGCGGATCTGGGCCATCTCCTTGACCCGGGCGATGATCTGGCCGGTCTGGCGGGTCTTGAAGTAGCCGATGGGCAGTCCGACCAGATGGCGATAGAGCTTGCCGGAGAGCTCGGCATTGACCTGGTTGGCCAGATGGCCGAACACCTGGCCGCGCAGAAAGCCGTAGAGCGGCTCGGCGCAGGCCAGTGCCACCATGGCCAGAGCCAGCACGTGCAGGCTGCCGAGGCTGCGTCCCACCAGCACCTTGTCGATGATGTTCTCGAACAGCAGCGGGCTGGCGAGGGCGATGAGCTGCAGCAGAATGGCGAAGCAGAAGACGTCCCGCAGCTGTTTCTGCTGGCGCAGCACCGCCGGGCTGAACCAGCTCAGCCCGAACTTGACCTCGGCCGGGGTGAGATCCTGCTGGGCCAGCAACAGAAAGTGCCACTGCGCCGCCTCGGCTTGGCTCGGCAGCGGCTGCAGGCTGCTGGTGCCGCTGGCGGGATCAAACAGCTGCCAGCCCGCTGGCGTGATGGCGGTGATGGTGTACCAGCGGCCGTCCCGCTTGAGCAAGGCCGGCAGTGGCAGCGCCGCGAGCGGGCAGCCAGGCCCCTGTGACAGGGCGCTGCGCAGGCCAAGGTGGGCGGCGGCTTCCCGCACCGTTAGGTCGGGTGGTGCCAGATCGCAACCCAGGGCGTGGGCCAGCTGATCGGCATCGGCGGTCAGCATCAGTTGATGGGCCGCGTGGGTGAGGGCGGCGAGGGCGCCATTGGCGACGGGAGCGCGGTCGGCGGCGTGGGTCTGATCCATCTTCATCGCTCCCGCAGCGCCTCGGCCTGATACTCGCGAATGGGGCTCAGCAGGTAGTCGATGACCCGGCGCCGGTCGGTCTTGATCTCCGCCACCACCGACATGCCCGGAGTGAGCCTGACGGGCTGGTTGTCGATCAGCATCTCGCCCTGGCTCAGCTTGACCCTGGCGGCAAAGACCAGCCCCAGCTGCTCATCGGCGGTGGCGTCGCGCGACACGCTCACCAGCTCGCCATCTATGGTGCCGTAGCGGGTGTAGGGGAAGGCATCCACCTTGATGCTCACCGCCTGCCCCTCGTGCACGAAGCCGATGTCCTTGTTGAGGATCTTCACCTCGGCGAGCTGCACCCCTTCGTTGGGTACGATGACCAGCAACTGCTGGGCTGGCTGCACCACGGCGCCCTGGGTGTGAATGGCCAGCTGCTGCACCGTGCCGGCCACGGGGGCGCGGATCACCTCCAGGTGCTCCCGCTCGCGCAGTTTGGCGAGCTCCTGCTCGATGGCTGTGAGCTGCAGCCTGGCCTGCTGGCGCTTCTCGATCCACTCCCGTTGTTTCTGTGCCTTGAAGCCGGCCAGCCGCTCCTGCAGGCTCTGCTGCTGGGATTGCAGCACCTCCAGCTCTGCCCGCTGCTGGGCGAGCTGGCGCTGGGTCTCCAGCAGCTCTTTTTCCTGCTCCAGATACTCCACCCGGGAGATGGCCTGGGACTGGCTCAGGGTCTGACGGGCCTGCAGGCGGGGCCGGATGTTGGCCAGCAGGGTAGTGAGGGAGGCCATGTCGCCTCGCCTGGCGGCCTGGTTGGCCTGGTTGACCCCGAGCTCGGCCTGCAGATTGCTGAGGGTGCTGTGAAATTCGTGCAGCTCGCTCTGGTAGTTCTCTACCAGTGCCTGCTGCTGCTCCGGCGTGAGCCTGGCATAGTCGGGATGCTGGTCGGGTGTCTGCTCCCGGTAAAGCGCCTGGTAGCGGATCAGCGTCTGGTACTGGAAGGCCTGCTGCTGTCGCAAGCGGCTCAGATCCTGGCTGACCCCCAGGGTATTGAGGGTCAGCAGCGGCGCATCAGCGGCCACCACCTGACCGTCTTCCACGTGGATGGTCACCACCCTGGCCTGCTCGTAGGACTGGATCAGCTGGCTGCGGCCAAGCACCAGCAGGCGGCCGCTGGCGGTGGCCTGGATGTCGAGCTCGCCCCAGCAGGCCCACAGCAGGGTCAGCAGCACGCCGGCACTGAGGGTCAGCGCCGTGATGCGGGCAAAGGGAGAGGGGGGCGTCTCGGCCAGCGCCAGGTGGGCCGGCAGAAAGCCGTAGTGGGTATCCGCCTGCCGGGGTGGACGGGGTTGGCGAAAGCGGGCCAGCCAGGTACGCAGATTCATGGGGTCTCCTCGTGCAAGTCCTGCTGCAGTCGCCACAGCCGGGCGTAGTGCTCTCCTCGCGCCAGCAGGCTGGCATGGTCGCCCTGCTCCACTATCTTGCCGCGTTGCAGGACGATGATGCGGTCGCACTGGCGCACGGTGGAGAGACGGTGGGCAATGGTGATGACGGTGCGGCCGCAGGCGATCTGGCGCATGTTGCGCTGGATCAGGGCCTGCGACTCATCGTCGAGGGCGCTGGTGGCCTCGTCGAAGATGAGGATCCTGGGGTCGGCCAGCAGGGTGCGGGCGATGGCGAGGCGCTGGCGCTGGCCGCCGGAGAGCGAGCTGCCCCCCTCCGCCAGCACTGTGTCATAGCCAAGGGGCAGCCGCAGAATGAAGTCGTGGGCGCCGGCCAGGGTGGCGGCCCGGATGATCTGGTCCAGGCTGGCATGGGGCACCGACTGGGCGATGTTGTCCCGTACCGACTTGTTGAACAGGTGGTTCTCCTGCAGCACCACCCCCATCTGCTGGCGCAGGTGGTGGAGGGGGAGCTGGCGGATGGGCTGGCCGTCGATGAAGATCTCGCCCTGCTCGGGTTGATAGAGGCGCAGCAGCAACCTGGCCAGGGTGCTCTTGCCCGAGCCTGAGCCGCCGACCACCCCCAGCGTTTCACCGGGCGCTATGGTCAGGGAGAGATCATCGATGATGAGGGGGGCGTCCGGCTGATAGCGAAAGCGCACCCGCTCCAGTTGAATGGCGCCGGCACTCACCTGACCCGCGCCGTCACGCTGATGCTCGGGGGGCAGGTTGAGCATGTCACCCAATTTGTCTACCGCGATCCGGGTCTGGATGAACTGGCCCCACAGCTCCACCAGCCGTGACAGGGGCTGGGCCACGTGGCCGGCCATCATGTTGAAGGCGATGAACTGGCCTATGGTGAGCTGCAGGCTGATCACCTCGCTCGCACCGAGCCAGAGCACGCCGGCGCTCACCAGTTTTTGCAGCCACATGACGCCGTGCTGGGAGGCGTTGTTGAGCTGCTGCACCCGGTAACCGGCGGTCACCATCTGGCTGGTCTGCTCATCCCAGCGCCGCACGAAGCGCGGCTCCAGCGCCAGGCTCTTGAGGGTCTCGGCGCCGGCGACCGTCTCGTTCAAGAAGGCGGTGTTGGCGGCGGCGTGGCCGAACTGCTGTTCGACCGCTTGCTGCATGCGCGGCGTGATCCACCAGGCGATCAGCACATAGGCGGGGATGGAGAGCAGGATCACCAGGGTCAGCATGCCGGAGAGGCTGGCCATGACCGCCAGGAAGACGAACATGAACAGCACGTCCACCGTCAGGGTAAACATGGTGCCGGTCAGGAACTCGCGGATGGTGTTGAGCTCCTGCACCCGGGTCACGATGGCGCCCACCTGGCGGCTCTTGAAATAGAGCAGGGGCAGGGCAAACAGGTGCTGCACCATGCGCAGGCCGAGCTGGATGTCGATCCGGTTGGCGGTGTGGGCGTACTGATATTCCCGCAACCCGCGCAGGCAGACCTCCACCAGGGCGGTGATCAGCAGCCCGAACACCAGCACGTCCAGCGTCGACCAGGCCTGATGCACCAGCACCTTGTCCATGACGACCTGAAAAAAGAGCGGGGAGATCAGCGCCAGGAGCTGCAAGACCAGTGAAAAGAGCAGTATCTCCCCCAGCAGCCGTTTTTGCTGCAGGAAGGCGGGAATGAACCAGCGGATGTCAAAGCGGCTCTGTTGCCTGCGCACTTGATAGACACGCCCGTTCCAGCGAGCCAGCAATTCCTGCTGGTCGATGACCTGCGGGTTGCCGACGGCGGGATCCAGGATCAGGGCCTGCTCCCCCTGGCGCTGGGCCAGCACGAAGGGGGCACCGCTGTCACTGAGCAGCACCAGGGGGAGCGTCTGTTTGGCGAGTTTGCGGGGAGCAATGTGACGTTGGCGGATCCGGCTGTCGGTCTGCTGCTGCAGCCTATCGATAATAATATCAAAGGGTTCGTCTGGCGTGATATCTATATCTTTAGGGGGACAGCCCAATAATCCGGTAATAATCTTCAAGCATGCCAAAACAGACTCGTCATGCGCAGTCATAATATACCCCGTTGCCGCGTTTAAACCCCTCCTGTTTATATGGGGCAAGGTGACCTGTTGCAGGCAGGGCGCGCATACTAACGAGCCGATAATTCCCTGTCAAATTTTATATACACTGACAAACTCCATAATAAATTATTGAGTCCATATATCCTGACGTGTTCCCAGAAGGTGTGCCTCTATTAACCTTAATGAGTTCATTGATATTTATTTTGACGTAATTACTCTATTTTTGAATCATTGTTTAATTGAACCGGTTAATATTTTCAAATATGGTAAATATAGCGAAAAATGAGATGTTAGCGCCATGTTGATTTATCTTTGGCGGGATTTTTGTTTTTTGTTTTACCTTATATTTATTGATAATGGAATTTATATGACAGAGCAGTTTGTACAGACAGTATCCAGCGTCAACTACAACAAGGGTATTTTTTCCCTCTATTTCGTCGGCCAGGATCCGCTCAAGATGGCGCAGGGCGTCATGGCGGAAAGTGACAATGAGCTGGCGCTGAAACAGACGGTCCACATGCCGGCTGCTGGCTTTATGTATATGGTTTCAATGATAAAAAACATGCTTGAAGATCCGCGCATGGCCGCTGAGTTCGACAAGCTGATTGCCGCAGGCCTGATCCCGGCCGCCCCTGCCGACGCGCAGGAAAGCGCTCCTGCCGCTACTGCACAGGCTGCACCGCGCAAGAAGAAATAAATTTCCGGTTTGGGGAGTCAATGCACTTGGTATTGCAACCAACGGAACCGAACTGGCAACAAAAACAACATATGTTGGGAGGAGTCATGCTGCTCAGTCAGCACTCCTCTCTCCATCGGCGTTATTCCGTCGCCGAGTGGCAGCAACGTATATTGCCAGCATTTGAGTTGAACCAGTTCTGCTATTATGAAGACTCACACGGACGCCCGGTTGCATTTTGTAACTGGGCGTTTGTCTCTTTATCCATTCGTAACACCTTGCTGGCCGCCGAGCGCGAGCTGATCCGTGAGGATTGGCAATCCGGCGACCATATTTTTATTCCGGAGATGATAGCGCCATACGGACATGCCCGCGCCGTGGTGAGCGATCTGCGTCGCCGGATATTCTTGCCATGGAAAGGGCAGCGGGTCTGCACCGTGCGTGGTCATGTTCATGCCGAGCATGGTCAATGTGTTCGCAGGGTGCAGTGGTTTTCCATTTAATCATAATGAGTTAATACATGGGAAAGAGTGTATGGAGAAGTATTGAGTACTTCTTTACCGGTAATTACACGGCAGATGACGGAAACAATGATATCGATGCCTATGGCTTCGGTGGCGTCATCCGTGCCTATGGTGGTGACGACACCATCCGGGTCGGATCCATCGGTGCGACCATCTATACCGGTACGGGCAACGACAGCGTCTATGGCGGTGCCGCCTATCTAAAGGTGGTTGACGACTCCGGCAACCTGACCGTCAAGGGGGCGGCGGGTTACGCCGACATCAGCAAGTCCCAGTCCGGCAACGTTCACTTTGCCGGTGCCAGCGGGGCGACCAACATCGATCACCAGGGGCGCGACGGCGACATCCGCTATCAGGGGGCGGCGCTGGCCAACTTCCTGACCCGCAAGGGGATCAGCGGCAACGTCAGCTTCGAGGGGGCCGGCGGCTACAACAAGCTCTGGCACCAGACCGACCGCGGCGATCTGAGCTACAGCGGCGCCGGGGCGGCCAACAAGCTGGACCGCACCTGGCACAGCCAGTATCAGGGCTCGCAGGGCAACATCCACTTCTCGGGGGCCGGTGCGGCCAACATCATCAGCTCCCTGGTGGAATCCGGCAACATCACCCTGAACGGGGCCGGTGCCTACAACAAGGTGTTCCGCAAGGGGCGCGAGGGGGATATCAGCTTCAACGGGGCCGGCGGCTGGAACGAGCTCTCCCGGCTGCGCAACGAGCAGGACGAGTACCTGCAGACCCGCGGCGACATCCACTTCAACGGGGCCGGCGGTTACAACCGGCTGCTGTCGGACGTGGCCGAGGGCAACATCCACTTCAAGGGGGCGGGGGGTTACAACCATCTCTCCCGCAAGGGCTCGGACAGCGATAGCTCCCCCTTCGCCGGCGCCCGTGCCGACGAGATCGCGCTGACTACCGCCACCATGGGCGGCAGCTGGATCAACCAGTCCCAGGCCGTCACGGCCATCAAGTCCAGCCTGCAACCCAATACCTACCTGTTTGCCTTCTTCGATGGCATGTACACCAAGATCAACCGGGTAGAGCTCTCCAACGATGGCGCGAGTGGTGCCCTGCGCTATCACGCCACCTCCTGGTACAAGGAGGGGAACCAGCTTGACGGGCTGGCCGGTCGTCAGATCGACGAGCACAACGGCTTCATCTCGACGCAAACCGACGGCGCCTATCGGCTGAGCGATCTGGTGTTCGAGCGGCGCCAGCGCATCAAGCTGGAGGCGGTAGAGGCGGATCTGACCGAAAACAGCTGGATCAACTACGGTGGCGGCGTGAACGTGGCGGCGGCCGACGTGACGCTCTCCAGCGCCAAGATGAGCGGCTACGCCGTTTATCAGGATGGCACCAAGGTCGACGTGAACGCGGTGAAATCCCGGGCGCAGGCCAATACCTATGTGTTTGCCAAACAGCTTGGTCCCTACACCAAGATAGTGGTGGTAGAGCTGGCCAATGATCGGGAGACCGGGGCGCTCAAGTACCTCGCCAAGGCCTGGTACAAGGAGGGCAACCACCTGGCGGGATTGGCCGATCAGGTCATCTCCGAGCGTACCGGCTTCACCGCCATGGGAACGGGGGGCTACTCCCTGAGCGAGGTGCGCTACCAGCTCGACACCGTCACGGCCGTGTCGGATCGACTGCCGGCCACCCGCGAGTTCTCCAGCCAGCTGCTGCTGCCCCGTCAGCAAAGTGGCGGCAAGAGCAAGGGTGACATCTTCTTTGACGGCGCCGGTGGCGGCAACGTCATCGAATCCGACGTGACCGAGGGCAATATCCACTTCAACGGTGCCGGTGCGGCCAACGTGCTGATCAAGCGCGGTCAGCGTGGCGACCTGGTGTTCCGTGGGGCGGGCCTTGCCAACGTGCTGGTCCACCAGGGGGCCCAGGGCCGGATGGATGTCTATGCCGCCGGTGCGGCCAACGTGCTGGTGCGCAGCGGGGATGGCGAGTACCTGGCCCGTCTGCTGGCCTATGGCAACATCTCGGTGCAGCAGGGCCGTGGCGACAGCCAGGTGGTCATGCTGGGCGGTTACAACACCCATACCCAGCTGGGCGATGGCCAGGGGCTGTGGCTGGCGGGGGGCGGTTTCAACCTGCTGACCCAGGTCGGCAACGGCCGGCTCGATACCCTGTCGGTGGGCGGTGCCAACGTGCTGACCAAGTTCGGCGCGGGCCAGCTGACGGCCGGACTGCTGGGCGGGGCCAACGTGTTGACTCACGTCACCCAGGGGGACGAGGCTGCCGATACCCGCGCCGTGCTGCTGGGGGGCGCCAACGTGCTGACCAAGAAGGGCAACGGCAAAGTACAGGCCATTCTGGGGGGCGGCGCCAACGTGCTGACCCAGATTGGTCAGGGGGATACCCAGGCGCTGCTGCTGGGGGCTGCCAACGTGCTGACCCGGGTCGGTGATGGCGATCTCTCCGCGGTGATGCTGGGGGGCGCCAACGTGCTGACCCATGTCGGCAACGGCGACACCCTGGGTGTGATGGGGGCCGCCGGCAACCTGTTTACCAAGGTGGGCGACGGCACGGCGATTGCCGCCATGATCGGCGCCGGCAACCTGTTTACCCAGATAGGCCAAGGCGATGCCTGGGCCCTGATGGGCGGGGTGGCCAACGTCTTCACCAAGGTGGGCGATGGCAATGCACTGGCGTTGATGGTGGCCAAGGCCAACGTCTTCACCCATATCGGTGACGGCCTGACCGTGGCACTGATGCTGGCCCAGGGCAACCTGGCGACCAAGGTGGGCAACGGCATGACGCTGGCCGCCATGGTGGGCAATGCCAACGTCTTCACCCACGTCGGTGCTGGCGAGACCTTCGCCGCCATGCTGGGGCAGGCCAACCTGTTCACCAAGGTAGGCGATGGCCTGACGGCCGCGCTGATGATCGGCAAGGCCAACGTCTACAGCCACATCGGCAACGGCACCAGCCTGGGGCTGTTTGCCGGCGAGCTGAACGTGATGACCAAGGTGGGCAACGGCACCACGCTGGCAGCCCTGTTCGGCAAGGCCAACATAGTGACCCATGTCGGCAGCGGTCTGACCGGCGTGCTGGCGCTGGGCAAGGCCAACATCATCACCAAGGTGGGGGATGACTTCCTCGGCGCCATCGCCAAGGCCGATGCCAACGTGCTGACCCATGTGGGCAATGGCACCACCGCCGGCGTGCTGTGGGGCAAGGGCAACCTGCTGACCAAGATAGGTGACGGCACCACGGTGGGCCTGCTCATCTCCGAAGTGGGCAACGTGATGACCCACGTCGGGGCCGGCAGCACCATAGGCCTGGCCAAGGGGCGCGCCAACCTCATCACCAAGGTGGGTGACGGGCTGGTGGTGCAGGGCGCCTGGGGCGACGTCAACCTGCTGACCCAGGTCGGCAACGGCGATCGCTACAGCTTCGCCAAGGGCCGCGCCAACGTGCTGACCAAGGTGGGGGATGGCCGTGAAGTGGCCGTACTGCAAGGGGAGGCCAACCTGGTCACCCAGGTCGGCAACGGCGATGGCTACACCGGCGCCTGGGGCAAGGCCAACGTCATCACCAAGGTGGGGGATGGTCGTCAGGTCGTGCTGGCCAAGGGCGATGCGAACATAGTGACCCAGGTCGGGGATGGCGAAGGCTATCAGGCGCTGCTTGGCAAGGCCAACATCGTCACCCGGGTGGGGGACGGCATCCAGGTCACCCTCGCCAAGGGGGAGGTCAATCAGACCACCACGGTCGGGGACGGTCTGAGCGTGACGGCCGCCTACGGCAAGTTCAACAACAACGTCAAGGTAGGTGACGGCACCACAGTCAACCTGGCCTGGGGTGACTACAACCTCAACACCAAGGTGGGGAACGGCCTCAACGTTGCTGTCATGAAGGGCAAGGGCAATGCCAATGTCCAGATCGGCGACGGGCTGGACATCACGGCCGCCTATGCCCGCCACAACGTGGCCATCAAGATCGGCAACGGCGACTTCTACAGCCTGGCTGTTGCCAGCAGCAATACCAGCAGCAACAAGCTCGGCACCCTGTTTGACAACATCAAGCAGACCCTGCTCGGCAGCGCGGGCAACCAGGCCATCAACTATCTGGTGCAGGGCGATGAACATGGCCCGATCAAGACCCCGCAAGCGGCCAGCCTGGGCGAGGAGCAGGGACTGAGCGGCTTTGGTCTGGACGAGATTGGCGAGGTGAAATCCTCCCTGGCCGGCAGTCTGACCGGCAAGGTGAGCCAGGCCGGCGAGCGCGACGAGCAAGCAATGGACAAGGCGCTGCAGCTCGATGAGCAGGGGCTGGCCCGAGGGGGCGAGAACCTCATCGTCAACGGCGATTTCGAACAGGGGGCGCACGGCTGGCAACATGCCGGCGCCGGCATCGAGGCCGATTTTTCCGCCGCCACTTACGGGCTGGCGACCGACGGGCACGGTGCCCGGGTCAGCGAACTGTCGACTGACCGCAATACCCAGATTTCCCAGGATCTTGCCGGCCTCAAGGCGGGCGAGACCGTCAACCTGACATTTGATTTTGCCCGTCGGGCCAATATTTCCCTGCAACACGGCATCGAGGTGCTGTGGAATGGCGAGCGGGTGTTTGCCAGCGAAGGGGACGCCAGCAGCTGGCAGAGCAAGGCGCTGACGCTGACGGCCAGAGAGGGGGCCAATACCTTGGCGTTCCGCGGCACCGGTGAGAACAACGGCCTTGGCTACCTGCTCGACAACGTGGTGGCCACCGCCGCCGGCAAGGCCGAGATAGGCCAGGTCAGCGCCCAGCTGGCACAAGACGACAACGCCGCCCGGGCGAGAGGCGATCAGACGAGTGCCGATGCCGACAAACAGCGGCTCGAGCAGGAGAAGGCGCAGCAGCTGGCCGCCATCGCCGGGAGCCAGTCCCAGCTGGAGGCTACCGACCAGCAGAAGCTGGCGGAGAATGGCCAGCAGCAGCGTGCCGCCATCGAGGCGGAAGCCCGCGACATGACGGCGCAGCTCGATACGCTGGCCCGCCAGTTTGACCAGGTCAGAACCCCTGACGCGGCGAGCGAGCCGTCCGGCCAGCACTGGCGCACCGGCTTTGCCGACCACCTGCTGAGCACGGTTCAGGAAGATCTGGACGATGCCGGCAGCACGGCCGGCACGGCGATCGAAGATGCCAGGCTCCGCCATGAGGCGCAGCATCAACAGGTCGATAGCGCACTGGCCAAGTCCAAGACGGGTCAGCAGCGCAGCGAACAGCTGCAAGGTGACGCCGAGGCGGCTGGCCAGCAGCGGGCCGCCCAGGCCGAACAGCGCCGCCTCGACGCGCTGGCTCGCCAGGGGGAGGCCGCATCGCGACAGCAGCAGGGCGAAGCGAGTGCCAGCCAGGCGCAGCTCGCCGGCGAGCAGGCGGCCAGCCAGGCCGGTTTGCAGGCCAACCAGGCCAAACAGAATGCGGCGAGCCTCAAGCAAAGCGGCGACAAGCCGAACCGCCAGGGTGCCCAGCCCGGCCAGCCCTCGGCCACCGCAAAGCCCCTGCCGCAGGCTGGCGAGCTGGATGTGCCTGCCGTCGGCACCGTGTCGGCTCCTGATGAGGTCCAACCCTCGGCCATCGACACTGCCACCGGGCTGAGCGAACAGGAGCAGTCCGCCCTCGACGGGGCGCTGGCGGCGGTCAACCGCCTGCAGATCAATGCCGGGATCCGTCAACCGGCGACACCGCCGGTGGCCCCGACTCCAACGCCGACCCCAACACCGAGCCTGGTGCAGGAGGAGGCGCACGCGACAGCCACGGCGACCAAGCCGGTGCAGCAGCATGAGGTACTGGCCACGGCGGCCGTGGATCTCACCGGCCTGCATGGCCCCCGCACGGGCAGCAAGGCCGTGCCTGAGTTCAGCAGTCACTTCAACGGCTCCTCCATCGGCATCGAGAACGAGCTGACTGGGCTGGTGGTGGCGTTGCCGAAGAACTCGGCACAGAAGTTTGGCTACGTGCACGACGCTGCAGGCAATCCGCTGTTCATGCTGACCAAGGACATGAACCAGGGGGGGTACACCAATCCCGCCGGCATAAGCGATGTCAAAGGGATCAACCAGTGGCAGACCCATACCATCGAGCTGGTGACCTATCCAAGCGAGATGCAGGATCAGCAGGCGGTGGAAGCGCGCAAGGAGGCCATGCTCTGGCTTGCCAGAGAGTTCACCCAGCACATCAGCCAGACCAATCACACCAGACTGTCCGATCTCGTGAGCGAGGATGGCCGCTTCACCCTGGTCATCTCCAATGCCAACCACGTGATCGCCGCCGGCAATGGCGCCGCCCGTGACGGTCAGGGGCAGACCATCGGCATGACGCCGAGCGGCCAGCAGGCGACCGTGGCGGTCAGTGCCAAGGCGTTTGGTACCGGCTCGTCCCAGGAGATCCGGCTGCTGGAGTCCGCCCCCTGGTATCACCCCGAGCTGAAGGAGCTGTTGCTGTCCAACACGGCCAACGTGCAGTGGGAGGATGCGACCACCGCACAGAATGTGTTTGCCTACCTCACCTCCATTTACGGCAAGACGGCCGATCTGGCCCGGGAATACGGCATTCACATCAATGACTGGGATCCGCTGGCCGAGGGGATCACGCCCAACGCGCAGGGGTTGACCGATCCCAAGGTCAAGAATGCCTGGGAAATTCTGCCGAGAACCAAGCCGGTGGCCATGTTGGCGCTGCTCAGTGCCCATGACCGCAAGCTGGTGTCCGAGCAGATCCTGGCGACCCTCAAGTCGGCCTATTCACCGGCGCTGGCACAGAACATCTATGACTACTTCAAGTTTGGTGGCGAGGTGGCCGGGCATGGCATCAACAATGCGACCACGGGGGATGGCAAGCACCCGGAACCGGCCATCCTATTCGAGTTCCGTCAGGTGCCGAACGAGCTGAGCCAGTTTGTGCCGAAGTCGGAATCGACCGCCAGGGTGGAGGTGAAGACCCTCGACCAGTTCGACCCGGTCAGTCGCCGCACCATAGTGGCGGCGGTCAACAACCTGGTCGAGCAGAGCGCGGACTTCGACAGCTGGTATCAGGCCTATCGGGAGAGCCAGGGGCTGCCGCCGGTCAAGAATGCCAAGAAGGTGGCCTCTGCCAACCACAAGGCCGAGTGGGTGATGGCCAACCATGCCGAGGCATGGAGTCAGCTCACCGCCGAGCATCAAGCGGAGGATGCAAACGGACTGCAGGCTCTGGGTGGCCACAAGCCGGGAGACCAGAGCCCGGGCGCGGCGGATGCCGATACGGCCCCGCTGGACAAACAGCCACTCAATCCGCTGACCCGCTTCCTCAACGACAACCTCTACGGCACCCGCGATGAGCGGCGCCAGGTGGGCGACATCACCCGCCAACTGCTCGACCATGCGGTGAGCAAGGGCGAGGCCGAGCAGGTGACCCTGCAAGGGGATGCCGGCCGTCTGTCCGGTTACCTGCACAAGGGGGCCGAGCGGCCAGGGACGTCGCAGGATGGCAAGCCCGAGGTGGTGCTGTTCCTGCACGGTTCGGGTTCCTCTGCCGAGGAGCAGGCCGATGCGGTTCGCAGCCACTACCAGAAGCAGGGCATCGACATGCTGGCGGTCAACCTGCGCGGCTATGGGGCCAGCGATGGCGGTCCCAGCGAGCAGGGGGTCTACCAGGATGCCCGCACCATGTTCCGCTATCTGGTGGAAGAGCGTGGGGTGGCCCCTGGCAAGATCCTGATCCATGGCTACTCCATGGGCGGCCCCATCGCCGCCGATCTGGCCCGTTATGCCGCAGAGCAGGGCAAGCCGGTGGGCGGGCTGCTGCTCGATCGCCCCATGCCCAGCATGAGCAAGGCGATCAAGGCCCATGAGCTGCCCAACCCGGGCGGTCTGGTGGGGGCGATCGCCAAGGCGATCAACGGTCGTTTCTCGGTGGAGAAAAACCTCGACGGCCTGCCCAAGAGCACGCCCATCATGCTGCTGACCGACAACGAAGGGCTTGGCAGCGAAGGGGAAAAACTGCGGGCCAAGCTGGCCGTGGCCGGTTATCAGGTCAGCGGTGAGCAGACCTTCTATGGCCATCTGGCCAGCAACCGCCTGATGGGCCAGTACGCCGAGCAGATCGTGGGTGACTTGTTCAACCGCACGCCGCCGACTGCAGACATTGAGGCGCCGCTCAAGGGCATCGAGGCCATCAGACGCGATCTCAAGCGCTACCAGGAGGCGCTCACCCCGCAGGTGGGCAGCAACGGGGCGACCAGAGACATCCGTACCACCAAGGCCTTCCTGGCCGGATATCAGCAAGGGCTGGCCGGCAAGGTGGTCGAGGGCTTCCAGTCAGAGATGAGCATGACCCAGCTGGTGGACCTGTTCGTCCAGCCGACCCTGACGCCACAGCAGCAGGGGGCGCTGGCTTGGGAGATCGAAAACCGGGCGCTCAAGAGCACCATCAAACCCAGGATTGAGCAGTCCAACCGTCTGTTCCGCGACGTGGCCTCGCAAGGTGGCGCGGATCCATATGCCAGAGAACATCTGGCTCCCCAGCTGTTGCTGCTCAATCTGGCGGATGACGGCTTCGGCGGGCGCTGCGATCCCCTCTCCAAGCTGGTGCTGGTCGCCAAGCAGCTGGAGAGCGAGGGGCAACCCGATCTGGCGCGGCGCATGATGGAGAAGCTCTACTCCGCAGCTGCGGTCATCAACAACCCGGATCGCTACTCGGCTACCGAGCTGGACAACGCCCGCAAGCTGGTGGGCAGCCTGGCGGAGATCCACACCAACACGCCGGCCGCCTACAACTACGACAGCCTGCGCAGTATCAAGTACGACATCGTCAAGGAGAAGTGGGAGGGCAAGAACGCCATCTCCCTCGACACCGTGCTCACCAAGCTGACCGTCAAGGGCAGCGATGCCCCCGTGTTGCTGGAGCTGGATGCGCCGGGCCACGCCATGGCGGCCTGGGCCAAGCAGGGAGAGTCTGGCCGGATCTACGGCTTCTACGATCCCAATGCCGGCATCGTCGAATTCTCCTCCGCCGAGAAGTTCAGTCGTTACATGACCCGCTTCTTCGGCAAAGAGGGGCTGGACATGGCCAACGGCTACCACCTCAAGCCGGGGCCGGATGGCAAGCCGCTGTTCTTCAGGGTCAGCGAGATGAACGGCGCCGAGCTCGCCCGCTTCAAGCCATCCAAGGATCTGGCCAACAAGGTCACCCTGCAGGAGATCCTGCAGTTGCCGGTATTTGACGAGAGTCCGATGGCGGAGCTGCCGGGCAAAACGGGGGTGACGGAGCGCACAGCCAGGCTGTTTGCCGACGTCTACAGCCCGGATGAGTTGAAAAAAGCTGCCCAGGTCTTTGCCAAGCCCATTGGCGAGTCTTATCAGCAGATCCTGGATCAGCTCGCCACGCTGCACGGTGCCAGCGGACAGGCCAAAGTAGAAGCCGCATTGCGGTTGAACAATCTGATCGACGACTACCTGGTCAAGCACGAAGGTTCCGGCAGAAACCCGGCGCTGAGCAAGCTGCAGAGTCAGCTTCACGGCAATCTCTATCGCGGCGAGCTGGCCTCGTTGCAGGCCGAGGTGACGGCGCTGGCCAAGACCCGCCCGGACCTGGCTGCCATTGTCATCGGCAAGGCCGCCGAAGAGGCGCAGGGCCAGCATCCGGGTCTCACCCAGATGGTGCTGCGCTGGGCGGCGCAAGACCCCTATCTGGCGGCCAAGGCTGGGTACCAGGGGGTCGTGCCGGCGGATCTGCCGTTTGATGCCCGCTTCCACATCGCGCTGGGCGAACAGCATGGTGATCTGAAGAAGTGGCTGACCGAGGCACAGGGGAAAGGGTTGCTAAACCGGGCCGTGCTGGACGACACCCGCAAGGTGCTGCATCTGGGTTACTCCTACCAGGAGCTGCAGGACATGACGGGGGAGCAGTCCGCCCAGATGGCGGTCTACTTCATCAAGGAGGCCGCCAAGCAGGCAGCCCCCGGATCTGAGCTCTCCGCCGAGCTGATCATGCTGGACAAGTTCGGTGACCGCCGTTACCTCGGCGAGCTGGAGTCCCGCCGCATCGCGCAGATCGAGAACATCTATCACAGCAGCAAGCAGACCGATGTGGCGGCCTGGGATGCCCGCTATGGTGGCGATGCCCTGCGGACGCTGAACAACCAGCTGGACGGGGAGAGCACGCTGGCCGGACAGCTATCGCGCCTGCTGGATAACCGCAACGGTCTGCTGATCGGCGAAACCCACGGTAGCGACGTCAACGGTCTGCGGTTCGTCAACGAGCAGATGGATGCGCTCAAGACCCAGGGGGTGACTGTCATCGCTCTGGAACACCTGCGCAGTGAGCTGGCTCAGCCGCTGATCGACCGTTATCTGGCGGGGGGAGAGATGTCTCCCGAGCTGACGAGCATGCTCAAGAACAAGCACCTGGAGCCCTCCCTGTTCGAGCGGGCCCGGGAGCGGGGAATGCGGATCGTGGCGCTGGACGATGGCAGCACCGCCAGACCCGCCATCGCCGGCACCGAACACGGCCTGATGTACCGGGCCGGGGCGGCCAACAACGTCGCCGTCGAGGTATTGGGCAAGTTGCCGGCCGGCGAGAAGTTCGTCGCCATCTACGGCAGTGCCCACCTGGGGTCCCACAAGGGGATCGAAGGCTTCGTACCCGGCATCACCCATCGCCTGGGGCTGCCGGCCCTGAAGGTGGATGCGGACAATCGCTTCCACCTGCAGGCGGACGATGTCAGTCAGCGGGTCGAGTACGCCGATGTCGGCAGGAAGTGGACGCCGGTAGCGGCGCTGGATGGCGAAGACCAGCCGGTTCGCAACCAGCGGGTCAACCAGTGGCAGCAACCTGAGGTGACGCCGGGCAACCAGGGGGGCGAGACCCGCTTCACCAGCCAGATCATCATCCAGACCGAAGATGATCCTGTGGCCGCAAAGGCCGCGGCCAGCCTGGCCGGCAAACACCCCGACCACAGCGTGGTGGTGCAGCTGGATGCAGATGGCAACTATCGGGTGGTTTATGGCGATCCGGCTCAGTTGGCCGGCAATATCCGCTGGCAGGTGGTCGGCCATGGCCGCGATGAGGATGGACAGAACAACAGCCGCCTCAGTGGCTACAGTGCCGACGAGCTGGCCGGGCGCCTGCGCCGCCTGGGCGATCGTCTGCAACAAGAGGCCGGCGTGGCCACCAAACCGAGTCACGTCAGCCTGGTGGGTTGCTCCCTGGTGAGCGACGACCTGCAGGCCGGCTTTGCCCGTCGCTTCATCCAGGCGCTGGATAACGAGGGGATCCGTACCCAGGTGTCGGCTCGCAGCAGCGAGGTGGCGGTGGACCAGGGGGGTCGCAAGCACACCCGTGGTGAGGCGGATGTCTGGGCCCGCAAGGTTGCCGCCAACAAGGTGGTGCTGACCCTCAACGAAGCCGGCGAACCCGTGGTGTACAACGAGCGGGTGCGCGGCGGCGTGGCTGAAGGGGACATCGACCTGGCGAAAGTGGGCCAGAGCGAGGGCGAAAGCCGTGCCCGGGGCGCCATCGCCGACAACGACGAGACCTTCGTCGCACCCGAGAAACAGCGCCAGCCGGAGACGGCATCGAGCCAGACCAGCAGTGCGGTCAGCTACTCCGGCAACGTTCAGGTCAACGTGGGGGATGGCGAGTTCACCGCCCTCAACTGGGGGACCACCAACCTGGGGGTCAAGGTAGGCACGGGCGGCATGAAGTCGCTGGCCTTCGGCGACAACAACGTCATGGTGCATATCGGGGATGGCGACAGCAAACACAGCATCGACATCGCCGGCTACCGGGCGCTGGAAGGGGCCCAGCTGTTCGTTGGGCAACGCAACGTCAGCTTCAACCTGGGGCGCAGCAACGATCTCATCGTGATGCTGGAGAAATCCATCCCCACTCCGCCGCTGGTCAATCCGTTTGACGGGGCCGCCCGCATTGCCGGTGCCCTGCAGCAGATCGCCGGTGACGGTGCCAAACCGGATTGGGTTGCCAGCCAGTGGGATCAGTGGACCCTGGCCGGCGCCAACAAGTTCGTGGCCGACATGGCCGGTCTGGATCAGACCAGCAGCGTCGAATACGGCTCGCTCACCACCCTGGACAGCGGCAACGAGCGCAGCAGTCGCGGGCTCAAGAGCGACCTGGAAGCGACCCTCAACAAGGAGTTCAACAAGCGCATTTCCGGCGGTGGCCAGAGTGCGCAGGGCCCTCTGGACCGGGCGGGCAAGTTGCGCCAGGCCAACGAGAAGCTGGTCTTCAACTTTGCCGTTGCCGGTCAGGGGGCCGATATCCAGGTCACCACGGGCAACTGGAACTTCGTGTTCGGTGACAACATCCAGGCGATCCTGGACACCAACCTGGGCTCCCTGTTCGGGTTGATGACCCAGGAGTTCACCGCCAGCGGGCAGGCCAAGACCACCTTTACTTTCACCCCGACCGATCTGCCGCGCCAGCTGCAGAACCGGTTGCTGGGTCGTCTGGCTGGGGTGGGGGCCGATACCACGCTGGCGGACATCTTCGGCGTGGATTACAACGCCCGTGGCCAGCTGGTGGCCCGTGATGGGGCGGCCATCGATGCGCCGGCCCTGTTGCAGGAGATGCTGGGGGTCATCGCCGAGTTTGGTGGCGATCAGCTCAAGAGCCTGACAGATCCGGCCAAATGGCTCGATCAGCTCAAGGCCGGGCTGGATCTGGGGGAAGATGCCCTCAGCAGCTTTGCCCGTACCCACGGCCTGCAGGACGAGGCGCCCGAAGAGGCCAAGTCCGGGACCGTGACGGTGCAGCAGGGGAACGAGGCCAAGCCGGCGGCGCTGCCAGCCGCCACCGAGGAGCGGGCCTTCGGCTTCAACGCCCTGAGCCTGCCCAACCTGTTTGCCACCCTGTTCAACCGGGACAAGCAGGCGGAGGTGGTGGCGCTGGCCAAGAACCTCAAGCAGAACCTGACGGCCGATCTGCTCAACATGAAGGAGCAGACCTTCGACTTCCTGCGCAACAGCGGCCATCTGCAGGGAGATGGCGACATGCATGTCTCCCTTGGCAACTACAACTTCAACTGGGGGGGGGACGGCAAGGATCTGGGGGCCTACCTCGGCGACAACAACAACTTCTGGGGTGGTCGCGGGGATGATGTCTTCTACGCCACCGGCACCTCCAACATCTTCACCGGCGGCGCCGGTCAGGACACCGGGATCATGATGGGACGGGAGAACATGATGTTCGGCGGGCAGGGTGACGACGTCGCCGTGCTGGCCGGCCGTGTCAACCGCGCCTTCATGGGCGAGGGCAACGATCAGGCCTTCATCTTCGGTGAAGAGGGCATAGTGGAAGGGGGCGCAGGCCAGGATTATCTGGTGACCTCCGGCAACTACAACCAGATCGATGCCGGCGCGGATCAGGACTTCACGGTGACCATAGGTCATCACAACCAGATCCGGCTCGGCGAGGGCGACGACTTTGCCATGGTGTTTGGCAATCACAACCGCTTGCTGGCCGAGCATGGCAACAACCAGGTCAAGCTGATGGGCTATCACGCCACCATCCGGGGCGGTGACGGCCGGGATCGCTTGATCGCCGACCAGGTCGCCAAGTTCAGCCAGCTCGATGGCGGTGCTGGCGATGATTTGCTGGTGCTGGGCGGTTACCAGAACCAGTTCAGCGGTGGTACCGGCGTCGACAGCTTCGTGTTCAGTGGCGCCGTGATAGAGAACCTGGTACAGGACATCGGCAAGGAGGACTTCATCGTCTTCAACGATGTCAGCTGGCGGGATCTCTGGTTCAAGCGCAGTGGCTACGATCTGCAACTGCTGGTCAACCGTCGTGCCGATGGCACCAGCGAGCAGGGCAAGTTCGAGCAGCTGGGCAGTGCCACCTTCAGCAACTACTTCGCCGACAACCGGGCCCAGCTGGTGATCGGGCTTGGCGAGCAGCAGGCTGACGGCGAGCGCAGCTACAGCGCGCTCTCCCATCAGGCGGTGGACAACCTGATCCAGGCCATGAGCAGCTTCGCCCCCGAAGCGGGCGACATGGGCCTGCTCAACCGGCTCGACAGCCAGGCCAACAGCCTGGTGCAGTCGGCCTGGGGTGATGTGATCCAGGGCAATGGGCGGGTTGCCTGAGCAACCTGACTTCCCTCCCGTAAGGTAAAAACCTGCTCTTCGGAGCAGGTTTTTTTATGCCTGTCACACTCGAAACGGGGGCGGCGCAGGCACCAACAAAAAAGCCAGTCAGGAGCTGACTGGCTTTTTATTGGTGCTTATCGGGGATCAGTCGATGAGACTGGCCCACAGGTCGTACTCGTCCGCTTCGTCGATGCGAACCTTGACCATGTCGCCGGGCTTGAGGCCGGTTTCACCGTTCAGGTAGACCAGACCGTCGATCTCGGGGGCATCGGCGGCGGAGCGGCCGGTGGCTCCCTCTTCGTCCACCTCGTCGATCAGCACCAGCATCTCCTTGCCGACCTTGCGGGCCAGCTTGCGGATGGAGACCTGCTGCTGCAGCTCCATGAAGCGCTGGAAGCGCTCTTCCTGCACTTCTTCCGGTACCGGATCCGGCAGCTCGTTGGCCTTGGCGCCCTCGACCGGGCTGTACTTGAAGCAGCCGACCCGATCCAGTTCCGCCTTGTCGATGAAGTCCAGCAGCATCTGGAACTCTTCTTCGGTCTCGCCGGGGAAGCCGACGATGAAGGTGGAGCGCAGGGTGATCTCGGGGCAGATCTCGCGCCACTTCTGGATCCGCTCCAGGGTGCGCTCGACGGTGCCGGGGCGCTTCATCAGTTTCAGGATGCGCGGGCTGGCGTGCTGCAGCGGGATGTCGAGGTAAGGCAGTACCTTGCCGTCGCGCATCAGCGGGATGACGTCATCCACGTGCGGGTAGGGGTAAACGTAGTGCAGGCGCACCCACATGCCGAGCTTGGCCAGCTCTTCGCACAGGGCCACCATGCTGGTCTTGACCGGCATGCCGTCGTAGAAGCCGGTACGGTGCTTGACGTCGACGCCGTAGGCGGAGGTGTCCTGGGAGATCACCAGGATCTCCTTCACGCCGGCCTCTTTCAGGCGCTTGGCCTCGGCCAGTACCTCGCCGATGGGGCGGCTCACCAGATCCCCGCGCATGGAGGGGATGATGCAGAAGGTGCAGCGGTGGTTGCAGCCTTCGGAAATCTTCAGATAGGCGTAGTGACGGGGGGTCAGCTTGACACCCTGGGCCGGCACCAGGCTGGTGAAGGGGTTGTGGGTCGGCTTCTCCACGTATTTGTGGACGTGGCCGAGCACCTCTTCATAGGCGTGGGGGCCGGTGATCTCGAGCACCTTGGGGTGGATCTCGCGGATCTGGTTCTCTTTGGCGCCGAGGCAACCGGTGACGATTACTTTGCCGTTTTCGGCCAGGGCCTCGCCGATGGCTTCCAGCGACTCCTGCACCGCGCTGTCGATGAAGCCGCAGGTGTTGACCACCACCAGCTCCGCATCGTCATAGCTGGGCACCACGTCGTACCCTTCGGTACGCAGCTGGGTCAGGATGCGCTCGGAATCGACCAGGTTTTTGGGGCAACCCAAGGAGACGAATCCTACTTTGGGGGCCTGTTTTGTGTTGGACATCGCTCAATCACTCTTAGGTGGCTCTAGTTTTAGGGCGCGGATTTTACCGGAATGGCTAACCAAAAACTATACAGCCGGCACGTCGGAAGCGAACAATCTCTTTGCCCGGGCCACAATGGGCCGTCAAAGGAGAAAACCATGGTGGCAACAGGCCTTGCCGGCCGGTCAGCGGGGCCCTGATGTTTGTTGCTGACGCTTGAGTCAATTTGGCAGGAGAGTGAAAACAGGGGTCACTATACTCCCTGCAGGAATAGCAGAAGGACGTGCGGGATGGAGAGTTCATTTGGCGAAAAAGTGCAGAACGTGCACGCCACGCTCAGGCAGCGGTTTGACAAGTTGAGCCGGGTTGCGGTCGCCATCTACGACCAGCAGACGGACAAGCTCAAGACCTTTGCCCACAGCACGGAGGGGGGCTCGCCGCTGTTGCAGTACGAGGTGAAGCTGAGCGAGGTGCCCTCCCTGCGCTATCTGGCCGAGCGCCAGCAACCCAGGGTGCTCGATACCCTGGGCTCGCTGCAAGGGTCCCCCGCCGAGCACAGCCGCAAGCTGCTGGCGGCCGGTTATGAGTCGAGCTACACCGAGCCGCTGCTGTTCAACAGCCGGCTGTTTGGTTTTCTGTTTTGCGATGCCAGGGAGCCAGGCTATTTCGATGCGGCCATTCGCGGTGAACTGGCGGCTTATGCCCAGATCCTGGCAGCCATCATTGCCGTTGAGTTCTTCTCCATCCAGACCCTGAACGGGGCGCTGACCACGGCGCGGGAGTTCAGCCGCTACCGGGACGAGGAGACCGCCAACCATCTGCACCGCATGTCGGCCTATTCGCGGCTCATCGCCTGCGAGGTGGCGGCTCATTACCCCCTCAACGACGAGGAGGTGGAGTTCATCCATCTCTTCTCCGAGCTGCACGACATCGGCAAGATTGCGGTGCCGGACGCCATCCTGCTCAAACCGGGCAAGCTGACCTCGGAGGAGTACGCGGTGATGAAGATCCACCCGCTCAAGGGACGAGAGATGATCGCCCTGATGATCAAGGAGTTTGGTCTGGACGGCATCCATCACACCGACATGCTCAAGAACATCATTGCCTACCATCATGAACGTTTCGACGGCCAGGGTTACCCGGAGGGGCTGGCAGGGCAGGCGATCCCGCTGGAGGCCCGCATCGTCACGGTGGCGGATGTGTTCGACGCGCTCACCAGCGAGCGTCCCTACAAGCAGGCCTGGCCGTTCGAAACGGCCTTCGAGTACCTCAAGACCCATGCAGGCAGCCAGTTCGACCCCGTTTGCGTCGCGGCGGCGCTGCGCAGCAAGGAGGCGTTTCGCGCCATCCATCAGCAGTATCGGGATCCGGCCATAACCTGACCTCTCGTTCACGCTCTCGGTGCTAGGGTCGGCTTGCCTACCGGGGTGAATGCCTGGGGGCGGGCTCTGCAATTTGATAGAGATGCTCGGAGCAAGCGCTTGCGCAGCCACAAGGCCGGTCGCTAGTGCCCTGGCGCTCTGCCGCTAGCCGGGTTTGGCGCCACCAGAGCAGGGCGCTCATGGCCAGGATCAATGCGAAGGAGGCCAGCATGCTCAGCAGCAGGTGTGACATGATTTGTCCCCCTGTTGATGATTGCAGCCGCACTGCTCCGCCTGGTGACAACCACTTTCCCTACCGATCTGTTCCCCCTTGCGGCCGTTGCAGGATGGCCGGATCCCCTTGATAAGACCCCCGGCCTTGCTGGCCTTGCGGCGTGACGGACTGCCCTGGCTGGCGTCGGTCAGCGGCTGAAAGTGGGCAGCAGACAGATCAAGGTGCGCCGAGCGGTACTGCCATACCGATATCCCGGCATCGAGCAGTCGGCCCAGCATGTGCTCACCGATGTTTCGCACCAGCACCTGAGTGACGGCATGGGCCTGTAGCGTCGCCAGCAGGGCCTGTTTGCCACGGCAACCCTCGCCGTTGGCCGGGTTGGACATGGTCGCGAGCACCTCGCCGGCTGGACTGACAATCTGCAGCTGCTCAGCCCGGCTGACGTGGGCGGATGGCTGGCCCCGGCTCAACAGGATGGCATGGTTGCCTGGCACGGCTGCTGTATTCACGTTCTGGTTCATTGCGCGGTTTCTCCACCGGGTTGCGGGACGTCGGTTTGCATCAACAGGGCCTTACCTAAGCTCAGGCATTCCACCACCTTGTAGCGGGCGCGCTTGAGGGTATTGGCCAAGGTCTGGCGAGAAACGCCCATGAGTCGGGCGGCCTCCTGTTGCTGCATGCCCTCCAGATCTACCAGGCGCAGCGCCTCAAACTCATCGGCGGCGAGGGCCACCTGCTCCAGTTCATGCATGGGGACACCATTGGGCTTGAAGCAGCTGTTGGCGGGGCGCCCGCAGATACGACGGGCTATTTTTGGTCTCGGCATAACGACTCCTAATTTGCATATGCCACATATACGCCGCATAAATAGCATATGCAAATTAAAGAAAAATGTAATTGAAAGGCATGATCTTGTTGAGAGGGGAGGTTGCGGCTTTACGAGCAGAATTGGTGGCAACTTGATCATTTCAATGATTCTTGTATAGTTGAAATAAAGGTGCATCCAACGAGAGACAAACATGAACAAAGAGACGGCCACCAAGGTCTTTGAATCGCTGGCATCCGGGATCAGGCTCGATGTGTGGCGGCTGCTGGTCAAGGCGGGGCTGGATGGGCGGGTCGCGGGCGAGCTGGCCGGCGAGCTCGACATCGCCCCCAACACCCTGTCGTTTCATCTCAAGGCGATGCTCAATGCCGGCCTCTTGTCGGTGGAGCAGGAGGGGCGCTTCCTGCGCTACCGCGCCAATATCCCCTTGATGCTGGATCTTATCGGCTATCTCACCGAGGAGTGCTGCGCCGGCCATCCGGAGGCGTGCGGCATGATGCGCGCCGAGTCTACTTGCTCACCCCATGTGCTGCCTGCGCAGCCCTGCTGCCACAAGGAGTAATGCCATGTCAGTCATTCAGATTTTCGACCCCGCCCTCTGCTGCGCCAGCGGCGTCTGCGGCACCGAGGTCGATCAGGCGCTGGTCACCTTCGCCGCCGATCTGGCCTGGGCCAGGGAGCAGGGCGTTGCCATCGAGCGTTTCAATCTGGCCCAGCAGCCGCTGCAGTTTGCCGAAACACCTGCGGTCAGCGCCTTTCTCACCCACGCCGGGGAGGAGGGGCTGCCGCTGGTGCTGGTGGAGGGTCAGGTGGTGCTGACCGGACGTTATCCGAGCCGTGGCGAGCTGGCCCGCTATGCCGGACTGCCCGCGCCGCAGGCCACCATCAAGGGCATAGTGAAAGCGGCCTGCCGTCCTGGCAGTGGTTGCTGCTAAGACATTGATATTCCAAACCATGTCGTAACGGGAGAGGCTATGTATCACTTTCTGACCAATCCGCCGCCGTTTCTCTTCTTCACCGGCAAGGGCGGGGTGGGCAAGACCTCGCTGGCCTGCGCCAGCGCGGTGGCCCTCTGCGATGCCGGCAAACGGGTGCTGCTGGTGAGCACGGATCCCGCCTCCAACGTGGGGCAGGTGTTTGCCACCGACATCGGCAATCGCATCACCGCCATCGCCGCTGTGCCCGGTTTGTCGGCGCTGGAGATAGATCCCCCGGCGGCGGCCAAAGCCTATCGGGAGCGGATCGTCGGCCCGGTGCGCGGCAAGTTGCCCGAGCGCGTGGTGCGCAGCATCGAGGAGCAGCTCTCCGGCGCCTGCACCACCGAGATCGCCGCCTTTGACGAGTTCACCGCCCTGCTCACCGACCCGGCGCTGCGCTCGGAGTATGACCATATCCTCTTCGACACCGCCCCCACCGGCCACACCATCCGCCTGCTGCAACTGCCGGGGGCCTGGAGCGAATTTCTGACGCAGGGCAAGGGGGATGCTTCCTGCCTGGGCCCGCTGGCGGGGCTGGAGAAACAGCGCAACCAGTATGCCGAGGCCGTCGCGGCGCTGGCCGACGACGCTCGCACCCGGCTGGTGCTGGTGGCGCGCGCCCAGCACTCCACCCTGCGGGAAGTGGCCCGCACCCATGAGGAGCTGGCCGCCATCGGCCTGGCAAACCAGCAGCTGGTGATCAATGGCCTCTTCCCCGAGGACGCTATCGCCGGTGACACGCTGGCGCAGGCCATCTGGCGGCGTGAGCAGCAGGCCCTCGCCGACATGCCGCAGGGAATAAAGGGGCTGGCCTGGGATCAGGTGCCGCTGCTGGCCACCAATCTGGTGGGGCTCGACAGTTTGCGCCAGCTGCTGCAACCACAGGATGCTGGTGGGCAGGCGCCACTGGCAACGTCAGCCCATCTGCCAGCCCAGCCCGAGTTGAGTTCGCTGGTGGACGAGCTGGCCGCCGACGGTCACGGCCTCATCATGCTGATGGGCAAGGGCGGGGTGGGTAAAACCACCCTGGCGGCGGCCGTGGCGGTGGAGCTGGCAAGCCGCGGCCTGCCGGTTCACCTCACCACCTCGGATCCGGCCGCGCACCTCGGCGAGACGCTGGCAGGCAGCCTGCCCCATCTCGAGGTGAGCCGCATCGACCCCCGCGCCGAGACCGAGCGCTACCGCGCCCAGGTGCTGGCCAGCAAGGGGGCGGCACTGGACGAGCAGGGGCGGGCGCTGCTGGAGGAGGACTTGCGCTCCCCCTGTACCGAGGAGATCGCCGTGTTTCAGGCCTTCTCACGCATCACCCGCGAGGCGGGCAAGCGCTTCGTGGTGATGGATACCGCCCCCACCGGCCACACCCTGCTGCTGCTCGATGCCACCGGCGCCTACCACAGGGAGATTGCCCGCCAGATGGGGGGCAAGGGGCTGCACTTCACTACTCCCATGATGCAGTTGCAGGACCCCAAACAGACCAAGGTGCTGATCGTCACCCTGCCCGAGCCCACCCCGGTGCAGGAGGCGGCCAATCTGCAGGCCGATCTGCGCCGCGCCGGCATTGAGCCCTGGGCCTGGCTCATCAACCACAGCTTGCAGCAGAGCGAGGTGAGATCCCCTCTGTTGCTGCGGCGGGCCGAGGGGCAACAGCCCCATATCGAGGCGGTCGAACGGCAGCACGCCAGCCGCTTTGCCGTGGTGCCGCTCTTGGCCGAGGAGCCGGTGGGGGCGGACGCCCTGCGCCGCCTCTGTCAGCATCACTGAACAAGGGCCCCGGCCGCGTGGTCGGGGCTGATGAACATTTGTCGTTAACGAAAGAGATGCGGGATGACCGCATCGGGAGCTGTTATGTCTGCAACCTGTGATGCCAAGGCAGTGCCTGCCATCGGCTTTTTTGAACGTTACCTCACCGCCTGGGTAGCCCTCTGCATTCTGGTGGGAATTGGTCTGGGCCAGGGCTTGCCGGATCTCTTCAAGGCCATCGGCGCCATGGAGGTGGCCAAGGTCAACCTGCCGGTGGGGCTGCTCATTTGGGTGATGATCATCCCCATGCTGCTCAAGATAGACTTCGGCGCCCTGCATCAGGTGAAGGGGCACCTCAAGGGGATTGGGGTCACCCTCTTTATCAACTGGCTGGTCAAGCCCTTCTCCATGGCCTTCCTCGGCTGGCTCTTCATCCGGGTGCTGTTTGCCGACTGGTTGCCGGCGGATCAGCTCGACAGCTATGTGGCGGGGCTGATCCTGCTGGCGGCCGCCCCCTGCACCGCCATGGTGTTTGTCTGGAGCCGCCTCACCAACGGCGATCCCTACTTCACCCTGTCGCAGGTGGCGGTGAACGATCTCATCATGGTGTTTGCCTTCGCCCCGTTGGTGGCCCTGCTGCTCGGGGTCTCCAGCATCATGGTGCCCTGGGATACCCTGCTCACCTCTGTGGTGCTCTATATCGTCATTCCAGTCATCATCGCCCAACTGCTGCGCAAGGCCTTGTTGCAAAAGGGGCAGGCCCATTTTGACAGCGTCATGACCCGCATCCAGCCCTGGTCGGTGGCGGCCCTGTTGCTCACCCTGGTGCTGCTGTTCGCCTTTCAGGGCAACGCCATTATCGAGCAGCCGCTGGTTATCGCCCTGTTGGCGGTGCCGATCCTGATCCAGGTGCTGTTCAACTCAGGATTGGCCTACTGGCTCAACCGCAAGGTGGGGGAGAAGCACTCGGTGGCCTGTCCCTCCGCCCTCATCGGTGCCTCCAACTTCTTCGAGCTGGCGGTGGCCGCTGCTATCAGCCTGTTCGGCTTTCACTCCGGCGCAGCGCTCGCCACCGTGGTCGGGGTGCTGATCGAGGTGCCGGTCATGCTGCTGGTGGTGCGCATCGTCAACGCCAGCAAACCCTGGTACGAAGCGGGGCTAAGCCGTTAACAGATGGCCGCTAACCCTTTTTATCCAATGTTTTTATTCACTTAAGCCATGAGAGACATGCCAATGAGTGCAATCACCATCTATCACAATCCAGAGTGCGGCACCTCCCGTAACACCCTCGAGCTTATTCGCAACAGCGGCGTCGAGCCGACCGTCATCCACTATCTGGAGACGCCCCCCTTACGCGATGAGCTGGTGGCGCTGATCGCCGCCATGGGGATGCCGGTGCGCGAGCTGCTGCGCAAGAACGTGCCTCCCTATGAGGCGCTCGGGCTGGCGGAAGATCGCTTCAGCGATGACGCACTGATCGACGCCATGCTGGCCCACCCCATCCTCATCAACCGTCCCATCGTGGTCACCCCCCTTGGCACCAGACTGTGCCGCCCCTCGGAGTTGGTGCTCGATATATTGCCCGATCAGCAAAAAGGGGCCTTCGCCAAGGAAGATGGCGAGCAGGTGGTGGACGAGCACGGCAAGCGGCTGCGTTGACAGGGAGCGGGGCCGAGCGTCACCGGCTTACCCGGACGGTGCAGATGCACTTACCGGGTGGGCGCCGGATCTGCTACTGTGACCCTCGACTCATCACAGCGGGGGAAACAGCATGAAGATTCGATTCCTGGTGATAGCCACGGCACTGGCGCTGACCTCGGCCCCTGGCCTGGCCGACTGGGCCAAGGTGAAGGCGGCCGCGACCGAGCTTGGCAACGCGGTGAGCGACACCAGCAAGGAGGCGTGGCAGAGCGTCACCGATTTCTCCAAGGCGACCTGGGCCTCGGTCTCCCAGTGGGGCTCGGAGGCGTTCAATACCGCCGGCGCCTGGACCGACAAGAGCGTGGCCACCGGCAAGGAGTGGCTGGCGGTGGCCGACAAGAAGCTCGACGAGATGCTGGAGCCCAAGACGGCGGACGAGGCGCGCCTTGCCCTCAATACCATGGCCGACACCGCGCTGGTGCGGCTGTTCAACGAACAGCCCTCGGCCAAGCTGTTGTTTGACAAGGCATACGGCTATGCGGTGTTCGACTCGCGCAAGTTCTCCCTGATGCTGCACACCAACCAAGGGGCCGGGGTGGCCGTCAACCGTTCCACCGGCAAGCACACCTACATGAAGATGTTCGGTGCCGGGCTGGCGGCCGGGCTGGGCGGCAAGTTCTATCAGCAGGTGATCCTGTTTGAGGACAAGGCCAGGTTCGATGCCTTCGTCAGCCAGGGCTGGGAGGCCACCTCCGAGGTGGGTGCCGTGGCGGGCAAGGAGAGCGCCGAGTTGACCGCCAAGTACAACGGCGGCATGGCCATCTACCAGATCGGCGAGAAGGGGCTGCTGCTGGACGCCAATATCTCGGGCTCCAAGTACTGGGTGGACAAGGATCTGACCCGCTGATTGAGCAGAGGGTGAGCAACCGCCAGTTTTTCTTCATACTGCGCGGATTGCCGTCTGTTTAATTGGTGCGAATTACAGTAAAAAGAGGGCCTTAGGCCCTCTTTTTTATGGGCGCAGCCAGGTTCGTCAGCAAGACAAGGAGAGTGGCATGACACAAGCATCAGCACAGGACGGGGCGGATGGAGCCCTGCGTCGGGAGTGGGACAAGCAGAGCATCTATCTGCGCCTGCAGGAGGGGATCCCCACGGCCTTCTGGGTCAGCGGGGATCTGGTCTCCCCCCTCGAGCCCGGCGCCGAGGGGGTGGCATACCAGGGCCACTTCGGCTGGGGGCGTGCCGACGAGGCGACCATGGCCCTGGCGCAGGCCATCGTCGCCAGGCTGGTGGCGGTAGGACTGGTTCCCCCCGAGCTGGCAGCGAGCCGCGCGGGCTACCTGCATGACGAGGTGCTGGTCAAGCTGCCCGCCGGGGAGCACTACGATCTCCACCTGAGCTATCTGAGGCTGCTGCTGGGGGAGGGGGCCGTGCCGCGCCCCTGAATGGCCGGCTCATCATCTCGGCGAGCATCCCAACCCCTGTTTCGAGGACTCTTCTCCCTAATTGGCACTCTTATTGCTTGGAGCCTGTCAGTGTCAATGATTTGTCTGGGGATGAAATATGGAAATCAGTGCAAGCAGCCTGATGCAAGAGATGCAGGCCCTCAAGGTGGAAGCCGGCGCCACGCCGCTCACCCAGCCTGGCCGTCAGGTCAGCTCCGATTTTGGTCAACTGCTGCAGCAGGCCCTTGGCAACGTCAACGAGCTGCAAGGGGCCGCCAACGATCTGCGCACCCGTTTCGACATGGGCGACAACTCGGTCGACTTGTCCGAAGTGATGATCGCCGGACAAAAATCCTCTATCGCCTTCGAGGCGACGGTGCAGGTGCGCAACAAGATGGTCGATGCCTACAAGACCATCATGAACATGCCGGTGTAACTCAGGCCCATGGCGACTGAGCATCATGAACATGTCAGCAATAAGGACATAAATCGTGGCTACTGATCAAAACGGCGAACTGCTGATGAACGATGAGGGCACCGCCGCCCTCGATGAGAATGAGCAGAAGAGTTCGGCTCTCGGCTTTCTCTCCAATACGGACGTGCTGCGCCAGATCACCCTGATCCTGGGGCTGGCCATCTGTCTGGCCATCGCCGTTTTCATCCTGTTGTGGGGCAAGGAGCCGGACATGCGTCCCCTTGGCACCTATACCACCCAGGAGTTGGTCAAGACCCTCGACTTCCTCGATCAGCAGAAGATCCCCTATCAGGTGGATGGCAAGAGCGTGCTGGTCAATGCCGAAAACTTCTCCAACATCCGGCTGGCGCTGACCCGTGCCGGTCTGGCCAACGCCACTGACGCCAGCACCGACGGGGAAGACATCCTGCTCAAGGACTCCAGCTTCGGGGTCAGCCAGCGGATGGAGAGCGAACGGCTCAAGCTGAGCCGCGAGCGCCAGCTGGCCAGCGCCATCGAACAGTTCCAGAACGTGGCCAAGGCCCAGGTGCTGCTGGCCATTCCCAAAGACAACGTGTTTGCCCGCAACGAACGCAAGCCCAGCGCCACCGTGGTGCTGAGCCTCAAGGGCAATGCCCTCGGTCAGGGGGAAGTGGACTCCATCGTCGATATGGTCGCCTCCGCCGTGCACGGTCTGGAGCCGACCCGCGTCACCGTGACCGACCAGAATGGCCGCCTGCTCAACTCCGGCTCCCAGGATCCCGTCTCTGCCCAGACTCGCAAGGAGTTTGCGATGCAGCAGAAGCAGGAGCTGGAATACAAACAAAAAATTGACGCCATCCTGATCCCGGTGCTCGGCGCCGACAATTATACGGCGGAGGTCGACCTCTCCCTCGACTTCTCCCAGCAGGAGCAGACCCGCAAGACCTACAACCCGGACCTGCCGGCGGTGCGCTCCGAAATGACCATGGAAGAGAACAGCGCCAACGGCAGCAACGGTGGCGTGCCTGGCGCGCTCTCCAACCAGCCGCCCGCCGCCTCCAACATTCCGCAGCAGGCGACCGGCCCCAACGCCGAGACCACCGCCTCCAGCTCCGGCCGCTCCCGTAAGGAGGCGACCCGCAACTTCGAACTGGATACCACCGTCAGCCATATCCGGCGCCAGATGGGTGGCATTCGCCGCATGACCGTCTCGGTGGCGGTGGACTACAAGTCGGCCACTGCCGCCGATGGCAAGGTGAGCCGCGAGCCGCGCACCCAGGCCGAACTCGATACCCTGCGTCGCCTGCTGAGCGGCGGCCTTGGCTTTGATGTGACCCGTGGTGATACTCTGGAGGTGGTCGCCATCCCGTTCAACCGGCCCGAGCTTGAAAACGTGGCCGAGGCACCGCTCTACGAGCAGCCCTGGTTCTGGCGCGCGGTGCGCATCGCCGCCTCCGTGCTGGTCATCATAGTGCTGATTGTCACCGTGGTGCGCCCCATGCTCAAGCGCCTGCTCTATCCGGATGCCAAGCCGGAAGGGGAACTGGATTTCGACAACCACACCGTGCTGGGTGGGGATGACGAGCTCAGTCTGCTGGCGGCTCAGGCCGAAGCCGAGCCGGTGTTCGGGGTACGTGACGGCCATCTGAAACTGCCGGATCTGCACCGTGACGAAGACTTGCTCAAGGCGGTACGTGCCCTGGTGGCGAACGAACCGGATCTGGCCGCACAGGTCATTAAAGAATGGGTAGCAAACAAAGATGGCTGACGAAAACAAGACACAGGTCACCGGCAATGACATCACCGACAGTCAGCGCCAGATCCTGGATCAGATGAGCGGCATGGAGATGGCGGCGGTATTGATGCTGAGCCTCAACGAAGAGGACGCCGCCCAGATCTTCCGCCATCTCGAGCCCAAGCAGGTGCAGCGGCTCGGCATGTCGATGGCCTCCATGTCGGATTTCAGTCACGACCGGGTGGCGGCGGTCCACCGTCAATTCATCGACGACATCCAGAAGTACACCAACATCGGTATCGGCAGCGAAGACTTCGTGCGCAAGGCCTTGGTGGCGGCCCTTGGCGAAGACAAGGCCAGCAACCTGGTGGACCAGATCATCCTGGGGTCCGGTGCCCGCGGCCTCGACTCCCTCAAGTGGATGGATGCCCGCCAGGTGGCCAGCATCATCCAGAACGAACACCCGCAGATCCAGACCATCGTCCTCTCTTATCTGGAGCCGGAGCAGTCCGCCGAGATCCTGAGCCAGTTCCCGGAGCAGGTGCGCCTCGATCTGGTGATGCGTATCGCCAACCTGGAAGAGGTGCAGCCGGCGGCACTGCAAGAGCTCAACGACATCATGGAGAAACAGTTCGCCGGTGCGGCGGGTGCCCAGGCAGCCAAGATGGGCGGCCTGAAGGCGGCGGCCAACATCATGAACTACCTCGACACCAACATCGAGGGTCAGCTGATGGACTCCATCCGCGAGTCGGACGAGGAGATGAGCCAGCAGATCCAGGACTTGATGTTCGTGTTCGAGAACCTCATCGACGTGGACGATCGCGGCATCCAGACCATGCTGCGGGAAGTGCCTGGCGATCTGCTGCAGCGGGCCCTCAAGGGCTCCGACGACCAGATGCGCGAGAAGATTTTCAAGAACATGTCCAAGCGGGCCGCCGAGATGCTGGCAGACGATCTGGAGGCCATGGGGCCGATCCGGGTCTCCGAAGTGGAAGCCGCCCAGAAGGAGATCCTCTCCATCGCCCGCCGTCTGGCGGATGCCGGCGAGATCATGCTGGGTGCCGGTGGCGGCGAGGAGTTCCTCTGATGAACGCTCGCTTCGACGTGCATAGCACTCCCGGCAGCGTGATGACGAGGAGTGCGGCAGCCAGATGAACAACAACAAACTGCGCGGCTATGTCAGACCCGACGGGGACGAGAGCCAGGTTCAGACCTGGGGTTGGCCTGAGATGGAGGTCGAGGCCGAGGTTGAGACCAATGCCCTCGGGCTGACCCCGGACTGGTATCGGCAGGAGGAAGAGGTGCCGGTCGAAGAGCCGGCCGAGGAGCCGGCCCCCAGCATCACCGCCGAGGAGCTGGAAGCTATTCGCCAGGCCGCCTGGGAAGAGGGGATGGCCGAGGGGCGTGACGCCGGTTACGCCAAGGGGCTCGAGGAGGGCAAGCTGGAAGGCTTGCAGCAGGGCCATGCCGCCGGACTGGAGCAGGGCAAGGAGGAGGGGCTGGCCCTCGGCCGCGAGCTGGTGGAGCAGCAGATGAGCCACTGGCAGGAACTGATCGATCGCCTTGCCAACCCGCTCAAGGAGCTGGACAGCGCGGTGGAGCAGCAGCTCATCGCGCTGGTGATGCAACTGGCCCGCGCCCTCATCCGTCACGAAGCCGAGACCTCGCCCAGACTGCTGCTCGAAGCACTCAAGCAGGGGCTGGCGCTGCTGCCCGCCGCCGAGCTGGGGGTTACCCTGATGCTGCATCCGGACGATCTGGCCCGGGTCGAGCAGGCATTTGGCGCCGAGGAGTGCGCCAAGCGCCATTGGCGACTGCAAAGCGATCCCACCCTCTCCCCCGGCGATCTGCAACTGGCCACCGAGCTCTCCAGCATCGACCTGACCCTCGCGGGGCGCATCGACCAGCTGCTGCGCAACTTTCTGCGGGACAATGCCGGCCAGGATGGCCGCGGCTAGCGGCCCTGCCTGCTTGCCCAGCCAATTTTTCAACGCATTCAACACCAGCTTTCAGGAGGCCGGATGAGCGGCTCGTTACTCAATCGGTTGCAGGGGTATCGGGTACGCGATATCGCCCCCAAACCCCCGGTGGCCGGCAAGCTTACCCGGGTGGTGGGCTTGACCCTGGAGGCCATCGGCTGTCGCGCCGCCATCGGGGCACTCTGTCGCATCGACACCCAGGACGGTTCGCTTGAGGCCGAAGTGGTCGGCTTCTCCGGCGATCGCCTGTTTCTGATGCCAAGCGAACAGCTCAAGGGGGTCATTCCCGGCGCCCGGGTGGTGCCCATCACCGAGGAGCATGGCATTCCGGTCGGCATGAACCTGCTGGGTCGGGTCATCGACGGCATCGGCCAGCCGCTGGACGGGCTCGGTCCCATCCTCTCTTCCCAGACGGTGCAGTTTGCCCAGCACCGCATCAACCCGCTCTCTCGCCGCCCGATCCATCAACCGATGGACGTGGGGGTGCGTGCCATCAACGCCGTGCTGACCGTGGGGCAGGGCCAGCGGATGGGGCTGTTTGCCGGCTCCGGCGTCGGCAAATCCGTGCTGCTCGGCATGATGACCCGCGGCTCGGTGGCCGACGTGGTGGTGGTGGGGCTCATCGGCGAACGGGGCCGCGAGGTGAAGGAGTTCATCGAGGAGATCCTGGGGGAGGAGGGGCGCGAGCGCGCCGTGGTGGTGGCGGCGCCGGCCGATGCCTCGCCGCTGATGCGGCTCAAGGGGTGTGAAACGGCGCTGGCCATCGCCGAGTACTTCCGCGATCAGGGGCTCAACGTGCTGCTGCTGATGGACTCGCTCACCCGTTACGCCCAGGCCCAGCGTGAAATCGCCCTAGCGGTGGGCGAGCCGCCGGCCACCAAGGGCTATCCCCCCTCGGTGTTCGCCAAATTGCCGGCGCTGGTGGAGCGGGCCGGCAACGGCAGCGACGGCCAGGGCTCGATCACGGCATTCTTCACCGTACTGACGGAGGGGGACGATCTGCAGGATCCCATCGCCGACGCGGCGAGGGCCATCCTCGACGGTCACATAGTGCTGTCGCGCGAGCTGGCCGACTCCGGCCACTACCCGGCCATCGACATCGAGAAGTCCATCAGCCGGGTCATGCCCATGGTGACCTCGCCGGAGCACATGGAGCTGGCGCGCACCCTCAAGCAGTTCTACTCCCTCTACCAGCAGAACCGGGATCTCATCACCATCGGTGCCTACAGCCAGGGCTCCGACCCCCGCATCGACCGGGCTATCATTCAAAAACCCTATCTGGATCAGTTCTTGCAGCAGGGAATGCGCGAGGTCATTCACTACGATGCCGGCCTGCAGGCCCTGCAACTGGTGGCCATGCCGCTGATGCGTTGACGAGAAGATGAAGGGGAGGCGTGACCATGAGTAAAGGCTTGATGATGTTGTCGGAGCGGCTGGTGGAGGCCGAGCAGCAGGCCGCGCTGGCGCTGGCCAAGGCCCAGCAGGATCTGAAAATCTTCCTGGAGCAGCAGGATGCGCTCAACCAGTACCGCCAGATCTACCACCAGCAGTGGACCGACCGCGGTCTGCAGGGGATCGGTGCCCAGCAGAACAGCCAGTATCACGCCTTCATCAACAAGCTCGAGCAGGCGGCGACCCAGCAGTACGAAGGGGTGCTGCAGGTGCGCCAGGCGCTGGAGCTGCGCCGGGAAGAGTGGCTGGCCGCCCAGCAGCGGCGCAAGGCGGTGGAGCTGCTGCTGGCCAAGCAGGCGGGGCGCGAGCAGCTTAAAGCCCAGCGCCAGGAGCAGAAGATGCTGGATGAGTACGCCACGCTGCGCCGTTTCCACCATTCTGGCCTGTAACTTGCTTTCTTCTTGCCATCCCGTGTGCGCCTCACTCCCTGCGGGGAGCTGAGGAGAAACCCGAAGCCGAATGCCGTCAGGAATCTTCACCATGATGCAGACACTGTTAACCAATTCTTCCGCCGCACCGACAGCCGCCGCTGCCGACAAGAGTGCGGTGCTGACGGCGAGTCAGGATGGTAGCGAAGGAGCCCTGCAGAGCGACGGCAAGGGCGGCTTTTCCGAGGTGATGAACCGGGTACAGCAGGCTGGCAAGGGCAATGCCAAAGCCGATGGCCATGTTGCCAACGCTGATGGCAAGGACGGGTCGCGGCCCGGCACTGGGCCGGAGCGTGCCGGTGCAGTGGAGAGCGACAAGCCGCTGCAGAACACCAAGGGCGAGGCTGCCAAATCTTTGGCGAATGAAGCCGAAGAGGCCGCTGGTGCCGACGACAAGCCACAGAAGGGGAGCGATCCCGACCCCGCCCTCACCCCCAACGACTTCCTGCAGCGTCTGCAGGATGCCCTCAAACAGGACACCTCCCTGGTCGCCCCGGCGGCCATCACTCTGGTCGCCAGCACACCCGGGGTCGAGACGGACGGCAAGATGTTGCCGCCGGATGACGCGCAGGCTGCGTCGGCCGAGACATCGGCCACCCTCACCCAGCCGCTCGCCGGCAGCGGTGACAAGCAGGGAACGACGACCGCTGCCGCCGCGCTGGCCCGTCAGGCTGCCAGCTTGCTCACGGGCGAAACAAGTGCACCGGTTGATGCGAAAGCCGCGCAGCCGGATGCCGTCGTGACGGATGACGCCGCCCTGGCGGCTCAGTTGCAGGAAGCCGGGAAAGAGGGCAGTGGCAAGGAGAGCGGCGCCGGTGGCGCCAATGCCGACCAGCATGCCGATAAAAATGGCAAGGATGCCAAGGGAAGCAAAAGCGAGCTCTCCGCCGCCGAGCGGGCGGCCTTGCAGAGCAAGGTGCCAGCCGCTGCTGCGGTAAGCGGACAGGATAAGGAGAACGCCCAAATCCAGATGGAGGGTGCCGACAAGGGGGCCAAGCCTGTGGTGCCGCCCATGGCCGGCAAGGATGAGCCTGCCAGGCCTTCCCCGCTGCAGACCACCCACAGCACAGTGGCCGCTCAGCCGGGCGCCGCCAGGGCGTTTGCCGAGGGGATGAGCCGGGCCGATGGCGAGGCGAACCTGACCTCTGAAAAGGCGCCGCCGCATGGCGTTGCCGAGGGGGATGGCCACTCCAGACCCGCGACGGCGGCCAAGACGGAGAGCCAGCCCGCGCCTGCAGCCGGCAGCACGCCGGCACCGGCCGCCCCCCCGAGCGAACCCGTGCTGGTGGCGCCGCAGCAGGTGCTGGCCAGCAGTGAGCCTCAGGGCCCGCAAGCCTCCCTGGCCAGCCTGTCGGCCGGACTCAAGCAGATGGAAGCCACCGAGCGCAGCGACAGCGCCAGAGGCCGAAGCGAGGTCAAGGTTGACCTGAAACAGAAAGCGGCAGAGCTGGCTCGCGGCACCAGCCAGGGCAGCAGTGAGACGACCGCCACCCCGGAGAGCAGCCACAGCCAGCAGGTTCAGCAGAACAGCCAGCCCCAAGCGGTCGGTCATGACAACCGGCCTGCCACCGCCGAGCTGGCCGCGCGGCGGGATCCCGCCAATCTGCCCCACCTCAAGCTGGCCGACCCGGAGGCGCCGGCCCAGCTGCACCAGAAGGTCAACCTGATGCTGGCGGACAAGCTGCAGCAGGCGGAGATCCAGCTCGACCCGCTCGGGCTTGGCAAGATGAAGATCCAGATCCAGATAGACTCCTCCAACCAGGCCAACGTGCACTTCGTGGTCCAGCACGGCCAGACCCGGGAAATGCTGGAGCAGGCCATGCCCCGGCTGCGTGATATGCTGGCAGGGCAGGGCATCCAGCTTGGCCAGACCCAGGTGCAGCAACAGCCGCAACAGCAGTCACAGGGGCAGTCGGGCTTCTCCGGTCAGGGCCAGCAGGGACAAAAAGGCAGCGGATCTTTTGCCGAAACAGGCCAAACTGAGGCAGAGGTCACGGGCGCCGGCATGAGTTTGTCGAGGGAATCGACAAACGACCGCGGAATTGATTTCTATGCTTGATGCCAGCCCGAGTAAGTTTATGATATCGAACAAGTTTGAGACTAGGGTGGACAAGGGATGGCAGACGATAACGAACTGACGCTGAAAGATCCGGCGGCAGGCAAGAAAAAGAAGCTGATCATGATTATCGCCCTGGCCGTGATTGTGCTGGGCGGCGGTGGCGCCGGCGCCTGGTTCATGCTGGCCGGCGGCGACAAGCCGGCGGCCGAAGCCGCGGGGGAGGGCAAGGATGCCAAGCCCAAGGAGGCGGCACCTCAGCCCTCGCTCTACGTGGGCATGCCGCGCCCCTTCGTGTTCAACGTCTCCGGCGGTCAGCGCGACCGGCTGGTGCAGATCAAGATCCAGCTGATGGTACGCGGTACCGCCGACGAAACGCTGGCCAAGCAGAATATCCCCCTCATCGAAGGCACCCTGCTGCGGGTCTTCAGTGCGGCCACCAGCGAGCAGCTGATGACCTTCGAGGGCAAAGAGAAGCTGCGCAAGGATTCACTGGAAGAGTGCCGTCGGGTGCTCAATGACCTGGTCTCTTCCCCCGTTATAGAACAAGTGCTGTTTACCGGCTTTGTCATGCAATAAGGGTGAAGCGTGAGCGATCTGTTAAGTCAGGACGAAATTGATGCCCTCTTGCATGGGGTCGATGATGTCGAAGAGGAGGAGATAGGCGCGGCGGGGGATCCCGGTGTCGCCCAGTTTGACTTTTCCTCCCAGGACCGCATCGTCCGTGGTCGCATGCCGACCCTGGAGCTGGTGAACGAGCGTTTCGCCCGCCACATGCGGATCAGCCTGTTCAACATGATGCGCCGCACCGCCGAGGTCTCCATCAACGGCGTGCAGATGCTGAAATTCGGCGAATACGTCCACACCCTGTTCGTGCCGACCAGTCTCAACATGGTACGTTTCCGCCCCCTCAAGGGGACGGCGCTCATCACCATGGAGGCGCGGCTGGTCTTCATCCTGGTGGAGAACTTCTTCGGTGGTGACGGCCGCTACCACGCCAAGATCGAGGGGCGCGAGTTCACCCCCACCGAGCGACGCATCATCCAGATGCTGCTCAAGCTGGTGTTTGAGGACTACAAGGATGCCTGGGCGCCGGTGATGGACGTGGGCTTCGAGTACCTCGACTCCGAGGTGAACCCGGCCATGGCCAACATCGTCAGCCCCACCGAGGTGATCGTGGTGAGTTCGTTCCACATCGAGCTGGACGGCGGCGGTGGCGACTTCCACGTGGCCATGCCCTACTCCATGCTGGAGCCGATCCGCGAGCTGCTGGATGCCGGCGTGCAGAGCGACAAGGGCGACACCGACGTGCGCTGGAGCAAGGCGCTGCGCGACGAGATCATGGACGTCAAGGTGGAGCTGCGGGCCAAGTTGCTGGAGACCGAGCTCACCCTGCGCGAGCTGATGGAGCTGCAGCCTGGCGACATCATCCCGGTGGAGATGCCGGAGAACCTGCTGGTGTTCGTGGAGGACTTGCCCACCTTCCACGCCAAGATGGGCCGTACCAAGGACAATGTGGCGCTCAAGATCACCGACAAACTCAAACGCCCGGAAGGGGTCAAGACAGAGATGCATCTGGTGACCCGGGGCGGCGTACGCATCGATGGCGAGGCCGAGCTGGAAGAGCTCGAGCGCAGCATCGGAGACCAACAGCAATAAACGACGGCCTGCCTGGGCAGACCGTCACGAAAACAGCATAAGGAATTCAAGATGAGCGGAACTGAGGAAGAGGATCTGATGGCGGACGCCTGGGCTGCCGCGCTGGAAGAGCAGGTGACTGCCGAAGCCAAGCCCGCTCCTCTCGAGGAGCTCAAGGACGATGCCCCCATCAGTGCCGAGGAGCGGCGCAAGCTGGATACCATTCTGGATATCCCGGTCACCATCGCCATGGAGGTTGGCCGCAGCCAGATCAGCATCCGCAACCTGCTGCAGCTCAACCAGGGCTCGGTGGTGGAGCTGGATCGGGTGGCGGGCGAGCCGCTGGACGTGCTGGTCAACGGCACCCTGATCGCCCACGGCGAGGTGGTGGTGGTGAACGACAAGTTCGGCATCCGGCTGACTGACGTCATCAGTCAGATTGAAAGGATCAAGAAGCTCAAATGATCCGCGTCTCCCCGTTGCTGCTGTTGTCCTTCCCCGCACTGGCTGAACCCGGTGCGGGTGCCAATCCGCCCAGCCTCACCTCCTGGCTGCTCTCCAGCCTGATGGTCATCGGCCTCATCCTGGTGCTCGGTTTCCTGCTCAAGAAGAGCAAGATTGCCACCGCCATGGGGGGCGGCCAGATGCGGGTCATCGCCAGCCTGCCGGTGGGCTACAAGGAGAAGCTGCTGGTGGTCAAGGTGGGCGAACAGCAGCTGTTGCTCGGGGTGACGCCGCAGCAGGTCAACTTTCTCTATCGCCTGGAAGAGCCGCTGGACGAGAGCCAGCCCCAGGCGTTCTCCCAGCAGCTTGGCAAATTGATGGGCAAGCATGAAAAAAGCTAACGGCTCACGGCCGCACGGTGGGCTGCTGGTCGGCCTGTTATCCCTCCTGATCCTCTGCTCGCCGCTGGCGCTGGCCCAGGATGGCATGTCGGCGGTCACCATCAAGACCATGGCGGACGGCAGCCAGGAATACAGCCTGACCCTGCAGGTGCTGGCGCTGATGACGGCGCTCTCCTTCCTGCCGGCCATGGTCATCATGATGACCTCCTTCACCCGCATCATCATAGTGCTCGGCATCCTGCGTCAGGCCATCGGCCTGCAGCAGAGCCCCTCCAACCAGGTGTTGATCGGCATCGCCCTGTTCATGTCGTTCTTCATCATGTCGCCGGTGCTGGATCGCATCAACAACGAGGCGCTGCAACCCTATCTGGCCGAAACCATCCAGGCCAAGGAGGCGCTGGAGCGGGCCGAGCTGCCCATCCACCAGTTCATGCTGGCCCAGACCCGGATCAAGGATCTCAACACCTTCATGGAGATAGCGAACGTGCAGGTGGACAAGCCCGCCGACGTGCCGCTGCGGGTGCTGATCCCGGCGTTCGTCACCAGCGAGCTCAAGACCGCCTTCCAGATAGGCTTCATGCTGTTTCTGCCCTTCCTGGTGATAGACCTGGTGGTGGCCAGTATCCTGATGGCGATGGGGATGATGATGCTGTCACCCATGCTGGTGTCGCTGCCGTTCAAGCTGATGCTGTTCGTCATGGTGGATGGCTGGAACCTCATTCTGGGATCCCTGGCCAACAGCTTCGGTCTGGGTGCCGGTGGTTAAGGGCGAACGACGCAAGGAGCGAATGGCATGAGTCCTGAAACCTTTATCGACGTGTTTCGCGAGGCGCTCTGGCTGGTCACCATCATGGTGTGTGCCGTGATCCTGCCGAGCCTCTGCGTCGGCTTGCTGGTGGCCATCTTCCAGGCCGCCACCTCCATCAACGAACAGACTCTGAGCTTTCTGCCCCGTCTCATCGTCACCCTGTTTGCGCTGGGGGCGGGGGCGCACTGGGGCCTGCAGAGTCTGATGGACTTCTTCATGCTGATGGTGAGTCAAATTCCCGAGGTGGTGGGATGAGTAGCCAGGCCGTGCGCCTGCCGCTGCCGCAGGCCGGCAGGGTGCCCGCATGACCTATACAACCGCTCTCATCATGGAGTGGTTGTCTTCCATCGTCTGGCCGTTGGCGCGAGTGAGCGGGCTGCTGATGGTGATGGCAGTGTTCGGCAGCCGGCTGACCCCGGCCCGCATTCGCATCAGCCTGGCGCTGGCGCTCACCCTGATGATCGCCCCTCTCTTGCCCGCCATGCCCAGGATTGAGCTCTTCTCCGTCGGCAGTTTTCTGGTGCTGGGGCAGCAGCTGCTGATCGGCATCGCCCTCGGCCTGATGACCCAGTTTCTGATGGAAAGCTTCGTGATGGCCGGCCAGATCATCGCCATGCAGACCAGCCTGGGGTTTGCCACTCTGGTGGATCCCATGAACGGCCAGTCGGCCCCTGTGGTGGGTCAGTTTTATCTGATGCTGGCGACCCTGGTGTTTCTGGCGGTGGATGGTCACCTCATCATGCTGCGCATGGTGGTGCTGAGCTTTGATACCCTGCCGGTGTCGGACAGCGGCCTCAGCCTGCCCTCCATTCGCGATCTGATCGGTTTTCTCGGGGTCATGTATCAGGCCTCGCTGGTGATGGCGCTCTCCGCCATCGTCGCCCTGCTGCTCATCAACTTTGCCTTTGGCGTCATGACCCGCGCCGCCCCTCAGCTCAACATCTTCAGCATCGGCTTTGCGGTCAGCATGATGTCGGGCCTGCTGATCCTCTGGCTCACCATAGGTGGCTTCCTCGGCCATTTCGACAGCATGTGGGAGCGGGTGCAGGAGACCAGCTGCACCCTCATCGGCACCCAGTGTCTGGGGGGCCAGTAAGATGTCGGCGGCAGGCTGGGGGGCCCATTGCACGGGATGGATTGCCTGGACCTGCCCTGTTGGCATGGTGCGACTGAACAACGGCGCTCAGGCGGGTTTGATACCTGATTGCCTCAACCTGTGCGGGGGTCAGCATGGCTGATACCGATCAGGAACGTACCGAACAACCCACGGGCAAACGTCTGCAACAAGCCCGGGAAAAAGGGCAGATTGCACGATCCAAGGAGCTGGGCACCGCCAGCGTCCTGCTGGCGGCCGTATTCGGCCTGCTGATGGTCAAGGAGAGCCTGGCCGGCGCCATGGTCAAAGTGCTCACCATGGGCTTTACCCTGGACAGGGAGCAGGCGTTCGATCCCAACGCCATGATGACCATGCTGCCGGCCCTGCTGCGCGAACTGCTGCAGCCTCTTGGTCTGCTGTTCATGCTGGTGGCCATCGCGGCCTTCGTCGGCAACGTACTGATGGGGGGGATGAACTTCTCCTCCGAGGCCATGCTGCCCAAGTGGAGCAAGCTGAGCCCCCTCAACGGCATCAAGCGGATGTTCGGGGTGCAGTCCCTGGTCGAGCTGATCAAGTCCATCGCCAAGGTGGTGTTCATCACCCTGTTCGCCTGGTGGATGCTCTCCAGCCAGTTCAACCACCTGCTCAACCTCTCCCTCGAGGGCTACCCGGGCGGCATCATAGACGCGCTGGATCTGCTGCTGTGGATGCTGATCATCCTCTGCTGCGCCCTCATTCCCATCGTCGCCATCGACGTGCCGTTCCAGCAGTGGAACCACATGCGCCAGCTCAAGATGACCAAGCAGGAGGTCAAGGACGAGTTCAAGGACAGCGAGGGTAAACCCGAGGTGAAAGGGCGGATCCGTCGCCTGCAGATGGAGATGGCGATGCGCCGCATGATGGGGGACGTGCCCAAGGCGGACGTGGTGATCACCAACCCGACCCACTACTCGGTGGCGCTCAAGTACGATTCCGCCAAACCTGGTAGCGCGCCCAAGGTGGTAGCCAAGGGTACCGATGAAATCGCAATGAAGATCAGGGAGATAGCCCGAGAGTACGAGATCCCTGTGATGCCCTCTCCGGCGCTGACTCGCGCCATCTACCATGCTACCGAGATAGGCCACGAGATCCCGGAGGGGTTGTTTGCCGCCGTGGCCCAGGTGCTGGCCTACGTCTATCAGCTCAGGAAGTTCCGCCGTGGCCGTGGTCGCCGCCCCAACCCGCTGGCCAAGGATCTGCCCATCCCGCCCGAATTTCGCAAATGACAAACTTCTGACACAGTCAAAATAAAATCATTTAATTTCAATGGGTTGCATTGTTGGCTTGATGTTTGCTTTAATCTGGCATCAGCGGTTTGAGATTGAGAAAAACGATGAAACTCCAGGCATCATTGGGCCGTATCAAAGAGTACAAGTGGCTGTTGACCAAGGGCGTGGGGACGCCGCTGCTGGTGCTGGCCTCCCTTGGTATGGTGGTGCTGCCCATCCCGCCGCTGATGCTGGATATCCTCTTCTCCTTCAACATCGCCCTCTCCATCGTGGTGTTGCTGGTAGCGGTCTACACCCGCCGGCCGCTGGAATTTGCCGCCTTTCCGACCGTGTTGCTGATCGCAACCCTGCTGCGTCTTGCCCTCAACGTCGCCTCTACCCGGGTGGTGCTGCTGGAAGGCCACAACGGCAGTGCGGCGGCCGGCCATGTGATCGAGGCTTTCGGCAACGTGGTGATCGGCGGCAACTACACGGTCGGCATCATCGTCTTCATGATCCTGATGATCATCAACTTCGTGGTGGTCACCAAGGGTGCGGGCCGGATCTCCGAGGTGAGTGCACGCTTCACCCTGGATGCCATGCCCGGCAAACAGATGGCCATCGACGCGGATCTGAACGCCGGCCTCATCAATCAGGAAGAGGCCAAGAAGCGTCGCCAGGATGTGACCCAGGAAGCCGACTTCTACGGCTCCATGGACGGTGCCTCGAAATTCGTGAAAGGGGATGCGGTGGCGGGGATCATGATCCTCTTCATCAACATCCTGGGCGGTTTCATCATCGGCATGGTGCAACACCAGCTGAGCTTCGGCGAAGCGGCCCAGATCTACACCCTGCTGGCGATAGGTGACGGTCTGGTCGCCCAGATCCCGTCCCTGCTGCTCTCCATCGCCGCCGCCATCATCGTCACCCGTCAGAATACCGATCAGGACATGGGTACCGCGGTGCTGGGTCAACTGTTCGACAACCCCAGAGCCCTCATCATCTCGGCCGGTATCCTGCTGATGATGGGCAGCGTGCCCGGCATGCCCCATCTGGCGTTTCTGAGCCTGGGTGGCGTCGCCGCCGCCGGCGCCTGGTGGCTGCTACGCCGCGAGAAACAGCTGGCCGCCAAGGCCGCCAAGGGCGAGCTGATGCCGGCGAACGCGGAGCAGCCTCACGAGCAGAAAGACTTGAGCTGGGACGACGTGATGCCGGTGGATATCATCGGGCTGGAGGTGGGTTATCAGCTCATCCCGCTGGTGGACCGCAATCAGGGCGGCGAGCTGCTCAACCGGATCAAGGGGGTGCGCAAGAAGCTCTCCCAGGAGCTGGGTTTTCTGGTGCCTGCGGTGCATATCCGTGACAACCTGGATCTCGCCCCGAACCAGTATCGCATCACCTTGATGGGGGTCAGTACCGGCGAGGCCAATGTTTACCATGATAAGGAAATGGCCATCAATCCGGGTCAGGTGTTCGGCCAGATCCAGGGGATTGCCACCCGGGACCCCGCCTTCGGACTGGAGGCGGTCTGGGTCGCCAAGGAGCAGGTCTCCCAGGCGCAGACCCTGGGCTATACCGTGGTGGATACCGCGACCGTGGTGGCCACTCACCTCAGCCAAATCCTCTCCAACCATGCCGCTCTGCTGCTGGGTCACGATGAAGTGCAGCAACTGCTCGACATGATAGGGAAGCATCAGAACAAGCTGGTGGAAGGGCTGGTTCCTGAGGTCATCTCCATGGGTAACCTGGTGAAGGTATTGCAGAATTTGCTCAATGAAGGCGTGCCAATCCGCGATATGCGCACTATCCTGCAGACCCTGGTGGAATATGCCCCGCGCAGCCAGGATCCGGAAGTGTTGACGGCCGCCTGCCGTATCGCCCTGCGGCGCCTGATCGTGCAGGAGATTGCCGGACCGGATCCCGAACTGCCGGTGATCACCTTGGCACCGGAATTGGAACGTATATTGCATCAATCCCTGCAGGCAGGGGGTGGTGATGGCGCCGGCATCGAGCCGGGACTGGCGGAGCGGATGCAGCGCTCGCTGGTGGAAGCCACACAACGACAAGAACTGGAAGGCCAGCCGGCCGTGCTTCTGACATCAGGGATACTGCGCAATACCCTGGCGAAATTTGTCAAGAATGCCATTCCTGGATTGCGCGTTCTGTCTTATCAGGAAGTGCCTGATGACAAGCAAATCCGCATCGTCAGTGCGGTAGGACAGAACTAGTTAGCGGAGATGACGGGTGAAGATTAAGCGGTTTTTTGCCAAGGACATGCGAACGGCTCTGGCCGAGGTCAAGGAGACTCTCGGGCCCGATGCCGTCATCATGTCCAACAAGAAGGTCACCGGTGGGGTGGAGATAGTCGCCGCTGTCGATTATCAGTCCCAGGTGCCGGGACCCAAGGACGCGCCGGTTCGCCGTCAGTTGAACGATGAGAGCGTCAATATCTCGTCTGCCGGCCGGCAGATGACGCGCTCCGCGCCGAGCCCGGCCAAAGAGCAGAATGAACACTATGCCGATACCCTGGCCGCCCTGCTGGCCCGCCAACAGAAGCTGAACCCGGCAGGTCAGGGGCTCAACGGCGCCGCGCCAGCAGCAGCCAGCGGTGCTCCCCGTACTCTGGCCGAACAGGGACAGTGGGGAAATGCTCCCGAACCGGCCAAGCCGAAGGCGAGGGCTGCCGCGCCCGGTCGTGCTCCCCAATCCCCTCAGCGGGATCAGGAGATGGAGGGGATGCGCAAGGAGATGGCCAGCATCCGCAAGCTGCTGGAGCACCAGATCTCCGGCCTGATGTGGCAGGAGGTGGAGCGCCGCGAGCCGATGCGCGCCCTGCTCATCAAGGAGCTCAAGAAGATGGGCTTCGATGATGCCTTCGCCGATCAGCTGGCCGGCATGATCCCCGAGGATATGCCAATCCATCAGGCCATGGCCCAGCTGGCCGAGGTGCTGACGGCCCAGCTCAAGATCAGCGAAGACGAGATTCTGCGCCAGGGCGGGGCGGTTGCCCTGCTCGGACCGACCGGGGTGGGCAAGACCACCACCATCGCCAAACTGGCGGCGCGGTTTGCCATGAAGTACGGTGCCGAGCAGGTGGCCCTCATCACCACCGACAACTACCGGATCGGAGCCCATGAACAGCTGCAGACCTATGGTCGCATCATGGGCTGCCCGGTGCGCCAGGTGCGGGATGCCGAGGAGCTGGCCAATGCCCTCTATCAGTTCCGCCACCGCCGGCTGGTGCTGATCGACACGGCGGGGGTCGGGCAGCGGGATATCCGGTTGACCGAGCAGCTCGATACCCTGGTCAAGAATGCCAAGGTGCGCATCCGCAGCTACCTGGTGATGTCGGCCACTTCCCAGCGTCGGGTGATGCAGGAGGCGGTGGACCATTTCCGGCGTATTCCATTGAGCGGCTGCATACTTACCAAATTGGATGAGAGTCTGAATCTGGGCGAAGTGATTAACGTGTGTATCCAGAATGCGTTGCCCATCAGCTATATCACTGATGGACAAAGGGTTCCGGAAGATATTCAGGTCGCCAATGCGGCGCAGCTCGTCGGAGCTGCCATGGGCTCGCTGGAGCGGGAAACAGAAGAACCCTATTTCTGGGGCACAGGCTTTGGCGAGGCCGAAGATTCGGAGTTTTATGAGTAACATGTATATGGATCAGGCGAGTGGTCTGCGCAAAATGCGTCAAAACAATCGAGTAAAAGTGATCGCCGTGTCTGGTGGCAAGGGGGGCGTAGGCAAGACCAACGTAACCCTGAACGTGGCGGGAGCCATGGCCGCACAAGGCAAACGGGTGATGGTGCTGGACGCCGACCTTGGCCTCGCCAACGTGGACGTCATGCTGGGGCTGCGGGTGCATCGCAACCTCTCCCATGTATTGGCGGGCGAGTGCACCATCGACGACATCATAGTCGAAGGCCCTTACGGCATGATGATAGTGCCGGCGACCTCGGGCACCCAGTCCATGGTCGAGCTCTCGCCGGTGCAACACGCCGAGCTTATCCGCGCCTTCAGCGAGATGAAGACCCAGGTCGACATCCTGCTGGTGGATACCGCGGCGGGCATCTCCGACATGGTGCTGAGCTTCACCCGTGCGGCTCAGGACATCATGGTGGTAGTGTGTGATGAACCGACCTCCATCACGGATGCCTACGCCCTCATCAAGATCCTCTCCAAGGAGCACGGCGTCTTCCGCTTCAAGGTGGTGGCCAACATGGTGCGCTCCTTGCGCGAAGGGCAGGAGCTTTACGCCAAGCTGACCCGGGTGACCGACCGCTTCCTAGATACCTCGCTGGAGCTGGTCGCCTGCGTGCCTTATGACACCAATCTGCGGGCTGCCGTGCGCAAGCAGAAGCTGATTGTCGAAGCCTTCCCCAAGTCTCCGGCCGCACTGGCATTCAGAGCGCTGGCCAACAAGGCGGCAAGCTGGCCCATTCCTAACCAACCCGGCGGTCATCTCGAATTTTTCCTGGAAAATTTGCTGCAAAAGCCGGTCATAGCACAGGAAGGTTCCCGTGAATAAAGCCCAAGCGTACTTGCGTCATCAGGATTCCTACGTGCTGGTCGAGCGCCATGCTCCGCTGGTGAAGCGGATCGCCCAGCATTTATTGGCTCGCCTGCCAAGCAGTGTCTTGCTGGATGACCTGATCCAGGCAGGTATGATTGGGCTGCTCGAAGCCTCCCGCAATTTCGATGGCAGCAAGGGGGCCAGTTTTGAAACCTACGCCGGGATCCGCATCCGCGGCTCCATGCTGGACGAGATCCGGCGCGGTGACTGGGTGCCGCGCTCTGTGCACCGCAACAGCCGCACCATAGCTGAAGCTATCGAAAATGTTGAACAAACCCACGGTCGTGATGCTCGCGACACCGAGGTGGCCGCCCAGATGGGGGTCAGCCTCGCCGAGTATCACACCATGCTGCAGGATGTGTCCTGCGGCAAGATCATCGGCATCGAGGATCTTGGTGTCAGCGAGGATGTCATCGGTCACCCCGATGACGAGCCGGGCAGCAACGGCTTTGATGAACTGGCGGCCGAACGTTTCCAGGGGGCACTGGCCGAACACATTGCCCGCCTGCCGGAACGGGAAGCGCTGGTGCTCTCCCTTTACTACGATGAAGAACTGAACTTGCGTGAAATAGGCGAGGTATTGAACGTCAGCGAGTCTCGCGTGAGCCAGATACACAGTCAGGCGATGCATAGATTACGCGCGCGTTTAAGAGATTGGCATGTATAAGTGTTTGTACTGGCTACACTGAAACAAAACTCTAAGGCATAATCCGCAAAACAAAACCTGCGATCTGCATCATGTAAGTGAGCCGCTCTGGCGGCTATTTAGGAGGGAATTTTGGACAAGAACATGAAAATCCTCATTGTTGACGATTTTTCAACGATGCGCCGGATTATCAAGAACTTGCTGCGTGACTTGGGATTCAACAACACCCACGAAGCAGACGATGGCAACACGGCCTTGCCAATGTTGAAAAATGGCGATTTTCAATTTGTCGTGACCGACTGGAACATGCCCGGCATGCAAGGCATCGACTTGCTCAAGGCTATTCGCGTCGATGACAAGCTCAAACACCTGCCGGTACTGATGGTGACTGCTGAAGCCAAGCGCGAGCAGATCATTGAAGCCGCTCAGGCCGGCGTCAATGGTTATATCGTCAAGCCTTTCACTGCTGCAACGCTCAAAGAGAAACTCGACAAAATCTTTGAACGAATCGGCTAAGGAGCAGCAGGGATGAAGGCCAAAACGAGTGCAATGATTTCGCTCGATCAGGCAAGGATGCTTGTTGCCCATCTTGAGCAAGGTGAATTCGAACAGGCCGACACTCTCATCGCCGATGCGTGTGCGCCCAATGCGGCGGCCCTGTTTGACAAAGTGGGTCAGTTGACCCGACAACTGCATGATTCCCTACAAGATTTTCGGCTGGATCCCAGGATCCCCGATCTGGCCACCCATGAAATTCCCGATGCGCGGGAGCGCCTCAGCTATGTCATCGACATGACGGACAAGGCAGCCAATCGCACCATGGATGCGGTGGAAGCCAGTCTGCCCATTGCCGATCGGTTAAATGACAACATTCAACTCGTTCTGCCCAACTGGAATGCCCTGATGAGCAGAGACATGAGTGTTGGGCAATTCAAGTCTTTGTGTCACCAACTGGATGATTTTATTAAGGCTTCTGAATCTGATGCCGATAAATTACGGCAACTGCTGACAGAAATCCTGATGGCGCAAGATTTTCAGGATTTGACCGGCCAAATGATCCGCAAGGTCATCAAGTTGGTCCAGGAAGTTGAAACTAAATTAATAGAAATGCTGACTATGTTTGGTGAGGCATCTGCCGAGCATTCTTCTCGCAGCCTTCCTGTAAGCGGGATTGAAGCCGAAGGCCCCATCATGAACCCTGAGACTCGTTCCGATGTGGTCAATGGTCAGGATGATGTGGACGATCTGCTGTCTAGCCTGGGATTTTAATGGAGTGACGCATGGCCTTCGAAGTTGATGAAGACATACTGCAAGACTTTTTGGTCGAAGCATCCGAAATATTGGAACAGTTGTCTGAACAACTGGTCGACTTGGAAAAGCGACCCGATGACAAGAATCTGTTGAATGCCATATTTCGCGGCTTCCATACCGTCAAGGGCGGCGCCGGTTTTCTCTCGCTGACCGAACTGGTGGACGTCTGCCACGGTGCCGAGAACGTGTTCGACATCTTGCGCAACGGCAAGCGGACCGTGACCGCCGAGTTGATGGACGTGATCCTGCAGGCCCTGGATGCCATCAATGTGATGTTCGCCCAGGTGCAGAATCGCGAACCGCCTAGCCCTGCGTCCGCCGAAATCCTTCATGATCTGCACGAGCTCTGCAAACCCGAAGGGGAAGAGCAGCTGTTGACTGCCTCTGCAGGCAGCAGTGCGCCGGTGGAGGCTGCCGCTCCCGTGGCTGAAGAGGTGGCTGTGATTGCCGAGCCGGAGCCTGCGGCCGTGCCGGAACCCGAGCAGGAGGCCTCCGTGGTCAGCGGTGGTGGTTCCATCGATGAGATCTCGGCCGATGAGTTTGAACGCCTGCTTGACGAGTTGCATGGCGTCGGTGGCGCACCTACCGCAGCGGCTAGCCCTGCTGCGCCGAGTTCCGGCGACATCACGGATGACGAATTTGAAGCCTTGCTTGACCAGCTCCATGGTCAGGGTCAGCACGGTGGCGCTCCCGAAGTCAACCCGCTGAAATCGGTACAGAAAGAGGTGGACGAGCTGATCGATGACGATGAGTTCGAACGTCTGCTGGATGAACTGCACGGTCGCGGTCAGAGTCCGCAGAGCAGCATGTCAGCCCCGGCGGCGCCCCAGACTCCAGCGCCAGCAGCACCGGTTACTCCGGTGCCGGCAGCCAAACCGGATCCTGCACCTGCTGCGGCCAAGCCAGCCGCCGCGCCGGCAGCGGCAAAACCGGCTCCTGCAGCGGCGCCATCCAAGCAGGCTGCGCCAGCGCCCGCCGACAGTGCGGTGCAAAGCGACACTACGGTACGGGTGGATACCAAGACGCTGGACGTCATCATGAACATGGTGGGTGAGCTGGTGCTGGTACGAAACCGTCTGGTGAGCCTTGGCATCGCCAGCAACGATGAAGACATGTCAAAAGCCGTTGCCAACCTGGATGTGGTGACGGCGGATCTGCAAGGTGCGGTGATGAAGACCCGCATGCAGCCTATCAAGAAAGTATTTGGTCGCTTCCCACGGGTGGTGCGGGATCTGGCCCGTACCCTCAAGAAAGAGATCGAGCTGGTAATGGTCGGTGAAGAGACCGATCTCGACAAGAACCTGGTGGAGGCCCTTGCTGACCCGTTGGTTCACCTGGTGCGCAACTCTTGCGACCACGGCGTCGAGATGCCGGATGTTCGCGAGAAGGCGGGCAAGCCACGGCAAGGTACCATTACCCTGAGCGCGTCCCAGCAGGGCGATCATATCCTGCTCTGCATCGAGGATGATGGTGCGGGGATGGATCCCGAGAAGCTCAAGTCCATCGCCATCAGTCGTGGTGTGCTGGATGCCGATACTGCGGCACGCATGAGCGACAACGATGCCTACAACCTGATCTTTGCTCCCGGCTTCTCGACCAAGTCAGAGATCTCCGATATCTCCGGCCGTGGCGTCGGGATGGATGTGGTGAAGACCAGCATCGTCAGCCTGAACGGCTCGGTGCATATCGATTCGACCTGGGGCAAGGGCACCCGTCTCGAGATCAAGGTGCCGCTGACCCTGGCGATCCTGCCGACCCTGATGGTGGAAGTGGGCGAGCAGACGTTCGCGCTACCGCTGGGCTGTGTGAACGAGATTTTCCATCTGGATCTGAAAAAGGCCAACATGGTGGATGGACAGCTCACCATCATAGTGCGCGAGAAGGCCATCCCATTGTTCTATCTGCACAACTGGCTGGTCAGAGGCAAAAACCGAAAATCGCGTCAGGATACGGGCCACGTGGTGATTGTCCAGATTGGTACCCAGCAGATCGGTTTTGTTGTGGACAATCTGATTGGCCAGGAAGAGGTGGTGATCAAGCCGCTGGACAGCCTGCTGCAGGGGACTCCCGGCATGGCCGGGGCGACCATCACCAGTGATGGCGGTATTGCGCTCATTCTGGATGTGCCGAGTCTGCTCAAGGCGTACGCCCGTAGACATTGATACCCCAGGCTCAAGGAGTTAGAAGAATAACAATGGCAATCAAGGTATTAGTTGTCGACGATTCAAGCTTCTTCCGTCGTCGGGTCAGCGAGATCATCACTCAGGATCCCATGCTGACGGTCATCGACACGGCCCAAAATGGGCGGGAAGCGGTAGAAAAGGCACAGCAGTTGCGTCCTGACGTGATCACCATGGACATAGAGATGCCGGTGATGGATGGCATCAGTGCCGTGCGTGAGATCATGGCCAAGTGCCCCACGCCGATCCTGATGTTCTCTTCTTTGACCCATGAAGGGGCCAAAGCCACGCTCGATGCGCTCGATGCAGGGGCGCTCGACTTTCTGCCCAAGAAATTCGAAGACATTGCCCGTGACAAGGATGAAGCCGTCCGTCTGCTGCAACAGCGGGTCAAGGAGATTTCACGCAAGCGCTTCCTGATGTCTGCACCGGCACGCCCGAAGGCGCCCGAGCCCGTTGCCAGGACGCCTCTGAATGCGCCACGTCCGGCAGAACGTCAGGCAGAGCCGCAGCGTGCTGCTCCGGTGGCCGCATTCAAGCGCAGCGGCAAGAGTTATCAGCTGGTGGCCATTGGTACTTCCACTGGCGGCCCGGTCGCCCTGCAGAATGTGTTGACCAAGCTGCCCGGCGATTTCCCGCATCCGATCCTGCTTATCCAACACATGCCGGCGACCTTCACCGCGGCCTTTGCCGCACGTCTCAATGGCCTGTGCCAGATAGGCGTCAAGGAAGCGGAAGACGGCGATGTGCTCAAGCCCGGTCACGCCTACTTGGCACCCGGTGGCAAACAGATGCTGCTGGAGGGCCGTGGTGCCGGTGCCCGTATCCGCATTGTCGATGGCAATGACAAGGTCAACTACAAGCCGTGCGTCGACATTACCTTCGCCTCTGCCGCCAAGACCTATGCCGACAAGGTGCTTGCCATCGTGTTGACCGGGATGGGGGCGGACGGTCGGGATGGTGCGCGTCTGCTCAAGGAGCAGGGCTCCACCATCTGGGCGCAGGATGAAGCGTCCTGCGTGGTTTATGGCATGCCGCAGGCGGTTGCCAAAGCCGGTATTGCCACTGAATCGCTGCCGCTTGATCGGGTCGCACAACGTATCCTGGTTGAGCTGGGCCGCTAACGATGGGCATGTTTGGCCTGATCCTGGCACTGGGAGCCATTGCCATTGCCCAATTGTGGCATGGCGGCAACCTGTTGACCCTGCTCGATGGACCCGCGTTTGTCATCGTGGTGGGGGGAACCTGGGGGGCGGTCATTTTGCAGACGCCGCGCAAGTTCCTGCTGGAAGCGATCAGGCAGACCCGCTGGATGGTGCTGCCGCCGGACTGGGATCTGGTCGCTCAGGCCGAGAGATTGCAATCCTGGGCTATCTTTGCACGCCAGCAAGGGTTGCTGGCGCTGGAGAATCAGGCCGAACAGGAGAGTGACGAATTTACCCGTCATGGCCTCACCATGATAGTGGACGGGGTTTCGGTTGACGATATTCGCATGTTGCTGGAAGCGGATATCGATATCGAGCAGGAGCGCAACGAGCACTCTGCCAGGGTCTTCGAGGCCATGGGGGGATACAGTCCGACCATCGGCATCATAGGTGCCGTCATCGGGCTGATCCAGGCGATGTTTCATCTGGAGGAGCCCGCTGCTCTCGGTGCCGGCATTGCCGTCGCCTTCGTTGCCACCATTTACGGGGTCGGCTTTGCCAACCTGCTCTACTTGCCGATCGCCAATCGCCTGCGTGCTTTTCACTATCATTACGCCCTGTTTCAGGAGATGACGCTGGAAGGCCTGATGGCCATCGCCCATGGCGAGAATGGCCCCCAGGTTGAACGGCGGTTGAAGGCTTATCTGAAGGGAGAGTAGCCATGCGCAAGCGCTATCGTTTGCATCTGCAAGGTCGGGAACACCTCGATCGCTGGCTGGTTTCCTACGCCGACTACATGACGCTGATCTTCGCCCTGTTCGTGGTGCTCTACTCGGTGGCACTGGTCAACAAGGACAAGTATCGCGCCGTCATCGACGGCATGACCCAGGCATTCAATGTGATGCAGCCCCGCAGCGATGGCTTGCTGGAGGGGCAGGGCAAGTCGCTGCTGAACAATGAAGTGTCCGCCGCAACCTCTGTGCTGGAAAGTGCCAAGGCCCGTTCACCCTCGCAGGCTCCTATTTCTGGTGTTCCCATTCTGCAAGATGGTATGACTCTTGCGAAGATAGATTCGCAACTGCAGGAGAACATGGGGTCTCTGGTGGATGCCGGGGTAGTCAAGTTGACACAGGATGACAACTGGCTGACGGTGGAGCTGAGTTCCGGCCTGCTGTTTGGCAGTGGCAGCGCGTTTATGAGCTCCAATGCAGATCCGGTGCTCAATACTCTTTCAAGTATCCTGAAACCGGTCGATAACTATGTGAGAGTGCGGGGTTACACGGATAACCAGCAGATAAATAATGAAATTTTTCGCTCCAACTGGACGTTGTCGGCAGCAAGAGCGGAGGCCGTACTCACTGCCCTGATCGCCAAGGGGATAGCCCCGCAACGACTTGCCTACGAGGCGTACGGGGAGTTCTCTCCCTTCTCGGACAACAGTACCGAGCAGGGGCGTTTACAGAATCGCAAGGTGGTGGTCGCTATTTCCAAGTTCGCCTGGGTACCACCTCCGACGCCGACTCCTCCCGTTCAGCCAGTGACGGAGGAGCCGGTCCCGGCAGTTCAGCAGGCAGTCGAGGCAGGAGAGGTCAAGGTGATCTCGCTGCCAGGTGGTGGCATACGCATAACAACGAGGCAGGATTGATACAGTGATTGTTTGGACGGTTGCCAACCAAAAAGGTGGGGTCGGTAAAACCACCACGGTGGTCTCGTTGGCCGGTATTCTGGCTCAGCGTGGTCAGCGGGTGCTGTTGATCGACACCGACCCTCATGCTTCCCTGACCTCATATCTCGACTTTGACTCCGATCGGCTGGATGGCACCCTCTATGAGCTGTTCCAGGCGGTCAAGCCCACGGCGGAGCTCGTCAATAAACTGACGCTGCGTACCAAGTTTGAGAACATCCACCTGCTGCCCGCCTCCATTACCCTGGCCACGCTGGATCGGGTAATGGGCAATCGGGAAGGGATGGGGCTGGTGCTCAAGCGGGCACTGCTGCGCATCCAGGATCAATACGACTATGTGCTGATCGACTGCCCGCCCGTGCTGGGGGTCATGATGGTGAATGCGCTGGCGGCCTGTGACCGGATCCTGGTGCCGGTGCAGACCGAGTTCCTGGCGCTCAAGGGGTTGGAGCGGATGATGAAGACGTTTGAAATCATGCAGCGCTCCAAGCGGGAGAAGTTCCGCTATACCGTCATTCCCACCATGTTTGACAAGCGAACCCGCGCCTCGCTGATGACCCTGCAGTCCATCAAGGAGCAGCACGGGAGCGCGGTCTGGAATGCCGTCATACCCATAGATACCAAGTTTCGGGATGCCAGTTTGCTTCACATTCCCCCCTCCATCTATTCGCCGAGCAGCCGCGGCACCTACGCCTATGAGACGCTGCTCAACTATCTTGATGCGCAAGAGCGCCAGCGTGCTCATGAGGTGACATCATGAGAGATACCACCCAAGTCCGGGCCATGGATGACTACTTCCACTCCCTGCTGCTGGAGGATGCCCTGCTGCTGGATGCCGACGAGCCTGACTCCGCGCCCGTCATCCAGCTGCAGCGCAAGCCCCAGCCGGTTGCCGAGAAAGTGGCCCAGCCCTATCTGGAGGCGGATCAGCGGCTGGAACAGTTGAGTGAACTGCTGGCCCAGGTCGGTCAGGTACAATATGAAATCGACGCCCTGAGCCATGAAGAGGCGGTCACTGAACCGCTGCAGATCGAGGCCGAAGATGCCTTGCTGCCGGTTGAGCCGGTCTGGCCCGAGGAGATGCCCGAGCCGGTGGCGGCGGATCCCGCGACTCTGGTGGTGACGGAGACCGAGGTAGCGCTGGCGCCACAGGAGGAGGTTGCCCCCTCCACCTGGGAAAACATCGATACCGGCAAGGAGTTTCAGGCGCTGTTCTTTGAAGTGGCCGGCGTCACCTTTGCCGTGCCGTTGACCGAGCTTGGCGGTATTCATCAGCTGGGGGAGGTGTCATCCCTCTTTGGCCAGCCCAGCTGGTACAAGGGGATCATGACGTCCCGCGAGCAGAAGATGAACGTGGTGGACACGGCGCAGTGGGTCATGCCGGGCCAGCATCTGGAAATAGATGACTACAAGTATCTGATCATGTTGGGTGAATCCCCCTGGGGACTGGCCTGCCATCATCTGAAGGGAACCGAGTTATTGCACCGTGATCAGGTCAAATGGCGCCATCAGGAGGGCAAACGTCCCTGGCTGGCCGGCATGGTCAAGGAGAAGATGTGTGCCCTGCTGCACGTGAAGGAATTGCTCCTGTTACTGGAGCGCGGGGTCAACATAGAAGGTCGCTGATAACTTCTGCACTCGGGCTGTTTTATTGCTAGTTTTACCAGTAGACGTTTTCATAAAAGGAATAAAAACATGACAGAAAAGCGCAATATTGCACAGAATCTGGCCGAAGACGAAGTGCTGCAATGGGTCACCTTCCAGCTGGAAAATGAAACCTACGGCATCAACGTGATGCAGGTGCAGGAGGTGCTGCGCTACACCGAGATCGCCCCTGTGCCGGGTGCCCCCGAATACGTGCTGGGCATCATCAACCTGCGCGGCAACGTGGTGACCGTCATCGACACCCGTTCCCGCTTCGGCCTGCCTTCTGGCGATGTGAGTGAAAACTCGCGCATCGTCATCATCGAGGCGGAGAAGCAGGTGATCGGCATCATGGTCGACAGCGTGGCCGAGGTGGTCTATCTGCGTTCATCCGAGATCGATGCGGCCCCGGCCGTGGGTACCGAAGAGAGCGCCAAGTTCATTCAGGGGGTCAGCAATCGCGATGGCCAGCTGCTGATCCTGGTCGATCTGAACAAGCTGCTCTCCGATGAAGAGTGGGAAGATATCGGTTCCCTCTGATAGGAAGATGATGTGTTGATGATTGAAATTGCCGCCTTGGGGGTGTCCTTGCTGGCGTTGGCGCTGGCCCTGTACGGGGTGTTAGGCAGCCGACGTGGCCAGCGAGAGTCCGAGGCCAGGGTGGAGCTGCTGCAGGGTCAGCTCGAGAGTCTGCGCAAGCAGATGATGGAGCTGCATACCGGAGCCATCGGCATGGGCCAGCGTCTGCAATCCGTTGAAGGGGCCATGCAGCAGGTCAATGACCGCCAGCAGGAGCTGACCCTGCAGGATCCGGAACGCCGCCTGTACAGCCGGGCCGCCAAGATGGTGGAGCTCGGTGCTGACCTCGATGAGGTCATGAACGAGTGTGAATTGCCAAAGGCCGAGGCTGAATTGTTGATTTCATTGCGAAAAGGCCGCTCATGATCGATCGGGAAGGCGTCTGCCTTCCTGATTTTCCCGCCCCGCTTTGCGGCTCTCCAAGGCGGGATCTCCCCCACAAATCCTGCTGATAATTGGCATCTTTGAAAAGACGCTTCCCGATACTGTGTTAATATGCAGGCCGCTTCTTTTCACTGATTACATCCTCATGCTGCTTCAAATTCACAACCTGAGCTGCGTGCGTGAAGATCGCACTCTGTTTGAACATCTCTCCTTTGCGGTGGCTCCCGGTGATCTGGTGCAAATTGAAGGTCCCAACGGCGTCGGCAAGACCAGCCTGCTGCGCCTGCTGACCGGCCTGTCTCAGCCTTTTGCCGGTGAAGTGTGCTGGAATGGCGAGAATATTCGCCATTGCCGCGACGAATATCACGCCAATCTGCTTTATCTCGGTCATCAGCCTGGTGTCAAGGCTGCCCTGACACCGCTTGAAAACCTCGCCTTCTACCAGAAACTGCACCATGCGGCCGATACCAGCGTGGATCTGTGGCGGGTGCTGGCCCAGGTCGGTCTGGCCGGCTTTGAAGACAACCCCACCGGTCAGCTCTCCGCCGGTCAGCAGCGCCGCGTCGCGTTGGCCCGTCTGTGGCTGAGTGACCAGCCGGCACTCTGGATCCTGGACGAGCCGTTCACCGCCATCGACAAGCAGGGGGTGAAGGTGCTGGAGCGGCTGTTCCTGACCCATGCCGAGCGGGGGGGCATGGTGATCCTCACCACCCATCAGGACATGACCCTGATGCAGGGACGGCTGAAGACCCTCTCTCTCACGCCCTTGCTGCAGGAGTAGTTCTGATGTTGCGCGCCGTAATGCACCTGATCCACCGTGAGCTGCTGATGGCCCTGCGCCAGCGCTCCGACATCCTCAACCCGCTCTGGTTCTTTCTCATCGTCATCACCCTGTTTCCGCTGGGGATCGGCCCCGAGCCCAAGCTGCTGGCCCGCATTGCCCCCGGCATCATCTGGGTGGCGGCCCTGCTGGCGGCCATGCTCTCCCTGGAGCGGCTGTTTCGCGACGACTTCGGCGATGGCGCGCTGGAGCAGATGATGCTGATGCCCCATCCGCTGGGATTGCTGGCGCTGGCCAAAGTGATCGCTCACTGGTTGCTGACCGGCCTGCCGCTGTTGCTCATCTCCCCGCTGCTCGCCATCCTGCTGTCGCTGGACATGAACACCTATCTGGCGGTGGTGGCAACCCTGGCGCTGGGCACTCCCGTGCTGAGCCTGCTCGGGGCGATCGGGGTGGCCCTCACCGTGGGTCTGCGCAAAGGGGGAGTGCTGCTCAGTCTGCTGATCCTGCCGCTCTATATTCCGGTACTGATTTTTGCCACCTCCGCCATCGATGCGGCGGGGATGGGGCTGCCCTATTCGGGGCAGCTGGCGATTCTGGGGGCCATGCTGGCCGGTGCGCTCACCTTGACCCCGTTGGCGGTCTCGGCGGCGCTGCGGGTCAGCATGAATTGATGAAAGCGTCTGAGAAAGTGGCCATGGAAGGGCCGTTATAAAAAATATAATTGAGATAGATCAAGAGGATGGCTGCTTATTGCTTTCGGGGGATGTGATGTTTTCCGGCAGTGGGTAAGGTAGGCCTCGCCACGATATTAATAACAGAAAGGTTTTGTGAGCTATGTGGAAATGGTTGCACCCTTACGCTAAACCCGAGCGCGCTTACCAGCTGGCAGGGACCTTGCTGCCCTGGTTTGCCGTGACCAGCCTGCTGGCATTCATCATCGGCACCCTTTGGGGGTTGGCGTTCGCCCCTGCCGATTACCAGCAGGGTGACTCCTTCCGGATCATCTACATCCATGTTCCCGCCGCCATTCTCTCCATGGGGGCCTACTCCACCATGGCGGTCGCGGCCTTCATCGGTCTGGTGTGGCAGCTGCGGATGGCCGACATGACGGTGGCCGCCATCGCGCCGGTCGGTGCCGTGTTTACCTTCATCGCGCTGTTTACTGGCGCCGCCTGGGGCAAACCCATGTGGGGCACCTGGTGGGTGTGGGATGCGCGGCTCACCTCGGAGCTGATCCTGCTGTTCCTCTACCTGGGGGTCATCGCCCTCTACAACGCCTTCAGCGACAAGGTGCTGGCTGGCCGGGCCGCCGGCATCCTGGCACTGGTGGGGGTGATCAACCTGCCCATCATTCACTACTCGGTGGAGTGGTGGAACACCCTGCATCAGGGCGCCACCATCACCAAGTTTGACAAGCCCTCCATCTCCCCCGAGATGCTGTGGCCGCTGCTCATCATGATCCTGGCCTTTGCCGCCTTCCTCGGGGCCCTCTCCCTGATGCGTTTTCGAAACGAGCTCTTGATGCGGGAGTGGCACCGCCCCTGGGTCAAAGAGATAGCCGAGCAGGAGAAGTAAGCATGCACTTTGCCTCATTCAGTGACTTTCTGGCGATGGGCGGTTACGCCTTCTACGTCTGGCTCTCCTTCGGTCTGACCCTACTCTGCCTGGTCGGCATCGTCATTTCCACCCGTATGAAAACCCGCAGCCTGCTCGGCGAATTGCGCAGCAAGCAGGCGCGCGAGGCTCGTCGCAAGGCGGCCCAGCAGATGGAGAACACCCTATGAACCCGAGACGCAAAAAACGCCTCACCATCATCCTGGCGATCAGTGCCGGCCTCGCCGCCGTGATCGGCCTGGTGCTCTATGCCCTCAGCCAGAACATCGATCTCTTCTATACCCCGAGCGAGCTGGTGGAGGGCAAGGGGCCGGACAAGATCAAGCCGGAAGAGGGGCAGCGCCTGCGCATCGGGGGTCTGGTGGTACCTGGCTCGGTGCAGCGGGATCCCCAGAGCCTCAAGGTGGTCTTCAAGTTGGTGGACAACGGCGGGCATCTGGTGACCGTCGAGTTTGACGGCATCCTGCCGGATCTGTTCCGCGAGGGGCAGGGCATCGTCGCCCAGGGCACCCTCAAGGATGCCACCACGGTCGCCGCCTTCGAGGTGCTGGCCAAGCACGATGAGAACTACATGCCGCCGGAAGTGGCCGATGCCACCAACGGCATGCACTTCAAGCCGGAATATACCGACGCGCAGTTGAAGGGGAGCAAGCAATGATCCCGGAATTAGGACAGTTCTCACTGATCCTGGCGTTTGCCACCGCCCTGCTGCTGGGCAGCTATCCGCTGCTCGGGGCCAAATGGGGGCGCCTTGGCATGATGTCGGCGGCCCGTCCGCTGGCCTATGCCCAGTTCCTGCTGCTGTTGCTGTCGTTCCTCTGCCTGACCTGGGCCTTCATCGACAACGACTTCACCGTGCAGTACGTGGCCACCAACTCCAACAGCCTGCTGCCGCTGGCCTACCGCATCTCCGCGGTGTGGGGAGCCCATGAAGGTTCCCTGCTGCTGTGGGTGCTGACGCTGGGGGGCTGGACCGCGGCGGTCGCCATGTTCAGCCGTCGACTGCCGCTCGACGCGGTGGCGCGGGTGCTCGGGGTGCTCGGCCTCATCTCGGTCGGTTTCACCGCCTTCGTGCTGTTTACCTCCGACCCCTTCACCCGTACCTTGCCTTATTTCCCGGTGGATGGACGCGATCTCAACCCGCTGCTACAGGATCCGGGTCTCATCTTCCACCCGCCCATGCTCTACATGGGCTATGTGGGCTTCTCGGTGGCGTTTGCCTTCGCCATCGCGTCCCTGATGACAGGTCGGCTCGATGCCACCTGGGCGCGCTGGTCGCGTCCCTGGACCATGGCGGCCTGGGTCTTCCTCACCCTGGGTATAGTGCTGGGCTCCTGGTGGGCCTATTACGAGCTCGGCTGGGGCGGCTGGTGGTTCTGGGATCCGGTGGAAAACGCCTCCTTCATGCCCTGGCTGGCGGGTACCGCCCTGCTGCACTCGCTGGCGGTGAGTGAAAAACGCGCCACCTTCAAGGCCTGGACCGTGCTGCTGGCGCTCTCCGCCTTCTCTCTGAGCCTGCTGGGTACCTTCCTGGTGCGCTCCGGCGTGCTGGTGTCGGTGCATGCGTTTGCCTCCGACCCGACCCGCGGCCTGTTCATTCTGGGCTTCCTGTTGGCGGTAATCGGTTCATCCTTGCTGCTGTTTGCCTTCAAGGGCTCCCAGGTGAGAAGCCACGGCAAGCACGAGTTGTGGAGCCGCGAGACCCTGCTGCTTGGCAACAACATCATGCTGGTGGCGGGTCTGCTGACCGTGCTGCTTGGCACCCTGCTGCCGCTGGTACACAAGGAGCTGGGGCTGGGTAGCATCTCCATCGGTACTCCCTTCTTCAACCACATCTACAGCTGGCTGATCATTCCGTTCGCCCTGTTGCTGGGGGTCGGCCCGCTGTTTCGCTGGCGTCGTCAGGATCTGGGCGAGCTCAAGGGCAAGGTGGTCCTGGCTCTCCTGCTGAGCCTGGCCGCCGCCATCCTGCTGCCGCTGCTGCTGGCCGAGGAGTTCAAGCCCTGGGCTGCGCTCGGTATCGGGCTTGGCGCCTGGATCATCGTGACCAGCGTGCAGGAAACCTGGGCACGCGCCACCCACAAGCACAGCTTTGCCGTCGGCGTGCGGCGCCTTGGCAACAGCCACTGGGCCATGATCCTGGGCCACGTGGGTCTTGCTGTGAGCATAATCGGCATCGCCTGCACCCAGAACTACAGCATCGAGAAGGACTTGCGCATGCAGGCCGGCGATCGGGTCCATTTTGCCGATTATGAGTTCGTCTTCACCGGGATCAAGGAGAAGAACGGCCCCAACTACGACGGCTTCAAGGGCGTGCTGGAAGTGCACAAGGATGGCAAGCAGGTAGCCCTGCTCAAGCCGGAGAAGCGCATGTACAAGGTGACCCGGATGCCGATGACCGAGGCGGCCATCGATGCCGGCTTTACCCGTGACCTCTATGCGGCCCTTGGTGAGCAGCTCGACAACGGCGCCTGGGCGGTGCGGATCTACTACAAACCCTTCGTGCGCTGGATCTGGTTCGGCGGTGTCTTCATGGCCATTGGCGGCGTGCTAGCGATGCTGGACAAGCGCTACCGTTTCGGTCGTCGTGAAGAGGAGGCCAAGGCATGAGCAAGAAGACCTGGTTGTTTCTGATCCCCTTCATCGTCTTTCTGCTGGGGGCCGTGTTTCTGTTCAAGGGGCTCTACTCCGATCCCACCAAGCTCGAGTCCGTGATGGTGGGCAAGGAGGTGCCCGTGTTCACCCTGCAGGATATCTATGACCTCAATAAGCAGCATGACAGGAGCATCCTCAAGGGGCGTCCCATGCTGCTCAACGTCTGGGCCACCTGGTGCCCGACCTGCTACGGGGAGCACACCTACCTCAAGGAGCTGGCGGGGCAGGGGATCTATATTGTCGGCATGAACTACAAGGATGAGCGGGCCAAGGCCATCAACTGGCTGGCGGAGCTCGGCAATCCCTATCAGATCAATCTGTATGATCCCGACGGCATGCTGGGGCTAGATCTGGGGGTTTACGGCGCGCCGGAGACCTTCTTCATCGACAGTCAGGGCATCATCCGCTATCGCCACGTGGGTGACGTCAACCCCGAGGTGTGGGCATCGACCCTCAAACCCATCTATGACGCCATGAAGTGAGGGAGAACCCGATGAGAATCTTGATTGCATCCCTGCTGCTGCTGGCGGGACTGGGCGGGGCGGGTCAGGCGCTGGCCGCCATCGATGTCTACACCTTCGACAACGACGCCCAGGAGCAGACCTTTCGTGAACTGACCAAGGAGCTGCGCTGCCCCAAGTGCCAGAACCAGGACATTGCCGACTCCAATGCGGGCCTGGCCAAGGACCTGCGTGACAAGACCTACCAGATGGTGCGCGAGGGCAAGGAGAAGCAGGAGGTGGTGGACTACATGGTGGCCCGCTACGGCAACTTCATCCTGTACAACCCGCCGCTGATGGCCTCCACCCTGATCCTCTGGCTGGGGCCGCTGCTGGTGATCGTGGTGGGCATAGTCCTGGTGGTGGTGCGCAGTCGCCGTCGTCCCGCGGCAGCTACGCCGGCGGATAGCGCCCTGAGCGCGGAGGAGCAGCGTCGTCTGGCTGCCCTGCTCAAAGAGGAAGAGAAACAATGACCGCATTTTGGATAGTGATCGCGGCCCTGCTGGTGCTGGTGAGCCTGGCACTGGTGTTGCCCCTGTGGCGGGGAGAGGGCCGCCAGAGCATCAGCCGCTCGGCCCTCAACAAACAACTCTATCGTCAGCGTCTGCTGGAGATCGGTGAAGAGCGCGAACAGGGGGTGCTGGCGGAAGAGCAGGACACCCTGATCGAGTTGCAGCGCAGCCTGCTGGACGACATCCCCGACGTGGAGCAGACCGCTCGCGGCGGCAAGAGTCTGATCTGGATCCCGGGTGTGCTGGTGCTGCTGGTGGTGAGCCTGGGGCTCTACTACAAGCTCGGTGCCTGGCAGGAGGTCAGCCGCTGGCAGGACGCCAGCAGCCGGTTAGGCGAGCTCAGCAACCGCATCCTGGTGGAGCGCAATGCCGAGGTCACCGAGCAGGATCTGCTGGACTTCACCCTGGCCCTGCGCACCCGCCTGAAAGAGGAACCGAACGATTACCGCGGCTGGCTGCTGCTGGGTCGACTGTCGCTGGATGGCAATGATCCCGATATGGCCCGCGAGGCACTGGAGCGGGCCTACGCTCTGGCACCGCAGAAGGGGATGGTGGCGGTGCCCTATGCCCAGGCGCTGATGATGACAGGGGATGACGCGCAAGCCGATCAGCTGCTGCGGGGGGCCATCGCCCAGGATCCGGCCAATATCGAGGCGCGCTCCGTCTACGCCTTCATGGCTCTGCAAAAAGAGGACTTCAAGACCGCCCTGCAACGCTGGCGCGAGATGCTGCCGCTGATGGAGAAGGGCTCGACCCGCTACACCATGGTGGAGCGCTCCATCGAGTATGCCGAGCAGCAGTTGAAGAAACGCGGCATGGCCAGTGCGGCCGTGCCGGCAGAGACGAGCGGGCAGAGCACCGCCTCCGCCCAGGTGCTGGAGGTGAAGGCCGGCGAGTTCCCGCTCAAGGTGACGCTGGCCGATGGCATTGCGCTGCCGGAAGATGCCCATCTGTTCGTGTTTGCGGTGATCCCCAACGGACCGCCCATGCCCATCGCGGTCAAGCGTATCCCAGGCCCGCACTTCCCGGTGACGCTGTCGCTGGGTGACGGCGATGCCATGATGGAGGGCAACAAGCTGGCCGCCTATCCCGAGCTGCAGTTCAAGGCGCGCCTCTCCCGTGGCGGCAACGTCATGAACAAGGAAGGGGCGTTCGAAGGGGCCTCGGTCCCGGTCGCCACCGGCTCAATTCCTTCAGCGCCGATTGACATCCGCATCGATCACGCCCTCTAATACGCCTCTGGCCCGGCCCTCGATGGGGCCGGGCTGCCTATAATTCAGATTAATCACAATAAAAAGCTAGGACTTCCATATGCATGTGCGTGTAGGGGCATTGACGGTGGCCTTGTTGCTGGGTGGCTGTGCTGGCGGCCCGCCCAAGCCGGGCCCCGAGAGCCTTGACCTCAAGGAGACGCCGAGCCGGCCCGAAGCGACCAGCACGGCCAGTGACAGCCGTGACCCATTTCAGGGTGCCAACCGGGCCATGTGGGCCGTCAACTACGATGTGCTGGAGCCCTACGTGGCTCGCCCCGTGGTGCACGGCTACGCCCGCTACGTTCCGCAGGGAATGAAGGATGGCATCGAGAATCTGGTGGAGAACTTCAACGAACCGAGCAGCATGGTCAACCACCTGCTGACCGGCGACTTGAAGGGGGCGGGTACCAACCTGGGCCGCTTCACCCTCAACACCACTGTGGGTCTGCTGGGTATCTTCGACGTGGCCAAGCATGCGGGCCTCGAGCGCAACAAGCTGGAGCTCTCTACCGTGCTCGGGCGCATGGATATAGGCGAGGGGGCCTATGTCATGGTGCCCGTCTATGGCCCCACCACCACCCGCGAGATAGTGGGGGATACCATAGACGTGCTCTACTTCCCTTACTCGCTGCTGACTTTCCCGCTGAAAGCGGTGCACTGGGCGCTGGATGGTCTGGGTACCCGTTCCAAGCTGATCGATCAGGAGCGGATCATCGACAACGCGCTCGATCCTTACGCCCTGACCAAGGACTTCTATCTGCAGTACAACCAGAACAAGGTGACTGGTCGTCAGACCGAGCTCAAGCAAGAGCAGCAGGAGAAGCAAGACGACAGCAACCTGGATGACTATCTGGACGAGATCGACCAGTGATGCCTGTGCATCCCGGCTCGAATGACAAAGGCGCCTGCGGGCGCCTTTTTGCTGCGCTGGCCGCCACTTGCGCCATAAAAAACGCCCCGCAAGAGCGAGGCGTTTTGGCAAGAGTGTGGCGCTATCAGGCAGCCAGGTTCTTGGCCACGAATTCCCAGTTGACCAGGGCCCAGAAGGTTTCCATGTACTTCGGACGCAGGTTGCGGAAGTCGATGTAGTAGGCGTGCTCCCACAGGTCGACGGTCAGCAGCGGGGTGGTACCGGCTTCGGTCAGCGGGCAACCGGCGTTGGAGGTGTTGACGATGGCCAGGGAGCCGTCAGCCTTCTTCACCAGCCAGGTCCAGCTGGAGCCGAAGTTGCCGATGGCAGACTTGGTGAACGCATCCTTGAACTCGGCGAAGGAGCCGAACGCCTTGGTGATGGCATCGGCCAGGGCGCCAGTGGGCTCGCCACCGCCGTTCGGGGAGAGGCAGTGCCAGTAGAAGGTGTGGTTCCAGATCTGGGCGGCGTTGTTGAAGATGCCACCAGTGGAGGTCTTGATGATCTCTTCCAGAGACTTGCCTTCAAACTCGGTACCCGGCACCAGGTTGTTCAGGTTGACCACGTAGGTGTTGTGGTGCTTGCCGTGGTGGTATTCCAGAGTTTCCTGGGAGATGTGCGGTTCCAGAGCATTGATTGCATAGGGCAGAGCGGGAAGTTCGAATGCCATTTTCTACTCTCCATTGGCTGGCCGTGCGAAGGCGACGGTTGCAAGACATTGCGTACTCTTTTCTATTTTGAAAAGAATTGTTCTTGAAGTGATGGGGCCAGTTGGCCCAAAGCCCATCGATTGTACCAGCATCAAAGATGGCCTAACAACTCTTGATTCTCGCCATGATCCGGATCAAGCTGCGGCGTATTGATTCGTCACTTCTTGCTGTTGCCGCGGTTTGCCAGTTTGTGGTCTGCCCGGATTGCAGTAGAATGGCCGCCGAAATCGCTCTAGTGAGGCACCTATGGAAACTATTGAAAAGATCAAACAGCAGCTGGCTGAAAACCCCATCATCCTGTACATGAAGGGCTCCCCCAAGCTACCCAGCTGCGGTTTCTCTGCACAGGCCTCCCAGGCCCTGATGTCCTGTGGCGAGCCGTTTGCTTACGTCGACATCCTGCAAAACCCGGACATCCGCGCCGAGTTGCCGAAGTTTGCCAACTGGCCCACCTTCCCGCAGCTGTGGGTCGAGGGCGAGCTGGTCGGCGGCTGCGACATCATGATCGAGATGTTCCAGGCTGGCGAACTGCAAACCCTGATCAAGGAAACTGCCGCCAAACACAAGCAGGATGACGCAGCCGCCGAATAAGGCCGCCATCGCATCATGCAAAAAGGGGAGCCATTGGCTCCCCTTTTCTTATGCTGCAAGCAGGTATCAGGCGATGCGCTCGATGCGCGCCAGATAGAAGCCGTCGAAACCGGTGGCCGCCGGGCTTACGGTGTGATCACCGAGCAGGCGGAAGTTTTCGTTGGCGGCGAGGAACTTGTCCACCTGCTGGCGGTTCTCCTCGGGCAGGATGGAGCAGGTGGCGTAGACCAGCATGCCGCCCACTTTCACCATCTGGCTGTAGCGCTGCAGGATCTCTTCCTGCAGGGCGACCAGCACCGGCAGCCGCTCGGCGGTATCGCGCCACTTGGCATCCGGATTGCGCTTGAGTACGCCAAGGCCGGAGCAGGGCACGTCCAGCAGCAGGCGATCCGCGCTCTCTTTGAGACGCTTGACGGTCTTGCTGCTGGTGATGACCCGGGTCTCCACGTTGTGGGCACCGGCGCGGCGGGCGCGCTGCTTGAGGTTTTCGAGCTTCCACTCTTCCACGTCCATGGCCAGCAGGCGGCCCTTGCCCTTCATCATGGCGGCCAGATGCAGGGTCTTGCCGCCGGCACCGGCACAGGCGTCGATCACCCGCATGCCGGGGGCTACGTCGAGCGCCGCCGCGATGTGCTGGGAGCCGGCATCCTGCTGCTCGAACCAGCCGTCGGCAAAGGCGTTGGTGCGAAACAGGGCGGCATCCGAGGTCACTTCCAGGGCGCTCTCGACCCCTTCCACCGGTACAGTGGTGACCTGCTCTTTGGCCAGCGCGGCCTGCAGCTCGTCACGGGTGCACTTGAGGGTGTTGACCCGCAGGTAACGCTTGGGCATGGCGGTCAGGGCGGCACGCTCGGCCGGCCAGGCATCGCCCAGCTGTTCGCTGCCGAGCTTTTCCAGCCAGGTCGGGCAGCCATCCATCAACACCGGGTTTTTCTTGGCTTCGGTCAGGCGGCGACGAAACGCCTCTTCATTGAAGCGATCCAGCGTCGGATGGTTGGGTTGAGCTATCTTGTGGAAAGCATGCCAGCTGTGCAGCAGCGGCCAGACGTGCTTCTCGGCCTGGCGGACCTGAATACCGGTCAGGGCGCAGTAGAGGCTGAGGCGACGCAGCAGATCGCCGGTGACCAGGGCAATCCTTGCCTGTTCTTGCGGTTTGAGTTCGATGCCGGAGAAGTGACGGGCATAGGCGCGATCCAGGGTGAGACCCTGGCCCAGCACATCGTCAACAATGGCAACGACCAGGTCCCCGAGACGGGGCAACAGTGGGGATTTGAGCATGAGATTAACCTTGGTCAGAAAAAGACGAACCGTCGCCATGGTGACGCGGCTCAAAAACTGATAAATCCGCGCAATGATAGGGGCTAGACAGGGTTGGTGCAACACTCCTCATTTGGGGAATATCCGGTAGGTGGTACTGGACTAAACAGGGCTGCAGGCGAATGATGCCGGTTGCAGTTCAGGTGAGTGCATTTTAAAAGGACTAAAAAGATGCAGTTGATGAAATTTTCTCCCTTGGCGCTGGTGGTTGCCAGCTTGATGAGTTCGGGCGGCCTTGCGGCCAAGGAGTGGGATACGGTCGCGGCGCGCGCCACCGCCGCCGACGGTTATGAAGTGCGGGCCAACCAGTTTCGGGTGGCCAAGGTGCCCATCGACTATTTTGCCGGACTGCAAGCCGGGGCGGGTTTGCTGACCCTGCCGCTGCCCGACGGGGGAGAGGTGACCTTCACCCTGCAGGCCTATGACCTGCTGCCGGCCGATCAGGCGGCCAAATTCCCCGAAATTAAGACCTTCAAGGGTCACAATCCGGCGGCGCCGGTAGAGACGGGGCGCTTTGATCTGGGGCCGCTGGGCTTCCACGCCATGTTCACCCATCAGGGCAAGACGGTGTTCGTCGATCCCCTCAGTAATGCCGAGGGGTATGCCGTCTATTACCAGCAGGACGCCTACAGCCGGCTGGAGGAGGAAGCGGACAAGGTTATCGGCAGCGATGCCAGCAAGGCGCTGGCGCACAAGGTGCAGGTGGATGGCAACGTGCGCAAGCGCTACGTCATCGCCATCTCGGCGGCGGGGGAGTACACCCAGTTCCACGGCGGTTCCAAGGTGCTGGCCACCGCGGCCATCGCCACCCTGCTCAACCGGGTCAACGAGGTGTACCAGCGCGACGTGGGGGCCGAGTTTCAGTTGGCCAGCGGCAACGACAACATCATCTTTACCGATCCCATCAGTGATCCTTTTACCAATACTGACAGCGATGCAGCGCTCAATATTACCGTTCAGTCTAATGCGCAGGCCTTGCCCAGCGAGCCTTTAGGCGCGTTTGACATCGGCCATGTGGTCAATACCGGTAGCGGTGGGTTGGCTGGGTTAGGGGTGCTGTGTACTACGGGTCGTTCACGGGGGGTGACTGGTTCAAGTACTCCGCAAGGAGATGCCTTCTTTATCGACTATGTGGCCCACGAGATCGGCCACCAGTTCGGCGCCGATCACACCTTCAATGGCACCACCAACAGCTGCGGCAGCGGTAACCGTGTTGCGGATCAGGCTTGGGAGCCGGGCAGCGGCACCTCCATCATGGCCTATGCCGGCATCTGCGGGGAGGAGAATATCCAGCCCCACGGCGACCCCTATTTCCACAGCAAGTCCATCGAGCAGATGCGGGCGCACATGGCGACCGTGCCGACCTGTGGCACCTCCATCGATCTTGTCAACAACGCGCCCCAGGCGGCGGCCGGGGCCAGCCGCATCATTCCGGCCAACACGCCGTTCGCGCTCAAGGGGGCCGGCGCCGATCTGGACGGTGATCCCCTGACCTACACCTGGGAGCAGATCGATCTGGGGACTGAGTCGAGCAGCCTGGCCACCATGGTGGACGACGGTAGCCGGCCGCTGTTTCGCTTTGTCTCCCCCACCAGCTCACCGGAGCGGATCCTGCCGAGCCTGCCCTCCCTGCTCTCGGGCACGCTAGCCAAGGGCGAGGCCTGGCCCACCACCAACCAGGATCTCAATTTCCGGCTGACGGTGCGTGACGGCAAGGGCGGTGTCGCCAGCGACGACATGAAGGTACAGGTGGTCAATACCGGCAGCGCCTTCCGGCTGACTGCGCCGCTTGGGGTGTCGTTGACGCCGGGGGCAAGTCAGGCGGTCAGCTGGGATGTGGCCGGCACCAACCTGGCTCCGATCAGCTGCAGCAAGGTGGATCTGCTCCTGACCCAGAACGAGGGAACCAGCTGGAGCAGCCTGGCGGTCAGCCAGCCCAACAGCGGCTCGGCCACCGTGACCCTGCCGGCAGATCTGGCCAGCGCCGCCCGCCTGAAGGTGGCTTGCAGCGACAACATCTTCTTCGCCATCAGCCCGGCCAAGCTGCCTGTCGTCCAAAGCGGCGGCAGCTCGGGCGGTGGCGGTGGTGGCGCCCTCGGTCTCTGGACCCTGGCGCTGGCCCTGCTGGGCTGGCAGCGGAGGCGCGGATGAGGGCGGCCTGGCTGGTGCTGGCGTCCCTGCTCGGCGGCTGTCAGGCCGATGCCGATACCCTGGAGCAGGCGGTCAGCGCCAGCCTGGCCAAGCAGGATTACCGGCTGATCGTGCGGGCCGGGCGCGGTGAGGTGGCGCCCGGCATAGCGCCGGCAGAGCAGGCATCAGCCAAGGCCCGCTGCGGCGTGCGCTATCTGGAGGGGCTGGGGGATGTGATCAAGCCAGGCCAGCAGGAGGCCCAGGCTAAACTGGCGGCCTACGCGGCCGACTACAACCGGCGCATGCTGGCGCACTGCCCGTCACGACCGGCGACGGATCGGCAGTGACAGAGGGCCGTCAAGGTCAACAGGGGGAGGCGCGAGCCTCCCTCTTTTTTACGGCTGTCATTTGCCGGTCACAAGGCTTGTACCCATGGCGTGCTCGTCGCACAATGCCTGCACGCATGGCCGCATGGGCGGCAAAGAGAGAAGGAAAATCAAGATGATGGATGTAGCCGATCTGCGCCGTGAATACACCCGGGGTGGACTGCACAGGGCTGATCTGCCGGCCGAGCCCCTCGCCCTGTTCGAGAAGTGGCTGGCCCAGGCGTGCGAAGCCAGGCTGACCGACCCCACCGCCATGGTGGTGGGCACAGTGGATGCCGACGGCCAGCCCTGGCAGCGCACCGTGCTGCTCAAGCACTACGACGCCGAAGGCATGGTGTTCTACACCAACATGGGCAGCCGCAAGGCACACCAGCTGGAGGGCAACCCCCGCATCAGCCTGCTCTTCCCCTGGCACACCCTGGACAGACAGGTGCACGTGACCGGCCGGGTGGAGAAGATGAGCACCTTCGAGGTGATGAAGTATTTCCACAGCCGCCCCAAAGACAGCCAGATCGCCGCCTGGGTCTCCAAACAGTCGACCCGCATCTCGGCGCGCGGCGTGCTGGAGGCCAAGTTCCTCGAGCTCAAGCAGAAGTTTGCCAATGGCGAGGTGCCGCTGCCGAGCTTCTGGGGCGGTTTCCGGGTGCGCATCGACACGGTCGAGTTCTGGCAGGGGGGCGAGCATCGCCTGCACGACCGCTTCTACTACACCCGCGAAGGGGAAGGGTGGCACATCGAGCGGCTGGCGCCCTGAGTGCCCCGCTAGCCTTTTGCTGCTGACAAGGAGTCTGTATGCGTCTGTATGGCGATCTGAAGTCCGGCAACTGCTACAAGCCCTGGCTGCTGGCCCGCTGGCTTGAGCTGCCCCTCGAATGGGTGCCGGTGGATGTGCTGGCGGGGGAGACCCGCACCCCCGACTTTTTGGCCCTGAACCCCAACGGCAAGATCCCGGTGCTGGAGCTGGCCCAGGGCGACACCCTGGCGGAGTCCAACGCCATCCTCTTCTACCTGGCGCAAGGGTCGCCCCTGTGGCCGGCCGAGCCGCGCCAGCAGGCCGAGGTGCTCAAGTGGCTGTTCTTCGAGCAGTACAGTCATGAGCCCTATATCGCGGTAGCCCGTTTTATCGTTCACTATCTGGGGCGGCCGGAGTCCCAGGAGGCGCGCCTCGACGGACTCAAGGCCGGCGGCGAGAAGGCGTTGGCGGTGCTGGAGCAGCGGCTCAAGCAGAGTTCCTACCTGTGCGGTGAGGCGCCGACCATCGCCGACATCGCGCTGTACGCCTACACCCATGTGGCGGAGGAGGGGATCTTCTCGCTGCAGGGGTGGCCCGCCATCCGGGCCTGGATTGCCCGTATCGAGGCGCATCCCCGCCACCTGAGCCTGCCTGCTGCCTGTCAGGCCGGCTGATGGAACTGCTGATCGAGCGCGCCCTGTGGCAGCCCCACTGGGCGCCGGTGTTGCAGGCCTGGCAGCGGCAAGGTCATGGCTGGCAGTTGCTGCAGAGCAAGGTCGATGAGCGTTTGCCGAACGATACCGGCGGACTCTGGTCTTGTTGTCCGCCCAATGGCGTGCGTTCGGCTAGCGCACTGCTGGCCGCCTGGCTGGACGGCGATCTGCCCGGCCAGCAGGCCGTTGATCCGAGCCGGCAGATCCTCATCAGTGGCTCGTCCTCCCTGCTGACGCTGGCGCGAGAGGAGGGGCTGCTGACCCTGGGAGGGCAGGGGGCCGATCTGGCGCTGACGGCGCAGGACGATCTGGGCGCCGTGCTCAACTGCCTGCTGGCCCGCCGCCTGACGGTGCCCGTGCTGGCCGAACCTCCCTCCCGGTCGGAACCCGCCCTGCAACTGCGCCCCCTGCTGGCGCTCGATGAAGCCGAGGTGGTGCGCTATTGCAGCGATGCGGCGCTCGCCCGCTACACCCTCAACATTCCCCACCCCTATCCGCCGGAGGCGGCTCGCGACTGGCTGGCCGGCTGCTGGCGCAAGGCGGCGCTCGGATTGGGCTGGAGCTGGGCGCTGACCCTGCCGGCAGGCGAGGGCCAGGCACCGCTGGTGGGGGTGATCTCGCTGCACTGGAACGGCGAGCTGGCCTGGTGGGTGGGCGTGCCCTGGCAAAACCGCGGGCTGGCGACCCGGGCCGCCCAGCTGGTGAAGGCCTTTGCGTTCGACCGGCTGCAGCTGCCGGTGCTCACCGCCCGCCACATGCCGGACAACCATGCCTCCGGCCGGGTGATGGCCAAGCTGGGCATGCGCTATTGCGGTCGACGGGCATTGAGTGGCCAGCGCCAGAGCCAGAACCAGAGCGAGGTGAGCTACTGGCAGCTGGCACGAAGCCTGACGCTGGCGGCGCCGGTCGAACGGCAGCTGGCCCCCCTGCTGGCCGACGAGCGGGTGGTGGCGGCCCTCTTGCAGACACAGGTCGGGGAGGGGGCGCCGCAGTGGCTGGCGCTGTTCATGACAAATCGGGATGAGGCAGAAGAGGGCGAGCCCGCCGCCTCGCCGCCATGCTCCCTGGATACTGGCGGGCCGCTGGCGGTGGAATACTACGACCAGGATGCGCTGGCACAGGCCGAGCCGGAGCAGCTCCATCTGCTGCGCGGCCTGCTGCTGAAAGACGCCGAGGAGCAGGGGCTGGACTACCTGCTGCAGCTGGCCAGCCTGCAGCGCCATGGGCCTGTGTTGCTGACCCTGGCGGAGCGGCACCAGCGCCTGCGCTGGCTCGCAAGGGAGGAGTCCAGGCTCGCCCTGCTGGCCGCTGAGCCGCTCACCCATCGCTATCATCTGCTCGACTTGCTGGTGGCCATGCCCGCTCTGCTCGATGAGCTGGCCGGTCGCTGGCATCGGGATGCCGACGATACTCTGGCCTGGCTGGCACAGGCCGAACCGCCGCTGTTCAACGCCTATCGAACCGCCATCACCCGCCTGCAACCGGCCGATCTGCATGAGTTGCTGGTGCAGGTGGCGGATCGTTTTCCTGAGTTCACCCTCCCATTTCTGGACAAAGATGCTCAGGGCGGCGGGCAGTTTGTGGAATAATGCCCGCTCTGCTGTACGAGGAGTAACGCTGTATGCTGAGAACCGAGCGCCCTGGCGACATGCTGCCGGTCTATGACCTGGTGAGTGCCGCCTTTGGCCGTACCGACGAGGCCGAACTGGTCAACCGCCTGCGCGAATGCGGCGCAGCCGTGGTGACCATGGTCGAGGAGGAGGAGTACGAGTTCATGGGGCACCTGATGCTGAGCCCGATCACCATTAACGGGGTGGAGGGGCCCTGGCTTGGTCTCGCGCCCGTGGCGGTCCACCCGGATTGGCAGGGGCAGGGGATCGGCTCGGATCTGGTGCGCGAGGGGCTGGATACGGCGCTGGAGATGGACTGGAAGGCGGTGGTGGTACTTGGTGACCCGACCTATTACAGCCGCTTCGGTTTTCGTCCCGCCAGCGAGTTCGGCCTGCACTGCATCTATGAAGTGCCCGCCGACTGCTTCATGGCGATGGAGCTGCAGGAGGGCGGTCTGGCTGGCGTGCAGGGGGAGGTGCTCTACCACCCGCTGTTTGACGAGTTGCCGGAAGAGACGGCATCCTGACCCATAAAAAAAGCCCTCAGCGAGGGCTTTTTTTATGTCATCCCCTTGTGTGTACAGGGCTTGCTCAGGCGCGGGTATCGAGCAGGTTGCCCTTGCGATCCTCGGCCCCTGTCGTGCCTGCCAGTTGTTTGCCAAGGGGGCTCTGCCGGTATTGCAGGTAGTCGCCGAGCTGCTGTTGCTGCTGGTGGCGTTCTTCCATCCGGTAGAGATCGACAGCCGTCGGGGCGCTTTGCTCATCGCTCTCCTGCCCACTGGCTTGCAGATAGCGATCCACGGCGGCCTTGTCCTGCTGCTGCTCTGTGTAGGAGACGGCCAGAGTGCGGCGGGTGGTCTCTTTCTCCTCCTGCGTCGCCACGTATTCATCTCTCTTGTCCAGCGCCTTGTCACGACCCAGGTTGAGCTGCTCCGGGGTCAGCTTGGAATAGGCGTTGCCATAACCGGGCAACGGCATGGGACGAGTGCTGATCTGCATGGGATACCTCTCTGCTAAACCTGGTTGCTTGAGCAATGGCCGCATGATACGAGCTTTCACTTGCGCAAAAAAGCATCATCAGGTGTGCCGTCAAGAGTGGGTTCAGCTTCGAAAGCAGGTTGTGGATAAGGCAAGCAGTGAAACGAGCCGCCGGGGTGGCCTGGTCGGCAGCATAGACGGTGAGGTCGGGCAGCAGAGATAGAAAAGGCGCCCGAGGGCGCCTTCTGTCACCGCGAGGGGATCAGTTGAAGAACCAGTAGCCGCGGTTGACCAGCCGAGTCAGCAGCTGCAGGAAGCCGGCCTGATCGGCCAGCTCCACCATGTCGGTCTGGGTAACCATGTCCTTGTCGCACAAGAGCGAAATTGCTGCCGCATCTTCGCTTGGCAGGGTCCAGGCTTCGCCGTCGATGTAGCAGGTCTGGCTTTCGCCACTGAACCAGACAGAGCGCAGGCCCGGCACCTTGATGGCGGGCTCGCCCTGGGTCAGCAGGTCGGCCACTTCCTCGGCGCTGTAGTCCGGCTCCACCGGATTGACGTCCAGATCATGCTTGGCCTCGGAGATCATGGTGCCGAACCACTCCTTGAACAGGGTCTCGTCATCGAGTGCCTGCTGCATCAGCTCGCGCAGGCGGTGCAGCTCATGGGGCTGGATCTCGCCGTGGCGGGCACGGGGCTTGAGATCGGCATCGCCGTAACGCTCGGTGCGGATCTCGTTGTCGATCAGGTGATCGGCAAAGGAGGAGATAAGCGCCTTGGCATCGGGCGCGCGAAAACCCACCGAGAAGTTCAGGGAGGGCTCGATGGCGTAGCCCTCGTGGGGGAATCCAGGCGGAATGTAGAGGATGTCGCCCGGCTCCATGATGACGTCGATGATCGCCTCGAACGGCTCGCAGTGCAGCAGGGCGGCGTGGGCGGCAAACTCGCTTCGCGGTGTTGCATCGCCGACCCGCCAGTGGCGCTTGCCCTGACCCTGGGTGATGAAGACGTCGTAGTTGTCGATGTGGGGGCCGACGCCACCGTGAGGGGTGGAGAAGCTCACCATCACATCGTCAAAACGCCAGCCCGGGATGAACTGGAACGGCAGCGCCAGCTCGTTGACCTCGGGGGCCCAGTGGTTGCAGGCCTGCACCAGCACGGTCCAGTTCTCTTCGCCCAGGTGATCGTAGGATTCGAAGGGGCCGTGGGCAGCTTCCCACTTGTTGTTGAAGCGGGTCACCAGGCGCGATTCAATCACCTCTTCCATGGCCAGACCCGCCAGCTCGTCCGGGCTGATGGGATCCTGAAAGTCGGTGAAACCGCCCTTGATGAGGAGCGGGCGCTTCTGCCAGTAGTGCTCGAGGAAGTGAGCGATATCCAGATTGAGTTGGTACATGGTCTTCTCGTGTCTCTGTGAGAGAGGTGTTGCCCAAGACGGGCTTGGGCAACGCCACTCATGGCCCTGCCTGGGCAGGGAAAACAACAGGGGGCCCTGTGGCTAGTGCCCAGGGCCCCCGATACTCTCTCGCCCGCTTATTTCAGCAGGTCGACCAGACGCTGGGCGTCACCGATATAGTTGGCCGGGGTCAGCTTCTTCAGCTCAACCTTGACGGCTTCCGGCAATTCCAGGGTGTCGATAAAGGTACGCATCCCTTCGGCATCGACGCGGCGGCCACGGGTCAGCTCTTTGAGCTTCTCATAGGGCTTCTCGATGCCGTAGCGGCGCATCACGGTCTGGATCGGCTCGGCCAGCACTTCCCAGTTGGCATCCAGATCGGCGGCCATGGCATCGGCGTTGGCTTCCAGCTTGGAGATACCCTTCAGGGTCGCCTGATAGGCAATCAGGGAGTAACCCACTGCCACGCCCAGGTTGCGCAGCACGGTCGAGTCGGTCAGATCACGCTGCCAGCGGGAGATGGGCAGTTTGCTCGCCAGGTGCTGGAACACGGCGTTGGCCAGACCCAGATTGCCTTCGGAGTTCTCGAAGTCGATGGGGTTGACCTTGTGCGGCATGGTGGAGGAGCCGATCTCGCCGGCGATGGTGCGCTGCTTGAAGTGGCCCAGGGAGATGTAGCCCCACACGTCGCGATCGAAGTCGATCAGGATGGTGTTGAAGCGCGCCATGGCGTCGAACAGCTCGGCGATGTAGTCGTGCGGCTCGATCTGGGTGGTGTAGGGGTTCCAGGTCAGGCCCAGAGAAGTGACGAACTCCTCGGAGAACTGGTGCCAGTCCACTTCCGGATAGGCGCTGATGTGGGCGTTGTAGTTGCCCACGGCGCCGTTGATCTTGCCCAAGATCTCCACTGCCATGATCTGCTTGAGCTGACGCTCCAGACGGTAGGCGACGTTGGCCATCTCCTTGCCCATGGTGCTCGGGGTCGCCGGCTGACCGTGGGTGCGCGACAGCAGCGGCATGTCGCGGTACTCGGCGGCCAGACGCTTGATCTCGGCAATCAGCTTCTCGCAGTAAGGCTTGATGACCTCCTCGCGGGCGGTCTTCAGCATCAGGCCGTGGGAGTTGTTGTTGATGTCTTCGGAGGTGCAGGCGAAGTGGATAAATTCGCTGACGGCGGCCAGCTCAGGGTTTACTTCGACTTTTTCTTTGAGGAAGTACTCCACCGCTTTCACATCATGGTTGGTGGTGCGCTCGATCTGTTTGATGCGGGCGGCGTCGCTCTCGTTGAAGTTGCTGACGATGCCGTCGAGCAGGGCACTGGCGGCTGCGCTCAGGGCAGGGACTTCCGGGATCCCGGCGTGGCTGGCCAGTTTTTGCAACCAGCGCACCTCGACTTCGACGCGAAAACGCAGCAGACCGAATTCGGAGAAGATAGGGCGCAGGGCATCGGCCTTGTCGCCATAACGACCGTCAATCGGGGAAACAGCAGTCAGCGCGGACAGCTCCATGGGGTGAACTCCTGATGATTGGTGTGGGGGATTCGTATCCACTCGCGTGCGGGCCGGGGGCTATCAAGGCTGATGTGCGGCTGTTCACCCTGTTCTCCCTCTGCCTTTGCGCGAGCCAATGATTAGTAACGCTTGGCCAGTTCCACCATCTTCTTGCGGGCGAAGATGATCTGGGTACGGCTGCCGCCGAGCTGGCGCCACAGCACGCAGGCCCGGATGCCGGCCAGCAGCAGGGCGCGCACCTTGTGCTGCACCAGCGGCTGCTGCAGGAACAGCGGGGTACCCGCCACCTGGATTCTGGAGCCGATCGGGCTGATGAGATCGCTGTAGATGCTCGCCATGTTGGCCAGGATCTGCTCGTCGAGCAGGTCGAAATGCTGTTGCTGGCGACCAATCTGGCCGATCCGCTCACCCAGCATGTTGAGAATGTCCTTGCGCTTGGCCAGCTTGCGCTCCAGCGCAATCAGGCTCACCACGTAGCGGGTCAGCTCGGCATTCTTCTGGCTGCCGTCGGCGCCCAGCTGCTCGACCAGGGCGCGGTAGCCGTCGCGAATGGCGAGGTGGTTGCCGAACACGTCCAGTGGCTGCTTGGGGTCGGTGACCAGGATGCTGGAGAGGCTCTCGCGCAGGGAGGCCTCGTCACAGGTGCCGTCGCGGGCCACCTTCTGCACCAGGTAGGCGGCCTGGCAGATGCCGGCAAAGGCCATGGTTCTGTCTTGGAATTTGTCGCTCATATCTTCACAGCCCTGTTCTGTTCATTCACCGGCCGATGTCATGATCCGGCCAGGAAGTTGCCAATCATGTATCACTGCCTTGTGCTGTTTATTCTTTGTCCCTTCTCCCGCGAGGGGAGAAGGGAGTAGAGCGCGGACGCTTGTGAGCGTCCAGCCCTTACACCGGATGGCTGAAACGCTGCTCTATGATGCCACCGCCCAGACACACTTCCCCGTCGTAGAAGACGGCGGACTGACCCGGGGTGACCGCAGCTTGGCTTTCGTCGAAGATGACCCGGATGGTCTCATCGTCGATGGGCTGGATCAGGCAGGGGATATCTTCCTGCCGATAGCGGGTCTTGACGGTGCAGCGGCGCGGTTCGCGAATGGGGGTGCGATCCACCCAGTGCAGCTGGCTCGCAATGAGGCCATCGGAGTAGAGGCGGGGATGTTCCCCCTGCGCCACTATCAGGGTGTTGCGCTCGACCTCTTTGTCGACCACGTACCAGGCCTCTTCGGTGGCATCTTTGCGTCCGCCGATGCCAAGGCCCTTGCGCTGGCCCAGGGTGTGGTACATCAGCCCCTGATGCTCGCCGATGACTTTGCCATCGACGGTTTCGATGGGGCCGGGCTGGGCGGGCAGGAACTTGGCCAGGAAGTCCTTGAATTTGCGCTCACCGATAAAGCAGATACCGGTGGAGTCTTTCTTCTTGGCGGTGATGAGATCGAGCTGCTCGGCGATGCGGCGCACCTCGGGTTTTTCCAGATCCCCGACCGGGAACAGGCTCTGACCCACCTGAGCTTCGCTCAGGGTGTAGAGGAAGTAGCTCTGATCCTTGTTGGTATCGAGGCCGCGCAGCAGGCGCGGGCGGCCGGTGCTGTCGTCACGGCGCACATAGTGGCCGGTGGCGATGTAGGTGGCACCCAGCTCTTCGGCGGCGAACTCCAGGAACGCCTTGAACTTGATCTCCTTGTTGCACAGGATATCCGGGTTCGGCGTACGGCCGGCCTTGTACTCTTCGAGGAAGTGCTCGAACACGTTGTCCCAGTACTCGGCAGCGAAGTTGATGGTGTGGAGTTTCATCCCCAGCTTGTCGCAGACGGCCTTGGCATCAGCCAAATCCTGGGCGGCAGAGCAGTACTCGTCCGTGTCGTCTTCTTCCCAGTTCTTCATGAACAAGCCTTCGACCTGATAGCCCTGCTGCTGGAGCAGGTAGGCCGAGACGGAAGAATCCACGCCGCCGGACATGCCGACGATCACCTTGATTTGGCTGTTGTCTGTCATTAGTCGAAGTTACCAGTTCGTTTAAACGGGGCGTATTCTACCAGAATTTCGCGCCCCCGGTCACATATCCATGCCGCCGTTCCCATCAGGAACCCGGCAGCAGGAAATCGTTTTTCTTGTCTCGGCCCCACAGCGTCAAAAAGAGCTTCTAACGGCTCTCAGACAAAGGCCTTGAGGGCCGACAGTGGCAGCCTGGTACCCGCCAGATAGTCCTGAATGCATTGCCACACCAGAGGGCTTCTCAGGGCCGCCTTGCACTCGGCAATCTCCTCCAGGGTGAGCCAGTGGCAGGCCAGCACGTCGCCGTCGGGATCCTCTGGATGGTGCTGACCCGGCGCCTTTTCAAGGTCGAAGATGACGGCGATGCGCACAAAGGTGGCCTCGCTGTCCGCCGGCTTGTAGAGATAGACCCCGAGCCAGGCGGTGGGAGCGGCGGTGAGCCCTGTCTCCTCCTTCAGCTCGCGGCAGGCAGCCTGGACGAGATCTTCCCCCGGCTCCACGTGGCCGGCGGGCTGGTTGAAGCGGCGCTGGCCTTTTATCTCCTCTTCCACCAGCAGGAAGCGGCCCTGCCAGTGCACCAGGGCGGCCACGGTAAGGCGGGCGGGCAGGGGGGGATGATCGCTCATTGGGACTCCTTGTCTTGTGTATTGTGCCTTGCTGTGGCACTCGATCAGGTTGCGCCATCTATGTTGCGGCACGCTGGCCAAATGGCTTACGCGTGTTATTCCGATGGCTTGCTGCGGGCCGGGCGGCGCGCGGTGCCACGCCCGCCGCTGCGATTGGCCGGGCGGGGGCTTGCTTCGCGGCTGTCCCGCTTCTGGCGTTGTTCCTGGTGTTGAGCGTCACGGGTCGGCCGGGCCTTGCTGTTGCTGCCGGCCCCCTGTGGCCTGGCGGCTGTGCGCGGCTTGCCGTGCACAGCCGATTGCCGCGGTGCCGCTACCAGCTCGGGAGCGGGCAGGGCGCGGCTCTCCCCCGGTGACAGACCATCGAGGGTCCACTCCCCGATGGCGTAGCGGATCAGGCGCAAGGTGGGGTGGCCGATATGGGCGGTCATCCGCCGCACCTGGCGGTTGCGCCCCTCCACAATCTTGATCTCCAGCCAGCTGGTGGGGATCTCTTTACGCTCGCGAATGGGCGGGTTGCGCGGCCACACCGCGGGTTCCTCCATGATGCGCGCCCCGGCGGGCAGGGTCATGCCGTCGTTGAGCTCCACCCCGGCGCGCAGGGCGGCCAGTTTCTCCTCGCTAGGCACTCCTTCCACCTGTACCCAGTAGGTCTTGGGGGTCTTCTCCCCCGGCTGGGTGAGGCGCGCCTGCAGCTTGCCGTCGTTGGTGAGCAGCAACAGCCCCTCGCTGTCACGGTCGAGCCGGCCCGCGGCATAGATGCCGGGCTCGGTGATGTAATCCTTGAGGGTCTCGCGGCCCGCCTCGTCGGTGAACTGACAGAGCACCATGTAGGGCTTGTTCAGCAGCAACAGCTTGCGATCGGCAGGCGCCGGTGCCGGTTTGCGCTCGCCCTCCTTGTCTCTCATGGTGTGCTGCGCCTCCCTGCGCTGGGATGGGCGCGCCGTGGCGGGCCCTTTGGCCTTGTGCTCGGTGTCAGGGCGGGCGGAGAGGGAGAGACGGGGGCGGGCTGATTTCATCGCATGCATACCAAAAACAGGGGAAGGGCGAGTGTACCACAGGGGGCTGTCGCGGGCATGAACGACGGGGACGGGAGGCCAGCCGCTCAGCCAAGCAGGCCGTCAATGACGATGGCCTGACGGGCGGGGGCGGAGCCGGCGTGCAGCAGCGCGGTACCCACCTGCTCGTCTATCAATGCGCGGGCCAGCCGGGTGAGGGGGCGCAACTGCTCGGGGGCAAGACCGGCGGGTACAGCCAGCAAAATCAGGGTCTGCACCGGCCCGAGCGCGGAGCCCCATTCGATGGGCTCGCTGCTGCTGAGCAGCGAGAGCGCGGGGCGACGGATGGCTGGGCAGATGACGTGGGGCATGGCGAGGCCGGGCCGGATGATGGTGGCGGCCAGCTGCTCGCGCGCGGCGATGGCCTGCTCCAGCATGGGTCTGTCGCTCATCAGCGCGGCGGGCAGCAGATCCACCAGCACCGCCAGTGCCTGGGCCTTGTCGAGGGGCGCCGTGGCATGGCCGAGCTGGGCCAGGGTGAAGCAATAGTCGGGCAGGGCCTGGCCCAGGCGCTGCTCGGCCAGGGCGGCGCTGCCGGGGCGCCCCAGCGGTTGGCCCAGCTCCACGCACCAGCAGGTGAAGGCCATGTGGGCGAGCTCGGCATCCAGCCCCTCGATCAGCAGCAGACAGAGATCGCCGGGCTGGGTGGCCAGGGTGAGCAGGGAGAGCTGGTTGGTCGCCTCTACCGCCTGGCGGCGGGTGACGTTGATGAACTGGATATGGGACTTGAACAGCCCGGCCAGCCGACTCAACTGCTTGGCCTGGGTGATGGTGAGCCCCAGCCGGCAGTGAAAGGAGATCTCGCGGATCAGCATTCAGACGCCGGGGGCGGCGGTCTTGAGCACGGCCACCGCATCGAGCAGCACCGCCTCCAGCGCCACCTGGTGGATAGGGCAGCCGAGGAAGCGATCTTTTTGCTCAATCTCGATATCGGAGGCGATCAGCACCAGATCGGCGCCGGCGATGTCGCGGGCGGTGAGGATGTTCTCCAGCCCCATGGCTCCCTGGGTCTCGACCTTGATCTTGAGCCCCAGCTTGTCGGCGGCTTTTTGCAGCGCCTCGGCGGCCATGTAGGTGTGGGCGATGCCGGTGGGGCAGGCGGTGACGGCGAGGATCTTCATGGGCTCTCACGGCAAATTCGGGTGGGGCAACAAGATAGCGCCAAGGGACGGCCTTGCCAAAGGGACGGAGGCAAAAATGGGATCCCGACTGCGCTCTGTTGAAGGGATGGGCAAGGGGTGAGCGTTTTTGCGGCCACAAAAGGGACGAGTGGGGAAAAGAGGGGATAAAAAACGGCCCGCCAGAGGGCGGGCCGAATACACACTACGGAGTGAAATCTTAAGATCGGGCGGATGCCGGGGCTCAGACGGACTGGGTCGCCAAAGTGGCAGCTTTCAGCTCACGTTTGATGCGGCGGATCTTGCGCTCTTCGGCAACCGCGACGCAGGCCATCAGCACCAGACAGGCAGCGGCTGCCATGTCCAGCGCCGCGAAGGTGCCGGTCCAGCCGGTCAGGCCGAAGATGGGGGTGCCGTCGGCGATCATGCCCAGACCCAGTTTGGCGAAGCTGTCACCGATGAGGTAGGCGAAGGTGCCCTTGACGCCATCGGCCACGCTGATCCCCTGCTTGGGTACGAAGCCCACGGCGGCCACGCCGATCAGCAGTTGCGGACCGAACACCAGGAAGCCCAGCAGGAACAGAGAGCCCAGGAACATGAACTGGGTGGTGGCGTGCTGGTAGAGCCCCAGGGTGGCGATGATCAGCGCCAGCGCCACGCAGGCCACCAGACCACGGCGACCGTTGGCCAGATCCGAGAGGTAACCCCACATCAGGGTACCGACCAGGGCGCCCACTTCAAAGAAGGTAAAGCCCTGGATGGCCACGTCCTTGGAGAAGCCCAGCTCCTGGTGGGCGTAGACGGTGGACCACTGGTCGATACCGATGCGCACCACGTAGAGGAAGATGTTGGCGAAGCAGAGCAGCCAGATCACCTTGTTGAGCAGCACGTACTTCACGAAGATCTGCCACTTGGTCAGCTTCTGCTCTTCGGTGGCGACGTCTTCTTCGCTCGCCACTTCGTCAAACAGCTCTTCCACCTTGCCAAGGCCATAGGCCTCCGGCGAATCGCTACCAAAGCGCAGGCCGATAAAGCCGACGATCAGCGCGATGATGGAGGGGAAGATGAACATGCCGAGCACGTTGCCATCGAACAGGTAGTTGGCACCGAACAGCGCCACACCGGCCGCACCGGCGCCGCCCACGTTGTGGGAGAGGTTCCACATGCCCAGATAGGTGCCACGCTTGTTGCGGGGTGTCCACTTGGTGATGGTGGAGTAGCTGCAGGAGCCGCCGCAGCTCTGGAAGAAACCGCTGGCCGCGTAGAAGAAGATCATCAGGTAGAGGCTGAAACCGGTGCCGCCCATGCTGGCACTGAAGCCCAGCATGCAGAGGGAGGAGAGGATCAGCATCAGCGGCAGGAACTGCTTGGTGTTCTTGCCATCGGCATAGTAGGAGACGATGGTCTTGCCCACCCCGTAGGTGATGGAGAAGCCAAGGCCGATCATGCCGAGCTCGGTCATGGAGAGACCGTACTCCTGGATCATGTCGTTCTGCGCAATGTTGAAGTTCTTGCGGATCAGATACATGGTCAGGTAACCGATGAACACAACCAGATAGGATTGCATAAACGGTTTGAACCAGAGCTTGCGCCGGGCTTCGACCGGCAGGTTCAGGGTGGGGACCCGGACCTGTTCGAGCAGTTTAAACATCTTCGTTCATCCTCTGCGAGATAGACGCTGTTTCCGCCGCGTTCCACCCTTTTTGATTGGAGTTGGAGGTCACGCCACGGAAAGAACAACAGGAAGCGGGCGCGGTGCGCGGCGAGCCCCTGTCGATTGAACCCATGCCCGTCCCTTGCGCCATGGCGCGGGTCGGGTAACCACATCAGGTAGCGTGACTTTAATGAGGCGCGCTGCAAATGGCGTGAGAGCCATCCCTAGGGGGGGTAGGAAAATTTCCTAGTTTGGCGGGATCCGGCCGCGAAGCGTGAAGAGGATCACAAGCCGGCGTCGTACAGCAGAGGTGAGTGGGCTCTCTCGAACCCGACAAATAGACGAGGCCACCCGCAGGTGGCCTCGTCCGGTTTGTCATCCGTCCCGCAAGGGGGCGGCTTGGTTGGGCGGGGATCAGGCGGCCTTGGCCAGCGTCACCTCGTCACTCTTCTTGACCCGCAGTTTTTTCAGGGCAACCGCCACCACACCGGTGACGATGGCGCCGCAGATCATGCAGAGCAGCGCCAGCAGTGGCTTGTTGACGGCACCCAGCAGGGCCACGATGGGGCCACCGTGGGCGACGCTGTTGGTGATGCCAAACAGGAAGGCCATCACAGCCGCGGTCATGCTGCCCAGCACGTTGGCCGGAATGACGGCGAGCGGGTCCCGGGCGGCAAACGGAATCGCCCCCTCGGAGATCCCCACCAGGCCCATGGCACCGGCGGCTTTACCCGCTTCAATCTCGGTGGCATCGAAGATGCCGAGCTTGCGACCGAGCACGGTGGCCAGCGACATGCCAAGGGGGGCGGCCGGGATGGCGCAGGCCATGGCACCCATGAACTGGGTCTGGCCGGAGGCGATCATGCCCACCGAGAACAGGAAGGCCACCTTGTTGACCGGGCCACCCATGTCAAAGCCAGCCATGCCCCCCAGCACGATCCCCAGCAGCACCAGGCTGCCACCGCTCATGGAGAGCAGCATGGCGTTCAGACCCGTCATCATGTCGGCAATGGGGGCACCGATGATGAAGATGAAGACGGCGGCGATAAAGAGCGACCCGACGATGGGGGCGATCAGGATCGGCACCAGCGGCTGCACCATCTTGTGGTAGTGACGGGTGGCAATCCAGCGCACCAGATAACCGACCAACAGGCCCGCGATGATGGCACCGATAAAGCCGGTGCCGGCGTCGGCGCCGTAGAAGCTGCCGTTGTTGGCGATCCAGCCGCCGATAAAGCCCGGTGCCAGCGCCGGTCTGTCACCGATGGCGTAGGCGATGTAGCCCGCCAGAATGGGGATCATCAGGGTGAATGCGGCGACCCCCACGTTGAGGATCTGGTTCCACATGCTCCCTGCCGGGATCTGCATGCCGCTCGGGGTCGGATCGCCGCCGATGGCCAGTGCCAGGGCGATCAGCAGACCCCCCGTGACCACAAACGGGATCATGTGGGAGACGCCGTTCATCAGATAACGGTAGAGATCCGAGCTGCCGCCAGAACTCTTCTCTTCACCTTTTCTATCATCCTTGTCCGCCACATAGGCGGGGGCCTTCAACGCCTGCTCGATGAGGCCCTTGCCATCCTTGATGGGGGCCTTCACGCCGGTCTTGATGAGCTGTTTGCCGTTGAAGCGGGCCATGTCCACCTGTTTGTCGCAGGCCACCACGATGGCGCTGGCGCGGGCGATCTCGGCCGCAGTCGGGCTGTTCTTGACGCCGATGGAGCCGTTGGTCTCCACCTTCACCTCAAAGCCCAGCTCCTTGGCTGCGCGCTCCAGGGATTCTGCCGCCAGGTAGGTGTGGGCGATGCCGGCCGGGCAGCCGGTGACGCCGATGATCAGCCCCTTGTCAGCGGCGGGCGCCGGGGCTGTGTCTTCTTTCTTCTCGAGCAGCAGGGCCAGCGCGGCGGCCGGAGTTTTGGCTGCCAGCAGGGCATCGATAAAGCCCTCTTCAATCAGCTTGGCGGAGAGCTCGGCCAGCACCTCGATATGGTGGTTGGCGCCGCCAGCCGGGGAGGCAATCATGAAAAACAGCCGGGAGGGCTTGCCATCCTCGGCGCCGTAGTCGATGCCGGCGCGGCTGATGCCGATGGCCACCGCCGGGGTGCTCACTGCCGCACTCTTGGCGTGGGGCAGGGCAACGCCCTCTTCAAAGCCGGTGTTGTCCAGCTCTTCCCGGGCCCATAGGTCCTTGATGAACTGCTGCTCGTCGCTGACCTTGCCTTGCGCCGCGAGCAGACGGGTCATCTCGGTGAAGACCTCCTCCTTGCGCGTGGCCTTTAAATCGAGCGCGATCAGCTGCTCGTTGATAAGGGTGGTGATCATGGCGTTCTCCCTGCTCCTGGCCGGAGCCTGTTGGCATCTTTTCCTGGGCTAGCGCCCAGGAGATGCAGACAAAAGTGACCCCACTATTATCCCGCCCGCAGGGCCGCGCACCTATCGGACAAAACTGCGAAATACTGGATTTTTGTGCGATATGGCCTTGAGTGTGATCCTGATCGCATAGCAGACCAGCTGAAAAAATGGGTCTGGATTGAATCGATGAGTTATTTTTTGTCTTTAATAATCAGTATGTTGATGTTGGTTTTTTCAACGTGCCTTTATGATGGAGTGTGATGCTATCCGGCCAGGAATCGGAGCAAAACTATAAATTTGTGAGGTGAAAAGAGCGGGCGGGGTGTGAGCTGTCGCACATAAATGGCAGTGACGGGGCGCTTGATAAGGGGATGCAGGCGAGAGAATAGGTGGAGAAATGGATTGAGCCATTGGAACCAGACAGCTCACCACAACGGGCGAATGAAACCACAGGTATGGGCGTCGTAGGGTGCAATGAACGAAGTGAATTGCACCGCTTGTTTGGGCAGAGAGTGTGGTGGAGAGGGGATGGCTGAAAAAATAGAGGTGATAACGCGAACGTCCGAATACGCTCCGCTATTCGAACCTACGGGCTATAAGCTGGAGACCCCAGCACAGTGGAAGTGCTGGGGTAAGAGACTAGGTCTTCTCTTTATTTTTTGTTTTAGGCTACTTGAATCTCTGAATCCAAATGATCAGATATGGCCTCAATAATGTCATTTGCAATATCATCATCTGCACATTCTCTAAGCCAAACACGACACATAGCTCTCCATAACTCATCAGAGCCTAAAACTATTCTGTCTGCAATGGACTTTATCCATTCATGGTGGTCAGGGAGTGTTAAAGCGTTTTCTGCAGCATGAACAAAATCGGTATGAGAGCGGTTAATTAAGATGGCTATCCCTTGCCATTCTTTCTCTCGTAGCTCTTCGAATATCATTCTTTCCGGGGCATCTTCTCCTGGGAGGATCATGCATCCAGGGGCTGGGTCTTGATCACCATCAAGAATTACCACGGTTGGTCTAGAAAATCTATTTCCATCAACCATTTGACCAAGTGCTTTACCTACAGAGGCTGCACCAAATGCTGAAATTGAGCATCGAGAAAGGTTATCCAATGTTCTTTTAGCCATAATTTCTTCGACGAGTATCTTGGCGGTATTATCTTCGACGTAGACATCAATTTCAGGATGCACTTCTTCATCCATTTTTGACAGCGCAAATTCAGGACTAACACCAGGAACTACACATTTCTCAGCTCCGTTTTTGAATACATAAACTCTAGCTGATGCAGGTAGTTCTTCTAGAACATACGGTGAATGTGTAGTGATAATAAACTGAATTAGCTTGGTTCTAGATATTTCAGCTAGATCTCTAATTAATCTTCTTTGGGCTCTTGGGTGTAATGATGTTTCAATTTCATCAATAAGAACAATACTATACATAGGAATATCTATTGCTATCATATCTGCAATTGTAGCTTCTCCTGCTCCTTGATGAAATCCTGAGTATTCAGTTCCATTATGAGAAACAACAGGTATGTTTCTGGTTTGATCTAAATTTGTTGTCGCTTGTCTTGCAGCTACATATGGTTTGCCAATTATATTTGAAAAACGTTGTAAAGCATCATCAGCAAAAGCTAATGAACTTGCTTCATTCAACGCTGGTTTTGCTAATCTAGCATAGCCAGTACGTGCTGATATTGGTTGGATACGCCGTAGATCTAAATAAATTACTGGGCGTTTTTTCCTTGTGTCATTACCACGCCATCTAGTTGTTGGTTTACGAACAGATACCTCTGATGAGTTTGGTCCTTCTTTAACTGATGCTTTTATGATAACGCCAACTAAGGAATCCCAAGCTGTATCGGGAAAAAAATTTGATGCGAAAAATTTATCCTCAGTTGTTGACTCATAAATGCTTGCTACGGCTTGAATAATTGTGCTTTTCCCAGCACCATTTTCGCCACAAATTGCAACTATAGGGAAATTGAAATCTGTTCTCTGTCCTGTCCATCCCCTGACGCCATCAAGCTCGATCCATTCTAAATGCTTAGGAAAATCACCTCGTTGCCATTTTCCTGCTAACTTTCTAATTTCTTTGCTTAATGCCATTTTTTGCTCCTTAAAAGAAATTTAAAAAACATTGGACATTGTGACAGACAGCCATTTTGAGAATTTTCGTATTCTACGATGAATTATTCATATATTGATTGTCTACCAGTTAATCACCAGCTAGTGTTCCAATGTACTTGAACGAATGCCCGTATTGAGGCGGTACGTTTGCTATGTGAATGACTCTAAATTAGGCGTTAGTTGTCAATTGGATATCTTAACCAAGGTCATTGGATGGCAAAACAGGAAGCTGATAAAAATTAGCCACAGATCAACAAATTGCTTGATAAAGATGATGGGTTGACTGCCGCCTGCCGGTAGCTGCGGGTTACTGGCCGCTATGGAGCGGGTTATTGGGTTTCAGCGCCAGCGATAGCCGCAGCATATCCTTGTGCTGGATGCCGTGCTCCATCAGGGGCTCCGGGTAGTGGGTAAGGAAGTGATCCTTCACGACGGCATCGACGCGAAAGCCGTGGCGCTGGTAATAGGTGAGCTGGTGGCCGAAGCTGCCGGTACCGAGCTCGACGCGGCATACCCCTTTCCCGGCCAGGCTGGTCAGTATGAAGCGCAGCAGGCCGGAGCCGATGCCTTGCTGCTGGCGGTTGGGGGCAACGGCGATATTGAAGATCTCGGCCGTTTTCTCCCCCACCAGACCCGCCACACAGGCGCCCACTACCTCGTTGCCCGCCAGGGCGGCAAAGCCCCAGGCGCCGGGCAGATAGGTGGCAATGCGCTGTTCTGCGGGATCGGCCTCCAGCAGCAGCGCCAGCGGCAGTTGACCGGGGGTCATTTCGACAAACTTCATCCTTATTTCTCTGTTATCTCGCTCTGACTGTCCGGGGGCGCCGTCTTCTGGGCCTCAATACTCCAGAAACTTCTCGCCGCAGCGCTCGCAGATCAGGTGCTTTACATGGGTGGCCTGATAAGCGAGGGTCTGGCCGAATACCGCGTTGGTCAGGCTGCTGGAACGAAAGGCTTGCCAGAAGGCTTTGCGCGGATCCTTGGGCATGATGTCCTGGCTGTGATCCCGTGGCACCAGCACTACGATATGGCGGGTGCGCTCCCGGCATTTGTCACAGCGATGGATTTCGCTTGGTGGCTCGCTTTGGGGTTGGGCGGTGCACTCTGTTGTCATGATGATGACCTGTTATGGATGGCGCGCCCATCATAGTCTTCTTCAGTTGGCTCTCAATCCCCCATGCTGGGGGCGTGTACTGGTTGCGAGCGGGATCACTTTTTGGGGTGCGTAACGGGCTTGGTTGCGATGGTGTTTTTTGCGATGCCCTCGGGGGAGGGAATACCCATGCTGGCCAATACCCGGGCGGCGTTCTCTTCACACGGCATCTCGTCGGGTTTGGACTCCACCAGCCGGATCAGGGCCTGCAATTGCTGCTTGCTGTGGGCAAGCCTTGCCTCCAGCGCTTCTATGTCGCTTACCTTGGCCTTGAGCGCCGCCAGTAGCGGGACGTGTTGCCAAGAACTGATATCTGCGGGCACCAACTGCTTGATCTCGTCGAGGGAGAAGCCCGCCTGTTGCGCCTGGCCGATGATGGTCAGCAAGGGTACCGTCTCGGGCGGGTAGTCGCGATAGCCATTGGCACCCCGCCGTACCTTGCTGAGCAGGCCTCTGGCTTCGTAGAAGCGGATGGTCGAGGCCGCCATGCCGGTCTGTTTGGCCAGTTCACCGATCTTCATCTTGCCTCCTGGGCTGCGGGTTGGCGGGTCTGCCCGCCAAACGGCGGGATCAAGGGGAATTCTAGGGTTAAAGCCCGCTTGAATGTCAACGGCACTGAGCAGGGACTGTGCGGGTGGATAGCATTTCTCCCATCGCTACGGCATCCCGATAAAGGGGCTTGACCTTCAAGTCAGCTTCAAACTTATGGTGGGGTCCTCATTACCGAGGAGATCGCCATGAACCCATTTACTCCCCTGACCCTGCCCAATGGCAGCCAGCTTATCAACCGCCTCGCCAAGGCGGCCATGGAAGAGAACATGGCCGACCGTGACCATGCCCCCTCAGAGGCGCTGATCCAGCTTTATCGTACTTGGGCAGAGGGTGGCGCCGGCCTGCTCATCACCGGCAATGTGATGGTGGACGGCCACGCCATGACGGGGCCGGGGGGCGTGGTACTCGATTCCCACGATCTTTCCCCGGCGCTGGCCGAGCGTTTCAGTGCCTGGGCCGAGGCGGCCAAGAGCGGGGGCGCCCAGATCTGGATGCAGATCAACCACCCCGGTCGCCAGATGCCGGCGGCGCTGGGGCAGCCCACCCTGGCCCCTTCCGCCGTGCCCATGGCGCTCGGCAGTTTCTCGAGGCAGTTCGCCCCGCCCAGAGCCATGAGCGAGGCCGACATTGCCGAGGTGAAGGCGCGCTTCATCAACACGGCGCTGTTGGCACAGCGTGTCGGTTTTGACGGGGTGCAGATCCACGCCGCGCACGGCTATCTGCTGAGCCAGTTCCTCTCACCGCTCACCAACCAGCGCCGTGATCGTTGGGGCGGCGGCCTTGAGAATCGAGCCCGCTTGCTGCTGGAGATAGTAGAAGGGATCCGCCAGCAGGCGGGGGAGCGCTTCTCACTGTCGGTCAAGCTCAACTCCGCCGACTTTCAGCGTGGCGGCTTCAGCACCGAGGATGCAAAGGCGGTGGTGGAGATGCTCAACCCGCTCGGGGTGGATCTGGTGGAGCTCTCCGGCGGCAGTTACGAGGCGCCCGCCATGCACGGCCAGGCCCGCGATGGTCGGACTCTGGCGCGGGAGGCCTATTTTCTGGAGTTCGCTCGGGAGATCGTCTCCGTTGCCCATATGCCCGTGATGGTGACCGGGGGAATTCGTCGCTACCCGGTGGTGGAGCAGGTGCTCGGTAGCGGGGTGGCGGTCGCCGGCATGGCCACTGCGCTGGCCATCGCCCCGGATCTGCCCGCCAGATGGCACCATGAGCAGGCGGCAAGCGCCGAGCTCAGGCCCATCCCCTGGCGCAACAAGGTGCTGGCCTCGGTAGGTTATATGGCGATGGTGAAATACCAGTTGCGGCGGCTGGGGCGCGGCCAGCCGAGCCGCCCCAAGATCGCGCCCGCCCTGGCGCTGGCCTGCCAGCAGTGGCAGACCCTGCTTGGCAACGCCCGCTATCGACGCTGGATCAAGGTGCAGGAAAAGTGAAGAGGTAGCGGCTCGTGAATCTGCCAGCCTTGCCAACTCAGGCCGATGCCCGTTTTTGCGGTTTGCTGGTGAGCGGTGACGATATGGCGGGTGGGGGCAAGCTCGGGTTTGCCCAGCCAACTCAAGCCGACGCCCTCTTCTGCAAGCTGGGGGTGATGATATGGCGAGTGGGGGCGAGCTCGGGCTGCTGCATCCGGGTCAGCAGGCGCAGGGCGGCCTGGCGGCCTATCTCTCGCGCTGGCGAGCTGACGAAGGTGAGGGCGGGGGAGGTGAGCTCGGCCTCCGCCACGTCGTCAAAGCCGAGCAGGGCCACCTGCTGGCCGATGTAGTTGTCCTTGCCCACGCTGCGCCCGCTCGCCTCGACGCCGTAGATGCCACCGAGGGCCACCTCGGGATAGTGACAGAGCACGGCGGTCACCTTGGGGTGCTGGTGCAGCAGCTGGGCAATGGTGTCGGCGGCGCTGCGCTGGGTGCGCTCGCACTCCAGTACCCACTCCGATTTGAAGGGCAGGCCATATTGCAGCAGGCTGGCGCAGTAGCCGCCGATCCGCTCGGCGCGGGTGAGGGAGTCGGCCCGCCCGCCGACGTAGGCGATGTGGCGGTGACCCTGTTCGATAAGGTAGGTGGTGGCCTGCTGGGCGGCGTGGGTGTTGTCAGGGCCGATAAAATCCACGTCGTCCCGATAGTAGGAGCGGGCGGCGCACACCAGCGGCAGCGCCGAGTCGAGCAGGTGCTCCAGCGGCTTGGCGGCCGCGCCGCGCACCGGGTTGAAGATGATGCCGGCCACCCCCTGGCGCGACAGGGACTGGATGCTCTGCTGCAACCGCTCGGGGCTGTGGCCGCACTGGGTCAGAAAGAGCAGATAGCCCTGCTGCTCCAGCACCTCGCTCACCCCGGCGGTCACCTCGGTATAGAAGGGGTCCGTGATGTCCCGCAGGATCAGCCCCACCAGATTGGATTGCTGGCTGCGCAGGTTGGCGGCGGCGCTGTTGGGCACATAGTCGAGCGCCCTGATCGCCTGTTGTACCCGCTCGGCGGTGGCCGGCGAGATGCGCCCCTTGCCGTTGAGCACCATGGAAACGGTAGTGACCGACACCCCCGCCCACTGGGCGACGTCGGTGATCTTGGTGGCTTTGGCAGAGAGGGATTTGGGCGACATAGGGCGAACGGGCGACGGCGAGTTGAGAGCGAGGCCCCAGCATACCTGCTCATATGCCTGAGTGAAACGTTACATCACCATCGGGCCGATCCGGCTCACAGTTTTGCAAGCACTTCCCTGACAGCACTTATATTCTGTGATCCTGTCGGCACTTGTGAGTTGATAAAACGTTTTATCATCCAGCAAAACCAGATACGGCTCGCCGTTGCCATCCGTCAGGGAGGCCACCGGGCAGGCGTATCGAATGACCCTCACCTCACAAGGATCTGACACATGGCCAAGTCCCCCGCCAAATCCACCATCTGGGAGTTCCTGCAGAGCCTCGGCAAGACCTTCATGTTGCCGGTCGCCCTGCTGGCCTTCTCGGGCATTCTGCTCGGTGTCGGCAGCTCGCTCACCAGCGATGCGGTCAAGCAGAGCATGCCCTTCCTCGACAATACCGTGCTGCAGCTGCTGTTCCTCTGGATGACCAAGGTGGGGCTGGTGGCCTTTATCTACCTGCCGGTGATGTTCGCGGTGGCCATTCCGCTCGGGCTGGCAAGGGAAGAGAAGGGGGTGGCGGCCTTTGCCGGTTTCGTCGGCTATGCGGCGCTCAACCTCTCCATCAACTTCTACCTCACCGTGGCCAACGTCATCGGTGACGCAGCGGCAGAGAAGGCCTACGGAGTGAAAGCCATCCTCGGCATCAGCTCCATCGACACCGGCATTCTGGGGGCCATCATCGTCGGGGTGATCGTCGCCAAACTGCACGCCCGCTTCTACACCTACAAGATGCCCGATGCGCTCGCCTTCTTCGGCGGCGCCCGCTTTGTGCCCATCATCACCGCCATCGTGCTGGGGGTGGTCGGTCTGGTGGTGCCCCTGGTCTGGCCCTGGTTCGCCGCCGGCATCAACGGCATAGGGGCGCTCATCTCCCACGCCGGTCCCTTCGGCCCCTTCCTGTTCGGTACCGGCGAGCGGCTGCTGCTGCCGCTCGGTCTGCACCACATCCTGGTGGCGCTCATTCGCTTCACCGAGGCGGGCGGCTCCCAACTGGTGTGCGGCAACGAGGTGAGTGGCGCCCTCAACATCTTCTACGCCGAGCTCTCCTGCGCCGACACCACCCAGTTCTCGGTGTCGGCCACCTCTTTCCTCTCTCAGGGCAAGATGCCGGCCTTCCTCGGTGGCCTGCCGGGGGCGGCGCTCGCCATGTATCACTGCGCCCGCCCGGAGAATCGTGGCAAGATCAAGGCGTTGCTGGTCTCCGGCGTGGTGGCCTGCGTCATCGGCGGCATCACCGAGCCGCTGGAGTTCCTGTTCCTGTTCGTGGCGCCCGTGCTCTACGTCATTCACGCCATCCTGACCGGGCTCGGCTTTATGACCATGGGGCTGCTCGGCGTCACCATCGGCAACACCGACGGCAACCTCATCGATTTTCTGGTATTCGGCGTGCTGCAGGGCACCGCCACCAAGTGGTATCTGGTGCCGGTCGCGGCGGCCATCTGGTTTGCCATCTACTACAGCGTGTTCCGCTTCGCCATCGTGCGCTTCAACCTGAAAACCCCCGGCCGTGAAATCGAGACCAGCGAGGCGGCTCAACCCGCAGGCAAGAAGGCAGGCAACAGCGGCTACAACGGCGAGGTGATCCTCAATGCGCTGGGCGGCGCCGGCAACATCCTGGCGCTGGACAACTGCATCACCCGCCTGCGGATGTCGGTGCAGGACATGAGCCGGGTCGATGACAAGGTATTGAAGGCGAACGGCGCCATCGGGGTGATCAAGCTCGACGAGCACAACCTGCAGGTGGTGATCGGGCCCCAGGTCCATCTGGTGAAAAACCAGCTGCAGAGCCTGATGGGGGCCTGAGTCGGCCCTCTGTTACCCTGCGTCGGGGGGCGCCAAGCCCCCTTGTTCATTGCTGTTTTTGCTGGCGAGAAAGAGATGCCCACTACCGAATCCTTTGATTTTGACCGCCAGGTCGATCGCCACGGCACCTACTGCACCCAGTGGGACTATGTGGCCGACCGTTTTGGCCACGCCGACCTGCTCCCCTTTACCATCTCCGACATGGACTTCGAGACTGCCCCCTGCATTCGCCAGACCCTGGCCAGGCGCCTTGAGCACGGGGTCTTTGGCTACAGCCGCTGGAATCACGACGACTTCAAGGGGGCGGTGAGCGACTGGTTTGCCAGCCGCTACGGGGCTCGCCTCGGCCCCGAGACACTGGTCTACGGCCCCTCGGTCATCTATGTGATTGCCCAGCTGGTGAGCCTCTGGTCGGCGCCGGGGGAGGGGGTGCTGGTGCATACCCCCGCCTACGACGCCTTCGGCAATATGCTGGCTGCCAACGACAGGGTGCTGCTGCCCTGTCCGCTTAAAAAAGAGCAGGGGAGTTACCAGATCGACTGGGCCAGCTTCGAGCGCCAGGCGGCCCGCCCCGATTGCCGCGTTCTGCTGCTGTGCAGCCCCCACAACCCCACCGGCCGGGTCTGGACGCGGGATGAACTGGGCCGGATGGCCACTATCTGCCAGCGCCACGGGGTCAGGGTCATCTCGGACGACATCCATATGGATATGAGCTTTGCCCGCTACCTGCCGTGGAGCGAGGTGGCGCTGGATGACCACTGGGCACTGGTGAGCTCGGGCTCCAAATCCTTCAATATTCCGGCCCTTGGCGGCGCCTATGCCTTTATCGCCAACGCCGAAGCGCGGGCCGGCTATCTGCAGCGGCTCAAGGCGGCCCATGGCCTCTCATCGCCCCCCATTCTCGGGGTGCTGGCCCATATCAGCGCCTATCGGGATGGCGGTGTCTGGCTCGATGCCCTTAAACGCTATCTGCACGACAACCTGACCCAGGTGGCGGCGCGGCTCAACGCCGCCTTCCCCTCCATCGACTATCGGGTGCCCGAGGGGACCTATCTCGCCTGGATTGACCTGCGCGGCCTTGGCATCGACTCCACCGAGCGGATGGATGCGCTGCAACGCTTGCTGGTGGAGAAATACCGGGTCGCCATCATGCGCGGCGACACCTATGGCCCTGAAGGCAAAGGCTATCTTCGCCTCAACGTCGGCTGCCCTCGCTCGAAAGTAGATAAAGGCCTTGATGCCCTGATCGGTGCGCTGCAAGAGCTGCTGGCCAGATAGCGCGCCGCCGCCCTCGGGCGGCGGTTGCTATTTCGAGGCGGCCTTGTCAGGCCGATAGCGGGTCTCTTCTATCTGATCAAAGCGCAGGATCAGGGTATCACCCCCCTTGAGGCGATAGGCGCAGTGGGAAGTGTTGCAGGCGATGCGAATATGAGGCTCATCCCCCAGCAGGGGAGACTGACTATGGGCCTCTGTCTGCGGCCACTTGCCTTGTTCGAGGCGGAAGATCTGTGTTTGTGCCTCTTCGACACCTTTCACAAAGAACCAGAGCGCACCCATGACGGGGATCAATACGGATAACAACAAGAAGGCAAATTTGTCATAGCTATTCCCCATCCAAACAAATGCTCTGAAAAGAGAGGGGGCTGGGTAGCGCCCAATCTTTTTCGCTCTTTTGATCAGCCAACGATAGAACATTGAGCTTTGCCACAGCCATGTGAGATGAATTCGCCAGCGAGCGCAGATGAGTAGGGTGATCGCCACTGAAAAAATCGTGAGCATGCTACCCAATACAGGCCACATCCAGGGCTTGAGCATATTGAGAGTCGTGAGAAGGCTAAGGGCCAGCAGATAATCCGCCGGTGGAGAAAATTCGGCATAGTCGAGGTTAAACGCCAAGGTATAGCCATAGTGATAGGCCATCCCCAGGAGATAGGTTGCTGCTGTCAGGGCAGGAATGGCCGCCACGACTAATCCCGCAAAGCGCCAAGTTGTCCCCTTTTCTTCGGGTTCCAGCTCAGAATTGCGCAATGTTTTTATATGTTGGCGAAGCCAGCGCCAACGGGCAGCGGCTGTTCGATCACTCACTGGGCGTCCCTTCACTCATCTAGTTGATATATGAATCTGTCAGAGAATAGCGCGGCTTCGAAACCGAACCTTGTGCGAACCGCAGGCACAGTAACTGGCGTTTATTCGGGATGGCGGGCGAGGTACTCGGGCAGGGTGAGCCGTACGTCCGTCAGATCCATCTGTGCAAGGCTCCGTCCATGTGTGGTCGCCAGCCCGGCTGGCAGGCGAAGGCACAATATGGCTCCCATCTTATCGAGCCTGAGTGGGAGGGTGCTATCCCCGTTCGGGCGGCTGACGAACAGGGTTTACTGCCTGATGCCGGGATAAAAGAAGGGGCCCTTGGCCCCTTCTGTCGCAGGTACTCTCAAGTCCGTTATCAGGCCACCTGGCGCCCCGGTCGGGTGCGGGCCAGCAGCCCCTCCGGGTTGTGGATGGCCTCCCGGGTCTTGACGTCGATGACCTCGATATTAGCGAAGCGCTCCCTGTTCTTGATGGCCACGTCGTGGGCCAGGATGACGCAGCGGGCGTTGGCCACGTCCTTGGCGCTGATGCGGTTGATGATGCCGTTGGCGCCCTGGGTTTCCACTTTCAGCTTGATGCCGGCCTTGGCGGCCGCCTTTTGCAGGCTCTTGGCGGCCAGGAAGGTGTGGGCCACGCCGGAGGGGCAGGCGGTGATGGCCAGCACCTCGGCTTCCCCTTCCGCCTCGATGATCTGGTACTCCTCCTGGCGCTCGTTGCTCTCTTCGGTGTCGCTGACCGGCTTTTTCAGCAGGTTGACGATAAGGGCCGTGGTGAGGGCGCCGAGCAGGGTACCGAGGATATAGCCCATCTTGCCCTCCACCACCGGCAGCACGATCCAGCCACCCCAGGGGGCGTGGTTGATGCTGTGCATCATGAAGCCGGTGATGTTGCCGACGATGCCGCCTGCGACGATGGCCGGGATGACCCGCACCGGGTCGGCGGCGGCAAACGGAATGGCCCCCTCGCTGATGCCGATCATGCCCATGATGGCGGCCGCCTTGCCCGCTTCACGCTCCTCTTTCTTGTAGCGCTTGGGCGAGAGCAGGGTGGCCAGCGCCATGCCGAGCGGCGGCACGCAGATGGCGATGCCGACCCCGCCCATCAGCCAGGGTTGGGTGTTGACCTGGGTCTGGGCGAACAGGGTGGCCACCTTGTTGATGGGGCCGCCCATGTCAAAGGCGGTCATGCCACCGAGGATGGCCCCCAGCATCACCTTGCCGGAGCCCGCCATGCCGGAGAGCCAGTGGTTCATCCCCTCCATCATGGCGGCGATGGGGGCGCCGATCACCCACATGACGATGCCGCACACCAGGAAGGTGCCGATCAGCGGATAGATGAAGATGGAGCCGAGCGAACTCATGGAATCCGGCAGCTTGATGCGTTTGAGCTGGTTGACGATGAGGCCGGCGATAAAGCCCACCAGGATGGCGCCGAGAAAACCGGTGTGAAACTGCTGCACGGCAATCCAGGAGCCGATCATGCCGGGGGCCAGGCCCGGTTTGTCCGCCATGGAGTAGGCGATGTAGCCGCCCAGCACGGCGGTAAACAGGGTGAGCCCGGCAATCCCCATGTCGGCCATGTCCTTGAGCACGCCCGCCTCGGGCACGGCGCCCTTGCCGCTGATCATCACCGACAGCGACAGCAGCACGCCCCCCGCCACGATGAAGGGGATCATGTGGGAGGTGCCAAACAGCAGGTGTTGCTTGAGGGTATTGAGCTGGGCCTTGATGCCGCGCTCCTGCGGCTCCGCCGGCTGGACTGGTTGCACCCTAGGTGCGGCAGGGGCTGAGGATGGCCCTGGTGCGGCCAGCAAGGCGAGTACCTCGGCGCGGCTGGTGGCCGCCTGCATGCTGGCGATGAAACCGGGTTCCAGCAGCTTGGTGGAGAGCTCGGCCAGCACCTCGATATGATGGTTGGCGCCGCCCGCCGGGGAGGCAATCATGAAGAACAGCTTGGAGGGTTCGCCATCTTCGGCGCCGTAGTCGATGCCCTGGCGGCTGATGCCGACCACGATGGCGGGCTCTCGCACCGCCTCGCTCTTGGCGTGGGGCAGGGCAACCCCCTGTTCGAAGCCGGTGTTGTCGAGCGCCTCTCGCGCCCAGAGGTCGCGGACAAACTGATCCTGACTGGCTATCTTGCCGCTGGCCTTGAGCCTCTCGGCCAGCTCGACAAACAGCGCCTGCTTGTCGCGGGCCGCAAGATCGAGGCAGATCAATCCTTCATCTATCAGGGTGGTGAGCATGGTTCTCTCCTGGCTGGTGCCGTCCGAATGGAACGGGTCCTGTTGAAAACGGTGGTGTAACTGGTTGACCTGCCTATTGTTTCTCCCAAGTGCCTCGGCCGAAATCGGACATATGTGCCCTTTACTGGATTTTTGTGTTGATGGCGCCTGCCTGTGACCCTGCTCGCATTTTGTTCGGTTAGTAAAGACCGCGGGTGATGAACAAAAAAAGCTTTAAAAACAGATGATTATTCTTGGTGTGGGGGCAATTCATCACCAGTCGGCGGTTGGGTGGTCTGCTCTTTGTGGGCTGAAGGATGGAGATTTGTGTGCTCCCGTGGTCAGCAAAACTGTGAGCCGCTCGGCAAAAGCGGCTGCCTGGCTCTGGGCGGCGCTTATGGTGGCGGGGCTGCAAGGGACGAAAACACGGGGCGTGAAAAATTAGTGCATAATCGGCGCCTTGAAAAGGGCGTGTGAACTAGCTACGAGATCACTTTAAGATACTGATATTTAATGGTTTACATCTCATGCACAGGAGCGGGAAGTGAGTCTGTTGAGCGCCTTTAGACGGTTTTACGAGAGGCGTTTAATCATTTTTTAGATTGCTTTGTGCATATCCAATCGTTTATTTAGTTGGACAGTTTTGGCAAACCGGAAGTCAAACTTGATGAACCGACAGGCCAACGCCCTTGATGCGGAGTGTGCCGTCAACCCGTTTTACTTGTCATGTTCACCCAGATGTAAGGAGACATCCTGATGGAAAATTTGGCCCAAAATATCGACACCATGCGCGAAGAGTTCAAGCAACAGGAGCGCAAACAGGCCCACGACAAATGGCAGGCCAGGGTCGAAGAGCTGCAGCAGATCCGTGCTGAAGAGCCTCAGTCGGAGGCGGTAGAGGAGTGACCTCGCCATGGGCCTGGCGCTGATGCGTGTGGCCCGGCTGAATGCAAAACCCCCGCCTGTATGGCGGGGGTTTTTTATTGCAGCTCGATGGCGTTGTGGTTCTGCCACTGGCGCAGGCGCTGTTTGAGGGAGCCATCGCCAGGGGGGATGAAGTCATCCATCAGGTAGCAGCGGTTGTCACCGCTCTTTTGAAAGTGGAGGCTGACGGTCTGCGGCTCTTTCTGGGTGTCGGAGAGGGCGAACAGATAGTGCATCCTGACCGTTACCCCTTGCTCTTGCTCCTTGGCCAGGGTGAAGCTGACGGGCTCGCTCACTTCGCCATCCTGGGCGTTGATCCAGGGATCGGCATCGATGGCACACACCTCGCCATCGGCGTTGCACTCGGCCTCGCTGCTCAGCACGGCGAAAAAGTCGGGGGTGAGCAGCGCCTTGAGCGGCGCCGGATCGGCGTAATAGAAATCCTTGTGCTCGCTCCAGAACGCCTTGGCCAGCCTGAGTGCCACCCCCTTGTCGCAGGCGGCGTGCACCGGGCCGCCCAGCAGCGCCAGCAGTAAAACGGATAGTCCACAGTAGCCTTTCATGATGTTCTTCCTGAACTGGGGCCGGCTGACAGTGCTGCTCCGGCGGGTATCAAGGCGTGTGATAGCCAGACGGGCATGATAGCCAACCCGGCAGAGGGCGACAGCAGGATCTGATGATTTTATGCCGCACATCAAGAAATTAGTCGGCAAAGGCGGAAGTGGACAGTGGCGGTCACTGCCAACAACAAGGACCATCCTGGATGGCCCTTGTGGTCATGGCTCGATTTGAACCGGCTTAGCAGCGGTTGCCGGCGCGGGCGACCCGGCCCTCGGCCAGCAGCTGGTAGCGGCCGGTGGCGGCCGGGATGAAGGCGGACTGACCCTTCTCGAGGCGCAGGGTGTCGTCACCGCGCTTGAGGATGACGGCTTCGTCGATGGCAAACAGGATCTCGGCGCTGGCGGTGGTGAGCTGATGCTCGCCCGCCGGATAGACGCTGAAGGTGAAGTCCGGCACCGGCACCTCGAAGTGCTGCACCGCCCCGTCCAGGCGAGGGGCAAGCAGGATCTGGTCGTCCGGCTTGGGCAGGCAGCGGGTGCAGGCCAGCAGCTCGGCCACGTCTATGTACTTGGGAGTGAGCCCGGCGCGCAGCACGTTGTCGGAGTTGGCCATGATCTCGAGGCCAGTGCCGCGCACATAAGCGTGCGGGGTGCAGGCGTCCAGATACATCGCCTGACCGGGCTGCAGGGTCACCACGTTGAGCAGCAGCGGCGAGAAGAGGCCCACGTCCCCCGGATACTGGGCGGCCAGACTGGTGATCAGCGCAAAGGTCTCTTCATCCTGATGTTTGGCGGCAAAGGCCAGCAGGCCCGCCAGTGCCTCCTCCTTGCGCGCCCCTTCCAGCACCAGCAGCTGGTGGAAGAAGTGCTGCAGACCCGCTTCATTCTGGCTGGCGGCGAGGGCGGCAACCAGCTCGGCAAGGGCAGGCTGCTTGACCCGCTCGAACAGCGCCAGGATGGCCGGGATGGCGCGAAAACCGTTCATCGCCTGATAGGGGGTGAGGGCAAACACCAGCTCGGGCTTGTGGTTGGGATCCTTGTAGTTGCGATTGGCGGCCTTGGGCGAGATGCCGGCGGCCTCTTCCTTGGCAAAGCCGGCTTCGGCCTGCGCCTTGCTCGGGTGCACCTGGATGGAGAGGGCCTTCTCGGCGCACAGCACCTTGAACAGGAACGGCAGGCTGCCGAAGCGGGTCTGGGTGGCTTCACCCAGTACGGCGGCGGGGGCGCGCTCTATCAGGGTCGAGAGCTTTTGCATCTGCCCGGCCAGCACAACCTCGGAGCAGCCGTTGGGGTGGGCACCCATCCACAGCTCGGCCTGGGGTTTGCCCGCCGGATTGGGGATGCCGAACAGGGTGGTGAGGGCGTCATGGCTGCCCCAGTCGTAGCCTTGAATCGGATTTTGCATTGACAAAAAAGAGGGCAGATCGCGACTGCTCATAAGGGATGCCTCATTTGGTGTGCAGAAAATCGGGTGCAGAAAAGGGTGGCATTGCTGCCGTGGACCGGACTATAACATGGGCGGTCGCGGGCACCGCAACCGCTTGCCTCTCTCTTGATCAGGATCAGCATGTCTCTTGTCTTCAGCCAGTTGCTCGATGGCGCCCTCCACGAGCAGGCCCCCTTCGACCAGATCTGGTTTGCCCAGGATCAGGGGGTGCCGCCCGGTTTCAGCTATCAGGTCAACTTTCCCCGCCTCGAGCTGGTGTTCAGCGGCGAGTACCGCAACCAGATCTGGGACAGGGAGCAGGGCTGCCAGGAGATCTGCATCGCCCCGGGGCAGGCGCTCTACATCCCCCCCAACGGCTGGAACAAGCCGCTCTGGACCACCGACTGCTCGGTGCTGAGCCTGCTGTTCGGCAAGCGTCAGCTCGGTTTCAGTCTGGTGAGCAAGCGGCGGGAAGACCCCGATTTCTTTGACGTGCAAAAGCACAGCATCATGGCCCGGGCCGGCCATGTGAACGAACACATACTGGCGGCGCTCAACGTGCTGACCGAGGATCCCGCTAGCTCCCCCACCGACAATCACCTGCTGCAGGCGCTGCTCACCAGCGTGCGCCAGCTGCTGGCCGAGTCCACCTTCGAGCGGCCGCGGGGGGCCGAGCTGTTTCACGGGATCTGCATCTATATCCAGGAGAACTTTCACCGCCCCATCAGCCGGGATTCGATCGCCCATCGCTTCAACGTCTCGGCCAGCCATTTGTCGCACCTGTTTCGCGAGCAGGGGCACATGCGCCTGGCCGATTACATCAGCTGGGTGCGCATCGATCGGGCCAAGTTCATGCTCAAGAAATACCGCTTTCGCCTCGAAGAGGTGGCCAGCCGCTGTGGTTACAGCGATGTGAACTATTTTTGCCGGGTGTTCAAGCAGAAGACCGGGCTGACCCCCTCCCAATACCGGGCGCTGAGCCAGCCACAGGGGCAGGCCGAGGGGCTGGCGGGATAAACAGGGATGCCGCCGGAGCCTGTCCGAGTCAGGCGCCGGCGGGGCTGCTTCGGATCCGGAGCAGGCTGAATGGACGCATTGTGATCCAGTGCGCGACTATGGTCTGACATGCGTGCTCGCCATTTGATTCTGCCAATGGATGGGCTTAAGATGGCCGCGCGCAACTTACAGATTGATAACAAACGGAAGTTAGGAGATGCCGATGGAAAGCAAAGTAGTTATCCCGACCCAGGGCCAGAAAATCACAGTCGATGCCAACGGCAAGCTGCAGGTTCCCAACCATCCGATCATTCCGTTTATCGAAGGGGATGGCATCGGCGTGGACGTGACCCCGGCCATGTTGAATGTGGTGAATGCCGCGGTCGAGAAAGCCTACAAAGGCGAGCGCAAGATCGCCTGGATGGAGATCTACACCGGCGAGAAATCGACTCATGTCTATGGCGAAGGTGCCTGGCTGCCGGCCGAAACCCTGGATTTCATTCGTGAATACTGCGTCGCCATCAAGGGCCCGCTGACCACCCCGGTCGGCGGCGGTATTCGCTCCCTCAACGTCGCCCTGCGTCAGGAGCTGGATCTCTACATCTGCCTGCGCCCGGTCCGTTACTACGAGGGCACCCCGAGCCCGGTCAAGCGCCCGGATCTGACCGACATGGTGATCTTCCGCGAGAACGCCGAAGACATCTACGCCGGCATCGAGTGGAAAGCCGACAGCGACGAAGCCAAGAAGGTGATTTCCTTCCTGCAAAACGAGATGGGCGTGAAGAAAATTCGCTTCCCCGAGACCTGCGGCATCGGCATCAAGCCCATGTCCAAGGCCGGTACCGAGCGTCTGGTGCGTGCCGCCATCGAGTATGCCATCGACAACGATCGCGACTCCGTGACCCTGGTGCACAAGGGCAACATCATGAAGTTCACCGAAGGTGCCTTCAAGGATTGGGGCTACGCCCTGGCCCAGAAAGAGTACGATGCCCAGCTCATCGACGGCGGCCCCTGGTGCTCCTTCAAGAACCCGAAAACCGGCAAGACCATCGTCGTCAAGGACGTCATCGCCGACGCCTTCCTGCAACAGATCCTGCTGCGCCCGGCCGAGTATGACGTCATCGCCTGCATGAACTTGAACGGTGACTACATCTCCGACGCGCTGGCGGCCCAGGTGGGCGGCATCGGCATCGCACCGGGTGCCAACATCGGTGACGGCGTGGCCCTGTTCGAAGCGACCCACGGCACCGCGCCGAAGTACGCCGGTCAGGACAAGGTCAACCCGGGCTCCCTCATCCTCTCCGCCGAGATGATGCTGCGCCACATGGGCTGGGTTGAGGCAGCTGACCTCATCATCAAGGGGATGGAAGCGGCGATCCGCAACAAGACCGTCACCTATGACTTCGAGCGTCTGATGGAAGGGGCCACCCTGCGCTCCTGCTCCCAGTTCGCCCAGGACATGGTCGACCAGATGTAAGTCTGTAGAGATGCAAAAGGCCAGCCCCAGGGGGCTGGCCTTTTTTATGGGCGTTTGGTTCCAGAAGCGGCGTTCGGTCAGGTCGCCGGGGCAAAGCGGCCGAGCAGGGCGGCGCTGGCGTCGCTCACGCCTGTCAGCTGCACTTCGGTGCCGGCGGCCTCGAAGCGGCGGCGCACCGTGGTCAGGGCCTCGGCGGCGCTGAGATCCCAGAAGTGGGCGTCACTTAAGTCGATCACCACCCGCTCGAGGGATTCGCCGGCGTCAAAGCCGGCGCAGAACTGCTCTGTGCTGGCGAAGAAGACCTGGCCGTGCACCCGGTAGGTGCGGGTGGCGCCGTGGCGCTCGCTGTCGCTGTGCACCAGCAGAGTACGCGCCACCTTGTGGGCGAAGAAGAGGCAGGCCAGCAGCACCCCGGTCAGCACCCCGAGGGCCAGGTTGTGGGTCACTACCACCACGGCCACCGTGCTCAGCATTACCAGGTTGGTGGCCAGCGGCGTCTTGTGCATGCGCAGCACTGAGCCCCAGGAGAAGGTGCCGATGGATACCATGATCATCACCGCCACCAGGGCGGCCATGGGGATCTGGCGGATCCACTCGTCTAGGAACACCACCATGACGATGAGCAGGGCCCCCGCCACCAGGGTGGAGAGGCGGCCGCGGCCACCGGATTTCACGTTGATGACCGACTGGCCGATCATGGCGCAGCCCGCCATGCCGCCCATCAGGCCGGCGGCGATGTTGGCCAGCCCCTGGCCCTTGCACTCGCGGTGGCGATCGCTGCGGGTGCCGGTCATCTCGTCGACGATGGCGGCGGTCATCAGGGATTCGAGCAGCCCCACTACGGCCAGGGCGGCGGAGTAGGGGAAGATGATGGCCAGGGTCTCGAGATTGAGGGGCACCTCGGGCCACATGAAGACCGGCAGGGTGTCCGGCAGGGCGCCCATGTCGCCGACCGTGCGCACCTCGAGGCCGAGGCCGACGCTCACCGCGGTGAGCAGCACGATGCACAGTAGCGGCGAGGGGAGCAGGCTGCCGATGCGCGGCAGGCGCGGGAACAGGTAGATGATGCCAAGCCCGGCTGCGGTCATGGCGTAGACCTGCCAGCTGACGTTGGTCAGCTCCGGCAACTGGGCCATGAAGATGAGGATGGCCAGAGCGTTGACAAAGCCGGTCACCACCGAGCGCGAGACGAAGCGCATCAGGGCGCCGAGGCGCAGGTAGCCGGCCAGGATCTGCAGCAGGCCGGTGAGCAGGGTGGCAGCCATCAGGTATTGCAGGCCGTGCTCGTGCACCAGGGTCACCATCAGCAGGGCCATGGCGCCGGTGGCGGCGGAGATCATGGCCGGGCGGCCGCCGGTGAAGGCGATGATGACGGCGATGCAGAAGGAGGCGTAGAGCCCCACCTTGGGATCGACGCCGGCGATGATGGAGAAGGCGATGGCCTCCGGGATCAGGGCCAGGGCCACGACCGTGCCCGACAGCAGATCCCCCCTGACGTTGCCAAACCACTCTTGTCTGATGCGCTCACGCATGGATTGTTCTCGCTCGTTGCTGGCGCTCTGGGCGCGTGTTGTCGTTATGGGCGCGGTGGCCGCGCGGCGCGCGACTCTAACAAAGGGGAGGGGCAGGGGCAAGGCGCGTACGGGTCGATGTGACGCCAAATTGCTCATGGCTGGTGGCCTTGCGCGGTAACCTGTTGAAACGATGCGGGCAACGATATGAAGCAGGCAGGCAGATCTGCGCTGTCATGGCGAGAGCACAAAGGAGGTGAGGGGAGGAAGGGGCTGGATAAAAGAGAGCCTTGCAGTTTGGGGCTGCAAGGCAAGGATTCGGATGATTAGGTGGTTCGTTCCAGATGGTGCTGGTAGATCTGCTGCCATTTGTCCTGCTCGGCCTCGTCCCCCTGGGTTTGCCAGAACTCGCAGATGGAGCTGGCGAGTTCGGATGCCATGGCGTGGTCCCCATCGCGGCGACTCATCAGATATTGTCCCAGCCAGCTTTGATATTGTTTCATTGCCCGATCTCCTTATCTCGTGTGTCTTGCTGAACGCCGCCAGGCTTTGTGCCGGACGGGGCCATCAGGCCACGGTTTTTCTGCATGCCCGTGATGGTTGTGATCGACGGATTGGGTCGCGATCTCGCCCGAACAGGGCGCCAACGTGGGTGCAGATGTCAAAAAACGGTCACTATCGTATCACAAAATAACCAGCTTGGGGGGATTGTCAGCAATTCAGGGTGTCCAGCTGTCTGGCCGTCTACATTCGATACTCCTAAGCATGCACCCCATCTTGCTGATCTCACACGAGAAAAACCCGCCAGTCTGGCGGGTTTTATGGCTGAAAAAAAGATCAGAGGCGGGCACTGGCCAGATACTTTTCCATCTCCTCGGCGGGCACCATGCCGCCGCCGGTGGCCCACACCAGGTGGGTAGCGCTGGCCATCTTGGCGACATCCAGCCCCTGACCGGCCTGCCACTCAAGGTTGGCCGCGACACGCCACGGGCCTGCCATGCCGGCCAGGGCAGAAGGCTCGAGCCTGATCTGCTCTTCGCGGGCCAAGAGTCCCAGCAGGTCGTACATCTCCTGATCGCTCAGGGTGTAGAGACTTGCCAGCAGTCGCTCCATGGCGCGACCGACGAAGCCGGAGGCGCGTCCCACCGCGAGGCCGTCGGCAGCAGTGAGGTTGTCGATGCCAAGGTCCTGCACCGCAATGGCATCGTGCAAGCCGGTGTGCACCCCGAGCAGCATGCAGGGGGAGTGGGTCGGTTCGGCAAACAGGCAGTGAACGTTGTCCCCAAACGCAAGCTTGAGGCCAAAGGCCACCCCGCCGGGGCCGCCACCGACACCGCAAGGCAGGTAGACAAACAGCGGATGGTCGGCGTCCACCACAATCCCCATTTCATCAAACTGCTTTTTCACCCGCTCACCGGCTACCGCGTAGCCGAGGAATAGGGTGCGGGAGTTCTCGTCATCGATGAAGAAACAGTTGGGGTCGCGTTCGGCCTCCTTGCGTCCCTGCTCCACCGCCACCCCGTAATCCTCGGCGTATTCCACCACGATGGCGCCATGTTCGCGCAACTTGCGCTTCTTCCACTCCCGCGCATCGGCGGACATATGGACGGTGACGCGAAAGCCGAGGCGGGCGCTCATGATGCCGATGGACATGCCAAGGTTGCCAGTGGAGCCGACCGCGATGCTGTACTGGCTGAAGAAGTGGCGGAACTCGTCCGTGAACAGCTTGCGATAGTCGTCCTCTTCGCAGAGCAGACCGGCCTTGATGGCCAACTGCTCGGCGTGGGTCAGCACCTCGTAGATGCCGCCACGCGCCTTGATGGAACCCGAGATGGGCAGATGGCTGTCTTTTTTGAGCAGCAGCCGGCCGCTCACCTCGACCCCGTAACGGGCATTCAGCGCGCGCTGCATGGCCGGGATGGCGGCGATCTCGGATTCGAGAATGCCCTTGCTGGCGCGGGTCTCGGGGAAGGCTTCACACAGGTAGGGGGCGAAGCGGGCCAGGCGGGCGGAGGCATCCGCCACATCGCGGCCATCCAGCCCCACGTGGGGCAGACCTTCCTCCAGGGTGGTGGCCTTGGGGTTGAACCAGCTGACCGGTTCCAGCGCGATCAGAGCGTGCAGCAGCGGAAACTGCTGGGTGAGTCGTGATACGTCGATGTTTTTCATGGTGTTCTCGGCTTCGTCATTGAATTCGGGCATGCAGGTGCCAGCAGGGTTGCACCCACCGTGGCAAACCTGGCACAGAGCCATGGGGTCCATGATGGCTGTCGGCCGGGGGCATCGAGCCCTGTTGAGGCGCTCATGGCGCACCCCGGTATGGGAATAAGCTTGGCGTTATTCAATGCCAACGAGGTGGCCGTGACAAATGATGAAATGAGCGTCTTGGGTGAGCTGGATTGATGCAAGGGCGCTACATTCATCACATTGTTGACCTGATGGCGATATTGGGTGGTGTGAGCTGATGCAAGAGGCGCTTTTTCGGTATCATCGGCGCACGTGTTGAAGGGGGCAATGGGGGCGTCATGTATAAGCAGGATCACCAGGTGGCGAGAAGCCGTATCGCGGGCAACAAGCTGCTCAACGGCTATCAGCTGGCCAGACTGCACACCTTCGAGGCGGCAGCCAGACACGGCTCCTTTGCGCTGGCGGCTGACGAGCTGGCGCTCAGCCCGAGTGCGGTGAGCCACCGGATAAGCGCGCTGGAGGAGGATCTCGGCTTCAAGCTGTTTCAGCGTTTTCATCGCAAGGTGGCGCTGACGGCAGACGGGCAACGGGTGTTCTGGGTGCTCAAGTCATCGCTGGAGTTCATCAACCAGGAGATCCTTGAGATCCGCCATCAGGAGCTGTCGGGCCCCCTGACCGTCTTCTCACGCCCCTCCATCGCCCAGTGCTGGCTGGTGCCACGACTGGCGGATTTCGCCCGTCAGCATCCCCAGATCGAGCTCAACGTCATGACCGGCAACGAGAACATCAACCTGCATGGCTACGGCATCGATCTCGCCCTCTGCTTCGATGACAAGACGCCTGCGCGGCTCGCCATTCACCCGCTGATGGACGAGTACATGGTGCCGGTGTGCAGCCCCGAGTATGCCGAGCAGCACGGGCTGCTCGGCAACCCAGCCAACCTAGCGCACTGCCGTCTGCTGCACGATCGGCAAGCCTGGAGCCAGGATTCCAACGATGACGAGTGGTCCGGTTGGGCCGAGCAGTCCGGCGTGTCGCTTTCGGCATGCAGGGCCTGCATGGGGTTTGATCGCTCCGATCTCGCCATCATCGCCGCCATGAACCACGCCGGGATCGCCATGGGACGCCAGAACCTGGTGAGCCAGCGGCTGGCACGGCGCGAGCTGGTGGCCCCCTTCCCGGACATGGCGGTGCGCTGTGCCCAGCGTTACTACATCGCCACCCTGCCTAATTGCCAGAACCCCAAGGCGCAAGCCTTCATTGACTGGGCCTGCCAGCAGGCGGGGGTCTGAGTCAGCCCTTGCGCAAACAGGCTAGCGAGGCTGTGCCAGGGCACGTTCCACATAGAGATAGCCAATTCCCATCACCTGCTGGGCGCGGCTGAGCTGGCCAAAACGGATGTGGGTGGCGTTGACGGCATCGCTGCAGTCGAACGGGTTGGCTCCGGTCTGGTGAATGATGGTCTGCAGCCACTCCTCGCCAAAACCGCAGCTGCGGCCATAGAGCCAGATGCGGTTGATATTGAGGATGTTGAGAAAGTTGTAGAGGCTCAGGCCAATGGCACGGGCTCCTTCGTCCACCATGGCGCGGATCATGAGATCCCCCTGCTGGTAGCGAGCCAGCAGTTGGGCGGTGCCGACGCCCCCCTCCGCCAGCGCTGCGGGATCCGCGCCCTGCTGCCTGAAAAAGACCCGGGCCCGCTTCTTGATGGCCGAGAGGGAGGCGACCGTCTCCAGACAGCCGTAGCGGCCGTAATTTATACCATGCTGGCAGTACCTTGCGATCTGCAAAATGAATACTGATATGGCTCTTGATGGGCCATCTGATGAAAACTGCCGTTGGTCTCCGTTTGGCCGTACTGTGCGCAGATGTTACAGCTACAGCTCCAGCTCCAGCTCTATGATGGGGATCTCCCAGCGCTCGCTGCGCATTCCCGGTTGGAAATCCTCTTTCTCCTGCTCTTTGCGCCGCTCCACCAGCGCGATCACTCGGGCTTCGCGGATGGTATTCAGATCGAACCGCCAGGTCTCTTCTCCTTGCTGTGAGAGGCGGGCAATCTCGTGACTCTGGTGATAGACGTGAAGCTTGTTGTTTTTATCGGGGGCAATGCGCACTGCATCGCCAACCTTTAGCTGACTGAGGAGCCGGTGGATACGGTGGGTCTCGTTGCTGCGCCCTGCATACCCCAATACCAGTTGCGACATGCCCATCATGGCAAAGCGGCGTTGTTTGTTCGGTCTTGTTGCGCTTGGAATCTGCGTGAAGCAGTGGGGGGCGATCAGTGGAATATGGGGGTTACGTTGATCCTGGCGAGCCATAAGAACCAGCCTGTCGATGGCGCGGGTCATCCCCACATAGAAGAGGCGACGCTCCTCTTCTAGGTTACCGGCTGATAGCTCTGCCGCGCGTTGCCAGCCACCGTCGAGTAGCAGCACATGGCGATACTCTTCCCCCTTGACCCCATGCACGGTACTGAGCAGCACTCCCTTGCCGAAGCGGATCTGGCGTCTTTGCTCGCTCAGATATTCGTAGAGGAACATCAGAAAGTGGTGGGCCGAAAGAGCATGCTCCCCCTGGCTGGCTTGCCACTGAGCAATCAGACTGTGCAGTAGCGCTTCCCAGCGGTTGGCTTGGGCAAGCGGGGGGAGGGGGGCTGCAAGTTGGTCTGCCGTCAGCAAGGTATGGCCTTGCTGTTGTAGCCAACTTTGGTAGCGCAAGATCTCACGGCAGCGATGCACGGGGAAACCATTCTCTTTATCCAGGGTGAAGCGGCAGGGTATGTCGGCATCTGCCAGTGCCGAGCGAACCCAGGCCAGCTCATCTTTCTCCAGCCCGTTACGGGCCAACACGACAATAGACTCCAAAGGGCAGGTGGGATCCTTCTCACGGATGAGCGCAATATGTCTCACCACTTCAGCGGCTTGCTGGGCCGCATCCTGACACTGCTGGATGATGACGCGGCCTTGTGCGGTCTCCAGTCCCTCCCAGAGCCCCCCGGCTACCTCAATCTTGCGCCGGTCGTCGATCTCGATGGGGTGCCTGCGCTTCATGCGATCCTGATTGTGCTCAATCAAGCGGTTTGAGGTGTTGATGATGTGGGCGGTGGAGCGGTAGTTCCAGGTCAGAAAGTGAGTTTGGGCGTTGTAGTCTTGCTCAAAGCGGCGAATAAAGCTGACATTTGCCTCACGAAAGGCGTAGATCGATTGGTCATCATCCCCCACGGCCATCAGATGCAGGCGGGCCTCTTCATCTTCCTCACTCTTGCCTACCAGTGCTGCGATAAGTTGGTACTGCTGTTCATCTATGTCCTGATACTCGTCGACGAGCAAAAATTGCAGTCCCCCTAGCAGGCGCTCCCGCTGCTCTTCGATCTCGAGGCCGAGCTGACTCTGCTCTCCCCGCAAGAGCTTGATGGCGTCATCGATGATGGCGGTGAAGTTGATATCGTCCGAGGTGCGGTTCTGCACTGCATTGCCTGTAAGGCTCATGGCCAGGCCATGGAAGGTGAAGACCGAGACCCTGGCACCATCGCGTCCCAGCAGTTCGACCAGGCGGCGGCGCAAGGACATGGCCGCGTTGTGGTTGTAACAAAGCAGCATGATCTTGGCCGGGTCGACCTGTTTGATCCGCAGTAAGTAGGCGCAGCGGTGAATGATCACCTTGCTCTTGCCCGAACCTGGCCCTGCCAGTACCAGCAAGTTTTGCTCGGGCGGGGCTTGAACTATTTGCTCTTGTGGTCGGTTGTGCAGTTCTTCCACGATACGCTTCCAGGAGTGTTCACTGGTCGCCAGCTCTAACACCTTGCCTCTTCCCTTGAAGTAGTGGCCGAGGAACTTGTCAGCTTCCATGGAGAAGTAGTCGGTCACCAGATCCCTGGCTTTCTTGAAGTGCTCAAGACCAATGCGGGCATATTCGTTCATCACATGGATCTGAATAACCTTCTGGCGATAGTGATGTTCGAGGGGTTGATAGTCTGCCTTGTTGTACTGTTGCTGGCGCTCCGCCGTCAGAGTCAATGTCATGGCCGTGCGGAAAACGGCGAGGCCATTTTGTAGCACAATGGCATGCTGCTCGTGCAGATAGAGCAGTGCTCGCTCAGACCCCTTGAGTAGCCACTCCTGTTGGCTGCTTGCCTCCCGCTTGCCCATCAGTTGGGCCACATCCATATCTTCGCGCAGATATTTGATTAACTGTTCTAGGGCGAACGAGATCATGACCTGACGTTGGACACTCTCTTCACTGCTGGCTAACTGGGTGTAGAGAAAGTCGAGCGCTGCCCCGGTAACGGCATGGCGCTGATCGATGGTTTGCTCGATTTGGGACCAGGTGCGGTTGAATGTTATCTGGTAGTGGTCCCGGGAGAGGTATCTCACATCAATTGCACCTTTCTCTCCACCCGAGCGGCCATCTTGGGACCAACTGGTCAACAGGTTACGTAGCAAACCAGGGTTACATTGCTCATGGCCCTGCTCCTTGATGGCCTGGTTGAGGAGTCGCATGTTGAGGGGGTGACCGATGTTGGGCTCGGGGACTGGCAATTGTTCCCGCAGGGTTGCGAGCATCGCCTTTTCAATGCTGTGTACCTGGCCACAAAGTACCCGGGCGTTGTCTTTCCCCTTGGGGCGGATCCAGGCGGTGAGCAGCATGCCTTGCGAGAGCAATCCCACATCCGCCATTTGAGTGAGCACGCGCATCACTTCACTGGCTTGCACTCCGCTTCCCTGATCGACCATGTACTGGCCCGCCTCTTCGGCAATGGTGTCGGCACTGAGTCCATCGTCGTCATCTGCATTGATGAGCGCTTGAATAACGGCTTGCCAGATGGCTTTAGCCTTGGGGGCAAGTTTCAGGGTATCAACCCGTTTCATGGCCTCTTCGGTGGAGGTAAACAGGGGACGGCCCTGAAACACCTGGGTGATATTGTCGCTGCGTTCCAGATATCCGGCTCGCTCGAGCCAGGCGATAGCCGTCTTGACCTTGGTGTCGGCATTGTTGTCGTCGGCGGCGAAGCTGGTCTCTACTTCGGGCTGATTGATGAGTTCGGCGCTGGTCGCAACCAGCGGTGCCGGGTTCTCCTGCCGGTTTCCCTTGTTGGCTCTCACTCGTATCCCGCGCAGTATCTGTTTGATGTCGCGCAGGCTGACTTCACTCATGGCCTCGAGTCGGAACTGCTTCTCTATATCCTGCTCATCAAACAGCAGAACACAGTGCGCCTGATGCGTGTCGCGGCCTGCTCGACCCGCCTCTTGCAGATAGTTTTCGAGGGAGCCGGGAATGTCAGCGTGGATGACCAATCGTACATCGTCTTTGTCGATCCCCATGCCAAAGGCATTGGTTGCACAGATGACCCGGATCTCGCCATTGATGAATTGCTCCAGGGTCTCCTTCTTTTGGGCGTTGTCCATGCGGGCATAAAAACGGGCGACAGTGAGGGACTGTTGCTGGCCAAGAAAGTCGGCTAGCTCATCGACGCTGCGTTTGGTTGCGCAATAGATAACGCAGGAGCCAGGCCTGCCCTCACCGAAGAACTGCTCGAGCAGATTGAGAATATGGCCCTGTTTATTAAGCCCGGGACATTCGATCACCTGGTACTCGAGGTTGGTGCGCTCCACCCCACCTTCGAGTCTGAGTAGTGGTCGGGTCTGCTTATCGAGAAACTGATCGCAGATATCTTGAATCACATCCAGCTTGGCCGTGGCGGTGTAGCAAAAGACGGGGGGAACCTGAACCTGTTGCTCAGTGGCAATGGCGGCGATCGCCTTGGCGCAGTAGAGATAGTCGGGTCGAAAATCATGGCCCCATTTCGACAAGCAGTGCGCCTCGTCAAACACCCAGCCACCGACCTGACGCTGCCGTATGGCCTGTTTTACGGTACGGTTGCGAAGCTGCTCCGGGGAGATGTAGAGAAGCGCAATGTCCCCCATGCGGATCTGCTCTAGGATCGCACCGCGTTCGGGCAGGGTGAGCAGACCGGAGATGGCGGCCACCCCTTCGATGCCGGCCTTGAATTTAAGATTGTCCACCTGATCCTTCATCAGTGCCTGCAGCGGCGAGATGACGATAGTGAGGGCGCCACTACGCTGATTGCGGACCAGGGCAGGGAGTTGGTAGCAGAGCGATTTGCCACCGCTGGTAGGCAGGATCCCAAGCAAGGGCGTGCCTGCCATCGCCTCTTCGACCAGGGTTTTCTGCAGTGGCTCTCCGTTAGGCAGATTACGGAAATCATCGAGTTCAAAGATACGCTGCAGATGACCGCGTGCATCGTGGTTTTCCTGGCAGTAGCTGCAGTCAGCTTGGCCACAATGGTGTTCACGAACTGTGTTGATGATCTCTGCCGTTTGAGGGAAACGGCGCCAAATCCAAGGGGGCAACACTGAGTTACCGCCGGAAACCGGCAACCAGGCGCAGGCATAGGCCAAAGGCAACAGCAGCATGGGTTGGTGCAGGGCATCGCCAATTACCCGGCTAAGTTGATTCGGGCATGCCTTCTCATGAGCAATGCTCTTAATTAGGGTGGGCAGTTCGGAGACCCTGACTAGAGGTCTACCCGTTAACCGGGCAAACACCAGGGAGAGTCCCTGAGTATTGAACTGCGCCGTGACGCCTTGACTAAAAAGATATTGATAGAGCTGCAGCTGGGGTAGAGGCAAGTTCTGCAAGGCTGCCAACTGTTCGGAGAAGATCTGCAACGCGAGCCTTGCATCGGCGACCGGATCGTTAAGGGTATCTCGTACCAGCTTGTAATCCTTCACCAGGCGATGATAGGGATTCTTGGGAAAAGCGAGAGGCGATAGATAGAGGGTATCGATGACAGGCTTATCGAGAAGCAGTTGTGGACGTACAGCCTGTTTGGCCAGCCAAGGGAGATCAAAATCGAGAATGTTGTGGCCAAGGATCAGGTCTGCGTCTTGTGCCAGTGCATTGAGCGCCTTGATGGAGAGCTCTTGCGGCCCTTTGAGATTGAGCTCACGTTCCGCCAGGAGCGCCCCTAAGTGACGCAGTTTTTCATCTCGGGTTAGTTCAAGATCAAAGGAGAGAATCTTGTCATCCCCAAACGGGGTGACGACAACAAGGGGGTTCATCAATAGCCATCTCCATCTGGCGTTGACCTCTCATTGCGATAATAAGTGCCAAGAGATCAGTGAGTTGGATGAATATTACCCGAAATATTGAACGGTGCCATCATTTGGAGCCCCTGGCTGCGGTTCTTTTGGCGGACTCCCGGTTTTGTAAATGCCTCTGTCCCTTAATCGTTCATGTTTGGAAAGTGTTGTACTAGTCATGGCCAACTCACTGATCCTGTGAGATTATTTTTCTTCCTTTCCCGATTGGAACGCATCGTGTCTCTCGCTTACTACCAGTACCATGCCCACGAACTGGCAGCCCGTTATCAGCAGCTCCCGGCCCGTGCCGTTCATGGTGACTGGCTCACATTGCTGGAACCTTGGCTGATGGTGGCCCCACGCAGACTGCTTGACGTAGGGGCGGGCAGTGGACGGGATGCAGCTTTTTTGGGTGGCCTGAACCCTGGCCACCATGTGGTGGCGGTCGAGCCTTGTCACGCCTTCAGTGCGTTGGGTCAACGCTATACTCGCACGCTAGCGGTGACGTGGGTTAATGATTCCATGCCAGCACTCTCTCATGTAATCGGCCCTTTTGATCTGATCCTGCTCAGTGCGGTCTGGATGCATTTGTCTTTGGCGGATCGCCCGCTGGCCTTGGCTCGTCTTGGTGAGCTGCTCTCGCCACAGGGTTATCTGGTGTTGAGTCTTCGCTTCTCCGTATCAGAGCAGGAGATGCGGGAGCGGGCTATGTTCCCGGTGAGCCTCGAGGAAGTTGAATGTCTGGCATGGAAGGAGGGGCTGACGATCCTCCACGCCTCGGCCCTACAACAGGATGTAATGGCTCGTGGTGAGCTAAGTTGGCAGAGCCTGATCCTGGGGGGAACACATGCACGCCTCCCCTGAGCAACAACTTGCCTTTATCGCTTATCTGCAACGCATTTTCACCGAAGGCGATTTTGTGGCTACTTACAAGTGTGCCTTGCTGCACGGGATTGCAGATATCGCCATCGGGCGCAATGCCGATAACCATGAACTGGCAGCGGCCCGTACCATCACGCTGGATGAGCTTGCAGCCAAGTTTGTTGAGCTCTACTGGCAGCACTCTCTACCTTACTCGGCAACGGAAGAAAGTGCTGCCTTGCTCAAGCAGAGCAGCGGGCGTCAGGCAATCATGCTGACGGAGTTGTCTCGGCTGCGTGAAGAGGGTGTGAGTTCGGTGACCGCTTTGCGGGACCATTCTGCCTGGCGGCCTCTCATTGCCCGAGTGCGGCGTATCCTGATTGAAGGCCCGTTATGGCGTTTGCAGATCCTGGGAGGTCAGGAGGTGTGCCACCTCTATCCTCATCGCAAGGGGGCGGATCACATTTGCCTGAACCCCGGTATTCTCTACTGTCTTCATCGCTTTTACGATCTGGTGGTTTCCCTCTCCCGACAACATTGGTTGCAACTTATCTGCGATATAAAGGGCAATCAGGGGCTGATTGGCCCCAGTGTGGGGCTGGAAGATTTTCTCTTTGGTTCACGCCGGCAGGGGCTGGGACGGGTGGGGAAAGTACTGAGAGAGTTGCAGGGGGGAACCTGCTTTTACTGCCGCAAGGCGATACAGGGGGCTGGCGAGGTGGATCACTTCATCCCCTGGCGCCGCTATCCTCTCGATCTGGGTCACAACTTCGTGCTGGCACATTCCAACTGCAATCGTAGCAAGCGAGACTTCCTCGCAGCGCCAGAGCACAGGGATGCCTGGTATGAGCAGAATATTGTGATGTATGGAACACTCCTCACCGACGAGCTCGGGCTTTTGGTGGGGGTTGATGCCGACCGTTCTACCGCTATTGTGACCTGGGCCTATCAGCAGGCCGTTCGCGAGCAGGTTAGGTTGTGGCGGGGCATTGACGAGTTTGTTGACGTTACTGTGCCTGGGTTGGATATTTCCATGCCTTCTTGGTGAGGCGTGAATCTTTTTAAGCGTCAGGATGCCGGATATAAAAAGGGCCACCTCTTGCGAGGTGGCCCTTTCCAAACGTTTGGTGGAGCTGGGGGGATTTGAACCCCCGTCCAAAATTACTACATCCTCGGCACTACATGCTTAGTCACTCTTTACATTCGCCAACCCGCTGCGGAGAGACACGCCACGAATTGACTAGCTCGATTGGTTTTAATGCTTCCGCCCCGAGCAGGACTTCCACACGATCCTGTGAAGGATGACCTTCCGATTCCCTAGGACACAGGCAAGCTAGGGTAGAAGGGCTCAGCGCAGGTTATTAAGCTGCGAGTGCGTAGTTTTCGTCGTTTGCGACTATTTTTTTGCGGTTTATTAACGAGGCCTACCGCACCTCGGCATGCACCTTGGGTTTCGTGAATCTTGTCGAATCCAGAATCAGCCCCAAGTTGTTAAGAGGGATTGTACGCAAAAATCCTGCCATGGCAAGGCGTTGATGGTCATTCCCGCAGGTAGCTGCTCCGTTTGCCGATTTATTGTGCGCACGCCTGGCGGGTACGGGTAAGCGGCGGGCCGGAAAAGAAAAAGTCCGGGCAGGAGCCCGGACCTTGCAGCATCACGCGGATTAGCCGCGGTTCTTGTTCTTCATGATGCGGGCTTTTTCCCGATCCCATTCGCGGGCCTTGGTGTCTTCGCGCTTGTCGTGCTCTTTCTTGCCCTTCACCAGGCCGATTTCGACCTTGACCCAGCACTGTTTCCAGTAGAGGGCGAGCGGCACGATTGTATAGCCCTGACGGGCGATCAGGCTTTCGAGCTTGTCGAGTTCACGACGGCTCAGCAGCAGTTTGCGGGTCCGGGTCGGGTCGCACACCACATGGCTGGAGGCAGCCTGCAGTGGCAGGAAGCTGGAGCCGAACAGGTAGGCCTCGCCATCGCGGAAGATGACATAGGCTTCGCTGATGTTGGCCTTGCCCGCCCGCAGGGATTTGACTTCCCACCCTTGCAGGGACAGACCGGCCTCGATCTTCTCTTCGATGAAGTATTCGTGGCGCGCGGTTCTGTTGAGTGCAATGGTGTTGGACCCGGCTTTGTTTTTACTGTTTTTTTTGCTCATGACGGGCGATTTCCGGCAATGACTGGGAGGAGGGCATTATACGTGGGCAAGGGCGGCTGTAAAACGCGCAGCGGGTCAACTGATGGCTTTATGAGCAGTTTGACCGAGGTTTTACCTCCAAAAGCGCAAACATGGTGATAAAATCGCGGCGATTGGATGAGGAAAAGCCATGCCCCGTATTACTCGCAGTGCCCTGGTGATGTTCAGCGCAGAACAGATGTTCAGGCTGGTCAATGATGTTCACGCCTATCCGGAGTTCCTGCCCGGTTGTGTCGGCAGCCGTGTCCACGAGACCGGCGATGACTATATGACGGCATCGGTCGATGTGGCCAAGGCCGGGATTGCCAAGACCTTTACCACCCGCAACCTGCTCGAGGCCAACCGGCAGATCAAGATGGAGCTGGTGGAGGGGCCCTTCAGCAAGCTGGCGGGCTGGTGGACCTTCACCCCGCTGGATGTGGATGCCTGCAAGGTGGAGTTCGACCTCGATTTCGAATTTACCTCCAAACTCATCGAGCTGGCGTTTGGCCAGATCTTCCGCGACCTGGTGAGCTCCATGGTGCTGGCCTTCTCCAACCGCGCCAAGGTGGTGTACGGTGCCTGATCAACTCAATATCGAAGTGGTCTATGCCCTGCCTCAGCAACAGACAGTGCTGCGGCTGCGGGTGGCGCCGACCACGACGGTGCAGGCCGCCATCGAGCAGTCCGGCATCATGAGCAAGCACCCCGAGATCGATCTGGCGGTCAACAAGTTCGGCATCTACAGCCGGCCGGTCAAAGGTTCCGAGTTGCTGCAAGATGGCGATCGCATCGAGATCTACCGTCCGCTCATCGCCGATCCCAAGGAGATGCGCAAGAAGCGCGCTGAGAAGGCCAAGGAGGAGGGGCGTGCCGACGTGGTGACCGGCGGTCGGCCCAATGCCAATCGCAAACAGTCCGACTGAGAGCCTCTGGCTCGACACCGCATCTAAAAAAGGCGCCTTGGCGCCTTTTTTGATCCCGTCATCCCGCCAAGCGGGGCGCTTCGTTACAGCTGGAGCAGCCGCTCGTTCTCGACCACTTCGCAGCCGGCGGGCTGGCAGGAGAGGGTGATCATGGCGCGGGCCACCTGGCCGGCCTCGATGGCGCGCCAGCGGCGCAACCTGCCTACCAGCAGTGGCTTCAGCAAGGGATAGATGATCTGGAAAAACTGTTCAGAGCGACGCGGCGGCTGGCGATCCCCCAGCAACATGGCGGGGCGCACGATGGCTAGCCGCTGCCAGGGCTGGGCCAGCAGAGCCTGCTCCATCTCCCCCTTGGTACGAGGATAGAGGGCGGGGGAGTGCGGGTTGGCCCCCAGGCTAGAGACCACCACCAGCCTCTGGCAGCCGTGGCGACGGGCCAGCTCGGCAAAGGCCAGCACATAGTCTAGATCGACCCGGCGAAAGGCCTCGGCGGAGCCCGCCTCCTTGCGGGTGGTGCCAAGGCAGCAGAAGGCGAGATCCACCGGCTCGGGCAGATTCACCTCGGCCAGTTCATCGAAATTGACCGGCAGCCAATGATGGGTGGGCTGCGGCTCTCCGGGCTTGCGGCAGAGCAGGGTCAGTTCATGCTCCGCGGGCAGTTGCCGCACCAGCTCGCGGCCGATGAGGCCAGTGGCTCCGGCGATCAGGATCCGGCTCATGCTGCTCTCCCTGTGTGATTGAATCGAGGCCAGTATTGGACGAGGGGGAGCCCTCTGCAAGGGGGGAATGGGTGGCCGGCGGCGTTAAAACAAAACCGGCGCGAGGCCGGTTTTGTGGATGGGATCAGAGCGGGGTATGGAAGGCTGCTGGCAGCGGGAAGTCACCGGTGACCGTGGCCAATCTGTCGTTGGCAAAGGTCAGGGTGAGCTCCTTGCGCTCTTTTTCGCCGCGCCCCGGCTGGAATTCATAGAGGTAGTACCAGGTGTTCGGGTCAAAGCCATCGCGCAGCATGGCGGAGCCCAGCACGAACTCGACCTGCTCGCGGGTCATGCCCTGGCGCAGTTTGTCGACCTGTTTTTGTTCCACATAGTTGCCCTGGGGAATATCGATGCGATAGACCAGGCTGCAACCGGACAGGGTGAGGGCGGTCAGGGCCGCGGCAATCAGGTGTTTCATCCGCATATCGAGTTCAGATCATCCATTCAAGTCTTTTTAAGCTCGGCAAATCATACCGGCTCCCTCTACGGAAGTAAAAAGCCATTGATCCATCAGCCAATAAAAAGGGCCGCCATGCGACCCTTTCTGCCCATTGTGCCCTTACATGGCGGCGCGGAAGATGGCGACGATCTCGTCGTGGCTCGCCTGTTTCGGGTTGGTGAAGCCGCAGGCGTCTTTCAGGGCGTTCTCGGCCAGCACGTTGAAGTCGTCGGCCTTGACGCCAAGCTGCTCCAGCCCGGCCGGGATCTTGACGTCGCGGGCCAGCTGCTGGATGGCGGCAATGGCGGCGGCAGCCCCTTGTTCATCGTTCATGGCGCTCACGTCTACTCCCATGTGACGGGCCACGTCCTTCAGGCGGCCGGCACACACCTGGGCGTTGTAGGCCTGCACGTGGGGCAGCAGCACGGCGTTGCACACCCCGTGCGGCAGGTCGTAGAAACCGCCCAGCTGGTGGGCCATGGCGTGCACGTAACCCAGGCTTGCGTTGTTGAAGGCCATGCCGGCCAGGAACTGGGCGTAGGCCATCTGTTCGCGGGCGTGCAGATCGTCGCCGTGGTTGACCGCGGTGCGCAGATGTTTGGCGATGAGCTGGATGGCCATGATGGCGCTGGCATCGGTCACCGGAGTGGCGATGGTGGAGACATACGCCTCGATGGCGTGGGTCAGCGCATCCATGCCGGTGGCGGCGGTGAGGCCGGCCGGCTTGGCCAGCATCAGCTCGGGGTCGTTGACCGACATCAGCGGGGTGACGTGCTTGTCGACGATGGCCATCTTCACGTGGCGGGCCTCGTCGGTGATGATGCAGAAGCGAGTCATCTCGGAGGCGGTGCCGGCGGTGGTGTTGATGGCGATGAGCGGCAGTTGCGGCTTGGCGGAGCGATCCACCCCTTCGTAATCCTTGATGCTGCCACCGTTGGCGGCCACCAGGGCGATCCCCTTGGCGCAGTCGTGGGGCGAGCCGCCCCCCAGCGAGATGACGCAGTCGCAGCCATTGGCCTTGAGCATGGCCAGGCCCGCTTCCACGTTGGTCATGGTCGGGTTGGGTTTGGTCTCGTCGAAAACTGCGCTTTCAATGCCATGTTCTGCCAGCAGGCCGGCCACCTTGGCCACCACGCCAATCTGGTTGAGGATCTTGTCGGTGACGATCAGCGCCTTGCGATGGCCATAACCCTTGATATCGGCTGCCGCCTCTTGCAGGCAGCCTGCTCCCATCAGGTTGATTGCGGGAATGTAGAACTTGAATGTCGCCATGATGGACTCCGTATGATTAGCCATTAAGTGGTATACGGGCGCCAACATAGCACCGTCAGGGGGGATGAAAAGGGGTCAATGGTATCTGCTTTGCAACTTTATGGACTCGATCACGTACCGGAAACATGGGCCGCGACAGGGATTGACAAGCGCGCTAGCCTGTTCGCGAACAGAAAAACGTTTTTCAATTAATTCATCAAGTTAGCAAACGTTTTGCGCCGAATTTGTGGCTGTCAATGCAAGGAAGTGTGAGATGCTTCAAGGAATTGGAAAGCGCTTTCGACCATAGTTGGCGCCTCCCCGACGAGGGGAGTGAAGGCTTGAAAGTACCATAAAGAATCACCTTAACTTGCCCCTGACCATGCTGGTGGGGAGCAACCAGGAGTCCACTATGTCTGATGTATTTCACTTGGGTTTGAAAAAAGCGGATCTGCAAGGCGCCACCCTGGCGATCGTTCCCGGTGACCCCGAGCGCGTGAAGCGCATCGCAGAGCTGTTGGATAACCCGGTGCACCTGGCCAGCCATCGTGAATTCACTACCTGGCGCGGCGAGATGGACGGCAAGGCCGTGATCATCTGCTCCACCGGTATCGGCGGCCCGTCCACCTCCATCGCGGTGGAAGAGCTGGCTCAGCTGGGCATCCGTACCTTCCTGCGCATCGGCACCACCGGCGCCATCCAGCCGCACCTGAACGTGGGCGACGTGATCGTCACCACCGGCTCCGTGCGCCTCGACGGTGCCAGCCTGCACTTCGCGCCGATGGAGTTCCCGGCCGTGGCCGACTTCGACTGCACCACTGCGCTGGTCAACACCGCCAAGGAGCTGGGTTCCAAGCTGCACGTGGGCGTTACCGCCTCTTCTGACACCTTCTACCCGGGTCAGGAGCGCTACGACACTTTCTCCGGCCGCGTGGTACAACGCTTCCAGGGTTCCATGAAAGAGTGGCAATCCATGGGGGTGCTGAACTTCGAAATGGAGTCCGCGACGCTGCTGACCATGTGCTCCAGCCAGGGCCTGCGTGCCGGTATGGTGGCCGGTGTCATCGTGAACCGTACCCAGCAAGAGATCCCGAACGCCGAGACCATGGCGAAGACCGAATCTGATGCCATCAAGATCGTGCTGGGCGCTGCCCGCAAACTGATCTGATAGCCCTCTTTGTAACAAAGAGTACCGAGTGGGGGGTGGGGGCCGTTGCGAAAGCACGGCCCCTATCTTTATCCGCCGTTTACCGCTTTTCCCCTTCTCTTTTTCCCCTCTATTTCCTTCTGAGTTATCCCTGTTGCCCCGTCATGGTCGCCAGCGCCAGCGCAAAGGGCGCCTCACAGCGGATCTGCATCGGCTCGCGACTGACCGGATGAACAAAATCGAGTTCACTGGCGTGCAGCATCAGCCGCGGCGCCTGTTCGCAGCCGGGCGGCAGCAGGCCGCCATAGAGATCGCAACCAAGGATGGGATGGCCCAGCTGCTGGCTGTGGATGCGCAGCTGATGGGTGCGGCCGGTCTCCGGCACCAGTCTGACCCAGGTCAGCGGCACGGTTTGTCCCTGAATCTGCTGCTCCAGCCGCTCAATCACTTGATAGCGGGAGCGGGCGGGCTTGCCGCTGACGGCGCAGATGCTCATCAGCGGAAACAGCGCCGGATCCTTGGCGATGGGGGCGTCGATCACCCCTTCGTCTTCGGCCAGGTGGCCGCACAGCAGGGCGCTGTAAGCCTTGCTCACGGTGCGCTGGCTGAACTGGTGGCAGAGCAGGGCGTTGATGGCCTTGTTCCTGGCCACCAGCATGATCCCCGAGGTGCCAAAATCGAGGCGATGGACCAGGGCGCAACCGGGATAATCCTGCACCAGCCGGTGGTGCACCGAGTCGAGGTTCTGCGGGTTCTTGCCCGACAGGCTCAGTAGGCCGCTCGGCTTGTTGATGAGCAGCAGGTGCTCATCCTCAAACAGGAGCTCGATGGCGGCCGCACAGGGCGGGGCGATGAAGGTATCGACGATGACGGACATGGGGCGCACGGTCTGGAAAGGGAGGGGGATCATACCCGAACCGGCGGGGCACGGCGAATAACTGCAGGGGCGGCCCTCGTCTTGTGACTAACTGCTTGATAACGCAGGGAAGGGGCCATTTTGTGACCCCTTCCAGAGTTAATGCAGCCGCGGCTTGCTAAGGTATGGCTCCTTGTCATGTTGTAAGGAGCCTGTCCATGGCGTTGCCCGTTATTCTCGATTGCGATCCCGGCCACGATGATGCCATCGCCCTCATCCTGGCGCTGGCCAGCCCCGAGCTCAAGGTGCTGGCGGTCACCACCAGCGCCGGCAACCAGACGCCGGACAAGACCCTCAACAACGCCCTGCGCATCCTGACCCTGCTGGGGCGTGACGACATTTCGGTGGCGGCGGGGGCTCCCAAGCCGCTGGCCCGCGAGCTTATCATCGCCGACAACGTCCATGGCGAATCGGGGCTCGATGGCCCCAAGTTGCCGGATCCCGCCTTTGCCCCCGTGTCCATGACCGCCCTCGAGCTGATGGCCAAGTGCCTGCGCGAGAGCCCTGAGCCCGTGACCCTGGTGCCGACCGGCCCGCTCACCAACATCGCCCTGCTGCTGGCGGCCCACCCCGAGCTCAAATCCAAGATCGCCCGCATCGTGCTGATGGGGGGCGCCGCAGGGGCCGGCAACTGGACCCCGGCGGCGGAGTTCAACATTTATGTGGACCCGGAAGCGGCCGATATGGTGTTCAAGTCGGGGCTCCCCATCACCATGTGCGGGCTGGACGTGACCCACCAGGCGCAGGTGATGGACGAGGATATCGAACGGGTGCGCGCCATCACCAATCCGGTGGCCCAGTGCGTGGCCGGGCTGCTCGACTTTTTCATGATCTACCACAGGGATCCCAAGTGGGGATTTGCTGGCGCGCCGCTGCACGACCCCTGTACCATTGCCTGGTTGCTGGCTCCCGCGCTGTTCCACGGGGTCGAGTGCCGGGTCGATATCGAGACCGGCGGTACCCATACTAGCGGCATGACGGTGGTGGATCGCTACGGTCTGACCGGCAAGCCGGCCAATGCGCTGGTGCTGCTGGGGCTGGATCGGGCCGGTTTTATCGATCTGCTGGTCACGCGGCTGCGGGCCTTTGACTGAACGCAGTTCCACTCTTGCAAGAAGGGGCGAAGCGATGTGGAAGACAGGGCTGGCACTGTTGGCCGGGTTGCAACTGACGGGGTGTGCCACGCCGTTCGAGTCGATGTGGCAGGGGCTGGCGACCTGCGAGCTGGACGATCTCTATCTTGACAGCGAGACGGGCAAGCCGGCGCACCCGCAGCTCAACCACTACACCCCCTACAAGGTGGCGGACGGCTTCGCCTGGTACAAGACCCGCCAGGAGCTGCACGGCCTGCCCATCAGTGGTTTTCTCATTCCGGCCTCCACCTTCGAGGTGCACGCCCTGTTCGTGGATACCCCCATCGCCAACGCGCGCCGGCTTACCCACAATGCCTACGGCAGCGAGTTTTCCGACGAACAGAAGCACGACGAGGGGTTGGCCCCTTTGCTGCTGCGCGATCCCAACAACCCCAAACGCTCCATCATCGACTGCACCCGGGGCGAGAGCCAGGAGTCGCTGCCGGAGGAGCCTTTCCCCGAGTAGAAAGAAGGCCTAGGCCTTGGCAGAGATAGAAAGAGGGCCAGCCTTGTCGGCTGGCCCTCTTTCTATTTGGTGGATTGGCTCGGATTGCCCCCCAGTCACTTTTAGGGGTAACCCAGCGTCTCTTTGATGACCGGCAGCTGGGCTTTTATCCAGGCCGGGTTGATGGGTCCCCAGTCACTGATGCGATAGTGCCCCTGCAGATGGCGAGCCCCCTCGGTCTGCTCGAAGCCGCAGCTGATGTCCAGCTCGGCCAGGGCGCTGAGCGTATCCTGTGCGGTGCGGCGCGGCATGCCGGTCGCCTCCATGATGGCCGGTACCGTATCCGTGCCCTGGCTGATCAGCCAGGCCACGTAGAGCCGGCGATAGAAGCTGGTGCGCGTCTTGCTCGGCTCACTCATATCTCGTCCTCGAGACGATCGAAGTAGCGCCAGGTGGCGATGGCAGCCTTGCCCATCACCAGGGCCCAGATGCCGAACCAGAACCAGCGGAAGAAGCTCCAGGTAGAGGCGTCGGGCTCGGTGCTCTCAATCTTGGTGACGTTGGGGAACATGGAGAACATGTTGATGCGCCAGCCGTAGGAGGTGATGATGGCCAGCCGTTTTTCGAACTCCATCGACTTGGCCTTGGCCTGCACGTCGGCGGCGTTGAACTTGAAGTAGAAGGGCCAGCCCCACTCGGTATCCTCGTTGCGGAACACGCGGATCTTCTCGCCGGGACGCTCGGTATAGATGTAGTAGACGTCGGTGGTGGGGCCGTCGGCCGGGTTCTTCTGGCTGATGGGGCCATCCTTGTCGGTGCGCTTCACCTCCACCCCTGTGATGGTGGCGATGGTGTGTTCCGGCAGGTAGTAGTCGAGCCAGATGGCGGTGACGAGGGCGATGAGCCCGAGGCCGATGAAGGCCGGTTTCTTGAAGGACAGCTTCATGATGATCTCGCATGAGGGGGAGTGACGTGCCTCTACCATACCCACATTTGGTGAGGTAGCCCAGCCCCCAATGAAGCCTAATCATAAAAAATAGCGTTTAAAACAATAACAAGTCATCAGCGTCATTAACAGAGAGGCCCCGCTTGCGGGGCCTCTCTGTCTGGTCAGCGGGTCGGCGTCACAGCTGGAACTGGGACAGCTGCTTGCGCTGCTGCTCGGCGAGCTGTGACAGTTCGTGACTGGCGGCAGCACTCTGGCTGATGCCGGCCGCGTTCTGGTTCACGATCTCGTGGATGTTGGTGATGTTGCGGTTGATGTCGGCGGTGACGCAGGATTGCTCCTCGGCGGCGGTGGCCACCTGGGCGTTGGCGCCGTTGATCTGGTTGACCGCCTCCGTGATGCCGCCCAGCAGATCCTGTACCTGGCCGGAGAGCTGCTGGTTGTGGGCCAGGATGGCCAGGGTATCCTGCACGCCGCTGTTGGCGGAGAGGGATTGGCTCTGCAACTGCTCGATGATGGCCTGGATCTCCTTGGTGGAGTCCTGAGTGCGGGCCGCCAGCATGCGCACCTCGTCGGCCACCACCGCAAAGCCGCGACCGGTTTCACCGGCGCGGGCGGCCTCGATGGCGGCGTTGAGGGCCAGCAGGTTGGTCTGCTCGGAAATCCCCTGGATGACCTCGATCACCTTGCCGATCTGCTCGGACTGGGACTTGAGGCTGGCCACCACGGAGGCGGCGCTCTCCAGACTGTTGGCCATGCGGCTGTTGGCCTGAATGCTCTCGGCAAACAGCGCCAGCCCCTCTTCGACCCGCTGGTTGGCATCGCGCGCCAGCTCGTCGGCCAGGGCGGCATTGTGGTTGACGTTGTCGGCGGTGCTGGCCAGCTCGGTGACGGCGGAGGCCACCTGTTCGGTCTCACCGCGCTGCTGCTGGGCATTGACCTCTGCCTGGGTCATCACGGCGGCGAGCTCGGTGGCGGCGGAGGCCACGTTGCCGCTGATGCCGGTGAGGGTATTGATGGTGCTGCCAAGCTGGGTCAGGGTCTGGTTGATGTCGGCGGCCAGCTGGCTCAGCTCGTTGTTGCCGTTGGCGGCGGCGCGCACGTTGAAGCGGCCCTGGGCCACCGCGCGCATCACCTGCTGCAGCTGACCGATGGGGCGCACGATGCGGCCGGAGAGCCACCAGCCGCCAAACAGGGCGGCGGCCAGACTGGCTGCCATCAGCAGCAGGGTGCGCAGCAGGGTGGCGTGGTAGTGAGCCTGCTCCTCGGCAATTTCAGCCAGGATCAGCTGGTTGACGTGGGCGGACATGGCATCGATCTGCTTGATGAGATCTTCCCCCAGATCGCGAAAGCGCAGGCGGGCCTGCTCATAGGCGGCAGGATCGCCGCCGCCCTGGTGCTTGGCGGCCAGCAGCGGCAGCATGTTGCTGCGGGTGTGGCTGAGGTAGGCCTGCAGGGCAGCCGCGACCCGGCTGTTGTCCTGCTCGGCACCGGCGATGGCCAGTCTGGCCAGGATGGCACCTATCTCCTGCTCGGCGGCGGAGAGTTCGTTGGGCAGCTGGGCAAAGCGGGCGGGGTCATAGAGGCCGTAGATGGCGTTGGTGCGCAGCCGGTAGGTGGCGTGGATCAGGGTGGCGATGTCGTCCTTGTGACGGGTCACGCTGGCGGTGGTCTCGTTCATGTCGCCGATGGCGCGGTCGATGTCCTGTTTGCCGATCCCGATCATCAGGACCATCAACAGGCTGGCGAGCAGGAGAGGGATGAGTACTTGCAGACGGATAGAGAGATTATTCAATGACATGAAAGATCCTGACCCAAAAGAGAAACAAGGCGGCATCTTACACAGGCGCGACAAAGCTTGTCACAGGTTTTTAAGGTGCAAAACCGGCTATTTGAAAAGGTTTTTTCTTGTGTTAAATGAGTGTGATAGGCAAGATCATCGGTCTGTTACCATGGAGGTGTTGTGTGTCCGACTGGATCGATCCTGCCATTTTGGCGCTGTTTATTCCCACGTTCTTTTTTGTCTCCGTGACCCCCGGCATGTGCATGACCCTGGCGATGACCCTCGGCATGAGTCTGGGGGTGCGCCGCACCCTGCACATGATGTGGGGCGAGCTCATCGGGGTCGGCCTGGTCTCTGTGCTGTCGGTGATCGGGGTGGCGGCCGTGATGCTCAACTACCCGGCGCTGTTTGCCGCCTTCAAATATGTGGGCGGCGCCTATCTTATCTGGCTCGGCATCCAGATGTGGCAGGCCAAGGGCAAGCTGGCGATCCCGGCGGATCTGTCGGCCGCCCAGGAGACGCGGCCGCTGGCGCTGGCCATGCAGGGCTTCGTCACCGCCATCGCCAACCCCAAGGGGTGGGCCTTCATGGTCTCCCTGCTGCCTCCCTTCATCAATGCGGCCAAGCCGATGGCACCCCAGATCAGCGCCCTGGTGGCCCTGATCCTGCTCATCGAGTTCTCCTGCCTGCTGCTCTACGCGAGCGGCGGTCGCACCCTGCGCCACTTCCTCGCCAAGAGCGGCAACGTCACCCTGATGAACCGGATCGCCGGCTCTCTCATGCTGTTTGTCGGGGTCTGGCTGGCGCTGGGTTGATACCGCACTTGCCAGCTGGTCTGTTACTGCCGAGAAGCCCCGCCATGCGGGGCTTTTTCGTATGCTGGCGGGCGGTTGGCCACATTTGCTTACATTTATCCGGTTTGCAAACGGCCGGGATGCCGTCAGTCTCGAATGGCATTCTCTTGCCCCTGCGAGAGGGTGCACAGGGTCCGTTTATTAACATTCCGAGCAAGGAGATTTAAGGATGATGAGGCTGACCAGTATCGCATTGCTCCTGTTTGCCGGCGCGGCGGCTGCCGGCAAAGAGAGAAACCTCGATTTTTACAACATCAAGGAGCCGCAACTTATCGAGCTGTTTGCCCGCCAGCAGGGGGCGCCGGGTCAGACGATCAAGACCTTCTCCAGCCTGTTTCTGGGCAACCCCTATGTGGCCAACCGGCTGGTGGGGTCGAACGAGGTGCAGGAGAAGCTGGTGGTAGATTTTGGCGGGCTCGACTGCTTCACCTATCTGGACTACGTCGAGTCGCTGCGTCGCGCAACGAGTGTGCATCACTTCATCGAGAACCTGATGCACACTCGTTACGTGAACGGTGAGGTCAACTATCTGACCAGAAAGCACTTCTTCTCAGACTGGGTGCATGGTGACAACAAGGTGAGCGACGTGACCCATCTGGTGGGCGGCGCCGCGGTGACCACCGCCAAGCTGCTCAACCAGAAGGCGGACGGCGGCCACTACATTCCGGGGCTGGGGGTGACGGCGCGGGACATCACTTACATTCCGTCCGCCAGCATCGACGAGAACACCCTGAGTCTGCTGGAAGAGGGGGACTACATCGGCATCTACACCGATCTGGCCGGGCTCGACGTTACTCACACCGGCATCTTCATCCGTGGCGAGAACGGCCCCGTGCTGCGCAATGCCTCCTCCCTCTCGAGCAAGATGCAGGTGGTGGACTCTCCCTTCTTGGAGTATGTGCAGAACAAGCCGGGGATCCTGGTCTATCGGCCGCAGGCCGAGGACGCGAGCTCCTAGGGAGGGGCACTGGCCGAGATGGACGCCTTGCGTCTGACAAAAGAAAGCCCCGGGCAGTGCCCGGGGCTTTTTGTTGGCGGCGCCCCTCAACGGGGTTTGAAGCGGGCGACCCAGGGATTGGCGGTGAGACCGTGCAGGATGACGCTCAGTATGATGGTGCAGAGCACGGTGGCGATGATGGGGCGCTGGCCGAGGAGGGCCGGCTCATTTTGCAGCACCATCACCGCAAAGACGATGCTGGCCAGCCCCCGCGGCCCGAACCAGCCGATGAAGAGCTTGAGTTCAAGCTTGAGGCCGGTGCCGAGCAGGCTCAGCCAGACCGGCAGCATGCGCAGCAGGGTGAGGCTGGCGGCGGCATAGAGCCAGTATTGCCAGTGCAGCAGCTCTGCCAGCATGGGCATCAGGGTGGCGCCGAACACCATCCAGATCACCACAGAGAGCAGATCCCCGTATCCCTCGCAGCTGTCCAGGTAGGCGTGCTTGTGCTCCCCCAGTTTGCGGCCCATCAGCAGGCCGCCGACGAAGGCGGCGATGAAGCCGCTGCCCCCCAGGGTCTGGGCCAGCGCGAAGCAGAGCAGGGCCAGCCCCGGCATGGTGAGCTGGCGCCAGAGCGGCAGCTGCCAGCCGTTGAGGTAGGAGGTCTTGAGCAGGCGCAGGGTGAAGGTGGTGAGCCCCCAGGCCACCAGCAGGCCGATGCCGATCTCCTCCAGCAGCAGGGTGATGGCCAGCAGGCCGGTGCCACTGTGCTGTTCGGTAGGGGCGATGAGGGCGAGCAGCAGGAGCAGCACGGGCACGCAGATGCCGTCGTTGAGGCCGCTCTCCTGGTTGAGCCCCTCGCGGATGGGGGCGGGCACCGCCGGGTTGCTCACCACCGCCTTGCCGAGCGCCGCATCGGTGGGGGCGAGTATGGTGGAGAGGATGGCCAGCTCCAGCAGCGGCAGGTCCGGGTAGACCCAGCGGCCGAACAGGGTGCCTGCCAGCAGGGTGAGCGGCAGGCCGATCAGCAGCAGCCGGATGGGCAGGCTGCGGTTGGCCAGCAGCACCTGCCAGTTGGTGTTGGCCGCATCGCTGAACAGCACTATGACCAGGGTCAGCTCCGCCAGCAGTTTGATGCCGTCGCTGTCGATGGAGAGGGAGAGCAGCTCGATGCCGCCCGGCCCCAGCAGCCAGCCCATCAGCAAGAACAGCAAGGGGCCGTTGATGAGGCGGGATTCAAAGCGCCCGGCGATCAGGCTGTAGATGAGCAGGAAGGCGGCGATCACCGCCAGGTTCTGGTAAATCAGGGACGCGTCCATGCTGCCTCCTGTGGCAATGTGCCTGGGTGGGGATCAGTCGGTGAGACAGTCCGGGTCGAACACGTACTCGCCATCGAGCCAGCGCAGGATCTCGTCTACGCAGGATTGGTCGCGAAACGGCAGATAACGGGCCTTGAGGTGAGTCACCTGCTCAGGAGTCAGCTGGGCCAGCCCTATGTCCTGAAACAGCGGCAGATCGGCCTGGATCATGGCGGAGATCTGCGGGCCGCAGGTGGCGTTGAGGGAGGCGTGCAGCGCCTTGTCCGGGTCGTACTGCTTGCCGAGCCGGTAGCTCATCGGCAGGGTGGCCAGCGGCAGGGCCGACAGCGCCGCCTGCTTCATGGGGTTGACCGCATGGCCGCTCACGAGATCCGCCAACTCCGCCGGGCGGTTTTCGAAGGCGCGCAGGTGCAGGAAGCTGCTGGCCTTGCTGCCGTCGTTGACCGGGTAGTTGTCCCACAGGAACGGCTTGCGGTGCAGCCACTCGGCCGTCTGCCGCAAGTGGGCCGCCGGGTACTCGCTGGAGCAGACCTTGGGGCCGGTCCAGAAGATGTCGATGCGCCGATCCAGCCCCTGCCCCAGATCCTGCAGATAGTGGGGGGGCATGGCGCCGAACACCTTCTCCAGTACAGGATCCGTGCTGTAGTAGCTGGGGCAGAACAGCAGCCGGCCGGCACCGGTATGGGCCGCGATGTCGTGGGCGATGGTGAGCTGCCAGTGGGCGAGATCCGGGGTATCCCCCTTCATGTCGTCAAACAGGATCGCCAGGATGTCAGGCTTGAGCTCCTCCTCGATGAGCCGCACCTTCTCCAGCAGGGCCGGTCGCTGGCGGGCATAGTCGTGGTGAGCGCCCATGGGGCTCAGCCCCACCCCGAAGGCGAGACCGTTGTCGCGGCACTGGCGGGCGAGCTGGCGCAGCGCCTCGAGCTGGGCGGCAGGCCAGGGCTTGGCCCAGTGCTTGCGCAGATAGCCATCCTCTTTCGGGGCATAGAGATAGAAGCCGTAACCGTGGCGGGGCAGCCACTGGGCGTAGCGGGCGCGGGCTTCCCAGCTCCAGCCCTTGCCAAAGAAGCCCTCGATCACCCCCAGGTTGGGCGAAGGGGGTTGCAGGCCGGACAACAGGGTTTGGTAAGGCATAGATAACTCCCTTCTCGCAGAGGACGAGGCAGACGGCGATCAGACCGGATCTTCTTCCAGAAAACGTACCCCTATCTTGCGGGGTTCACCCTCTTCCATTTCGGCCACGGTCCAGATCAGCCCCTGCCATTCGACGTGGTCGCCGACTACCAGATTATCGCCCAACTGCTGTGCAATAAAATGGCCAAGGGTCTGATCCGCCACCTCGCTCACATCCAGCCCATACAGCGGTGCCAGATCCACCAGCTTGGCGGCCGCCTCCAGCAGGAAGTCGCCGAAGAAGCGGGGGCCCAGATCCTGCTCCGGCGCCTGGCTGAACAGCTGGCCGAGGGCAGGCAGGTCGCGTTCGTGGCCGATGACGCAGAGGATGTCGTCCGATTGCAGACAGGTACTGCCCGAGGGGTGCAGCAGCTCCTGCTCGCGGAACAGGGCGCAGATGCGGGTGCCCTTGGGCATGCGCAGATCCCGCAGCGGCGAGCCGATGCACCACTTCTCGTCGCTCAGGCGATAGACGAAGGTCTCCCACTGGCTATCGAGATCGATCTCAAGCCCAGAGCGGTTGATGGGCGAGGGGGGCGCCGGCACTTCGACCCGGGCGAGGCGGGAGGCCAGCGGCAGCGAGCTGCCCTGCAGGATCAGCGAAACCAGCACCACGAAGAAGGCGACATTGAAGTAGAGCTGGGCGTTGGGCAGCCCCGCCATCATGGGGAACACCGCCAGAATGATCGGCACCGCGCCGCGCAGGCCGACCCAGGAGATGAACCAGCGCTCGCGGGGGGCGAAGTTCTTGAACGGCAGCAGGCCGATCCAGACCGAGATGGGGCGGGCGAACAGGATCATCCACATGGCCAGCGCCAGCGCCGGCAGGGCGATGGGCAGCAACTTGTGGGGGGAGGCGAGCAGCCCCAGCACTAGGAACATGCCGATTTGGCTGAGCCAGGTGAGGCCGTCCAGCACCGACAGGGTGGTGCTGCGACTGCGCAGGGAGAGGTTGCCGAGCAACAGGCCGGTGAGGTAGATGGCCAGGATGCCGCTGCCGCCTACCGCCGTGGTGAGGGCGAAGATGAGCAGGCCGCCGCTGACGGTCAGCAGCGGGTAGAGGCCGGGGGCCAGCCGGGCGCTGTTGATGAGCTTCCACAGCAGCCAGCCGGCGCCAAGGCCGATGCCGGCCCCCAGTCCGAACTGCTTGAGCAGTTGCAGCAGCAGAAAGCCGCCATCCAGCCCCTGCTGGGCGGTGGCCAGCACCTCGATCAGGGTGACGGTGAGAAACACCGCCATGGGATCGTTGCTGCCTGACTCTATCTCCAGGGTGGCGCTGACCCGCTCGTTGAGGCTGCGCCCGCCGAGCAGGGAGAAGACCGCCGCCGCATCGGTGGAGCCGACGATGGCGCCGATCAGCATCCCCTGCAGCAGGTTGAGGTTAAACAGCCAGGCGGCGGCGAGACCCGTCAGGCCGGTGGTGATGGCCACCCCGACCGTGGCGAGCGACAGGGCGGGCCAGAGCGCGACCCGGAACGAGGAGACCCGGGTGCGCATGCCGCCGTCCAGCAATATGATGGCGAGCGCCAGGTTGCCCACCAGGTAGGCGATGGAGTAGTCGGCGAAGTGGATGCCACCGGGGCCGTCCTCACCGGCCAGCATGCCGACGGCGAGGAAGATCACCAGGATAGGGATACCGAGACGGGAGGAGAGCGCGCTCAACAGGACACTGGCACCCACCAACAAGGCCGCGACGAGGAAGAAACTGTTGATGGTGACGGCATCCAATGGCGAACTCCTTCTGTCAAAATGCAAATCAGGCACATTATATGCAGTTTGACCGGCTCCGTGTGGCTTAATTGTGCATTTATTTGCAGTTTTTTACATTTTCAGTGCGATTGCTGCGAAGGGTTCTGGCCATCAAAAGGGGGTCATCGGGGGGATCAGAGAGGTCGGCAACGTGATGATGTTCACAAAACGGACACTTGAGGGAGAGGCGGGCGCCGCAGAGGGCAGCAAACGGCAGGGGCCCACGCCGGGCCCCTGCTGACCGAGGTTGTCAGTCGTCCTCGTCGTCCTTCACTTCCCGGATCTTGTCCTTGTAGCGGGGCAGCTCTTTCTCCAGTCGCTTCATGTCCTTGATGGCGTTGAGAAACAGGCCGAGCAGGAAGAGCAGGGGCAAGCCTATCCAGAGCCAGAGGTTCATGTGCTACTCCTTTCGTCGGTGGCCAGGGTGACATAGCGGGCCAGGATCTCGTCGAGGTTGGCCAGTATGGTCGCCTTGCCTTCAATATCCGCCTGTTGCAGGCAAAGTGCCAGCGCGGCCGGGTCGAGCCGCTGCTCGCGGGACTCAGGCGCAAAGCTGAGGTGCCAGGGCTCGTAGGCGACGCCGCTGCCGGCACCGGCCGGCTTGGCATAGGGCAGGAAGAAGCCGAAGTCGTTCATGCGATCCTCCAGCCACTCGCTCAAGTCGGCAAACCAGCCCCCCTCTTCATACTCCCAGGGCTCCAGCGCCAGTTTGGTGCCGGCGGGCAGGCAGTCCGGGTCGTAGATGTCGAGATCGGTGCCCCAGTGGTGGCGACTGGTGCCAGGCAGGGCGCTCCAGTGCAGGATGGCGTGCAGCCGCTCCTCGTCGCTCAGTTGCAGGGCGTCGATGGGCTGGCTATGGGCATCGAGCAGCGGCCGCTCGCCGCGCCACTTGCCGTTCCAGATGGCGAGCTGGCGATCGAAGCCCCGCCAGCTGGAGGCGGGCTGCAGGTTGAAGCCGGCGTGGGCGGCGGCCACCTGCATGTCGTTGAAGGCCGCCGCGGTGGCGGCCGTCAGCCGGTGCGGGCCTTGCCCCACCAGGATGAGGTGACCCTCATCCTGGCCCAGTAGCTGATCCTGGGTCATGCCAGCAACCTCTCGAGCACCCCTTGGTACATGTCTGCCAGCAGATCCAGGTCGTCCGCCTTCACGCACTCGTTTACCTTGTGGATGGTGGCGTTGACCGGGCCCAGCTCGATCACTTCCGCCCCGGTGGGGGCGATGAAGCGCCCATCGGACGTTCCCCCCGTGGTGAGCAGGGCCGGTCGCTGACCGTTCACCGCCTCGATGGCAGAAACCGCCGCCGCCAGCAGCTTGCCGGTGTCGGTGAGGAAGGGCTGGCCGGAGAGGGTCCACTTGATCTGGTAATCCAGACCGTGCCGCTCGAGCAGGGCTTCGACCCGCTCGCGGATCGCGGCATCGGTGAGCTCGGTGCTGAAGCGGAAGTTGAACTGGACGTGCAGTTCGCCGGGAATGACGTTGGAGGCACCGGTGCCCGCCTGGATGTTGGCGATCTGGAAGCTGGTGGGGGGGAAGTAGGCGTTGCCCTGATCCCATTCGATGGCGGCGAGCTCGGCCAGCGCCGGGGCCGCCTTGTGGATCGGGTTGTCCGCCAGATGGGGGTAGGCGACGTGGCCCTGCACCCCGCGCACCAGCAGATCGCCGGTGATGGAGCCGCGCCGGCCGTTCTTCACCACGTCCCCCACCACTGCGGTGGAGGAGGGCTCGCCGACGATGCACCAGCGGATCTTCTCGTTACGGGCCTCCAGGGTGTCGATCACCCGGGTGGTACCGTTGATGAAGGGCCCCTCCTCGTCGGAGGTGATGAGGAAGGCAATCGACCCGGCGTGATCCGGATGCTCGGCCACGAAGCGCTCGACCGCCACCACCATGGCGGCCAGCGAGCCCTTCATGTCGGCGGCGCCGCGCCCGTAGAGCACGCCATCCTGGATGGTCGGCTCGAACGGCGGGGTATGCCATTTGTCCAGCGGGCCGGCGGGCACCACGTCGGTGTGGCCGGCGAAGCAGAACAGTGGCCCTTCGCTGCCGCGGCGGGCCCAGAGGTTGGTGGTGTCTTCGAACACCATGGGCTCGATGACGAAGCCGAGCTTGGCGAGGCGCTCCGCCATCAGGGTCTGGCACCCTTCATCCAGCGGGGTAACGGAGGGGCGGCGGATCAGATTCTTGGCCAGTGCGATGACATCCGACATCGTTTTTCCTTAACGAGAGAAGAGGGATTGGTAGTGATCGGCCTTGAAGCCCAGAGTCAGCTCGCCGTCTTGGTCCAGCAGCGGGCGCTTGATCATGGCCGGGTGCTCCAGCAAGAGGGCACGGGCCTTGGCGGTGTCGAGCCCCTGTTTGGCTTCGTCCGGCAGGGCGCGAAAGGTGGTGCCGCGGCTGTTGAGCAGCGCCTCCCAGCCGAGCTGGTTCAGCCAGCGGTCGAGGTCGGCCGGGTTCAGGCCGTCGGCCCTGTGGTCGTGAAAGCGGTAGTCGATGCCGGCCTGCTCCAGCCACTTGCGGGCTTTCTTGATGGTGTCGCAGTTCTTGATGCCATAGAGGGTGGTGGCCATGGGGAGTCCTTTGTCTGCGGGCATGGGCCCGGAAAGCCGAAACTTGAGTCCTGAAACGGGAAATCAAGAGGAGGCCCGATTCTGGCATTGTGGCGATCCCAAGGCAACGCCGATGCGCATGGGGGCGGTGAGGCGAGGCGCTGGTCGGGCCTGGGAGGAGGGGAAAAGTACCCGGCGCAGGACGCGCCGGCGGGTATCAGAGTTCGCTCTGGGTGCGACACCAGAGGTGCAGTTCGGATTCGAACCAGTTGAGCATGGCGTTGTTGTCGTCGCGACGATGGCGAATGAGGCTCACCTCGAAGGTGGGCAGGGTAAAGCGGGTTTCGTACTCCACCAGATCCAGCAGCGGCATCAGCGGACGCAGCACCCGGGCAGGGGAGGTTAGCAGCAGAGGCGCGTAGGGCAGGATGAAGGGGGCCGCCAGAAAACTTTGTACTATCAAGGGGGTGTGTCGGGTCATGCCGTGGGCAGCCAGCAGATCATCGACGATGCCCCCTTCGCTGCCGCGGGGGGCGACCAGCAGGTGCTGGGCCTGGGCGAAGGATTCGATGCACAGCACCTGACCCTGCAGCGGATGGCTGCGGTGGGCGGCGCAGATCAGCTTGTCCTCGAACAGCGGGATGCGGCGAAAACGGCCGGGCACCTCGTCCTGTTTGCTGATCACCATGCTGATGACCCCTTCGTCGAGCTGGCTCTCGTAGTCCGCATTGAGCGGCACCATGTGGATGCGCAGGTTGGGCGCCTGCTGCTGCAGCCGGGCCAGCAGGCTCGGCATCATCACGTATTCCACATAGGTGTGGGCCCCGATGCGCAGCACCCCCTCGAACTGGGCGGGGTCGAGCTGTTCTGGCGGGCTGAAGGTCTGCTCGATGTCGCGCAGGATCTCTCGCAGCGGCAACAGCAAGGCCTCTGCCCGGGCGGTGGGTTCCATGCCCTGGGGGGTGCGGATCAGCAGGGGATCGTCATAGAGCAGACGCAAACGGGCCAGTGCCCGGCTGACGGCCGGCTGGCTCATGGCGAGCCGTTCGGCGGCCTTGGTGGTGTTGCGCTCCTCCAGCAGTGCCTTGAGCACCACCAGCAGGTTGAGGTCGACGCCTCGTAAATTCATTCTGTGCATAATGGAATACTAATAAATCATTTCCTTAAGCAGGGCCTTCACTTTAGTCTCATTTCCCGTCGATGGTCAGCATGAAGCTTGGGTAAATCAGCGATTTATGCAAACCCATGTTGTCCTGTTACCTCTTTCGCGTGGTGCCGGAGGTGGCAAGATTCGACAGCCTGAACTCTTTACTCTGGTCATCCAGAGCGTTGCTTGCTTAGTACCCGCCGTCTCGGCGGGTTTTTTTTGCCTGCGGTTCAGGAAAAAGGGGCCCGAAGAAGTACAAAACGCGCCGGTGGGCGCGTTATGGTGAGGGACTGAGCACTCAGGGCGCAACCGGCCACTGGTAGTCAAACACCTTGGCCCGCTCCCAGGGGGCGTCCGGCAAACTGGAGGAGAGGCCGGTATATTTGCCCACATCGTCCACCACGATGGCGGAGAGGATCGGCAACTGATGCTCGGTGCAGTACATGCGGATGCGTTGCAGCAGCGTGCGCAGCTCATCCTGGCAATTCTCCAGCCCGGCCTGCCTGGCCAGCTTGGAGTAACGAATGGTGGTGCGTTCCTTTGCAGACTCGACGAGGATGTCCCATAGCTTGTAGTCGCAGGTCGTCATGCCTGCGGTGGCTCGGTCTGTCATAACTCTCTCCGGCGCGAAACGGTCTCTGTGTGTCGTTGCGCATCTTGGCCAGTTCACTGGCCCCTGACGTTGATCCAAAGCAAAAAAGCCTGAGGTTATTCGCCAGAACGCGTGGCAAAGGGATTCTAAAGGTTTGCCTTTAGTTTAAAAGACCGTTTTTTGTTAAGTGTGTAGCATTTTATTTTATCGAAGTGCGGTCAAGCCATCTTTCTTGACAGGGATCAATGGGAAAGCGCGGTCGGACCACTAGATTTCGCTCCTCGATAACTTTATCAGGAGTGAATATTTGGAACTCGTCTTCGTCTTGCTCGTACTGCTGGCCGTGGTCTACGGCATCATCAAGGATTACAACCCGCAGGCGGTGCTGGCACTGGCCGGCATGACCATCTTCACCGTCGCCTACTGGCTGGGATTGCACCCCATTCTGCCCGCCGACAAGAGCACCGGCTTCGCCCTGTTCGACCTGTTTGAGGTGTTCAAGGGGATCTTCTCCTACCGGGCGGCGGGGCTCGGCCTCACCATCATGGCGGTGGCCGGCTTTGCCACCTACATGTCCCATATCGGCGCCTCCCAGGCGCTGGTGCGGGTGGCGGTCAAACCGGTGGCGGGCATCCAGTCCAGCTACCTGATGCTGGCCATCTGCTACCTGGTGGCGGTCTTCGTCTCCCTGTTCGTCACCTCCGCCACCGGCCTCGGCCTCTTGTTGATGGTCACCATGTATCCGGTGATGCGCAACCTCGGCATCAGCCCGGCCTCCGCCTGCGGTGTCATCGCCACCTCCCAGGCGTTCGAAATCGGCCCGACCCAGACCAATGCTATCTTCTCCGCCGGCCAATCCGGCATGGATCCCACCAGCTATTTCGTCGACTACCAGATCTGGCTGGTGGCCCCCATGTTGCTGGTGACCATGGTGCTGCACTTCTTCTGGCAGCGGCACTGTGACCGCCAGGATGGCTGGGATCCGGCCCAGCATCGGGGCGAGCACGCTGAGCTGGACGAGAAAGGGGCAGACGAGGTGCCCGTACCGACCTGGTACGGCCTGCTGCCCATCATCCCCTTCGTGCTGATGATGACCTTCTCCAAGCTGCTGGTGAGCGACATCAAGATGAGCGTGGAGGTGGCCATGCTGCTGTCGGTCTTTATCGGCATGCTGTGCGAGCTGCTGCGTACCCGCTCGGTGCGCAGCGCCTTCGCAGGGCTCTCCAGCTTCCTCGACGGCATGGGCAAGGTATTCGGCCCCGTGGTGGCGTTGATCGTCTGTGCCGAGCTGTTTGCCGAATCCCTCAAGGCCATCGGTGCCATCGACACTCTGCTGCTCTCGGCCAGCAATGCCGGCATCGGCAGCGGCCTGATGACCTTGGTGATGGTGGGACTCATCATGGTGGCGGCGGTCATCATGGGCTCGGGCAACGCGGCTTTCCTGAGCTTCTCGACCCTGGCCCCCGCGGTGGCGGCCAAGTTTGGGGTGCCGGCGGTGACCATGCTGCTGCCGATGCAGCTCGCCTCCAGCATAGGCCGCACCGTCTCCCCCATCGCGGCGGTGCTGATCGCCTGCGCGGGCATCGCCAAGGTCTCCCCCTTCGTGGTGGTCAAGCGCACCTGTGTGCCCATGGCTGGCGCCGTGGTGACGGCGCTCACCCTCAACTATCTGCTGTTTATGTAAGCGGGTGGCGGACGGCATGGGTCGTTCGCCCCTTTCACTCGGCTATCGGACGGGAGGCGTGCCCTCCCGTCCCAGGAGATGACAATGACAGACTCTCGCAACGCTTTTTCTCTGGACGCCTACCTGGCTGATCTGGCCCCCCTCATCAACCTCGATTGCGGTACCCGCACCCCGGCCGGGGTGGCGACGGTGGCCGACATCATGACCGAGAAATATGAGGCCATCGGCTGGCAGGTGACTCGCCACCAGTTCGCCGCCGAGTGCGGCCCCTGCCTCGAGGCAACCAATGCTCCCGGCGCCAGCCATTACGACGTGATGCTGGTGGGCCACATGGACACCGTCTTCCCCGTGGGCACGGCGGCCAAGCGCCCGCTGAAAGTGGAAGACAATCAGGCCTTTGGCCCCGGCGTGTCGGACATGAAGAGCGGCCTGCTCTCCATTTGGTATGCCCTCAAGGGGATGGACCCGGCCGTGCTGGCCAAACTGAAGGTGCTGGTCTGCTGCAACTGTGACGAGGAGATAGGCTCCCCCTGGTCCAAGGAGTGGCTGGTGGAGAAGGCCAGACAGAGCGGCTGCGTGCTGGTGGCCGAGGCGGCCCGCCCGAACGGGGATCTCATCAGCGCCCGCAAGGGCAATGCCAAGTACCGCATCACCTTCCACGGCAAGGCTTCCCACGCCGGCTCGGCGCTGAGCGAGGGGATCTCCGCCATCACCGAGCTGGCCCATTGGGTGCTCGCCATCAACCAGCAGGTCAACCTCGACACCGGCACCACCATGAACGTGGGGGTGGTGCAGGGAGGAACCGGCGTCAACGTGGTGCCGGACTTTGCCGAGGCGATCGTCGACCTGCGCTTCTGGAACAATGACGAAGCGGCCACCGTGCACGAGCGGCTCACCTTCATGGCCAACAACCCCTTCCTCGCCGGTTGCCGGGTCGAGGTGGATCGCCAGAGCTTCAAGCCGGCGATGCGCCCGAGCGGTGACACCGAGGCGTTGATGGCGCTGGTGGAGGCGGCGGCGAAAGAGGAGGGGGTCCCCTTCAACTGGCTGGAGGCCGGTGGCGGCTCGGATGCCAACTTCACCGCCGCGGCGGGCGTGCCGTCGCTGGATGGCTTCGGCCCCATGGGGGGCGGCTTCCACTCGGAGGCTGAGTTCCTGCTGCTGGAGAGCATCGAGCCGCGCATCCGCCTGTTGCAGCGGGTGTTGGGCAAGCTGGCAAGATAGGCAGCATGAAGAGCAAAACGGGAGGCCATCGCCTCCCGTTTTTTATCTGTTGTGCCGGTGCAGACCGGTCGAACGGAACTGCGTGCTACTCCTCACCCTCCAGCAGATAGGCGAGCTGCTCCTGACGGGCGACCTGCCAGCGGCCGAGCACCAGCGGAGCTGTAAAACCCGGGCCGTCGGTCACCATGGTGTGGTACTCCCCCTGCTCGCCGCAGGCATCGAAGCCTTGGGTTGCTGCCAGCTGCTGCAACTCGGCTAGGGTGGCCGCATCCAGCGTGCGTCCCACCCACTCGGAAGCCAACACTTTGGTATCGACGCAGGAGAGGTGGGCGACGATGCCGCGGGCCAGCAGATCCGCCAGCAGCGCCTCGCGGGATAGCTGCCAGAGCGGCGTATGCACGGTGAGACCAAGCGGGCGACAGCGCTCGCGGATCCAGTTAGGCGCGCCGCCCACGCTGTCGATATCGCCGGTGACCACCCCATCCAGTTGCCACTCCTCCTTAAGCTTGGCCAGCGCCCGCTCATAGCCGAGATCGAACGGCGCCTCTATGGTGACCAGCCGATGGGGCAGCCCGAGGGCCGCCGCCTGTCGACGCACTTGTGACAGAGGATGGGCGAGGAAGCGGGGCGAAGGGGGGGCAAAGGTGGCCAGTGCCACCACCTGATGACCCGCTTCACGGGCATGGCAGAGCGCCTGCATGGCATCCTTGCCGCCGCTCCAGAGCACGATGACACGAGACATGGGGGGAGATTCCGCAAAGAAAAAGAGGGGTCATGCTACCCAGAGTGCAGGCGGTTGGCAAAGCGGGAAGGTGAGCGAAAAGCACAGGCCCCCGAGCGGGGGCCTGTGGAACGGATTGCGCGGTGCGACTCCGTCAGAGCAGGATGCTGGTCAGGATAAAGCCCAGCGAGCAGGAGGTCACCACCCCGATCAGCCCCGGGATGATGAAGCTGTGGTTGATGATGAACTTGCCGATGCGGGTGGTGCCGGAGCGGTCGAAACCGATACAGGCCAGATCGCTTGGGTAGGTCGGCAGCACGAAGTAGCCGTAGCTCGCCGGCAGGAAGGCGATCAGCAGCTTGGGTTCGACCCCCAGCGCCAGCCCCATGGGGGCGATGGCGGTCAGCGCCGCGGCCTGGCTGTTTACCAGCTTGGAGATGAGGAACAGCACCAGGGCGTAGGTCCAGGGCTGGGCCTGTACCACGTGGGCCAGGGTCTCCTTGAGCAGCGGCATGTGGGCCTGGAAGAAGGTTTCGCTCATCCAGGCAACCCCGAACACGGAGAAGATGGCGACCATGCCTGCCTTGAAGACGGCGCCGTTGGCGATCTCGCCCGGCTTGACCTTGCAGCGCATCAGTATGATGGCGCCGGCGATCAGCATCATCATCTGGATCACCAGGTTCATGGAGAGCGGGCCGGTTTTGTCCTTGATGGTGAAGACCGGACGCAGACCTTCGTTGGCCCCCAGCAGTACCACGGCAGCGATGGCGGCGAAGAAGATCCAGGTAGACCAGTAGGCCTCTTTCGGGAACTTGGTGTTGAGCAGGGTTTCACCGCCGCCGTAGATAAAGGCGCGCTGCTCCGGATCCTGGATCTTGGCCTGGAACTCTTCGTCCTTGTCCAGATCCTTGCCACGGCGCAGGCTCCAGAGGGCCGCCACGATGACGCCGGTCAGGGAGGAGGGGATGGCGATCATCAGGATGTCGAGCAGACCGTAGGCCTGACCGATGCCGTGACCGGCCGCCAGGATGGAGACCATGGAGACCACGGCCACCGAAACCGGCGAGGCGCAGATGGCCATCTGGGAGGCGACGGAGGCCACCGCCATCGGGCGCTCGGGACGGATGTTCTTTTGCAGCGCGATGTCGGCGATGATGGGGAACATGGTGTAGACCACGTGGCCGGTACCGCACAGGAAGGTGAGGGTCCAGGTGGTGAGCGGGGCCAGTATGGTGATGTATTGGGGGTGACGGCGCAGCAGACGCTCTGCCACCTGCATCATCAGGTTGAGACCGCCAGCGGTCTGCAGGGTGGCGGCACAACCGATCACCGCCAGTATGGTCAGCATCACCTGCACCGGCGGTTCGCCCGGCACCAGACCGAACACGAAGGTCAGCAGGAACAGACCGATGCCGCTGATGAGACCCAGCCCCATACCGCCAAACCGGGTACCCAGCAGCAAGCAGCCGAGTACCACCAAAAATTCCATCAAGATCATTCCATTACCTCGCGTTATTTAATCCATGTAAGTGCTGTGTTGGGCGCATGGACCGGGATTGTCTGTTTTTTATTTAGCCCTAAAGGGTTAGTGGTTATTTTGCCTGCCACAAGGGGGCAAAAATTTGAGGTACTTCAATAACTCATCGCTTTTTGATTTAACGCCATAAAAACCACGTATTAACCATTTTGTTATTTTAGGGGTAACGGGTGGCATCGTATGGAGCTTGAAGGCGGGCAGGGTAGCAGGATAAAAAGGCGAGGGGAGCGGTTTGTTGCAAAAAAAGTGATTAATTGTGGCCAAGACAAGCCGGTGGCAGGGGAGCGGGCAACAAAAAGCCGACCCTGAGGTCGGCTTTGTCGGCAAAGTCCCGTAATCAGAACTCGGCGGTGCGTGGGGTACGCGGGAAGGGGATCACGTCGCGCACGTTGCCCATGCCGGTCACGTAGACCACCAGACGCTCGAAGCCCAGACCGAAACCGGAGTGCGGCACAGTGCCGTAGCGGCGCAGGTCGCGGTACCACCAGTAGTCTTCCTTGTTCAGGCCCATCTCGGCCAGACGGGCATCCAGCACCTCGAGACGCTCTTCACGCTGGGAGCCGCCGATGATCTCGCCGATGCCCGGGGCCAGTACGTCCATGGCGGCAACGGTCTTGCCGTCGTCGTTGAGGCGCATGTAGAAGGCCTTGATGTCTTTCGGGTAGTTCTTCACTACTACCGGTGACTTGAAGTGCTCTTCGGCCAGGTAGCGCTCGTGCTCGGAAGAGAGATCGATACCCCAGGAGACCGGGAACTCGAAGCTCTTGCCGCAGTTCTTCAGCACTTCGATGGCGTCAGTGTAGTCAATCTGGGCGAAGTCGGAGGCGACGAAGCGCTCCAGACGGCCGATGGCGTCCTTGTCCACGTGCTGAGCGAAGAACTCCAGATCGTCGCGGCGCTCGCTCAGCACGGCGTTGAAGACGTACTTCAGCATGGCTTCGGCCAGCGCGGCGTTGTCTTCCAGATCGGCGAAGGCCACTTCCGGCTCCACCATCCAGAACTCGGCCAGATGGCGGCTGGTGTTGGAGTTTTCGGCGCGGAAGGTCGGCCCGAAGGTGTAGACCTTGGACAGGGCGCAGGCGTAGGTCTCGACGTTCAGCTGGCCGGATACGGTCAGGAAGGTCTCCTTGCCGAAGAAGTCCTTGTCGTAGTCCACCTTGCCTTGTGGGGTGCGCGGCAGGTTTTCCAGATCCAGGGTGGAGACGCGGAACATCTCGCCGGCGCCTTCGGTGTCGGAGGCGGTGATGAGCGGAGCCGCGATCCAGAGGTAGCCCTGTTCGTGGAAGAAGCGGTGAATGGCCTGGGAGAGGCAGTTGCGCACCCGGGTCACGGCGCCGACGATGTTGGTGCGGGCACGCAGGTGGCCCTGCTCGCGCAGGTACTCGATGCTGTGGCGCTTGGCGGACATGGGGTAGGTGTCCGGATCTTCGACCCAGCCCACCACCTTGACCTCGGTGGCCTGCAGTTCGAACGCCTGGCCGCTGCCCTGGGACTCGACCACGGTGCCGGTCACTTCGACGGAGCAAGCTGTGGTCAGACGCTGCACTTCATTCTCGTAATTGGCCAGGGTATTGGGGACGACGGCCTGTACCGGATGGAAACAGGAGCCATCGGAAACGGCCAAAAATGAGATCCCCGCCTTGGAATCACGGCGGGTCCGGATCCACCCTTTCACTGTCAGGGTGGTGCCGACCGAATACTTACCGGCCAGCACATCTACTACGGATGCGTGCGTCATCGAAATATTGTCTCCAGCTTGTTCTTGCAGCGCTATTTGCAACACTAGGGGTCTGGCCCGGGCACAGATGGCCCACCATGGCAGACTAAGCCGTTCATCTTACCCGCGCAGGTTTGATAAACAAGCAAAAATGTCGGACTCTGGGGGGGATTTCGGCGCCAATCACTTCATTGGCGGGCCAGCGGAACGGGGGATGGACGTGAAAGAGCGGCGACGGGGGCCGGACGGGCTGACACGGGTGTTGCGGGGGCTGGTGATCCTCTGCTGGGGCGGCTTTATCGTGCTGCTCTCCCTCTACCACTTCGCCCGGCCAGAGGTGGCCTACGGTTTTCTGGTCTATGGCGGGATCAAGGTGCGCCAGAGCTGGGATCCCCAGCTCACCCCCTGGCTGCTGCACGGGCTCTGGGGATGCTGCCTGCTGACCCTGGCGGTGCTGCTGGCAGAGCGTTGGCGCTGCCGGCGGCGGGAGGACACGGGGCGGGTGCACCTGGCTATCTTGCTGCTGATCCTCGTCGCCAGCCTGCTGTTCTACTACCTGGGCTAGTCTGCCGGCTCGGAGGGGTCGCGGCTGGAGGGCGCTTGCCCCGCCCGCGGCTGCTCGCCAGCGGGGCGCTTGCCGAGCTGGCGCTCCACGCTGTCGAGCATCTGATTGTAGGCGAGCGCCACCCGACCAATCTCGTCCCCCTCATCCCCTTCCAGCCGGTGGCCGAAGTCGTGCAGGTCGGTGGCCTCCTCCATGGAGCGGGTCAGCTGGTTGAGAGGGCGGACGATCCAGGTACGGATGACCCAGAGGGTGAGCAGCAGCCCCAGCCCGAAGATGACGGTGAGGCTCAGGGCCGAGGTGAGAATGTTCTGCTCGACCCGGGTAAACAGGGTGTCGAGGGAGTAATCAAAGCGCACCGCCCCCAGCACGGTGTTCTCCGGCACCTGGTGGCAGCTGGTGCAATCGGTGCCGCGAAAATCCTTCTTGGCCAGCAGCGGACGGGTTACCACCAGCTTGCTGTGCATGCCGTCGTGTACCACCTCCAGGCTCCCTTTACCCGCCAGTGCCAGCTCGTCGAACCTGTCTTTGGACTGCTCGTGCTCGCGGCCGGCCCCGTACTGCTTGCTCACCGCCTCGCTGCGCACGATGCGGGCATCCTCCACGTGAGCGTGCTCGAGGAACTTGTCGCGCAGGGTATCGCGGGCTTCCATCTTGCCGGTCAGCATCAGCATGTTGAGGCCATCGAAATAGGCTTCGGTCTGCTCGCGGCTCTGCTCCTTGATGAGGGTCAGGATGAGATCGCGCTCGCGCACCGCCTGATAGGCCGCGGAAAACACCAGCACCATGGAGAAGATGAACAGCAGGAAGAAGTTGATTTTGGCAGCAATGGAGAGGCGCATGGGAACGGTACATCTGTTGGGTAAAACCCGCGCAGTCTACGCGTCTTGGCGGCCCGGGTCTGGTGTCTTGCTCACATTCTGATGAAAAAGATTCAAAAGACCCTGCCTGAGCGGCAGGGTCTGCGCTGTTGGCTCAGAACTCGCCGCTGTGGATGGTGGCGGCGATGGCGCCGGTCAGCACGGTCAACTGTGCCGGGCTGATGACGAAGGGCGGCATCAGGTAGATGAGCTTGCCAAAGGGGCGGATCCAGGCGCCCAGCTCCACGAACTTGCGCTGGATGCGCGCCACGTCCACCCGCTCCTTCATCTCCACCACCCCGATGGCGCCGAGCACCCGCACGTCGGCCACCGCCGGATGCAGGGTCAGTTCCACCAGCTCGGTGCGCAGCTGATGCTCGATGGCGCGCACCCGCTCCTGCCACGGCGAGGCCTGCAGCAGATCGATGGAGGCGTTGGCCACGGCGCAGGCCAGCGGATTGCCCATAAAGGTCGGCCCATGCATGAAGACGCCAGCCTTCCCATCACACACGGTGCGAGCCACATGTTCGGTAGTGAGCGTGGCCGACAGGGTGAGGTAGCCGCCGGTGAGCGCCTTGCCCAGACACATGATGTCGGGGCTGATGCCGGCCCAGTCGCAGGCAAACAGCTGGCCGGTGCGGCCAAAGCCGGTGGCTATCTCGTCGGCAATCAAGAGCACGCCGAACTCGTCGCACAGGGCGCGCACCCACTGCAGGTAGCGGGGGTGGTAGAAGCGCATACCGCCGGCGCCCTGCACTATGGGTTCGAGCACGATGGCGGCGATCTCCTCGTGATGGTCCGCCATCAGGGTGGCCAGCTCCACCACGCAACGCTCGTCCCACTCGGCGTGGAAACGGCAGCTGGGGGCTTCCACGAAATGGTGCTCGGGCAGGAACCCCTTATAGAGCTCGTGCATGCCGCCATCCGGGTCGCACACGCTCATGGCGCCGAAGGTGTCGCCGTGATAGCCACCGCGCAGGGCGACAAACTTGGCGCGAGGCGTCCCTTTGGCGTGCCAGTACTGCTGGGCCATCTTGAGCGCCACCTCCACCGCCACCGAGCCTGAATCCGCCAGAAACACCCGATCCAGCCCCTTTGGAGTGATCTCCACCAGCTTGCGACAGAGCTCCACCGCCGGGGCATGGGTCAGGCCGCCAAACATCACGTGGGACATCTTGCCGAGCTGGGCGGTGGCGGCCGCGTCCAGTTCCGGCACCTGATAGCCGTGCACACAGGCCCACCAGGAGCTCATGCCATCCACCAGCTCGCGGCCGTCGCTGAGGGTGAGGGTCACCCCCTTGGCGCTGGCCACTTCATAGCAGGGCAGGGGGTGGGTGAGGGAGGTATAGGGGTGCCACACATGGTGCAAATCGAATTCTTGGTTGGTCATTTGTTGTTCTGTTGTCAATTGAATTGATCTGGTCGGTGTTGACAGTCTACGCGCGCTCTCTACACTAGCCAACAATTTCAGCCACTTGGCCCTGCGCGCATCCCTGTTTGCCCGGGCCAGGCGGCGGGTTTTGCGCTTCTCTCTTGCAAGGAGCTCTTACAAAGACGTCTTGCAAGCAAGGCGGCGCAGGATCCCACCAATAACAACCGGAAGCCATGTATGAATGCTGTCACCGCGGGCGCTCACGCCCTTCGTCACGACTGGACCCTCGCCGAGGTTCAGGCCCTGTTTGCCCTGCCATTCAACGATCTGCTGTTCCAGGCCCAGACTGTGCACCGTACCCATTTCGATCCGAACGAGGTGCAGGTGAGCACCCTGCTCTCCATCAAGACCGGTGCCTGCCCGGAGGATTGCAAGTACTGCCCCCAGAGCGCCCGTTATCACACCGGCCTTGAGGCCGAGCGGCTGATGGAGGTGGAGAAGGTGCTGGAGCGGGCCCGCGAAGCCAAGGCCAACGGCTCGTCCCGCTTCTGCATGGGAGCCGCCTGGCGCAACCCCAAAGAGAAGGACATGCCCTATATCCTGCGGATGATCGAGGAGGTGCGCGGACTCGGCATGGAGACCTGCATGACGCTAGGCATGCTCACCGCCGATCAGGCGGCGCGCCTCGGCGCCGCCGGTCTTGACTACTACAACCACAACCTCGACACCTCGCCGGAGTTTTATGGCGACATCATCACCACCCGCACCTATCAGGACCGGCTCGATACCCTGGAGCATGTGCGCGGCGCCGGCATGAAGGTCTGCTCCGGCGGCATCGTCGGCATGGGCGAGCAGGCGAAGGATCGGGCGGGCCTCTTGATGGCGCTGGCCAACCTGCCGCGCCACCCGGAGAGCGTGCCCATCAACATGCTGGTCAAGGTGAAAGGAACGCCGCTGGAGAACCAGGAGAACCTGGACCCGTTCGAATTTATCCGCACCATCGCCGTGGCACGCATCATGATGCCGGCCTCCCACGTGCGCCTCTCCGCCGGGCGGGAGAAGATGAACGAGCAGATGCAGGCCATGTGCTTTATGGCGGGGGCCAACTCCATCTTCTACGGCTGCAAGCTGCTGACCACCCCCAATCCGGACGAGAACAGCGACATGCAGCTGTTCAAGCGCCTCGGCATTCGCCCCGCCCAGCGGGCCCAGAAGCCGGATCAGGTTCAAGAAGAGGAGTTGTTGGCCGAGGTGAGCCGCCAGAGCGAGCCCACCGAGATGTTTTATGACGCCACCCGCCCCCGTGCCGGGGCCGCGCGGTCATGACGGGCCCCGCAGTCACGGGCCCCTTCGGGTTGAGCGCAGCGCTCTCCGAGCGCGAGCAGGCGGGCCTGCTGCGCAGTCGCGTCGCCACCGACGGCGCGAGTGGCGGGCGCCTCAAGGTTGGGGGGGACGATTACCTTAACTTTTCCGCCAACGACTATCTGGGGCTGGCCGATCACCCCGCCATCAAAAGCGCCTTCCAGGAGGGGATTGACCGCTATGGTGCGGGCGCCGGCGCCTCGCCGCTGGTGACCGGTTACAGCCGGGCCCACCAACAGCTGGAAGAGACGCTGGCCGAGTGGCTCGGGCTGGAGGCGGTGCTGCTGTTCAACTGCGGCTTCTCGGCCAATCAGGCGGTGCTGAAAGCCTTGCTCGGCAAGGAACATCTACTGTGGCAGGACAGGCTCAACCACGCCTCCCTGCAGGAGATGGGCAGTCAGCTGCCCTGCAAGATGAAGCGCTTCGGCCACAACGACATGGCGGCCCTTGAGCGGCAGCTTGAGCCAAACCGGGGGCTCATCGTCTCGGAGGGGGTGTTCAGCATGGACGGGGATCAGGGCCCCTGGCGCGAGCTCGCAGCCCTGGCCGCACAGAGCGGCAATTGGTTGATGATCGACGATGCCCACGGCCTCGGCGTGCTGGGGCCGCAAGGGCGCGGCACCCTGGCGGCGCAGGGGGTGAACCCGGCCGGCGTGCACATCCAGATGGGCACCTTTGGCAAGGCGCTCGGGGTGGCTGGCGCCTTTGTGGGCGGCAGTCGCGAGCTGGTGGCGTATCTGGTGAACTTCGCCCGCCACTATGTCTACAGCACCCATATGCCGGCTGCCCAAGCCTGCGCGGTGAGCCAGAGCATCGAGCTGGTGCGCGCCGCCGACGAGGCCCGCGCCCAGCTTGGTGAACTCATCACCCGTTTCCGACAAGGGGCACAGGCGCTGGGCTGGCGGCTGGGTGACAGCAATACCCCCATCCAGCCGCTGCTGGTGGGGGAGAGCAGTGCCGCCCTGCGACTGGCCGAGCGGCTGCGGGAGCGCGGCGTCTGGGTGAGTGCTATCCGCCCGCCCACGGTACCGGTCGGCACGGCGCGCCTTCGCATCACCCTCTGCGCGGCTCACCGCGCTGAGGACGTGGATCGGCTGCTCGATGCCCTCGGTCCCTGCCAGGCCACCGACGAGAGAGGAGGCGCCCATGCTCCATGAGCGTTTTCAGGCGGTCGACAAGGCCCAGCTTGCCCGCCGTTTCGGCGCGGCCGCCCGCCACTACGACGCCCACGCCCGTTTCCAGCAGGAGGTGGGGCAGGCGCTGCTGGTGCGGATGAGCGCGGCGGGTGTGCATGAGGGGCTGGAAGGTCGCGGGCTCGATCTGGGCTGTGGTACCGGCTTCTTTCTGCCGGCTCTGGCCGGGCGTTGCAGCGAGCTGACCGGGCTGGATCTCGCCCCCGGCATGCTGGCCCAGGCGGCCCTTCGCGGCAGCGGCGCCCGCCTGCTGTGCGGCGATGCCGAGCAATTGCCCTTTGCCGACGAGACGTTTGACTGGGTCTTCTCCAGCCTGGCCTTGCAGTGGTGCGAGCGACCGGCCCAGGCCTTTGCCGAGCTGCACCGGGTGCTCAAGCCCGGTGGTCGGCTGCTGTTCTCGACTCTCTTGGCCGAGTCGCTCTGGCAACTGCGTGAGGCCTGGCGCACGGTTGACGAGTGTGATCATGTCAATCGCTTCCTCAGCCTGCCACAATTGCAGCATGCCATCGCCGCCGGTGGTTTTGTCGCCCCCGCGCTGGAGAGCCTGACCTGGTCGCTCGGTTATCCCGAGCTCAACGGTTTGCTGCGCGATCTCAAGGGGATCGGCGCCAGCCAGGTCAATGACGAGCGTCATACCGGCCTTGGCAGCCGTCAGCGCTTGTTGCGTCTGAGTGAGGCCTATGAGGCCCATCGTCAGCCTGACGGTCTGCTGGCCGCCAGTTATCAGGTTTGCCTCGGCCAGCTGATCCGCCGTTAACCGGCAGCCTTGGCCGAGAGAATTGAGCTGCGGGTGCCCCGCCATATCGAGCCTGGGCACCTGCGCCCTATTGAGGAGTCATCATGGTCAAATCCTTCTTCGTCACCGGCACCGATACCGATGTGGGCAAGACGCTGGTCGCCCGCACCCTGCTGCTGGAGTTCGCCGCGCACGGCATCCGCTGCGCCGGTTACAAGCCCGTCTCCGCTGGCTGTGCCCGCACTCCTGAAGGACTGCGCAATCTGGATGCGGTGCTGTTGCAGGAGGCGGCGAGCCTGCCGCTGCCCTACGATCTGGTCAACCCCTACGCCTACGAGCCACCCATCGCGCCCCATATCGCCGCCAGCGAAGCGCGCAATGCCATTACCCTGAAGGGGTTGTCGGACGGGCTGCGCCAGATTGAACAGGCGGGGGCCGAGCTGGTGGTGGTGGAGGGGGCGGGGGGCTGGTTCCTGCCACTCGATCGCAAGCACCTGCTGTCGGACTGGGTCAAGCAGGAGAACATGCCGGTCATCATGGTGGTGGGGGCCAAACTGGGCTGTCTCAACCATGCCCTGCTCACCTTCGCCGCCATTCGCAACAACAACCTGCCGGTGGCGGGCTGGGTCATCAACCGGCTGCACGGCTCCATGAGCCACTATCAGGAGAATCTGGACACCTTGCGGGGCTTGCTGCCGGCCCCGTTTTTGGGTGAAATACCCTTTGTAAACAATCCGCTCGAGGCTGATCTGCGCGGGCGACTCGACATTTCGCCCCTGCTCTGAATCCGACATTCAGCGAACATTCATAGAAACTGTCTATTATGCGTGACAGGTGTGGCCCGACCGGCAGCGAACTGGTGACGGGCCACGCATCCATATCTCACAAGGAGTCAATATGAAGCGAATTATGCTATTCCTGGTGACCAACCTGGCCGTCATGCTGGTGCTGGGGGTGGTACTCAATATCCTGTTCTCGGTTCTGGGGATCAACAAGTCCAGCATTTCCGGTCTGTTGGTGTTCTGCGCCGTGTTCGGTTTTGGGGGTTCCTTTATCTCCTTGCTGATGTCCAAGTGGATGGCCAAGCGCAGCTATGGCGTCCAGGTCATCGAGCAACCCCGCAACGAGACCGAGCACTGGCTGGTCAGTACCGTGGCCCGTCAGGCCCGTGAAGCGGGCATCAAGATGCCGGAAGTGGGGATCTACGACTCCCCCGAGATGAACGCCTTCGCCACCGGCGCCCGCCGTGACGACTCGCTCGTCGCCGTGTCGTCCGGTCTGCTCTACAGCATGAGCCGTGACGAGGCGGAAGCCGTGCTGGCCCACGAGGTGAGCCACGTGGCCAACGGCGACATGGTGACCCTGACCCTGATCCAGGGGGTGGTGAACACCTTCGTGATGTTCTTCGCCCGCATCGTGGCCGGCGTCATCAGCAACTTCTTCAGCTCCAACAACGAGGAAGAGAGCAGCAGCACCGGCGGTTTTGCCTACATGATCACCGTGTTCGTGCTGGAGATGCTGTTCGGCGTGCTGGCCTCCATCATCGTCATGTGGTTCAGCCGTCAGCGTGAATTCCGCGCCGATGCCGGTGCCGCCAAGCTGGCAGGCCGCGACAAGATGATCGCCGCCCTCGAGCGTCTCTCCCGCGGTGCCGAGCCGCAGCTGGAAGGCTCCATGATGGCGTTTGGCATCAACGGCAAGCGCTCCATTAGCGAGTTGTTCATGAGCCACCCGCCCATCGAGCAGCGCATCGCCGCCCTGCGCGGTTAAGCGAAAGTGCCAATGAAAACGGCTGCCCTCGGGCAGCCGTTTTGCTTTGTGCGCTTTGCGCTACAGCTTGAAGTGGGCCATCTCCTGGCGCAGCAGCCGTGACAGCTGCTTGAGCTTGGCCGCCTCCTGCGAGACGTGGCGGGCGGCATCCCCCGACTGCTCGGAGAGGGAGGTGATGTTGCCGACGGTGGAGACCACCTCGTTGGCGGCGGTGGACTGCTCGCGCAGGGTGTGGCTGATCTCCCCCATCAGGCCGGTCAGGTTGGAGGCGTGATCCTGGATGCTGGCGATGGCTGCGCCGGTCTGGCTGGCCAGGCTCACCCCGCGGGAGACGTTGTTGACCGTGTTCTCCATGCTGCGGATGGAGGCGTCCGCCCCGCTCTGAATTTTGCCGATCATGCCGGTGATCTGCTGGGTGGAGGCGGCCGAGCGGCTGGCGAGGTTGCGCACCTCGTCGGCCACCACCGCAAAGCCGCGTCCCTGCTCGCCGGCCCGGGCCGCCTCGATGGCGGCGTTGAGCGCCAGCAGGTTGGTCTGATCGGCGATGCCGCGGATCACCTCGATGATCTCCGAGATCTGCTGGGTGTGGCTGTTGAGATCCGCAATGCTGCTGGCGGCGTTGGAGACGGTGTCCGAGATGCTCTGGATGCTGTCGAGGGTCTGCTTGATGACCCCGGAGCCCTCTTCCAGGGTGTTGGCGGAGATCTTGCTGAGCTCGTCAGCGTGGGTGGCGTTGTCCGAGAGGTGGCTGATGCTCACCACCAGCTCCTCGATGGCGGCCGCCATGGTCTGGGTACTGGTCTGCTGGGAGGTGGCGAACTGGGCGGTCTGCTCCGCTATCTGGGCGATGCTGTCGGCCGAGCCTGAGAGCTCTTCGCTGGAGTGGGAGACCTGGGCGATGATCCCCTTGAGGGTGCTCTGCATGGTGGCGAGCAGGCCGATCAGGCTCTCCTTGGCACCGGCCGGCACCTTGATCGGCTGGGAGAAGTCCCCCTCGGCCAGGTGGTTGAGATCGCTTCTTAGCTGATCGACCGAGGTGCCGACCAGGTCGATCAGCGCCTTGTAGGTGCGCCAGAGGAAGAACATCAACACCAGGCCGAGCGCGATGAACAGGTAGCGCAGCATGGCGGACTGGCTGGTGGCGTCATCCACCGCCTGCTGGGTGCGGGTTTCCATCATGACGTAGAAGTCGTCGATGGGGGACATGATGCGCCCCTTGTTCTGGTGATAGGCCTTGTCATGCATCATGGCGATGGCCTTCTGCTGGTTGGCGGCCAGATCGCCATCGGTCTGCTGCACCAGCTTGAAAGCGGCCACCTCGGTGTTGACCAGGGCATCTGAGTTGTTCTTGGCCTCGTTGAGCTTGGCCAGCTCGCCCTCGGTGAAGCCGGCATCCTTCATCAGATCGATGAGGCCGCGGCGCACCTGGCTGTCGGGCCGCGGGTTCTGGCCGTTGGCGGCGACGAAGTCCCAATAGATGCGGTTGTAGCCCTGCGGCCGGTTCTGCTCCCCGTTGCGAATGGCCAGGATCCGCATGTACTGCTGCTCGTAGGCGGGATCCTTGGTGATCACGTAGGTGCGGCCGAGGCGGGTCAGATCGTCGGAGGATTGCCGCAGTTCATCGGCCAGCAGATAGGATTGGTAACGTTGCTGATAGCTCTGTTCGATCTGTTTTCCCGACCAGCTGTAGGCGAAAAATACCAGCGACAGCAGGATCAGGGTGATGACTGAGAGCAGCAGATTGAGCTGAAAGGCGGGTCTGTTCTGTTCCATGGTTTGAGCGTCCTTATTCTCACCGATAACCCCCTTTGTCACGCGGCGAAGGCCGGTACTTCTGTGGGGTTTTATTGTTGTTGCAGTGAGTATAGGAGCGCTCTTCGCCAAGGCTGCAGCGGGTCGGCGAAAAGGTGCGAGAAAGGAGGCGCGAAGGCAAAGGAGGGGAAAAGCGCGGCCGGGAGCATGCACCCGGCCGGCGGTATTATTGTGCCTCGATCACCTTATTTGATGACGATGTCGGTGAGGGGGACGGCGCAGCAGGTGAGGATCTTGCCCGCGGCTCGCTCGGCGGCGGTGATGGCGGGGGCATCCGGGTGATCCACTTCACCCGAGACCAGGGTCTGCTTGCAACTGCCGCAGATGCCGGCGCGGCAGCTCCAGGGCAGCTCCACCCCTTGCTTGTGGGCCTGATCCAGCACTGTGCCCTGATTGTTGCCGGCAAACGCCTGCTCGCCGATGCGCAGCTGCACCGCCTGATGGGGGCGGGAGAGGGAGAGGATGGCGCCGCCAAAGCTCTCCTGGCGGATCCGTCCGGCCGGCACCCCAAGGGCGGCCAGTCTGGTGGCCGCATCGGCCATAAAGCCGTGGGGGCCGCAGATAAACACTTCTCGCTGTTGCAACCCTTTGATCTGTTTGAGGTGAACCTCGTCCAGCCGCCCCTTGAGCCCCTGCCAGTGCGTATCGGGCTGGCTCAGGATCAGGGTGAGGGTCATCCCCTGCTGCGCCAGGGCGTGCAGCTCGGCGGCGGCGGGAATGTCCGCCTCGCTGCGGCACAGGTGCATGAAGTGCACGTCGCCGAGCTCCCCGCGCAAGCCTAAGGTGCGGGCAATGGAGAGCATGGGAGTGACCCCCGAGCCCGCCGAAAGCAGCAAGAGATTGCGATCCCGGCCCAGATGAAATTCGCCGGCGGGGTTGGCGGCCAGCAGACGGTCACCCACCTGCAACTGCTGGTGCAGCCAGTGGGAGATGCGGCCGCCCCCCACCTTCTTGACGCTGATGCTGTAACGCTCCGGCTGCTCCGGGGTGGAGCTCAGGGTATAGCGACGCTGCAGGCGCTCGCGCCGCAGACCCAGGCCAATATCCAGGCTGATGGGCAGGTGCTGGCCAGGCAGATAGTCGGGCAGGGGCTCACCATCGGCCGCCTCGAACCAGAAGCTCTCCAGATCCCGTGCCAGCGGCTCGCGGGCCACGCACACCAGCTCCCGTTTTTTGGGGGCCGCGTTGGGGTAGACAGGTGCGCGGGCGCGCTCCAGCACCTCTATCTCGCTGCCCGCCTCAATCCACCCCTCGTTGAGGGCCACCAGGTTCTGACCGAAGTAGACCTCGCCATCCTCGCCGCGCCGGTAGCGGGTGAGGGTGGCCAGCGGCTCTTTCAGGGCATTGAAGCGATCCGTGCCCGGCTCCACCGTGGTCATGATGCAGCGGCTGCAAGGCTTGGCCACCAGGAACTCCACCTCGCCGATGCGGATCCGCTTCCAGCCGTCCTCCTCGAAGGGGAGGGTGCCGCTCGCCACTAGGTTGGTGCGAAACTGGCTCATCTGGTGCAGCGCGTCGGATCTCAGGTTGAGATCTTCCAAAGACGCCTGGCTTATCAGCAGCAGGGGGTAACCGTCGGCAAAGCTGACCCGGGTGCCGGTCTTCTCCCGAAAGCGGGCAGACTCTTCGCCAAGCCAGAGCAGCTGCACCGGCTCCCCCGCCACCTTGCTCAGCCACGCATCGGCCTGGGCGTGGGTGTGCAGGGCGTTGAAGATGTCTTTCCAGACGCCGGTGGCGCGGGACGCGCGGCTGAACTCGGTCTCTTGCAGGGTGAGCGGCTCGAAGCCCGGATAGCGCAGCTGCAGGCCGCCCTCGATGGGGGTGGCCACCACCTGCTGCAACTGGGGATGGGTGCGGGCCGTGATGAAGCTGCCGTCCGGTTTGACCACCATGTAGCGGCGATCCCCCTGCAGCCCCTCTTCGGTGACCAGGGCGCGGGTCAGTGGCATGCCTGCCGTCGACTTGATGGGGTAGAGATGAATGCTGGCGAGTGTTGGCATGGCCGAATCCTTGTGCGATGGCGGTTCCAGTGCAGGAGACAGGCGGGCGAGCCCCGTTCCGTGCAGCAATGGTTGCAGGAATGGCGTTCACCCGGAGTGGCCGACGATGCGGTGTCGCTTGCGGGGCGTGAGCCCGAGCGGAGTTCCTGCAGACGGGCAAGATGTTACACGGGTCACGTTGTGCACTCCATACCTCATAAAGTGCAACATTTTTTGATCCTGATCCGTCATTCAGTACAAAAATCAGTCCATTATCGAGCCAGCTTCCAGTTTCTGACGCTTTCGCTTCTTCCCTCTCCGGCCACCGTCCGCTTCGGTTAAACGGTATCAAGTGCATTCGGATGGGGCCTGTCACCCAAAAAGAAGAAAGCAATGTATGAGCAAACAACTGGATATGACCCCACCGCCGGATCTCTCCCAGAAGACGGGAACAGGTCCGGTCCGTACTCGGCTACCCGTTTGGCGGCCAGCCCTGCCACCCTGCAATCATGCCTGCCCGGCTGGTGAGAACATCCAGGCCTGGCTTGCCCTGGCTGAAGCGGGCCGCTTCGAGGCGGCCTGGCAGACTCTCATCGAAGAAAATCCCCTGCCTGCGGTCCACGGGCGGGTCTGCTATCACCCCTGCGAAAGCGCCTGCAACCGGGCCCAGGTGGATGATGCCGTCTCCATTCATGCCATCGAACGCTTTCTCGGCGACGAGGCGCTGGCCAGGGGCTGGCAGCCTGCAGCCCCCGCGCCCGCCAGCGGCAAGAAGGTACTCATCATAGGCGCCGGCCCCTCCGGCCTCTCCTGCGCCTGGCACCTCAACCGACTCGGCCATCAGGTGGAGATCCGCGAGGCGGGGCCGCTTGCCGGCGGCATGCTGCGCTTCGGCATTCCCGCCTACCGTCTGCCCCGCGAGGTGCTGGAACGGGAGGTGGCCCGCATCGTCGCTGCTGGCGTCACCCTTACCCTCAACCACAAGGTGGAGGACGTGCTCAAGGAGCGCGACCAGGGGGGCTTTGACGCCGTCTTCATGGCCATCGGCGCCCATCTGGCCAAGCGGGTCGACATTCCGGCCCGGGAGGCGGGCAAGATCCTCGATGCGGTGAGCTTCCTCGAGCAGGCCAGTCTGGCCGAAGAGCAGGGCTTGCCGCCCCCCAAACTGGGGCGGCGGGTGGCCATCTACGGCGGCGGCAACACCGCCATGGACGCGGCCCGCACCGCCCGCCGTCTCGGGGTGGAGGAGGCGATGATCATCTACCGCCGCGACCGGGATCATATGCCGGCCCACGCCTTCGAAGCCGACGAGGCCGAGGAGGAGGGGATCAAGATCAACTGGTTGCGCACCATCCGCCAGCTCGACAACACCAATATCGAAGTGGAGGTGATGACCCTCGACGAACATGGCAAGCCGGTGCCCACCGGCCAGTTTGAAACCCTCGAAGCGGACTCCCTCATTCTGGCGCTGGGTCAGGAGGTGGACTTGAGCGTGCTGGAGAGCATCCCCGGCGTGCGGGTCAACCAGGAAGGGGTGGTGCAGGTTGGCGAAAACCTGATGACGGATGTACCGGGTCTGTTTGCCGGCGGTGACATGGTGCCTTCCGAGCGCACCGTCACCATCGCCACCGGTCACGGCAAGAAGGCGGCGCGCCACATGGATGCCTGGCTGCGCGGTCGCCTCTACCACAAGCCGCTCTCCTATCCGCTGGTTGGGCCCGAGCAGCTGCAGCTCTGGTTCCAGACCCACGCCCCCGCCAGCAGCCAGCCGGTCAAACCGCCCTCGGCGCGGGACGACTTTGGCGAGATCATCGGCGGACTGGACGAGACGGCGGCCCGCTATGAGGCGGCTCGCTGCTACTCCTGCGGCAACTGCTTCGAGTGCGACGGCTGTTATGGCAGTTGCCCCGAGCAGGCCATTGCCAAGCTGGGGCCGGGTCTGGGGTATCAGGTGGATGCCGAGCGCTGTACCGGCTGCGGTGCCTGCCATGACCAGTGTCCTTGCCACGCCATCGAGCTGCGCCAACCGGAGGAGTCCCTATGAAACACGAACTGATCATGGTTGACGGCAACGAAGCCGCGGCCCGGGTGGCGTATCAGCTGAGCGAAGTGTGTGCCATCTACCCCATCACCCCGAGCTCGACCATGGCCGAACTGGCCGACGCCTGGGCCGCCGAGGGGCAGACCAACCTGTGGGGCAACATCCCCACGGTGGTGGAGATGCAGAGCGAAGGGGGGGCGGCCGGCACGGTGCACGGCGCCCTGCAGGCGGGGGCGCTCGCCACCACCTTCACCGCCAGCCAGGGGCTGATGCTGATGCTGCCCAACATGTACAAGATCGCCGGCGAATTGACCTCGGCGGTGTTCCATGTGGCGGCCCGATCCTTGGCGGCGCAGGGGCTGTCAATTTTTGGCGACCATCAGGACGTGATGGCGGCGCGCAGCACCGGCTTTGCCATGCTCGCCTCCGGCTCGGTGCAGGAGGCGCAGGACTTGGCCCTGGTCGCCCACAGCGTCACCCTGCAGTGCCGGGTGCCTTTCATCCACTTCTTCGATGGCTTTCGCACCTCCCACGAGGTGAACAAGATAGTCGCGCTGCACAAAGATGAAATTCGGGCGCTGATCGACAACGACTGGGTACGCGCCCACCGTGCGCGGGCGCTCAACCCCGATCATCCTGTGATGCGTGGCACCGCCCAGAACCCGGATACCTATTTCCAGTCCCGCGAGAGCGTCAACCCCTTCTACGAGGCGGTGCCGGCGCGGGTGCAGCAGTGCATGGAGAGCCTCGGCGAGCTGACCGGCCGCCACTACCGGCTGGTGGAGTATCACGGCGCCCCGGATGCCACCGACGTCATCGTGCTGATGGGATCGGGGGCCGCCACCGCCCGCACTACCGTGGACTGGCTCAACCGGCAGGATCGCAAGACCGGGGTGCTGGTGGTGCGCCTCTATCGCCCCTTCCCGGTACAGGCGTTGCTCGACGCCCTGCCCGCCAGCGTGCGGCGCATGGCGGTGCTGGATCGCACCAAGGAGCCGGGGGCCGGTGGCGAGCCCCTGCTGCTGGATGTGCAGAGTGCCCTCATCGATGGCTTGCAGCGCGGCCTTATCAAGCGGCTGCCCTGGCTCAGTGGCGGTCGCTACGGCCTCTCTTCCAAGGAGTTCACCCCGGCCATGTGCGCGGCTGTGTTCGAGGAGCTGGCCTCCGAGGCGCCGCGCCCGCGCTTTACCGTAGGGATAGTGGACGATGTGTCGGGCCTCAGTCTGGCCTGGCACCCCATCGGCGATCTGGAGCCCGCGAGCCGGGTGCGGGCGCTCTTCTTCGGCCTCGGTGCTGACGGTACCGTGGGTGCCAACAAGAACAGCATCAAGATCATCGGCGAGCTGGAGGGGTTCCACGCCCAGGGCTACTTCGTCTACGACTCCAAGAAGTCGGGCTCGCGCACCGTCTCCCACCTGCGCTTTGGTCCCGAACCCATCGACGCCCCCTGGCTTATCGAACAGGCGAGTTTTATCGGTTGCCACCAGTGGGGCTTTGTCGAATCGGTAGACTTGCTGGAGCACGCCGCCGAGGGGGCGACCCTGCTGATCAACGCCCCCTATGAGCCCGACCGGGTCTGGGCCGAGCTGCCCGAGCGGCTGCGCGCCCGCATCCGGGCCCTCAATATCCGGCTCTATTGCATCGACGGCGATCGAGTGGCCGAGCAAAACGGCATGGGCAATCGCATCAACACCATCATGCAGACCTGCTTCTTCGCCCTGGCCGGCATCTTGCCGCGGGACGAGGCGATTGCGCTTATCAAGAAGAGCATCGAGAAGAGCTATGCCCGCAAGGGGCCCGAGGTAGTCGAGCGCAACTTCGCGGCGGTGGACGACACCCTAGTTCATCTGCACCGGGTGGCGATCCCGGCCGGTGAGGAGGTGGCGAGCGACTACCCCTTGCCGCTGGCGCCGGGGGGCAGCGAGTTTGTCCAGCGGGTGACCGGCGAGATGCTGGCGGGGCGGGGCGATTTGATCCCTGTCTCCATGCTGCCGGTGGATGGCACTTACCCCACCGCTACCAGCCGCTTCGAGAAGCGGGATATCGCCCGCGAGATCCCTATCTGGCACTCGGATATCTGCATCCAGTGCGGCAACTGCGTCTTTGTCTGCCCCCACGCGGCGCTGCGGGCCAAGTTCTACCATCAGGACTGGCTGGCAACCGCCCCCGAGGCCGCCCAGTCTGTGCCCGTCACCGCCAGGGGCTTCCCCGATAGCCGCTACACCTTGCAGCTCTATCCGGAGGATTGCACCGGCTGCGGCCAGTGCGTGCAGGCCTGTCCGGTGCGGGCTGGAGAAGATGAGAGCCATGAAGGCGAGCGCGCCATCGCCATGATGGACAAGGCGCCCCATCTGGCTGGCCAGAAACAGGCGCTGCGCTGGTTCGAGAGCCTGCCGTGGCCGGCCCGCGAGCGGGTGGATTTCTCCACGGTGCGCGGTGCCCAGTTCCTCGAGCCCCTGTTCGAGTTCTCCGGCGCCTGCGCCGGCTGTGGCGAGACCCCTTACCTTAAACTGCTGACCCAGCTGTTTGGTGACCGCATGCTGGTGGCCAACGCCACCGGTTGCTCCTCCATCTACGGCGGCAACCTGCCGACCACGCCGTGGGCCAAGAACGGTGAAGGGAAGGGGCCGGCCTGGTCCAACTCATTGTTCGAGGACAACGCCGAGTTCGGCTTTGGTTTTCGCCTCACCGCCGATCAGCATCACGGTCAGGCGGTGGCGGCCCTCAAAGCGATGAAGGAAGAGCTGGGCGCAGAGCTGGTCGAGTCACTGATTAGCGCACCGCAGCGGCTGGAGTCGGAGATCCGCGCCCAGCGCACCTGGGTGGCACAAGTGCGCGAGCGGCTGGAAGAGGTGAAGTCCGGCAAGGCCCGCGAGCTGCTCTCGCTCATCGATCAGCTGGTGCGCCGCTCGGTCTGGATCATCGGCGGCGATGGCTGGGCCTATGACATCGGCTCGGCGGGGCTCGATCACGTGCTCGCCTCCGGGCGCGATGTGAACGTGCTGGTGATGGATACCGAGGTCTACTCCAACACCGGCGGCCAGATGTCGAAATCGACCCCGCTCGGTGCCGTCGCCAAGTTCGCGGCGGGGGGTAAGACGCTGGCCAAGAAGGACGTGGCGTTGCAGGCCATCTCCTACGGCAACGTCTATGTTGCTCGCATCGCCTTCGGGGCCAATCCGCAGCAGGCGCTGCAGGCCTTGCGTGAAGCGGAGGCCTACCCGGGCCCGTCGCTCATCATCGCCTACAGCCACTGCATTGCCCACGGCATCGACATGGAGTTCGGCCTGACCCAACAAAAACGCGCCGTGGCCTCCGGCCACTGGCCGCTGATGCGCTACAACCCTGTACTGCGCAGTGCGGGGCAGAACCCCTTCAGCCTCGACAGCCTGCGCCCCTCCATCCCGCTCGCCGAATACCGCCAGGAGGAGACCCGTTATCGGGTGCTGGCCCAGAGCCATCCGGAAGAAGCGCAGCGGCTGATGCAGGTGGCGCAACAGGTGGCGTGGCAGAAGTGGGCCACCTACGAGGAGATGGCCACCCGCGAGGCCAGCCAGTTCCATCCGCCAGTGTAAGGATGGGGCGAAACAGGTATGAGAAAGCGGGCCACTGGCCCGCTTTTTTATGGCTGGATTGACTGGGTTCGCTCAGGGGCTGCTGGTGCGCAGCACCTTGAGGTGCAGGGTACGCTCCTGGTGGGCCGCTATCTCCTGCTCTGTGAAGCGCATGGGCTGCCACTGCTGACGGGCGAACTGCTCGGTCTGATCGGTGAAGTGCGGGCTCTCGGGGTCATGGGACTGGCCGTAGCTCAGGAAGCGCTCCGCCTTGGGGCCGGCGGCATCAAACTGCAGGGCCAGCACGAAGCTGGAGCCGTAGTTGGCGCGATAACGCAGCTCGGGCTGGCCGTCACCGTCATCATCCAGGCTGCGCAGCGTGGTGCCTGCCACGGCCTTGCCGGTCACTATGTTGGCGAGATCCGAGCTGCTGCGCGAAGGCAGATTGGTCTGCACCATGTTGAACATGCCCTCGAACGAGTTGCCTCCTGGCAGCGCTATGGGGGTCAGCCCGGCCGCTTTTTGCACGAATTGCAGTGCGCCGAGCTCGGCATCCGGCGCGATACCGGCCGCCTGCAACCGTTGCTGGGCCTGGGCCAGCGCCAGCAGGGCCGGGTCTTCATCCGGCGTGCCGCTCCAGGGGGCCAGCCCGCGCGGGGTGGTAGCTGCCTGGGCAGGATTGAATGGGATGGCAAACAGGGCATCCTTGATGTCTCTGTGGCCGCTGGTGCGAAACGCCGTCAACCATTCGCGCATCAGGTGGGCGCCGCGGCTCTCAAGCTGATACTCGCCATCCCAGTTGGCGAGCGCGTTGCAGCTCGGCGTCAGGTCCAGCGGGCCGCTGGTCAGCTGGATCAACGGATGGGCCTGGCAGCGAGCCAGCAGGGGCTCTCTGAGCTCGCGGGCAAACAGGGAGCCGTTGTGGGTCAGTACCTGCTGCAGCGACTGCAGGGTAAAACGCCGATCGCTTCCGGTCAGTCCCATGGTGTCGGGGGTGCTGATGAGCTGGGCGTTGTAGCGGGTACGCGGGCTGCGCACCGTCTGCTCCGGCCCGTAGAGAATGGAGTATCCCTCCAGCGGGGCCGCCAGGTTGGTCAGCCAGTGGCTGCTGTTGGCGTTGTAGACGTAGTCGCTGCGGGTCTGGCGGGGGGCCTGGCTCAGGGGGACAAGGCCGGGAGCCCGGGTCTGGCCGCTGTCGATCCACTCGAAATCGGGGTCGTTGCCCGGCAACAGCACGCTGCCCTCGCCATCCAGCCAGATGGGGGCCAGTTGCGGCGTCTGGGAGGCGGCTCGCCACCAGGCCTCTGCCTTGGCGCCGAGGCGGGGTACCTGGGTGGCATCCACATAGCTGGCCTGGCCCGTCTTGTCGATCAGCAGGGTATTGACCCAGGGCACCCCCTGATGCTCGGCCAGCGCCTCGAAGAAGGCCGGGGTGCTTTGGGCCTTGGCCATGGCCAGCCACTGTTCCAGCATCTTGTAGTTGCCGGCGTTGGCGTCGCGGAAGCTGACGGCGCTGCTGCTGGTCCAGCCCAGGGTGGGCGAGAGGGAGGCGAGGTTGACCATGGGACCGAAGTGGCTGGCATAGACGGTCTGGACATAAGGTTGCAGGCTGCCATCGGCCTGGCGGACCTGCACGGTGATCTCTTTCTGGCTCATCTCCCGCCACTGGTCGCCATAGCGATAACGCAGCGGATTGGCGGGATCCAGGGTGAGCTGATAGAGGGTGAAGCGCTTGGACTGGGAGACAGTGTGGGTCCAGCCCAGCTGCTCGTTGAAGCCTATCAGGATGGCGGGAAAGCCCATCATGGTGGCACCGGTCACATTGAGTTTGCCCGGGATCTGCAGGTGCTGTTCAAAGAATCTGAGCTCGCCATCCCAGGGAAAGTGGGGATTGCCGAGCAGCAGGCTGTTGACGTTGCTGCTGCGATCCGCCCCCAGCGCCCAGCCGTTGCTGCCGATCCCCTCCGAGGTGAGCAGCGAGACGGGATCCAGTGCCGGGGCGGGCAGGGCGGCACGTCCCTGTGCACCGGCAGTGGCGGGGGGCTGGGCGCTGGCCATGGCGCTGATAAAGCTGCGGCCGCTGGCCAGCTGGGCAAGATCCAGATGATAGGCCAGCAACTGGACCGGGGTGATGGGTTCGACCCACTCGGCCCCGCGGCAGGGGGAGGGGTAGTCCGCCGGACTGGTTCGCCCGGCAAGGGAGTGGTTGAATCCCGCCACATAGCCTTCGACAAGGTCACGGGCATCCGGCGCCAGCTTGTCATACAGGGCCGCGGCCTGGGCAGGCAGGTCGAGGGCGCGATAACCCACGTCGGAGAGCAGGTTGCGCTGCTGCTCCCCCGCGCCCAGCCAGCGGGATTTCTCTCCCCGCAGCTTCATGATCTGCTCGCTCAGGGTGCAGAGGTTCTCTTCGGCATGGGCATAGCCGGCCCCGAAGCCCAGGCTGGCGTAGTCGTTCGCCTTGATGTGGGGAACCCCTTGCTCCGTGTAGGTAAGGGTGACGTCGTAGTGGCGAGCGGGATCCGGCTCGCTGTTGTTCTCCTGGCAGCCGGCCAGTACGAGGCAGCCGAGCAGGGGGAGGGGAAAATGGGTTTTCATCCTGGTTCCTTCTGTGGTCCTGACTTGTTATTGTTCTGTTGCTTTTCAGCCGCAGGCGAAGGTATTTAAGCGCAGCCCTTCCGCCCCTGTCGCCTCGCTGGATGGAACCGGTCAATGGTTGGAAAACATAATAAAAACAAGGATAAACAGGTATGTCTCGATGGAGGCGTACCTGCAGGAGGACGCATATGCAGTGGGAAGAAGTGGCCGCCGTGCTCAGTCTGAGCCTGACCGGCATGTTGCTGCTGGCCACGCTCGGCTGGCTGCGGCGCATGCGGCGGGATGCCGCCGCCGGTTATCTGCTGGCTCTGCTCAGCCTGAGCGGCTTGCAGGCGCTGGAATACCTCTATCACCAGCAGCAGTGGTTTCACCATTGGCCCCATCTGCTCAAGCTGGCTGACCCCCTGGTGGTGATGTTGCCCTTCTGCCTCTATGGCTACATCAGGGCTCTGCAGGGGGAGTCGGTGCTCGGTGGCTGGCGTGAGCGGCTGGTGCACGGCTTGCCCCTGCTGCTGGTTGCCGCTCTGGCGTTGCCCTACTGGTTGTTGCCGGGGGCCGACAAGGTGAGCTGGATCCTGCTTGGCAAGCAGGGGGATTCGCTGTGGCCCGGTGTGACCCTCTATGGCAACCGCTATCTGGCCTGCATCGCCCTGCTGGGGCTGGCTTACTGGTGGCAGCAGCAGCGTCTTGGGGTGGTCAGCCGCAAGCCGGCGCTGCGGGCCTGGGTGGCTCAGCTGCAGGGGCTGCAACTGCTGGTGGCCTTGCTGTTGCTGGTGCGCATCGCCTTGAGCTGGCTCGGCTGGCCGCTCTCTACCGTCTATCTGCAGGCTCCCGTCACCGCCTATCTGCTGCTGCAAGTGCTGGCCCATGCCAGGCTGCCCCAACAGGGCGGCGCGCCTGAGGGGGGCGTGCGCGAGCGCGTCAATGATGCCGCATCGGAACCGGTTCGGGATGAGGGCTTGCGCCCCTTGTTCGAGGCGCTGGAGCGCCAGCTCGGGCGCGGAGCCTATCGGGATCCCGCCCTCTCCCTTGGCAAGCTGGCCGAGGAGTGTGGCCTGAGCCTTCACCAGGCGTCCAGCGCCATCAACGCCTGCTCGGGGGGCAACTTCTACGACTGGCTCAATCGATATCGGGTGGCGGAGGCCAAGCGACTGTTGCAGGAGAGCGACGAGACGGTGGCCTCTGTCTGTTACCGGGCCGGGTTCAACAGCAAGTCCACCTTCAACAGCGCTTTTCGCCGTCATACCGGCCAGACGCCGAGCGAGTTTCGACGCCAGGGGGCGCAAGCGGCCGTCGCCTCCTGATGAGCGGCCAACAAAAAGCCCGGCGTCGGGCCGGGCTGGCAGGATAAGTTGCTTATCCAGGTATTCGTCGAGGCGTCTATTGTGGATGTTGTTTGAGGATGTCGTAGATCTCCTCTTTCAGTTTGAGTTTCTGTTTTTTCAGATCCTTCACCTCGGCGCTGTAGTCGCTGGCGTGATGTTTCTCCAACTTTCTAATCTCCACATCCAGGTCGTTATGCAAGTCAAACTTCTTTTGGAAATGGACATCACTGCTCTTCAGTTTCGAGATGAGCTCTCTGTACTCTGGGAACATGTAATGCGGCCTCCTTGGTTTCGTTTGATTGTGCCTGCAAGACCAAACTACCGCGTCCCCTGCGAGATAAATGTGATCCGGCTCCAATTCGGGACCAATGATTTGCTGCATTCGACGGGCGATTTTTAACTGTTTGAATCACAAGCTGATAAGGCTTTTATCGGTAAGCGGAGAGTCTGAAAAGTGCCGGATGGATCACAATTGTGACGGCCGGATGACAGCCTGGGGCCATCGGGCGGGCAGCAAAAAGGGGCGCAGGGCCCCTTCTTGGTAACAGGCGTCGAGTTTACTCTTTTTTCTTTTTCTTCTCGGGCAGCGGCTTGCCGTCGCGGGCGATCACCTTGCCCACCTCGAAGCCGATTTGCGCCGCCAGCTCTTCCAGATCCGGTGACTTGGCTTCGTTGCCGATGGCGTACTGATAGTTGGCGATGGAGATCTTCTCGGCCACCGGGGTGCCCGGGACGATGGGCTCGCGCCAGCCCTGACCCACATGGGCCACCAGGGTACCGTTCATGATGAGCTCGCCGACGATCTCCTGGGTGGGAATGCCCTTGCCGTAGGTGAGGCCCTGCGGGTGCTTCTTGCCGACCAGGGGTTCGCTGCTTGCCGGCATCAGCTTGGTGCGGATCAGCCACTTGGGCGACTTGGTCTTGCCCACCGCCTTGCCGGTCTGGTACTCGTTGATCTTGATGGTCTTGATCATCTGGGCCATGAAGTCCTTGGTCAGTGCCTTCTGGGCCTCGCTGGTTTCATCGATGGCGATGGGGGCCACGAACCAGGTCTGGGCCGCCTGCGCCTTGGGGACGGCGGGGGCGGTTTGCGCCATGGCGAGCGGGCTGAGCAGGATGGCCGCCAACAAGAGTCCTATCTTCTTCATTGTGATTCCGCTTATGTTTCAACAAGAATTTTGTTTTGCCAGCGACGACTGCGCCAGCGCCAGAACATGGCCAGACCGCGCACCCACTCGTCGCAGGCGAGCGCCAACCAGATACCGACCAGTCCATAACCCTGCATGATACCAAGGAAATAGGCCAGTGGAACGGCAATTCCCCACATGGAGAGCAGCGCCATGTAGAGCGGGAAACGGGCGTCACCGGTGGCGCGCAGGGCGTTGATCACCACCAGGTTGAAGGTGCGGCCGGGTTCCAGGATGAGGCTTATCAAGAACAGCTGCGCCACCTGGGTGATGATGTCGGCGTCATCGGTGAACAGGCTGATGATGGTGCGGCCGTTGAGGGCGGCGGCGAGGGCGATGAGCGCGGTGACGACGAGCCCCAGTTTCAGGCTCTTCATCAGCTGGGTGTAGGCCTGCTCGAAGCGGCGGGCCCCCGCCAGATGGCCGATGATGATTTCGTTGCCAAGGCCGATGGAGAGGCCGAACAGCAGGATGAACAGGCAGATCTGGAAGAAGTAGGACTGGGTCGCCAGCGCCTTGTCGCCGAGCAGGCCGACGAAGGCGGTCACCACCATGAACTGCAGCATCCAGGAGAGGTTCTCCCCGGCGGCCGGCAGACCGATGTGCAACACCTTGCCCAGCATCAGCCGGCTGGGTTTGACGATCTCCGGCAGTTTCAGGTGGATGCCGGTCTTGCGCGCCACCAGCCACACCAGCAGCACCACCCCGACGATGCGACCCGCCACCGTGCTGATGGCGACCCCGGCCACCCCTAGCTGGGGCAGGCCGAACCAGCCGTAGAGCAGCAGCAGGTTGCCGACGAAGGTGATGAGGTTGACGGTCAGGGTCACGTACATGGCCTGACGGGTGTGGCCGTGGGCGCGCAGGGTCGCGGCCAGGCAGAGGGCCGCCGCTTCCGGCAGCAGGCACAGGCCGATGATCTGCAGGTAGAGGGTGGCATCGTTCATCAGGTTGGCGGGCAGGTTCATCAGCGCCAGCATGGTACTGGCGCCGGCGATGACGCCGACGGCGGCCACCAGCCCCACCAGCAGGTTGAAACCGATGGCGGTGTGGATGACGACGCGCGCCTTCTCCTTGTCGCCGGCCCCCAGATACTGGGTGATCACCACGCTGGTGCCGATGCTGACGAAGCTGAACAGGGTGATGGCGAGATCGAACACCTGGTTGCCGACCGCGAGCGCTGCCACCCCCTGATAGGAGACGTGACCCACCATGAAGGTGTTGAGTGCCCCGGTCAGAAAGTGCAGGGCGAGATCGATAAACAGGGGCCAGGTCAGGGAGAAGAGAGTGCCCGGACCTGCGTGGGATTGAGTTTGCATGGGGTGTCCAAATACTGGGGATGGCCCTCGTCGGCGCCATCTGGACGGGCATTTAACACCAAGCGGGTGCGAGGCGCAATCGTGGCGGTGGCCAAGAAGGGGGAGCAAGAGACGCGGCCCTGCCGCCATGGGCAGGGCCGAGCTTGGTCAGGCAGGGGTGGCGCCCGCCTCCTGTTCGCTTGGCAGGGTAAGGCGCGCCGAATCGGGCAGGGCCTCATCCTGGGGCCAGCGCGACAGGATGGCCTCGGTGGTGCTCTCCACCACCTCGTCATCCTTGAACACCGGCTCGCGGTAGCAGCGGGTCATGCGCAGCGCCTGATACATGTCGGGGCAGAGGATGATCCCCTCGTCGCCGACCCGGATCCCGGCCTGCTTGAGCCACAGGCTCATCTGGCCGTGGCGGCCGGCCATCACCATGTGGATGCCGCGTCGTTTCAGATCCTTGTGCAGCTCCCCCAGCATGCTCATCACGCTGATGTCCTGATGGGTGAAGCAAGCCACCGCATCCACCACCAGGCATTTGGGGCTGTGGGGATCCTGCACCAGTAGCGCCAGCACCCGCCGTTTGAAGTAGGGGGCGTTGAAGTAGGTGAGCGGCGAGTTGAAGCGATAGACCAGGATGCCGGGAATGGCCTTGGCCTGCTCGTTGTCCCCCAGGGTACGCACGACCCCTTCGTCGTCCATGCCGAGCAGCTGGTCGGTGGGGCGCATCACGTTGCGCAGGAACTGGAACAGCCCCAGCAGCACCGCGAGGGTGATGCCCGGAATGACCCCCATGGCCAGCACGCTGACAAAGGTGATGAGCGCCAGCCAGAAGGCGGAGCGGTCGGAGTTGCGCAGGGCCCACAGGCCTCGAAAGTCGGTGAGGGACAAAGACGCCATCACCAGTACCACGCCGAGGGCGGCGGTGGGGATGTATTGCAACGGCGCCGTCAGATAGAAGGTGACCAGGGCGATGACGGCGGCGGCGATGATGGAGACCAGCTGGCTCTTGCCGCCGTTGGCGTCGTTGACCGCAGTGCGCGAATCCGCGCCGCTGATGGCAAAGCCCTGGGAGGCTGCCGCCGCCAGATTGGCCATGCCGAGGGCCCGGAACTCCTTGTCCGCATCTATTTCGTAGCCGTTCTTGGCGGCGAAGCTGCGGGCGGTCAGCATCATGGAGACGAAGCTCACCATGGCGAGGTTGAGCGCCGGCAGCACCAGCTCCCGCATCAGGCCGGGGGGAAACTCCGGCATCTGGAAGGCGGGCAGGCCCGAGCCGATGGCGCCCAGGGTGGCGATGCCGAACCGGCCGAGATCGAGCGCCCACACCAGCCCCGCCGTCACCACCATGGCCACCATGGAGGAGGGCCAGGCCGGCTTGAAGCGTTTGGCCAGCAGCAGGGTGAGCAGGGCGGTCAGGCTCATGGCCAGGGTGGGCAGATGGGTCTGGGTGATGTAGCTGGCACCGCCGGCGATCCGCTCGATGAGGTAGCGCTCGCTGAAGGTGAAGCCGAAGATCTTGGAGAGCTGGCCCACCATGATGGTGATGGCCACCCCGTTGAGCAGCCCCATCAGGATCGGGCGAGAGAGAAAGTCCGCCAGCACCCCCAGCTTGAAGCGGCTGGCGATGAGGCACCAGAAGCCGGTCATGGCGGTCATGGTCATCACCAGCTGCCAGTGGCGGGTGGCATCCCCGGCGGCGAGCGGGGTCACCACGGCGGCGATCACCGCGCAGGTGGCGGCGTCCGGCCCGACGATGAGCTGGCGGGAGGTACCGAACAGGGCGTACACCAGCATGGGCAGGATGCAGGAGTAGAGGCCGACCAGCGGCCCCACCCCGGCCAGCTCCGCATAGGCGATGGCCACGGGCAGGGCTACGGCGGCCACCGACAATCCAGCGCGCATATCCGGCATCAGCCAGGCCCGCTGGTATTGCAGCAGGGCGGCGAGGCCCGGTAGCCAGCGTTCGAGTGAGAAGAAGTCGCGCATTATTTAACCCATTGAGTTACAAACAGCTTTTCCTTAGTGTGCCCAAGGTTATCGAAACATTGCAATCAGGTTATGGCCAGTTCACCACCAGGTCAGGCCAGAGCCGTTGCCACTCCTTGGCCTTGACCCGCTCGGTAAAGACCCGGCTCTCCTGGCGGCAGCGCGGGTTGGGATCCACCTGCAGGGACCAGTTGGGGGCAAAGCCGTAGGGGGCCAGCCACTCGAATGAGTCGTCTGCCAGCAGCCGGACCCCGATGCAGGTGGGCACCTCCACCCAGTGACTGAGGGCCGACAGCGAGTTGGTGAAGGGGGGCACCAGCTGGCGCAGATGCATGCGGGCCTGGTTGCGCACCTCCCACTGCTGGCCCGGCATCCTGACGGCAAGCCAGGCTTCGTGATCGGCCTCCGCCAACCCATCCGGGTCGGCGCTATCCAGATAGATAAGATCGATGTCGTTGAGGGCCGTGGGCTCTACCTTGTGGTGCAGATGATCCCAGATGAGGTTGCGGATAAAACCGGCCCCCAGCGCCCAGTCGGGCAGTGCCAGTTCACGGGCTGCCCGCAGGCAATCCATGCGCAGGTCATCGGCCCGCAGCAGGGCTTCGGTCTGCGCCTGCAGGTCGGCTTCCCGGGCGCTCTGGCGAAGGTTGAACGCTTGCGTGTGGTGACGCGTCTGGGAGTCAGCCGGCATTGCGGCGCAACCAGACGTCGATGTAGCTGCAGCTCGGTACTATGGTGAGCCCTTCCGCCTGGGTCCAGTCGTAGAAGGTGCGGGCCAGCTGATCGGCGATCCCCTGTACCCTGAGCTCGGGCGGGACGAAGGTGCTGTAGGCGTCGATGGTCTTGGCGTCGAGCCGCCGGTAACGCAGCCTGGACTCCTTGCCATCCACCACACAGATGAATTGCTGCTGGTTGGCCTGATGAATGATCTCGCTCATGCTTGCTCCTCGGTACGGGGGATGGGGTTATCTGACCATGTCGGCGCCCCTTTGCCAACTGTTCGGGGTCGCTTACACTGCGAGCCCGGCCGGGTACATACCCGCTAGCCAAGGTATAGAACAGTTCACGAAGGATGGATCCCATTATGGCTTTTGCCACGCTGGAAGAGTTGATCGGCAATACCCCCCTGCTGGCGCTGCGTCGCATCAATCCCCACCCCGGTGTCACCCTGCTGGTCAAGCTGGAGGGCAACAACCCGGCCGGCTCGGTCAAGGACAGGCCGGCGCTGAACCTCATCAAGTGTGCGGAGGCGAGCGGTCACTTAGCGCCTGGGGCTCGCCTGATCGAGGCCACCTCCGGCAACACCGGCATCGCGCTGGCCATGGTGGCGGCGGCGCGGGGCTACCGGATGCGGCTCATCATGCCAAATACCATGAGCCAGGAGCGGCGCGATGCCATGCAGGCCTATGGCGCCGAGCTGGTGCTGGTGGAGGGGGGCATGGAGGCCGCACGCGACCTCGCCCTGGCGATGCAGGCACGGGGCGAGGGGCTGGTGCTCGATCAGTTCAACAACCCGGCCAACCCGGATGCCCATTACCTCTCCACCGGCCCCGAGATCTGGCGCCAGAGCGAGGGGGCGGTCACTCACTTCGTCTCGGCCATGGGCACCACGGGCACCATCATGGGGGTCTCCCGCTACCTCAAGGAGCAGAACCCGGCGGTGCAGGTGATCGGCCTGCAACCGGCCGAGGGGAGCCAGATCCCCGGCATCCGGCGCTGGCCGGCGGCCTACCTGCCCGCCATTTTCGAGCCCGCCCGGGTTGACCGGGTGCTGGACGTCACGCTCGACGAGTCCCTCGCCATGATGCGGCGGTTGGCGCGGGAGGAGGGGATCTGCTGTGGAGTCAGCTCGGGCGGCGCCGTGGCCGGCGCCCTGCGGATGGCGGCAGAGATCAGACAGGGGGTGGTGGTGACCATCATCTGCGATCGGGGAGATCGCTACCTCTCCACCGGGGTGTTCAGCGACGAGCAGGGGTGAGAGCCTAGGTCAGCGTGCTGATTAACATGATATGTATCAATAGCTTGCTGATACATCGCACTGTGTACCGCTTGTAACAATCAAGCCTGCCGGCAGGGTTGATTCCATTTGCCTCCTGTTTGACACTCGGCCTCTTTTGTTGACCGCTGCAAACAGGAGCGTCCCATGATCTTGCCTTCCTCTCTTCGTCTTTCTCTGCTTGGCCTCTGTCTGGCCACGGCAGGCTGCACCGTTGAACCCTATGCCTATCAGTGCGGCGACAAGCAGTGTTCGGTAACCGATCACAAGGGGCAGAAACAGGAGCGGCCGCTGGACGAGGTGAAACCCGTCTGGGAGCGCAAGCAGGAGCGGGAAGAGGCTGTGCGCCGCAACAAGGAGTCCATCTGGCGCGAGAAGACGCCCGAAGATGGCGGCAACTACGGCGCCGGCGCCACCATCCGCTGGTAACAGGTGGCCCCGCGAGGCGGGGCCGCCTGCCTGATCACTCCCAGGCCTGCTCCAGCAGGGCCAGCAGCTGGGCCCGGTCGGCATCCTTGCGGTTGTAGAGCAAGGCGCCGTCGTTGATGGCGAGATCGCGGATCTCGGGCAGCAGCGCCTTGTCGGTGACGCCGGCCTCCCGCAGGGTGCGCGGCAGCTTCACCGTCTCCCACAGGGTATTGCGCAGCGCCAGCAGCGCCTCGATGGCGGCCTGGGGCCGCACGGCGGCCGGGGTCGCGGCAAAGCGCTCGGCCCCCACCAGCGGCAGCAGCAGGCGAGCCAGCTCGGGGTCTATGCCCGGCCGGTTGTAGTCGAGCACGGTGGGCAGGAAGAGGTTCATGCACAGGCCGTGGGGCAGGTGGCAGCGGGCCCCCAGGCTGTGACCGAGGGCGTGCACCAGTCCCACCATGGAGTTGGAGAAGGCCATGCCCGCCAGGGTGGAGCCCTCCGCCAGCTGCAGCCGCAGCTGCTTGTCCAGCGGGTTGCTGAGTACCTGGGGCAGGGCGTTGGCGATCTTCTCCACCGCCATCAGGGCCAGGGCATCGCTGACCGGGTTCTTGGCCGTGCCGATGAAGGCCTCAATGGCGTGGGTCATGGCATCCATGGCGGTGGCGGCGGTGATGTTGAGCGGCAGCCCCTGGGTGAGGCGCGGATCCAGCACCGCCAGCTGGGGCAGCAGGAAGGGGGAGGTAAAGGGCACCTTGCGCCCGCTCGCCTCGTCCTTGATCACCGCCACCAGGGTCACCTCCGAGCCGGTGCCCGCCGTGGTGGGCACCACCGCCAGCGGCTGCAGCGGCCGGGTCAGGCAGCCGGCGCCGGCGTAATCGAGCAGCCGCGTCCCCCCCATGGAGGCGAGAATGTTGACCGCCTTGGCGGTATCGATGACGGAGCCGCCCCCCAGCGCCACCAAGCTGTCACAGCCAAGCTCCCGGTGACGGGCCGCGATCCGCTCCACCACGGCGGTGGAGGAGTCGGCCGGGATCTCGTCCCAGATGGCGGCCACCGGCAGCTCTCCCTCGGCCAGCACCCCGGCCAGCAAGGTAGCCAGCCCGGTGCCGCTGACCCCCTTGTCGGTGAGCAGCAGCGGCCGGCGCGCCCCCAATCCCGCCAGCTCGCCGGCTAGTTGCTCCAGCGCCTGCTCCCCTGCGATCAGTTTGACCGGACAGAAAAAATCGTAATAGCGACTCATAGGCTCATCCTCTCGTTCAGCCGGTCAACAGACCCAGGTAGATGTGGCAGGCCCGGCTCAGCTTGTGGCTCGGGTCCGGATAGTGGCGCAGCAAGGGGCGGGCGATGAAGGCGGGCAGGATCAGCGCCTGCAACTGCTCCAGCGCGCGCACCAGGTGCATGGCGACGGTGAGATCCCCCTCCACCAGCAGGCGGTTCTCGCTGAACGCCTGATTGACCCCGAGCCGAAAGCTGAGGGCGCGAAAGGCGATGGCGGGATGCTTGAAACGTACCCGCAGCGGGTGCAGAGCGCCGGCATCGGGGGCGGGGCCGCTCTGCCAGCGGCCGTCAGCCTTGTGGATGGTCAGCCCCTGGGCCATGCCGCCCACCTCCAGCCGGATGGTGAGCCCGTCCGGCAAGGGGGCCAGCTCCCGGCGCACCGCCTCGTCGACCCGGGCGGCGCGGCACAGGGTGCGGCCGATGATCCAGAGCAGGCTGGTTATCCAGAGCCGGCGGCCCAGCGCCGCCAGGGTATCAAGGTGTCGGTTGTGCATACGCGTGAACTCCCGAGATGGCGGACCAGAACAGGGCGAAGGCACTGGCTTGCCAGTGAGCGTCCCGTCCCAGTTCAGGTTGGTCGACAAACAGGGAGGCGCAGGCCAGGAACTGGCCCTGGCACACCTCCAGCATCAGGGCCGGTGGGGCTTGCATCAAGTCGCCGCTGGCCTGGCCCTGGGCCAGCAGGCGGGGTAAAAAGCGAAGGGTGTCGCTCAGGATCTGGCTGCGCAGCGGGCGAGCCAGCAGGGGGGAGTGGAAGAAACCCAGCACGAACTTGAGCTCGTGAGGGTGGGCCTGCATCCAGGCCATCGCCTGGCTCCAGTAGTGGTGCGCCTGCGCCTTGAGGGGCAGGGTGGCGTCAGCCTCTGTGATGGCGGCGCCGAGGCGCAGCTTGATGTCCTGATAGAGGCTCTGGATCAGCACCTCCTTGCTGGGAAAGTGGTGAAACAGGGTACCGTTGGCTACCCCCGCCGCCTTGGCGATGCGGGCGGTAGCGGCCCCCTGCAAACCATCTTCGGCGCATAGGGCAAGGGCAGCATCCAGGATCTGGCGACGCTTGTCGGTCACGGGCGTATTCATATTCATCTCGTCAACGTAAGAACAGGGCCATCATCAGCCGCTGGTGCCAGCGCCGATAGGGAGGGTGCACCATGGTGCCGGTGCTGAAGCGCCCCCGGCTCAGCACCGTCTTGGCCTTGGAGAAGGTGAGAAACCCCTCGTGGCCGTGGTAGTGGCCCATGCCGGAGGCGCCGATGCCGCCGAAGGGCACGTCGTCGGCCGCCACCTGGAACAGGCTGTCGTTGATGGCCATGCCGCCGGAGTGGGTCTCCCGGATCACCTTTTGCTGCAGAGCGGGATCCAGGCTCATCAGGTAGAAGGCAAGCGGGCGGGGCCGGGCGGCTATGTAGGCGAGCGCCTCGTCCAGCGAGTCATAGGGCACGATCGGCAGCAGCGGGCCGAAGATCTCCTGCTGCATCAGCTGGCAGTGGCTGGGCACCTCGGTCAGCAGATGGGGCAGCAGGCGATGGGCGCCATCGTCCCGGGCCGGGCTGCCACAGGGGTGGATCTGGGCGCCAGCTCGCTCCGCTTCGGCCAGCCAGCCGGTGAGCCGCTCGTATTGGCGGCCGTTGATGATGGAGCCGTAATCCGCGCTGGCCAGCCCCTGGGGATAGAGACGGGCGAAGTGATCGCGATAGGCTTCGACAAAGGCCTGCTCCTGACCGCGTGGCAGCAGCACATAGTCGGGGGCGACGCAGATCTGGCCGGCGTTGAGGCTCTTGCCGAAGATCATCCGCTCCACCGCCAGCGCCAGCGGCATGTCGGGGGCGATGAGGCAGGGGCTCTTGCCGCCGAGCTCCAAAGTGAGGGGGGTGAGCTGGGGGGCTGCCGCGGCCATCACCAGCCGGCCCACCGCGGTGGAGCCGGTAAACAGCAAGTGATCGAAGGGCAGGGCGCTGAAGGCGGCTGCCACCTGGGCGTCGCCTTCAATCACCATCACCTCGCGCTCGTCGAAGACGCCGTCCAGCAGCTCGCGCAGCACCCGGTTGGTGTGGGGGGTGAATTCGGAGAGCTTCAGCATGGCGCGGTTGCCGGCGGCGATGGCGCTGATGAGGGGGCCGAGGCTCAGCATCACCGGGAAGTTCCAGGGCACTATGATGCCGACCACCCCGAGCGGCTGATAGAACACCTCCACCCGGGCCGGTGCCAGCAGCAGGCCGGTGTGGCGGCGGTGTGGGCGCATCCAGCGCTTGATCCGTTTCTGGGTGTAGTTGATCTGCATGACGCAGGGGAGGATGTCGGCAATCATGCTGTCGTAGTCGCTGCGCTGGCCATAGTCTTTGGCCAGGGCGTCGCACAGCGGTTGCTTGTGGGCGATCAGGGCGCGCTTGAGCTGGCTGAGATGGGCTCTGCGCTCGCTCAGGCTCGGCATGGGATTTTGCTGACAGGCGTCTCTGAGTTTGGCCAGTCTGGCCGGGAGCGACAACTTGTCGGCGGCCTCCTGCAACTGCATCGCTTCCATGGCATACCCCGCTGATAAATGGACCGACTGATTGGTCGGTCTAAATCTAGCTGCATGTTAATCAAATGTAAAGTTCGGTGCGCTGGTTTGGCATGGTGCACGGGTGACTCACCCGGCGACTGTGCTGGCTACCACATTTTCGTGGATCCAGGGTTGGTGAATTATCCAATAAGGGGTAGTTTTGGCTATCAATCGACAAGGAGAGAGCACGATGACCAGGGAACTGAACAGCTTGTTGGCCCGCCTCGAGGATGTGGTCGAGCGGATGCCGGATTGCTTCAACACCTATGAGTTTGCCCAGAAGCTGGCGCTGCAGCATCAGCGCGAATTTTTTGCCGCGGGTCACTCCCTAGCCGAACAGGAGGGGCGTCTGCTGCGGGTGCTGCACGAGAAGATTGCGGAAGCCCTGGCCGGCAGCGACAAGGTGATAGAAGGGGCGCTGCTGCCTTGTGTCACCCCCTGGGGAGAGCGGGCCACCTCGCCGCGCTGGCATCGCAAGCACTGAACCATCCGTTGAAGCAACAACAGAACAGGGCCCGTCGTGGGCCCTGTTCTGTTGTTGCTGTCACTGGGTGAGGCGGCGTGCCTGCCAGTAGCGGCTGTTCCAGTAGACGTTGTCGAGGCGTGAGCGGATCACCCCCTTGCTGGTGGAGGCGTGGATGAACTCCCCGCCGCCGGTATAGACGCCGACGTGGTATTGCTGCCAGCCGGTCTTGAAGAAGACCAGATCGCCGTGTTGCAGCCGGTAGCGATCGACCGGCCGGCCCAGATTGGCCTGGGATTCGGTGGTTCTGGGCAGGTTGAAACCCATCACCTGCTGATAGGCGAGCTGGGTAAAGGCGGAGCAGTCGAGGCCGGCCCGATCCGAGCCGCCCATGCGATAGGGGACGCCGCGCCACTGCTGATAAAAGCCTTCAAAGGCGCTGCTCTGCTGGCGCGGTGGGGCAGGCTCGGGCGTGCTGGAACAGGCGGCCAGCAACAGGGCCAGCAGGGGCAGCAGCAACTTGCAATCCATGGGGGCTCCTTCGAGACGACAACCTCTCCATCATAAACGGGGTTTGGGGCTCGAACATAGCCTTGCCTGCAAGAAACCACCTGTTGCTACCTCAAAAGAGGCGCAAATGGAGAGGGTTATAATATTGTTTGTATTCATTTGAATAATATTTTCTGATTATCTTGAATGAGTATTTCAATATTAAAGTAGTTATTCCAATCAGCCTGACAATGAAATGATAATTAACCTTGTTGACGTCACCCCGTGATCTGTGTCACGTTCTGTCTCAGGGCTAATTCGTTATGATGACGCCATGAAATAAATGGCAAGGGACCCCGCCATTTTCACCGCCAATATGACGGCAAAAAACAAGATATCTCTGGATATATTCCCGCAACTGGTTCACATAATAATATTCAGTCAATGACTGGCGTTGGCTGACAATATCACCAGACAGAGGAGGGCCGCCCCATGATATCCGGTCCATAGCAGTGAGTGTTCCCTCGCACCAGGATGCCTGCGGCATCTGGCTGTTGTGCCATCGTTCAGGCCGATGAGCGCGACGCTAAAGCCAATGGGTACCATGCGAGGTTCAAGGCGCAGTCAGGCGGCCTTGAGGGAAGACCGCCATCAGATCGCGACTCCCGTGTAATAGCATCGGCGCATGCCGAATCGTCCACCTTAGATCGCCTCGCGATCCTTGTTCTGTCAACCATAAATACCTTCGCCACCCGCTGTTAATTCACGGCGAAAATAATGAATGTCATGACAGACAAGCAGAATAACGCCCCGAAATATAACCGTGAATAATATGGTTATGCCATATTTGTTCGCTGTTTAAATAGCTTGGCGTGATTCGACAAGGAGATAACAATGAAAAACAAAAAACCACGCAAATTCATCACGCAAGCTCCCGCTCTCAGTCTGCTCGCGCTGGCCTTGTTGGCAGGCAGCGTGCAGGCCGAAGATATTGGCGAGCGTACCGACCAGGGCACCGCCATGCTGGCCAGCCTGCAATCCGAACAGGGACTGATTTACCTCAATGCCGACGTCTGGCTGAAGGGGCAGGGGGCGACGTCGCTGATGACCCGGGATCAGCTGCGCGAGCGGGTGCTGGAACGGGGTGAGCGCCTGTTCATCGATTTCAGCGCCGTCACCGACAAGGCCGAGCGGCAGCAGGCCAGAAAGGCCATGGAGCAGCTGGCCGGCATCTCTTTTGATGCTGACTGGGTGCTGGTGTCCGGCTACAAGGGGGAGTTGCTGTTCACCCCGCTGGGGGGCGTCGATGACCCGGCCCTCTATCAGGTGATGGAGCGGGTCGACAGCCTGGAAGGGCAGGGCAAGCGCCACAAGCGCTCGCTGACCCAGCCGCCTGCCGCCGAGGCCGGTCTGCCCCACGTGGCTTTCTACCTCAACGTCAACCGCAAGATCAGCGATGCCGAGTGCACCTTCCCGCGCTCGCGCACCTGGAGCCGGGGTGATCGGCTGTTCTGCGATTCGCCGAACATCTCGCTGGTCTACCGGGTCAACCTGGAGCGCTCCCTGCAATTTGGCAACACCGGCTCCGCCACGCCGGATGCCAAGATAGTGCGGATCTCGCTGGACGAAGAGTCGGCCGGTGCCGGCATCCAGCTCAACGAGGATCTCAGCTGGAGCGAGAATATCGCGGACTACCTGCTGCTGGACGGCTGGGCCCGCGACTATGCCACCGATGCCATCGCTCAGGATTATCGCTTCAGCATAGAGGCGTCCAACACCAAGGCGGCGGTGCTCAAGAGCCTGCCGACCAACCTCAACAGCAAGTACGAGCATCGCGAGATCTCGGGCTTCGAGGTGGGGGTCACCGGCGGGGTCGAGGTGAACAAGGATGGGCCCAAGGCCAAGCTGGAGGCCTCGGCCAAGTTCAGCCAGCAGCGCCAGCTCGCCTACAACACCCAGGATTACCGGGTCGAACGCTCGGCGCCGAGCGCCCAGAAGGTGAGTTTCAGCTGGGTGCGTGATCAATACGCGACCGCGGAGTCCCTGCTCTCCTCCAAGACGGCCACCGTCTGGGGCATGGGCTACGACGTGGACCACAACCGCATCCAGCCGCTCAGCTACAAGGGGTTCGTGCCGAATCTGGACGTCATCTACAAGGCAGCGCCGGACGAGACGGGCAGCACCGAGTTCAAGATCGACTCCTCGGTCAACATCCGCCCCATCTACACCGGCATCTACAAGCACTACTACGTGGTGGGGGCCCATGTCTCCTTCCAGGGCTTCGAGGATACCGACAAGCGTAGACGGGTGACGGCCTCCACCAGCTTCAAGGTGGACTGGAACCACCCGGTGTTTACCGGCGGTCGCCCGGTCAACCTGCAGCTGGGGGGCTTTGACAACCGCTGCCTGAGCGCGGATGCCAACCACGGTCTGAGCGCGGTGACCTGTGACGAGACCTCGGCCGCCCAGTCCTTCATCTATGACCAGTACGGCCGTTATGTCAGTGCGCAGGATACCCGCCGCTGCCTGGACGGCAACAACCTCGGCCAGCTGCAGAGCTGCAGCCTGAGCCTGGGCCAGCGCTGGGAGTGGAAAGCGGACAGCGATGCGCTCAGCAACCTGAGTGCCCATCAACTGCTGGGTCACGACAAGCAGAGCGGAGCGCTGGGGCTCTACGACGAGAATGGCAATCCGCAGAATGTGAGCGTACGGACCCTGACCTCCTACACCCGCATCTTCGGGCCACCGGCCAGCCACTGACAGAGCAGGGCCTTGCGCCCATGACAACAACGCCGGCATGTGCCGGCGTTTTTTATGGGAGTGAGCTTCAGCCCTTGTTGTCGATGAGCGGGGCGAGCAGCTCCGCCAGCTTGTAGAAGGTCTGCACCCGGGTGGTGCTGGGGCGCCACACCAGCCCGATCTCGCGGTAGGGGTGCTCTCCCGGCAGCGGAATGGCTACCAGATCCGTGTTGTCGAGTATGCCCGCATCGATGGCCATCTGCGGCAGGAAGGTGGTGCCGAGCCCGGCGCCGACCATCTGCACCAGGGTGTGCAGGCTGGTGGCGGCAAACGGGTTGATCTTGCTCTTGTCCCGCAGCCGGCAGGCGCTCACTGCGTGTTCGGTGAGGCAGTGCTCCCGTTCCAGCAGGAAGATGCTCTGGTTGGGCAGCTCCTTGTAGTCGAACGGGGTGTGCAGGCTGGCCGCCATGCTGGCGGGCATCACCATGTGGAAGGGATCCTGGCCGACCGTCTTGCAGTGAAAACCGCCGATCTCCACCGGCAGCGCCAGGATCAGCAGGTCGAGCTGGCCCTGCTCCAGCTGCTTGAGCAGGTTGGTGGTGGTGTCTTCACGCAGCAACAATTCCAGCTCAGGATAGGTCTTGCCGCACTCTTGCAGCAGCTTGCTGAGCAGGAAGGGGGCTATGGTGGGAATGCAGCCGAGGCGCACCGTGCCGTGCATGACGCCCCCCTGATGCTGGCCGAGTTCCATCAGATCCCGCGCATCGGAGAGCAAATTGCGAGCCCGCTCGACGATTTCCATGCCGACCGGGGTCATAATGAAGCTCTTGTGGTCCCGCTCCACCAGTTGCAGGTTCATCATGTCCTCCAGGGTCTGGATCCCGGTACTCAGGGTCGACTGGCTGACATGACAGGCCTTGGCGGCGCGGTTGAAGTTCTTGTGCTCGTCGAGAGCGACCAGATATTGCAGCTGTTTCAGGCTGGGCCAACGTTGCATAGGAAAACCCGATTAATGCTATCTATTTAATTTGATTTAACTAATCTACCATCGGGGTTATAGTTTGTCGCTTTAATTAGACGGACTTGGCTCTAGGTAGCCCAATCCTGACAGGATTGTTCACTTCACATAAAGAGGAATTGAATATGGTATTGGTAGGCCGTCCCGCACCCGATTTCACCGCTGCTGCCGTTCTGGGCAATGGCCAGATCGTTGACTCCTTCAACCTGGCATCCCACATCAAGGGCAAGGCAGCCGTCCTGTTCTTCTATCCGCTCGATTTCACCTTCGTCTGCCCGTCCGAGCTGATTGCCTTCGATCACCGTCTGGAAGAGTTCAACAAGCGTGGCGTGGAAGTGATCGGTGTTTCCATCGATTCCGAGTTCTCCCACAACGCCTGGCGCAACACCAAGATCGAAGACGGCGGCATCGGTCCGGTCAAGTACCCGCTGGTTGCCGACATCAAGCACGAAATCTGCAAAGCCTATGACGTCGAGCACCCGGAAGCCGGCGTGGCATTCCGTGGTTCCTTCTTGATCGACAAGAACGGTGTCGTTCGTCACCAGGTTGTCAACGATCTGCCGCTGGGCCGCAACATCGACGAGATGCTGCGCATGGTCGACGCCCTGCAGTTCCACGAAGAGCACGGCGAAGTGTGCCCGGCTCAGTGGGAGAAAGGCAAAAAGGGCATGACCGCCTCTCCGGACGGCGTTGCCAAGTACCTGTCCGAAAACGCCGCTTCCCTGTAATCGGGTCGGTAAACCGGATAGTGAAAAACCGATGCCCAGGCATCGGTTTTTTTATGGCCGCTATTTGGCGGCCTTATTCAGTAGCCATGGCTCGGCAGATTGCCGATAAACGGCAGGCATAAAAAAGCGCGCCCTTTGGCGCGCTTTTGTCATCCAGCTCCGGACTACTCGTCAAAGATACCGAAGTGATCCTTGGCGAAGTTGACCCGCTGCTCCACGTTCATCTTCACCTGGCCCAGCTTCTCGATGGTCTTGAGGTTGGGCACCAGGCCGCGGCCGTTGGCGATCTGGATGGCGAGGCCAGGACGGGCGTTGAGCTCCAGCAGCATGGGGCCGCGGAACTTGTCCAGCACCATGTCGGTCCCGATGTAGCCGAGGCCCGACATCTCGTAGCAGGAGGCCGCCAGGGTCAGCAGGGTGTCCCAGTGGGGCACCTTGAGATCGTACAGATCGAGGCCGGTATCCGGATGGTGACGCAGCGGATTGCCAAACTGCACTGCCCGCAGGGCGCGGCCGGTGCGCAGGCACAGACCCACCCCCACGGCGCCCTGGTGCAGGTTCGCCTTGCCGTCGGAGGCGGCGGTGGAGAGGCGCATCATGGCCATCACCGGGAAGCCCTTGAAGATGATCACCCGGGCATCGGGGACCCCTTCAAACGAGTAGCCGTCGAACACGTCATCGAAGTTGATGAGCCCTTCCACCAGCGCCACGTCAGGCTTGCCACCCAATGAGTAGAGCCCCGCCAGGATGTTGGAGACATGACGCTCCAGATCCTGGCCGTTGCTGGCACTGCCGTTCGGCTTGTAGAAGAGGCCGTCCTCCTGGCGCAGGATCACCAGGATCCCCTTGCCGCCGGAGCCGCGCGCCGGCTTGATGCAGAAGCCCGGCCAATCCTTCACCAGCTCGGTGATGCGGCTCACGTCGTGCTGGGCACGGATGGTGCCGATCAGTTCCGGCACCGTCACCCCCGCATCCAGCGCGATGCGCTTGGTCTGCAGCTTGTCATCCACCAGCGGATAGAGGCTGCGCGGATTGTAGCGGCTGATGTAGGAGTGGTTGCGCTTGTTCATGCCGAGGATGCCTGACTGAGACAGGCTCCACGGGGTGGTGTACTTTTCCCAGAACCACATCTGTTACTTGTCCTTACCCGGGGTGGCACCGGAGCGCATCTCGTCCACCAGCGGCTTGAAGCGCTTGAGTTCGCTCAGCTTGTAGCCGGTGTAGTTACCCATCAACAGCACGGTCGCCATCAGCACCAGCTGCAGACCGAGGAAGTTGAAGGTGAGGTGGCGGATCAGTTCGTTGTCCATGGCCAGGTAGGCGATGATGGCCACCAGCAGGGAGCCGCCGCCCTGGCGGAACACCTCTTTCGGACCCTCTTCTTCCCACAGGATGGACATCCGCTCGATGGTCCAGGAGAGGATGATCATCGGGAAGAAGGTGATCTTCATGCCGTCGGTCAGCCCCAGCTTGAAGGCGAACGCCGAGAAGATGCCGATCATCGAGATCACCATGATGATGATGGCCGATATCCGCGCCACCAGCAGCAGGTTGAGCCGCGACAGGTAGGAGCGGATCACCAGACCCGTGCCGACGATGAGCAGGAAGCCCACCAGACCTGTGATCAGCTGGGTCTGGATGAAGGCGACCGCGATCAGCACCGGCATGAAGGTACCCGAGGTCTTGATGCCGACGATGACCCGCAGGAACACCACCATCAGCACGCCGATGGGGATCAGCAGCAGGCCCTTGAACAGGGTCTGCTCTTCCAGCGGCAGGCTGTGGATGGAGAAGTTCATCATCTCCGATTTTTCAAACTTCTGGGCCAGCGCCACGCTCACCGGCTGCTCCTGCGCGATCATCGAGAAGCTCACCTTGGAGTTGTGGCCACCGGTCACGTCCAGCAGGGCACCGGAGTTGTACTCCCACAGCAGCAGGTTGGCCGGGCGGCCCTGTTCACCGGTTTGCGGGTTGAACAGCTTGTAGTCGGTCGGGCTGTTGAACACCTGCAGGTAATCCACCAGCTCCTGACGACGGCGACCGTCTTCCAGGCTCAGGGCATGGACGACCCGGGCCGGTACGTCGGCGTTGTTGAGCAGCTCGGCGATCAGGTTGGCGCGGCTCTTGTGCTTCTTCAGCAGCTCGGCGTTCTGCTCCTGCTTCTCGATCTCCTTGATGATCTCGCGCGTCAGGGTGTAGCCATCGGCGGAACGCTCCTGGGCACGCTCCAGGATCTGCTGCATGGCGGTGGCGTAGGGCTCGCTCTCGATCTGCTTCTCGATGGCCGGCGGCTGCGGATTGGCAGCCGGCTTGGCGTGGGCATCGGCCATCATGTCGACGCGGTAGTAGAGCTCCTGGCGGCCGGAGGCGGTGCGGATCGACCACTCGGCGCGGGCATCGCCATCCTTCTCGACGAAGGAGAGGCCGTAACCCGGGCTCGCGGCGTTCTCGTTCATCAGGGTGAAACCGGGCTGGGTGCCCGGAATGGCCAGGGAGGCGATCACCGGCTCGCCGGTGGCCTCGAACTCCAGCTTGGCTTCGATGGACCAGATCTGGCGTTTTTCACCCGGCGTGAGCGGTACGTCCAGCGCGATGTGGTGATAGAACGTCATCCCCAGGCCGACAATGTACAGCAGGGCAACCAGCAAATAGAACGGCTTACGGGAAACCATGGATTATTTCACATCCTTGAGCTTGGGTTTTGGTTGGATATATTCGCGGGCCACATCAACCACGGCGATGTCTTTCAGGAATTCACGACCCAGCAGCACGGGGAAGGCCATGTCGCTGCGATCTTTCAGGGTAAATTCGGCCTTCTCGGTCATGTCGCCGATACGTACGGCGAGGCGTACCACAGGGCGGCGGTCGAGATCGTCGGCGGAGGCCTGACGCACCCGCACGTGGCGCACCAGCGGCGCTTCAATCTGGATCTTGTCGTCCATCTCCTGATGGCTCAGGAAGAAACGCACCCAGTTCTTGCCGTTGCGCTCGAAGATGGTGATGTCCTGGGCGCTGATGGAGGAGGTGGTGGCACCGGTATCGACCCGCGCCTGGAAGGCGTCGTTGGCGGCGTCAACCCAGATCCACTCCGCCTCGCCGACCAGCAGCTTGCCGTCAACGGTGTGACCCTGGCTCGGGGCCTGGCACTTCTCGGTCGGGATCGCCATGGGTTTGGGCGGCTCGGGCGGCAGGTGTTCCAGCTTGCTGCCGACTTTGTTCACGGACTCTTTCATGTTGTTGACATCAGTGTTGAGCTGAACCAGCAGGTGCTGTTGCTGCACATACTGCTTCTGTTGCTGTTCCATGGATGTTTGCAGGCGCTGCTCGCTCAGATTGATCTCGTTGCGAAGCTCGGCCAGCGTCAGGGTAGGTACCGGGGGCGCTTTTTCCATCGTGACACACCCGCCGAGACTGAGCAGGGAGAGCAGGGTCATTCCTTTTAATTTGCTTTTCATGTCATTCATTTAACTGTGCTTCCTGGAATTGGGTCAGTGTAACTTCCACCGCGGCCATCGGCTAGTCTTTGGCCTTTCTGGCAATCAGTACGGCACGTTTGGGTGCCGGGTGTCCTTCTACCGTGAGTGCCGGATTGGCTGGATCCAGATAATCACTCAGGGATTCATTAATCATCCAGTCGGTACGACGCTGTTCGTCCGTGCTGGTCATATTCTCGTCGACTATCCGCACATCGGTGAACCCGCAGCGCTCGACCCACAGCTTGAGTGCCGCGCTGGAAGGAATGAACCAGACGTTGCGCATCTTGCCGTAGCGATCGGTGGGCATCAGCACGTCGTTGACGCCGCCGTCGATCACCAGGGTCTCCAGCACCAGCTCACCGTCGTCTTTCAACTGGTTGCGCAGCTGTTCGATGTGCTCGATGGGAGACTTGCGGTGATAGAGCACCCCCATGGAGAAGACGGTGTCGAACGCCCGCAGCTCCGGCAGCTCCTGAATGCCGAGCGGCAGCAGGTGGGCGCGCTGGTCGTTGCCGGCGAAGTGACGAATAGCCTCGAACTGGCACAAGAACAGCGGGCTCGGATCGATGCCGACCGCCAGCTTGGCCCCTTCGCCCACCATGCGCCAGAGGTGATAGCCGCTGCCGCAGCCCACGTCCAGCACGTAACGGCCGGCAAGCGGGCTGATGTGGGGCAGCACCCGATCCCACTTCCAGTCGGAGCGCCACTCGGTGTCGATGTGGATGCCGTGCACCGTGAACGGGCCCTTGCGCCAGGGCATGAAGTGGCGCAGCAGGCTCTCCACCTTCTTGCGCTCCCCTTCGCCGAGGCTCTCGGCCGAGCCGATTTCGACCCGGCTGGTCAGCTCGACGTGGCCGGGGGCCACCTGCGGCAGCTTGTTGAGGGCACGGTTCCAGCGCGGCAGATCGCCGTGCTGGTTGTCATGTTGCCAGGCGTGCAGCTGGGCGGGCAGGGTGTGCAGCCAGTGGCTCAGCCGGTTCTTGGCGATCAGCTGATAGAAATTGGCAAAGTCGATCATGGCTGGGCAGGCTCGCTCGATTTGATGGCGATCATGGAGCCGAAGTTGAAGCACTGGAACCAGAGATCCTGATGGGCGAAGCCGGCCTCCCGCAGGCGGGCCTGATGCACCGGCAGGCTGTCGGTGCGCATCACGTTCTCAAGGGCGGTGCGTTTCTGGCTGATCTCCAGCTCGCTGTAACCGTTGGCGCGCTTGAAGTCGAGGTGCAGGTCGATGAGCAGCTCGTTGACCTGCTCGTCCTCGAAGCGGAACTTCTCGCTCAGGATCAGGATCCCGCCCGGGCGCAGGCCGTCAAAGATGCGCTGGATGAGGGCGGCCCGTTTCTCGGGCGCGACGAACTGCAGGGTGAAGTTGAGCACCACCACGGAGGCGTTCTCAATCTCGATGTCGCAGATGTCCGCCTCGATGAGCTCCACCGGCACCTCGGACTTGAAGCCTGAGAGGTGGGCACGCGCCCGCTCTATCATGGGGTGGGAGAGATCCACCGCCGTGATGCGGCAGCCGGGCTGGGCAACATGGCGACGCATCGCCTGGGTGGCGGCACCCAGGGAGCAGCCGAGATCGTAGAGTCGGCTCTCGGGCTGGGCGTAGCGGGCGGCCATCATGCCGATGGCGGAGATGATGTTGCTGTAACCCGGCACCGAGCGCTGGATCATGTCGGGAAAGACATCGACGACCTGTTCGTCAAAGCAAAAATCCCCCAATCGGGCGATGGGGGCGGCAAAAATCTGATCGTGCATGCTGGCGCAACCTGACAGCCGGTGCGCGAACCGACTGTTTTGTTCAATTGAATCGTTGGGTGACACCCGTCCGGGTCGTGTCGTCACCGGTTCACGAACGGGGTGGCGGGCCTTGAGATCCATCGGGCCGCTTCCGTTCGCAATGGACCATCATCCTGGTCCTTTTGATGGGCTGCGCCCTGGGCGACAAGCGGTTGTCGTCAAGGGGCGTCGGGGCCCTGTTACCGGAGCCGGATGCTCGCCTGCAACGAAGTGCGATGGGCGGGCAGACCGGGTCCTTGCATGGGGCGCTAGTGTAGAGGAAAGGCGGCCGTTTGTCTTGACGCCAAGCCCCGTCAGATCAGAAAAAAACGGCTTTTTTTCGCGCCGAAGCGGGGGCGGCGAAAGCGCCGCTCAAAAGGGCAGCACGCCCTGGCGCGCGCGATCGTTTTCCCCCGGCCAAGGGGCCATCTCCTGCCCCAGCAGGCGGGCCACCTGACGGGCCAGTTCGGGGGCCTGGGCGTTGTCGGCAGTATGTATAAAGAGGTATAGGTCTTTTCCCTCCGCCAACCACTGACGCCAGTGAGGGAGCCAACCTGGCAGGAAGGGGTGGTTGTCCTCGGGATGTGGCAGGCCGATGAGCCGCACCACGGGGGCATCGGCGGTGGCCAGCAGGTGCACCGGCAGCCTTGGTTTCTTGCCCTGGGCATCGATCATGGCCGCCGTGGTGGCGGGCACCGAGAAGAGCGGCCGGCTGTCGAGCATGATGCGGTTGATACCTCTCTCCATCAGCAGCCGGTTCAACTGCCGCTCCGCCTCGCCCTTGGCGAAGAAATCGGGGTGGCGCACCTCGAGGGCATAGCGAAATGCAGGTGGCAGCCGTTCGAAGAAGGCCGCCAGGCGAGGAAGACCGTCGGGTCCAAAGCGGGCAGGCAGCTGCAGCTTGAGCAGCCCCAGCTTGTCATGCAGGGGGGCCAGCAGGCGGATAAAGTCGCTTACTTGCTTGTCGGCGCTCACCAGATCGCTCTGGTGACTGATGGTTTGCGGAAACTTGAAGCTGAAACGAAAGCCCGCTGGCACCGCATCGGCCCAGCGCCGGACCGTGTCGGGGGTCGGCGAGGCGTAGAAGGTGGTATTGCCTTCCACCGTGTTGAAGACCCGGGCATAGTGGGCGAGGTGCTCGGCGGGCTTGGCGCCCACCCCCAGCAAGTGACCGGGCCAGGCCGGGTGCGACCATTGTGGCAGGCCCAAAAAGAGGCTCATGAGGGATCCTGTCTGCGGGTTTGTCTCGATTTTCCCCTTTTTTTGCCCCGGGATGTAAAAAACAGGGCAAAGGAGGCTGCTGGCCATTTTACCCAAATGGGGGTTTTCCTCTATAATGCCAGCCCTTTTGTTTGCCAATTTGTTGTGACTCACGCCGCTGTACGCATATTGTGACGACGGCAGCGGCCATGATGCGGCCAAACAACAATCGCTTGCCGATGCCCTCCGCCCGACAACCCGGCCGCTTGCCAGCCGCCTCTGGTCGAGCCGATATCGGCGGCAGGTGTCCGATCCCGGCGGTCGGACGGTACGAGACAGATTTCAAACCGGGCAAGAAGCAGGATCTGGCCAGCTGTGAGACAGACGGTGCTTGCCAGTCGTGCCCGGCGACCCAGGTTAACCGTCTCTCTACAATTTCGAAGGAAGAAGTCCATGCGCTCTATCTATTGCGGACAGGTCAATGAGGCCCATGCAGGGCAGACCATTACATTGTGCGGTTGGGTCCATCGTCGTCGCGATCTGGGCGGCCTCATCTTTATCGACATGCGTGACCGCGAGGGCATCGTCCAGGTGTTCTTCGATCCGGACAAACCGGACGCCTTCGCCCTGGCCTCCGAACTGCGCGGCGAGTTCTGCATTCAGGTCTCCGGTGTGGTGCGCACCCGTCCCGACTCCCAGCGCAACAGCGACATGGCCACCGGTGCCATCGAGGTGTTTGCCCACGAGCTCACCATCATCAACCGTGCCGAGCCGTTGCCGCTGGACTTCAACCAGGTCAACAGCGAAGAGGTGAGCCTCAAGTATCGCTACCTGGATCTGCGTCGCCCCGAGATGGCCAAGTACCTGAAAACCCGCGCCAAGGCCAGTGCCTTCGTGCGTCGCTTCATGGACGAGCACGGCTTCCTCGACATCGAGACCCCGATGCTGACCAAGGCCACCCCGGAAGGGGCCCGTGACTATCTGGTGCCGAGCCGCGTGCACAAGGGCAAGTTCTACGCTCTGCCGCAGTCCCCCCAGCTGTTCAAGCAGCTGCTGATGATGTCCGGCTTCGACCGTTACTACCAGATCGTCAAGTGCTTCCGTGACGAAGACCTGCGTGCCGACCGTCAGCCGGAATTCACCCAGATCGACGTGGAGACCTCCTTCATGACCGCACCGCAAGTGCGTGAAATCATGGAAGAGATGATCCGCAAACTGTGGCTGCACATCCTGAACGTGGATCTGGGCGACTTCCCGATCATGACCTTCGACGAAGCCATGCGTCGCTACGGCTCCGACAAGCCGGACCTGCGCCTGCCGATGGAGCTGGTGGATGTGGCAGATCTGCTGACCGCGGTCGAGTTCGCCGTGTTCGCCGGCCCCGCCAACGATCCGAAAGGCCGCGTGGCTGCCCTGAAAGTACCGGGCGGCGCCGAGCTCTCTCGCAAGCAGATCGACGAATACACCAAGTTCGTCGGCATCTACGGTGCCAAGGGCTTGGCCTGGATGAAGGTCAACGAAGCCGCCAACGGCATCGAAGGCGTGCAGTCCCCGGTGGCCAAGTTCCTCTCCGACGCCATCGTGCGCGAGATCCTGACCCGCACCGGTGCGATGGATGGCGACATCATCTTCTTCGGCGCTGACTCCAAGAAAGTGGTGTGCGATGCCATGGGAGCCCTGCGCTTGAAAGTGGGCCGCGATCTGGGTCTGCTGGAGAACAGCTGGAAGCCGCTGTGGGTCATCGACTTCCCGATGTTCGAAGAGGATGGTGAAGGCGGTCTGGCTGCCATGCACCACCCGTTCACCGCGCCGAGCGGCCTGAGCCCGGAGCAGCTGAAAGCCAACCCGGTAGGCGCTTACGCCAACGCCTACGACATGGTGATCAACGGCTACGAAGTGGGTGGCGGTTCTGTCCGTATCCACAACAGCGAGATGCAGGCCACCGTGTTCGACATCCTGGGTATTACCCCGGCCGAGCAGCGCCTGAAGTTCGGCTTCCTGCTGGATGCCCTCAAATACGGTACCCCGCCGCACGCCGGCCTGGCCTTCGGCCTGGACCGCCTCAGCATGCTGCTGACCGGTACCGAGAACATTCGGGACGTGATTGCCTTCCCGAAAACCACGGCGGCCGCCTGTCTGATGACCGACGCCCCCAGTTTTGCCAACCCGACCCAGCTGGGCGAGCTGGCGATTGCGACCACCGTCAAGGGTGACGAATAAGCCTTTATCGGCAACCAGGGCCGCAGCAATGCGGCCTTTCCCGTTTCCCCGGGTAGTCGCAACCTGTGTTACTGAAATTTCAAACTATAACGGAGAGTCCCTATGGCAGGTCACAGTAAATGGGCCAACATCAAACACCGCAAGGCGGCGCAAGACGCCAAGCGCGGCAAGATCTTCACCAAGCTGATCCGCGAAATCACCACCTCCGCGCGTCTCGGTGATGCCGACCCGGCCAACAACCCGCGCCTGCGTGCGGCGGTGGCGGCGGCCCTGACCAGCAACATGACCCGTGACACCATCAACCGTGCCATCCAGCGTGGCGCCGGCGGTGGTGACGGCGAGCAGCTCGAAACCATCGTCTATGAAGGTTACGGCCCGGCCGGCTCTGCCGTCATGGTGGAGTGCCTGACCGACAACCGCAACCGCACCGTGGCCGAAGTGCGTCACGCCTTCAGCAAGTGCGGCGGCAACCTGGGTACCGACGGCTCCGTGGCCTACCTGTTCACCAAGAAGGGTGTACTGACCTTCGTAGGCGCCGATGAAGATGCCCTGATGGACGCCGCTCTGGAAGCCGGTGCCGACGACGTGGTGACCGAAGAAGATGGCACCATCGAGGTGTACACCACCCCGAACGACTTCGGCACCGTGCTGGATGGTCTGGAAGCCGCTGGCTTCAAACCCGAGAGCGCCGAAGTGACCATGATCCCCTCCACCGAAGCGGAGCTGGATGCCGAGACCGCGCCCAAGCTGATGCGCCTCATCGACATGCTGGAAGATCTGGACGACGTGCAGGAGGTGTACCACAACGGTTCCATCTCCGACGAAGTTGCCGCCACCCTGTAATCAGGTCGGCAATATTCCTCGAAACGGCAGCCTCGGCTGCCGTTTTTTTTCATCCGTATAACCCGCATCGACCCGCCCTTCGGCCAGAACAGGCCCCGCCTTAATTCTCCCTTAAGTTTGGTTTTCTACCCTGCCTGCGTCCCGGGGCCCTCGCGCCCACGGCCGGTCTGCACCTCGGGAAGAGGGCGCCGGCGCGGAAGATCCAAAGAGGGGCTGTTGCCAGGCCCCCTGTCTTGTCTGGTTTGTCGGAGTATCGTTATGCGTATCACCTTGGGTGTGATGAAGGTGAATCTGTTGTTGGTGCTGCTGTTTGCACTGCTCTTCAACTGGCCCATTTTCCTCCACTTCTACACCATTCTTACCAAGCTGGAACACGTCAAGGCGGGCTTCGTCGTCTCGATCCCCTTCGTGCTGCTGGCCGCGCTCAATGCGGTGTTCCTGCCCTTTACCTTTCGCTATCTGCTCAAGCCCTTCTTCGTGCTGCTGATCCTGATGGGATCCGTGGTCAGCTACGCCATGCTGAAATACGGGGTCATCTTCGACGTGAGCATGGTGCAGAACATCGTCGAGACCAACAGCGGGGAGGCAGCTTCCTACCTCAATGGCTCCGTGTTGCTCTGGTTCGCGCTGACCGGCCTGCTGCCGGCATTGGCCCTGCTGTGGGTGAAGATTGAATATCCCCGTCCCTGGTACAAGGGGCTGGGTCTGCGGCTCGGCTCCATCGCCCTCTCCTTGCTGTTTCTGGTGGGGGTGGCCGCCCTCTATTACCAGGATTACGCCTCGGTCGGGCGCAACAACAAGTCCCTCGGCAAGGAGATAGTGCCCGCCAACTATGTGCACGGCCTCTATCGTTACGCCACCGACATCCTGTTCGCCACCCCGATCCCGTATCAGCAGCTGGGCACGGACGCCAGGGTGGTGGGGCAGGGCAGCAAGCCGACCCTGATGTTCCTGGTGGTGGGGGAGACGGCGCGCAGCCAGAACTACTCCCTCAACGGTTACGGCAAGGTCACCAACAGCTTCACCGCGAGGGAATCGGGCATGGTCTCGTTTCGCAACGTGCGCTCCTGCGGCACCGCCACCGCGGTCTCGGTGCCCTGCATGTTCTCCAACCTGACGCGACGCGGCTATGACGACACCCTGGCCCAGTCCCGCGACGGCATGCTGGATGTGCTGCAGCACGCCGGTGTCTCCGTGCTGTGGAAGGAGAACGACGGCGGCTGCAAGGGGGTGTGCAAGAACGTGCCCACCATCGAGATCGAGGCCAAGGATTTTCCCCAGTACTGCCAGAAGGGATCCTGCTACGACGAGGTGATGCTGGAGGGGCTGGATCGGCAGATCGCGCAGATGAAGGGCAACAAGCTGGTGGCCTTCCACCTGATGGGCAGCCACGGCCCGACCTACTATCGCCGCTATCCCGCCAGTGAACGGACCTTCGTGCCGGACTGCCCGCGCAGCGACATCGAAAACTGCACCAATGAAGAGCTGGTCAACACCTATGACAACACCATCCGCTACACCGACAAGGTGGTGGCCCGTCTCATCGACAAGCTCAAGACGCTGGAGCAGGATTACAACGTGGGGCTGGTCTATCTGTCGGATCACGGCGAATCTCTGGGCGCCATGGGGCTTTACCTGCACGGCACCCCCTACAAGTTCGCGCCGGACGATCAGACCCGGGTGCCGCTGATGACCTGGTTCTCCCCCCAGTTGCAGGCCGACCGCAAGCTGGATCTGGATTGTCTGCAGCAGGAGGCGGCCAGCAAGCGCTTCTCCCACGACAACCTGTTCCACTCCATGCTGGGGATCATGGATGTGCAGACCCAGGTCTACAACGGCGCGCTGGATCTGTTCAAGCCGTGCCGGGCGGTGTGAACCGGCGAAAGCGACCAATAAAAAAACGGCAGCCACTGGCTGCCGTTGTTGTTTCGCAAGGCCTCGGCCCTACTTCTGCTCCATGATGATCTGCAGCAGGTCTCCCTCCAGCAGGGCCCGCTTCACCAGGGCGAAACCGCCGACGGTAGGCTGGTTCTGGAAGCGTGCCTTCACGATGGGCAGGCCGCGGTGGAAGCTTGGCAGAGACTGGTGCTCCACGCAGCGGCGGATAGCCGGGAACAGGATCTCCTCGGCGGCGGTGATTTCGCCGGCGATCAGCACCTTCTGCGGGTTGAACAGGTTGACCGTGATGGCCACAGCCCGTCCCAGATGCTCACCCACGTTCTCGATCACGCTGCGGGCCAGCTCGTCACCGGCCATGGCCGCCTTGCACACCTCCTGGATGGTGATGTGCTTCTCCTGCAGCGAGCTCAGGTGGCCGCGGCTGATGAGCTCCTTCACCTTGTCGACGATGGCCTCGTTGGAGGCGATGGTCTCCAGGCAGCCGAAGTTGCCGCAGTGGCAGCGCTTGCCGAGCGGCTCGACCTGGATGTGGCCGATCTCGCCGACGTTGCGGTTCTGACCGAGGAACACTTTGCCCTTGGTGATGATGCCTGAGCCCGCCCCCTGATGGACGCTTACCAGAATGGAGTCCATGCAGTCGCGGGACTCGCCGAAGAAGTGCTCGGCCAGCGCCAGCGAGCGGGTGTCGTTGCCCACGTAGCAGGGCAGGTTGAAGTGGTTTTCCAACAGCTTGGCCAGCGCCAGATTGCGGATCTGGTACTTGGGGGTGTAGATGACCATGCCCGATTCCGGGTTGACCAGGCCCGGCATGGTCAGCGCGATGCTGATGAGGTTGCGGCTGCGATCCTGCTGGGAGTCGATGAAGGCACCGATCTCCCGCAGCAGCATGTCGACCACCGGCTGTTGCTCGATCTCGGTCACCTGGGTGACATGCTGGTCGAGCTCCTTGCCGTCGAGATCATAGAGACTCAGCTGCAGGTAACCGCGACCCAGCTTGGCGGACACAAACTGGAAGCGATGCTTGATGGTGGTCAGGGAGATGGCGCGCCGTCCACCGGTGGAGGCTTGCGGCGAGGTCTCCTTGATCAGGCCATGCTCGATCAGTTGCCGGGTGATCTTGGTCACGCTGGCCGGGGCCAGCTGACTCAACTCGGCAATTTTGACCCGCGAGATGGGCCCCTGCAGGTCGATGAGCCGATACACGGCTGCACTGTTGACCTGCTTGATAAGATCTACGTTTGCTATTTGTCCGCCAGTCATAGTGTCACTGTGTTGTGTAGTGTCCGTTAACCACGGTCCCGCAGACCGTGAAGGCCTGATCAAAGACAGTCAGGTTGGCTATTTTTCCGACCTGGATACTACCGAGACGTGAGTCCCATCCAATGGCGCGTGCAGGGTAAAGGGTGGCCATTCTCAGTGCTTCATCGAGCGGTAATCCGACCTGTTTGACCAGATTTTCCACCCCCTCGATCATGGTGAGGGCAGAGCCGCCGAGTGTACCATTCTCGTCGACGCACTGACCATCGCGGAAATAGACGGTTGCGCCACAAAAATCAAACTTCTCAAAGCCTTCCGGTGCCCCTGCCGGCGCGGTCGCGTCGGTGACCAACACCAGCCGTTCCCCCAGCATCTTGTGCGCGAGACGCACGTTGGCCCAGTGCACGTGATGGCCGTCGACGATGACGCCGGCGTAGACATCCTTGCGATCATAGATGGCACCCACCACGCCCGGCTCGCGGCCGTTCAGGGTCGGGGTCATGGCGTTGTAGAGGTGGGTGGCGAAGCGAATGCCGCTGTCGAACCCGGCCATAGCCTGATCGTAATTGGCGGCGGTATGGCCGGCGGAGACCAGAATGCCGGCCTCCACCAGACGACGGATGTGCTCGGGTTTGTTGCGCTCCGGCGCCAGGGTGATCTTGGCGATGGCATCCGCGTTGGCGCAGAAGAAGTCGATCATCTCGTCGGCGGGCTGGCGGATCTGCTCGGCCGGGTGGATCCCCTTGCGCTTGAGGTTGGTGTAGGGGCCTTCCAGATGGACGCCCAGCACCTCGTTGGGGTGCGCAGCCATGTAGTCGCGGGTGACGGCGACGGCCTGCTTCATGTCCGCATCCGGACTGGTGATCAGGGTCGGCAGGAAGCTGGTGGTACCGGATTTCAGGTTGGCGGCCTGCATGGTCGCCAGGGTCTCGGTGGTGATGTGGCCGTTGAACATGACGCCGCCACAGCCGTTGAGCTGCACGTCGATGAAGCCGGGGCAGAGGTTGGCCCCTTTGAGGTCAATCTGTTCGATGCCGGCCGGCAGTTCGGCCTGGTGGGAGATGGCGACAATCTGGTCGCCCTCGATGACCACCCCGTAACCGGTCAGCACGCAGCTGCCGGTGTAGAGGGTGCAGTTGGTCAATGCGTACATGGTGACTCCTTACAGACGGCCGATGTTGGCGGCTTCGAGCTGCTGGAAGTAACGCACGGTCTTGACCTTGAGCTCCATGGTGGAGGGCTCGTCACACACCATCATTCCCTTCGGATGCAGCTGCAGGGTGGAGATGGTCCACATGTGGTTGACGCTGCCTTCCACCGCGGCCTGCAGGGCCTGCGCCTTGCCGTGACCGGTCACCAGGATCATGATCTCCTCGGCATCCATCAAGGTGCCGACGCCCACGGTCAGCGCCAGCTTGGGCACCTGCTCCATGTCGCCGCCAAAGAAGCGGGAGTTGGCGATGCGGGTGTCTTCGGTCAGGGTCTTGACCCGGGTGCGGGAGGCCAGGGATGAGGCCGGCTCGTTGAATGCGATGTGGCCGTCGTTGCCGACTCCGCCCATGAACAGGTGGATCTTGCCGTAGGACTTGATTTTGTCTTCGTAGCGCTTGCACTCGGCCACCAGATCCGGCGCGTTGCCGTTGAGGATGTTGATGTTCTCGGGGCGAATGTCGATGTGGCTGAAGAAGTTGTTGTGCATGAAGCTGTGGTAGCTCTCGGGGTGGTCTTCCGGCAGGCCGACGTACTCGTCCATGTTGAAGGTGACCACGTTCTGGAAGCTCACCTCACCGGCTTTATGCAGTTCAATCAGGCGCTTGTAGGTGTTGAGCGGAGTGCCGCCAGTGGGCAGGCCCAGTACGAAGGGGCGATCGGCAGTGGGTTTGAACGCATTGATACGGTCAACGATGTAACGGGCGGACCACAGCCCCACTTGGCTGGCAGATTTCAACGGGATCAGGCGCATTGTAGATACCTCTGTACGGGTTGCGGCCGGGATGTCGGCGGCAAGAAGAGCGGGACGGATTCAAGTTGTTTTATAGCGTAAATAAAGATTGCGAACTAAGCCACATCTATCCGCCACCTTTATCTCGTTTGGGTGATAATGATCACGATTACAGGTTTATTAATTTGCGCAGCGAAATAAAAGCCCTAGACTGCCAATCAAGCCTTGATGGCTTATGCGTCAAACGTGATAAGCACTTAATTTCTAGAAAAACATTAACTAAGGAGAGGAACCGTGAACATTCTCGGTTATTTGCAAAAGATCGGCCGGGCCTTGATGGTGCCGGTAGCGGTATTGCCTGCCGCCGCGATCCTGATGGGGGTTGGCTACTGGATTGACCCGAATGGTTGGGGTGGTGACAGCGCGCTGGCCGCCTTCCTGATCAAGGCGGGTGCGGCCATCATCGACAAGATGGCCATCCTGTTTGCCGTGGGTGTTGCCTATGGCATGTCCAAAGACAAAGACGGTTCTGCCGCGCTGGCCGGTCTGGTCGGTTTCCTGGTGGTGACCACCTTGCTGAGCCCGGGCGCGGTATCCCAAATCCAGCAGATCCCGCTGGACCAGGTGCCTGCTGCATTTGGCAAGATTGAGAACCAGTTTATCGGTATCTTGACCGGTGTGATCGCGGCCGAGCTCTACAACCGTTTCAGTGGTGTGGAACTGCACAAGGCGCTGGCCTTCTTCTCCGGTCGTCGTCTGGTGCCGATCGTGACCTCCGTGGTGATGATCGTCGTCTCCTTCGTCCTGATGGCCGTCTGGCCGGTCATTTACGGTGGTCTGGTGAGCTTTGGTGAATCCATCGTCAACCTGGGTTCCACCGGCGCCGGTATCTACGCCTTCTTCAACCGTCTGCTGATCCCGATTGGTCTGCACCACGCCCTGAACTCCGTGTTCTGGTTCGACGTGGCCGGCATCAACGACATCCCGAACTTCCTGGGCGGTCAATCCTCCATTGACGCCGGCAAGGCGGTCGTGGGTGTGACCGGCATGTATCAGGCCGGCTTCTTCCCCATCATGATGTTCGGTCTGCCGGGCGCCGCACTGGCCATCTACCACTCCGCCAAGAAAGAGAACAAGGACAAGGTTGCGTCCATCATGATCGCCGCCGCCTTTGCCTCCTTCTTCACCGGGGTGACCGAGCCGCTCGAGTTCTCCTTCATGTTCGTGGCGCCGGTACTGTACGTCATCCACGCGTTCCTGACCGGTATCTCCGTGTTCATCGCCGCCTCCATGCACTGGATTTCTGGCTTCGGCTTCAGTGCTGGTTTTGTCGACATGTTTATCCAGTCACGTAACCCGCTGGCGACCCACTGGTACATGCTGATCCCGCAGGGTCTGGTGTTCTTCGGTCTCTACTACGTGGTCTTCCGCGCAGTGATCGCCAAGTTCAACCTGAAAACCCCGGGTCGTGAAGATGACGAAGCGGTACCGGCACAGGCTCAAACCACCGACCGCACCGAGCTGGCCAAGCAATACCTGGAAGTGCTGGGCGGCCAGGAGAACCTGGTGACCATCGATGCCTGCATCACCCGTCTGCGTCTGACCCTGAAAGATCGCAGCATCGTTGACGAGCGCAAGCTCAAAGCCCTGGGCGCGGCCGGTGTGGTCAAGCTCGGTGAGCAGAACCTGCAGGTGATTCTGGGCCCATTGGCCGAAATCATCGCCGGTGAGATGAAGGCCCTGCGTTAATCGGGCGCCAAGCTCGCCTCAAGTCTAAGTCCATTGTTGACATAACTAAGGGCCCCGCCTCGGGGCCCCATATAAAAAAAGCCAAGAAAATCCAACCTTTACTTCAAATGAGAGCAGCAGTTATGAACTTGAAACATTCTCTGTTAGCCATTGCCATGTCTACCGTTTTCGCCGGTCCGGCACTTGCAGCCGATGCCGCCAAGCAAGCCGTGGTCGACGCCCTCGCCAGCAACCTCGTCGTCAAGTACGAAGTCGTCACCAACGACGGTGCCGGCGCCGGCCTCGACTGTCAGGCGCTGGGCTCCGAGTGGGCGAGCTGCGGCGTTGCCAAGCTGCACCTGACCAACACCGGTGCTGACGTCACCTCCAAAGACTGGAACATCTATGTCTCCTCCATCCGTCGCATCCAGCGGGTAGACAACGACCAGTTCACCATCACCCATCTGACCGGCGACCTCTATCGTTTGACGCCGACCGAGAAGTTCCAGGGCTTTGCCAAGGATGCCACGGTCGAAGTGCCGCTGGTGGTGGAGTACTGGGTACTGTTCGAATCTGACATCATGCCGAACTGGTATGTCGCCAGCGAAGGGGCCGAGCCGAAAGTGCTGGCCAGCATGAGCAACATCGACGATGCCACCACCTACGAGAAGCCGATGCCGGCCGATGGCTGGAAGCGGACCAAGGATGACAACAACATCCTGATGAACAGCGAAACCCGTTTCGCCGCCAACCAGACCAGCACCTTGCTGCCGGCTGGCAAGGTCGACAACCAGATCCTGCCGACCCCGATGAAGCAGGTGGTCAAGGCCGGCCCGCAGGTCGACTTCTCCACCATCAAGCTCAATGCCCTCGACCTGCCGAGCGATCGCGCCGAAGCCCTGAAGGCTCAACTGACCAAGCTGGGTGTTACCCTCTCCGACACCGGCTACCCAGTGACCATCAAGCTCGACAGCAAGCTCAAGCAGGCTGAAGGCTACGACATGACCATAGGCCAGAAGGGCACTGTGGTGCAGGGGCACGACGTTGACGGCGCTTTCTGGGGTGCCCAGTCCCTGATCTCCCTCTTGGGAGTCAACGACAAGCTGGTGAGCCAGATGACCGTCGAGGATGCCCCGCGCTTTGAATACCGCGGCATGCAGACCGACGTGGCCCGTCACTTCAGAAGCCCCGAGACCCTGAAGAAGCTGGTGGATCAGATGTCCGCCATGAAGCTCAACGTGCTGCACCTGGGGCTGACCAACGATGAAGGCTGGCGTCTGGAGATCCCGGGCCTGCCGGAGCTGACCGACGTCGGCAGCCAGCGTTGCCATGACGAGTCCGAAACCAAGTGCCTGATGCCGCAGCTGGGCTCCGGCCCGACCAGCGACAACCAGGGTTCCGGTTTCTACAGCAAGGCCGACTACATCGACCTGGTGCGCTATGCCAAGGCCCGCGGCGTGACCGTGATCCCCGAGATCAACATGCCGGCCCACGCCCGTGCCGCCGTGGTCTCCATGGAGGCGCGTTACAAGCGTCTGATGGCTGAAGGTAAAGAGGCCGAGGCCAACCAGTTCCGTCTGACCGACCCGGCCGATACCTCCAACGTCACCTCGGTGCAGTTCTACGACAAGATGTCCTTCATCAACCCCTGCCAGCCGGGCGCCGCCACCTTTGTGGCCAAGGTGATGGACGAAGTGGCCCAGATGCACCAGGCCGCCGGTCAACCGCTGACCGCCTGGCACTACGGTGGTGACGAGGCGAAGAACATCATGCAGGGCGGTGGTTACCAGGACCCGGCCGTCACCAAGAAAGAAGATCTGGTGGCCTGGAAGGGCAACGTCGACTCCAGCAAGCAGGACAAGCCGTTCGGCAAGTCCCCCATGTGCCAGAAGATGGTGGATGAGGGCAAGATCAAGGACGTGGCCGAGCTGCCGGTCTACTTCGCCAAGGAAGTGAGCGAGATGGTCAAGGGCCACGGCTTCTCCACCCTGCAGGCGTGGGAAGATGGTCTGAAGTACGCCACTGACGCCAGCGTGTTCGCCACCGACAAGACCCGGGTCAACTTCTGGGAAACCCTCTACTGGGGTGGCTTCAACGAAGCGATGAAGTGGGCGCACAAGGGCTATGACGTGGTGCTCTCCAACCCGGATTACCTCTACTTCGACTTCCCGAACGAGGTACACCCGGCCGAGCGCGGCTACTACTGGGCCACCCGCTTCAACGACACCCGCAAGGTGTTCGCCTTCGCCCCGGAAAACCTGCCGCAGAACGCCGAGACCTCGGTTGACCGCGACGGCAACGCCTTCGTGGCCAAGGGTGACCAGGATCCGGTCAAGTTCAAGGGGATCTCCGGTCAGCAGTGGAGTGAAACCGTGCGTACCGACGCGCAATACGAGTACATGGTCTACCCGCGCATCTTCTCCATGGCCGAGCGCGCCTGGCACAAGGGTGGCTTCGAGCTGGACTACGTGAAGAACCGCGAGTTCTCCGGCACCACCAAGTTCGTCAACAAGGCCACCCTGAACAAGGAGTGGAACCAGTTTGCCAACGTGCTGGGTCAGCGCGTGCTGCCGAAACTGGATCAGGCCGGGGTGGAATACCGCCTCTCCGTACCGGGCGCCAAGGTGGTGAACGGCGTGCTGGAAGCGAACGTTGATCTGCCGGGTCTGCCCATCCAGTACAGCCTGGATGGCAAGAGCTGGAGCGCCTACGACGCTGCCGCCAAGCCGAGCGTCAACGGCAAGGTCTACCTGCGTACCACCAGCTTCGACGGCAAGCGCACCAGCCGCGTCACCGAGCTGAACTGATAGCCCTCAGTCCATAACGCAAGGTGGGTCGCAAGACCCGCCTTTCCCAAGGGCGATGGCCATCGGGCTTGGGAAAGGTTGACTGTGCGTGTGAGCCTTTGTTGTGTGTGTATTGTCTGTTTTTGTTTTTCATCACCTTGAACCCCGCCTCGTGCGGGGTCTTTTTTTCGCCAGTCAGTCAAACCGGCCACCAGTGCGGGGCGTTTTGCGGCGCCAGTACCCCGAAACGGGCAAATTCAGGTTGAGACAGGGCGCGTAATGAGGGATCATATCCGGCTTGACGGCGGGGGGTTGAGGGTGCCAGCCGGCACAACTTCCGCCAGTGACGCATTTTTGAGGTGAGCCATGAGTCAGGCGAACAGCCCAACTAACTTTATTCGTCAGATCATTGATGAAGATCTGGCCAGCGGTAAGCACTCCAGTGTGCATACCCGTTTTCCGCCCGAGCCGAACGGTTATCTCCATATCGGTCACGCCAAGTCCATCTGCCTGAACTTCGGCATCGCCCGCGACTACCAGGGCCAGTGCAACCTGCGCTTCGACGACACCAACCCGGTGAAGGAAGATATCGAGTACGTTGAGTCCATCAAGCAGGACGTGCAGTGGCTCGGCTTCCAGTGGAACGGCGAGATCTGCTACTCCTCCGACTATTTCGACAAGCTGCACGGCTATGCCATCGAGCTCATCGAGAAGGGGCTGGCCTACGTGGACGAGCTCTCTGCCGAGCAGATGCGTGAATACCGCGGTACCCTGACCGCGCCGGGCAAGAACAGCCCGTTCCGCGATCGCAGCGTGGAAGAAAACCTGGCCCTGTTCGAGAAGATGAAGAACGGCGAGTTTGCCGAAGGCACCGCCTGCCTGCGCGCCAAGATCGACATGGCTTCCCCTTTCATGGTGATGCGTGACCCCGTCATCTATCGCATCAAGTTTGCCCACCACCACCAGACCGGTGACAAGTGGTGCATCTACCCCATGTATGACTTCACTCACTGCATCTCGGACGCCCTGGAAGGGATTACCCACTCCATCTGTACGCTGGAGTTCCAGGACAACCGTCGCCTGTACGACTGGGTGCTGGACAACATCACCATCGATTGCCACCCGCGCCAGTACGAGTTCTCTCGTCTGAACCTCGAGTACACCGTCATGTCCAAGCGCAAGCTGAACCTGCTGGTGACCGAGAAGCACGTGGACGGTTGGGACGATCCGCGCATGCTGACCGTCTCCGGCCTGCGCCGCCGCGGCTACACCCCGGCCTCCATCCGCGAGTTCTGCAAGCGCATCGGTGTGACCAAGCAGGACAACATCGTCGAGATGAGCATGCTGGAAGCCTGCATCCGCGAAGATCTCAACGAGAATGCCCCGCGCGCCATGGCCGTGCTGCATCCGGTCAAGGTGGTCATCGAGAACCTGGCCGCCGACGAAGTGCTGACTGCCCCGGCGCACCCGAGCAATGCCGAGATGGGCACCCGCACGCTTCCCTTCACCCGCGAGATCCTCATCGATGAAGCGGACTTCAAAGAAGAAGCCAACAAGCAGTTCAAGCGACTGGTGCTGGGCAAGGAAGTGCGCCTGCGCAATGCCTATGTCATCAAGGCCGAGCGGGTCGAGAAGGATGCCGATGGCAAGGTCACCTGCATCTATTGCTCTTACGATCCCGAGACCCTGGGCAAGGACCCGGCGGATGGCCGCAAGGTGAAAGGGGTGATCCACTGGGTCAGCGCCACTCACTCCCTGCCGGCCGAAGTGCGCCTCTACGATCGTCTGTTCAAGATGCCGAACCCGGGTGCCGAAGAGGACTTCGAAGCGGCCCTGAATCCGGAATCCCTGGTGATCATCGAGGGTGCCCGCGTGGAAGCTTCCCTCAAGGATGCCAAGCCGGAGCAGGCTTACCAGTTCGAGCGTGAAGGGTATTTCTGCGCCGACAACAAGCTCTCCAGCCCGGAGCACCTGGTGTTCAACCGCACCGTGGCCCTGCGCGACGTGTGGGGCAAGGCCGAGGCCTGATGAAGGAGGGCAGGGGAGACCCTGCCCTTTCTTGTCCGGAATATGGACACAAAAAAGCCAGCATCATGCTGGCTTTTTTATTGCGCGGGTTCTGCCAATCAATCGTCGTGCTTGCAGTCGCCGGCGGCGCAGTGGCCATAGAGATAGAGGCTGTGATTGGTCAGACGGATGTTGTGCTTCTTGGCGATCTCGGTCTGGCGCTGCTCGATCACCTCGTCGGAGAACTCGATCACCTTGCCGCAGTCGAGGCAGACCAGGTGGTCGTGGTGTTCCTGGGTGGCCAGCTCGAACACCGACTTGCCCCCTTCGAAGTGGTGACGGGTGACGATACCGGCATCATCAAACTGGTTGAGAACGCGGTAGACGGTAGCGAGACCAATCTCTTCACCCTGGTCGATCAGTCGTTTGTACAGATCTTCCGCACTGGTGTGCTGGCAGTCCGGCTGTTGCAGGATTTCCAGGATCTTGACGCGGGGCAAGGTGATCTTGAGCCCGGCCTTTTTTAACGCTTGGTTGTTGTCTGCCATTTCTATTTATTCGCATTCTCGAAGGTGTGGTTATTCTGATTGACTGCCGCTGTAATGGCAACCACGAACTCGCTTGGCCTGTCATTATAGGTCGTAGCTCACCTAAAAATAAACCCAGTAATTCAAGGGCTTTAGCGCGATCGACCGCCTATCCACGAATTGTGCGGATTGTGACGGCGGCTTGCTCACCCGCCGAATGTTGATAAAATGTAACCTTCTTCACTCTGGTCGGATGAGATCCATGGATTGGCTTTTTGACAACGCGGCCTGGGTGCGCCGCGCCCTCAACGCCTGGCCCCCCTTCTGGGGCGCGGGCATCAAGATAGAGACATTGAGCGATGATTTTCGCTTCTGCCGGGTCACCCTCAAGTCCCGCTGGTGGAACAAGAACGCCAACCGCACCCAGTTCGGCGGCAGCATGTTCGCCATGACGGATCCCATCTATCCGCTGATGCTGATGGGCTATTTCAGGAACCGCTATTACGTCTGGGACAAGGCGGGCAGCATCAACTACATCAAGCCGGGCAAGGGCAAGCTGGTGGCCGAATTCAACCTGACTGACGGCAAGCTGGCCGCCATAGTCGCGGCGACCGAAGGGGGAGACAAGCACTTTCCCGAGTTCGAGGTGACGGTACAGGATGGCCAGGGCGAGCTGGTGGCCCAGGTCAAGCGCACCCTCTATGTGCGGGCCAAGCCCGAGCACAGGGGCGGCGAGAGCGTATGACCAGAAAACAACAAGGGCCCCGCGGGGCCCTTGTTGTCAGAGGTGCTGGCAAGCGTGGATCACTCCAGCTCGGCTAGGCACATCTCTTCATGCAGCTGTTTGCACCAGCCCTTGACGCGCTCGGCAGTCATCTCGGGTTGGCGATCTTCGTCGATGCCCAGACCCACGAAATGCTTGTCGTCCACCAGCGCCTTGGAGGCTTCGAACTCGTAACCGGCGGTCGGCCAGTGGCCGATGACGATGGCGCCTTTGGCTTCGACGATGTCACGCAGGGTGCCCATGGCGTCGAGGAAGTACTCGGCATAATCTTCCTGATCGCCGCATCCGAAGATGGCGACCAGCTTGTTGGTGAAGTCGATCTCTTCCAGCTCGGGGAAGAAGTCGTCCCAGTCGGCCTGGGCTTCGCCATAGTACCAAGTCGGGATACCGAACATCAGCAGATCGAAGCTGTCGATGTCGGCCTTGCTGCTCTTGGCAATGTCACGGACTTCAATCAGTTGTTTGCCCAGTTCTTTCTGGATCATCTTGGCGACAGCTTCGGTATTACCGGTATCGCTGCCGAAAAACAGACCTACACTAGCCATAGTGTTTAGTTACCCGTATCTGGTGTTAATGCTTAACGGTCAGATTGCGATGCCTGCTGCATGTGCAGACTCAATCTGTTGCTTCAGGATAGATTGGATCAGCTCGGCTCGGCTGACGTTCTGTTGTAACGCAAGTTGGTTCAGGCGCTCCAGCAATTCGGCCTCCACCTTTAACTCTACCCGCTTCAGGCCGTTCTCTCGATCGCGCTTGAGCTGGTTGCGCTTGTTGATCTTGAGCTGGGTCTCGCGGGGGAGTGGGTTGGTCTTTGGCCTGCCGGGGCGCTTCTCGTTTGCGAACAGATCCAGTGTTGTTCGATCAGTTTGCTGTTTGGCCATACATCACAGATGGAAATAAGTTAGCCGATGCCTGAGCCTTCCCAGCCCAGTTCGATCAGCCCCTTGGCGACAAAACCTGCACAACCCAGGAAGAGTACCAACCAGACGATGAATCGGCCGAAACGGGGCACATTGCCGCGTTTGAGCACGTCCTGAATGGCCAGGCCAATCAATACGAAAATGGCCACAAAGAATAACTTCAGGCCCAGACTCTCGATCAGGTCGATATGTTCACTTAGCATGGATTGCGCACACTCCTTATGACGGGCGCACTATATCACAAAGGATTTGAAACTGTTAACCGCCTGTCGACAGGAAATCCACAACCAGTTTGTTGAACAAAACCGGCTTTTCCGCGTGCAGCCAGTGACCGGTGCCGGCGATGACCCGGGCCTTGGCGGCGGGAAATTGCGCCATCACCGTCTCGGTATGCGCGGGCAGCATGTAGTCGGAATCACCCCCCTTGATGAAGAGCGCAGGCCCTTCGAAACGGCTCTGTGGATCGGGCCAGCCCATGATGTTGGCGTAGTTGCGCTCAAGGGCCGGCACGTTGAAACGCCAGCCCCAACCCGACTCTCCCTTGGCGAAGGACTTGAGCAGGAACTGGCGCACGCCGGCGATCTCGACATGCTCGGCCAGGATGGCTTCCGCCTCGCTGCGGCTTTGCGGAGTGCTCGCGAGCGTGGCATTGAGGCCGGCAAACACGTTCTGGTGGCGGGCGTGAGGGTAGGCGACCGGCGCTATGTCGGCCACTACCAGCCTGGCGACGCGGGTCGGCGCCTGCTTGGCAACCTGCATGGCCACCTTGCCCCCCATGGAGTGGCCCACGATGGCCACCTGTTCAAGCCCGAGCCGATCCAGCAGGGCGAGCAGATCGGCTGCCTGGGCCGGGTAGCTCATCTCGTCGGAGTGAAAGGAGGCGCCGTGGTTGCGTAGATCGACGCTGATGACCCGGTATTGTTCGCTCAGCGGGCGTGCCAGCAGGCCCAGGTTGTCCAGGCTGCCGAACAGCCCGTGGATCAGCACGACGGGTTGGCCCTGGCCCTGCTCCTTGAAGTTCAATAATGGGTTTTGTTGCAAAATGACACCTTGTCGGTCGTGAGTACGTTGCTCGCCATGATTTAACGCACTGGAAAGAAAAGGATTTCACTCATCACGGAGCAAAAAAATGTGGTTTTTTTCCTAAAAAAAGCCAGCCAGATCGGCTATCAGTGCGACGGATCACACACTTGGGCCGCTATTATGCCGTATTCTCGATGAGATTCATGCACATCTGTCCGCCCCTTGCTTGGGCTGCCGGGTTTGCCTATGTATAATCGCCGCATCCGAATTTCGACGAGTCCAGCGCATCCCTATGAAAACCATCGAGCTTGATGACGATCTCTACTTCTATATTGCCAGCCAGACCCGGCACATCGGCGAGAGTGCCTCCGATATCCTGCGCCGCCTGCTGGAACAGCCCGCCCGCCAGGCCTCGCTGGTCGCAGCAGAGGTGACGGCGGCTCCGTCGCCCACCGTGGCCGACGCCATGGGGCTGGACACGCTGCTCAATTCCGGCGAGCTGCAAAAAGAAGAGAAGTCCATCAACCGCTTCATGCAGGTGCTCAGTACCCTCTACCGGGATGATCCGGTCGGGTTTACCCAGGCCACCGAAATCAAGGGGCGCAAGCGCGTCTATTTCTCGCGGGATCCCGATGCCCTGCGCGCCAGCGGCAGCACCACCAAGCCCAAGCAGGTGCCACAAACCCCGTTCTGGGTGATCACCAACACCAACACCAGTCGCAAACAGAACATGGTGGCCCAGCTGATGGCCAGCATGGGGTATGGCGACGAGGTGATTGCCCGGGTGTGCGGCGCAATCTAACGGTTCATCAGACTCAGGCCTTGCTGGGCAAGGCCGCCATCAAGCAAGGACAACGCCATGGCACAGCATTCCCACGCCGGTCAGCCGGCCCGTTTGAGCGACCTGACCAACATTCCCCGTCTGGTCAGCGCCTACTACCTCAACAAGCCGGACATGAGCCGCCCCGAGCAGCGGGTTGCCTTCGGCACCTCTGGCCACCGCGGCAGCGCCTTGCACAATGCCTTCACCGAATCCCACATCCTGGCGGTGACCCAGGCGCTGGTGGAGTATCGCCAGCAGGCCGGCATCACGGGCCCGCTGTTTGTCGGCATGGACACCCACGCCCTGTCTGAATCCGCCTTTGCCAGTGCGGTGGAAGTGCTGGCCGCCAACGGCGTCGAGACCCGCATTCAGGCCGGCCTCGGCTTTACCCCGACCCCGGTCATCTCTCACGCCATCCTGCGCCACAATGCGGGCAAGCCTGCCGCGCGCGCCGACGGCGTGGTGATCACCCCGTCCCACAACCCGCCGGAAGACGGTGGCTTCAAATACAACCCGCCCCACGGCGGCCCTGCGGAAGGGGAGATCACCAAGTGGGTGGAGGATCGCGCCAACGCGATTCTGGAAGCGGGTCTGGCCGGCGTGAAACGGATGCCGTTCGCCGAGGCCCTCAAGAGCCCGTTCGTGGCCCTGCACGACTATGTCACTCCCTATGTGGATGACCTGAAGAACGTGCTGGACATGGAGGCCATCAAGCAGGCCGGCATCAAGATCGGTGTCGATCCGCTGGGCGGCTCCGGCGTCGCCTACTGGGACGTCATCGCCAAAACCTATGGTCTGAACATTGAGGTGGTGAACTACAAGGTCGACCCGACCTTCTCCTTCATGACCCTGGATAAAGACGGCAAGATCCGGATGGACTGCTCCAGCCCGTTCGCCATGGCCAGCCTGATTGCCCTCAAGGACAAGTTCGACATCGCCCTTGGCAACGACCCCGACTACGACCGTCACGGCATCGTTACCAAGTCGGGCCTGATGAACCCGAACCACTATCTGGCGGTGGCGATCCAGTATCTGTTTACCCATCGTACCGGCTGGTCCAAAGAGTCTGCGGTCGGCAAGACGCTGGTCTCCTCTTCCATGATCGACCGGGTGGCCGGCGAGATCGGCCGCACCCTCAAAGAGGTGCCGGTCGGCTTCAAGTGGTTCGTGGATGGCCTCTACAGCGGCGAGTTCGGTTTTGGTGGCGAGGAGAGCGCGGGCGCCTCTTTCCTGCGCAAAGACGGCACCGTCTGGACCACTGACAAGGATGGCTTCATCCTGGCGCTGCTGGCCGCGGAAATTCTGGCGGTGACCGGCAAGGATCCGCAGGCTCACTACGATGCGCTGGAAGCCAAGTTCGGTCGCTCCAGCTATCGCCGCATCGACGCCCCGGCCAACAGCGCCCAGAAGGCGGTGCTCTCCAAGCTGGATCCGGCGCTGGTGGAAGCCTCCACCCTGGCCGGCGAGCCCATCGTCGCCAAGCTGACCAAGGCGCCGGGCAACGATGCCGCCATCGGCGGCCTCAAGGTGGTGACCGAGAACGGCTGGTTCGCGGCGCGCCCCTCCGGTACCGAGTCCATCTACAAGATCTACATGGAGAGCTTCAAGGGCGAGGCGCACCTGGACCTCATCCAGCAGGAAGCCCAGCAGATCGTCTCCGCCGCCCTGGCCAAGGCCGGGGTCTGAGTTCGACTCAAATACCCGCGGAATGTGAAAGAGGAGCCTTGATGGCTCCTCTTTTTTATTGCGCTTTTTGTATTGTCCTTGAGCCGGCTTACGGCTTGCCGCACTGGCCGGTGCACGCCCGGCGGGCCTGCCAGCGCTTGAAGAAGGGGCGGGCAGGCAGCTTCATCAGAAACAGTGAGGCCAGGATCACCCCGATGCCGAGCCATTGGCGGGCATCCAGCGTCTCCCCCACCATCAGCACGCCGCAGGAGACGGCCACCATGGGGTTGGTGAGGGCCAGCATGCCCATCACCTCCGGGCCGTGGCGCTTGAGCCCCCACAGCCAGGCCCAGTAGGCCAGCGCCGTATTGAGCAGGATCAGCCAGAGCAGACCAGGAGCGCTTGCCGGCTGTGGCAGCGGCATGGGGCCGGCCAGCCACCAGGCGAGCGGGATCAGCATCAGGCCGCCCAGCAGCAGTTGCCAGGCGGTCAGCGCCAGCAGATCGCTGACCGGCCAGTGGCGCATCCAGCGGCTGGACTGACCGATGAGCAGGGTGGCCAGCAGGGCGCAGGTCACGCCGACAGGATCCAGATTGGCGGAAGGGTTGAGCAGCAACAAGACCCCGCCCAGCCCCATCAGGCCCAGCAGCAGCCATTTCAGGGACGGCCTGACGCCATCCTGCAGCCAAGCCAGCAACATCAAGACCAGTGGCAGGGTGGCACCGAGCGTACCCGCCACGGCCCCGGGCAGCCGGAAGGCGGCCACGAACAGCAGGGCGAAGAAGGCGGCGATGTTGCAAAACGCCAGCAGGCTCTGCTTGCCCCAAGGTAGGGGGGGCAGGCGCGGGTGCACCAGCAACAGGAGCAGGCCGGCTGGCAACGCCCGCCATACCGCCACCCAGTAGGGGGAGTAGTCGGTCAAGTAGAGGCTGACGACGGCATAGGTGCTGCCCCAGAGCAGGGGGGCCAGCAGGGCGATCAGCATGGGCATGCATTTGTCTCTCTATGAAGTATCTTTAAGTAAAGATAAATTAGCCTCTAATTGGTTTACCATCAAGTATCTCGATAAAAAGATAAGTGGCCGAAGATGGAATCAGATCATGTAGACCTGCTGCTGGCCCAGTGGGCCCGGCAGCGACCGGATCTCGACTGCTCTCCCATGGGCGTGCTGGGACGGGTGGCGCGAATGGCGGCGATCGCCGGACGGGAGGTGAGCGAGGAGCTCAAGGAGTGCGGCCTGCTCGGCAGCGACTTCGACATTCTGGCGACCCTGCGCCGAGCCGGCGAACCGCTCACCCCGACCGTGCTCTATCAATCCGCCATGTTGAGCTCGGGGGCCATGACAGCCCGGCTCGACAAACTGGCAGAGCGGGGTTTGATCGAACGTCAGGCCGCCCCGAGCGATCGGCGCAGCCTGCTGGTCTGCCTGACCGACGCGGGTCGGGAGTTGGTTGACCGGGCGGTGGAGCGGCACGTGGCCAACGAGCGGCGCCTGCTGGCGCCATTGACCCTGGCCGAGCAGGAGCAGCTGGCCGCCCTGCTCAAGCGCTGGCTGCTGGAAAACGAGTGACCCCCACAGCCTAGTGAGCGGTCGTCATGCCTCCGCAGACAAGATGGCCTGCATCTGGGCCAGCACGGCGTTCACCTTGGCGGCGGGCGGATGGGTGCGGCCCAGCACACGCAATCCCCACACCATGGTCATCAGCAAGGCGGCGGTGGCGTCGACGTCGCGCCCGGCGGCCAGCTCCCCTGCTGCCTGCGCCTGGCGCAGGGCTGCACTGACCCGCAGCTCGACCTCGGCGAGGTGGCTGCTGGCGGTCTCCTGAATGAGCGGGTGGTGACGGCCGATCTCCAGCAAGGTGTTGACCAGCAGGCAACCACGGTGCGCCTCGCTGGCGATGGCATCCCGGGCCACTGCATCGAGCAGGGCCTGCACGCCCGCCAGGGGGGAGGCTGCCGAACCCAGGATCTGCTCGATCTGCGCCAGGCTCTGCGCCGAATAGCGCTGCAGCACCTCCATGAACAACCCCTCCTTTGAGCTGAAGGCGCCGTACAGGCTGCTGGGCTTGAGTCCCATCCGTTCGACCAGCGCGGCAATGCCGGTGTTGCTGAAGCCGGTATCCCAGAAGGCGTTGAGGGCGATTTCCAGTACCTGTTCTCTGTCAAATGATGCGGGTCTTGCCATCTCGATTCCTGCCTTGTGAAACGTTATTTTATAGTGATCGCTAAAAAACAGCTTGACCATGGGTCGTGGTCCGCTTGATATTGTAGCGACCACTACAAAAAGGATGGTCATGATGCACACACTCGAGCAAAAAATCAAAGCGTACGATGAGCAGAAGCAGCGCCAGGTGCCGGCCCCGGTACTGGCCCTGATGGAGGAGGCGACCCGCAGCCTGCAAGCAAGCGGGCTGGAGCAGGCCGCCCTGGGACGCGGAGAGCGGATGCCCGACTTCGCCCTGCCGGATCAGCACGGGGTGGTGCGCCCGCTCTCCCACTATCTGGCGGAGGGGCCTGTGCTGCTCAACGTCTACCGCGGTGGCTGGTGTCCCTACTGCAACATGGAGATGCAGGCGCTCAACGCCGTGTTGCCGGCGCTGCGCGTGCGCGGTGTGAACCTCATCGGCATGACGCCGGAAACTCCCAGTTCGGCGCAGGATACCCTCACCGCCAACGAGTTGGCGATCACAGTGCTGAGCGATGAGGGCAACCGGGTCTCGGCAGCGCTGGGACTGGTGTTCGAGCTGCCGGAGGCGCTCAGGCCCATCTATGCCGGCTTTGGCATCGACATCCCGGCGAGCAACGGCGACGAGAGCTTCACCCTGCCGGTGCCGGCCAGCTACATCATCGGCCAGGACCGCACCGTGCTCTACCACTTCATCAACGCCGATTACACCCGTCGGGTGGAGCCGGCCGCCCTGCTTGCCGAGCTGGATCGTCTGGCGAAGGCGGGGGTGCTGTAAACGCACACTGCGCCCGAAGGCGCAGTGTGGATGGTTGGCGCGGCGGCCCCGAGGGCCGCCTTTTTTATCCGGCCGGATCAGAAACCGCCGCGGGCATCCTTGACCGCCAGCCCCAGCTGCCACACTGCCATGGCGTAGTGGGTGCTGTGGTTGTAGCGGGTGATGGTGTAGAAGTTGGGCAAGCCGTACCAGTACTGATAGCCGGTGCCCACATCCAGGCGCAGCAGGCTCGCCTCGCTGTGGTTGCCGAGGGTGCTGGTGGGAGTCAGCCCGGCGCGGCGCAGGGAGGCGACCGGGTAGCGAGTCTGGAAGCCGTGTTCGTAGCCGGGCAGCTGGCCCTGACCGCGCACCGCCACCGGTTGTCCCTTCTCCCAGCCGTGGGCCTTGAAGTAGTTGGCCACGCTGCCGATGGCATCCACCGGATCCCACAGGTTGGTGTGGCCGTTGCCGTTGAAGTCCACCGCATAGCGCTGGAAGCTGGAGGGCATGAACTGGCCGTAGCCCATAGCGCCGGCGTAGGAACCCTTGGGTTCGGTGGGATCCATCCCCTCGTCGCGGGTCATCACCAGGAAGGATTCCAGCTCGCTGGTGAAGAACTCGGCCCGGCGCGGGTAGTCGAACGCCAGGGTCGCCAGTGCATCCAGGATGCGGGTCTTGCCCATCACCCGGCCCCAGCGGGTCTCGACCCCGATAATGCCGACGATGATCTCGGGCGGCACCCCATAGATCTGCTGGGCGCGGTTGAGCTCGTTCTCGTACTCACGCCAGAAGCTGACGCCGTTCTGTACGTTGTCCGGGGTGATGAACTTGGCGCGGTAGCGATTCCAGGCGCCAGTCGGGCCGGTGGGCGGCGTGGTGGTGGGGGCCTGGGCATCCATCAGGCGGATGATCCAGTCATAGCGCTCGGCCTGGGCCAGCACCCGGTGCAGCTCAGCGCCGTCGAACCCGTGCTTTTGCACCATCCGCTGCACGAAGTTGTTCACATTGGCGCGATTGGCGAAGTCCCCCTTGCTGACTCCCGGCTGGCTCACCTGCCCGTAGAAGGGTTTGCTCGGTGGCGTCTGGTTGATGAAGGCGCTGTTGGGCTGGTGCTTGACCACGGGCTTGGCAGCCGGCGTGCTGCTGCAGCCATAGAGCATGGGAAACAGGGAGAGGGTGAGCACGGAGACAAGGCGACGCATAAGGTTCTCATGAGCCTGAAAAAGAGTGTCGCCATGGTAAAACATTGTCGTCCATGCGCAAGTGTTCCGTAGCGGCCCCCTCCCGCCGTCCTGCCTCAACGCAGGGTGTGGTAGCCGCTCCAGAGCCGGGTCAGGGTGGTGATGGCGCAGAGCAGGGCAAAGCCGTAGGCGAGCGGGGCGAAGGCGGCGGGCCACAGGCACATCAGCACGAACAGGGTTATGGTCTCGCTCCCCTCGGTGAGGCCGCCCAGATAGTAGAGGGACTTGTGGTGGTAGACCGGATTGTCGATGCCCCGCTTGCCCGCCATGATGGCAAATGCCAGAAAGCTCGAGCCGGTGCCCATGAAGGCAAACAGCAGGGTGGCGGCGGGCAGCGCATTGGCGGGGACGGCGAGGGCAAAGCCCAGCACCACGGCGGCGTAGAAGATGAAGTCGAGCGTGATGTCGAGAAAACCGCCGCAGTCGGTGATGCCGGTCTCCCGCGCCACGGCGCCGTCGAGCCCGTCCAGCAGCCGGTTGAGCAAGATGGCCACGAGCGCCCACTGATAGCAGCCAAAGGCCAGCAGCGGCAGCGCCAGCATGCCGATGGCAAAGCCGGTGAGGCTGACCTGGTTGGCGCTGATCCCGGCGCGACAGAGCGGTCTGGCGAGCCAGGTGAGGGGGCTGCGGATAACGGGGATCAGGTGGCGGTCAAACAAGGTGAACTCCTCGGTCAAAAACGGGATTCGGTGAGCTGGATTATGGTGCCCGGCGCGTCATCTTCGTCGTGGGTCACCAGAATGGCGGGGATGGCCAGCGCCTTGATCTGCGTGAACACCAGCGCGCGAAAGGCGGCCCGCAGCGGCTTGTCGAGGCGGGAGAAGGGCTCGTCCAACAACAATGCTTCGGGCTCGGCCAAGAGCGCTCGCAGCAGGCTGACACGGGCCTTCTGGCCGCCGGAGAGCGCCCCCGGCAGCTTGTCCGCCTGACTGGTCAGATCTACCTGCGCCAGCGCGGCCACTGCCTTTTCCCGCCGCGCTCCGAGCCCCTTCACGCTGGCCGGCATGCCGAACATCAGGTTCTCCGCCACCGTCAGGTGGTCGAACAGCAGATCATCCTGAAACAGCATGCCGATGCGCCGCGCCTGGGGCGGCAGTTGGGTGAGCCGGCGCGCGCCCTGGGTCACGTCCCCCTCCAGCCGGATGGGGCCGCTTGCGGGCAATACCCCCGCCAGCGCCGCCAACAGCGAGCTCTTGCCACAGCCACTGGGTCCCATCAGGGTCAACACCTCGCCCGGTGCCACCTGCAGGGCGGGCAGCGAGAGCAGCAGGTTCTCCTCCAGATAGAGGTGAAGAGGCGTGGTGCTCAACATATGGCTATCTCCATCATGAGAGTTCCTCGTCAGCGGGCGCCCTTGAGCGCCGGGTTGAGCCGGGCCGGCAGCCAGAGCGCCAGCAGATAGATAACGAGCGGCAGCAGCAGTTGCAGCAGGCCGTAGAGGCCCGCCAGCCGCCGGTTGAGGCCGCTGCCGATGGCCACCGCCTCGGTGGTAATGGTGATCACCCGGCCGGCGCCAAACAGCAGGGTCGGCAGGTATTGGGCCAGACTCACCGCCGCTCCGACGCCGAAGGCGAACAGCAGAGGACGGGCCAGCAGCGGCCCTTTCACCTGCCACCAGGCTCGCCACGGGGTGGCACCTAACAGCAGGGCGCTCTGGGTGATCCGCACGTCGAACTGGCGATAAGGGCCCTGCAGACACAAGTAAACATAGGGAAAGACGAACAGCAGCTGGCTCCAGAGCACCCAGCCCCAGCCGATGCCATCGCCCCCCCACCCGAGGCTGAACCAGTCCACCCCGAGCCGAATGCCGAACAGCAGGCTGGCCTGCGGCAGCAGCAGCGGCAGGCAGATGAGCCAGAGCGGCCAGGGGCTACGGCCCGCCTGCGCTTCCAGGCTCAGTACCGCCATCACCAGCGCTATCGCCCCGCTCGCCAATGCCAGCAGCATGCTGGTGGTCAGCAGCGGCGACAGGGTCGGCAGCAGTTCGAGCCAATGGCGGCCGCTCCACTGGCTCGGCCAGAGGGCGGGAAAGGGCCAGCGCCGGGTCAGCGACCAGAGCAGCAGCGCCCCCAGCACCGCCAGATTGATGGTGATCAGGGTCGCCACGCTGCCGGTGGCAAGGGTGCGGCCAAGAGTGCTTGGGTTGGCTCGCCTGCCATCGAGCCAGCCGGGTTTGCCAAGGGCTCTATGGGCCAGCTCGAGCAGCCGCAGCAGGGCCAGCAGCAGCGCCGTGAGGACGAGCAGCAGCAGGGCGCCGCTGGCGGTGGCGCCGCGCCAGGCCAGATCCGGGTCCTGATACCAGAGCCACAGGCGAACGGCCAGCGGGGCAGGGGCATCGGGCCCGAGCAGCTGGGCCAGATCCACCACCGCCACCCCGTAGGCGGCCACCGCATAGAGGGGCAGACGCAAGGCAGGCCACAGCGCCGGCAGCAGCAGGCGCCACCAGATCTGGGGGGCGCTGAAGCCAAGGCTCGCCCCCAGCCACTGCTGACGCGCCACCCTGGCGGGGTCTTGCGCACCGAGCGCCATCAGCAGCAGGAAGGGGGTCTCCTTGAGGGTCAAGGCGAGGATGAGCCCGAGCCCGGCGGGATCGCGCAGGGTCTGCCAGTCGGGGGGCAGCTCGAACCCGGTGAGGGTCGGCGAGAGCAGGCGTAGCAGCCAGCCGGAGGGGGCGAGCAGAAAGGCAAAGCCGATGGCAAAGGCGACGTGGGGCAGCGCCAGCAAGGGCGAAAGCAGCCGGCGCAGCCAGCCGACGGCCCGGCTGTCGCTGTGGGCCAGCAGCAGGGCGGTCAGCAGCAGGCTGGCCAGGGTCGAGGCGGCGCCAATCCACAGGCTCAGCAGCGCCGAGTGCCAGATGCCCGGCTGGGCCAGCAGCCGCTGCAGGTGGGCCTGACTCAGCCCCTCGGCCAGCAGCTGCCAGCCCCCCGCCAGCAGCGGGAGGCCAAAAACCAGGGCGCACCCCGCCGTGAACAGGGGGCGCCAAGCGGATGCAGAGCTGCCAAAGCGGCTCATCAGTGGCTGTAACGCTCGGCCCAGGCCGCTTCGAGCCTGAGTTGCCAGCTGGGATGGGGCTCAGCCACCGATTTGAAGCGCAGTGCCGGCGCCTGCTGCTGGGTGGCGGGCAGGGCATCGGCGCGCAGCACGCTGGGATCGCCCCAGAAGGCGGGCTCGGCCTTGCGCTCCTGGGCGGCGGGGCTCAGCAGGAAGTTCGCTACCACCTTGGCACCAGCACGGGCGTTGGCGTTGAAGGGGATGGCGAGGAAGTGGCTGTTGGTCAGCGCCCCTTTCGCCATGGCCACCGCCACCACGCTGGGGGGCAGGGTGCCGTTTTGCACAGCGCTCTGCGCCTCCTGCGGGTTGAAACTGATGGCCATCGCCAGCTCGCCGTCATCGAGCAGCTGGCGGGTTTCGGCGGCGCTGGTGGGGAACAGCTTGCCCTTGCGCCAGAGTGTCGGGTGCAACTCGTCCAGCCAGGCCCAGAGCGGGGCGGTAACTTTGGCAAAATCGGCATCGGTCGCCTCCCGATAGAGGGGGGCGGGATCCGGGGTCAGCTCCAGCAAGATCTGCTTGAGGAAGCTGGAGCCGTGAAACTGGGGCGGCTTGGGATAGGTGAAGCGGCCGGGGTGGGCCTGGGTCCAGGCGAGCAGGGCCGCCGCCGAGGTGGGCAGCGGGCTGACCTCTTCGCCGTTGACCATCAGGTTGATCTGGCCTATGCCCCAGGGGGCTTCCAGCCCCTCCACCGGCACGGTGAAGTCCTCGCTCACCGGCAGGGTACCGTCGACCAGCGCCATGTTGGGCAGCTCCCGGGTAAAGGGGGCGCCGAGCAGCCCCTGCTCCTTGAGCGCCTTGAAGTTCTCGCCGTTGACCCAGAGCAGGTCGATGGGGCCGCCACTGCGCTTGCCGGCCTGCTTGTTGGCCAGCAGCTGGCTGACGCTCTGGGCGATGTCATCCACCTTCACCTGCACCAGCTTGACCTGGTATTCGCGCGCCAGCTCCTGGCCGGCCCACACCAGATAGGCGTTGATCTCCGGGCTGCCGCCCCAGGCGTTGAAGTAGACGGTCTGCCCCTTGGCCTCCTCGAGGGTCTGCTGCCACTGCGGGTTGTCAGCGGCGTTGGCCTGGGTGAAGAGGAGGCTGCCAGCCAGCAGGGGCAGGGCACGCAGCAGCTGTTTGAACGAGGGCAATGAGTGTCGCATCTGGGTTACCTGGTTGGTCAGGCGCCGCGGCGCCAGCGGTGATAACGGGTCAGCAGCGCCAGCAGGGTGGCGGGCTGACGGGCCCGTCGCCACTCGCCCGCCACATACTTGTTCCCCTCCATCAGGGTGGGGTAGGCGTGGATGGTGGCGAGGATCTTGCCAAGGCCGAGGCGGTGGCGCATGGCGAGCACGAACTCGGCGATCCGCTCGCCGGCGTGAGTGCCCACTATGCTGGCACCCAGGATCTGATCCTTGCCGGGTACGGTGAGCACCTCGATAAAGCCCTGGCGCTCGCCGTCGGCGATGGCTCTGTCCAGCTCGGCCAGCGCGAAGCGGGTCAGCTCGAAGGGGATGCCCTGCGCCCTGGCCTCTTTCTGGTTGAGGCCGACCCGGGCAATTTCGGGGGTGGTGTAGATGGCGGCCGGCATGACCCGATAGTCGGCCCGAAAGCGCTTGAACGGGCTGAACAGGGCATTGACGGCGGCGTACCAGCCCTGATGGGCGGCGGCATGGGTGAGCTGGTAAGGGCCCGCTACGTCCCCCACCGCCAGAATGCTGGGGTAGTTGGTGGCAAGGAAGCCATCGACCGCCACCGTGCCGCGCGGGGTCAGCGCCACCCCCAGCGCTTCGAGCCCGAAACCGCTGACGTTGGCCACCCGGCCCAGCGCCAGCAGCAGCTGATCGCCTTCAATTATTTGCGTCTCGTCGCCCCGGCGCAGTTGCAGCCGGATGGGGAGATCCGAGGCCGCTGGCAGATAGTCGGCTCGCTCGGCGCGCCAGCCGTTGAGCACCCGCACGCCGTCGCGGGCCAGCTGCTCCGCCAGTAGCTCGGCCACCTCCCGCTCTTCGCGGGGCAGCAGCTGATCCGAGAGCTCTACCAGGGTAACGGGCACCCCAAGCAGGGCAAAACTCTGGGCCAGCTCGCAGCCGATGGGGCCGCCGCCCAGCACCAGCAGCTGGCGCGGTGCGCTGCGCAGCTGCCAGAGGCTGTCGGAGGTGAGCCAAGGCACCTGATCCAGCCCCGGCAGCTCGGGCACCAGCGGCCGGGCGCCGGTGGCGAGCACGATATGACGGCTGGCAAGGCGCTGACCATTCACCTCCACCTCCCAGGGAGAGACCAGCCTTGCCTCCCCCTGGATGCACTCCACCCCCAGCCCCTGATAGCGCTCGATGGAGTCGTGGGGTTCAACCTCCTTGATGACGCGGGCGACTCGCTCCATCACGGCGGCGAAATCGGCGCTGGTCTGGTTTGGGCCAAAGCCCAGTTCACTGGCCCGGCGCTGCTCGGCGGCAAAGCGGGCGCTTCGGATAAGCGCCTTGGAGGGGACGCAGCCGCTGTTGAGGCAATCGCCCCCCATCTTGTGCTTCTCGATGAGCGCCACCTTGGCCTTCACCGCCGCGGCGATATAGCTGGTCACAAGGCCGCCGGCCCCGGCGCCAATCACCAGCAGGTTGTAGTCATAGTGCGTCGGCTTGCGGTAGGGGGCGTACAGCCGATGCAGGGCGAGGCGCCGCTGCAGACCCTTGAGCAGCATCGGCATCAGCCCGAGCAGGGTCAGCGCCACCATCAGGCCGGGGGAGAGGATATTGCCGGTGCTGGTGAGGTTGGCGAGCTCGCTGCCCGCCAGCACGTAGACGAAGGTGCCGGGCAGCATGCCGAGCTGGCTCACCCAGTAGTAGGTGCTGACTCTGATGGGGGTGAGCCCCATCAGCAGGTTGACCAGAAAGAAGGGGAAGATGGGGATGAGGCGCAGGCTCAGCAGATAAAGCGCCCCTTCCTTCTTCATGCCGGCCTGCAAGCTGGCCAGCTTGTCGCCAAAGCGTCGCTCGACCCAGTCGCGCAGCAGAAAGCGGGCGCTGAGAAAGGCCAGGGTCGCGCCAATGCTGCTGGCAAAGGAGACCAGCAAGAGCCCCCAAGCAACGCCGAACACGGCGCTGCCGGCCAGGGTGAGCAGGCTGGCGCCAGGCAGGGAGAGGGCGGTGCTCACCACGTAGACGGCGACGAACAGCAGGGCGGCGGCGCCGAAATGGCGGTCGACCAGGGCGGCCAGCTCGGCCTGACGGGCCTGCAGCTGGGGCAGGCTCAGGTAGTGGCCCAGGTCGAAGGCGAAAAAGGCGCCGATGAGGCAGCCCATGACCAGCACCAGCAGCAGGCGGAAGCCTCTCATCAGGCATCCTTGCTGTTCGGCTGGGCCGGGCGCTCGGGTTGCACCGGCAGCTGGCAAAAGCCCTGCGGGGCGATATCGAGGGCGGCGTTGAACTTGGCCGACATGTTCTGGAAGGCGATGAGGCCGGTCAGCTCCACCATGGCGTCGTCGTCGAACCAGGGCTTGAGACGGGCGGCCTGCTCGTCGCTGACCCCATCGAGGCCCGTCATCGCCTCTGTGTAGTCGAGTACGGCTTTTTCTCGCTCATCGAACAGCGGGCTTTCGCGCCAGTTGGCGAGCACCTCCACCTTCTCGCTGGAGCCGGCTCTCTTTATCAGGGTCATGGCGTTGATGTCGACGCAAAAGCGGCACCAGTTGAGCTGGGATACCCGCACCGTCACCAGGGAGCGCAGCACGGGGTCGATGGGGGAGCGCTTGCGGTTGATGACGCCATAGAGGGTGGCGACGGCGGCAAACAGGCGTGGTGAGCGGCCCCAGCACTTGCCCGGAATGAGCACCTGGCCGTAGTTGCGCTTTTGCAACCAGAAAAAGGGGCGGATAAACCAGGCATATTCCCGATCGGGCTTGACCTCGACGCGCATGGATGACCTTCTTATTGCTTCAAATTGGGTTTGTAGGCCTGACCCAGCCGCTCGTTGAGGCGGATCAGAAACTCCTCTATACGGGCCCGGTTGGTGCCCAAGTCGCTGCGTCCCTGGCGGGAGGCGGAGCGCATGTCGATGCGGGTTTCGCTGGGCCCGGCAAAGACCCGCAGCGCCACGTCATCCTGAAAACCGAACCAGCCGGTGGTGACCACCGCCTCGAGCCCTTGTGGGCTTGGCCGCACCTGCCAGCCGAGCAGCTCCATCAGGGCGTGGGCCTCGGTGATCACCTCAGCCGGGGGGGCGCTGGTAAAGAGAGGACCGGGTTTCCCCTCAAATGCTTTCAAGGGGGCCGGATTAATGGGCAGATCCTGCGCCGTTCTGAGTTCGGCTGCCCAGCGCAGCTGGGGCGGGTTGCTGGGATCCGTGCTCACGTCGTTGACCAGCGGCGTGCGCAGCGCCTGCACCACGAAGGCCAGGGGCAACAGCAGGGGAACGACGCCCCAGCCGTTGGCGCAGCGGCTGCGACACCAGGGCAGGCGAACCAGCAAGGCGAGGGAGACGAGCGCCCCGAGCAGGCAGATGGCAAACCCCAGCCACCAGGGCCAGAGGTAAACACGGCTGCCGAGGGTGCCGGCGAGCGGCAGCAACCAGGCCAGCAGTGGCCACCACAAATAACTGGGCATAACGGGGATCCCCTGGTTATGATGAACAAGTGCCCAGAAGGATAAACTTAATTGACTGATAACGTTAGTAAATTTATCTCAATCCTGCTGCTTTTCCCAAGCGTTCCGCTGTGGGCGGACAGCGCCGTGCTGGCGGCGGGGGACATGTGGCGCGCCGAGGCCGTCTACGAGACCCTGCCCGGGGTCAGCCGGGTGGAGCCGGGCTATGTGATTCAGCGGGTGGCGACGGGGTCGAGCTGGCGGGAAGTGCCACCGCAGCGCCAGGCGGTGCGCATCGACTATGACCCGGTCAAGGTGGGGTATGGCGATCTGCTCAACGTCTTCTGGCAGCTGGTGGATGGGCGCGATGGCGACGGCCAGTATTGCAACCGGGGGCTGGCATTTGCGCCGGCCCTGCTGCCGAAGGATGACTATCAGTGGCGTTTGGCCCAGGTGAGCCTGACGCGCTGGCAGGCCCTGCACGGGCGGCCGAGCCGGGTAGCGCTCTGGCCGCAGAGCCGGTTCACCCCGGCGCCGGAGATGGAGGACTGGGCGGCGCGCCACCCCTGGCGTTTCGGCTTCTATGCCCGCCGCTGCGGTGGCTGGCCGGTGGAGCTGAACCCAGAGCCCTGAGCCGGGCCCTGAACTCAGCTGCGGTAGAGCACCTTGATAAGGTGGAAGCCGAACTTGGTGCGCACCGGGCCGAGCACGGTCAGCAGCTCGCCCTTGAACACGGCATCGTCAAACGACTTGACCATGTCCCCTTTCGAAAACTCCCCCAGATCGCCGAAGCGCTTGCCGGAGGGGCAGGTAGAGAAGCGCTTGGCCATCTGGCCGAAGTCGGCTCCCTTGGCAATCTTCTCCTTGATCTCCAGACACTCTTTCTCGGTCTTGACCAGGATGTGCTGGGCACAGGCTTTTTTCATCGGGGTGCTCCTCGGTAGCGGGCAAATCGGGGGCGCAAAGAGTACTCCAATTCCTGCCGCGCGTCAGCCGTCATCGGCATATCAGCCGCGGGCACGGGCCCCGAGCCGGGTTCTGGAGCGCGCCTGCCAGAGGATCTCCAGCCCGAGCAGGGCGTGCAGGCTCCAGATGGCCAGCGGATTGAGCCAGTTGCCCCCCAGCTGCAGGGTCGCCAGGGCGCTGCCTGCCAGCAGCAGGGTGATGCCCGGCAGGCGCCAGTGGGTCGGCAGCGGTGCCAGCATGGCCATGCCCAGCAGGATGGCGAGCCCGAACGGCAGGTTCAGCGCGGTGAAGGCCAGCGCCTGCTGGCCGTTCATGCCGGTCAGCAGGGCCAGCAGGGCGCTGCAACAGGCGAGAAAGGTGATGAATTCGAGTCGGTCGGCGATGTAGTCCGCCATCTGTTCGCTGCGTGCGTGCATACGGTGTCTCCTCTGGTGGGGCAGGGGTCTGATCCAATGGCTCCAGTGTGGGCGAGAAGTGAGCAGGGGGGCAGCGGGATAAATCGATTGGGTTGAACGAGGCTTTGATTGCGTGACGGCAACTGTTTGATCCGGCAAGATAAAATCCGCAGTCCCGCGGAGGGGCGAGTGAGATGGCCCAGTGTCGGCCAGGGGCCTGGCTGTGCCGCTTGGGGAGAGGGCATTGCTGCTATCTTGACCCGTTGCCGACAGTTGGTGTCGCGCCCATCGGGAAATCGGGGAGATTGCGCCGTCGGGCCGGATTGGCCGGCAGGGGCCATCTGGCCAGGCCCTGAGGGTCATGGATTGCCCTTTTGGGCTCATAGTGGCATAAGTCTGCGGGGGAATGGCTGAAAAATGGGCGGCCCGCGCGGGCAAAGGCTTCAATAATATGGCGAAATTCGCGGTCAACCCGCTCTGATGTCGAGCCGGGGATATGCTAGGATGAGGCGCGCTTGCGATCGAGTGAGCCTCATATTCGTTCTGAATATCGCATTATTTTAATCATGTTCTTCGGGGAAATTGACGTTTGACAGGATGCAATCCGCCCCTGCCTGCAGGGATCTCACCGCCCGCACGGGCTTTTCGTCGTGGGCTTCGCGCGCTGGGACTGAGCCTCTGTCTGCTGCTGTTCGTCACGCCCGCCATGGCGGCCAAACTCACCTATCAGATCAAGGGGTTGAAAGGGGAGAACAAGGACAACGTCGAAGCCTACCTCAATGCCCTGCCGGTCTATCAGGAGCGCCAGTACCGTCCGGCCCGCCCCAAGATCACCGAGAGCGTGCAAAAGGCGCTGCAGGTCTATGGCTACTACCAGCCCAAGATCACCCTGAGCCGGGACAAGAAAACCCCCTCTAAGGTGATCATCGAGGTGGATCCCGGCAAGCCGGTCATCATCTCCCGCCTCGACATCCTGCTGGAAGGGGATGCCGGCAGCGACGAGCTCTACAGCGAGCTGTTGGACAAGCTGCCCCTGAAAGAGGGGGATCCCCTCAACCACGGCAAATACGAATCCATCAAGGCGGATCTGGGCAGCCTGGGGCTGGCCCGCGGCTACTTCGACGCCAAGATCAGCAAGAGCCAGGTCAAGGTGTTCCCGGATCAGGGCACCGCCGAGATCTACATCCTGTTTCGCTCCGGCCCGCGTTACCACTTCGGCGAGATCCGCTACGACGCCACCCCGGAGGCGCTGCGTCTCATCCGCCCTCTCATCAACATCAAGAGCGGCGACCCCTATCTGGCGATCCGGCTGGCGGAGATGTCGCAGGATGTCTCCTCCACCAAGCTGTTCAAGCAGGTGGACATCAAGCCCCTCATCAGTCAGGCCGAGCATAACCGGGTGCCGGTGCAGGTGACTCTCTCCAACCGGGTCGATCACGAGATTGAAACGGGTATCGGCTATGCCACCGACGTGGGGCCGCGCATGAGTGCCACCTGGGAGAAGCCCTGGGTCAACCGCTACGGCCACCGGCTCAACGCCACCGCCAAGGTCTCCCAGCCCGAGGCGGAGCTCAGCTTCGACTACCAGATCCCGGTGGGCAACCCGCTGCGGGACTACTACTCGCTGCAGGCCGGCTATCAGTACAAGGACAACAACGATACCCGCTCCGATCTGACCACCTTCAGCGTGCACCGCTGGAAGCGGCGGCCGGAGAGCTGGGACCGGGACGTGTTCATCCGGCTGGAGAACGAGGTCTATACCCAGGGGGCCGACGAGGGCAACAGCTTGCTGTTGATCCCCGGCGTCTCTTGGTCGCGGCTGCGGGTGCGCGGCGGTCTGGTGCCCGACTGGGGTGATCGCCAGCAGCTCACCCTGGAGTTCTCCGACCCCTACTGGGGCTCCGACATCAGCTTCGTGCGGGTGTGGGGGCGCAGCAAATGGCTGCGTACCCTGGGGGAGGATCACCGCTTCCTGCTGCGGGCCGAACAGGGGGCCATCATAGGGGACAGCTTCTCGCTGGTGCCTCCTTCACTGCGTTTCTTTACCGGTGGTGATCAGACGGTGCGGGGCTACGGCTACGAGACCATCTCGCCGCGGGGCAGCGACGGCAAACTGCTGGGGGGCCGCTACGTGAGCGTCGCCAGTGCCGAGTACAACTACCGCTTCAGCGACAAGTGGCTGGGGGCCCTGTTCGTCGACAGCGGTACCGCCACGGTCGACTACAGCGAGGCCTGGAAGATAGGCACCGGGGTCGGTGTGCGCTGGGTGACCCCCATCGGCCAGGTCAGGCTCGATCTGGCGGTGGGCATTTCCGAAGATGAGAAGCCGCTGCGGCTCCACTTCGCGCTGGGGCCTGAACTATGATCCGGTCCTGCTCCACCTCTCTTCTCTTATGTTCTTCTGACCGGCCGCTGCGGCTGCATCTTTCGCGGGGGTCTGCACTGTGATCTGGGTAAAACGTATCTTTCTGTGGCTGATGGGGCTCATCTTCCTGCTGCTCATCGGCGTCAGCCTGCTGGGCTTCACCCATCAGGGCAACAAGTGGCTGTGGCAGCAGGCCAGGGCCGCCCTGCCTTCCCTCAAGGGGGAGCTGGTGGCGGGCCAGCTCGGCTATGGCTGGACCCTGGAAGGGGTCGGCTGGCAGGACGAGCTGGTGGATGTCACGGTAGATCGCGCCGTGCTGGACTGGGATCTGGGCAAGCTGCTGCAGGGAAAACTCTGGATCAAATCCCTTAACGTCACCCACCCTGTGGTGAAGGTGGCCGACTCCGAGCCGGCCCCGGAAGAGCCGTCGGAACCCTTCGTCTGGCATCCGCTGCCGCTGAAAATCCAAGTCGACAGCCTGAAGGTGGCGGATCTCGATGTGACTGTGCCCGGGGTCGGGGTGAGCCTCAAGTCCCTCGACATCGGCGCCACCCTCAGCCGCAAGGGGCTGATCGTGCAGGGGCCGGTGCTGGACGGCCTCAAGGTGACCCTGGCCGAGACGCCCGCGGCCGAGGCTGCCAAACCGGCTGGCGTCAAGGCGGCCCCCAACCCGCAAAACGTGGCCAAGGCTGCCGGCAACGGGAACAAAGCGGCAAATGCGGGCAAGGCGCAACCGCCCAAGCCGGCGGAGCCTATCGCGCTGCCCGCCATCCGGCTGCCGTTCCCCATCCAGCTGGAAGGATTGCAGGTCACGGCGTTTCGCTATCAGCAAGGTGAATTGATTGAAGGGCTCGACAAGCTGCTGCTGTCGGCCAGCGCCGAGGGGAGCGACATCGTGCTGCGCGAGCTCTCCTTGCGCCACGCCATGGCGGATCTGGCGCTCAAGGGCAAGATCCAGCTCAAAGAGGATTACCCCCTCGCCCTGACCCTGGATGCCAAGGCCCGCAAGGGGCTGCTGGATGGTGAGCTGCAGGGGCAGCAGGCCAGCCTGACCCTCGGCGGCTCGGTGGGCAAGCTGGCGCTGGCGTTGCAGGCCAAGGGGCCGGTGGTAGCCAATCTCAAGGGGTCTCTGGCGGCCCTCGACCCCGACTTGCCGTTTGATGCGGGGCTGGAGTGGAAGAGCCTGGGCTGGCCGCTGCATAAACCTGCCAAAGACGAGCCCAGCTACCGGCTGGAGAAGGGCACGCTGAGCGCCAAGGGCAAGCTCTCCGGCTACCAGTTTGCCTTGAATACCGCCGGCAAGGGCACGGACGTGCCCCCCTTCAAGCTGGCGCTGACCGGCAAGGGGGATCTGACGCAGCTGAACCAGATAAACCTGCTGCTCAACGCCCTCAAGGGGGAGCTCAAGCTGGACGGCAAGCTCGCCTGGGACAAGGGGGTACGCTGGCAAGGCACCACGGAGTTCAAGGGGATCAACCCGGCCGAGCTGGTGCCCGAGCTCAAGGGAGCGCTGGCGGGCAAGATTGCCAGCCGCTTCGAGCTCGATGAGGCAGGCCACTGGCAACTGCAACTGCCCGAGCTGAAGGTGGACGGCAAGCTCAACCAGTATCCGCTGGCCATCAAGGGCAGCGCGAGCGGCAACGACAAGATGGAGTGGACCATCCCGGCGCTGGCGCTGCAAAGCGGCCCCAACCAGCTGCAGACCAAGGGCAGCCTGAGCCAGCAGGCGTGGAAGCTGGATGCGGATCTCGACGCCCCCAACCTGGCCGGGCTCTATCCCGGACTCAAGGGGGACATCAAGGGGCAGGTGCGGCTGACCGGCAATCAGCAGGCGCCGCGGGTTACCACAGATCTGGCAGCCAGCCGCCTCTATTATGCCGGCACCGACCTGAAGGGGATCGCCATCAAGGGCGATGCCCTGGTCGGCGACAAGCCGGCAGGGGAGGTGGCCCTGACGGTGGCCAGCCTGGTGCAGGGGACGACCAGCCTCAGCCAGCTGGCGCTCAACCTGAACGGCGATCTCAACCAGCACGCCCTGTCGCTCACCATGAAGGGTGACCCGGTGGCGGCCAACCTCAAGCTGAGCGGCGGCCTGCGAGGGGATCGCTGGCGCGGCGCCCTCGGCGAGCTCAAGTTGAAGACGCCGCTGCGGCGCTGGGAGCTGAGCGCGCCCTGGGCCCTCGATCTCGATCTGCCGCGCCAGCGGCTGACCATGGGGGATCTCTGTCTCGGCTCCCAGGGGGCCAGCCTCTGTGTCAAGGGCAGTCAGGTATCGGCCCAGCAGGGCAGCCTGGAGTTTGCCCTCAACCAGTTCGACCTCAAGCGCCTGCGGCCCTGGCTGCCGGACAACTTCCGCTGGCAGGCGGTGCTCTCCGCCGACGGGCGGGCCAGCTGGCGCGGCAATCAGCCGACCCTGCACGCCACCGTGCGCACCACGCCGGGCACCTTCGTGGCCGACGAACTCAAGACCGACTATCAGCGCCTCGAGCTCGGGGTGGACTTCGAGCGCCAGCAGGCGGCCATCCGGCTCGACTTTGCCTCCGGGCAGATCGGCAACATCGACACCAAGCTCTATATCCGGGATCCCTCCGGTCGCGGCAATCTCTCCGGCCAGCTCAAGTTTGACGACCTCAAGCTGACCACCTTCGCGCCGCTCATCCCCGAGGTGCGCTCCCTGCAGGGGGTCATCTCGGCCGATGCCCGCTTCGACGGCACCCTGGCCTCGCCGCTGCTGTTTGGCCAGCTCAACCTGCTGGATGGGGAAGTGCAGACCCACTCCGACATGGTGACCCTCTCCAAGCTGGTGACCCGCCTCAAGATTGAAGGCAATCGGGCCGAGCTGGATGGCACCATGCTGGTGGGCAAGGGCCCGCTGGCACTGGGAGGCTGGCTGAGCTGGGCGCAGCTGCCGGTCACCGGCAGCCTCACCATCGAGGGCAAGGAGCTGGAAGCCCAGTATCCTGGCATGGGCCGGGTGCGGGTCTCCCCGGACATCGCCATCTCGCTGGGGGAGGAGACCCGGATCACCGGCCAGGTGGACATCCCCTGGGCGCGGATCCTGGTCAAGAGCCTGCCCGAGAGCGCGGTGGCGGTGTCGGATGATGTGACCGTGGTCTACGACGATCTGCCGCCGGTGCCCAAGGCCGCGCCGCTGCCGATGGAGATCAAGCTGGCCATCCGGCTGGGTGACGACGTGCGGCTGGAGGCGATGGGACTCAAGACCAAGGTGGGGGGCGGCATCAACATTCGCCAGGATCCCTCGCGGCCGCTGGCGGGCAACGGTCAGCTGGTGCTCAACGACGGGCGCTTCAAGGCCTATGGCCAGAACCTCATCATCAAGGATGGCCGCATCCTCTTCTCCGGCCCCCTCGATCAGCCCTACCTCAACATAGAGGCGTATCGGGATCCCGATACCATAGAGGACAAGGTGACGGTCGGGGTGCGGGTGACCGGGCCGGCCAGCAAGCCCAAGATCACCGTCTACTCGGAGCCGCAGATGGCCCAGTCCGAGCAGCTCTCCTACTTGCTGCGCGGCAAGGGGCTGCAGACCAGCGGCGAGGATGGCGGTTTCAACGGCCTGCTGGTGGCGGGCGCAGTCAGCCAGGCCAACGGCGTGGTCTCCAGTCTGGGGGAATCCCTCGGCATGAGCGATGTGGCCCTCGACACCGCCGGCAGTGGTGAAAACACCCAGGTGACCCTGTCGGCCTACCTGCTGCCGGGGCTGCAGTTCCAGTACGGGGTGGGGGTGTTCAGCCCCATCGCCGAGTTCAAGCTGCGCTACGAGCTGATGCCAAGGCTCTACCTGCAGGCCATGAGCGGGGTGGCCCAGGCGGTGGATATTTTCTATCGCTTCACCCTGTAGCGGGCAGAAAGAGACAAAAACGGGAGGCGATTGCCTCCCGTTTTTATGGGGGCGTTGAATGTACCGATAAATGTGGCGGGACGCTGAAAAGCGAAAACCCGGCGCGAGGCCGGGTTTTCTTGAATAGATGGTGGAGGGAGAAGGATTCGAACCTTCGAAGGCAGAGCCGTCAGATTTACAGTCTGATCCCTTTGGCCGCTCGGGAACCCCTCCACGGGGCATTGCTGATTTTGCATCACAACCTGGGTCGTGACGGCACTTGAAATGGTGGAGGGAGAAGGATTCGAACCTTCGAAGGCAGAGCCGTCAGATTTACAGTCTGATCCCTTTGGCCACTCGGGAACCCCTCCACAAGTGCGAGGCGCATACTAACAGATCTTCTGCGGTTGTGAACCCCTCGACGGGATTTTTCCTGCTCAAAGGATCGGATTTGCGGCCGATAAAGGATGAAACCACCGTTTCCAAGAGTTATCCCATGCTACCCAGCGCCGTTCGTGAGCAATGGCTGGTGGACGAAGCCCAGCTCGGGCAACGTCTCAACCAGGATCTCCAGCACGGAGACAGGGCGGACTTTCGTCTGCATCTGGCCCTGCTGACCGATGCGGTGGAAGAGCAGCCCTGGTTTGATCCCAGGCAGCCAGCAAAGGCAGAGAGTCGGGTCTGGCGCAGCCGCTTTGAGCTGCCACCGGCTACCCCATTGCAGGGGAGCGAGGATGATGCCGAGGCAAGCGTGCTCAACGAACGGCTGCAGCAGGGGGGCTCCATGGTGGATGTGCGGCTCTGGCTGGCGCTGCGTTCGCCGCCGCTGCTCGGTACCCCGCCTGCGCTGGAGCCCGCCGTCTATGACAACCTCTCGCCGCTTGGGCGCGAACGCTGGCGAGGCAAGCTGGCGGATCAGCCCAGACGCGAGGATCCCTTGCTGATGCTGCCCGTGCTAGATGCGCTCAAGGAGGGGGTGGATGCCGGTCTGCACTGGCTCAGCTGAGAGGACCAGGCAGCAAAAAGGCGGGGAGACCCCGCCTTTTGTGTGATGGATGTGTCGTGCCCTGGATCAGGCGTCGGCTTCGTCCGGCAGCGGGACTTCCTTGCCGGCCGCAGCGGCGCGACGGGCGATGGGTTTCTCGGTATGGCGGTTGATCTGACGCTCCAGTTTTTGCCCCAGTTCGGTGATGGCGGCGTACAAGTCCTCATGTTCTGCCTGGGCAAACAGTTTGCCGTTGGGGATGCCAGCAGTGGCTTCAACGATAAACATCAGACGCTCTTTGGAGACAATCACATGGGGTGTGATAAGAGGCACCTGAAGACGTTCGAGCTTGTCAAAGCGGGATTCAATGCGCTCGCGGATAGCCGGGGTGATCTCGATGATTTTGCTGGTAATTTCGATTTTCATATTGGCCCCCTTCGGGTCGTATTGCTTGTGTCTTCACCTTCAGATTACTCATGGCTGAACATTAAAATGTGATCTGTATCACTAAATGGTGCCTTGCTGCGAAGGGGAGGGGGAAATTGTGATCTTTTCCCGTTCTGCACCAAAAAGCACTTGAGCTCGACGAAACAGGCAGGCAGTATGGGGAAACTTGGATCGTTTCTGTCCCTTCGTGGCAGCGCCGCATGTCGACCTCATGTCCGGTTTTCACCGCTTAGTCTCGCATCTTTCGCACTTCCCCCCGCACCGCCCTTGCCGACGTGCGCGCTGAGAATGTGGGCGCTATCGAGTCGTCAGGGACTTGAACGTGGTTGTTGTGGTGTTGGAGTAGTACATGAAACAGCAAGCCACTCAGATGATGTGGTTTTATGATCGGCAACATGCCCAGTGGAGCCTGTCCGATCATGCCTCCTACCAGCTCTGGCAAGGGGAGGGGCCTCACCCCTGGTTCGGGCAACTGGCGGCGGATGACGAGGCCGGCTTTGCCGACTTTCTCGCCAGACTCTATCACTCCCAGCAACCGGCCCAGTTCATCGGCCACCTCGGCGACGAGAACGGCGAGGTGCGTCACGTGCTCTGGAGCGGCCAGTACGTACCGGCCCAGCAGATGTGCTGTGGCTGGATTGCGCCGCTCGACACCACCCGCAGCACCCAGCTGCCTGCCGATCTCTCCCAGCAATTGCCACTGCTGCAAGACCCCTTGCTGACCCAGCTGGCCCAGGCACTCTCCGCCCGGACCGGGCTCGATTTCTTCAATACCCTGGTCAGCCAGCTTGCCCACATTCTGGTGGCGGATGCGGTCTGGCTGGCGGAGCGCACCGGCAGCGAGCGGCTCAAGGTGCTGGCCTGTCACGGCATCGATCTCAAGGAGTACGAGCTGGCGGGCATGCCGTGTCAGCAGGTCTACCAGCGCGGCGAGACCTGCATCCTGCCGCTCACCGCCGAGCATCTGTATTGCGCCGGCTTCAAGGCTGGGCAGGGCTACTACGGCCTGCCGCTGTGTGATCGCAACGGCCAGTTGCTGGGACACCTGGCGCTGCTCTTCTCCGACCAGAGCGCGATCCCCAATCTGGGCTCGGTGCTGACCACCTTCTCCATGCGCATGGTGGCGGAGCTGGAGCGGCTGCAGAGCGATGCCCAGCTGCGCCTCTCGGCGGTGGCCTTCGAAACCCACGAAGGGATCATCATCACCGACCCCGACTTCAAGATCCTGCGGGTCAACCACGCCTTCAGCCAGATCACCGGCTTTGACAGCCAGCGAGTGATCGGCCTGCATCTGGGCAACGATCTCTGGTGCGGGCTGGGGGGGCTTGGCTACGAGCTCGGCAGTCTGAGCCGCTGGCAGGGGGAGACCCAGCGCCTGCACGCGGATGGCTATCCCTATCCACAGTGGGAAATCGTCACCCCGGTGCAGGATGACAGGGGGGCGATCAGCCACTTCGTTATCTGTTTTGAGGATATCTCCGAGCGCAAGGAGGCGGAGCGCCGCATCCAGGATCTCGCCTACTACGACGAGCTGACCGGCCTGCCCAATCGCCGCCAGCTGCACGAGACCCTGGCCCACGCCTTTGGCGAGGCGAGCCGCGACTATCTGATCGGCGCCCTGCTGTTCATCGATCTCGACCACTTCAAGACCATCAACGACTCCCTCGGCCACGCCACCGGCGACTGGCTGCTCAAGGAGGTGGCCAGCCGGCTCAAGCGGCTGGTACGCCAGGGGGATTGTCTGGCGCGCCTTGGCGGCGACGAGTTCGTGCTGCTGCTGCCCTCGCTCTCGGCCAGTCCCCCCCAGGCAGAGATGCAGGCCGACCTTATCGCCGAGCGGCTCATCAGCGAGATTGCGGCCCCCTACAACCACGCCGGTCAGGTGCTGCACATCGGCGCCAGCGTCGGCATCACCCTGTTCCCAGGCCGTGAGCAGGGGGTGGACGATCTGCTCAAGCAGGCGGACACCGCCATGTATCAGGCCAAGTCGGCCGGTCGCAAGACCCGGCGCTTCTTCGACGCTTCCATGCAGCTGCAGGCGGATCGCCGGCTGCTCATCCACAACGAGCTGCGCAGCGCCCTCAACCAGCAGGAGCTGACCCTCTACTACCAGCCCCAGCACATGGTGGAGGGGGGCGACATCATCGGCGTCGAGGCGCTGATCCGCTGGCAGCCGCCCGGTCGGGCGCTGGTCTCCCCTGCCGAGTTCATCCCCATCGCCGAGGAGACGGACCTTATCGTCGACATCGGCAACTGGGTACTGTACGAGGCCTGCGCCCAGTACGTGCGCTGGGAGGAGAACGGCATTCACATCCCGCAGCTGTCGGTCAACGTCAGCGCCAAGCAGTTTCACGCCGCCGATTTTGTCGACCGGATCCACGACGTGCTGGCCTCCACCGGCATGGATCCCGCCAGCCTGAATCTGGAGATCACCGAATCCGTGGTGCTGGGGCATGCAGAAGACACCATCAGCAAGATGAGTGAGCTCAAGGCGCTCGGCATCAGCTTTGCTATCGACGACTTCGGCGCCGGTTACTCCTCCCTGAGCTACCTCAAGCGGCTGCCGGCGGACGAGCTCAAGATCGACCGCTCCTTCATCCAGGACATACCGCGCGATGGCGACAACATGGCCATCGTCGAGGCGGTGATCGCCATGGCGCGTCACATGGGGTTCAACGTGACGGCGGAGGGGGTGGAGTCGCGCCAGCAACTGGAGTTTCTGCAGGCCCAGGGCTGCCACTTCTACCAGGGCTACCTGGCCTCCAAGCCACTGCCGGTACCCTATCTGGAGCGCTACGTGCGGCGCCTTGCCCGCAGTGAGAGCCTCGCCAGCGGCGAGTAAAAATAGTCTCGCCGGCGAGCTGTAGCCCCCGGGGTTAACGGGTAGAATGAGGGAATATGACACCACCGCCAACGGGCGGTGGCATTGCCTCTCAATGGAGACGTCTCTCGTGAAAGCCGTGCAGGGAATCATTTTATCGGCGCTGTGCGTGCCGGGGCTGCTGACGCAGGTGGCGGCGCAGACCCTGGAACAATCTCTCTATCGCCAGGCTTATGACGCGGTGCGGGCCGACGATCAGGCCCGTTTTCAGCAAATTCGTGCCCGTTTGACCCATTATCCGCTGCTGCCCTATCTCGACTACTACCAGCTGGCCTTCCGGCCCGGGGCGGCGGACTATGACGACGTGACCCGCTTCATCCGCGAGCACGGCGATACCCCCCAATCCAATCGGCTGGAGCGCAGCTACCTCACCTATCTGGCCCAGAGCCAGCAGTGGTCCCAGTTCCTGCGCTTCTACCCGGCCAAGCCGAACTCCACCGATCTGCTCTGCATGCACTATCAGGCGCGCTACTACACCGGTCAGCAGAGCCAGGCACTGCAGGAGGCGGGCAAGCTCTGGCTGAGCGGCCAGTCCCGTCCCGATGCCTGCGATCCCCTGTTCCAGCTCTGGCAGCAGGCGGGCTTGCGCACCCAGGAGAAGATCTGGACCCGTATGACCTTGGCCTTCGAGGCGGAGAACCCGAACCTCATCCGCCACCTCGGCGCCCAGCTCGGTAGCGGCATGAAGGCCTATGGGGATCAGATGATCACCCTGTTCGAGCAGCCCGCCAAGGCGATGAACACGGCCTATTTCACTAACGCAGCCCCTTCCCGGAAGTTGCTGCTGCTGGGACTGGCCCGCTATGCCAACCAGCAGCCGGAGGCGGTGCTGGGGCAGCTCGGCTATCTGCGCTCGCGTTTTTCGCTGAGCGCCGCCGAGCTCAAACCGGTGGAACGGGCGGTGGCCAGACGGCTGCTGCTCGACCGCTCCACCGCCCAGCGCAGCTGGCTGGATGCCACCGTAGTGCGCCAGGCCGACCCGGATCTGCTGGAGCTGCGGGCCCGGCTCGCCATCTGGGAGCAGGACTGGAAAGGGCTCTCCGGCTGGGTCAAGCGCATGCCCATGGGCCTGCAGAAGGAGGATCGCTGGCGCTACTGGCTGGCGCGCTCGCTGGAAGTGCAGGGCCAGCAGAAACCGGCGCGGGATCTCTATCTGGAGACCGCCAATCTGCGCGGTTTCTACGGCTTCATGGCGGCGCAGCGCACCGGCGTGCCCTATCGGATGAAGAACCAGAGCGTGGCGCACAAGGTGCCGGACTGGCGCACCGCCAGCCGCCGCTGGCCCTTCCTGCTGCGGGTGCGCGAGTTGCTCGACATGAACGAGATCACGGCGGCGCGGGCGGAGTGGATCCACAACATGGATCGCAACCCGGTGGCCCAGCGCCTCGAGTTTGGCCACATCGCCCTCAATCAGGGCTGGCACGAGCTGGCTATTCTGGCCAGCATCCGGGCCGAGGCCTGGGATGCGCTCGACTTGCGCTTCCCGCTGCCGCTCAAGCACACCTTCTCCCAGATGGCGCAGGAGCGGACCATGAACACCAGTCTGCTCTACGCCATCTCTCGCCAGGAGAGCGCCCTCTACCCGCTGGCGCAGTCGCCGGTGGGGGCGAGGGGACTGATGCAGCTGATGCCGACCACCGCCAAGGAGACGGCCAGCAAGCTGGGGGTGCCCTATCGCAACGAGCAGCAGCTGTTTGATCCCGCCATGAACATCCGCCTTGGCAGCGCCTATCTCAAGCGGCTGCTGGATGTGTATGACGGCAACCGGATCCTGGCGGCGGCGGCCTACAACGCCGGCCCCGGCCGGGTCAAACGCTGGCGCGATCAGAGTGCGGACAAGCCGATGGATGTCTGGGTCGAGAGCATTCCCTACAAGGAGACGCGCAACTATGTGCAGAACGTGCTGTCGTTCGACCTCATCTATCAGCACAAGCTGCAGCAGCCACTGCGCTTCATGTCCGAGCGCGAGCTGAGTCACGCTTATTGAGACGGCTGCCGCCCTGGCGGCAGCCGGATTCCCATTCCTTCCCCAAAATGGTTATTATCCCATAAGGTTTTGTTACAAAAGGAAACCTGCCAGGTGATCGGGCGCCCTCTCTTGGTCTGGCAGGTTCGTTATAATCGCCCGTTCAACACAGACAGGCTTCCCCAACAAAGGAATTGATAGTGGCAACGATTAAAGACGTTTCCCGGTTGGCTAATGTGTCCATTTCAACTGTGTCGCGAGTCATCAACAACACGGCGCAGGTGGCACCAGAAAAGCGTGAGGCCGTATTGGCGGCCATGAAGGAACTGAATTTTCGTCCCAACAGTTTTGCCCAGGCGCTGGTCAGCAAGCGCTCCAACTGCATCGGCGTGCTGGTGGGGGATCTGTGTGGTGGCCCCTTCTTCGCCCAGATGATGCGCGGCATCGAGAGCGTGGTGGACAGGGCGGATAAGTTCACCATCGTCATGTCCGGCAATCACGACGAGGTGCGCGAGCGCCACGCCATCCAGGCCCTGCTGCAGCGCCAGTGCGATGCGCTGATCCTGCACAGCAAGGCGCTGCCCGACGAGGAGCTGAGCGAGCTGGTGGCGGGTAGCACCCCGGTGGTCTTCATCAACCGCCAGGTGCCGGGCGCCGAAGATCGCTGCGTCTGGCTGGACAACCAGGCCGGCATCACCACCGCCTGCCAGCACCTGCTGGATGCAGGCCATCGCAAGATTGCCTTCGTCACCTCGGACGATGAAGAGTTCGTCGATGGCCAGCAACGGATGGCCGGGTATCACCACGCCCTGCAGCGGGCCGGCATCGCTCTTGATCCTGCTCTCATCGGTCGCGCCTTTGCCGACGAGAACGGTGGCTACGTGGCGATGGGCGAGCTGCTGGATCGGGGCGTCGAGTTTACTGCCGTGCTCGGCTTCAACGACGCCATGGTGGCGGGGGCCATCTCCTGCCTGCTGGAGCGCGGATACAAGATCCCGCAGCAGATTTCGGTGGTGGGTTTTGATGACATTCCCTATGCCCGCTACATCTATCCCAAGCTCACCACGGTGCGCTACCCCATCGAGGAGATGGGCGGCCGGGCCGCGGAACTGGCGCTGAGCCTGCTGGATCACAAGCCGGCCGAGGGGCTGGAGCTCAAGTTCGAGGCCGAGTTGGTCAGACGGGAATCCGTCGCCTGAGTGGCCGACATTGGCCCTGAACGGGCCAATGTCGCTCCCGAATTTTGCTGAAAAATTGAAAGCGTTTTCAGAAATCCTTTTCAACTGTGATCCGCTTCAAAGCTTTTTGGACTGCCTGCCACTAGCATAGGCCCCACGAATTAGGAGCCTGCGCTCCCGATTTTCCCGCTGTGGGAGGTAACTGGTTAATCCAGCTATTTCCTTCGTTACTTTCGACGGTCATCATGGATGGCCGTTTTTTTTTGCCAGGATTTTGTCATGACAACAGAGCGTGAATACCAGACCGGGATCGTGGGGGCAGGCTGGCTGGGACTGCCGCTGGCCCGGGCGCTGCAGGCCGAGGGCCGCCAGGTGGCGGTGACGGTCAGCTCGGCCGAAAAAGCCGCGCAGCTGACAGCAGAGGGGGTGAAGGCCTGGCCGTTGCAACTGGGCACCGGGCTGGCGGCCCTGCCGTTTCGCTGCCGCGAGCTGGTGATCTGCGTGCCGCCGAGCAAGGTCGAGGATTACCCGGCCGCCATCGCTCGGGTGGCTGAATTGGCTAAGGGTGCCGGCGTGCAGCGGTTGCTGTTCGTGAGCGCTACCTCGGTCTGGGGGCTGGGGCAGGGGGAGGATGAACACCCCATGCCTGCCCACGAGCGCGGAATACGGATGCTGGCCGCCGAGCAGGCGACGATGGGGGCCGGCATTGCATGCTCCATGGTGCTGCGCCCGGCCGGGCTCTATGGGCCAGAGCGCCATCCCGGCCGTTTCCTGGCGGGCAAGACCCTGGAGGGGGGCGGCCAGGCGGTGAACCTGGTGCATCTGGATGATGTGGTGGCCGCCTGCCTGCTGCTGCTGAAACAGGGCAAGGATGGGGATGCCTACAACCTGAGTGCGCCAGTGCACCCGCGCCGGGAGCAGTTCTATCCCTTTGCCGCGCGCCAGCTTGGCCTGCCGGCCCCGATATTCATCGAACCGGCCGGCCGGTTTGCCCCCGTCGAGGGGCAGCGCATCTGCGAGCAGCACGGGTTTGTCTATCGCTGGCCCGATCCGGCGCACTGGTTTGCCGAGCTGGCAGCCCAGGGTCACTAAGCATACAGCCCGGTGCTATGCGTGGGTATAGCGGTGGGGCACAGGCGGCTCCGCTCCTTGGCCGGGCCTGCCGTTTGACGGGCAATTGAGGTTTGCCAAGGGGGAGCTCGCCCCCTATCATGCCGCCATCCATATAGAGAGAGCGGTAATGATGGTAGATACAAGACGTCACCCCGATGGGGAACTGTTGCTGAGAACCCTGGCAATGCCAGCCGATACCAACCCCAATGGCGATATCTTCGGGGGCTGGATCATGTCCCAGATGGATATAGGTGGGGGCATCATGGCCAAGGAGCTGGCAAAAGGACGTATTTGTACTGTATCCGTCGAGGGCATGACCTTTCACAGCCCGGTCAAGGTGGGCGACGTGGTGTGCTGCTACGGGCGCTGTCTGAAGATTGGCCGCAGTTCCATGCGACTGAAGCTGGAGGTGTGGGTCAAGCCGGTGCTGCGTGAAAACGAAGCCCAGCGCTACTGCGTCACCGAGGGGATCTTCACCTATGTCGCCATCGACGAACAGGGAAAATCCCGTCCGATACCGGTCTGATCCGGGTCAGATAAGCCGGGCATTGATGATGGATATTTCCTGCTCAAACCCGGTTTTTTGCCGTATCATGCGTTCCAGCATCTCTTCCGAGCCGACGCACTGCTGGGTGTCGAACAGGCAGAGATCGCACTGGGGATCCCGTCTGATCTGATAGACGGTGGAAAGCTCCACTTGATGACAATTTCCTTGTTGATCATAAAACGTCACGCGGTACTGGTGCTGTCTCGCCATCGTTGAATTCCTTCTGGATGAGCCGGGCCGGACACGAGTTATGAGCCTAGTCGGCAGCGATGACGTTTGGGATGGTCATGACACAATGCAGAGGCAGGTGGTTGTTAGCCAATGAAAAATAGTTATCGCATTCTGGGTACGTCGCTACTGACGTTGGGACTGGTCGGCTGTTTCGAGGTGCCGGATCAGGATCACCTGGTCACGGCGCAGGGCATCATCCCTGGCGCCAGCTGCCAGAAGCCGCCGCTGGTGGCACTGGCCTCCACCGCCTTGCCCCGCGAGTTTGGCATTACCGTCTGGAATCTCTACAAGGGTCAGCGCAAAAACTGGCGCGAGGGACTGGACGAGTATGCCAAGGCCCAGGATCTGGTGCTGTTGCAGGAGTCGGCGACCCGCCCCGAGATGCTGGAGTGGCTCAAGGCCGGTGATTTCCAGTGGCAGCAATTGCAAGCCTTTACTCAGGGCGGCGTCTCCTTCGGTGTCATGACGGTCGCCAAGACGCCGCAGGCGTTCGTGTGCGGCGTGCGCTCCCCCGAGCCGCTGCTGCGCATCCCCAAATCCGGTCTGGTCAGCCTCTACCCGTTGCAGGGGGATCCTGACGGTGTGCTGGTGGTCAACCTGCATGCGGTCAATTTCGAGCTGGGGATGGCCACCTTTCGCGAGCAGATCAACGATCTGACCGCCCTCATTCATCGTCACCAGGGGCCCGTCATTCTGGCCGGGGATTTCAATACCTGGAGCGACAAGCGGGAGTTCTGGCTGAAGCGGCTGGTGAGCGATCTGGGGCTGCAGGAGGCGATCCCGATGCCGGATCTGCGCCGGACTGCCTTTGGCCGGCCGCTCGATCACCTCTATTACCGCAATCTGGATCTGGTGGAAGTGAGCAGCCCGGCGACCGATGCCTCGGATCACAATCCCATCGTGGCCCGTTTCGCGGCCCAGGCCATCACCCCCTAAGCCTGTTGATTGGCCGCTACGGCGGCCTGCTCCAGATAAAAAAATACCCCGCATCAGGCGGGGTATTTTTTTATGAAGTGATGAACGATCAGCTGTTGTTCTTCACGAACAGGGTCAGCTCCTGACCTGGCTTGAGGTAATCGCTCTTGCCCAGCTGATTCCAGCGCATCACGTCCATCACGGCGACCTGAAAGCGGGCTGCGATGGAGGAGAGGGAATCACCGCGGCGCACCTGATAGACCATGGACTTGTTGCCACCCTTGCCCTGCTTGGGCCAGACCACCAGCTTCATGCCCGGTTTCAGGGCCGATTTGGCGTTGAGACCGTTCCACTTGGCCAGCTCGTCATGGGTCACCCCGTGTGCCTGGCTGATGCTCCACAGATTGTCGCCGGCCCGTACCTTGTACTGGATCTTGCCGCTGCCACGGCTGGCGAGCTGCTGTGGCTTGCTCTGGACGCTCTGGCTGACTACCTGTTTGCTGCCGCTGGTCGGGATCATCAGGGTCTGACCACGGCGCAGGTTGTTGCTGCGCAGGTTGTTGGCCAGCTTGATCTGCTGCACGCTCACCCCGTGATTCTGGGCGATGCGGGAGAGGGTGTCGCCACTGGTAACCTGATAGGAGCGGGTGCGGATGCGCTCGCTCTGCGGCAGGTCGGCCAGGGCCAGCTCCAGGGTATCGGCATATTCAACCGGTACCAGCAGGCGATAGGGGCCCTTGGGCGAGGTCGACCAGCGGGTCAGCGCCGGATTGACCTCTTTCAGCTGGGCCGGGCGCAGGCCCGCCAGCTGGGCTGCCACGTTCAGGTCGATCTGACCTCCCGTGTTGACCACCCGCAGTTGCGGTTTGTTGGCCAGCACCGGCAGGGTGACATTGTACTTGTCCGCATTGCGGATCATGTCAGCCATGGCCAGGATCTTGGGCACGTACATCCGGGTCTCGCGAGGCAGATCGAGCGACCAGTAGTCGGTCGGTCGGCCAGCCTTCTGATTGCGGATGATGGCGTTGCGCACCCGTCCTTCACCGGCATTGTAGGCGGCCAGCGTCTGCAGCCAGTCGCCGTCGAAGAAACGGTTCAGGTACTCCAGATAATCCAGCGCGGCATTGGTGGAGGCCAGTACATCGCGGCGGCCGTCGTACCAGTTGTCGTGGCGCAGGCCGAAGTTCTTGCCGGTCGCAGGAACGAACTGCCACAGACCCACCGCATTGCTGCGGGATCGGGCGTGGGGATCGAACATGCTCTCGATCATGGGAATGGTAATAAGCTCCATTGGCAGCTCACGCCGTTCGATTTCCTCTACCATCAGATACAGGTAGGGCTCAGCCCGGCTGGCAATGGTCGCCAGATGCTTATCATTGCGCAACAACCAATCACGCTGCTGGCGGACACGGTCGTTCTCCTGCGGATCAAACTGCATATCATCGCTGATACGCACCCACAGGTTATCGGTGTCATCCAGTTCGTCGATCTGTTCGTCACCGAACAGGAAGCGCGCAGAATGTTTTTTATACGCTTTTTTGTTGACTTGGGGGGACTTGATCGGCTCGATTGCCGTTAGCGCCCGGTCATCCTGATGGCTCAGGTTTTGGCAGCCGCTGAGAAACAGCGCCGCCAATAAGGCCGTTCGTACCTTCATCTCGCTCAGGTCATCTTTGGGAAAAACAGCTCGCATCATAAGGGGCAATGGCCCCCTGATCAAGGTTTGTTCAAAAAACATCCTTCCATTGGCGCAGGATCGTGAAGGTATCTACCGGATTTTCCACGCATTTAAGAGCGTGTTTCTCAGCAGAAAATTTCACGGAATCTAGCTCGCAACGCAGAAAAACATTGAAGCGCTTCTCATCCCCCAGCCGTGAGGGGAGACTCGGCAGGCCCTGCTGGCGCAGCTTGCTGATCAGCCCGATCTGTTGCTGGATCGCCTGGTTGTCGGGCTCGACAGCGTGGGCGAAGCGCAGGTTGGAGAGGGTGTACTCGTGGGCACAATAAATGAGGGTGTCATCGGGCAGGGCGGCGAGGCGCTGCAACGATCCGAACATCTGGGCCGGGGTCCCTTCGAACAGGCGGCCGCAGCCGGCACTGAAGAGGGTGTCGCCACAAAACAGCATGCCGTGACCGTGGTAGGCGATGTGACCGTGGGTGTGACCGGGCACGTGGATCACCTCGAGGCTCAGGCCGTGCCAGTTGATCTGATCCCCGTCATCAAGCCACTGGCCGTGGTACGCCGGCATGGGGTCAAGCTTGGGGCCATAGAGGCGGGAATGGGGAAAATGTTCCAGCAACTCGCCCACGCCGCCCACATGGTCGTGATGGTGGTGGGTGAGCAGGATGGCATCCAGTTGCAGCTCCAGCACGGCCAGCCGTTCCAGCACGGGAGCGGCCTCGCCCGGATCGACGACCAGGCAGTGATTTTCGTGTCGGATCAACCAGATGTAGTTGTCGTTAAAGGCTGGAACTGTGATCACTGGATACATGAGTCTGCTTCTCTTTATGGAGGGTATCTTATATAACTGGATGGCGTTCGAACCCCAAGTTGAGCCCTATTATGCAGGTGGCACGTACCGAACAACAAATCGAGATCCCGACCAGCTGGTCGGCACTGCCCATGGGGGACTGGGTAGCGGCCGAGATCCAGGAGCGACTCGACAGCTGGTGCCCGCATCTGTTTGGTTATCATCTGCTGAAGGTCGGCGCGCTGAGCGCCGAGCTCTCCTGCGGTTGCTCCTCCATTCGCCACCAGATAGGGGTCGCCCCTGGCGGCCGCCTGCTGGATCTCAAGGGGGATCCGCTGGCCCTGCCGGTACGCACCGGCAGCGTGGATGCCTGCCTGCTGGCCCACTGTCTCGATTTTTCACCCGACCCGCACCAGGTGCTGCGGGAGGCGGAGCGGGTACTGACCGACGATGGCTGGCTCATCGTCAGCGGTTACAATCCGCTCAGCCTGGTCGGCATCGGCCATTGCCTGCCTTTCCTGCGTCAACATCTGCCCTGGTCCGCCCGCATGTTCACCCCGGCACGGGTCACCGACTGGCTGCAGCTGCTTGGCTGCGAGGTGATGTTTGACGAGCGCTTCGGCTATTCGTTCATGGGCAGGCAGAGCCGGATCGGCTGGTGGCGGGAGAGTGTGGGGCGGGATTACTGTCGGCCGTTTGCGTCTGTCTACGTGATAGCGGCGCGCAAACGGCGCTTCCCCTTGACACCGGTGCGCCGTCGCTGGCGTCTGCCGGGTTCCATCGCTACGCCGGGGATGGCGCGCCAGGGCGGCTAGTCGTCAGCCGCCGGGCAGGCTCATGTGCTAGAGGGGAAGGCGGTCAGGGTTGATAGCCGGTATCTTCGGCCAGCTGTTTGCCGCTGGCGGCCTCGCGGGCCAGCTCATCGCAGCGTTCGTTCTCCGGGTGTCCGGAGTGCCCCTTGACCCAGAGCCACTCGATCTGGTGGCGACTGACTTCCGCATCCAGCGCTTTCCAGAGATCGACGTTCTTGACCGGTTGACGGTTGGCGGTCATCCATCCCTTCTTCTTCCAGCCGATGATCCACTGGGTGATCCCCTGGCGCACATACTGGCTGTCGGTGGTGAGGCGTACCTGGCAGGGCTCGTTCAGAGTGCGCAGCCCCATGATGGCGGCCATCAGCTCCATCCTGTTGTTGGTGGTGAGGCGAAAGCCGGCGGCGATCTCCTTGCGATGCTTGCCGTAGACCATGACGGCACCATAACCACCCGGGCCCGGGTTGCCGAGGCAGGAACCATCCGTATACAAATCAATCTGTTTTAACATGAGGCTTGGGGTAAACTAGCGGGTAAAGCCGAAGTTTGACATAGATTGGATCATGAGCACACCCCAACTGAATCGCCAGATCATTCTGGATACTGAAACCACAGGTATGAACACGGCCGGTGGCCCCGTCTATCTGGGACACCGGATCATCGAGATCGGCTGTGTGGAGGTGATCAACCGCAAGCTGACCGGGAACCACTTCCACGTCTACATCAAGCCGGACCGGCTGGTGGACCCGGAAGCCATCCAGGTGCACGGTATCACCGACGAGTTCTTGCGTGACAAGCCGTCGTTCAGCCAGATTGCCGACGAGTTCATCGAGTTTATTCGCGGTGCCGAGCTGATTGCCCACAACGCGCCGTTTGACGTGAGCTTCATGGACTATGAGTTCAGCAAGCTCGGTCTCAACTTCAAGACTGCCGACATCTGCGGCATCACGGATACCCTGGCGATGGCGCGGGACCTGTTCCCTGGCAAGCGCAACAACCTGGACGTGCTGTGCGATCGCTACGGTATCGACAACTCGCACCGTACCCTGCACGGGGCCTTGCTCGATGCGGAGATCCTGGCAGACGTCTACCTGTTGATGACGGGTGGCCAGACCAAACTGAACCTGGCCACCGAGAGCAACGAGAATGAAAGCAACCAGGACACCAGTATCCGGCGACTGGAGAGCAACCGTCCACCGCTCAAGGTGATCCGGGCCAGTGCCGACGTTGAGGCGGTACACGAGGCGCGGCTGGATCTGGTGCAGAAGAAGGGAGGAGCCTGCCTGTGGCGGCAATGAGCAAGCTATGGGGCGGCCTGCTGCTGCTGGCCTCGCTGACGGCCGGGGCCAACGAGGTATTTGCCCCCTCCGACATCCCCCTGCTCGATAATCGCTTTCGCATCGATTACGGGGTGAAGGAGATCACCTTCATCGTGACGCGCAAGCCGGGCACTCCGTCGGTGATCCTGGTGCGGCCCGATGGCAGCAAGCTCTATGTGAGCAAGGTGACGCCGCCCGATGTCGGCTGGTTGGCGCTCAAGGATCAGGATCTCATTACCATCCGCAATCCCATGCCGGGCCCCTGGCAGGCCATTGGCGAGGTGGACCCCGACAACCGGGTGCGCCTGCTGTCGAACATCAAGCTGGAAACCGATCTGTTGCCGACCCAGCTTTACCAGGGGGAGAAGGTCAAGCTCAAATCCTGGCTGCTGATCGACGACGCGCCGCCCAAGGATGGCTACTACCTGTCCGATCTCGGCATGACGGTACGGCTGCAGCGTTTCAATGACGCCAAGCCGGAGGGGGAGCCGGTCGTCGATGAGGTGCTCGGTCACTATCGTGACGATGGCAAGGGGCTCGACGAGGTGCCAGGCGACGGCATCATGACCGCCGAGGCGGTGCTGGATGTGCCAGCCGGGAAATACCGGGCCATGTACAGCACAGGCAATCAGGTCTTCTCCCGTGCCCGCTATCAGGATGTGCTGATCTATCCGCTACCTGTCAGTTACTCCCTCGCGCCTCCCTCGCAGGAGTTCGGGGCCAAGCTCTCCTTCCTGATTGACGTGGATGAACTGGATCCCGCTTCCGTGGTGATCCAGGGCAAGGCGACCAGCACGGTCGGGACCAGCATGCCGTTCAATGCGGTGGCCACCGAACCCAAGGTGGAGGTGGATCTCTCCGCCATCAAGGAAGTCGGCCAATATGAGGTGACGGCTACCCTGTTTGGCACGACCCGCTTGGGCCGCGAAATTCAGGTGAGCCTGCCGGTCAAATCCTTCAATATCTTCCCGGTGCTGGCAACGCCGCCATCGGCCGCCTCTGCCGCGTCAGAAGCCTCGGCGGCAATTCCGAGCCAGGTCAAGTTCGAGGAAAAGGAGAGCGGCGGCTGGCTGGTCTGGCTGCTGGGTGGCACTGGCATATTATTGCTGCTCTTGCTCGGCGGCGTGGGCTTCATCGTGTTGCAAAAGCGGCGGGCGCTGAAAAAAGCCATGGCATCGCAAAAAGCCGAGAGCGAGAGCGCCAAACCGGAGGCCAAGCTGGATCTCAACCTGCCCGAACAATAGGTGAGGGGAATGCTGCAAGCAGCAAAAAGCCGCCTGTCAGGGCGGCTTTTTCTATATGGGCAGATTATTGGGGTGGTTGAACAACCCATCCAGCTCAATGTTCCCCGACGTAGATATCCTTGTGCTGTTCGCGGATCTCGAGGAATTTGTCGAGGTTGGCCAGCATCAGCTCCACCAGCTGGGGGTCGAAGTGCTGGCCTTTCTCCTCTTGGATCAGCGCCAGTACCTTATCCAGCGGCCAGGCCTTCTTGTAGCAGCGATCCGAGCCGAGTGCATCGAACACGTCGGCCAGCGCCACCACCCGCCCTTCCAGCGGAATGGCATCGCCCTTGAGGCCACGAGGATAGCCGCTGCCGTTCCACTTTTCGTGGTGGTTGCCGGCGATGGTGGCACCAATCTGGAACAGCGCCAGATCGCTGCCGGAGAGCATGTCCTGCCCCAGCTGGGCGTGGGTCTTCATGATCTCCCACTCCTCCGGGGTCAGCTTGCCCGGTTTGTGCAGGATGGCATCCGGAATGCCCACCTTGCCGATGTCGTGCAGCGGAGAGGCGCGCTTGATGAGCTCGCTCTGCTCCTCGCTCATGCCCAGCAACTGGCAGAACAGCTCGGTATAAAGGGCGACCCGCTTGACGTGCAGGCCGGACTCCTTGGAGCGGGTCTCCACCAGTTCGCCGATGCGGTAGATGATCTCGCGCTGGTTGTCGGCGATGACCTCGTTGAGCCGGATGTTCTCCAGCGCCACTATGATGTTTTCGGTGAACAGGCTGAGCAGGCCCGTATCCATCTGGCTAAGCTGGCGAGTGGTCTCGATGTGAAACAGCAGATGATGGCGGGGGTTCTGGCAGTAGAGCACCATCTGGTTGCCGTCATAGACGTTGGCGCGATTGTTCATGGCCTGACGCAGGATGACGGGAGCATCGGCCAGACGCAGCGACGGATGGCCCGGCAGCAGAGGTTCCAGGATCTGATCCCGTACCTCGTAGGCATACTGCTTCACATCATAGATATGTGAATCTTCCAGATTGAGCAGGGCACTGAGCTGCTCCTGGGCCCCTTCGACAAACTGCCGCAGTGCCCGCTTCTCGAAGATCCCCTTGGAGGCCTCGATGACCTTCTCCAGCCCCTGGCGGTTGCTCTCGAGGGTGCGGATGTCGCGATAGGAGCGCAGGCTGGCTCGCAGCAGGGTGCGCAGCTTCTGGGAGGTGAGCTCGGTCTTGTCCTTGTAGTCGTTGATGTCGTAGTTGCTGACCACGTCATCTTCCGGGGCCTGGCCCGGCTGACCGGTACGCAGCACGATACGCACCATCTTGTTTTGCAGATCCTCGCGCACGAATTTGACCACATCGAGACCGGCGTGATCGACCTCCATGACCACGTCCAGCAGCAGCAAGGCCACGTCCGGGGTCTTGGCGAGCAGCTCCTTGGCCTGAGCGGCTGAATAAGCATGCAAAAATTCAATGGGTCTATTATCGAATTCAAACTTGCTCAGGGTGATCTTGGTGATGCGATGCACTTCGGGCTCATCGTCCACAATCATCACCTTCCATCCAGCCTGCTGGTCGTCGAGAAGGGGCAGATCGTCATCGTCAATAATCAGGATTTGGTCATCCATCATGCAATCCTGTTTGGGATCCTGTGCTTACATTAACTGCTTCACTAAGGATAGGAAACTTATTGGGAAATAAAATTTGATCTGTGAAATCTCTTTGTCGTCATCCTGATCCTGCCCCATAAAAAACGCCTCCACTTGGGAGGCGTTTGACTATCTATCAGGCGTTCAGGCGGCTCTGTGATAGGCCGATGGCTCGAACAGGGCCTTGTTGGCGACCAGCTCGATGGGATCAAAATCATCGACGTTGATGGTGCGCAGACGGCTCTCTTCGGCGCGACGCAACAGGTCCGCTTCGGTCTGGTTGAGCACCCCGAGCGTCAGGCCCGCTTCTGCTACCTTGTCCAGTTGCATAAACGGACGCTTGATGCCGTCAGCCTTGCATACTTTCTCAAACAGCGGCTCGGCAGAGAGCACGTCGTCCAGTGCCTGCTCCAGCAGACCGAAGGGGTTGCCCTCTTCGCGGGTGAGATACTGCCCCTGGGCCAGTCGACTGCGGGTGTCGCTCGGGGTTTGCAGCAGGCGGGCCACCTGGTTGTCCAGCTTGTCGCTCGGACGTTTCAGGTCGCGGCCCAGTGGCAGCACGATGACGCGCAGGGCCAGCCCAATCCAGCGGTTCGGGAAGTTGCGCAGCAGCTCGTCGATCGCTTCCTGTGCCTTGAACAGGGCATCTTGCAGCGCCCAGTGCAGCAGCGGCAGGTCGGCGTGCTGACGACCCTCATCCTGATAGCGCTTGAGGGCGCTGGAGGCCAGATAGAGCTGGCTCAGCACGTCGCCAAGACGGGCGGAGACCCGCTCTTTACGCTTGAGCTCGCCACCCAGGGTGCCCATCGCCATGTCTGACAGGAAGGCCAGGTTGGCGGATAGGCGGGAGAGCTGTTGGTAGTAGCCCTTGGTCTGGTCCTTGAACGGCGCAGCAGCGAAGCGGGCACCGGTCAGACCCAGCCAGAAGCTGCGTACCAGGTTGCTGATGGCAAAGCCGACGTGGCTGAATACCGCCTTGTCGAAGTCCTTGAGGGCCTGCTCCTGATCCGGGTGGCTGGCCGCCAGCATTTCGGGCAGCACGTAGGGGTGGCAGCGGATGGCGCCCTGACCGTAGATGATCATGCTGCGGGTCAGGATATTGGCCCCTTCCACCGTGACGGCGATGGGTGCGCCCTGATAGCCACGGGCCAGGTAGTTGTTGGGCCCCATGCAGATGGCCTTGCCGCCGTGGATGTCCATGGCGTCGATGATGCACTTCTGGGCCCGGTCGGTGAGGTGGTACTTGACGATGGCGGAGATGACCGAGGGTTTCTCGCCCAAATCGATACCGGTCACGGTCAGCTTGGCGGCGGCGCCCATGATGTAGGCGTTGCCGCCGATACGGGCCAGCGGCTCTTCAATTCCTTCCATCTTGCCGATGGGCAGCTTGAACTGGCGACGGATGCGGCTGTAGGCGCCGCTCGCCAGGGCCAGCATCTTGACGCCGCCTGTGCTGTTGGAGGGCAGGGTAATGCCGCGTCCGACCGACAGGCACTCGACCAGCATGCGCCAGCCCTGACCGGCCATGGCCGGGCCGCCGATGATGAAATCGAGCGGGACGAACACGTCCTTGCCGCGGGTCGGGCCATTCTGGAACGGCACGTTGAGCGGGAAGTGGCGACGGCCGATCTCGACCCCTTTGATGTGGGTCGGAATGAGGGCGCAAGTGATGCCGAGCTCCTCTTCGTCACCCAGCAGGTGCTCTGGGTCACGCAGCTTGAAGGCGAGGCCCAGTACGGTGGAAATGGGGGCCAGTGTAATGTAGCGCTTGTTCCAGGTCAGGCGCATACCGAGTACTTCTTTTCCTTCCCACTCGCCCTTGCAGACGATCCCGAAGTCGGGGATGGAGCCTGCGTCAGAGCCTGCTTCCGGGCTGGTGAGGGCGAAGCAGGGGATCTCCTTTCCGACCGCCAGACGTGGCAGGTAGTAATCCTTCTGCTCATCGGTGCCATAGTGTTGCAGCAGCTCGCCCGGGCCCAGCGAGTTGGGCACGCCGACGGTGGAAGCGAGCACGGCGCTGGCGCCGCACAGCTTTTGCAGCACGCAGGACTGGGCGTAGGCAGAGAACTCCAGGCCACCGTACTTCTTCTTGATGATCATGGCGAAGAACTTGTTGTCCTTCAGGTATTGCCATACCTCGGGGGAGAGATCGGCCCGCTCATGGGTCACTTCCCAGTCGTTGACCATGCGACACACCTCTTCCACCGGGCCGTCCAGGAAGGCCTGCTCTTCGGCAGAGAGGGTGCTGACCGGGATGGCGTGCAGCTTTTTCCAGTCCGGGTTGCCGGCAAACAGGTCGGCTTCCCACCAGGTGGTACCCGCCTCAATGGCCTCTTTCTCGGTGCGGGACATCTCCGGCATGATGGACTTGTAGAGCTTGAACAGCGGCTTGGTCAGTTGATTGCGACGAAAATCCACCAGATTGAGGGGAATGGCGATCACCGCAAACAGTACCCAGACCAGCAGAGGAACGTGGCCATAGAGGGTGCCGGCAATCAGGGCTGCCGCCGTGGCAAGCGTGGAGGTGAACAGAGACGCCCGGCGATAAGCCATGGCGCCGATCACCAGGATCACTCCGAGCAGAGTGAGGGTCGTCGTCATTTTTCGCTCCTTGCATGAGTTGCCGAAATTGGGTGAACTGGGGGTTAACCGATCCAGAGGTCTGACCTGTTGGATATGGCCTCTGTTGTAATTCATACGCACAAACTTATCAAGCTGTTTACAAGCTCGTTACCTTGGCTCTGTGATCGGCATAACGTAGTGCCGGCGCCATCTTGACGGGCGGGGGGCGACTCCGGGATTGGCTTGTGCGACAATGGCGCCGCCCATATTTTGGAAGAGACATCATGTACCAAGAACTGATCCGCAATGAATTGACCGAAGCTGCCGGCGTGCTCCAGGCGTTCCTGGCAGATGAGCAAAATCTGAAGAACATCGAGGCCGCCGCCAAGCTGCTCGCTGACTCCTTCAAGCAGGAAGGCAAGGTACTCTCCTGTGGCAACGGTGGCTCCCACTGTGACGCCATGCATTTTGCCGAAGAGCTGACCGGTCGTTATCGCGAGAACCGCCCCGGCTATGCCGGCATCGCCATCTCCGATCCCAGCCACCTCTCCTGCGTTTCCAACGACTTTGGCTACGACTACGTCTTCTCCCGCTATGTGGAAGCGGTCGGCCGTCGCGGCGACGTGCTGCTCGGCATCTCCACCAGCGGTAACTCCGGCAATATCCTGAAGGCCATCGAGGCGGCGCGTGCCAAGGGCATGAAGGTGATTGCACTGACCGGCAAGGATGGCGGCAAGATGGCCGGTCTGGCCGATGTGGAGATCCGGGTGCCGCACTTCGGTTATGCCGACCGCATTCAGGAAGTGCACATCAAGGTGATCCACATCCTGATCCAGCTGGTCGAAAAAGAGATGGCCAAGTAAGGATGTGATCCCGCGCCGGAACCGCTGAATCCTGTGGGTTTATGTTCCGGCCGGCGTGATCCGGTGCAAGAGGTCGGTCGGCAAGGTTCTGCATTTCCTGCCGGGCGACCCCTTGAACGAGCAACGATCAAGTAAGCAAGGAGCCCGCAGCCTATGTGCGAACTGCTCGGCATGAGTGCCAATGTGCCGACCGATATCTGCTTCAGTTTCACCGGCCTGATGCTGCGCGGCGGCAAGACGGGACCCCACAAGGATGGCTGGGGCATCACCTTCTACGAAGGGAAGGGCTTTCGAACCTTCAAGGATCCCGAACCCAGCGCCCAGTCCCCCATCGCCAGGCTGGTGCAGGCGCTACCCATCAAGAGCCGCGCCGTGGTCAGCCATATCCGCCAGGCCAACCGTGGCTGTGTGTCGCTGGAAAATACCCACCCCTTTACCCGCGAACTGTGGGGCCGTTACTGGACCTTTGCCCACAACGGCCAGTTGACCGGCTACAAGAAGCTGGCCACCGGGCGACACAGGCCGGTGGGGGATACCGACAGCGAGCACGCTTTCTGCTGGTTGCTCGAGCGGCTGGAGCAGAAATACCCCAGGCGCCCTGCCAATTTCCCCGCCATGTTCCGTTATCTGGCGACCCTGTGCGACGAGCTGCGTAGCCTCGGGGTATTCAACATGTTGCTGTCGGATGGGGAGTTCGTGATGACCTATTGCAGCAACAACCTCTACTGGTTGACCCGGCGAGCTCCATTCGGGGAGGCACGTCTGCTGGATGAGGATGTCGCCATCGATTTTCAGAGCGAGACGACCCCGAACGATGTGGTGACCCTGATTGCCACGCGGCCGCTGACCGGCAATGAAGACTGGGTCAGGATGGCGCCTGGCGAGTTCAACCTGTTTCGGCTGGGTGAGCGGGTATCTGCCGATCAGAAGTGATAACACCCTGATCTCAATGTAAAAAAATACCAGGGTAGAATCCTACCCTGGTTCTTCGCAGCAGCCATACAGGCAAAAGGGATGAGAGAGGTGTTGCTGAGTCGCATCATTCTCACGGCTGTCATTGTTATTTAATTGTTAATTTATTGGCAACCATTATGTTGCAATCCGGCCATCTATTGTCTGGTTAGGCGAGCTCGATCACGTTTTTCATCCTATGCCCCGTGCGGGCCTGATTGTTGGTAGGGAAGTAGACGTGACGGTACCATGCCGGGCATCTATAGTATGGTCTGTTTGAATACCACGGGAGGATGATGAAATGGAGTGGCTGGATCAGAAGGTATTGCGACAATTGGCGGAAGATATCGGCCAGGAGATGATGCCGGTGGTGATCTCGGTGTTTATCGAGGAGGTGGGGGAGCAGCTTACTCAACTGCGCCCACTCTATGAGCGTCAGGACTGGACTGCTCTGGCCCGGCTTGCCCACAGCATGAAGTCTTCTTGCGGCAGTTACGGTGCTCAAGTCAGCTATCAGCAGGTGATGGCACTGGAGCTCGCCTGCAAACAAGCGGATGGGGCCGAGGTCGCCCGTCTGCTCAACGAGCTGGAACAATCTCTGCCTCAGGTGCTCTCCCACCTTGCCAACTACCATTGAGCCCGGGCAGCCGGCGCATGGGCGCCGGACTTGCCAGACTCAACCTGCCCGCTAGCGTTGATTGACCAGTTGTTGGATCACCCTGTCCAGGGCCAGTTTCAGTTTCAGGCGATCATGGCGATGGGGCAGCGCGGCTTCACCCAGATCGGCCTGGATCAACCTGCCAGCCAGTTCAGGTTGGTACTCTCCTGCAGGAGCAAGGATGGCATCGAGCCGTCCCGTACCGACCCGTGATTCCAGCCAGCGCCACTGATCGAGCAGGCTGAGCTGGCCAGCCGGGCCATTCTCCGCCACCAGATTGCAGATGAACACCAGCATGGCGTTGCTCTCGTTGATGGCCTGCGCCACTTCCGCCAGCAGCAGCGGGGGCATGATGGAGGTGAGAAAACTGCCGGGCCCCAGAATGATCATGTCGGCCTGCTCCAGCGCCTGTACCGCCTCGCGGGTGGCTGGTACCTCGGGGCTCAGGCTGAGTGAGAGCGGCGGGGTATCGAGCTGATCGATGGATACTTCCCCCAGGATCTGGTTGCCACAGACGGTGTGGGCACACAGGTCGGTGGGAAATTCAGACATGGGTAACAATTGTGACTCTATTTTCAGCATGTCGCTGATGAGCTTGATAGCATCAAGAGGGCGCACGCAGAGGTTGTCGAGTGCCAGCAGCATCAGGTTGCCGAGGTTGTGGCCGGCCAGTTCACCACGACCGGCGAAGCGATACTCGAACAGCAGGCTGCCGATGCTGGGATCGGTGACCAGTTGATTCAAACAGTTGCGCAGATCACCCCAGGCGATACACTCCTGGCTCTTGCGCAGTCGTCCGGTGGAGCCGCCATCATCCGTGGTGGTGACGATGCCGGTCAGGCGCGATCCCAGGAACGAGAGGGACGAGAGCACGCGGCCCATGCCATGGCCGCCACCGATGGCGACGACCCGGTCAAAATCATTGATGTTCTTTTGCCACATGCGGCTGTCCTGTGGTTGGTCTCGATTGAGAGCATTCTAGTCGATGAAACGGGATAATTGTTTGATTAAGGTATGATTTTTGCTTACCCCCAGCATCATGCACAACTAGGAGATGGTGTTGAACTTTCTGACGGCTCACTCTCTTGAAGAGACCTCCCTGCTGGCTGCCCGACAGATCAGTGAGCGGCTGCTCGCTCAATCACCCGATTCCCCTTCGCTGTTGTTGGTCTATTTTACTCAGGCTCATGATGCCGAGGAACTGCGTCATTATTTCAAACAGCAGTTCCCGTCGTCCCGGCTGATCGGTTGCAGCTCCTGCGGCGGGGTCATGACCCAGACCGGCCACCATGCCCGCCAGGGGCGGGGGGTGGCGGTTGCGGCCATCTACGATGACAAGGGCGCCTACGGTGTGGCGGGTCAGGCGGGGGCTGCCGTCGATGTGCGCCAGTTGCTGCGCAGCGCCATTGCTGACGGGGGCCGCCCCGGCGAGTTGCCGCAACTCATCTTGTTGCATGCAAGCCCGGGCCAGGAGGAGGCGATGCTGGAGAGCATCGAAGCCGAACTGGGCACAACGGTGCCGGTGGTCGGCGGCTCCGCCGCCGACAACAGCGTGAGCGGGGAGTGGCAGTTGTGCTGGGACGAGGGCAGTACTCGCGAGGGGGTGGTGCTGGCGGTGCTCTATCCCGATTGCCAGCTGGCGTTCCAGTTCCACTCCGGCTATGTCCCCACCGAACAGCGCGGCATCATCACGGCGTTGGCAGGACGTGAGATCCTCACCATCGATGATGAACCGGCCGCCACCGTCTATGCCCGCTGGACTGGACGCACGACGCCCTGGCCTGTGGGGCCCATCCTGCGAGAAACCACCTTGTCTCCGCTGGCCAGGCAGGTTGGCACCCTGGATGACATGCCCTATTACAAGCTCTCCCACCCCGAAGCCGTGACAGAAGGTGGCGGATTGCGCCTCTTTACCGATACTGAGGTCGGGGAGCGGTTGCTGCTGATGTACAGCAGCCAGGAGGGCCTGTTGCAGCGCTGTCTGAATGCGACCCGCATCGAGCCAGAGTACGGCATGGCCACCGAGATGCAGCCGTTTGGTGCCCTCGTGATCTTTTGTGCTGGTTGCCGCTTGGCTCTTGGTGATAGCTTATGCCAATTTGTCGATCAATTTCATACCCGGCTGGGGGACATCCCCTTCATCACCCCGTTCACCTTCGGTGAGCAGGGACGTCTGCCACACGGTGAGCTGGCACACGGCAACCTGATGATATCGAGTGTGATCTTTCTCGACAGCTGACACTGCGCTGGAAACAAGATGATTGGTAATACGGAACTGGAAGCCCTTGGCGACAAGCTGCAGACCACCCTGGTGGAGCTGGTGCGCTGTCGGGAGCGCGAGGCCAAATACCGGCAGGAGTCGCAAACCCTGCTGTGCGGGGTGGCCACCCTGGCCGATGCCCAGACACTGGAGCAGGTGCTGGACAGCCTTATCCAGGTGCTGAAACCCTTCATCGGCTTCGAACACGCGGATGTGGTGGCCTGGGAGGGCGAGGGGGGGCTGACCCACCTCAGCACCCAGGAGGGGGAAGTGGGCCGCCCCTGGCAGCTGACTCCTATCTTCTCCCGGGCCATCGAGGGAGAGACCCTGGTCATCTATGACCCGACCCAGTTGCCCGAGCTGGCGCCGCTGGCCGATGTGACGGGCTGGGCCAGCGTCATGATGACGGGGCTGCGGGCCCCCGGTTTCTCCGGCGTGCTCATCTGCCGCCACTCCCTGATGGGCACCTTCGATCTCAAGAGCAAGGCCGCCATGCAGCGCTGCCGGCCACTCATTTCCCAGGCATTGGTCAACATCGCCTATCGGGCCCGCTTGCAGGAGCAGGTTGAACTCAAGACCCTGGCGTTGCAGGCGGGTGAGCAGCGTTTTCGCAGCTTTGCCGGCATGGCCTCCGACTGGTTCTGGGAGACGGATACCGAGCACAGGCTGAGCTACGTCTCGGCCCCCGGCCAGCAGGAAGAGATGCTGGTGCATCAGACTGGCCAGAGTCTCTACGACTACGCCTATGACAGGCGGGATCCCGAATGGGGCAAGTACCGCCGGCTCATCGGCTTGCACCTGCCGGTACGGGCGGTGCGGGTGCAGGTTAGCCTGGCGCGGGGGCCGCGCTGGATGGAGATCAACGCCGAACCCTGTTTCGACGGGGCCGGTGTTTTCATCGGCTATCGCGGCACGGCGCGGGATGTGGGCAACCAGATCCGCCGTGAGCAGGAGCTGGCCAGGGCGCGGGACGAAGCGGAGGCTGCCAACCGCGCCAAGTCGCAGTTTCTGGCCATGATGACCCATGAGATCCGCTCCCCCATGAATGCTGTGCTGGGCATGCTTGATCTGCTGCAACACGCCCAGCTCGAACCCCAGCAGCAGACGCTGCTTGGCCATGCCACCCATGCGGCGCGCCTGCTGCAGACCATCATCGACGACGTACTCGATTTTTCGAAGATTGAGTCTCACACCCTGGAGTTTCACTGCGAGACGCTGCAGCCGGCCCAGCTCTGCCAGTCCCTCATCGAGCCACTGCTGGCGCGGGCTGTCGCCAAGGGCATCGATCTGCGCTGGCAGGTCGATGAGGCCGTGCCGGCCCAGTTGCAAGGGGATCCGGTGCGCCTCTCCCAGGTGATCAGCAACCTGCTTGGCAACGCGGTGAAATTCACCAGCACGGGTCGGGTGTTGTTGCAGCTGGAGTGGCATGATCAGCAGTTGCGGGTGACGGTGACCGACACCGGGATCGGCATCTCGGCCGAGGATCAGGCGCTGCTGTTTGAGCCCTTTTCCCAGGTGGACAGCTCGGCCACCCGCCGCTTCTCCGGCACCGGACTGGGGTTGGCCATCAGCAAGCGACTGGTGGAATTGATGGGGGGCAGCATCCATCTGCGCAGTGCCCCCGGCGAGGGCAGCTGTTTCTGGTTCGATTTGCCGGGCATGGCGCTGCCATGCGAGTGCAGCAGCCGACCCGAGCCGGATCAGCAGCCCATTCAGGCTCTGGATGTGCTGGTGGTGGAGGACAGCCCGGTCAACCAGCTGGTGGTCTCGCTTATGCTGCAGAAGCTGGTGAGCCGGGTCAGAGTGGCCGCCAACGGACTGGAGGCGCTGGCGCAGGTCGCGCAGCAACAGCCGGATCTCATTCTGATGGACATGCGGATGCCGCAGATGGATGGACTGGAGGCGACCCGCCGCTTGCGGGAGCTGGGTTACCGCATGCCCATAGTGGCGCTGACGGCCAACGCCATGGCGGAAGACAGGGCCCGTTGCCTGGCGCAGGGCATGGATGACTTTTTGGCCAAGCCCATCAGTCTGATGCGGCTGCGAGAGTGCCTGCAACGCCATTTTCATCCCGCATCAGCGAATCGCAGCTAAAAAAAATGGTCAACCTGGGTGGTTGACCAATTCTTCAGCAAATACTGAAGAGAGCACGGGATAAATCGGGTTGTACGATTCTATATGAAAAAGTCGTGCCAACTTTTCAGAACCGGTTTTACAGGGCTTGCAGCGCGATTATCGGTTTTTATTGCGTCTTGCAATTTGCAAAATGCGAAATTGACATTTTCATTATCGGAATATTTGCATTTTGCAAAGCCAGACTTGACTCACTGTGCGATCAGTCGGCGCAAGAATTGACGAGCCGCTTCGCTATTTTGTTTGGCAATCAACATCTGCTTCTCATAGATCGGCATCGGCAGGATCTCGAGCCAGCGTTGGCAGAGCCAGGCTGCATCGTCAAACCGCTTGTCCGGATAGAGCTCGTCGAGCTCCGGATATTGTTCGAACACTTCCTGCAACCGGGTGACCAGCGGCTTGTCGCTGAAATTGGAGTGGGTGCTCGGCCAGTTGGGCAGGGCCTCGACCTTGGCCCGGCGCAGACCCAGCTCGTCCGTCTCCATCTCGTGGATGCAGAACCGTTCCATGCCGAGCACGGTGACACCGAGCAGGCCGTCATTCAGGGTGTAAAAGTCGGTGACTTTGACCCGGGTGCCGACCGGCAGGATCCGACCCGACTTGCCCGAGGTGGTTGCCTCTTCCATCACGATGCCAAACCCCTGGTCATTGATGAATGACTCTTTGAGCATCTGCAGGTGGCGCGGCTCAAACAAACGCAGAGGAAGCTTGCCACCAGGCAGGATGTGGGAAGGCAAGGGGAACAGTGCCAAAGGTTGAAGTTTCATGTTCCATCCTCCATTCAGTTGTTACTGAACAGGACAATGCAGCGACTGTGCCAGAGGATGAAAAAAGCCACCGGACGGTGGCTTTGGCTGGGTAAAAAGGGGGCTTAGTTGCGCTGCTCCAGGTACATGACAGCCGCTTCCACGCGGCTTTGCGCCTCGAGTTTCTTGAGCAGGCTCTTGACGTGAACCTTGACCGTGCCTTCGGAAATATGGAGCACGGAGGCGACCTGTTTGTTGGAGAGGCCCTTTGCAATTTCACGCAGGATTTGCATTTCGCGACGCGTTAAGCTCTCCAGCTTCTGCTGCAGGTGATCCAGTTCGTAGATGTTCTCGAGGTAGGGGCGCAGCGGTTCGCTCAGGATCTGCTTGCCGGTCATCACGTCTGCCAGCTGGGCCAGCAGCATATCGGGTTCGGTGTCCTTGAGCAGGTAGCCGTCGGCGCCGGCCTTGAGCAGGGCCACCACATCCTGACGGGCATCGGAGACGGTCAGGATCACCACCCGGGAGGTCACCTCCTCGGCACGCAGCGCCTTGAGGGTGTCCAGGCCCGAGAGGCCTTTCATGTTGAGGTCGAGCAGGATCAGGTCCGGTTCGGACTCCTTGGCCATGGCGACGGCGTCGGTACCATTGGAAGCTTCACCGACGACCTCGATGTTCTCTTCCAGTGCCAGCAGTTGCACAATCCCTTTGCGCATGAGGGGATGGTCATCCACGACCAGAACACTATATTTCATCTCGTCCATCAGGCGTCTCTTGTTAGGCTGGTGGGAAAGGTCAGATGTACGCAGGTGCCTCTGGGCGGCCTTTCGCTGATGGTCAGCAGGCCATGCAGCTTGTTGGCACGCTCGTTCATGATGCTCAGGCCGTAGTGGTTGACCGCCGAGCTTGCGATCCCTATTCCGACACCATCATCTGAAATCTGAACCTGGATGTTACCATCGGCGAGGGTCTCACAGCTAACATCAATCACTTGTGCGCTGGCATGTTTGATGGCATTGAGGACTGCCTCACGGATCAGCTGCAAAATGTGAATGTGCTGACCCGCCTCGAGGTCGGTATCGGCCAGACCGTAATGGAGCCTGATCTCGGCCTGGGTCTGCGGCTTGAGCTGCTCCAGCATCACCTTGATGGCTTCGCCGAGATTGGCGTCACCAATGCTGAGGCGGAAGGTGCCGAGCAGCTCGCGCAGTTGGGTGTAGGCGCTGCCAAGTCCCTCGTCGATCTGCTGCATGGCGGCTTCGGCCTTGGCGGTATCCCCCTTGGCGAACGAGCGCTTGAGCAGGGTGGCCTGGATCTTGAGATAGGAGAGGGCCTGGGCTAGAGAGTCGTGCAGCTCGCGGGCGATGACGGCCCGCTCTTCCATCAGCAGCAGGCGCTGGTGTTGCAGCAGGGTCTGATCCTTGTGCAGCACCTGAGCCAGCAGCATGGAGAAGTTCTTCATCAGCCGCTCGTCGATGGGGTGGCTGCTGATGACGTCGAGCCGGCCATACTCCTGCTCGTCCATCTGCAGATAGAAGCTGACCACCGCCTCCAGATCGCCGGGCCAACCCTTGCGGCCGGTGATGTAGTCCGGCATGGCGTTGTGCTCGAAACGGGTCAGCCGGATGTAGTCGATGTGCTGGTGGGCCGCCGCCCGCTCCAGCAGTTTGAGCAGGGTGCGCCGGCTCAGCGGCGCTGCGTGCAGCTTCTGGGCTGTGCTGTAGAGAAAGGAGAGGGTGTCGTTGGCCTGTTGCAGCTTGGCAGTCTTCTCTTCCACCTTGCTCTCCAGCTCCCGGTAGAGCTTGCCGAGCTCATCGGCCATGGTGACGAAGGCCCCTGACAGCTCCCCCAGTTCGTTTTCGCAGCGGGGGGGCAGGGTCAGATCGAACTCCTGGCGCTGGATCTGGCGGGCGCAATAGACCAGCTGGTTGAGCGGTGCCACCACCTGCTGGCGGGTAAAGCGCACCGTGAACCAGGCGATGGTGATGATGGAGAGCAGCCCGAGCCCCTCGGCCAGCGCCAGCATGCGCACCTTGAACTCCACGTGATACTGCATCTGGTTGACGAAGTCATCGATGGCGGCGACGAACTGCTCTGTGTTATCCGTATAGCGCCGCGGGGTGGCATTCTCGATGTGCTCGCGCATCACCTGCCACTGCTGCAGCACCTCGCCGTAGGTGCGACGCAGGGAGGCTGGCGTGATCCAGCGCTGGGTCTCCTGCAGCTCGGCGGCGTGCAGGGTCTGCTCGAACTGATCGAGCCGGCTCAGCACCTGCTGGCCCTGCTCAATCTCGTAGGCCATCCGGTAGGCCTGCATCCGCAGGGAGCCGGAGAGGTTGATCGCCTTGGCATCGGGCACCGAATAGAACAGGGTCACCATGGCCACCACGGCGATCAGGCTCGCCATGAACAGGATGAGCACCATGGAGCGTCCGATGGCGCTGCTGACCGAATGTACTTTGAACCACTTTCCCATGCCGGCTCTCTTCCTTCACTGCAGACAATAACCCCACAAAGTAGCATGGGAGTGTACTCCAACTTGTGCTAGCATCGAAAAACTAGATGAACTCCGAGCGGTTTTGCCTAAGTCCTCATGATAGGGGGAAACCGCCGTCAGCCGATGTTCGAGCTGTAAGGGTCAGGAAAGAAATGCCCTGGCCTCCCGTATTTGGAAAGGTGTTTATGTCGCCACTGCAAGATGGTTTTTCCCGTCGTTTTTACTATTTGCGCCTGTCGGTCACCGACGTGTGCAATTTTCGCTGTACCTACTGTTTGCCGGATGGCTATCGGCCACCGGCCGGTGGCAAGGTGGGGCGCCAGCCCTTTCTCTCTCTCGAAGAGATCCGCCGCGTCGTCGGTGGCTTTGCCGCCATGGGCACCCGCAAGGTGCGTCTGACCGGCGGGGAACCCTCCCTGCGCCGGGACTTCACCGCCATCATAGAGACGGTGGCCAATACCCCCGGCATCGAGAAGGTGGCCATGACCACCAATGGGTATCGTTTGAAAGAGCGTGCCAAAGAGTGGTTCGATGCGGGCCTGACCGCCCTCAACGTCAGCGTCGACAGCCTGGATCCGCGTCAGTTTCACCAGATCACCGGCGAGAACAAGCTGGCGGAGGTGATGGAGGGGATCGAAGCAGCGCTGGCCGCCGGCTTCAAGTCGGTCAAGATCAATGCCGTACTGCTCAAGGGTCTCAACGACCACCAGCTGGATGCCTTCCTGGCCTGGATCCGGCACCAGCCCATCGAGCTGCGTTTCATCGAACTGATGCAGACCGGCGAGATGGATACCCTGTTTCGCGATCACCACGCCAGCGGGGCGCTCATCAAACAGCGTCTGCTCGATGCCGGTTGGTTGCAGCAGCTGCGTGGCGACGACGATGGCCCCGCCCAGGTATTCATGCATCCGGAGTCGATGGGTGGGGTCGGGCTCATCATGCCCTACAGCAAGGATTTCTGTGCCGGTTGCAACCGGCTGCGGGTCTCTTCCCTCGGCAAGCTGCACCTCTGCCTGTTCGGCGACCATGGGGTGGAACTGCGTGATCTGTTGACGGATGACAGCCAGCAGGATGAATTGCAGCAGCGGATCCGCAGCGCCCTTGCCGGCAAGGCGGCGACTCACAGGCTGCACGAAGGCAATGCCGGCATGACCCCGCATCTGGCCTCCATCGGTGGCTGAGCGGCCTCGCTCGAAAAAATAGCCATCGATTAATAAGCAATCCTCAAATGGGGGTATTTTGTCTTGCCCCCGTTGTTCTTTCCTGCGCCAAGGGTTTGATCCAGCGCAAGAATCCCCCCTGTTTATCTCCCTGGTGGTATATCCCTGAACTTGTCAGGGCCGCAATATACACCCACTCTTATAATAGGTATTGAAAATACCTGTCATGGGACTCACTCGTGCGCCATCACCTGCAACAAGGAGCCGTTATGCCGGATGGGGTCAACCTGTCGCGTCGCAGTCTGTTTCGGGGTCGTCTGACATCGAATGAACCTCGGGTACAACTGCCCTGGTCCGTCGCCTGGTCCGACTTTGCCGCCGACTGCACCCGCTGCGGTGACTGTCTCACGGCCTGTCCGGAGCAGATCCTGGTCAAGGGCGATGGTGGTTTCCCGACCGTGGATTTTCTGCGCGGTGAGTGCACCTTCTGCGGAGAGTGTGTCGCCGCTTGCAAAGTGCCGATATTTCGTCCGACCACGGAGGCGCCCTGGCAATACATCGCCCATATTGAAGCCAGCTGTCTGGCTCAGGGTCAGGTGTTCTGCCAGCGCTGCCAGGACAGTTGCGAGCCCCGGGCGATCCATTTCTCCCCCGTGCTGGGCCGGGTGCCGACCCCCAGCATCGAGGCCGCAGCCTGCACCGGTTGCGGTGCCTGTGTGAAGGATTGTCCGGTCGGCAGCATCCGGGTGGGAGCCCCCGCCAGCGAGGAGTCCAGATGAAGCAAGATGTGTGTGAAGCAGGAGCCACAATGAAACAAGAGTTCCATGTATCGAGTCTGGTGGTGTTGACCCAGCCCTCCTTGCGTCATCGGCTCGCAGAGCAGATTGCCACCCTCGAGGGGGCCGAGATCCATGCCGTCAGTGACGAGGGCAAGCTGGTGGTGACCCTGGAAGGCCCGAGCCAGCGGCCCATCATGACGGCCATCGATGCCATCAATGCGATGCCGGGCGTGCTCTCTGCCGCCCTGATTTACCACCAGTTCGATGAGCTCGATGCCCAGTGCAAGGAGTAGCGCCATAAGGTCGAGCCTGCGTGACTCATCATGATGGCCGCCATGGATGCACAGAAAAACGACGCCAGGGTTCTAGTTCGCCGCCCTGAGCCAAAACCAGTTCGATACACTCGACAACTTACGCGATAAGCAATGTGAGGATATGCCATGAAGCTGAGTCGACGCGACTTTATGAAGGCCAACGCGGTGGCGGCAGCCGCTGCCGTGGCTGGTGTCAGTGCCCCCACGCTGGCGGCCAATCTGATCACCAGTACCGACAAGACTGCCATCACCTGGGACAAGGCGCCGTGCCGTTTCTGCGGTACCGGCTGTTCCGTGCTGGTGGGTTCCCAGGATGGGCGCGTCGTGGCGACCCAGGGCGATCCCGATGCACCGGTCAACCGCGGTCTTAACTGCATCAAGGGTTACTTCCTGTCCAAGATCATGTATGGCCAGGACAGGCTGACCCAGCCCATGCTGCGCATGACCAACGGCAAGTTCGACAAGAACGGCAACTTCGCCCCCATCAGCTGGGATCAGGCCTTTGACATCATGGCCGAGAAGTTCAAGGCCACCCTGAAAGAGAAGGGCCCGACCGCGGTCGGCATGTTCGGCTCCGGCCAGTGGACCGTGTGGGAAGGCTATGCCGCCGCCAAGCTGATGAAGGCCGGTCTGCGTACCAACAACCTGGATCCCAATGCCCGTCACTGCATGGCGTCCGCGGTAGTGGGCTTCATGCGTACCTTTGGCATGGATGAACCCATGGGCTGCTACGACGACATCGAGCAGGCCGACGCCTTCGTGCTGTGGGGCTCCAACATGGCCGAGATGCACCCCATCCTCTGGTCGCGCATCTCCGATCGCCGCCTGTCCCACCAGGACGTGCAGGTGCACGTGCTCTCCACCTTCGAGCATCGCAGCTTCGAGCTGGCGGACAACGGCATGGTGTTCACCCCGCAGACCGACTTGGCGATCCTCAACTACATCGCCAACTACATCATCCAGAATGACAAGGTGAACTGGGAGTTCGTCAACAAGCACACCCAGTTCCGCAAGGGCACCACGGACATCGGCTACGGCCTGCGCCCCACCAACCCGCTGCAGCAGAAGGCCAAGAACCCGGACAACGGCGATTCCACCCCGATGAGCTTCGACGACTTCGCCAAGTTCGTGGCGGATTACGATCTGGAGTCCGTCTCCAAGCTCTCCGGCGTCTCCAAGGACAAGCTCGAGAAGCTGGCCCAGCTCTATGCCGATCCGAGCAAGAAGGTGGTCTCCTACTGGACCATGGGGTTCAACCAGCACACCCGCGGTGTCTGGGCCAACAACCTCTGCTACAACATCCACCTGCTGACCGGCAAGATCTCCCAGCCGGGTTCCGGTCCCTTCTCCCTGACCGGTCAGCCCTCCGCCTGCGGTACTGCCCGTGAAGTGGGCACTTTCGCCCACCGTCTTCCGGCCGACATGGTGGTGACCGAGCCCAAGCACCGCGCCATCGCCGAGAAGATCTGGAAGCTGCCGGAAGGCACCATCCCGGAGCAGGTGGGCTACCACGCCGTACTGCAAAACCGCATGCTCAAGGACGGCAAGCTCAATGCCTACTGGGTGATGTGCAACAACAACATGCAGGCCGGCCCGAACATGAACGAAGAGGGGCTGCCCGGTTATCGCAACCCGGCCAACTTCATCGTGGTCTCCGATCCTTACCCGACCGTGACCGCCCAGGCGGCCGACCTCATCCTGCCGACCGCCATGTGGGTGGAGAAAGAGGGGGCCTACGGCAACGCCGAGCGTCGCACCCAGTTCTGGCACCAGCAGGTGAAGGCACCGGAAGGGGCCAAGTCCGACCTGTGGCAGCTGATGGAGTTCTCCAAGCGCTTCACCGTGGAAGAGGTGTGGCCGGCGGAGCTCATCGCCAAGATGCCGGAAGTGAAGGGCAAGACCCTGTTCGACGTGCTCTATGCCAACGGTCAGGTCAACCAGTTCCCGAAAGAGCAGAGCAAGGGAGCCCTGAACGACGAGGCAGAGCACTTTGGTTTCTACGTCCAGAAGGGGCTGTTCGAAGAGTACGCCACCTTCGGGCGCGGTCATGGCCACGATCTGGCTCCGTTCGATCAGTATCACGAGGCCCGTGGCCTGCGCTGGCCTGTGGTGGACGGCAAGGAGACCCTGTGGCGCTATCGCGAAGGGTTTGACCCCTATGTGAAAGCGGGCGAAGGGGTGCGTTTCTACGGCAAGCCCGATGGCAAGGCGGTGATCTTCGCGCTGCCCTATGAGCCGGCCGCCGAGGCACCGGACAAAGAGTACGACATGTGGCTCTCCACCGGTCGCGTGCTGGAGCACTGGCACACCGGCACCATGACCCGCCGGGTCCCCGAGCTCTATCGCGCCTTCCCGGATGCGGTACTGTTCATGCACCCGGAAGATGCCAAGGCTCGCGGCGTGCGCCGTGGTGAAGAGGTGATCGTCTCCTCCCGCCGTGGCGAGGTGAAGACCCGGGTCGAGACCCGCGGTCGCAACCGTCCGCCCAAGGGACTGGTGTTCATGCCCTTCTTCGACGCGAGCCAGCTGGTCAACAAGCTGACCCTGGACGCCACCGATCCGCTCTCCAAAGAGACGGATTACAAGAAGTGCGCCGTCAAGGTCGTCAAGGCATAAGGCGGGGAGCGCGAGATGAGTCGTAGTCGGCGCCAGTTTCTGGCCGACATGGCCAAGGGGGCCTGCGGTGTGGGCCTGCTTGGCGTGGGGCTCGGCGGCATGGCGCGCCAGCAGGTGCAGGCCATGCCTGCCCAGGCGCTGCGCCCGCCGGCTGCCCTCGACGAGGCCGAGTTCCTCGGCGCCTGCGTGCGCTGTGGGCTCTGCGTCGAGGCCTGTCCCTACGACACCCTCAAGCTCGCCCGGTTGTTTGGACCCGTGACCACCGGCACTCCCTACTTCAAGGCGCGTGCCGTCCCGTGCGAGATGTGTGACGACATCCCTTGCGTGGCGGCTTGCCCGAGCGGGGCGCTGGATCAGGCCATGACCGACATCGATCAGGCGCGGATGGGGGTGGCGGTGCTCATCGATCACGAGACCTGCCTCAACTACCTGGGGCTGCGCTGCGACGTCTGCTACCGGGTCTGCCCGCTGATTGACAAGGCGATCACCCTGGAGCTGCAGCACAACCAGCGCACCGGCAAGCACGCCATGTTCCTGCCCACGGTGCACAGCGATGTCTGTACCGGCTGCGGCAAGTGCGAGCACGCCTGCGTGCTGGAAGAGGCAGCCATCAAGGTGGTGCCTCGTCAGCTCGCCAAGGGGGAGCTGGGCCACCACTACCGGCTCGGCTGGGAAGAGAAGGCAAAGGCGGGCAAATCGCTCATAGGCGACAGGCTCACCCTGCCAACCCGCAAACCGGAGGGGCTATGAGTCGTTATCCGGGAGCTGAAGCCACGGCCAGGCTGGGTTGGTGGCGCGCCCATCGCTTCCTGCTGTTGCGCCGGCTCAGCCAGTTTGGCGTGCTGGGGTTGTTCCTGCTGGGACCGCTGGCGGGCATCTGGATCCTCGAGGGCAATCTCTCCAGCTCGCTGCTGCTGGAGACAGTACCCCTCACGGATCCGCTGACCCTGCTGCAGTCGTTGGCGGCGGGACATTGGCCTATCCCCACCCTCTGGCTGGGGGCCGGGCTGGTGCTCGCGGGTTACTGGCTGATCGGGGGGCGGGTGTTCTGCTCCTGGGTCTGTCCGGTCAACCTGGTCACGGATGCCGCCGCCTGGCTCAGGGGAAGGCTAGGTCTCAAGGGCAACGGTCAGTTCAACCGCTCCACCCGCTACTGGCTGCTGGCCATGGTGCTGGTGGCGCCGGCCATCACCGGTGTGCTGGTGTGGGAGCTGGTCAATCCGGTGTCGCTCACCCTGCGCGGCCTGCTGTTCGGCATGGGGGCGGGCTGGACCTTGCTGGCGGTGCTGTTCCTGTTCGACCTCTTCGTGGTGGAGCGGGGCTGGTGCGGTCATCTCTGTCCGGTGGGGGCCTTCTATGCCCTGGTCAACCGGGTCGGGTTCATCAAGATTTCTGCCAAGGGGCGCGAGCGGTGCAGCAACTGCATGGATTGTTATGCGGTCTGCCCGGAACGTCCCATCCTGCGCGGCCCCGTTCACGGTGCCAAGCGTGGTCACGGGCCCTTGATTGCGGCTCAGGAGTGTACCAACTGCGGCCGTTGCATCGATGTCTGCGCGGAGCAAGTTTTTGAAATCACTGTAGGTTTTGCCGTCAAGGCAGAGAAAACGTCGGAGAACAAATAATGAAGAAGCTGATTGGAGCAATGCTGGCCTGTCTGATGGCAGGTTCCTTGATGGCGGCAGTCCCCGAGATCACCAACAGCACGGGGGGCATCAAGTCGGAACGGGGGAGCACGGATCTGGTGACGGATGCCGACGCGGCCCCCATGAAGAACTTTCGCAAGGATGGTGATCTCTACGATCGCCAGTACATGCATCAGCCCCCGCTGATCCCCCACGACACCCGCAACTATGAAGTGGACAACAAGGTCAACAAGTGCTTGGCCTGTCACAGCTTCAAGAACGCCAGCGCCATGAAGGCCCCCAAGATCAGCCCGACTCACTTCGAGACCCGTGACGGCATGACGTTGGGAGAAGTGTCCCCCCGCCGCTACTTCTGCCTGCAGTGCCACGTGCCGCAAGCGGATGCCAAGCCGCTGGTGGAAAATACGTTTAAACCAGTTGAAGCCTTGAACTGAGGAATCCATAGATGAAATTACCCGGCTTTATCCAGCGTCTGTGGACCACCTTCAAGTCCCCCTCGAAGGCAGCCCTCTGGGTACTGCTGCTGATGGGCTTCTTCGGCGGGGTCATCTTCTGGGGCGGTTTCAACACCGCCATGGAAGCCTCCAACACCGAAAAGTTCTGCACCAGCTGCCACGAGATGAAGGACAACGTGTTCGTGGAGTACCGCGACACCATCCACTATGCCAACCGTTCCGGCGTGCGGGCCAGCTGCCCGGATTGCCACGTGCCGCACGAGTGGACCTACAAGATCATCCGCAAGGTGCAGGCCTCCAAGGAGTTGTGGGGCATGATCACCGGCAAGGTGGACACCCGCGAGAAGTTCGAGTCGCACCGGCGCGAGATGGCCGAGCGGGAGTGGAAGCGGATGAAGGACACGGATTCGAGGGAGTGTCGCAACTGCCACAACTTCGAGTACATGGACTTCTCCCTGCAAGGCAAACGGGGTGCCCAGATGCACTCCACCAGCCTCGCCAGCGGCGAGAGCACCTGTATCGACTGCCACAAGGGCATTGCTCACCAGCTGCCCGACATGACAGGGGTGAAGGGCTTCTAAGTCTGCACCAGCAACGAGGCCGGGGTTACCCGGCCTCGTTCATATTTCGCCCGGCCAGGGCAAAAGCACCACTGTGCCTCCTTTAAATCCCCCCTCTGGTGCGAGTTTTGATAGAATCGGCCCGCCGTGAGTCGCAGCGCATGACAGCAAGGTCAAAGGTTCAGCCCGGGCGGGCATGGACCGTGCCACCAGCGAGCGCTGTCAGCCGGGATCCTGGCCGCTTTTCTTCTTCTCTTTGCTCACGGTCCTTTGCCATCAGGAGCTGCCCATGGGACAGAAACATAACGCATTCATTCCCCTCAAGATCGCCGTGCTGACGGTCTCCGACAGCCGCACCGCTGCCGATGACAGCTCGGGCGACTATCTGGTTTCCGCCCTCGCTGAATCGGGCCATCAGCTGGCCGACCGGGCGCTCTGCCCCGACAATCTGTTTCGTATTCGCGCCCAGGTGAGCGACTGGATCGCCGATGAGGGAGTGCAGGTGGTGCTCATCAACGGCGGCACCGGCTTCAACGAACAGAACCGGGTGCCCGAGGCGGTCGGGGTATTGTTCGAGCGCACCGTGCAGGGCTTTGGCGAACTGTTTCGCCAGCTCTCCTTCGCCGACATCAAGGGTGCCGCCATGCAGAGCCGCGCGCTGGCGGGTCTCGCCAATCGCACCCTGATCTGCTGCCTGCCGGGCTCTACCGGTGCCTGCCAGCTGGGGTGGGAGAAACTTATCCGCGATCAGCTCGATGCCCGCACCAAGCCGTGCAACTTTGTCTCCCATCTTTGAGGGCCTCTGATGAACCCGACCGAATCCAAGCAACCTCAGCCCGGCCTGACCCATCTCAACCAGAGCGGCGAAGCCCACATGGTGGATGTGACCGACAAGCAGGTGACCGAGCGTGAAGCCCGCGCCGAGGCGTTTGTCGCCATGGCTCCCGACACCCTGGCCCTGATCCTGAGCGGTCAGCACCACAAGGGGGACGTGTTCGCCACTGCCCGCATCGCTGGCATCATGGCGGCCAAGAAGACCTCGGATCTCATTCCCCTCTGCCATCCGCTGGCATTGACCCGGGTGGAGGTAGAGATAGAACCCCAGGCGGCGCAAAATAGGGTCCATATTCGCACCCTCTGCAAGCTCTCGGGCAAGACAGGGGTGGAAATGGAAGCGCTGACCGCCGCGTCGGTGGCAGCGCTGACCATCTACGACATGTGCAAGGCGGTGCAAAAGGACATGGTGATCGAACAGGTACGTCTGGTGGAGAAAAAGGGCGGCAAGTCCGGTCACTTCCAGTTGAATGCCGGTGCAGGAGAAAACGCATGATCAAGGTACTCTTTTTTGCGCAAGTCAGAGAGCTGGTGGCCTGCGACGAGCTGAGCCTGCCCTGTGACTACGCCAGTGCCGAGGCGCTTCGCGCCGCCTTGTGCGAGCGCGGCGACAAGTGGGTGCTGGCGCTGGAGGCGGGCAAACTGCTGGTGGCGGTAAACCAGACCCTGGTGCCGCTGGATACGCCCCTCCATGATGGCGATGAGGTCGCCTTCTTCCCGCCGGTGACCGGAGGCTGATGATGAGCGAGGCAACCATGACCGATCGCATCCTGGTGCAGCGGGAAGACTTCTCGCTGGCCGATGAATATGCCCGTCTCGCCGCCCGGCAGGACACCGGCGCCGTGGTCAGTTTTGTCGGCAAGGTGCGCGACTTCAATCAGGGGGAGCACGTGAAGGGGCTGGCCCTCGAGCACTACCCCGGCATGACCGAGAAGGCGCTGACGGACATAGTGGCCGAGGCACGCAGCCGCTGGCCCCTGCAGGAGTGCACCCTGATCCACCGCATCGGCGAGCTGCTGCTCGGCGATCAGATCGTGCTGGTGGTGGTGAGCAGTGCCCACCGCGAGGCCGCCTTCGAGGCCTGCCACTTCATCATGGATTTCTTGAAAACCCGGGCGCCGTTCTGGAAAAAAGAGCTGACCGCCGAAGGAGTACAACGCTGGGTCGAGGCCAAGGAGAGCGACAACACTGCCGCCGCCCGCTGGCAAGCTTGACCTGTTCAAGGGGCTGGCTCATCGGGAGCCGCGGCCCCTGTTTTCGGGGCCGCCCCCTTGGCTGGGGAGCGATAGAAGCGGCCCCACTCAGGAGGTAAAGGAATGAAACCGCTGTTATCCGTTGTCATCGCCGGGGTCTGCGCCAGTGCGCTGCAGGCAGGTGCCGTGCAGGCCGACGAGGTCAAGGTGGCTGTGGCCGCCAACTTCAAGGGCACCATAGAGCGTATCGGCAAGGCGTTCACCGCCAAGACCGGCCACACCCTGGCCATCTCCTCCGCAGCGACCGGGGTGCTCTACACCCAGATCAGCCACGGCGCCCCGTTCGATCTCTTCCTCTCCGCCGATGTGAAAACCCCGCAGAAGCTGGAGCAGGAGGGCAAGGGCAGCAAACGTTTCACCTACGCCATCGGCCAGCTGGGTCTGTGGCAGAAGGGGGGGCCTGCTCCTGACGAGGCAACCCTGCGCGGCTGGAAGGGCAACCTCGCCATCGCCAACCCGAAGACCGCGCCCTACGGCACTGCCGCCATGGCGACTCTCGATCATCTCAAGATCGATCCCAAGCAGTACCGCCTGCTGACCGGCACCAACATCGGCCAGACCTGGCAGTTCGTCGACACCGGCAACGCCGAGCTGGGCTTCGTCGCCTGGGCCAACCTGGTGGAAGCGGGCAAGACCGGTGAAGCCTGGGCCGTGCCGGCCGACTTCTATCCGCCCATTGAACAGCAGGGGCTGGTATTGAAGAAAGGGGAGGCGGTCGAGGCGCTGGTGGCCTGGCTCAAGGGGCCGGGTCAGGCAGAGATCAAGGCGGCGGGTTATGCGCTGCCCCAGTGATGGCGCAACAACACACCTGCCTGATGAGTGGCCGGCCCTCGGGTCGGCCCACTCTTGCGATAAGGATGCACACCATGCCGTTGCCTGAATTCATCTGGAAATGCGGCTCAATCGATGTGTCTGGTGCTGGATCTGGCGTTGGGAGCGCGTCCGATGAGTGAAGGGGATCTGCTGGCGGTCTGGCTCACCCTGAGGCTGGCAGCCAGCACTACCGCCATCCTGTTGCTGCTCTCGCCGCCGTTGGCCTGGTGGCTGTCGCGCAGCCAGCACAGGCTCAGACCCGTGGTGGAGGCCCTGGTGGCGCTGCCGCTAGTGCTGCCGCCGACGGTGCTCGGCTTCTATCTGCTGCTGGCCTTCTCCCCCTCCTATGGCCTGGGCGCCTGGTGGCGCGACACCTTCGGCGCGCCGCTTGCCTTCAGTTTTACCGGTCTGCTGCTCGCCTCCATCCTCTACTCTCTCCCCTTCGTGGTGCAGCCGCTCACCTCCGCCTTCGTCAACATGGGCAACAAGGAGCTGGAGGCCGCCGCCACCCTGGGGCTCGGCCCGGTGGAGCGCTTCTTTCACATCATCTTGCCGATGACGCTGCCCAGCTTCGTGATGGCGGCGGCGCTCGGCTTTGCCCACACCCTGGGGGAGTTCGGGGTGGTGCTGATGATTGGCGGCAACATCCCGGGTGAGACCCAGGTGCTCTCCATCGCCCTGTTTGATCACGTGGAGACGATGGACTATCAAAACGCCCACCTGCTGGCGGGCGGCCTGATGGGCTTCTCGCTGGTGATGCTGGTGCTGGTGTACGGCGTACTGCAGCGCCGGCAACGGAGGCTGTTCGGATGAGCGACACCGGCAAGGCGAAACCGCTGCATCTCAAGGCGAGGCGGGCGTTTGGCGCCTTTACCCTCGACTGTGAACTGGCCCTGGAGCTTGGGGGGATCCTCGGTCTGTTCGGCCCCTCCGGCTGCGGCAAGAGCAGCCTGCTGCGCATCATCGCCGGGCTGGACCGTGCACCGGACGACACGTTGAACTGGCAGGGCAGGGGGCTGAGCGATCTGCTGCCCGAGGCGCGCCGCATCGGGCTGGTGTTTCAGGATTCGCGCCTCTTCCCCCATCTGAGCGTGCTCGGCAACCTGCAACTGGCGGCCCGCAAGGGGCGAGGGCGCTGGCAACCCGAGGCGCTGGCGACCCGGCTCGGCTTTGCCGAACTGCTGCCCCAGCCGGCTCACGGCCTCTCCGGCGGCCAGCGCCAGCGGGTGGCACTGGCCCGGGCCTTGTTGGCCGAGCCCGATCTGCTGCTGCTCGATGAACCTTTCTCTGCGCTGGACAGACGCAGCCGCATCCATCAGGCCCACGTGCTCAAGGGTTTGCAGCAGGAGAGCGGCATTCCGATGATCTTCGTCAGCCACGCCATGGAGGAGGTGAGCCTGCTCTGCGATCAGCTGGTGCTGCTGGCGGATGGCCGGGTGGAGGCACAAGGCCGGCCGAGCGAGATCTTTGCCCGCACCGATCTGTCGCTCGCCAGTCGCGACGATGCCGGGGTGATGCTGGCGGCGACCCTCTCTCACTACGATGACGACGAGCAGATGGCGACCCTGCAGCTCGGCGAGCAGCAGTTGCGGGTCACCATGACCCAGGTGCCGGACGACGGTGGCCCCCTGCAGATCAAGGTGGCCGGGCGGGACGTGGTGATTGCCACCGCCCCCATCGAACACTCCAGCCTCTCCAACTGTCTCACCACCCGATTGTTGGCCGAACGCGAAGTGCGCCCCGGTCAGACCCTGTTGCAGTTGGCGCTGGGTCAGCAGATACTGCTGGCCCGGATCACCAGCCGCTCCGCCAGACGGCTGGCGCTCGCCCCGAACCAGCAGATCTACGCCTACATCAAGGCGGTGAGCCTGGTCAGCGAGGGTTGAGCGGATTGCAGAAGAGGCAGAAAATCAGGATGGTTCAGCGGATGAGTCGAGAGGCAATGAACTGATGCGCCGCAATCAGGTGATGAAATCCAACGGTCTTGCCCTGCGCAGCGCGGGGGAGGGCCCCTTGCTGTTGCTGCTGCACGGGCTGGGCTCCTCCAGCCTCGACTGGCAGGCGCAGATCGAACGCTTTTCCGAACACTACCGGGTGGTGGCGCTGGATCTGCGCGGCCACGGCCAGAGCATGCAGGAGGGGCCGTTCGACGTGGCGACCCTGGCGGCGGACGTGGTGAACTGGCTCGATGAACAGCCTGAGCCCGCCTGGGTGGTGGGGCTCTCCTTGGGGGCCATGGTGGCGCTGGAGCTGGCGTTGCAGCTGCCACACAAGGTGCAAGGGCTGGTGCTGGTCAACGGCTGCAGCGAATTTCTGCTGGAGACACCGAAAGAGCAGGAGCGCTTTGCCCAGCGGCTCAAGTGGCTGCGCTGGTTCGGCCTGCGGCCGCTCGCCTGGTGGCTAGGTCGTGAGCTTTTTCCCGGCCCCGACCTTGCCCAGGTGCGCCATACCTTCCGGCTGCGTTTCGTGCGCAACAAGAAAAAAACCTACAAGGCGCTGCTGGAAGCGCTGCCAGGCTGGTCGGTGCGCGCCCGGCTTGGCAACATCTGGCAGCCGGTGGCCATCATCTCCACCAGCCACGACTATCTGCCGCTCGCCAAACGGGTGGAGCAGTTCGCCTCTCTGCCCAACGCCACCATTCACACCCCCAATGGCCACCACGCCTGGCCGGCGGAAGATCCCTCCGGCTTCAATCATCTGTTGCAGCGGATCCTCTCTACCCATTGATGAAGTGATGGAGAACAGTGGCAGATAAAAAAAGCCGACCCCAGGGTCGGCTTTTTTGTTGGTGCAAAGGCTCGCTGGGATGGTTCACCCGTGCGAGCAGACCGGGCAGTCGGGGCGCTTGGGCAGCTTCATTTCGCGAAAGGTGCCGCCAAGGCCGTCGATCATCAGCAGGCGGCCGCTGTAACTGCGGCCCATCCCTACCAAGAGTTTGATGGCTTCGAGCGCCTGCAGGCTGCCCACCAGACCCACCACAGGTGCCAGCACCCCCGCCTCGACGCAGGTGAGCGCCTGCTCGCCAAACAGGGCGCTGAGGCAGGCGTAGCAGGGTTCATCCTGCTGCCAGGTGAAGCTGCAGATCTGGCCCTCCAGCCGGATGGCGGCGCCGCTGACCAGCGGCACGCCGTGCTGGCGGGCCTTTTGGTTGAGCAGGTTGCGAATGGCCAGGTTGTCGGTGCAATCCAATACCAGCTGGTGGCGTGGCAACAGGGCATCGAGCAGCGCCTCGTCGGCCACGGCGGTGTGGGTCTCCACCTCAAGCCAGGGGGTGAGGGCGCGCAGGGAGTGGGCGGCGGAGTCCACCTTGTCGTGGCCGATGCGCTCATCGTTGTGCAGCACCTGGCGCTGTAGGTTGGAGAGCTCCACCTTGTCGAAATCGACCAGGGTGAGCCGGCCGACCCCGGCCACCGCCAGATACTGGCTGGCGGCGCAGCCAAGGCCACCGGCGCCGATCACCAGCACGTGAGCCTGCTTGAGCGCCTCCTGCCCCTCGAAATCGAAGGATTTGAGGATGATCTGGCGGTTGTAACGCAAGAGCTCGGCGTCGCTCAGGATCTCACTCACAGCAGCAATCCCCCGAACGGTTCGACGGTGACGGTTTCCCCTGTGGCGACCCGGCCCCGCTCGCGCTCCAGGACTATGTAGCAGTTGGCCCGCGACAGGGAGCTGAACACGGCGGAGTCCTGCGAGCCGGTGCTTCGCACCTCCAGGCCGTTTGGCCCCTGAGTCAGGATGCCGCGCTGGAAGTCGAGCCGGCCCGGCGCCTTCTTGAGCGGCTCTGCGGCAGTGGCTTGCAGCTGGAGCGGGCGCTCGAAACGCTGACCCGCCAGCTTGGCCAGCGCCGGTTGCACCAGCTGGTCGAAGGTGACCATGGCCGAGACCGGGTTGCCCGGCAGGCCGAAGAACCAGGCGTGGGGCAGGCGACCGAAGGCAAACGGCTTGCCCGGCTTGATGGCCAGCTTCCAGAAGCCGATCTCGCCGAGCTCCTCCAGCAGCTGTTTGGTGAAGTCCGCTTCCCCCACCGAGACGCCGCCGGTGGTGATGAGGGCGTCGGCCTCGCGATCGGCCTTCAGGAAGGCTGCGCGCAGCTGAGCCGGATCGTCTGGGATGATGCCAAGGTCGAGGCAATCGCAGCCCATGCGATCCAGCATGGCCCGCACGCCGTAGCGGTTGGAGTCGTAGATGTCGCCGTGGGCAAGCGGGGTACCGACCGGTTTGAGTTCATCACCGGTACTGAAGATGGCCACTTTCAGCGGTCGGCGCACCGACACGGTGGCAATGCCGAGGGAGGCCAGCAGCGGCATCTCCCGGGCGGTGAGGCGAGTACCGGCAGCGAGCACGCTGGCGCCCTCGCGGATGTCTTCGCCGCGGCGGCGAATGTTCTGGCCGGGCACCGGGGTGGTCAGAAAGGTGATCCTGTCGCCGTCGGCCTGGGTTTCTTCCTGCATCACCACCGCATCCGTCCCGGCCGGCACCGGGGCGCCGGTCATGATGCGCACGCAGTGGCCGGCGGGCCACTCACCCGGGTAGGGCTGACCGGCGAAGGCCTTGCCCGCCATGATGAGGGGGGCACCGTTGGCGAGATCAGCCAGCCGCACCGCATAACCGTCCATGGCGGAGTTGTCGAACGGGGGCACGCTGAGGGGGGAGGCGATATCCGCGGCGAGTACCCGGCCAAGGGCCTGCGGCAAGGGCAACTGTTCGCTGTCGCAGCAGCCGTCAAGCTGTGCCAGCATGCCCTGCAGGGCGTCGCTCAGGGGGAGTAGTCCGCTGGTATCAAATCCCATGTCATGACCTCATTGTGTGATGGAGGGGGTGTGAAGGGCGGATTATCCCAAAAATCCATGCCGATGGGCAGGTTGCAGCAGGATAAAACCGTTTGGCTGTACAGATAGGCAGCGACCGGGCAGCGCGCCTCCCCCCGTATGGGTAGCGCCGGCGAAGTAAAAGCCGCCAGATTGGCATAAAGTCAGGGAACGGGCTTGAGTTAGCTTGAATTATGACAATAATCGCCGTCTACTATTGCGCCACAACCGAGTGCCGTCATAGCGAGGCGGCCATCATAGTCCCTGAGCGTGGGAGAGGAACAAGATGACGAGCTTAAGTCGGGAAGCCCTGTTGGTCAGGGCCGCCCTCGAGGCCGAGGGCCTCGAAACACCTCTGGTGGCCAATACCCTGGACGGCCAGCAGAAGCGGGAGAAGATCGAGGGCCACATGCGCGCCATCATGGAGACGCTGGGGCTGGATCTGGCCGATGACAGTCTGGCGGAGACACCGCACCGCATCGCCAAGATGTACGTGAACGAAATCTTCTCCGGCCTCGATTACGCCACCTTCCCCAAGGTGACGGTGATCGAGAACAAGATGAAGGTGGACGAGATGATCATGGTGCGGGACATCAGCCTCACCAGCACCTGCGAGCACCACTTCGTCACCATCGACGGGCTGGCCCACGTGGCCTATATCCCCCGCGGCAAGGTGATCGGGCTCTCCAAGATCAACCGCATCGTGCAGTTCTTTGCCCGCCGTCCTCAGGTGCAGGAGCGCCTGACCCAGCAGATCCTGCTGGCGCTGCAGACCCTGCTCGGCACCAAGGACGTGGCCATCAGCATCAAGGCGACCCACTTCTGCGTGAAGGCCCGCGGCGTGATGGACTCCACCTCCTACACCACCACCACCTCCCTGGGTGGCGTCTTCAAGACCCAGCCCGATACCCGCGCCGAGTTTCTGGCCGGTCTGAAAGGCTGATCTGCCAGGAGATGTGTCGCCACTGCGGCACGTCTCCTCGCTTTCCCCTCTTTTTTCACTGCCCCTGACGGCCCGCTGGCTGTCGGATGGTCGCACCGACAATTTTCCTCAAGGGATGGACATCCCCGGTCGATATATCCCGTTATGGCTTGTGCGCATCTTTCGGGAGTGCGTTCAAGTCTTCAAGGTGCCAGAGCTTTGGCTGCTCTCTTGGCCGGGTGGGTCTGTTGATAAGAGACCTGCGCTCAGCCGGGCATCTTGTAAAAAATGTCGCCTCGTTCATGCAAGGACATAGATTCATCAAGGCTGGATGAGCCGCCATGGAGGCGGTGACCGCGGGCCGTATGCGTACGGTTCAGACGAGCGTTATCTGTTCACTCATATCCAGGACATGCCATGAATACCAGTACCATGACCATCGGCAAGAAACTCACCGCGGGTTTTGCCATGCTCGGCCTGATGATGGCCTTTATCGGCGGCTTCTCGCTGCTGCAGTTTGGCAACATGAACCGGGCCGCCATCGGCTTTACCGACAGCATCTTGCCCGCCGTGGTGCGCACCAGCACCCTGGGCGAGACCATCAATACCCTGCGCCGCTATGAACTGGATGTGTTTCTGGTGGCGGCCGACCCGCAGCAGAAAGCCCACTATCGCGACCTTGGCGAGCAGACCCTGCAAGAGGTCGCCCGGCAGGTCAAGGCGCACGATGCCACCATCTGGGCGGAAGACGTGGAAGAGCGGCGCACCTTCGACATCGTCAAGCAGGACTGGGACAAGTACGTGGCCCTGCACCAGCGCATCCGGCAGATGCAGGATGGCGGCCAGCTGGCCGAGGCCCAGCAGCTGTTCATGAGCGAGGGGATCACCCTCTACACCAACCTGGCCAAGTCGGTGGGGGATCTGATCCGCATCAACCACGGCTACTCAGTGGGCTCCCGTGCCCAGGTGGTGGCTGCGTTTGACAGCGCCAAGCTGAGCATCATAGTGGCGCTGGTACTGGGTCTGCTGCTGGCGGGGGCGCTCTCCACCGTGCTAACCCGCCAGATCCGCGATCCGCTGGTGATGCTGGCCCGTCAGGCCCAGCGCATCGCGAGCGGTGATCTCGGCAAGAGCGAGTTGCAGGAGTGGATCCGCGGCAATCGCTTCAAGCGTGACGAGCTGGGTCAGCTCGGCGCCGCCATCGACCGCATGCAGGGTTCGCTGGCGGATCTGGTGAGTGAAATCGCCGGCTCCGTTAGTCAGCTCAGCAGCGCAGTGGAGGAGGTGAGTGCCATCTCCGAGCAGTCCGCCACCGGCATGGCTCGCCAGCAGAGCGAGGTCTCCCAGGTCGCCACCGCCATGAACGAGATGCAGTCCACCGTCAACGAGGTAGCCCGCAACACCACGGACGCCATGAGCGCCGCCAAGGATGCCTCCCGCACCTCGACCCAGGGCAACCAGGTGGTGCGCAGCGCCATCAGCAGCATCGAGGAGGTGTCGGTCAAGATTGAGCAGGCGGGCGCCGTGGTGCAGCAGCTGGAGCAGGACAGCACCAACATCAGCATGGTGCTTGATGTCATTCGCGGCATTGCCGAGCAGACCAACCTGCTGGCCCTCAACGCGGCCATCGAGGCGGCGCGCGCCGGTGAACAGGGGCGCGGCTTTGCGGTCGTAGCCGATGAAGTGCGCTCCCTGGCCCAGCGTACCCAGAACTCCACCGCCGAGATCAGCAAGATGATCGAAGTGTTGCAGGAGCGCACCGCCGAGGCAGGTAGCGCCATGCAGCTGAGTCGCCAGCAGATGCAGGAGAGCGTGGGGCTGGCCCGGGAAGCGGGTAGCAGCATCGACACCATCAATGGTGCCGTCACCCAGATCACCGACATGAACACCCTGATCGCCACCGCCACCGAGGAGCAGAACGCGGTGACCGAGGAGCTCAACCGCAGCATCGTCAACATCCACAATGCGGCCGACGAGAACGCCCTGGGGGCCCAACAGACCGCCCAGGCCTGTGTCGAGCTGAGCAAGCTGGCCAATACGCTGCACCATATGACCCAGCGTTTTACCCTCTAAGAGCGTTTGGCAGATAGCAAAAGGCCCCGTCCAGTGACGGGGCCTTGTTGTTTCTGGCAGGCGTTTTGATCGCAGGGTCGATGAGCTCAGCGTCATCGGCCGGCGCCAGACCCTTTATCCGGCCATTTAGCTCAGGCCGACGATATCGCCGTGCTCGTCGATATCGATATGACGGTAGGCCGGCAGGCTGCCAAGGCCCGGCATGGTCATGATGGGGCCCGCCAGGGCATAGACGAAGCCGGCGCCGGCGCAGAGCTTTACCTCCTCGATGGGCACCTCGAAGTCGGTCGGCACCCCCTTGAGGGCCGGGTCATGGCTGATGGAGAGCGGCGTTTTGGCCACGCAGACCGGCAGGTGGCCCCACCCCTCGGCAGAGAGTTGCGCCAGCTGGCGGCGCGCGCGCTCAGAGAGCTGCACGCCACGCCCGCCATAGCCGCACTCCACCAAAGTGGCCAGTTTGGCGTCCAGACTCGCCTCGTCGGGGTAGAGCAGCTTGACCTTGCCTGGCTGCTCACAGGCGGTTACTACGGCTTGGGCCAGCTCGCCGGCACCGGCCCCGCCCTGGGTAAAGGCGTGGGAGATGGCACAGCCAGAAGCGCCGGCTCGCATCGCCTCGCGGGCCAGCAAGGCCAGCTCCGCCTCGCTGTCGGTGGGGAAGCGGTTGATGGCGACCACCACGGGTATGCCGTAGCGGCGGGCGTTGGCGATGTGCCAGCCGAGGTTGGCGCAGCCCTGCGTCAGGGTCGGCAGATCCTCGCCCAGCAGGCTTTGGGGCAGCGGCTGGCCCGGGCGGATGTCGAGCAGGCCGCTGTTGGCCTTGAGGCCGCGCACCGTCGCCACCAGCACCACGCAGGCCGGTACGATGCCGGATTGGCGGCTCTTGATATTGAAGAACTTCTCCAGCCCCATGTCAGAGCCAAAGCCTGCCTCGGTCACCACGTAATCGGTGAGGCCGAGGGCCATGCGATCGGCGATCACCGAGGAGTTGCCGTGGGCGATGTTGGCAAAGGGGCCGGCGTGCACCAGCACCGGGGTCTGCTCCGTGGTCTGCATCAGGGTCGGCTGCAGGGCCTCCTTGAGCAGCACCGTCATGGCGCCCGCCACTTCCAGCTGCTCGGCGGTGATGGGTTTGCCGTGCAGGTCGCGGGCCAGCTGGATGCGGCCGATGCGCGCACGCAGATCGTTCAGATCGCTCGCCAGCGCCAGAATGGCCATCAGCTCGGAGGCGGCGGTGATGACGAAGCGATCCGCTCGCTCGACGCCGTCGGCGGCGCCCCCCTGGCCGATGGTGAGGTGGCGCAGGGCGCGGTCGTTCATGTCGAGGGTGCGCGGCCAGAGGATGTGGTCTGCATCGATATCGAGCCGAGGCAGGCCGGTTCTGGCGCTGAACTGGTCACCGAGTTTGCGCTCATGGAACAGGCGGGCATCGAGGGCCGCCGCCGCCAGATTGTGGGCGGCGGTGAGGGCGTGAAAGTCACCGGTGAGGTGCAGGTTCATCTCCTCCATCGGCACCACCTGGGCGTGACCACCACCGGCGGCGCCCCCCTTGACCCCGAACACTGGCCCGAGGCTCGGTTGGCGGATGGTGGCGATGCTGGGCTGGCCGATGTGGTTGAGCCCCATGGAGAGGCCCAGGGTGGTCACTGTCTTGCCCTCGCCAAGCGGGGTGGGGGTGATGGCGCTCACCAGCACCAGCTTGCCCGTCGGTTTGGGGAGCGACTTGAGCAGCTCGAGGCTGAGTTTGCCCTTGTAGTGGCCGTATGGGCTCAGCTGGTGCGAAGGGATGGCGAGGCGCTCGGCCAGCGCGTGAATGGAGAGGCGGGGGGACTGGCGGGAGATCTCGATATCGCTTAGCATCAGCACCTCGTTGGCATGTCAGGTCAAATATGCGGCGAAGTCTAGTGGAATCAAGAGGGTTATCCAATGAGTAATAATATTTTGTCCGGCAATCGTGAGCTGCATCTAACGCCCATCGAGCTGGATCTCAACGCCCTCTATCACCCGCCCAAGCAGCCGCTCACCGCCCTTGGCATCGTCAGCGCCTTCATTCCGCTGTTTGGCTATGGCTGGCAGGCGATGACCCAGGATCCGGAGACCCACTTTCGCCACGAACTGGCCAAGCGCATCAACAAGCACAAGACCGACGAGGCCAACCTCATCCTGATCCTGCAACTTGCCGGCATGCTCGATTGCCACTGCCTGCACATCAGGCTGCCCTATGCCCTCGGCGATGAGCAGCTGGCGACCCTGCGCCAGCGGCTGCCGCGCTGGCAGCTGAACCTGCACGACGTACTGCTGGTGGCCGAGTTGCCGCTGCCTGCCGAGAGTGCCGCCTCATAGCTATTCTGTCACCGCGGCAAAACTTAAGCCTTGCGATCCCAGTAGTGGGGGGCGAGATAACGCTCCTGCACGAACTCGATGAAACAGCGCACCTTGGCCGAGACGAAGCGGCGATGCGGATAGAGGGCATAGAGCCCCACCTGCCCCTTCTCCCACTCCGGCAGCAGTGACACCAGGGCACCGGAGCGCAGCGCATCGCCGACGATGAAGGTGGGCTGCAAGATGATGCCCTGATCGTCGCAGGCAGCCCGGGTCAGGGCCACCCCGTTGTTGGCCCGCAGCGGCCCCTGCGGGCGCACGCTCAGCTGCTCGCCATCCCGTTTAAATACCCAGTCAGGCTGGGTCAGGGTATAGAGCAGGCAGTCGTGCTGCTTGAGATCCTCCGGGCTGTTCGGCGTGCCCCGACGGGCCAGGTAGCCCGGGCTGGCGCACACCTCTAGCCGCATCATGGCCAGCGGTTTGGCCACCAGGGAGGAGTCCGGCAGGTTGCCGATGCGCAGCGCCAGATCGAACCCCTCTTCCACCAGCGCCACCCGCCGGTCGCTGTACTCTATCTCCAGCTTCAGATCCGGGTAGCGTTCACGAAACAGCGGCAGGGCGGGGGAGAGGTGCAGGTAGCCAAAATCCATCGGCACCGACAGCTTGAGGGTGCCCTGGGGCTGCTGGTTGTTGCGGGTCAGCTGGCTGTGGGTCTCTTCGAGCTCCGCCAGCAGCGCCTGGGAGCGCTGGTAGTAGAACTGGCCCGCCTCGGTGGGGTTGACCTGGCGGGTGGTGCGCGACAGCAGCCGGGTGGAGAGCGACTCCTCCAGCTGCTGCATCAGCTTGGAGGTCATGGCGACCGAGATGCCGAGCTGGTTGGCGGCCTTGGTAAAACTCTGACACTCCACCACCTTGATGAAGGTGCGCATGGCGGCTATCTGGTCCATCTTTCACTCTCAGTTGATAATTATTTTAATAAATCGCTGATTATCTATGTCCGGTATGGAGGTTAGCATCTTGGCTGTTGTTGTGAACCCCCAATATGAAGGAACGAACGGATGAAGATGACCAAGGCCCTGCTGGCCTCCTGCCTGTTTATGGCGGCGCCTCTGATGGCAGCCGATTACGATGTGGATGCGGCGCATACCACGGTGCAATTCAAGGTGGGACACCTCGGCTTCTCCGAGCTGGTGGGTCGTTTCAACACCTTCAGCGGCACCTTCAGCATGGACGATGCCAACCCGGCTGCGGCCAAGGCGAGCTTCGAGATCGATGCCGCCAGCGTTGACTCCAACCACGAGCCACGCGACAAACACCTGCGCAGCCCCGATTTCCTGGACGTGAAGCAGTATCCCAAGATGACTTTCGTCAGCTCCGGCTACGAGGGCACCAAGGATAAGGGCGTGCTGAAAGGCACCCTGACCCTGCACGGCGTGTCCAAGGAAGTGGCCTTCGATCTGGTTCACATCGGTGAAGGCAAGGATCCCTGGGGTGGCTACCGCAGCGGCTTCAACGCCACCACCACCATCAAGCGCAGCGACTTTGGCGTGAACTACATGGTGCCGAACATTCCGGACGAGATGACCATCGCACTGTTTGTCGAAGGTGTGCGCAAGTAATGGGCGCGGCACTCCTGTTTCAAACCCTGGCGGCTCCTTTGGGGGCCGCTTTGCTGTCGTGGCGCTGGCCGCGGCTGGGATACCTGTGGGGCGCCCTGGCGCTCTGGCTGGTGGGCTGCTTGCTGGGCGGTGCCTACGGGCTGCCGGTCAAAGCGTGGCAATGGCTGCCACTCACCCTGTTGGTGCCTGCCCTGGCGGCGCAGCTGGCCGACCAGCGGGCCGCGCTTGTGCTGTTTGCCGCGCTCGGGGCACTGGTGTGGTGGCAGGGGCTGGCCTCGGTGCTGGCAAGCGAGCCCGCCATCTGGCTGGCGTTGCTGCCTGCCATTGGCTGGCTGGGATGGACCGGACTGCGCGGTGACAGCCGCGAGGGGCTCGGCTTTGCCCTCGGCTTCATCTGGCTGGCACTGGTGATCGGCATCGACGGCAGCCTGCTGATTGCCCAGCTGGCCGGTGCGCTGGCGGCCTTCGCCGGTTTCCGTGCTCTGCTCGGGGCCTTTGCCGGCAGCCAGGTGGCGCCTGCGGCGCTCGGGTTGGCGCTGGCCTTTATGCAGATGCTCGCCTGGCAATACGTGGAAGTGCCGCTGCTGGTCTTGCTGCCGGTCTGGCTGCTGCCGCTGCTGGAGTGGGCACTGCGCAACAAACCCTGGTTCCAGCGCTGGGCCCTGCTGATCCTGCTGGCGGGCGTAGGGGCGGGTCTGAGTCTGTGGAAGGTGTGGCCAGAGGCCTCTCTTTACTGATTTTTAGCATAAAAAACAGGCAATTAACCCAAAAGTTGCCGACTTCGTCATAGTCTGTACAGATAAAGATTGAGCCCCATAGTGGTTTCAGATAAAAAGGATTTTCAATTATCTGGACACACACAGAACCCGGTCTGACCGGGTTCTGTTTGCCTGCTTGTTTGCGGCGCGCTAAGGAGGCCACAGTTGCGCAGTCAAGGATCTGAGCATCTGTTTTTTCGCCATTTCACCGAGCAGGGACGTCTCGACGGTCTCTGCATCCTGCTGGTTACCCATCTGCTTCCCGATCGCCCCCAGTTTATCCAGGCCCTCGATCAGATCGGGCGGATCGGCGCCATCCTGCCCAAACCCAAGTCAGTTCACGGACCGACCCTGACCTGGGCCCAACAGCACTATCCGGTGCTGCCCCTCAACCGCCAGTGGACCAATACCCCGCAGGGGGTGATAGAGCACATAGCCCCGCTGGTGGCGCCCCATGAGCGGCTGATCATTCTCGATATCGGCGGCTATTTCGCCAGAACCCAGGCCACCCTCAGCGAGTATTTCGGCCCCCGTTTCCTCGGGGTGGTGGAGATGACCGAGAACGGCCATCAGCGCTATGAGCAGGAGGTGCTGTCTACTCCGGTCATCTCGGTGGCGCGCAGCCCTCTCAAGCAGGCCGAGGATATCCAGATCGGCCTGAGCGTGGTCTACTCCGCCGAATCCCTGGCCCGCACCCTCAACCGCACCTTCAATGTCTGCCAGGCCGCCCTGTTTGGCTACGGCAAGGTGGGGCGCAGCATCGCCCGCGAGCTCAGGTGCCGCAACCTGCATCTGGAGCTGGTGGAGACCGACGTGCTGCGCCAGGTGGAGGCGCTCTCCCACGGCTTCAAGCTGGTGGGCAAGGCCGAGGCCCTCAGCCGGGCCGAGCTGGTGATCTGCTCCACCGGCAACGGCGCGCTGGACCTGGCGGATCTGCAGCGGTTGCGCCCCGGCACCATGGTTGCCTCGGTCACCTCGGCGGACGACGAGTTTGCGTTCTGTCTCTCCCAACTGCCCTGGCCGAGCGAAGAGGTGTGCCCCCACGTGCTGGCGCTGACCCGCCCCGACGGCAGCACCATCTTCCTGCTCAACCGGGGTGAGGCGGTCAACTTCGTCCACGGCGCCGTCATCGGCGAATATGTCTACCTGGTGCTGGCGGAGATCATCGAAGGGGTGCGCCAGCTGGCGTTGCAGCCGCTGGCCCCCGGTCTGTTCGACCTGCCGCAGTCGACCATGCGCACCATTGCCCGCCACTGGCTGGCCGACTTCCACGGGGTCACCCAGTGAGCCTCTTTTTTATTGCCGCCATTGATGGAGTGACCACATGAGTAAGGCGACCTTGTCCACCCCCAAACCCCGCATCGAGATCCGCTACTGCACCCTCTGCCGCTGGATGCTGCGCGCCGCCTGGCTGGCCCAGGAGCTGCTCTCCACCTTCGACAGCGAGCTGGGGGAGGTGGCGCTGGTGCCGGCCAGCAAGGGGGAGTTTCGCATCCTGGTGGACGGGGTGCAGGTGTGGGATCGAGTGGCGGACGAGGGCTTCCCCGAGGCCAAGGAGATCAAGCAACGGGTGCGCGATCTCATCGCCCCAGAGCGCGATCTGGGCCACGCCGATCGCAAACCGACTGCAGAGTAAACCGCAGCATCAATGACAAAGAGAGGGAGGCGCAGGCCTCCCTCTCTCGTTGTGGCGTCCGCTCAACGGTCGGCAGCTGTGCCCGGCTTATCTTCGGCGGGGAGGCCGATATAGCGGGCCCGCTTGTGGGGCTTGAGGCGGCTCACATCCACCCACACCAGGCCGTCGATGCAGTGGTTGAAGTCGGGGTCGATTCCAAAATCCATGAACTGCACGCCGCCCGGCTCGCACAGCTCGGAGTACTGCTTGTAGAGGGTGGGAATGGCGCAGCCCAGATTGTCGAGGCGGGCCTTGAGCTCCTTGAGATCGGCGCCGTAATCCAGCCCGGCAAACAGGAGCGGTGTGGCCGGGTAGGGGCGGCGCGAGGGGGCGAGCGCGAGCTCGGGGGCAAAGTGCTGGCGGTAGAAGCTCACCAGCAGATCCTTGGCCGCCGCCGGCAGGCTGCCGGAGAGCGACACCGGGCCGAACAGGTAGCGGTAGTCGGGATAGCGGGCCAGATAGGCGCCGATGCCAAACCAGAGGTAATCGAGCCCCCGTTTGCCCCAGTAGGCGGGCTGGATGAAGCTGCGGCCAAGCTCGATGGCAAGCTCCAGCCTGGGCAGCAACTTCTCTTCAAAGCCGAACAGGGTGTGGCTGTAGAGGCCGCCTAGCCCCTTGCTGGCCAGCAACTCGGCCACTGGCGCGAAACGGTAGGCACCGATGATCTCGAGCCGGGCCGGATCCCAGAGAATGAGGTGGTGGTAGTCATCGTCGAAGGCATCGAGATCCCGCCGCTTGCCGGAGCCTTCCCCCACCGCCCGAAAGGCGATCTCCCGCAGGCGCCCCAGCTCGCGCAGGATCACCGAGTGACTCAGCTCGTGGCGTCGGTAGAGGTAGATCCCCTGGCCGTCCGGGGTGTGGCCGAGGGCCTCGCAGGATTCGATGGCCTGCTTGAGCTGGCGGCGCTCCTCCGGCAGGGCGATGGGGGCTTCGGTGGCCAGCAAGCCCCGCTTGCCACGCCCGATGCGATAGAGGTGGCTGCGCACCAGTCGGGCCGCGCTCTTGGCGGGCAGCTCCTGCACCCCGCTCACCGGAATGCGGGCACCTATGGTGATGGCGATGCGCTTCCCCTGCTGGCGAAACAGCTGCTTGACCAGCAACAGCCCCGCCCAGTCGTTGTTGAGCCAGGCGGCGAGATAGAAGGAGAGTCCATTGCACCCATCCAGGTGGATCGGCACCAGCGGGGTGCGGGTGCGCTGGGCCAGCTTGATGAAGCCTGATTGCCAGGGGCCGTCCTTGACCCCCTTGGGGCCGAGGCGCGACACCTCGCCGGCGGGAAAGATCACCAGCGCCCCTTCTCCCGCCAGGTGTTCCCCCATCGCCAGGATGGCGCGCCTGTCTGTCTTGCCCCCCAGGTTGTCCACCGGCAGCAGCAGGGGGCGCAGCGGCGTCAGCTGGGCCAGCAACTGGTTGGCCACTATCTTGACGTCCGGCCGGATGCGGCCGAGCAGGCGCAGCAGGGCAAGCCCGTCGAGGGAGCCGATGGGGTGGTTGGCGACTATGATGACCCGGCCGCTGGCCGGAATGTGCTCGAGCTGGGCCTCGCTCACCCGGTAGTCGAAGTCGAGCTCGGTCAGCGCCTGCTCGACGAAGTCGAGTCCGCGCAGATGGGGGTGGCATGCGGCGAAGCGTTGAAACGCCTGCTCGTGCAGCAGCCAGCGCAGCCCTTGTCGGAGCAGGGGGCGCAGCAGATCGTTGGCCGACAGGCGGGGCAGGTGTTGTTGTAGCAGGTCATCGACACTGAACATGGGCTGGGCTCCGATGAGTCGTTGCCCTAGCGTGACGCCCTTTTGTTCCCGCCCCATGGCAGCGGGATGACAGTTTGATGGCAAAGAGGGGAGCCGGTTAACCGGCTCCCCTCTTTGGTCATGCTTTGGTCATGGCGGTGACGATGGCCGGTTTAGTCGCGCCAGGCCGAAGTCAGGCGCACCAGCTCCACCAGGGTGGCGACCGCTTTTTCCATGGATTGCAGCGGGATGAATTCGTGCTTGCCGTGGAAGTTGTGGCCACCGGTAAAGATGTTGGGACAAGGCAGCCCCATGAAGGAGAGCCGGGCGCCGTCGGTACCGCCGCGAATGGGTTTTATCTTTGGCGCCACGTCGGCGGCCAGCATGGCGGCCTTGGCCAGCTCGACTATGTGCATGTGCGGCTCGATCTGGCTGCGCATGTTGCGATAGCTGTCGGTCAGGGTGAGCTCGATGCGCGCTTTGGGGGCCTCCAACTGCAACGAGGCGACCCGCTCCTTGAGCTGGGCCTTGCGGGCGGCAAAACCCTCGTCGTCGAAGTCGCGGATGATGTAGTGCAGGCAGGTCTCCTCCACTGTGCCGTTCATCTGGGCCAGGTGGAAGAAGCCCTGATAGCCGTCGGTGCACTCCGGGGTCTGCTCGGCGGGCATGGCGGCGTGGAAGCGGGCGGCCAGGGTCTGGCTGTTGATCATGCAGCCCTTGGCGGTACCGGGGTGCACGTTGTTGCCGATAAAGCGCACGGTGGCGCCGGCGGCGTTGAAGTTCTCGTACTCGAGCTCACCGAGCTCGCCGCCGTCCACCGTGTAGGCCCAGCGGGCCGGGAAGCGGTCCAGCGGGAAGCGGTCGGCGCCGCGGCCTATCTCCTCGTCCGGGGTAAAACCGACCCAGACATCGCCACGGGGGATCTCGGGGTGGGCCAGCAGGTGGTCGATGGCGGTGAGGATCTCGGCGATGCCCGCCTTGTCATCAGCCCCCAGCAGGGTGGTGCCGTCGGTGGTGATGAGATCCTGTCCCAGGTAGTTTTTCAGGAAACGGTAGTCGCGAATGGCCAGCACCTCGTCACCCTTGCCCAGGCAGATGTCCCCACCCTGATAGTTTTCGATGATCTGGGGCACCACCTGCTCGGCCTCGTAGTCAGCGGTATCCATGTGGGCGATGAGGCCGATGGCCGGCGCGTCCGGCTGGTTGCCCGGCAGGCAGGCGGTGAGGTAGCCGTGCTCGTCCAGGGTGACCTGGCTCAGCCCCATCTGCGTCATTTCGTCACAGAGGGCGCGGGCGAAGACCAACTGTCCCTCGCTGCTGGGACAGACGGGATTGGTCGCATCGGAGCGGGTATGAAAAGTCACGTAACGCAGAAAACGCTCAAGCAAGGTATCCATTGGCAAGCCTCAAACCTGTGGTGGAGGGTCATTGTGGCCAATCTGGCGGCGGGGCTTTTTGCGTCAGCTCAGTTTTTGCCACATTTTTTGGCGAAGATCGGGTTGGAAAGGTGTAAGGTGGTTCAGGCTGTGGTTGTTGATATCAATGACAGCATAAAATGGTCCATCAAGCGCATTTTTAAGCTGCTTGTGATGGGACTCAGTTTTCCGTCAATGCCCTTGGTGGCGGGGGAGGGGCGAGGACGGGCAAGACGGGGTTATTTTCAGGGTGAAAAAGGGCACGTGGCGGGACTTCTCCCCCCGCTTGCCAGGCCCGCTGGCGACAAGATTTGATCGCCTTATGAAAAGCTGTTTTTGAACACTATTTTTTATTGTCACCGCTGGCGGTAAGTGTGTACACTCCGCGCCGATCCAAGGGCAACCCTGAGCAGGCAGAGGCCGCCAGACTCCCGCAGGATCATACGCCTATAGGGCGAGGCACGCAGAAACGACAGACACTGCTAGGGTATGGTTTCTTTAATACCGGTTAGGCTCCGGTATCAGGGAGAACAACGGACTCTCATTTTCCGGCTGACCGAGTGAGCCATCGGCTCATCATCTTCCCTTGTCATGGGCGGTCACTGGCGGTGAGCTGGCTGTGGTTGTTGTCGTCTATCAACACGCTTGCGTGCTGACGCCTTCGCATCTCTTCCTTGAAACCCTCCCCTGCTGTCGTGACGGCTGCCGAATGATGAACGAACGACGTGGCTGATGTCGTTTGTCATCAAAGTACCGCGGCGCTGGTTGCAGCACCGCATACCGTTGAGCTTGATGTAAAGCCACCAGCCCCACATCAAGACTCGTTACTTCCCCAAGATCCACCAGGCAGCCTAGGCTTGCCGCGATGAACCAGGGAGGTGGCGACAGGTGAACGTTCAGGTCAACCCGCGGCGTCAGCGCCCGGTGCCGGACGTCTTGCCTTGCTCGCCCGCAGGCCGCTTCGGCGCGCCGCACCTGCTCATCGATGGTCTGGATGTGATTGAGGGTAACGAAGGCGGCCACCGGCCGCTCATTTGCGAGGCATAGCCCATGACTAACTGGTCCAGCAAGGACTCCTTGAAGGTCTACAACGTTCCCTACTGGGGTGCGGGTTTTTTCAACATCAATGACGCCGGTCATGTGACCGTCGCTCCCGACAAGTCACGCCCTGACGCACAGATCGTGCTCTCCGATGCCATCGAACAACTGCGTCAATCCGGGCTGACCACTCCGGTACTGCTGCGTTTCCCCGACATCCTCAAGAGCCGGGTCGATGCGTTGTTCAACGCCTTCGGTCAGGCCATCGAGAAGTCAGGCTATGAAGGGGACTACCTGTGCGTTTACCCGATCAAGGTAAACCAGCAGCGTCGCGTCATCGAGACCATCAGCCAGTCCTACAGCGACAAGCCCCGGCTTGGCCTGGAAGCTGGTTCCAAACCGGAACTGCTGGCCGTGCTGTCCCATCACCATGAGCAAGGCTCGGTGATCGTCTGCAACGGTTACAAAGACCGCGAATATATCCGCCACGCCCTCTTGGGCAACCTGATGGGCCACAAGGTCTACATCGTGGTGGAGAAGCCCTCCGAGCTGGAAATGGTGCTGGACGAGTCAGCTCGCCTCAACATCAAGCCCAACATCGGGGTGCGTGCCAAGCTCGCTTCCACCGGCTCCGGCATGTGGGAATCGAGCGGCGGCTCCATGTCCAAATTCGGTCTGTCCGCCTCCCAGATCCTGGCGCTGATCGAGCGTCTGCGTGGCCTGGGCAAGCTGGACTGCCTGCAGCTGCTGCACTTCCACCTGGGTTCCCAGATCGCCAACATCCGCGACATCCAGGGCGGTATCCGCGAGTGCGGCCGTTTCTACGCCGAACTGCGTCGCCTCGGTGCCAACATCGAAGTGGTTGACGTGGGTGGCGGCCTGGGCGTGGACTACGAGGGAACCCGTTCCCAGAGCCACTGCTCCGCCAACTACAGCCTCTCCGAGTACGCCAACAACGTGGTGTGGGGCATCGGCGACGTGTGCCGCGAGTTCGACCTGCCGCACCCGACCATCATCAGCGAGTCCGGCCGTGCCCTGACCGCTCACCACGCCGTGCTGGTCACCAACATCATTGGTGCCGAAGGGGTGGAGATGAACGACATCAGCGCGCCGGACGAAGATGCGCCCACCATTCTGCAGAACATGTGGAAAGGGTGGCTGGACCTGCGCGGCGAAGATCCCTCCCTGCTGGAGATCTTCCACGACTCGGTGGCAGACCTGGGTGACGTCAATACCCAGTACACCATGGGCCTGCTCAATCTTGAACAGCGTGCCTGGGCCGAGATGCTGCACCAGAACACCTGTCTGGCGCTCAAAGAGATGCTCAATCCGGTCAACCGCAACCACCGCGCGCTGGCTGACGAGCTCTCCGAGAAACTGGCTGACAAGTGCTTTGCCAACTTCTCCCTGTTCCAGTCCCTGCCGGATGCCTGGGGTATCGGTCAGGTGTTCCCGGTGATGCCGCTGGCCGGCCTCGAGCGTCCGCTCACCCGCCGCGGCATCCTGATGGACATCACCTGTGACTCCGACGGTCAGGTCGAGCACTACGTCGACGGTCTGGGTGTGGAAAGTACCCTGCCGATGCCGGTCTACGGTGAAAATGAAGAGTGCCACGTCGGCTTCTTCCTGGTGGGTGCCTATCAGGAGATCCTCGGCGACCTGCACAACCTGTTCGGTGACACCCACTGCGCGGAAGTGTGGCTGGACGAGGAAGGCAAGATGGACATTCGCAACGTGGTACGCGGTGACACCGTCGACCAGCTGCTGCGTTACGTCAACATCGACCCGTCCGTCATTCGCGAGAACTACCAGCGGATCGTTTCCCACCCGGCATTGGACGACGCGGCTCGCAAGGCCCTGCTCGAAGAACTGGAGCTGGGTCTGCAAGGCTACGCCTATCTGGAAGACGAATAAGCGCCCGTGCTGGTTCGTTGCCCCGATGGCAGCAAAGAAAAGGGAGGCAGATGCCTCCCTTTTTTCATATCTGAACGGTCATGAGCCCAGAGCCAGGTGCAAGTCGTGCTGCAATTGCCGGCCCTCCTCGCCCGGCAAGGCAACCACTCCCAGCTGCAGCGCCTCCTCTATGGTGAGGGTGCCGGCCAGCAGGGCGTCGAGGGCCGCCTCGCTTAGCAGCATCATCCGATCCTTGGGGTGCGGGCCGGCAGTATGGAGCTGGAGCAGCAGTGACTCCTTGCCACGCAGCCTCGACCAGAGCCCGGAATCGACCAGCAGGATGGAGACGCCGCCCCTGACGCCGGCCTGCTGGAAGCGGCTCTTCAGGGTCTGCAGCCAGGCCTGGCTGCGGGCAAACCCCGCCTCGCCGGTGAGGCTAGGCAGACGGGCCACCCTGTCATCATTGACCGCTGCCGCGGTCGCCATGGCAACGTCGAGTGCGCCGGGCCAGCTCTGTTCAAACGGATTGGGGTAGAGTGCGTCATAACCGCAGGTCTGCCCCATCCCGGGGATGAGGCAGAGCAGGGTCATGCACACGCGCAGGGTGCGTCGCATCATGGGGTCACTATGTTGAACCAGAAGTTGAACTTGTCGAGCAGGCCGACGAAGTCGCTGAAGGTCTGTTGGTTCCCCTGAACCTTGATCTCGCCGCTGGCGATCTTCTGCTCCAGCGTGCCCTGACCCAGCTGGATGTCGTCCAGGGTCTGCTTGCTCAGGGTGAGGGTGACATCCGGCTTGGCGGCATAGTGGGTGGTGTGGTTGAGCACGGCGTTCTCCAGGCTCAGGGTGTGTTTCTCCCCGATGTCGGTGAAGTCCATGTTGATGACCATCTTCTTGCCGGCCGCTTTCTCCGGATTGATCCGCACCGCCAGATAGTCGAACAGCATGCTGGGGCTCATGGCGCGAATGGTGTCCGGCGAGGCGGTGACGGTACCGCCAGCGGTGGGCACGCCGTTGCGCAGCTCATAGGCCCCCTGCAGATAGACGGAGCGCCATGGGCCGGACTCGGCCTGATAGCCCAGCTGCTCGAGCGCATCGGCCAGCAGCAGCTTGCCCTCCTGATTGTTCGGGTTGGCGAACACCAGGTGCTTGAGCACTTCCGCGACCCAGCGATATTCCCCCTTGTCGAACGACGCCTTGGCTTTCTTCAGCAGCGCCTGCTCACCGCCCATGAACTCGACGTATTTGGGACCGACCATCTCGGGTGGCAGGTTGTCCAGATCGGAGGGGTTGCCGGAGTACCAGCCCATGTAGCGCTGATAGACGGCCCGGCTGTTGTGGCGCAGGGTGCCGTAGTAACCGCGGTTCGGCCAGAAGTCGTTGAGCTCGGGGGGCAGGGCAATCTTCTCTGAAATCTCCTCACCCGTGTAGCCCATGTTCATCAGCCGCACCGACTGGTCGTGGATGTACTTGTAGAGATCCCGCTGCTTCTTGAAGTAGTCGACGATGCTGGCATTGCCCCAGCGCGGCCAGTGATGGCTCTGGAACTTGACCTGGGCCTGGTCGCCCCAGGTCTCGATGGTCTCGTTGAGGTAGCTGGACCACTTGAGGGCATCACGTACCTGGGCGCCGCGCAGGGTGAGGATGTTGTGCATGGTGTTGGTGGTGTTCTCGGCCATCCAGAGCGCCTTGCTCTCCGGGAACCAGGTGTTCATCTCGGCCGGCGCTTCGGTGCCCGGGGTCATCTGGAAGACCATCCGCACGCCGTCCAGGGTAACCTCTTCCCCGCTCTTGGTGATGAAACGGGTCGGCAGCAGCAGGGAGGGCACGCCGGTGGAGGTAGTCTGCCCCAGGCCGCCATTCACGCCTCCCTGGGCATTGCGCGGCAGCAGGGCGCCATACATGTAGACGGCGCGGCGGGCCATGGCGTTGCCGGCGATGACGTTTTCCGAGACCGCATGCTCGGTGAACCCTTCGGGGGCGATGATCTGAACCCCGTTCTTTTTCACCTCGTCCGGCGAGTTGAAGAGGCCGGCGGCCCCGCCGTAGTGATCCACGTGGGAGTGGCTGTAGACCACGGCAGTGACCGGCCGCTCGCCCAGGGTCTTGTTGATGAAGGCGAGGGCCGCCTTGGCGGTCTGCGGCGAGATCAGCGGGTCGAAGACGATCCATCCCTTGTCACCCTGGATGAAGGTGATGTTGGAGAGATCGAAGCCGCGGATCTGGTAAATCTTGTCGGTCACCTTGAACAGCCCGTACTCCATGTTCAGCTGGGCATTGCGCCACAGGCTCGGGTTGACGGTATCCGGCGCCGTCTTGTCCAGGCCGATGTAGGTCTTGTATTGCTCCAGATCCCACACCACGTTGCCCTGCTCATCCTTGATGGTGAGGGTATCCGGTTTGGCGATGAAGCCGCGCCGGGCGTCCTCGAAATCCTGCTTGTCGTTGAATGGCAGGGTGTGCAGCACATTCTGGTTGGCCTGGATGGTAAATTCGCTGGCTGGCTTGGGGTTGATGACGGCCCAGGCCGGCTGCAACAGCAGGGAGCCACAGAGGCATAGGGTGACAATGGTGTGCGTCGAGAACTTGAGCTTCATCTGTCTTTCTCCAGATTGTGGTGGGCAGGCAGGACCAAGTGTAGTCAGACTCTGATGCCTCCCAGTAATAAACAGGGTGAGTGACGGGTAGCCGAGATGACGCCAGCCATGGCTGGCGCTATCCGGACCCGGAGTGAAACGTTGGGCGAGAGATGCCCCTGACGACATGTCCCATGAACATGGTCAGCATCGATTGGTTAGTCGGGCGTTGCGGCATTGCGCCGAGGGCACGGCAACGGGGTCGGCACCAGAGTAGTCAAGCCGGCCGCAACAATCATGGCAGCCGGCAATAAACGACAGTTAAGCGGTGGTTAAATGAGGAGGGTCAGCTTGCGGCAATCAGGTGCAGTTGGCGGATAAACCACTGGAGGGCGGGATCCCGGCCCTGCGCCTGGTGCCAGCTGATGTAGACGGGGCAGTGGCTGGAGGCCCAGGGCAGCGGAAAATCCTTGAGCCGCAGGGTATCGCGCACCTGTTCGATATGCCACTGGCTGACCACGCAGAGCCACTCGGTCTGGCTGACCAGGGAGAGGGCGGTGAGCAGGGCGTTGCTCTCATAGGCAATCTTGCGGGGAGGCAGGGCCTGGTCACTGAGGCTGCGGATGACCCAGTCGTCCTTGCGGCGCACATCCCAGACCACGTGCTCCTCGGCAAAGAAGGTCTCGAAGTCGAGGCTTTCCCCGATGCGCGGATGATCGGCGCGACAGGCCACCCTGAGCTCCAGGGTCAGCAGGGATTCGTTGCAAAAGCCGGTCTCTTCCAGCGCCGTGCTGGCCAGCACCAGGTCGATGTTGCGAAGGCGCAGCGCCTGCTGACGCAGGTGCTCTTCAAACATGCCGGGCACCGACTCCACCCGGCAGTGGGGCGCCACCCTGGCCAGATGGGCGAGCAGCGCCGGCAACAGCAGGAGATCGAGGTCCGGGTGGCTGGCGATGCGAAAGATGCGCTGGCTGGTGAGGGGATCGAACGCCTGATTGAGCAGCAGGGAGCGCTCCATGGTGTGCAGGGCGGTGCGGATCTCCCGGTGCAGGGCTAGGGCACGGCTGGTGGGGATGATCCCGCGGCCATCGCGGCGAAACAGGGGCTCGCCGATGAGATCGCTGAGCCTGCGAATGGCCTGACTGATGGCGGCGGGGGTCATCTCCAGGCTGGCGGCCGCGGCCGATACCCCCTTCTCGGTCATGACGCGATCGAAGATGCGAAACAGGTTCAGATCTATGTGGGAGTGGCTCATCTATACCTCCTCTGCGGGCCTGGTCGTGTGGCGCCAGGCGCTGGCTGTCGCCGGGCCCCGCCATGGGGTGAAGGGCGCCTGAGGGGCTGCGTAGGATCCGCTGCCCCAGCTCACATTGTGGCGGGCGTGGCTGACTGAGAACTTAACGAGCAGCATATGACCATCGCTGAGGCAGAAGAAGCGCCTTTCGGGGCTCTTTTACCGAGAAATGGTGGCGTCGGCAACCTGGCTTGATCTGCATCAAGTTTGTAACGCTCTGGTTACTTTACGGTCGAAAAAGGATGTGGGTAGTAGGTAACAGAAGGATGGATGTATGGAACTTGAAAGGGACCCGAGATGTTATACCGACGTCTGTATCGACGGTAAGTGGTATCACTATGACCACTGCAGCACGCACGTTTACATGCTGATGGGAGGGGCGGCGCCGAGCATGACGCTGGCTTATGAGCCCAGCAGCGAGGAGGAGTTGATCGAGATGCTCCGCCAGCTCGCCTGCTGTTGAACCATATTGCTGCGGCCATCGGCAGCTTGCTGATGGCCGCATTTCGTCTATCTGCTCAATTTACTCAACTTTCTTGGCGCTGCCCCCGCAGTGTCTTGCCGAGCCCCTGCACGGCGACGGCCGCGGCGTAACCGGCGTCCGATTTGCCTAGCTCATCGGCCACGTAGAGGAAGTTGGAGCCATACTTCTCCACCGCCTCGCGCGGGTTGGCCGCGTCGATGAAATCCTCTTCCACCTCGAACCCCTGCGCCAGCAGCGCCTCTTTCTCGGGCAGGAAGGTGGGGGAGGCCATGTCGATAAAGGTGTACTGCTGCCGGTTGGAGGCCGGGATAGAGAAAAACTGGTACTTCGCCATTTGCGATACCTCGCCTGAACGGTTGTGTCGTGATGCGAGCTTCCTCTCGCCGAACTCTCGTCGAACTGCCTCTCGGGCGTCGAACTGATCCCCGGGCCTGTTGCAGGCAATAAAGGTAACGTTCGAATCTTGTTGTGGCTGAAGATTACCCCGCTTTATCCTCATCGCACAATGGGTAGTTGATACTTTTTTCGCCAAGAAAAACAATACGGCCCGACCGTCTGAATTGGCAAAAAAAGCCAGCCCCGGCAAGGGGCTGGCGTAGGTGACGGGCGCTGGCTCAGAGCACGAAGCTTTGCACCATGGCACGCAGCTGCTCGGTGAGCTGGTGGATCTGGCGGGCGGCGTCGCGGGCGGCGTTGGCCACCTGCAGCGCCTCGTCGCTGCCATCGGAGATGCGCACCACGTTGCGCTCTATCTCGTTGACCACGGCCCCCTGCTGCTCGATGGCGCTGGCGATCACCGAGTTGGTGTCGACCATGCTGCCCACCCGTTCGGTGATGGCGCCAAAGGCCTGCTGGGCCTCCTGGGCCAGACTGACCCCCTCCTGCGCCTCGCGGCTGGCGGCGGACATGGCGCTGACTGAGGCACGGGCGCCGGTTTGCAGCTGCTCGATCATCTGCTGGATCTCGACCGTGGCCCCCTGGGTGCGACTGGCCAGCGAGCGCACCTCGTCGGCCACCACCGCGAAGCCGCGCCCCTGCTCGCCGGCGCGGGCCGCCTCGATGGCGGCGTTGAGGGCCAGCAGGTTGGTCTGCTCGGCGATGCCGCGGATCACCCCGATGACGCCACCAATCTGGCTGCACTGCTGCTCCAGCTGGCCGATGGTCTCGGCGGTACGCAGCACCTCGCGATTGATGTGGTCGATGGCCTTGATGGTACGCTCGACCACCGCCTCGCCCTGGCCCACCACGGCCTGCGCCTCCTGGGTCATGCGGGCGGCCTGCTGGGCGTTGCCTGCCATGTCGTGGGAGGTGGCGGCCAGCTCCTTGATGGCGGTGGCCACCTGATGGGTCTCCCCTTGCTGATCGGCGATCACCTCCTGGGAGCGGCAGGTCCGCGCTTCGATGTCGGTGGCACTCTCCACCACGCTGATGCCGTTCTCCCGCACTCGCAGCATCAGGGTGCGCAGGGTCTGCAGGGTCACGTTGTAATCCCGGCTGATGGCGGCCAGCTCATCCTGGCCGACGATTTCGATCTGCTGGCCGAGATCTTGGGCGTTGACCCGGGCGGCGATCTCCCGCACCCGGCCCACGGTGGCGCGCAAGGAGAGATAGGCGCCGATCATCAGGTAGAGATAGACCAGCAGGATAGCGGTCAGCGGCCCGGTCACCCACCAGAAGTGGCGCTGGTTGGCGGTCATGCGCTGGTGCAGGTCCGCCTCCAGCCGCTGGCGCACCTGACCGGCCAGCGCCGTGATGGCGGCATCCAGCCCATCCCCCAGCGCCAGCACCTCCTGGCTGGAGAGCTGCACCTGCTGATCCTTCATCATCTTGTTTTCCAGGGTGTCGACCCCCTGATGGGCCTGCTGCAACAGGGCGTCAGTCTGCTGGCCCAGCTCGCTGCGATAGGCGGGGGCCATCTCATAGAGCAGGGTCAGGTCGGCCTCCAGCTCCTGCAGGGTGGCGTTGATGAGGTCGAGGCGAAAGCGCAGGGCGCTATACCCTTGCGCCTGAAACAGGCCGAAGTCGGCGATGGTGGCGGCTCTGTCCCGCACCTGGGCCAGCAGATCGCGCAGTTGCGGCAGTCGCTCGCTGGCGAGCACCACCATGTAGTAGGTGCCGAGCGCGGGATCCTGCACCAGGCTGCTGGCGGCGGTAATGCTCTTGTAGAGGTGGCGCACCTCGGTCAGCAGCTTGTCGTGGCGCAGGTTGCTCTGCTCCACCTCGAGCCCGAGCGCCTCGTTTTGCAGGCTGGACCACTCCTGGGCGAGGGCATCGAAGGTGGGGTTTTGCTGTCCACTGGCGGCAAAGGCGGCCAGGCTCGCATCGACGGCCCGGGCTGCGGCCTTGACCTCCTCCTCGCCGACCGGGTTCTGCTCATAGCCGTGCCGGGTAACCAGGTTGCGGTGGGTCAGCAGGGCCTGTTCGATGGCGGGCAGCGGCGCCAGCTTGACCACGCCGGCCAGCTCCTTGCTGGCCTGGGCATTGTCGTCCTGCAGCCGGCCCAGCAGGTTGGTCATGCTGTAGGCGAGCGGCAGCAGCATCAGGCAGGACCAGAGCAAAAACTTGTACTTGAAGGAGAGCTGATTGCCGAGCCGGATGGCGGGCGTGAATATCCATTTCATATGAAGCCTCGGGCCCCGAGGGGGGCGTGTAGCGGGATGGCTGGATATTACTCCTCGCCGGGGAGGCTCGGTTGGAAGGGCGGTGGAAGTTGTGATCCTCTTGGCTTTTTCACTCAGGAAGGGGGCTGAATGGGTCAAACAGACGGGCCACCCTCAGGGTGGCCCGCCGCCGATGACACAGGGTGCCGGCAGATCAGTTGAAGGCGAGGAAGGGCGAGACGCAGAGCAGCAGACCGGTGACGATGATGATGTAGAGGGAGACCCCCTTGTACTTGTGCAGCGCCGGCACCTGATAGACCAGGTAGGCCGGGATGAGGCAACCCACCATGCCGAAGATGGGGCTGCAGATGGAGGTGAAGCTCAGCACCGGGGCATTGAGCACGATGGCCCCCCAGGAGAGCAGCACGGTGAACACCATGATGCCCTTGCCCACCAGCCCCTTGTTGATGCGATCTTCCGGCATCACCCGGCGCAGCAGGTTCATCGCCAGCCCCTGGCAGGCCTCGCGAAAGCCCAGATAGACGCCGAAGTAGGCGGTCATCACCGCGAAGATGTTGAGGGTCAGGCTCAAGAGTTTGAGGGTCTGACCCGGCATACCCTGGGCCACCATGGCCAGCGCTGAGATGTTCTCCTCGGAGGCCTTGACCGCCTGCTCGTGGCCCATGGCCAGGGTGAAGGAGACGGCGTAGAAGAACACCACCACGAACAGGATGCCGAAGGCGATGTTCATGGCGCGCATCGCCTTGAAGCGGGCCACTTCCAGGGATTTTTCCCGGGAGCGGTAGGAGATCACCATGGGGCTCAGGCTCTGGATGAAGAGAATGGAGGTGAGGGTGAAGGGGAGCATGACGATGGCATCCTTCAGCCAGTCACCGCTGGCCGGCATGGCGGTGATGTTGGCGGCATCCCACTTGCCCACCATCATCAGGCCGAGCACAGCCACCACGCTGATCTTGGTCAGCACCATGAAGGTGGAGATCTTGAACAGCAGGTTTTCGCCGCGCGAGGCCAGCGCCACCAGGGCGCAGATCAGTACCAGCCCGTAGAAGGGATTTTCGGAGAGCAGTTGCTGGGTGACCCCGAAGCTTTGCAGGAAGGAGGCGCTGTCATTGGTGATGGCGGTGGAGTAGACGAACACCCAGATCACCAGCATCACGAAGTAGAGGGCGCCAAGCAGCACGCCCCAGTTCTTGCCGAGGTAGCCGCTGATGACGCTGGGGTAGTCCTTGCACTCGGGCGAGGTGGCCAGGGTATTGATGAAGAGGCGCTGGAACATGTACATGGCCGGGTAGCCGATCACCGCCGACAGCAAAAACACCCACAGCCCCATCAATCCCACCTGCACCGGCAGGAAGACGATCCCCGCCCCGATGGCCATGCCGATGCTCATGATGACCCAGCCCCAGTCGGTGCTGTCAAAACGAACCGCTTCTTTCCATTCCAGCGTGCCCATCACGGGCCGGGTGAGTGTCGTACTGTGCGCGTCCATAAAATACCTTGTTTTTGTAGGGGTAAAAATCAGGCGCAAATATAGTTGAATAAAAAGCGGCAAAACAATGCTTTTTATCGCTCTTCTACCTAAAGAGGGAGACAGATCACGCTTTCAATTTGCGTCTGCTACCGAATTTATCGCTGTTTTTGCAGGTTTTAGTTGAATGGAATGCCTAATAAGCAAATAATGTTGAACAAGACAAGACTGTTGATTACAAATGATTGCAAAAATAATTGCATTTTAAGGAGTGGCGATATGAAAAAGATCATAGTGGCGGATGCCGCACCCGATGCCATCGGTCCCTACAGCCATGGCACTGCCTATGGCGACCTCATCTTTACCTCTGGCCAGCTGCCGGTGTGCAAACAGCAGGGCGGCGTGGTGGAAGGGGGCATCGAAGCCCAGAGCCGTCAGGCGCTGGAGAACCTCAAGCATGTCTTGGAGGCCGCCGGTGGCAACCTGGATACCGTGCTCAAGACCACCTGCTATCTCGCCGAAATCAGTGATTTTGCCGCGTTCAACGAGGTTTATAAACGCTATTTCCTGAAAGATTGTCCGGCCCGCAGCTGCTTTGCCGTGAAGGATCTGCCGATGGGTGTCAGGGTTGAAGTGGAAGCGATCGCTCACATCGCTGGTTAATGTTGATAGAAAGGGTGTTCTGATGAAGCAAGCGTGGCAGCAGTATCTGCAGATTATTCAACAGGTTGTCAAACCGGCGCTGGGCTGTACCGAGCCCATCGCCGCCGCTTATGCCGCCGCCGTCGCCGCCCGGCAACTGGGCTGCAAGCCCGTCCGGCTGGAGGTGGTGGTGTCGGACAACCTCTACAAGAACTCCATGGGGGTCTATGTGCCGGGCACAGGCAAGATTGGGCTGGCCATTGCCGCTGCCGCCGGCGCCATCGGCGGCAACGCCGAGGCCGGGCTGGAGGTGCTGGCCGCCATCACGCCGGCCCAGGTCGCAGAAGCGCAGGCGCTGATCGATGCAGGCCAGGTGCAGGTTAGCCGCACCTCGGCCCCCGAGTTCATCTATTGCCGGGTCCGCTTGCTGGGCCTTGATGCTGAGGGCACCGAGCACAGCGCCGAGGTGACCTTGTGCGGCGGCCATACCCGCATCGTCGAGCAGCGCCGCAATGATGAAGTGACCTTCACGGCCGAGCAGGGCCAGGGGGGCGCCACCGGCGCCATCTGCGATGGGGTCGACATCAGCATCGCCGCCATTCATGAGTTCGCCACCCAGGTGGAGTTTGAGCAGATCCGCTTTATCCTGCAGGCCTCCGAGCTCAACGGCAAACTCTCCGACGAGGGGATGAACAACCCTTATGGCCTCGAGATCGGCCGCACCATGCAGCAGAACATCCAGGCCGGCCTCATCGGCGAGGACGTGATGAACCGCATCGTGATGCGCACTGCGGCGGCCTCCGATGCCCGCATGGGGGGCGCCAGCCTGCCGGCCATGAGCAACTTCGGCAGCGGCAACCAGGGCATCGCCGCCACCATCCCGGTGGTGGTCATCGCCGAGCGCTTTGGCGCCAGCGAAGAGCAGCTGGCCCGCGCCCTCATCATGAGCCACCTGGGGGCCATCTACATCAAGTCCCACTATCCGCCGTTGTCGGCCTTTTGTGGCAACACGGTCACCAGCGCGGCGGCGGCCATGGCCATGGTCTATCTGGCGGGCGGCAGTTTCGAGCAATCCTGCCACGCCATCCAGAACGTGCTGAGCGACAGCGCCGGCATGGTGTGCGATGGCGCCAAGGCCTCCTGCGCCATGAAGGTGAGCACCTCCTCCGGGGCGGCGGTGCGCGGCTTCCTGATGGCGCTCAACAGCCATGCTGTGTCGGGGCAGGGGATTGTGGCGGGCAACGTGGAGCAGACCATTCGCAACGTGGGCCAGATGGTCAAAGACGGCATGTCTGCCACAGACAGCACCATTATTGATATCATGTCCGCCTGAGTGTCCCTGTCGGCTGCCGCCCTTGCACGGGTCGGCGGCCCTTTTATAAGGTTTCAATGTGAAGCTGCAAGAGCTGAGTCAGACCGATTTCGAGATCCTCAAGGCGATGGAGATCATCGTGGACGGCATCGCCGCCATGTATGGTCAGCACACCGAGGTGCTGCTGCACAGCCTGGATGCGCGCAATCCGTCGATCATCAAGATTGCCAACGGCCATATCACCGGGCGCAGCGTCGGAGCCCCCATCACCAACCTGGCGATGATGAAACTCAAGAGCGGGCAGGATATCTCCAGCCCCTACATGACCAAATGCGCCACCGGCAAGACGCTGCGCTCGCTCACCACCGTCATTCGCAATGGCGAGGGGCAGGCCATCGGTCTGCTCTGCATCAACACCGACATGGATGCCCCGCTGCAATCCGTGCTGCGCACCATGATGCCGGAGTGTCTGCACGGCCACGATGGTCACGCCACCCCGGAGGTGTTTGCCCGCAACATCGACGAGGCCCTCAACAGCACCATCGATACCGTCAGTGCCGAGGTGCGCGGCAACGAGGCGGTACCCCCGTCCCAGAAGACCCGGGTCATGGTCAACCAGCTGCACGAGCTCGGCATCTTCGAGCTCAAAGACAGTGCCCAGATCGCCGCCCGCCAGCTCGGCATCTCGGTTCACTCCATCTACCGCTATCTGCGGGAGATCAAGAAGGGCTGAGCGCGGCGCCTGCCGGCATAAACGGGTCACCATTGACCCGTTTTGTTTTTTTCTTTCCCCCGTCTGTGCCTTGGCTGCCCCGGCACATCTGCTACCATGCCTCTCTTGTTTTTGTTATCTCGTTGAACCTGCTGGAGAAACCATGTCCCGTACCCTCTATCTGCTGCGCCACGGCCAGACCCGTTACAACGCCGAACTGCGACTGCAGGGGCGCTGCAACTCCGAACTGACCGCCAAGGGCGAAGCCCAGGCCCTCGCCATGGGGGCCCGTCTGGCCACGCTGCTGACCGAGCCCGCCGACTGGACCATTTACGCCAGCCCCCTCGGCCGGGCGCGCCAGACCGCGGAGCGGGTGTGCCAGCAGCTTGGCTTGGACCAAGCGCGTATCGTCTGGGACGAACGGCTGGTGGAGCTGGGGATGGGGGAGTGGGAGAGTCGCCGGGTGCCCGAGCTGCTGGCGGCTTACCCCGAGCTGGATCTGGAGCAGCCAGACTGGTATCTGCAGGCCCCAGAGGGGGAGAGTTTTCAGAGCATTCAAGGCCGGGCCCTGAGCTGGCTGCAGGATGAGCAGATCGCCGAGCGCGCCATCGTGGTCTCTCACGGCCTGTTCGGCGCCATGCTGCGCGGCGCCTATGCGGATCTGGACTACACCACCACCTGGCTGCAGGAGCTGCCGCAAGATGCCTTCTTCAAACTGAGCGGCGGCCACATCGAGCGGATCCCCTGCTGACCCCGACCAAAACGGCTCGCCAATGGCGAGCCGTTTTTTATGAGTGAAGAAGGCGCGTTATTCTCGTACCAGTCTGGGTAGCGCCTGGTAAAGGGCCTCACGTTTTTGTGCTTGGTTGACGCCATAGTGCAGCTCACGGTGGCAATTAGGGCAGAGCGCCACCGTATTGCTGATGGTATCCGAACCCCCTTCTGCGAGTGTGCGCAGATGATGCACCTCTAAAAAGGCCTCCCCCGTGGTGGCATGAAAAGGGGCTGGTTGTGCGCAGCTTTCGCAATGGCCCGCCGCCGTCATCAATACCCAAGCTTTCACCTTTGGATCTCGCCCATAGCCAGGACTGGCCCCATAACGCTGCTCTGGTTCTTGAATGCCCGTCGGCATGGGGAGTGTTGGCTTGGTCTGGTAGCGGCTCACTTGATGCTCAAAGGCAGCCTTGCCGGTATAGGGTTGGCCATCGAGTTCACAGAGCAGGCGCTCTATGATGGGGGCATTGTGGGGGCCCACGTTCTTAGCCGGCTTGAGACCTGATACCCAGATTCGTCCTAGCAGGGCGCAGATATAGGAGATGTTCTGCATTCGATATTCGAATGCCTTCTCGGTGCGGCCAAACTGGTTAGCGAGCTCGGTGTAATAGCGCTTTTTGACGAAGGGGATGCCATTTTGCTCCATGGTGCGCATCGCCAGATAGGCGCTGACCGTCGCCCTTAGTTCCTCTTCTGTCCATGACTCGCGCAAAACTGGTTCCTCAGCCCTGTTTCTCGGTCGCCCTGAGCCCCGACATGATCGGGATGGCCCCATCCGAGTTACCTGATATGGCGCGCATCTTAATCCAATCGACACCTTATTTCAGCTGTGTCGGTACAATAATGTGTTCATCATCAACCAATTACGTTAGTTGTGGCCTGTAAGAGACTTATCATACGCAGTGATCAGGCCACCGCCGCCTTCACTCAGCTAGCGGCTTTGCTCGGCCATCTTTGCACCATTCGGCACAGTTGATTGGTAGACAATTGGGTATGATGAGGGTGCCCACAGATTAGTCTGTCGGGCTAGCGCTATCGACATACATCAGCCAGGAGGGGACATGATCAGCCATATCGACCATCTGGTATTGACGGTCAGTGACATCGAGCGGGCCGTCGCGTTTTACAGCTCAGTGCTCAACATGGAAGCCATCACCTTTGGGGCAGGGCGCCGGGCCCTGCGCTTTGGCAACCAGAAGATCAATCTGCAACTGCTGGGGCAGGAGTCGCGCAACCGGGCGCAGGTGGGCTCGGGGGATCTCTGCCTCATCACCCGCTGGCCGCTGGATCAGGTCATCGCCCAGCTCCATTGCCACGGGGTGGAGATAGTGGAGGGGCCGGTGACCAAGAGCGGGGCCTGCGGCCCCATCGAGTCGGTCTACTGCCTGGATCCGGATCAAAACCTGATTGAGATCAGCCGCTATCCCTGATGGCGCTTGGTATCGGGTGATTGACGGTGGATACCGTTCTGCCGGGGCGATTGGGGCAAGTGGTGAGAGGCCCCGCGCTGGCCCTATCTTGACACACAGCCGCAACGGGTCCTGGCCAGTGCCCTAGAAGGGAGCCTCGTTCTCCTGCGCATCCTGTAGAAACTGTTCCCGCTCTGCCTGATAGGCGGCCTCGTCTTCGCTGTCCCAGACCGGGGTTGGCTGTTTGCCGGCCGGCGGTTGGGCAGGCGCTGTCAGCGTCTCTATCACCTTCTGCTGCAGATAGGGGAAGAAGGGGTTGGAGGAGGTGCGGGTGAGGGCGCCGGGGTTGACGATCAGCACCCCGCGCTCACCGCGCAGGGCCAACCCCCCCAAATTGATGCCGTATTGCTCGCGCTGTTCGGGCCGTGGCGCCATACCATAGAGGGGGTCATCCATCGGGAAGGGCAGGGCCACGTGGGAGAGGGAGTAGATCTCCCTGGGGTAGTCGATGTCGAGAGGCTGGATCTGCTCAGGCCCACCGCCGGCCGGCAAGCTGCTGGCCTGGGTGCGGGTGCTGGCGGGAGCCTGATTGCCCACCACTGTCAGCCGGTAGGAGAGCGGCGGGCGCGGCAGCAGGTGGCTCAGCGCCAGCTCGGAGGCGCTGCTCAGCAGCGGGCCGAACAGGGTGCCGCGGTTGATGTCGAACAGCACCAGCTCGCTGCCGTTGGCAGGCAGGAAGTGATAGAGATCGGCGATGATAGAGCGGGTACTGACGGTGTAGTCCATCACCGACTGGAAGGTGAGGGTGGGCGGGAAGGCCGCGAGTGTGCCGCTGGCAGCCTGCTCACGCACCTGCTGCTGGATGACGTGGGTCAGCCGGTAGGACTGGCGTGCGCCGTTGACCGGAAACGAGTTGTATTTGAAGGGGTTGAACTCCGGCATGGTGTCGAGCCAAGCGGCGCTGGCAAAGGCGGGCAGCAGGGCGGGCACCGCCTTGAGGCCGGCGAAGCGGGCAAAGCGGGTCACCCCTATCATGGGGGAGATGAGCACCAGTCGATCGGGCCTTGCCAGTGCCCCTCTCTTGTCACCTTCCGCATCGAGCGCATATTTCACCGCCAGCGCGCCGCCGTTGGAAAACCCCACCAGATGCAGCGGCAGCGGGCTTGGCGCCAGCACTTTGGCTTCGCGCACCGCCAGCCGGGTGGCGGCCAGCCAGGTCTCCCAGTCGATATCGACCAGCCCGGCCGGCACGGTACCGTGGCCCGGAATGCGCAGCCCCAGGGCGATGAAGCCCTGCTCGCGGTAGCGCTGGGCCAGGTGGCGCAGGCTGTAGGGGGAGTCGGTCAAACCGTGCAGGAACACCGCCACCCCTTTCACCTCGCCGCTTGGCCGCAGCAGATAGGAGCGGTTCCAGTCAGTTTCGAAATGAGCCGGATTGATGGGGGCATCCTGATAGTAGCGATTGCTGTCGAGCTGCTGCTCCGGCGGCGTTCTGGCGATCACTTCCTTGGTCACCAGCTCGAACAGCTGCTGCTCGTGGGCCAGATAGGCCTGCCAGTCGCTGCCATCGAGCTGCTCGGCGCTGAGCTCGGGCGGCACCAGGGTGTGCCAGGGTTGCAGCGGTTCGGCCTGCCAGGCGAAGTAGGCGATCAGGGCCCAGCCGAGCAGCAGCAAGCCCAGCAGGCTGAGAAGAAGGCGGCGAACGAGGCGGCGGGTGCGAGCCAGCATGGGCGAGTCCTTGGCACTGATAAAAGAGAGGCGGCCCCGCGTCCACGGCAGCCGTACTAAAGCTCGAAAGCTGGCTTAAAGCCTAAGGGAAACAAGATGATAAGTACAGGCAGCAGGCCGGGATGAGGTTAATGAGGGGCGCCAGGGGGGGAGGCATTGGGCATTGTCAGGTCTGGGGATAAGGCGCTTTCATGGCGGCACTTGCCGCCTGCTGCGCCGTTTATATGGAGACGCATGGCGCACCGTTTTGGCGTGACGCGGCGCGCATTTTGCGGGAAGCGGGAGGGGGCGGGTGCAACTATCCTGCGTGTGCGGCAGAGCAATGTGCTAATGTGCCGGCGTTTTTTGCTGACAAGGCCGACCTCGGCCGGTTTTAAAGATGGAGTGATATGCACAATTTTGACCTGGTGAGCCGGCCATCCCGCGCTCTGATGAGACATGCGCAGGCCGTGGGCCGCTGGCAGGTGACCCATGCTGGCTGATGAATCCATGCGTCTGAACAAATACATCAGCGAGAGCGGCATCTGCTCGCGTCGCGAGGCCGATCGCTTCATCGAGCAGGGCAGTGTCTTCATCAACGGCAAGCGGGCCGGGGTGGGGGATCAGGTGTTTGCCGGGGATCTGGTCAAGGTCAACGGCCAGGTGATCGAGCCGCGCGAGGCGGACAGCCTGGTCTTCATCGCCCTCAACAAGCCGGTGGGCATCGTCTCCACCACAGAGGCGGGGGAGAAGGACAACATCGTCGACTTCGTCAACCACAGCACCCGCATCTTCCCCATCGGCCGGCTCGACAAGGACTCCCAGGGGCTCATCTTCCTCACCAACCACGGCGATCTGGTCAACAAGATCCTGCGGGCGGGCAACGATCACGAGAAAGAGTATCTGGTGACCGTCGACAAGCCTGTGACCGACGAGTTTATTCGGGGCATGAGCGCCGGGGTGCCGATCCTCGGCACCGTCACCAAGAAGTGCAAGGTGAAGAAAGAGGCGCCGTTCGTGTTTCGCATCACCCTGGTGCAGGGGCTGAACCGCCAGATCCGCCGCATGTGCGAGCACTTCGGCTTCGAGGTGACCAAGCTCGAGCGTATCCGCATCATGAATGTCAGCCTCAAGGGGCTGCCGGTGGGCGAGTGGCGCGATCTCGACGGTGACGAGCTGATCGAGCTGTTCAAGCTGATTGAGGACTCCTCCTCCGAGGTGAAACCGGCCAAGGGGGCGCAACCGGCCAATGCTCAGGGTGGCAAACCCAAGGCGCCTGCGGTGCAAGGCGGCAAGTCGGCACCGGGCAAGAAGCCACGGCGCGACGACGATCACGAGATTGGTGGCCGCCCCAACGTGCCGGGCCCGGAGGCGTTCGAGAAACGGACCCCGGCAGGCAAGGGGGCTGCGGGCAAAGGCGGCTCGGCCAAAGGGAGCGCAGGCAAAGGCGCCCCGAACAAGGGGGCCAAACCGGCCGCCGGCAAGCCGCGCGCCGGTCAGGGTGGGCGACAGAAGAAGGGGCGCTAGGCGCCCTCTCACTCCCCGCGTTGACAGTAAAAAACACCGGCCACAGGCCGGTGTTTTTGTATCGATGAACCGCGATTCAGAGGTCTTCGCGGGGCTGGGTGGTGTAATCAGGCAAGCTGCTGATGGCGCTCTCTTCCTGCGGCACGCTGGCAGGGTCAAGATCGCCGCCGACATTGCGTGGATCGGTCGGTATGGTGGAGGGGATCACCACCGCCTGCTCCGCCAGCCGCCAACCCAGAATGGTTTCCAGGCGGCCGCCTTCCTCTTCCGGTCCTGTGATGGCCTCCAGCTGCAGCGGCAGGGGGTGACCAATCAGGCGACCGACCTCATCGACGGCGCCGGGATCGGCCAGGGTCTGCTGGGTCGCGTAGAGGCGGGACAGTGCGGCGCGCGGCACATACACCCGCAGCAGCACGCCATTGCGGATGCGGCCACGGGCATCCGCTTCCTGATCCTGGGCGTAACCGTAGGCGAGGGCCGGATCGCCGGCGACATAGAAGCCTTGCCAGGGGGCGATGGAGGATTGATCCCGTTCATGCACCCCCTCAAACACTATGCTGTGGGCGGCTTCGAGGAAGGTGCCGTGATAACCGACGAAGAGATAACCGCGCGCCAGCAGCTGGCGATGGGCCTGCTCCAGGCGGGTCACCGACCAGTTGCGAGTACCGGCCGTGCTGAAGCTGACCTCGTCCCCGTCACCCAGGAAGCTGGCACCATTCGGATAGTCCCGCTCCTGCAGGGCATCGGCGCTGTCGGCTGGCGCCAGGCAGTTGAGATCGGCGGCGGGGCAGGTGAGATTGACCACGTCGGCGCTGGCGGCCTGCTCTTGGCTATTGCCCGCCTGCTGGTGGCTGAAGGCATCGCTCTGGGCGGCCGCCATGCTCAGGGCCAGCCGTGCCTGGGCCGGGTTTTCCCGAATGGCTTGCGCCAGCTGCCCTCGTGGCGTTGAGCCATCCTCTGGCGTGGTGTTGGCCAGCGCCTGGGTGATCACGGTATCAAGCTGGGACCATGGCAGGCGGGTCAGCAGATAGAGGGTGACGAGATTGTGGACCGGATAGCCGCACTGGCTGAGCTCTTCCCAGCCTCTGGGCTGACGGCTTCTGGCCAGGGATTCAAGGGGGATGGCGCAAACCTGATGGGTGGTGAGGGCCGCCAGACCGTCTCCCTTGGCAAAGTGCAGACGATGACTGATGGCGGTCGGTACGATATGGGTGTCGTGAGAGGCGGGTGCGCCGGCCAATACCCGGTAGACCTTGCCTTCCCAGGTATCACCCAGGTTGCAGGTGCGCTGCGACAGGTAGTTGTAGACCGCATCCAGCGGATCCAGCAGGCACAACACCTTGCCGGTGTGCCACTCGCTCCAGCGCTTCTGACGACTGTGCTGGGTGGGCGCCGCCACGAAGCCGACCCCGGCCGCACTGAGGGTGAGGCTGCGATTGATCTCGTTGTTTTCCACGTGCCTGACGAAGAGCGTCGAGTTGCTGGCCATGGTGCGCAGCAGGTCATCGCTCACTTCGATGCTGTAGATGGGGGAGATATGGCTCACCTCGGATCCTGCATCCAGCTCGTGGAAGAAGACCTTGATGCTGGCGGGGGCATCGTCGCCGACGGGAACCAGCCAGTGCAGCGACCAGTTGCCGCGCCCCTGGCGGGTATAGCTGTAGGTGCGTGGGCCCTTGCCCGCGGTGGCGCTGGTCAGGGTGATGGTGGTGCCATCCGTGCGCAGGGTCAGCGCATTGCCGAGGGCCAGTTTGAGGCTGTCTCCCCCTTCCTCCAATACCATGGAGTAGTGCAGTACCCCGGATCCGGCCTGTTCACCCAGCAGGCTGGCGACATCGAGCTGGCTGGCGCGCACCCCCTGGGCTAGATCCAGGGTGCAGCGGGTGGCGCACTCCTGCCACAGGTTGAATGACTCGTTGGCCATGACCGGTGAGATGGCACCGCCTAGCATGGCCAAGCCACCGAGTAGAGAAGCCCATTTTGTGTTTGTCTGCATGTGATTTCCTTTGTGTGATAGCAAAGCCACTGGCGCGTGGCGCTCTCCTCCCTGATGAATACAGCCTCTTCCCTGTCAGACGAAACGAGATTAATTCTCGTCTGAGTGCCTTACCTTAATGGGCTCATATGGCAGCACAACCCTCCATATGGGAAGGTTTAATATGTTATAAATCAGATGGATATGTAGTTTTTTGCTGATGATTTGCTCAGCTGGCCCGATACCGGAAAGCGAGCAAAGGATGGGAAGGAATAGCAGGGGGGTGAGCTCGCCTCCTCATTCGGGAAAGAGGAGGCGAGCGCAGATCAGTTGATGGGGGCAGGAGCAGGAGAGGCTGTGGCCAGCTTCATGGCACGCGGGTAGCGGCGCGGATCCAGTCGCAGCACCAGCAGGCTCATCAACACCAGGCCGGCGAGCTGCCACTGCCAGGCGGCGGCGAAGTCACCGCTCAGGTGATGCAGGCGGGCCGCTACCCAGGGGCCGGTGGCCGCCAGCATGAAGCCGAACCCCTGCATCAGGGCGCTGAGGGTGCCGGCGCGGCGCGGATCCGGCAGGTGATCCAGCGCGATGACCATGATGAGGGAGAAGCTGCCGCCAAGCCCGGCGCCGCACAGCATGCACCAGAGGATGGGGGCGGCCGTCGGCGCCAACCAGAGGCCGCCAAAGCCTACTAGTTGCATGGCGATGGCCAATCCCATCCAGGGGCGGCGGTCGAGCCGGCGGGCGGCCAGCAGCGGCAGGCCGAGGCCGCTCATGGTCTGGGCCAGTGCCAGCCAGGCCACTAGCTCGCCCCCCTGCTGGGGGCTCCAGCCCTGCGCCATGTAGGCCGGCGCCAGCCAGGCCACCACGATGCCGTAACCGCTGTTGATGATGCCAAAGCAGCTTATCAGCAGCCAGCTGCGGGGCAGGCTGATGAGGCGCTGCTCGCCGCCGCTGGATACCGCCACCGGCGCTGCGGGCAGCCGTACCCGCCAGCCGAGCCAGCCCATGGCCAGCAGCACCGGCAGGCTCCACAGCGCCAGCGCCTGGGACCAGTCGAGCCGGGCGGCGAGCTGCGGGGTGAGGCTGGCACCCAGCGCCCCGCCCCCCATCATGCAGGCCGAGAAGATGCCCATTACCAGCGGCACCTTCTGCGCAAATGCCTGCTTGATGAGGCCGGGCAATACCCCCTGCACCAGGGCCGAGCCCAGCCCGCAGAGGGCGGCGCTGGCGATGAGCAGGGCGCCGCTGGCTGCCTCCAAGCGCATGGCGCTGCCCATTCCCAGCAGCAGCAGGGCCGCCCCCAGCAACTGGCGCGGCCCGCTGCGACTGCGCAGGGCCGGGGTGAGCAACACGCCGCCGCCGATGAGCCAGAGCGGCAGCAGAGTCAGCCAGGCCAGGGTGTCCATGCCAAGCCCGAGCGCCTCGGCAATGTCGCGGCTCAGGGGGCCGATGGCGGTGAGAAACGGCCGCAGGTTGAGCCCGATCAGGATCACCAGCACCAGCAGGGCCTGCTGCTGGCGCGTATCGATGCGGGCCTCAAGCATGACTTTGTGCACCATAGAGCTCGGCGGCGGCCAGCGGGCTCGGCAGCTTGATAAGCGGCAGTGGGGCTGGCGCGAGGGGCAGGGCCAGCTTGTGGTAGGCGGCCGTGCTGTCAAAGCCGAACGGGGCTGCATCCTCGTTATCGAAGGCGTAATAGACGGCGGCGATGCCGTTCATCACCAGGGCGCTCAGGCACATGGGGCAGGGGTGACCGCTGGCGTAGACGATGGCACCCGCCAGCGGCCCGACCTGGCTGGCCTGGCGCAGGGCTTCCAGTTCGGCGTGGCGGGTGGGGTCGCCATCCTGGTGCATGGCGTTGACGGCGCTGGTCACCAGCTGGTTGCCTTGTACCAGCAGGGCGGCAAAGGGTCTGCCCCCCTGCTGGCGGTTATGGAGGGCCAGTTGCAGCGCCTGCTCCAGCCACTCCTGATGAGTGGGGTTGGTGGTGAGCGAGGCGATCAGGCGTGAGCCGGCGGGTTCGACAAGGGAGTGGGGCATGGCGGATCCTCGAGGCAAGGGAATGGGAGGAGACCAGCCTAGCGGGGAAGCCAGTCATGGGGAAATTAAATGATAGAATGGCATGCAGTGGTTTTGTAAATGGAGTCACCATGCTGGATCCCCTCTTGCTGCGCAGCTTTGTCGCCATCGTCGACAGCGGCAGTTTTACCCGCGCCGGTGAACGGGTGCACCTCACCCAGTCCACCATCAGCCAGCAGATGCGGCGGCTCGAGCAGCAGCTCGGCTGCCCGCTGCTGGACCGCTCCGGTCGCCAGGTGGTGACCACGGCAGAGGGGGAGAAGCTGCTGGGGCTGGCCCGCAGCATCCTGGCCTTGCTGGCCCGGGCCGAGGAGCAGGTGGCCGAGGCCAGCCTGCAGCTGAGCCTGGGAGTGCCGGAGGATTTTGCCGCCGGTGCCATCGCCCCTGTGCTGGCGGCCTTTGCCCGCGATTACCCGCAGGTGCGGCTGGAGGTGCACAGCGGCCTCAGCCACGAGATCTGGCAACGCTTCGAGGCTGGCGAACTGGACTTGGCGCTGGTCAAACAGGCGCGGGGACAGGGGGCGCCGCGCGCCTGCTGGCGCGAGCCGCTGGCCTGGGTCGACAGTCGTGCCTGGCCCGCCAGCGAGCGGGATCCCCTGCCGCTGGTGGTGTTCCCGAGCGAAGGGCTCTATCGGCGGCAGCTGACCGAGGTACTCGACGTTCTGGGGCGGCGGTGGCGCATCGCCTACGTCAGCGCCAGCCTGGCCAGCCTGCAGGGGGCGGTGAGCACCGGGATCGGGGTCAGCTTGCTGCCCCGGCGCCTGCTGCAGCCGGATCAGCAGGAGCTGACCCACTGGCCGGCGGTGGCGCCGGTGGAGCTGGCGCTGCACCTGGGGGCGGAGCGCGGCGAGCCGCTCACGCGCCTTAGCGAGGCCCTCATCAGCCTGTGTGATCGGGTGATGGGGCCCGCGGAGGGTTGAGGGAGCGTAGGTAGGGGCCTGCTTAGCGCACCCTGGTGCGCACGATGAGCAGGGTGATGAGCGCCAGGGTGAAGACGAGCGGGGCCCAGGCGCCGTGATGGCTCACCAGGGTGGCGCCAGCGGCGGCCACCCCGGCTACCCCTTGCTGCAGGAAGCCGCACAGGGCCATGGCATAGGCGCCGTGCTCGCGGCCATCGCTCACCGCCAACGCCATGCTGTTGGGAAAGAGCACCGCCTGCCCGAAGATGATGAGGCAGTAGCAGGTCATCATGGCCACCAAGCCAACGCTGCCCTGCAGGGCGCCCAGTGCCCAGAGCAGCAGCATGCCGCCGGCCGCCAGCAGTATGAGCGCGGCCCCCTGGCGCATCAGCTGACGGCCTCCCACCCGGGCGACCCGCCGGTTGACCGTCATGGCGCCGGCGAAGTAGGCGACCCCGATCAGCAACCCCAGGCTGCCGAAGGTGGTGACCTCGAGGGCAAACCCCTGCTGCAGCACGAAGGGGCTCACCTCCTGCAGGGTTACCGTGATGGCAAAGCCGATGCCACCGACGCAGGCCGGCCAGAAAAAGCCGGGGCGGCGCAGCAGGCTGGCGTAACGGGCCCACATGCCGCCGCTCGCCGCCGCCGGATTGGGCCCCTGCAGCGGCAGGCTGCTCATCAAGAGCAGCGCCAGCACGCCGACCCCGGCCATCAGCACGAACCCCAGCTGCCAATGGGCATAACGGCTGATGAGGCCGCCTATCCACTGACCGCCGCCGAGGGCGGTGATGAAGGCGATGGAAAGTACCGAGAGGCGGCGCGCCAGCTCATCGCCGTGCCAGTGATCCCGTACCAGGATGCGGGCGATGATGGCCGCCCCGCCGGCCGCCACCCCTTGCAGGGTGCGCAGGATCAAGAGCAGCGGCCCCTGGCTGGTGGTGGCCAGCAGCAGGCTGAGGCCGACAAACAGCAAGAGTGACAGGGCGAGGGGCAGCCGGCGACCGTAGCGATCGGCGGCGGCGCCCCAGAACAGCACCGGCAGGGCGGCGCCGATGACGAACAGCGAGATGGAGAGTTCGGCCCCCTGCCGGGTCATGGCGAGATCCGTCATCACCATGGGCAGGGAGGGGAGGTAAACGGTGGTGGCCATCTGGGCCATGAAGACGATGAGGCAGGCCAGCGTCATGATGCGGGCGGAGCGGCTCCAAAGACCAGCCTGGTCGAGACATTCCTGGTTATCCATAACAACTCTCGGGCAGTAGGGGTGCCATATCCTTGCACTGCCCGTGCGCCGAGTCAGCCCCTCGTCTGGGTTAAACCTGGCCGGTTTATCAGGGCAGAGCGCGGTATGCTCAGGCGATGGCCTGGCGCGGCAGCACGGCGAGCCAGAGTTCGACCTCGCCGCTGCCGGTGTCCGGGTCAAAGGCGGCGCCATAGCGCTCGAAATCGGGCTGGTGGGCCGACTGGTAAGCGGACTGCGCCAGCCACTCCAGCGCCAGCTGCCAGGTGTGCGGCATGGTCGAGACATGCCCCTGATGCAGGAAGACGGCATAGGTCTGGGGCTCGATGCGCATCCGCCCCAGCATCTTGGGCAGCACCTCCAGCGCGGCGACCTCTACCGCACACATGTATTCGCACTCGGTGGCGGTCACGCCGCAGATGACGCCATAGGCATGCTCGCCCAGCTGGCCCGGCAGCGGACCCAGGGCGCTGAAATCGCGCCACTGGCCGCCGAAGTCGGCGTGGGCGAAGGCATGGTGACGGCGCAGGCCGGCAAGCTGCATGGGGCGGCCGGTTTCGAAACGAACGGGATCTGTCATGACACCTCCTGTGCAGGATGGGGTGGCAGCGCTGCCGCGCTCAGCACTCCTTGCCTTCGTTGAGCTTGCGCTGATAGTCCGCGGAGACGATGGCCAGCGCCGCCAGGGCGAGGGCCGGCTCAATCCGGTTGGTCTCCAGCAGTTCGATGAGATCCACCGCGAGCTGGACCTCGGGCGGGGCAGTTTCCAATGACATGACAGACTCCGTAACGGGGAAAACGCCATTATACAGGGCCGCACCCGGATGGGGACCTGTCTGGTGTTGCGGGCAACCCGGCTAGAGGTGCTGGCGCATCTCCTGGTCGATCTGCTCGCGCAGGGCCATCAATTTGAGGGCGTACTGCTGCAGCTGCCGATCGCTCTCGTTCTGCGGTTGCCACTGGGGCACCGGGGTCGGTTTGCCGTGCTCGTCCATGGCCACGAAGATGATGATGCAGTGGGTGGTCTTGTGGCGCTCCTGCTGGGTCGGGTGGCGGCTGTAGACATCCACCGCCAGGTGCATGCTGGTGGTGCCGGTGTGGATCACCTGGGCGTGCACCTCCACCAGCTGGCCTATCTGGATGGGGCGCAGAAAGCGGATCCCCCCCACATAGACGGTCACCGCATAGCCGCCGCACCAGCCGGCGGCGCAGGCGTAACCCGCCTGATCGATCCACTTCATCACCATGCCGCCGTGCACCTTGCCGCCGAAATTCACATCGGCGGGCTCGGCCAGAAACTGCAGGGTCAGTTCGCGGGGTGGGGTCATGGGGTCTCCTTGATTGAGGGTCATTGCCGGTAGCTTTTGCGATAGGCGTCAGCCTGTTGGCAGGGGGGCAGGTTGTTGAGATCGGGCCGTTTGTTGCCCTCGCGCTGGCCGAAGCTGGCGAACTCCTGCTGGCACTTGGCGGCCTTGCCGCTCGCCTTGATGCAGGCGTCGATCCGCTGTTGCTTGCCCTGTTCGACCAGCTGTTGCTGGGCCTGCTGGCAGGCCGCATCCAGCTTGGCCTGTTTGGCATCTCTGTCCTCCACTGCGGCCAGCAGAGGGAGCGAGAGGGCACAACCGAGCAGCAATACGAGCATCTTCATGATGATTTTTCTCCTGATGGGGGGCGTCCGGCGATGACCAGGGCGATCCCCCCCAGGATGCCCAGGGTCGACAATACCAAGCGCAGCGACCAGGACTCATCCAACCAGATGAGCCCGGCCAGGGCGGCGAGCAGGGGCACCAGCAGCTGGACGCTGGCGGCCAGGGTGCGGCCAAGGTGAGGCAGCACCAGATACCAGAGCGCATAGCCAAGGCCGGAGGCCAGCGCCCCCGAGGCCAGGGCATAGCCGATGGCGGCGGGGCTGGTCTGCAACTGCCCGAACAGCAGATAGAGCAGGGCGGCCGGCAGGCTGGCGCGCAGAAAGTGGCCGGCGTTGGCGGCGACCGGGTCGGCCAAGCGTGAGGCCCGCAGGGTATAGCCGGCCCAGGCGATGCCGGCCACTATCATCAGGGCCGCCCCCAGCGGATCCGGCGCACTGAGGCCGGGCAGCAGCAACACCACCAGGCCCGCCATGGCGAGCAGCAGGCCGAGCCACTGGCGGCGGGGCAGGGGCTCCCCGCGCAGCAGGGGCGGCGCCAGCATGCTGAGCTGGACGGCGGCAAACAGCAGCAGGGCGCCGGTGCCCGCGGTCAGGGTGAGGTAGGAGAACGAGAACGCCGCGCCATAGGTGATGAGGGCCAGGGCGCCGCCCCAGTCCCCCTGGCGGGGGGATTTTTTGCGCGCGCCGCACAGCAGCACCAGCACCAGGGCGCCGCTGGTCAGGCGCAGCAGGGTGAAGAGGGCGGGATCCATCCGCTCTTCGAACAGGGCGAGCCGGCAGAGTACCGAGTTGGCGGCGAACGCCATCAGGGTCAGCAGGGTCAGCGACAGCAGGCGGGGCAGTGGCATCCATTCACCTTGAGTTCAGTGGGGCAGGTTCAGCATGGTTCACCATCCAACGAGGAGGTCCCATGAAACAAATGCTGGAGCAATTGATGGGAGCTGGCAAGGGCTGGCTCAACGAAGGTGGCGACAGCCGCAAGGCGCAGATGAAGGGGATGGCGCAAGGGGGCCTCGCCGCCGGTGCCATGGCCCTGCTGCTTGGCAACAAGAAGGTGCGCAAATATGGCGGCAAGGTGGCGGCGGTGGGCGGTGCGGCGGCCCTCGGCGGCCTGGCCTACAAGCTCTATCAGGACTGGCAGGCCCAGCAGTCTGCCCCGGCCCAGCCGACCCAACCCCTCGATACCCTGCAGGGCAATGCGCTGGATGCCAGAGCCGCGCTTCTGGTGCGCGCCATGGTGGCGGCGGCCCGGGCCGACGGCCATATCGACGCCGACGAGCGTCAGAAGATCCAGCAGTACCTGACCGAGCAGGGCCAGAGCGATGCGGCCTGCTGGATTGATGCCGAGCTGGCCCGCCCCCTGGATCCCCACGCCCTGGCGCGGGAGGTGACCGACATGGAGCTGGCCACCGAGGTCTATCTCGCCTCCCTGCTTGCCATCGACGTGGATCACTTCATGGAGCGCGGTTATCTGGACGAGCTGGCGCGCGCCCTCAAGCTCGATGAGAACCTCAAAGGCAGCATTGAGCGCCAGGTGGCCCAGCTGGATGCCCCCGCCTGACCCCCGCTCAGTACATGGATTGTCGACAAGGCCCCGTGACGGGGCCTTGTTGTTTTCAGATACCTGCCAAAGGCTGTTGCGGCACTTCTTGTCTGGCCGGGCAGCCACTATGATGGAGCCCGGGTCAAAGGGAGCAGATGAGACCGTCTCATCGCCAGGGCACGTCATCGCCAGGACACATCATCGTCAGGACACATCATCGTCAGGACACAGAGGCAAGGAGCATTCATTGGAAATACGCAAGGCACGTGAGCAGGACATAGACGCCATCCTCGAGCTGAACCGGCAGATAGGGGAGATCCACTTCGCGCAGGCGCCGCAGGTATTCTGCCCGCCATCCCCCGAGGAGCGGGCCTTTCTGCTGGCAGCCATCGTCGCCGAAGATCGCCTGTTTTGCGTGGCCGAGCAGGAGGGGGCCGTGGCAGGCTTTCTGACCGCCCGCATCGACATCAACGAGACCATCCCGTTTCTGAGCAAGGAGCCCATCTGCCGCATCGGCACTCTGGTGGTCGATGAGGGGCAGCGCTCCCGGGGGATCGGCAAGGCGCTGATCGCCCATTGCGATGAGTGGGGCAAGGCGCAGGGCGCCAGCCAGTTGCGGCTGGAGGTGATGGCATTCAACGAGCGCGCCAAGGCGCTCTACGAGAGGTTGGGGTTCAAGATGCTGTCACAGACCATGGCCAGGTAAACCAGGTTATCTCCCAAACAGAGGCCCGTTACGGGCCTCTGTTGTTTGCTCTTGGCGCCGCATTATTTTCTATCGCTCTTTGGCCATCGGTTGCCAATATTGAGTGAAACAATATTATTTTGCTGCGTTGTCATTGATAGAAAATGACAGTGCAAGTCAGGTTTGTCATATTTCAAAACAACTTGTGCAATTGTAAGTAAATGTAATTGCGCCCTTTACTCCGGGTGGGTGAAGATCATATTTTGAAAATGTACTTAACCCGACATGGTTACGATTTAATAAAGTCAATCATGGTGCCAAGTAATATTTACTGATGACCTTTCTGTTTTTTATAAGGCGGGTCTATTTACATTTTTTTATCAGGAGATTGAGATGAGAAACTCTATTGTTGCGGCCGCTCTGGTACTGGCTGGTTCCGGTTTCGCCGCCAATGCCGCAACGGTTGGGGATATCGCCGTGTATGCCACAGAAAAATCGCATGGTTCGATATCGATAGGAACCAATAACGCTTACACAAAAACCTTTGATATTGCCTTGGCCAAACTATCAGGTGGTGATATTGATTTATCAAAGGTGTGTTTGAAAGCATACGGCAGAAATAATCAGGTGTTCAACGCTGACACGGTTGATGAAGCCCTGCTGTCAGGCGTTCTCAAGCAGGGGGGAATGGTCAAGGGAATTGCTGTCTTTGCCGATAATAATGATGCTGTCCTTGACGCCACGTTGGTGAAAATATCTGACAACTGCCATTAAATGGCACTCCTTATTGATGACTGGGTAAATGCCTGTTCCCATGTGCAGGGGGCAAGCGCACTTCCCATCCGGGTCATGTGTTATTGAGTCAGACCTCTATTCACATGACGTGCCCTGTTTGAGTGTGGCGTCGATAAGCCCGGCCAGCTTGATCAGGGCCTGTTCCAACTGCTCGTTCCAGGGATGGGAGCTGTTGAGTCGCAGGCAGTGGTTGTGCAGCCCCTTGCTGGAGAAGAGGGCGCCGGGGGCCAGCGAGAAACCGCTGGCCAGCGCCCGGGCGTGCAGGGCGCGGCTGTCGAGGCGCGGGTCAAACTCGAGCCAGAGAAAGTAACCGCCATCGGGGGAGGAGATGCTCACTTCCCCCGGCAGCAGGCGCAGCAGGGCGGCCCGCATCTGCTGCTGGCGCTGGGCCAGGGTGTGGCGCAGCCGGCGAAAGTGGGCATCCACCCCGCCCTGGCGCAGCATCTCGGCCAGCGCCAGCTGGCTGGGCACATTGGTGGAGAGGGTCGACATCAACTGCAGCCGCTGCACCCGCTCGGCGTGGCGACCGGCCACCACCCAGCCGACCCGAAAGCCCGGTGCCAGACACTTTGAGAAGGAGCTGCACAGCAGGCTCTCACCCCGGGTATCCCAGTATTTGATGGGCCTTGGCCGCTCACGGCCAAAATAGACCTCGGCATAGACGTCATCCTCCACCAGCGCCACCCCGCGTCGGTTGAGCAGCGCCATCAGCGCCTGCTTGTGCTCATCCGGCATGGTGTGACCCAGCGGGTGCTGAACATTGCCCATCAGCCAGCACGCCTTGATGGGGCGCTGGGCAAGGGCCTCCTCCAGCAGGGCGAGGTCGATGCCCACCCCGGGGATCACCGGGATCTCCACCGCATTGAGCTTGAGTCGCTCGATGGCCTGCAGGGCGCCATAGAAGGTGGGGGACTCCACCACCACCCAGTCACCGGGCTCGGTCAGCACCTGCAGGCTGAGGGAGAGCGCCTCCATGGCACCGGTGGTGATGATGATCTGCTGGGGATCCACCGCCAGCCCCTCGCTGGCGTAACGCTGGGCGATGGCCCGGCGCAGCGCCTCGTTGCCGGGGGGCAGGTCTGCCACCGTGCTGAAGGGGTCGAGCCGGCGCATGCAGCTGGCCAGCGCCCGGCCGAGCTGGGGATGAGGGAACAGGGTGGGGTCGGCCACCGACATGCCAAGGGGCACCAGCCCCCGTGACTTGCTCGCCTGCAACACCTCGAACACCAGATCGTTGATGTCCACCGAGCCGCTGTAGTGCGCCTGCTGGGGCAGGCTGGCGGCAGGGCGGGAAGGTGCCGCCTTGACGTAGTAGCCGGACTGGGGGCGGGCGAGGATCCGCCCCTGGCTCTCCAGCAGCTGATAGGCCTGCAGCACCGTCATGGGGCTCAGGCCATGGGTCTTGCAGCTCTGGCGGATGGAGGGGATGCGCTCGCCGGGTTGCCACACCCCGGCTTCAATCTGCTGTTGCAGGCGGTCGGCCAGCTGACGGTAAAGGGACATGTGATGCAGTAACTGTTATAGGTGTAATTCAATATAACTGCATCTGTTATAGGTGTCATGCTCCGTGGTGTACTTGTCTTGCACAAAACGTGCAAGGTAAATACAACAAAAGAGAGTGACGCATGATCAATCCGGATGACGTGGTCAGCCTGTCGCGCCTGCAATTTGGCGCCACGGCCATGTTCCACTTCCTGTTTGTGCCCCTCACGCTGGGGCTGTCCTGGATCCTGGTGATCGCAGAGTCGGCCTATGTGATGACCGGCAAGGTGATCTACAAGGACATCACCCGTTTCTGGGGCAAGCTGTTTGGCATCAACTTCGTGATGGGGGTGACCACAGGCATCACCCTGGAGTTCCAGTTCGGCACCAACTGGGCCTACTACTCCCAGTATGTGGGGGACATTTTCGGCACCCCGCTGGCGGTGGAGGGGTTGATGGCCTTCTTCCTCGAGTCGACCCTGGTGGGGCTCTTCTTCTTCGGCTGGGACAAGCTCTCCCGCGGTCAGCACCTGCTGGTGACCATGCTGGTGGCGCTCGGCTCCAACCTCTCGGCGCTCTGGATCCTGATCGGCAACGGCTGGATGCAGAACCCGGTGGGCGCCGAGTTCAATCTGGTGACCCAGCGCATGGAGCTGGTGGACGTGGCCGCGGTGATCTTCAACCCGGTGGCCCAGGTCAAGTTCGTGCACACGGTGGCGGCGGGCTATGTGGCCGCCTCCCTGTTCGTGATGGGGGTGAGCAGCTGGTATCTGCTGCGCCGCATGGAGGTGCGCTTCGCCCTGCGCTCCTTCGCCATCGCCTCGGGCTTTGGGCTGGCCGCCATTCTCTCGGTCATCGTGCTGGGTGACGAGTCGGGCTATCGCACCGGCGAGGTGCAGAAGGTCAAGCTGGCCGCCATCGAGGCGGAGTGGGAGACGGAGCCCGCGCCGGCCGCCTTCACCCTGTTCGGCTTCCCGGATCAGGGGGCCGAGACCACCCACGCAGCCATCAAGATACCCTATCTGATGGGCATCATCGCCACCCGCTCCCTCGATGAGGCGGTGACCGGCATCAAGGATCTCAAGGCCCAGCACGAGACCCGCATTCGCAGCGGCATGGTGGCCGCCGGGGCGCTCGAGCAGATCCGCGCCGGCAACGACTCGGCCGAGAACCGTGCGCTGTTCGACCAGCACGGCCAGGATCTCGGCTACGGGCTGCTGCTCACCCCCTATGCCAGCAACATCGCCAAGGCCGGTGAGGCCGAGATCGCCAGGGCGGTGGAAGACTCGGTGCCACAGGTGGCGCCGCTGTTCTGGGGCTTTCGGATCATGGTCGGGTTGGGGGTCGTGATGCTCGGGCTGTTCGTGGCGGGTTTCGTCCAGCTCTGCCGCAACCGGCTGCTCGCCTCGCCCCGCCTGCTCAAGGCGCTGCTGTGGAGCATTCCACTGCCCTGGATTGCCATCGAGGCGGGCTGGTTCGTGGCCGAGTTCGGTCGCCAGCCCTGGACCATCAGCGACGTGCTGCCGGTGTCGGCCTCAGTGTCGCTGCTGCAGCCGGGCCAGCTCTGGTTCAGCCTGATCTCCATCTGTCTCATTTACTCCTGCCTGCTGGTGGTGGAGCTGTTCCTGCTGCGCCGCGTGATCCGCCAGGGGCCCGCCGTGCTGCATACCGGCCGCTACAGCGGTGAACAACCCGAACTTGCGAGGATCGCCTGATGGATTATGAAACCCTGAAACTCATCTGGTGGGGGCTGGTGCTGTTCATGTTGGTCGGCTTCATCGTGATGGATGGCTTCGATCTGGGCATCGCCATGCTGCTGCCGGTGGTATCGAAAGAGGATGAAGACCGCCGACTGGTGATCAACAGTGTGGGGCCGGTGTGGGAGGGCAACCAGGTGTGGCTCATCGCCGGCGCCGGCGCCCTGTTCGCCGCCTGGCCGCTGGTCTACGCCGCCGCCTTCTCGGCGCTCTATGTGCCCATGATAGTGCTGCTGCTTGGCCTCTTCCTGCGCCCGGTGGGCTTTGACTATCGCAGCAAGCTGGCCGATCCCCTCTGGCGCCGCTGGTGGGATCGCGCCCTGGTGGCCGGTGGTCTGGTGCCGACCCTGGTGCTCTCTGCCGCCATCGCGCTGGTGATGCAGGGCCTGCCGTTTCGCTTCGACAGCGCACTGCGCCTGCACTACGGGGCCTTCGACTTCCACTGGAGCTGGATTGCCAGCGTGGTGGCGACCGGGGTGAGCCTGCTGCTGCTGCACGGCGCCAGCTTCCTGCAAGCCAAGGTAACGGGCACCCCTGCACTGCGGGCCCGTGGCCTCGCCATCCTGCTGGCACCGCTGGTGACTCTCTGCTATCTGCTGGCTGGCTGGCATCTGCTGGGGTTGCCGGGTTATCAGCTGACCGGCCTGGCGGGCCAGCCCTTTGACCCCAATGCCGCCATCAGCCCGTTGATGAAGGGGGTGATCCCCCACGCCTGCGGCTGGCTTGGCAACTACTTTGACTACCCGCTGCTGTGGCTGGTGCCCCTCATCGGCGCCCTGGCGCCGCTGGCCAGCGGCATCGCCGCCTGGCAGGAGAAGGGACGGCTGGCCCTGCTGGCCAGCGGCCTGGCCTGCGCCGCCATGCTCTGCTCGGTGGCCATCGCCCTGTTCCCCTTCGTGCTGCCCTCGTCGCTGGATCCGGCCAGCAGCCTGACCCTGTGGGACGGCACCTCCAGCTTCAAGACCCTGACCATCATGTTCGGGATCGTGCTGGTGCTGATGCCCATCAACCTCGGCTACACCGGCTGGGTCTACCGGGTGGTGCGCGGCAAGCTGGATCGTGCCGGCATCAAGCGCGACAGCCATCAACTCTACTGACCCCAAGGGAGCCGCTATGTGGTACTTCACCTGGATTCTGGGCCTGGGTTTCGCCCTGTTGCTGGGCCTGTGCAACCTGCTCTGGCTGGAAGCACGCTGGGAAGCCGATGAACGGGATGAACCCCGCTCTCAACCCTGATCCCCCTCGGTCGGGGAGGGCAGACACTGCCTCACCCCGACCCCTTTCTCTTGTCATCCAACCGACAGGTAATCCGTTATGAAACAGACAATCAAAGCGGTGACGCTGGCCATCGGCTGCGCGCTCGCCACCGCGCCGGCCTGGGCCGAGCCCGTACAACTGACGCCACTGGACAAGGCATTCACCCTGCAGGTGCTCGGCAGCGGAGGCCCCATCTCCGACGATCTGCGCGCCTCCTCCAGCGAGGTGATCTGGTGGAAGGGCAAATCGCGCATCCTGATCGATGCCGGTGGCGGCGTCTATCTGCGCTTCGGCCAGGCGGGCGCCAAGCTCGAAGAGGTCGACTTCATCGGTATCACCCACTTTCACACCGACCATGTGACCGACCTGCCTGCGCTGCTCAAGGGGGCCTACTTCTTCAAGCGCAGCGATCCCCTCGATCTGGCGGGGCCGCAGGCCGGCTCGGCCTTCCCCAGCATGAGCGGCTACTTTGACGCCCTGTTCAACCCGAGCAAGGGGGCCTATGCCTACCTCGGCGGCTTCAAGGATGGCACTGATGGTCTCTTCCCCATCAATGTGCACGATGTGCCCTACCAGACGCCCAGGCCGCAACAGGTCTATCAGCAGGATGGCCTGACCATCACGGCGCTCGGCATCCCCCACGGGGACGTGCCCTGTCTGGCCTATCGCATCGAGAGCGCCGAGGGGACCATCGTCATCTCGGCGGATCAGAACGGCAGCAACCCGGCCTTTGTGCCGTTTGCCAAGGGGGCCGACATCCTGGTGATGCCGCTCGCCATCCACGAGGGCGCCGATCCCGTCTCCGCCTCGCTCCATGCCAAACCCTTGGTGGTCGCCAGAATTGCCGCCGAAGTGAATCCCAAGCTGCTGGTGCTGAACCACTGGATGGGGGTCGGTCTCAATCACAAGAAGGAGGCGATGGCCATCGTCAAGCAGCAGTTCCACGGCCAGGTGGTGGCCGCCCGCGATCTCTCCAGTTACCCCGTTTCATCCGTCAAGGAGTCCAGCCATGAGTAACGCACACAGCAACAAGAGCTCCCGCAAACTGAGCCTCTCCATCGCCATGACCGGCCTGATCGCGCTGACCCCCGGGCTTGCGCTGGCGGCCACCCCGAGCGAGGCACCGGTGAAGGCGGCGCCGAGCGAGCAGCACGGCGGCAAGTGCGCGGCCGGCAAGTGCGGCACCGAGAAGCGCTTCGAGAAGCAGGCCCTCGACAGTGATCCACAGGGCCGGCTGGTGCGCGCCCGCGATGGCAAGTGTGGTCTGACGGAGCAGGGGATCAACGGCGAGACCCAGCGCCAGGAGAGCAAGATAACGGAGGGGGTATGCGGCCAATAAGCGCCAGCAGCCGTGGCGTGGGGCTGCGCCAGGAGCATCTGGCCCAGCTCTGTGGGGCGCCTGCCCGCCCTGGCATCGACTTTCTCGAGCTGGCGCCGGAGAACTGGATGGCCATTGGCGGCGCCAGGCGGGAGCAACTGCAGCAGATCGCCGAGCGCTATCCGCTGGTGGCCCACGGGCTCAGCCTCTCCCTCGGCGATTGCCAGCCGCTCAATATGAGCCTGCTCGGCCAGATCCGCGCCTTTCTCGACGAGTTTGGCATCGACATCTACAGCGAGCACCTGAGCTTTTCCCGCGATGCCCGGGGTTATCTCTACGAGCTGCTGCCGGTGCCGCGCCAGTGGGAGAACCTCCCCTACCTGGCGGATCGGATCCGGCAGGTACAGGATGCGCTGGCCCGCCCGCTGGTGCTGGAGAACATCTCCTACTACCACGGCTATGAGCACGAGATGGCGGAGGAGGCGTTTCTGACCGAGCTGGTGGCGCGCAGCGGCTGCGAGCTGCTGCTCGACATCAACAACGTTTTTGTGAACAGCCGCAACCACGGCTACTGCCCCGAGCGGATGATTGCCGGGCTGCCGAGCCAGGCGATCCGCTACTTCCATATCGCCGGCCATCTGGAAGAGGCGGACGGCACCCTGCTGGATACTCATGGCCGTCCGGTCTGCGAGGAGGTGGTGGCGCTGGCCCGCTATACGGTGCAGACCCACGGCCTGCGCCCCCTGCTGCTGGAGCGGGATCACCATCTGCCCCCCTTGCCCGTGCTGGAGGCCGAGCTGGCCCGGGTCCATCAGGCCTGCTGCGAGGCGACGGCGCATCCTGCGGGACGGGAGGTGTGTCATGACTAGGCGAGAGCAAGCGGCATGGCCTGCCGCAGCGGTCCCGCCCCGGTTGTGGCAGCAGACCGAGTGGCTGGCCGGTTGCATACGAGAGTCGGCAGCCGAACTCGCCCCCCACTATGTGCGCAGTGTGCGGGCCAATGTCGAGGCGGTGCTGGAGAGTACCTTCGCGCTCACCCTGAACCACCTGACGCCGGCTGAGCGCGATGCGCTGGTGAATGGTTTCGTCGCCCACCATGGCGCGATCGAGCCCGCCTTTCACCAGATTGCCACCGAGCTGGTGCGCCATGTACAGCTTGGCCAGGGGGAGGGGCGGCTCAACTGGCCCGGGCTGCGGCTGGCGCTGCTGGAGTATGAGTGGGCCTGCCTGTGCGTCGAGATTGACGACGCGCAGGTGCCGCGCCCGCTTGCAGGGGAAGAGGTGGAGATGGGCAGCCAGCTCTGGCTCAACCCCACCCTGCAGTTGCTGACGCTGCCCTTTGTGATCCAGCAGGGGCGGGTGGTGGCGGCCGGTCAGGAGCCTCAGCTCTGCGCCCTGTTTCGCTGTCCTGCCCATCAGCTGGTCAGCCAGGCGCTGCGCGAATTCGATGTGGCCCTGCTGCAGCTGCTTGGGCAGCAGCAAGGGCTCAGTGTGGCCGGGTTGGCCGCCCAGGTGCATCCCTATCGCAGCGGTTTTGATCTGCTGGGGTGGGCCCGCCATTTTCACCGGCTCGGCCTGCTGGCCACGCAACCGCCATCCATAGAACCCATATCCATTGAACGTCAGGTTCCCCCTTTCCAAGGAGACATCCCATGAACAACACCCTTATCCATTGGTACGAGCGGGCCGTGGCCCAGTGCAAGCGGCTCGATTTTCTGGCCCTGCTGGCCATTCGCCTCTACCTCATCCCGGTCATCTATGTGGGTGCCCACTCCAAGGTGGTGGGGTTTGCCGGCACGGTCGCCTGGTTTGGTGCGCCAGCCTCGGAAGGGGGGCTCAACCTGCCGTTCCCGACCCTGCTCGCCTTTCTGGCGGCGGGCACCGAGGTGCTGGGCTGCATCTGCATCGCCCTTGGTCTCTTTACCCGGGTCATGGCCATTCCGACCATCTTCCTGATGAGCGTGGCGAGCGCCATGGTGCACTGGAAGCACGGCTGGGATGCCATCGCCACCGGCAGCATGGAGGCGACATTGCGCCTCAACGGCTTTATCGAGTGGCTGGCCGCCAACTTCCCCGGTCGTTACAACTACATCACCGAGCTTGGGGATCCCGTGATGCTCAACAATGGGATGGAGTTTGCCGCCACCTACTTCGTGATGCTGCTGGTACTGCTGGTGTACGGCGGCGGTCGCTACGTCAGCCTCGACTACTGGCTGGCACGCGCCGTGACGGGCAAGACCGGGCCGCAAGCGGCATAACAAAATAAACAGAGCGTGAAAGCGAAACGAGCGGCATCAGCCGCTCGTTTTTATTTTGCAGAACAAAGGCCTGTGGTTTCAGTACTGGGGGCAGGCTTGTGCCATCCGGGCGGCTTGCCGCTCGCTGACATGGGTGAGGCCGTAGGCCAGCAGCACGATCAGCGCGCCGATCCAGGGGGTGTGCATCAGACCCAGGTGCTCCACCACCAGGCCACCGACCACGGATCCCAGCGCGATGCCGACGTTGAAGGCGGCGATATTGAGGCCGGAGGCCACATCCACCGCCCTCGGCGTGTGCTGCTCGGCCTGTTTCACCACCAGCACCTGCAGGCCCGGTACGTTGCCAAAGGCAAAGGCGCCCCACACCAGCACGGTGAGCACCGCCAGCACCGGGTGGGGCGCGGTGAAGGTGAGCACCAGCAGCACCATGGCGAGACCGGCAAACAGCAGCTTCAACGCAGGCAGCGGGCCCATGCGATCGGCCAGCTTGCCGCCCCAGATATTGCCGACGGCGACCGATACCCCGTACACCAGCAGAATGAGGCTCACCGCGCCGGCGCTAAAGCCGCTCACCTGCTGCAAGATGGGGGCGAGGAAGGTAAAGGCGGTGAAGGCGCCGCCGTAACCGAGCGCGGTCTTGGCGTAGACCAGCAGCAGCGGCTTTTTGGTGAGCACCGAGAGCTGCTCGCGGATAGTCGAGGCGGCTCCTTTGGGCAGGTTATTGGGGATCAGCAGCAGGCTGCCCACCATGGCGACCAGCCCCAGCAGGCTCACCACCAGAAAGGTGTCGCGCCAGCCGAAGACCTGACCAATCCAGGTACCGAGCGGGACGCCTGTCACCAGCGCTATGGTGAGGCCGCTAAACATGATAGCGATGGCGCTGGCCGCCTTCTCTTTGGCAACGAGGCCGGTGGCGATGGTGCTGCCCACCGAGAAGAAGACCCCGTGGGCCAGCCCGGTCAGGATGCGGGCCAGGATCAGGCTCTCGTAACCGGGGGCCTGCCAGGCCAACAGGTTGCCGGCGGTAAAGAGCGCCATCAGCCCTACCAGCAGCCACTTGCGTGGCACCTTGCCGGTCAGTGCCGTCAGCACGGGGGCGCCGATGGCCACGCCAAGGGCATAGAGGCTGACCAACAGGCCCGCCGAGGGGAGCGAGACATTCAGTTGTTCGGCGATGGTGGGGATGAGCCCCACGATCACAAATTCGGTGGTGCCGATCGCAAAGGCACTTAAGGTGAGGGCAAACAACGCCAGTGGCATAACAACTCCTTGGATGGTGACTCCCGACGGGAGAATGACGCCAGTATGCCGAGGTGGTTTGTTGGCAAAAATGACGGCGACATCAAATTACTTTTGCCAAATCAGCAGCAATGGCGCCGTGGAAGGAGGAGTGGCTGAGGCAACGCGGCAAGAGCAACTGGTAGCGCACGAGGTGGGTGCAGAGACAACGCGCACGGCTGCAATCCGTGCATAGCGAGCCAGGACAACGAGAAAAGAGGAAAGAGATAAGAAGTAAACGGTGAGGGAAGGCGCTGGAGGAGCGGCACGTGCGGCCGTGGCGCTGTGTTGGAGACAAAAAAGCGGGAGGCATCATGCCTCCCGCTCAGGTTCTCGTCGATGTTGTCGGGTTTTCTTTGCTCCCTTCTCCCCTTGCGGGAGAAGGGTTGGGGATGAGGGGGCCTGATGACCCAAAAAGAGGAGCTTGCCCTCACCCTGACCCTCTCCCATAGGGAGAGGGGATAGCCCGTGGCTGCAATAGGCTCGTGAGGGTTGCCGCTATCCGCCGCCTAAGCGAGAGGCCATGGCTCCACTCCCGTTTAATCCCAATCTGGTGCAAAGTCCGGGTTGGCGCAGCGCTCGCCCCGCTCCAGAGTGGCGATGGCGGCCAGTTCCTCGGCAGTGGGTGTGACCTTCAGCGCCGCCAGGTTGGCGGCCAGATTCTCCCGCTTGGTGGAGCTCGGGATCACCGTCATGCCCTGGGCCAGCAGCCAGGCCAGCGACACCTGGGCCGCCGAGACGCCGTGGCGTTGGCCGATCTCCATCAGCAGCGGCTCGGTGAGCACCTTGCCATAGGCGAGCGGCATATAGGCGGTGATGGCGATGCCGTGATCCTTGCAGAACGCCACCACCTTGCGGTTTTGCAGCAGCGGGTGGATCTCCACCTGCTGGTGGGCGATGGCGCCCGGCCCCAGAATGTCGATAGCCTGTTTGAGCTGGGCCACGGTAAAGTTGGAAACCCCGATCTCGCGGGTCAGGCCCCGGGCCTTGGCCTCGGCCAGCTGCTCCAGATAGACCGTCATCGGCACCTCATCCTTGGGGGAGGGCCAGTGGATCAGCGCCAGATCCAGATAGTCGGTGCCCAGTTTTTTCAGGCTCACCTCTAGGCTCGGGATCACCTTGCCCGGGCCGAACTCGCTGGTCCACACCTTGGTGGTCAGGTAGATATCCTGGCGGGGCACGCCGCTCTCGCGCATCAGCTGGCCCACTTCGGCCTCGTTGGCGTAGATCTGGGCGGTATCGATATGGCGGTAGCCAAGCTCGAGCCCCTGCAGCAGGGAGTCGCGCAGGGGTTGCCCGGACAGGCGGAAGGTACCAAGACCCAGGTTGGGCATCTTCATCATTTATTCCTCGAATGGGTTGTAAAAATGCGCTCGGCGGCGCGGCACATCAGGCGTCCACTGGTTGATAGCGGCGAATGGTGCTGCCGGCAAACCAGGGCTCGGCCGTGGCGACAAATTCGGTAAAGTGGGGTTGGCTCTGATGGGCGCTAAGGGCGGCCTCGCTCTCCCACACCTCGTAGAGCATCCAGCTGTGGGGATTGTCCAAATCCTGATGCAGCTGGTAGCGCAGGCAGCCAGCCTCCTGCAAGGTGGCCGCGATCAAGGGGTCCAGGGCGGCACGAAACTGGGGGGCGAATTCGGGTTTGGCTTCAAGCTGGGCAATCACAATCACGGGTGAAGACATCTGAACCTCCTTGCAAAAACGAAGGGTCAGTATGCCCACCTAGACTTGCCCGAAACAGGGCCGCTGTCGCAAAACACTATTGAGATAAGAGCAGCAATCAATAATTAAAATTATTAACGACATTAAATGTTAATTTAAGATAAGAAGTGAGTTATATAAATAACTATCTCACTTGAAGTTGTTCTCTGTAAAATTTTATATATTTCCTTAATGTTGGATGTGCTTTTAGTAAGAGCTTTACTGCATCCAGACAAGACATGCTACTTCCTTTTAAAATCTCAATACTTAGCGGCCACTGTATTTGATAAGATACAAACTCTTTAATTGGTACGGCATAGTTTTCCATACTTCGCTCATTAGGGTGAGTCCTGTATTTTAATTGATAGCATTGATGCGGCGTAATGAATTCCTCAGCAAATGGGTTGTCAATGAAGCAAGTAGCCTTAAAGACTCTAAATCCTCGAGTCAACTCTTCTTCATCTAAAGGCTTAGTATCAATCGAGAATTCGACAGCTGGATAAATAGAGATAATAACCTCGTTAAAGATTATAGGCTCACCGTGTAAAGCTGCATTACGTAAAGATTTCAATATCTTTGTGTATAGTGTCCATTCTAAAAAATCACTGGCACTCCATGAACGACCAGTAAGATTTTTGAATTCCCTTCTCATCACATCAGTAAGTTGCTGACTTTTAACTATATACTGTTCAAATAAGTGTCGGAAGTGTTTAGGCTTTCGCCTTGAGTTCATAATCTGAAAGTAAATTTCATCTAAGTCTGAGAATATTATATCTGCCTTAGTAAGATAGTCCAATTCTTGTACCTATTAGTTTTTAAGTCGTAAGGGTGGGGTATATTAGTTGGCATATCTTCTGGCTTCAGTTATAAAAACGATAATAAATAATATGAAACCGTTGAAAGTGTATAAATACAGATTAACTCGCATCTATTATTGCTTATCAAAATTTTATGCATGAATTTTGCTCTATCTATTTCTCAGATATCGGCCGGCTCGGACCAGACCGCAAATTCATTGCCGCTGGGCTCGACAAAGTGAAAGCGGCGGCCACCGGGAAAATCGAACAGAGGGCGAACTATGGTGCCCCCTGCGCTGGTCACCTTGGTCTGGGTTGCGACAATATCGGTACTGTAGAACACCAGCAGGGCGCCGCCTTGCGCACTCTGGCTGCAGAGATCGGCGCGATAGAAGCCGCCATCCAGCCCTTCTCCCTCGAAGGCGCAGTAATCGGGGCCATAATCGGCAAATTGCCAGCCGAAAGCGGCCTGAAAGAAGGCCTTGGTGGCGGCAAGATCCCTGGCCGCAAACTCCACATAGTTCAGTTTTTCATGGGCCCTGGTCATGAGGATCTCCTTGTCGGTGATTATTTCGGTTGCCAGCGTTTTTGCGTGCGGATCGTGGAGTGGGGCAAGGCGTCCCAAGGGGTCAGCTTGAGCTGCTTGCGCCGAAACCAGAGCCAGGTTGCCATCAGCAGACCGACCCCTATGCCGAACAGCAGGCTCTGGCGCAGGGCAAATGCCGGGCTCACCTCATGTTGCCAGCCGAAGAACCACATCAACACCCCCCAGATAGCGCCAGTGGGGAGTCCCAGGGCAAGAACGTTGATCATAAAGCGTTCGTAGTGGGGCGGCCTGATGGTGAACCCAGCCTTTCGCAGCAGCCAGGTGAGTGGCGGGTTGTAGTTGAGCGTCTGCACGCCCTTCTCTGCCAGCTCCCGGTGGGCGGCCGCTAGTCTACGTTCGAATTCCATGATGTTTTTCCTTGAGGTGTTTGGTGCCATACGATGCCGGCTTGCCGCATTCTACTGGCAAACCCCGAGTGGCATGTGAGCGTGCCGTCACGTTATCTCCTCGTCGTGGCTTGGCCATCTCAGGCTGTGGTTACCCATCACGCCAGGGCCGCCATGATGGCTGGATGAAGCCTTCTAGCGACCACCATGCCAAGTAAAATGGAGACGAAGAGAGGGAGAGGATCCCGGCTGCGTCGATAGCTGCGCCAGTTGCCATTATGGTGGCGGAACAGCCGGTAGGTGAGAACCACAAGACAAATTGCGGTTTGAATGAAGCAGTTAACTGAAAAACTGATCATGAATTTGACGAAATCGGGCAAGGTGGGGGTCCGTATCTGTAGCCTGTATTACATCTGGTGCCAATTTGCGGCGGGGTTTCAGCCTTTTCCTGCCGCGCGTTCACGGATGGGTTGGCGTGCTAGCTGTTCCCATGGGGTCAAATCAAGCTGCCTGCGCCTTTGCCAGAGCCTGATTAAGGTAACGAGACCAAACAGACCAGCGAATAGAGCTGTGCTGAACAAGGATGATACGAAGGATCTTCCCTCTGGGTGCCAAACGAACGTTCACATAATCAGACCCCAGATCGGCGCGATACTGAGGCTGGCATAAAGAAAATTGACCAGCCAGCCCGCGTAATAAGGTGGCTTGACGGTGCAGCCGAGTTTGCGCAGCAGCTTGAACACCCATGGGTTGTAGTCGGATTCCTTGATGCCTTGGTCAGCCAGAGTCTGATGGGCTATGGTCAGTCGTTCTTCAAATGTCATTGATGTGTCTCATATCAATGTGGCGTCATATGATGCCTTTTTTGCGGCATTCTACGGATTAAGCAGGTTGAGGGATAGCGCTCATATCTGGTTTTTCTCCCTGAAATACCGGCACGGCTGCCAGAGCGCCCTTGCCAACCCAAGGACATTACGCCTATAAAGGCCCATTACTCTTGTCTGGATTGCAGCAATGAAGACCCATTCTGATGAACTGACCCTGTTTGTGGCGGTGGTGGAGGCGGGCAGCTTTCGCCAGGCGGCGGAGAACCTCGGCATGGACAATTCGGTGGTGAGCCGCGGCATCAAGCGGCTCGAGGAGAAGCTCGCCACCGTGCTGCTCAATCGCACCACCAGGCGGGTCAGCCTGACCGAGGAGGGGGGCTGGTTCTATCAGCGGGCGGTGAAGATCCTGACCGAGATGAGCGAGGCGGAGGGGCTGCTGCTGATGCGCCGCGAGCAGCCGGAGGGGGTATTGCGGGTCGATGCCGCCACTCCTTTCATCCTGCACCGGCTGGTGCCCATCATCGGCGAGTTTCGCCGCCGTTATCCCGCCATCGAGCTGCAACTGCACAGCTCCGAGGGCTTTATCAACCTGATGGAGCGGCGGGTGGATATGGCCATTCGCATCGGCGAGCTGACCGACTCCTCCCTGCGGGCGCTGCCGCTGGGCCGCTCGCGGCTGCGGCTGCTGGCGTCCCCCGACTATTTGCGCGAGCACGGCACCCCGCGCCAGCCGGCGGATCTGCTGAGCGGGCACGAGCTGCTCGGCTTTTTGCACCCCGATCACCTCAACCACTGGCCGCTCTTGAGCCAGGAGCAGGGGGATCGCTTTCCCATCACCCCGACCCTGCGGGCCAGCAGCGGTGAAACCCTGCGCCAGCTGGCGCTGCGGGGGCAGGGGATCGTCTGTCTGTCGGATTTCATGACCGGGCCGGATCGGACGAGCGGGGCCCTGGTGGAGGTGCTGGCCCGCAGCAACAGCGGCGCCTCGCGCCCCATCAATGCGGTCTTCTACTCCGATGCCCAGCGCGACATCCGGCTGCGGGTCTGGCTCGATTTCCTCAAGGAGCAGTTGGGGAGCCATGCCCTGTGATCCTGCTGCCGGCTGAAGGGGGCAGGGGCGGATAAGCAGACGACCGCCTCAAGGGGCGGCCGTCTGCCTGGGAAGGTGGGGAGGGCTTAGCGGGGCAATCTGCCCCATACCCGGCTGAGCAGGGCGCCACCGATGGCAGGCGGCACGGCCAGCAACAGCGTCCCATACCAGGGGAGCTCAGCCAGGGTGGCGGCCAGGACGATGCAGGTGAGCACCAGCAACTGGGCAACCATCATCAGCAAGGTGCCTTCACGGGGGGTCAGCGCCGCCTTGTGGGTGACACAGGTTTGAGCGGCGGGGGTGTGAGTGGTGGTCGGCTTCATGGCGATGTCCCTGGGTTGCGTCTGATATGACTCAACGATGACTAGCAATGGCCGTTCCAAATTTTTTCGTGTTACTTATCAATCAGTTGTGTATGTGCGTGCCATTCCCGTTTCGGGAGTGATGCAAAATCGTTCGCAAAATGAAAACGCCACCCCAGGGTGGCGTCTTGTCTGACCGACGGCGGCTCAGCCGATCCGGTATTGGCGGATCTGCTCGTCTATCGCCTTGGCCAGTTCGAACAGCTCACGACTGGCGGCATTGCTCTCCTCTGCATGTTCGCGCTGATGCTCGGCCACCATGGCCAGCTCGTCCAGCGCCGCTCTGGCTTGTCCCATCTGTTGATCCTGCGCCTGGGCCAGCGCACTGATCTCGTTTATCTCGAGGGCGGTCTGCTTGATCTGGCGGCTGGCATCCATCAACACCGCCCTGGCCTGATGCATGCGGTCATGGCTCTCTTCACTCAGGGTGCGGGAGTCAGCCATGGAGCCGCTGGCCTGGCGGGTACCCTCCTGCAAGCGCAGGATGAGATCCTGCACATCCTTGGTGGCGGTCTGGGTGCGCACCGCCAGCTGGCGCACCTCGTCGGCCACCACGGCAAAGCCGCGCCCCATCTCGCCCGCCCGCGCCGCCTCGATGGCGGCATTGAGCGCCAGCAGGTTGGTCTGGTTCGAGACGTCACGGATGAGGTTCATGATCTGGGTGATGTTGTTGCTGTCCTTGACCACCTCTTCGAGCAGGGCGGAGGAGCTGCCGATGCTGCTGCGCAGGGTGTCGAGCTGCTGGGCGCTTTGACTGACGTCCCGCTCGATGGCGAGCATGTGATCGGCGATGCGGTGGGTCACCTCGTTGACCCCCTCCGAGCGACCGGCAATCTGCTCGGCATTGTCGCCGATGAGGGCGACCACGCTGCTCAGCTCCTGGATGCTCTGGGCCTGCTGGCAGGCCTCTCCTGCCAGGGCCTGCGCCTGATGCAGGGATTGGGAGGACTGGGCCGAGAGGGCACTGCCTGACTGCTGGAAGCGGGAGAAGCTTTGGTTCAGGCTCTGGATCAAGCGGTTGAAGCTCTGCGCCATCTGGCCCAGCTCCGACTGATCCGAGAAGTCCAGGCGGGTCGCCAGATCCCGATCGGCGGTGATGTGGTGCATGCCGTCGGCGGCCTGGCGAATGGGGCGGCTGATGGAGTGGGCGAGCCAGGCGGAGGCCAGCATGGCGAGCCCGCCGATAGCCAGCGACACCATGATGATAAGCCGGCGGGATTCGCTGCGTCCCTCCTCCAGTTCGGCTGCATTGATCTCGCCTATCAGCAGGCGATTGAGTGCCGGAATGTAGCGCACGGCGATCAGATAGGTCTCTTTCCCAAGCGTCAGCGCCTGGACCGCGATCTGTTCTCTGGCTGCCGGGATCAGCGCCCTGACGGTATCGAGGAAGGCGCTCTGATGGTGAGCAGCCCCCTTGAGCTCCTCTTCGGGGTGGATTTCGATATGCCCCTCCATATCGGCCAGATAGACCTGCCCGCTCTTGCCTATCCGGTAGCTGCTGATGAGTTTGCGCAGTGCGCTCATGTCGATGGAGGTGCCGGCCACCGCCAGAGTCTTGCCCCCTGCCGTGACGGCGGTATTGATATAGAGGGAGGCACGCTTGTCAAAGTCGGAGATGTCGAGGTTCAGCTCGTAGGGCTTGCCCCGTTTCAGAAAGCCGTAAAACCACTCGTCTTTGGGATCCGATGCGCTCAGTTTCTTCTGGGCCGTGGTGCCGTTGCTGAAGTTGAGCAGGGTGGCGCTCTGGCGCGGCGCGATAAACACATTGCCCCCGATGCGTTGCTGCAGTGCCAGAAAATAGCGCTCCATGACCGGCCACTGCTCGGCGGGCATCTCCTGGCTCAGCCAGTCGATGACAAAGCTGTTGCCGGCCAGTGCCTCGGCCTCGGTCAGGTGCTGGGTCAGCTCGGCGGTCAGCTGGTTGGCGATGCGCTCCACGCTGCTTGGCAGCTCATAGCGCTCCACCCGCTGCTGTGCCTGGTCGTGGGAGATCTGCTCCAGGATCAGGGTGATGCAGCTGATGGCAATGATCATCAGGATGGCTACTCCGAGCAGGATCCGGCTGCGGATCCCGAGCCCCGACCAGAGTGATTGCAATCTAACAAGGTGTATCGCCCGCTCCATAACGCTCTCCTGTATTAAATAAGGTCGCATATGCGACCCAAGAGATGATTATAGATAGATAACTCAATTGAGAATGGCTGACATGAAATCGTCATCAAGGCAGGGGTGGTTGGCAGGGGGCCGGCAGGCCATAAAACAAGAGGCCGACATTGCTGTCGGCCCCTTCAATTTTTATTTCAAGGATATCGGTTGCCCGATCACTCCTCTTCGGCCCAGCGGCGTGAACGCTCGACCGCCTTCTTCCAGCCGTTGTAGCGTTTGGCGCGATCGTCGCGGTCCATCTGCGGGATGAACTCACGGTCCACGCTGAACTTGTCTTCCAGCTCTTCCGAGCTCTTCCAGAAGCCGACGGCGAGGCCGGCCAGGAAGGCGGCGCCCATGGCGGTGGTCTCGATCCGGGTCGGACGCACTACCGGGGTGTGCATCATGTCGGCCTGGAATTGCATCAGGAAGTCGTTGGCAACCGCGCCACCGTCCACCTTGAGGGCGGCCAGCTTGATACCGGAGTCCTGCTGCATCGCATCCAGCACATCGCGGCTCTGATAGGCGATGGATTCCAGCGCGGCACGGATGATGTGGTTGCGGTTGGCGCCGCGGGTCAGGCCGACCATGGTGCCGCGAGCATACGGATCCCAGTAGGGGGCGCCCAGGCCAACGAAGGCCGGTACCAGGTAGACGCCGTTGGTGTCGCCCACCTTGGAGGCGAAGTAGTCGGTATCGCGGGCATCGTGAATGATCTTGAGCTCATCACGCAGCCACTGGATGGTGGCGCCACCCATAAACACCGCACCTTCCAGCGCGTAGTTCACTTCCCCTTTCGGGCCGATGGCGACCGTGGTCAGCAGGCCGTTGCTGGAGCGAACCGGCTCGGTGCCTGTGTTCATCAGCATGAAGCAGCCGGTGCCGTAGGTGTTCTTGGCCATCCCTTTCTCAAAGCAGAGCTGGCCGAACAGGGCAGACTGCTGGTCACCGGCGATACCGGCGATGGGGATGCGGGAGCCGCCGCCACGGGTGGTGTAGCCATACACCTCGGAAGAGGGTTTCACTTCCGGCAGCATGGAGGCAGGGATGCCCAGCTCGTCCAGCATGCGCTGATCCCACTTCAGGTCGCGGATGTTGTAGAGCATGGTACGGGAGGCGTTGGTCGGGTCGGTGACGTGTACTTCACCGTTGGTCATCTTCCACACCAGCCAGGTGTCGATGGTGCCGAACAGCAGCTCGCCGTTCATCGCCTTCTCGCGGGCACCTTCGACGTTGTCGAGGATCCACTTCACCTTGGTGCCGGAGAAGTAGGCGTCCAGCACCAGACCGGTGTTTTCGCGCACGTACTCTTCGAGGCCGCGGGCTTTGAGCTCTTCACAGATGGCCGCGGTACGGCGGCACTGCCAGACGATGGCGTTGTAGATGGGTTTGCCGGTGGCCTTTTCCCAGACGACGGTGGTTTCACGCTGGTTGGTGATGCCGATGGCGGCGATCTCTTCGCTGCGCAGGCCAGTCTTGGCCAGCACTTCGGTGAAGACGGAGGACTGGGTCGCCCAGATCTCCATCGGGTCGTGCTCCACCCAGCCCGCTTTCGGGTAGTGCTGGGTGAATTCGCGCTGGGAGGTACCGACGATGTTGGCGTCCTGGTCAAACACGATGGCACGGGAAGAGGTAGTACCCTGGTCCAGAGCGACGACATATTTCTTTTCAGCAGACATGATGTTCTCCACGTTTTTATTTTCCACGTTTTTACACGTTGGGGAGGGCCGCTCTTAGGCGGCGGCCTCTTCTTTGGCGGTTTGGGCAGCTTGCTCGGTGGCGGCAACACGGTTGCCCGGCACACAGGGAGCCAACACTTTCACATAGAGGGCGGTACCAATCTGGGCGCCGACGATGGGGCCAAGGATGGGGACCCAGAAGTAGGGGTTGTCACGACCACCGGTCAGGGCAACGTCACCCCAGCCGGCCAGGAAGGCGAACAGTTTGGGGCCAAAGTCACGAGCCGGGTTCATGGCAAAACCGGTTAACGGGCCAAGGGAGGCGCCGATCACCGCGATCAGGATACCGATCAGCAGGGCGGCGGCGAAGCCTTTGGGGGCGCCGTTGTTGTTGTCACCCAGTGCCATGATGCCCAGCATCAGCACGGCGGTGATCACCAGCTCGACGGTGAAGGCCTGCATGTTGGAGAGCAGGGCATTCGGGTAGGTAGAGAAGATGCCGGCGGTGCCGAGGCTCTCGACGCTGCCGCGCACCACGTTGTGGGTCACTTCCCACTGGCTGAAAAGGTTACCATAGAGGAAGTAGACCAGCGCCGCGAAGCAGAAGGCGCCAGCCACCTGGGCGATGATGTAGGGCACTACCTTGCGCTTGTCGAAACCGCAGAAGGTCATCAAGGCCAGGGTGACCGCAGGGTTGAGGTGGGCACCTGAGATGCCGCCGGTCACATAGATGGCGATGGCGACGCCCAGACCCCAGGTAATGGAGATTTCCCATTGCCCGAAGTTGGCACCGGCCAGCACCAGTGCGGCCACGCAACCGACGCCGAAGAAGATCAGCAGGCCGGTTCCGATAAACTCGGCGATGCACTCGCCAAGCAGGGTATTGGGTCTTTGTATGCTCATACCGTTATTCCTTATATCCACCCAGAGTAGGTTTGATGTTCCGTTTTGTTGTTTTTCATTCCCATTGTTGCGCCCGAAAACGTTTCTTCTTGTTTTTTGAGCTGACGCAAACGTTATGCTCGTTTGCGCTCGTTCTCGGACGAGAGAGAAAATAAACCGAAATCGACCATTCACCACTCCCTCCCCGCAGGAAATGTGGACAAGATCCCACTCATTGCTAAGAAAATGTGACGGAAAGCAAGTTGATACCGTGGTTATACCACTTAGTGGGTAGCCATAAGCCTTGCTACACAAGGGATTGCGGCTGATGAGTGATTACTCATCTGACACTTTCTTTTGTAATAAAACTGCAATATTTCCGACTACATCACAGATTAAATGTTCACATATGAGCACAATAGGCTCGCTTTCGAATCGGGACTCCTCTGATTGGTCAGCATGGACAGGGCACCCTCAACCGCCCACAACAACAATAAGGAAGCAGAACATGCTTAGTCTCTTCAGGCCTGCACCACACATAGACAGGCTCCCGGCCGACAAGGTCGACCCCTTCTACAAACGCATGCGTTGGCAGGTGTTCTTCGGGATCTTCTTCGGTTATGCCGGTTACTACCTGGTACGGAAAAACTTCAGTCTGGCGATGCCTTATCTCATCGAGCAGGGCTTCTCCCGCGGTGATCTGGGCCTGGCCCTGTCCGGCGTCTCCATCGCCTACGGTCTCTCCAAGTTCCTGATGGGGAACGTGTCGGACCGCTCCAACGCCCGTTACTTCCTCTCCGCCGGTCTGCTGCTGTCGGCCGGTATCATGTTCATGATGGGGACCATGCACTGGGCCACCTCCAGCATCGCCATCATGTTCGTGCTGCTGTTCCTGAACGGCTGGGCACAGGGCATGGGCTGGCCGCCCTGCGGTCGCACCATGGTGCACTGGTGGTCGCAAAAAGAGCGGGGCGAAATCGTCTCGGTCTGGAACGTGGCCCACAACGTGGGTGGCGGCATGATAGGCCCGCTGTTCATTCTGGGGATGGGCTGGTTCAATGACTGGCGCAGTGCCTTCTACGTGCCGGCCGCCGCTGCTGCCGCCATCGCGGTGATCGCCTTCTTCGTGATGCGCGATACCCCGCAATCCGTGGGCCTGCCGCCCATCGAAGAGTTCAAGAACGACTATCCGAAGGATTACAACGAGAGCCACGAGCAGGAGTTTTCCGCCAAGGAAATCTTCATGAAGTACGTGTTGCACAACAAGCTGCTGTGGTACATCGCGATCGCCAACGCCTTCGTCTACCTCATTCGCTACGGTGTGCTGGACTGGGCGCCCACCTACCTGAAAGAGGCCAAGGACTTCAGCGTCGACAAGTCCTCCTGGGCGTACTTCCTCTATGAGTGGGCCGGTATTCCGGGCACCCTGCTGTGCGGCTGGATCTCCGACAAGATGTTCCAGGGCCGCCGCGCCCCGGCCGGTATCCTGTTCATGGTGCTGGTGACCATTTCCGTGCTGGTTTACTGGTTCAACCCGGCCGGCAACCCGACCATCGACATGATGGCCCTGGTCGCCATCGGCTTCCTCATCTACGGCCCCGTCATGCTGATCGGCCTCTATGCCCTGGAGCTGGCGCCGAAGAAGGCGGCCGGTACCGCGGCGGGCTTCACCGGTCTGTTCGGTTACCTGGGTGGCGCGGTTGCGGCCAACGCCATGCTGGGTTACACCGTTGACCACTTCGGCTGGGACGGCGGCTTCATGGTGCTGACTGCCTCCTGCTTGCTCTCCATCGTGCTGCTGGCGATGACCCTCAAGCACGAGAACGAGTCGATTGCCGCCAAGGCTGCTGTTCATAAGGCATAAAACGTGATCCTGCCCTTATCGATTGGAAAAGGGATCAGGTAAACTGCCCAAGGCCCCGCATCTGCCGGGGCCTTTTTTCGTCTCATCATCGGAGTTCAAGCGTGAAGCAAACCCAACGACATCTGGAGATCCTGGACGTCCTGACGCGGCAGGGCTTTGTCTCGACCGAGGATCTGGTGACCCATTTTGACGTCAGCCCCCAGACCATTCGCCGGGATCTCAACGATCTTGCCGAGCAGAACAAGATCCGGCGCCACCATGGCGGGGCCTCCCTGCATTCGAGTACCGTCAACACCGCCTACAGCGCCCGCAAGGTGATGCAGCTCAAGGAGAAAGAGCGCATCGCCCGGGAAGTGGCCGCCAACATCCCCGACGGCTCGTCGCTGTTCATCGACATCGGCACCACCACCGAAGCCATCGCCCGCGCCCTGCTCGATCACCGCGAGCTGCGCGTGGTCACCAACAACCTCAACGTGGCCAGCATCCTCACCGCCAAGGATGACTTCACCGTCATCATCGCCGGCGGCGAAATTCGCAACCGGGACGGCGGCATCGTGGGGGAGGCGACCCGCGACTTCATCGGCCAGTTTCGGATGGACTACGGCGTCATCGGCATCTCTGGCATCGACAGCGACGGCTCACTGCTCGATTTTGACTACCATGAGGTGAAGATCGCCCAGGCCATCATCGCCCACTCCCGCCAGGTGTTCCTGGCCGCCGACCACACCAAGTTCGGCCGCAACGCCATGGTCAACCTCGGCAACCTCAGCCAGATCCACGCCCTGTTCACCGATCAGGAGCCGCCGGAGAAGCTGATGCGGCTGATGTCCCAGCATCAGATCGAGTGTCACATCTGCTGAGTCGCCGTTAATCCGCTCCAGCATCAGGCCGCCATCGGGCGGCCGCTTCGTTTTCAGCTTTCCGCCTTTCTGCTCGCCTTCATCCCACTGCCGATGCCGCGCTGATCACCCCAAAAAGCGCGAACTCGCTCACAGCCTTGCCCCCGTTTTCCCCATGCCCTGCCGCTTTATCACCGACCGGCAGCATTTTTAGCATTGCCAAAACAATCGCGATCACATTTTCTCCATAAAATGTTCGTTTATCATTTTTTCATGCTCTAATATGAGCGAAATCAAACATTGCGACGGTTTCGCAAGATCAAAATAAGAAAGTAGGTGAACATGAGCGAACATTATGATCTGGTCGTCGTCGGCGGCGGCATCAACGGCGTCGGCATCGCGGCCGATGCGGCGGGGCGTGGGCTGAAGGTTGCGCTGTTTGAAGCGCAGGATCTCGCCTCTGCCACCTCTTCCAACTCCAGCAAGCTGATCCACGGCGGCCTGCGCTATCTCGAACACTACGAATTCCGGCTGGTGAAAGAGGCGCTGGCGGAGCGGGAAGTGCTGCTCGGCATGGCCCCTCACATCGCTCGCCCCATGCGTTTTCGCCTGCCCCATCGCCCGCACCTGCGTCCGGCCTGGATGATCCGCGCCGGCCTCTTCCTCTATGACAACCTGGCCAAGCGCGACAAGCTCAAAGGCAGCTGCGGCGTGCGCTTCCTGCCGCAGGACGGTCTCACCGCCGGCATCAGCAAGGGGTTCGAGTACTCGGACGCCTGGGTCGACGACGCCCGCCTGGTGGTGCTCAACGCCATGATGGCGCGCGACAAGGGCGCCGACGTGCAGACCCGCACCCGCTGCGTCAAGGCGGTGCGCGGCTCCAAACACTGGACCCTGACTCTGGAGCGGGAGGGGGGTGAGCAGTTCAACGTCACCTGCCGCGGTCTGGTCAATGCGGCCGGCCCCTGGGTCAAGACCTTCTATGACGAGAGCCTGCACGAGAAATCCCCGCGCGGCATTCGCCTCATCAAGGGCAGCCACATGATAGTGCCGCGCATCCATGAGCGCGAAGAGGCCTACATTCTGCAAAACGAGGACAACCGTATCGTCTTCGTCATCCCTTATCAGCAGGACTACTCGCTGATTGGCACCACTGACGTGGAGCACAAGGGCAGCCCGCGCGAAGCCAAGATCAGCGACGCCGAGATCAACTACCTGTGCAAGGTGGTCAACGCCCACTTTACCCGCCAGATCGCCCCCAAAGACGTGATCTGGACCTACGCCGGGGTGCGCCCGCTGTGCGACGACGAGTCCGATTCACCGCAGGCGGTGACCCGCGACTACACCCTCGAACTGTCTGGCGAATCTGATGGCGCACCACTCTTGTCGGTGTTCGGCGGCAAGCTCACCACCTACCGCAAGCTGGCCCAGGCAGCCTGCAACAAGCTCAAGCCCTGGTTCAGCCAGATGGGGGATGACTGGACCGCCAGCAGCCGCTTGCCCGGTGGCGAGTTCGACTGCTCGGTGCGCGAACTGGCGCGCGCCTTTGCGCTGGAGTTCGACTGGCTCGATGATCGCAACGCCCTGCGCATTGCCGAGGCCTATGGCGCCCATGCCCGCCTCTGGCTCAAGGAGCCCCGTGGTCAGCACTTTGGTGCCGGTCTGTACGAAGCCGAGGTGCGCTACCTTATCGAGCGGGAGTGGGCCTGCAGCCTGGAAGACATTCTGTGGCGCCGCAGCAAGCTGGGGCTGCGCCTCTCCGACGCCGAGCAGCAGCAACTGGCTGCCTGGCTGAGCGAACACCACCACGCCCTGCCAAAAGCGAGCTGAACCCCTGCGGGCGGCCTCGGCAGCCCGCCGTAAAACTGCAATAAACCTCTTTTATAACAATAACCTACATCCCATAAACAATAACAAAGAGCACCGCGCATGAAAAAACATACTCGCTCCCTGATTGCCCTTGGTCTGGGTGCTGCCCTGGCATTGCCCGCGCTGGCCGCCGATGAAGGCAAAATCGTGATCGCTCACCGGGGCGCCTCCGGCTACCTGCCCGAGCACACCCTGGAGTCCAAGGCATTGGCCTACGGCATGGGGGCCGACTATCTGGAGCAGGATCTGGTGATGACCAAGGATGACCAGCTGGTGGTGATGCACGATCACTTCCTCGATGGCATCACGGACGTGGCCGAGCGCTTCCCCGGCCGGGCTCGCCCGGATGGTCGCTACTATGTGGTGGATTTCACCCTGGACGAGGTGCGCTCCCTGCGCATGACCGAGCCGTTCCAGCTGGTGGACGGCAAGCAGGTGCCCGTCTATCCGGCCCGCTTCCCGCTGTGGAAGTCCAGCTTCAAGATCCACACCTTCCAGGAAGAGATCGAGATGATCCAGGGGCTCAACAAGAGCACCGGCAAGAACATCGGCATCTACCCGGAGATAAAAGCCCCCTGGCTGTTCCGCCACGAAGGCAAGGACATCTCCAAGGCGGTGCTCAAGGTGCTGAAGGAGTACGGCTACACCAGCAAGAACGACAAGGTCTATCTGCAGTGTTTCGATACCAACGAGCTCAAGCGCATCAACAGCGAGCTGATGCCTGCCATGGGGATGGATCTCAAGCTGGTGCAGCTGATGGCCGAGACCGACTGGAACGAGACCATGGTCTACGATGCCAAGGGCAAGGCGACCCCCTACAACTATGACTGGATGTTCAAGCCGGGCGCCATGAAGGAGATCGCCGCTTACGCCGAGGGGATCGGCCCCTGGAAGCCGATGATAGTGCCGGAGCCGGGTACCCTGGGCAAGCCGACCTTCACCGGCATGGTGAAAGAGGCCCATGCGGCCGGTCTCAAGGTGCATCCCTATACCTTCCGTCAGGATGAGGGCCAGATCCCGGCCTATGCGAAAGACTTCACCGATCTGCTGAACATCTTCCTCTATCAGGCCGATGTGGATGGCGTGTTCAGCGACTTCCCCGACAAGGCGGTCGAGGTGATCAAGACTCACGGCAAATAATAAAAGAAGAGCAACACGGGAATGCAAGCGGGGCCAGGTGCCCCGCTTTTTTATGTCTGCTGGCAAGGGAAATAAGTAAGGGTGTAATTTTATGTTTACGATTTTGGTGTTTTGAGTGTGTGGTGAGCACTACTTTCTGGCCGAAAGGGTCTCTTTTGTGGTCATTTATCCATCTATCAGCGAATAAGTCCGCTAGTTTCACTTGATTGTTTGTTTTTAATTGGTAAGGTGGGGGCGGTTGCGTAACAAAGTGCTGACTCGTGTAAACAAAAGTGAACGGTCGGCGCAGTTGGCTTGAAACAGTAGAGAGAATGAGAAAATGCAAAGAGACCCCCTCAACAACATCCATATCCAGTCCGAACAAGTGATGATCACGCCTGCTCAGCTCAAGGAGAAACTGCCCATCTCCGATCGCGCGCTGGCATTCGTGCAAGGGGCCCGTAATACCATCGCCGACATCATCCACCGTCGTGATCACCGTCTGCTGGTGATCTGTGGTCCCTGCTCCATCCACGACATGGACGCCGCCAAAGAGTACGCAACCAGACTCAAAGCGCTGCATGACGCCTATCAGGACACTCTCTACATTGTCATGCGGGTCTACTTTGAGAAGCCACGCACCACGGTCGGCTGGAAGGGCTTCATCAACGACCCGAACCTGGATGGCACCTTCGACGTGGAGCTGGGGCTGCACCGGGCCCGCGAGCTGCTCTGCTGGCTGGCCGAGCTGGAGTTGCCGCTGGCCACCGAGGCGCTCGACCCCATCAGCCCGCAATACCTGGCGGAGCTCTTCTCCTGGTCGGCCATCGGTGCCCGCACCACCGAATCCCAGACTCACAGGGAGATGGCGTCCGGCCTCTCCATGCCGGTCGGCTTCAAGAACGGCACCGACGGCAACCTGGGCACCGCCATCAATGCACTGCAGGCCGCCTCCAGCCCCCACGCCTTCATGGGGATCAACCAGCAGGGCCAGGTCGCGCTGCTGCAGACCCAGGGCAACCCGGATGGTCACGTGATCCTGCGCGGCGGCAAGCACCCGAACTACGATTCGGTCAATGTGTCGCTGGCGGAAGAGGCTCTGGAGAAGGCGGGCCTGCTGCCCGGCCTGGTGGTGGATTGCAGCCACGGTAACTCCAGCAAGGATCACCGCCTGCAGCCCAAGGTGGCCGACAACGTGATCCATCAGATTGAGGAGGGCAACCGCTCCATCATAGGGGTGATGCTCGAATCCAACCTGTTCGAAGGCAATCAGTCCAGCGAGCAGCCCAAGTGCGAGATGCGCTACGGCGTCTCCATCACCGATGCCTGCATCGACTGGGAGACCACGGACGCGCTGCTGGCCCGTTGCCACAGCCAGCTGGCGGCACCACTTTTGGCCAGAACCAAGGCATAAGCCGTGGTATCTTGTCAGCACTGAATTGAACAATCGAGGTGTCACCGGCCGAGGCGGTGGCACCTCGTTGCCTCTTGAATCACAGGGCGTCGCTGCGGGCGGCGCCGCAGGGACCGGATATGGCTGAAGAGTTGAATGCCCTCAGGGACAAAATCGATGCGGTGGACAAGCAGCTGATTGATCTGCTGGCCGCCCGTCTCGCCCTGGTGGGGGAAGTGGGGGAAGTGAAGAGCCGGCACGGCCTGCCCATCTACGCACCGGATCGGGAGGCGAGCATGCTGGCCCGCCGCCGCGCCGAGGCCGAGGCTCTGGGAGTGCCGGGTGATCTCATCGAAGACGTGCTGCGCCGGGTGATGCGCGAGTCCTATATTCTGGAGTCCGCCAGCGACAAGGAGCACCACTTCAAGTGCATGAAGCCTGAGCTCGGCAAGGTGGTGATCATCGGTGGCGAGGGGCAGCTTGGCCGCCTGTTCGGCAACCTGTTCAGCCTCTCGGGCTACCGGGTCGAGACCCTGGGTCAGGCCGACTGGCCGCGCGCCGACGAGATCCTGCAGGGCGCCGGACTGGTGATGGTGGCGGTGCCCATCGACGTCACCTGCCAGGTGATCGACCGGCTCGGCAACCTGCCTGAGAACTGTCTGCTGGTGGATGTGACCAGCGTGAAGGCGGCGCCGCTCGAGCATATGCTGGCGGTGCACAAGGGGCCGGTGCTGGGGCTGCATCCCATGTTCGGGCCGGACGTGGCGAGCCTCGCCAAGCAGGTGATCGTCTGCTGTCAGGGGCGCGAGCCCGCTGCCAGTCAGTGGCTGCTGGAGCAGATGACCATCTGGGGCGCGCGTTTGCAGCAGGTGGAGGCCAGGGCCCACGACGAGGCGATGACCTTTATCCAGGCGCTGCGCCACTTTGCCACCTTTGCATACGGCTGGCACCTCTCCCGCGAGCAGGCCAACCTCGACCGCCTGCTTGCCTTAAGCTCCCCCATCTACCGGCTGGAGCTGGCCATGGTGGGACGGCTGTTCGCCCAGGATCCCCACCTCTACGCCGACATCATACTGTCGTCGCCGCAGAATCTGGCGATGATCCGCCGCTACTACCAGAACTTCGGCGAGGCGCTGGGGCTGCTGGAGCGGGGAGACAGGGAGGGCTTCATCGAGGCCTTCAGCCAGGTTTCGGGCTTCTTTGGCGAGCGGGCGGACGAGTTCCTGCGCGAGAGCCGCACCCTGCTGGCCCAGGCCAACGATCGTCGCCACCACGGCTGACGATGACCAAAAGCAAAAGGGGCCGACAGGCCCCTTTTGCTTTTGCATGCCAGCGCGCGCTGCGCCGCCTCTATTCCGGCTACGGCAAGCGCAGATCGGCGCCATCCCAGCCCAGCGGCAGGGTCAGCAGCTGATCGATCAGCTCCCGCCGATCGGACTTTTCCAGATAGGCAAGGTAGAGCGGACGGCTCAAGGCCTGGGCGCCTTCCACCAGGTGCAGGCGCCCCTGCTCCAGGAAGGGGCTTACCATGCGCCTTGGCAGGTAGGCCGCACCGCCGTTGGCCAGCACGAACTGCAGCGCCATGTTGGCGGAGCTCGAGTGCAGCACCGGGGTCTTTTGCAGGCTCTGCAGCCGGCTGGGCTGTGGCTCAAAGCTGGTGCCCCAATCCAGATGAATGTGCGGCATCTGCATCAGGCTATCGGCGTTGGCCGTGCCATCCCGGCTCACCAGCTCGAACACCAGCTCGCCGATGGGGTGCAGGGCAATCTCGTCGATCTTGGTCGGCTCCGAGAGCAGGGCGAGATCGAGGGAGCGCTCCAGCAGCTGGCGGCACAGGTGCTCGCGGGAGGCGGTCTCGAGCCGCACCGCCAGACCGGGGGCCAGGGCATAGACATGGTTGAGCCAGTCATTGAAGTCGAGCTCCCAGAACACGGCGGGGGCACCGATGGCGAGCTGCTGGCTGAAACCGGGGGAGAGGGCCACATCCTGCTTGGCGCGGCCCAGGGTATGCAAGATGGCGTCTGCGTAGGGCAGCAGACGCTCACCGGAGGCGGTCAGGCGGATGTTGTTACGATGGCGGGCAAACAGACTGACCCCGAGTTGCTGTTCGAGCTGGCGGATCCGAAAGCTCACCGCCGACTGGGTCAGGTAGAGATTTTCAGCAGCCCGGCCGAAGTGCCGGGTCTTGCTGACCTCGATAAAGGTCCGAAGCAGTTCGGTATCCATTAATCGATGGACTCGTCGCTACCGCTGCCACCTTCAAAACCGCCGCCACTCGCTTCCTCGTTGGCACCGCCGGCGACGGTGCACAGACGGTGCACGCGCTTGGGACCGATCACCTTCAGATACTTGAACCACACCTTGGCGTGGGGGTTGTTGCCAGCGGCGCCGGACTTGACCTGCTCGATGAAGGCGCTTTCCACGTCATCGCGCGCGGCCAGGTTGCCCTGATAGAGCGCGAGCATGGCGGTACCGTATTTTTCCAGACTGTCCGCTTCGGCCACAGTGAATTCGCCACTGCGACGCAGGCCACGGGGAAAATGTTTGAAGTCGTTGAAACGCTTGTCTGATTCGAAGCTCATAGTGCTCTTTTTCTGGTTAGTTTGACCTTTGCGGGCAAGTATCATCAGGCCGTCGCAGAGTGCAAAATCAATTTTTTCACTATATTGATAAATCTCTTTCATCGAAAGTGATTTGCCGCGGATCCATGGGCCCGGGTCGGCTGAAAAGGGCAAAAAAGTGAGAAAAAAAGCGGAGTTATGTCAGGTTCTGTAAAGGTTGGCGGGGTGGGAAACAGCACAATTTGTTACAAATAAAGCGCCATTCGGCGCTCTATTTGATGTCATTCATGAACCAAAGCGGGAGGTTTGGTCTCGGTAGAGACTCACTCGATCATGGCTGGCTGAGCCAGGGTATCGGCACGCCACAGACGGTAGCGCACTTCATACTCCTGCGGTACGTAGAGCACGAACGGCAGCTTGGAGTTGTAGTTCACGAAGAAGCCCTGGCCGTAGATCTGGACGAAGGTCTCTTTCTTCTGGCCATCCGGGCAGGCCATCAGGGTGCTGATGGGATCGGACACCTTGCCGAGCATCAGGTAGTTGTAGCCCCAGCCTTTGACGCTGTGCTGTTCCAGGTTGCCGGCAAAGCGCGGCACATTGCAATCGACCATCATTTTCTTGCCGACCTGCAGCTCGACCATCATGTCGGCTTCGTTCTCGACTTCCGGCAGGCGGATCACCACACGTTCCTGGTTCACTTCGGCAGCCGGGAACATGCTGATATCAAATTTTTTCGGTTCGGCGGCGAAGGCATGGCCGCCCAGCAACAAGGCGCCCAGCAGGCTAAAACGCAATACGGTTTTCATCTGTACCTCATGGGGTTGGTTCAACGCCGCTAGACTAACCGCTCTGCCCGTTTCATGCCAGCGATCTGCTACGTAAAAACTGCGTAAAATGATGCAGATCCGGCACACAATGACGTCTTCTGGCTATTTTCTGACAGGGTGCAGATCCGCCAAACGACAGGCCGGGCTGCAAACGTGGGTGGCCAGCCGGGATCCTGTGTTCATCGGGATCCCCTGGCCACCCGACTCCATCAGCGCACCAGCAGCACCTGCTTGGCCCAGGCGCCGGGGGCCCGCATGCCGACGGCGCCGCTGGTGATATCCAGATAGGCGACCCCCTTGCTGGCCGGCACCGTGGTGGAGGACCAGAGGTAGACGTAACCGTCGTTCACCTCTTTGCCGTCACCGGCCATGGCGCGGGGGAAGATGGTTTCGTTGAGCGCCGGCTTGTAGCAGGCGGACTCCAGCACGCTGGCCAGCTCCTTGATGGTGGGCAGGCGCCAGCCGCCGTGGCCGCCGAAGTTGTAGAGGGCATGGCTTGGCTCGGTGCGGATCCGCTCGGCGGTCAGCAGGGCCTGCTGCCAGTAAAGCCGGGTCGGCTCGCCTTGGCAGCTCTGGTTGCGCCAGGTCTGGCCGAGCTGACAGCGCATCCAGGTCAGGCCGGTGGAGCGATCCGTGACGGTGCCGTTGCCGCGGTCGATGAAGCGGGCGGTAGGGCTGGTTCTGGGCATGTTGTCATCACAGATGGCGGTGGCCAGGGCGAGGGGGCTGCCGAGGGTCAGCAGCAGGGTCAACATCAAGCGGTTCATCGGGTTACCTCCGCCACCAGTCGCAGTTGCAGACCGTTGGCATCATCGCTGTTTTGAACTGTGGTTGCGTAGTCGGTGCCGGCGTCATCGCCAAGGAAGATGTGGGCGATGGCGCTGATGGGGGCGCTCTCAAGCCGGCGCGAAGGGGTCAGGGTCTGGCTCCAGTAGTAGCCGCTGAAATCCTTGCTGGTGGTGCCGACATCGGGGAAGTAGCGCACGTCCATGCTCACCGGCTGGTCGTCCTGGCGGGAGAGGGAGCCGTAGTGCTGCAGGCTCATCAGCTCGCGCGAGTGGGGCATGCGCCAGCTGGTGATGCCGCACAGCTGCTGGGCGTTGAGCCACTGGCGGTACTGCTCCGTGGTACAGATGGCCTCGCCCTCCGGGCAGGCGTAGTCCAGCTCCTGCTGAGTGGGGTGATAGTCACCAAGCTCCCAGGCGAAGGTGCGGTGCAGATCCCGCGGGCTGGCGGGATCATCGAGCTTCTTCTCCCAGACCAGGCCGGTATTGAGATCCTCCACGCACTCCCAGGCGGGGGCGTCATCGGCCAGCGGCTGCCCTTGGCCGTCGAGCTTGCGATAGCGCAGCGGCGCCTTGTTGAGGCTGGCCTCCTGCCCCGGGTGGTCGGCGGGTTCTTGGGTGAGCAGGTAGTCAACCCCGTCCGTGTAGGTGGTGACGCCACTGCCGGTGATCAGTGGATGGGAGTGCTGTTGCAACAGCCGGGCGCGGACGTCTGCCTGCTGGCTGGCCAGCTCGCCATGCAGGGCAAAGTGGCTGGCCAGCTCGGGCAGTAGGCTGCCGATGGCTGGCCACACCAGCATATGCAGGGTGGCGGTCGAGAAGCCCTCTTGCGCCTGTAGATCGGTCTCGACGACCGCCTGCAGCAGCTGGCTCAGCGCCAGGTTGAAGTCGCTCAGCCGGGAGAGGGCGGCCAGATCCTGACCCGGTTGCAGCGGCGCCAGCGCACTGAGCAGCTCGCCGAGGGCTTGCCTGGGGGGCTGCCCCTCGGCGATGCGGTATTGCAGCAGGGTGCTGAGCGGGCTGGGGGTGAGGTGCTGATCATCGAGCCGGGCGGCGGGATGCAGCAGCACGGGGGCGGCCGGGTTGCTTGGCAAGAACAGCAAGGTGCTGGTCAACAGGGCCGGGGCGCTGCCGCTCAGCCGGTGAGTGCCGGCCGCGCCGCTGACACTGGGCTCCCCCGCATCACAAGATGCATTCTGGTTGAGGTTGACGCACAGGGTGCCGGCTTCGGGCAGGGTCACGGTCAGGCTGTAGTCGGGAACCGCCAGCGGCGCCTCGTCCGAGCCACCACCGCCACAGGCGGTGAGCAGGGGGGCCAGCAGGCAGGCCAGGCGGGAGTAATGTGGTGTCATCTCTAGTCCTTGGGGAGGGGGCCTTGGCCCCCTCTTCTTATATATGGATGGGGTGGATTCAGGTGCGCTGGCGCAGGCGGCGCCAGAGGGCCAGCGGCAGCAACCAGAGCAGGTTGGTCGTACCGCCACCGCTACCGTCGTCCACCTGGAAGTGGATGATGCCGTCATCGGGCGGGGTGACCGGCTTGCTGCACTGGGCGCCGGTCCGCTGGCTGATGCTCCAGCCGTTGATGCGGCCCTGATTGCCGGGCTTGCTGTCCACTATTTCCAGCGTCCAGCGACCGGCCAGCGGCTCCCCTTCCAGCGCGCTGAAGGGCTGCAGGGGCAGCAGCTCGGTGGGGAACACTCCCTTGAGGCGCGGCAGCGGGCTGTAGCCCTTGTCCCAGATCTGGATGCGGGTGCCGGAGGGGGAGTTGAGCCAGATCTCCAGCTCATCGAGCGCCGGGTGCTGCAGATCCAGGTTCAGCTGCAGCCGGTCGCTCACCCTGGCCTCGCTGCTCTCTATCAGCAGGCTGGTTTCGCTGAGGCCACGCACCTCGTCGCTGATGGCATCGCTCAAAGTGAGCGGCTGACCACTGGCGCGGCTGACGATGGGGGCGCCGATGGGCAGGGTCAGCGACTGTTGCCACTGGCGCTCGGTCGGGCTGGTGCCGCTCATGGCGAGGCTTACCGGCAGCGCCACCTCGTCGCCACAGGCGAGCGGGCTCTGGGCCAGCAGGCGCAGGGTGGTGGTCATACTGGCACCCGCCGCGAGGGTCGCCGGTTGCCAGCTGTAAGGATCGGCCTGCAGCCCGCTTGGCAGCTGGAGGGCCAGCTCGTTCAGGGTCACCGGCGCCTTGCCTTGGTTGGTGAGGGTCAGCTGTACCGACTGGCGCTGCCCCAGCTCGATGACGCTACCATCACCCAGGCCCACATTGACCGGTGCCTGCAGCAGGCCGTGCTGGCGAAACGCCTGCTCCAGCAGCCTGGCATAGGGGCGCGCCGGGTAGAGGCGAGCGGCGGTATCCACAGTGATGCGGGCCAGCTGCGGCATGCGGATGGCCGGGCCAAGACCGAAGTGGGACTCGATGATCAGGCGATCAAACTCGTCCCGCACCCCTTCGCCCTGCTCGGCGACCGCGGCCAGCAGCGCCTGGAACAGCGGGGTGCCCCACAGCTGGTCGCCATTGCTGCCGTTGATGGTGCGGTGGGCCGGGTAGTTGTAATCCGGGTGGTAGCGGGCGCGCAGATCGTCCAGCTGACGCGGGGTGCGGTCGGTGAAGCGGGCATCCCAGTTGAACACCATGGCGGGCTCGAACTGGCGACCGGCTTCGCTGCGCTGGCGGTGGCTGGCGGCCAGGTAGTCGCTGAAGCCTTCGCCGATGGCGCCCCAGTCCGCCTCGTCCCCCAGATCCGGCACTATGTGATGCTGCACCGCATGGCCGAACTCGTGCCAGATCACCATGGGATCCTCGGCATCGGGCACGCCGCTGCGACCCAGTTCCAGCCGGCGTTCGAAAGGATCGTAGAGGGAGTTGTCCTGATAGCCGGCCTCGGTGTCGATGTCGAGCGCCCCCGGAATGAGATCGACAAAGCCGAGGTGCTTGAGGTGGCGCTGGGCCAGATCCAGATGGTAATAGGCGTTGATGTCGGCAAAGCCGCGATCATCGCGGGTCAGGCGAAACCCCTGCGGGCTGTCGGCGCTGAAGGGGGCGGTATCCGGCTCCATGGCATCCACTACCCGGGCGTGGGGGCCGCTCAGCAGATAGCGTCCGCCCGCCAGGGTGACCGGCAACGGCACTTTGTCCTGATAGGCGGCGTCTGCCAGTTGCAGGGCTTCGTGCCAGAACAGACCGGCGTCGCGCAGCTGGGTGCGGGGATCCGGATCGAATACCCGAGCCTCCAGCTGGGTGTCGCCTGCGTCGACGGTGCGGCTGGCCCGGGTGGTGGCCGCATCCATCCAGCGGCCGAGCTCGCGGCTGCCGTCACAGCTGGCGAAGAGCTGCACCTGGCTGGCCTTGGCGTTGCCGGCCTGATGCTCGCGTACCCGCTGGCGCAGGGCCGGCACCAGGGTGTCGCCGTCGCGCCAGTACCAGGCCTCGACCGGACCAAGGGTGTCGATCTTGCTGCCGCCATCGCGCAGCTGTTCCAGCAGGGGATCCAGATTGCCGGCGGCGTCGCAGCCGGGTTCGCGGCTATCCAGCGGCCGGCTGTTGTGATAGATGCGCCAGGGCTTGCCTGTTTGATCGACGCTGACGGCGGCCTGAATGGTGGCCACCGGCAGACCGTTGACCAGCTGGCGGAAGCTGTAGTGATGGCCGAGCAGACTGGCCCGCTCGTAGTCGGGGGCCAGGCTCACACCCAGGCGCTGTTCTAGCCAGAGCTTTGGCGTGGTGGTCAGCGGTTGTTCATCGACAAACTGCAGCTCGGCCGCCAGCAGTGGCTGGGAGAGCAGGGTTGCCGCCAGCCAGAGGGCCAGGGAAGAGGGTTTCATGGTTTACTCCAACACAAAAATGAGAAAAGGGATCACCGGCGGACGCCCCCCAGGGTGAGCAGGAAGGCGTACTCGCGGGCCGCCTGCTGGCGCGCGTTGGCCGGGCTGATGCGGTGGCCGCCGTCGAGGGCCGTGCTGAGCAGATAGGGACCCGGCCCCGTGCTGTGTTCCCGCAGGCGGGCCACCCACTTGAGCGGCTCCCAGTAGGGCACCTGACTGTCGTGCAGCCCGGCCGTCACATAGACGGGGGGATAGGGGGCCACATGCAGGTTGTCGTAAGGGCTCAGGCGGCGCATGGCGGCGTAATCGGCGGCAATGGCCGGGTTGCCCCACTCGGCGTACTCCTGGAGGGTGAGCGGCAGTTCGGGATCGCTCATGGTGCCGATGAGATCGACGAAGGGCACCTGCAGCACGGCCCCGGCGAAGCGGGTCGGTGCCTGGTTGAGGGCCGCCGCCACCAGCAGGCCGCCGGCGCTGCCGCCCATGGCAAACAGCCGGGCGGGGTCGATGGCGGGATCCCGGGCCAGCGCCTCGGCCACAGTCAGGAAGTCGTCCACGCTGTGCTGTTTGTGGCGACCGCGTCCCGCCAGATACCACTCATCCCCCAGCATGCCGCCGCCGCGCACGTGGGCGATGGCGTAGACGAAGCCGCGATCCAGCAGGCTCAGCACCTGCGGCTGGTAGTAGGGGCGCATGGGGGTACCGTAGGCGCCATAGCCGTAGAGCAGCAGCGCCTTGGGAGTGTGGATGTCCTTGCGCCACACCAGGGAGACCGGCACCTTGACGCCATCCTTGCCCACCACCCAGCGGCGCTCGCTCTGGTAGGGGGAGGGACGCTGCGCCTGCGCGTCGGCTTGCCACTGGCCGCTGGCCAGATTGAGCCAGCGTTGGTGCGGCGGCTCGGCCATGCCCTGGCGGCGGATCAGGAGCTGCCCGCTGGCGGGGTCGTGGGCGCCCTGGATCCAGGCCGTGCCGGCCCCCTCGGTCAGCAGCAGGCGATGGCTGAGCTGGCCGCGGCCATCCAGCACGTCGAGCCAGTCATCCCCTTTGTGGCGATACTGCAGCACCGTGTAGTCGGCAAACAGGCGCCACTTCTCGAGGCTCCTCTGCTCGCCGGACCAGAGCGGCTGCCACTCTCCCTTGGCCACTTGGCTCAGGTCGGCCACCTGATAGAGGCCGAGGGCACCGTCCCGGTTGCTTTTGAGCAGCACCCGCTCCCCCTGGGTATCCAGGTAGTACTCGAGGCCGGCCTGACGGGCCTTGAGCAGAGCAGGTCTGCCCTCGTCCAGCAGATATTGCTCGGCGCTGTCGTGGTTGTTGCTCTGCAGCAGCAGGTGGCGTCGATCCGTGGTGCGATAGAGGCTCAGCAGCCAGGCAGGGTCCGCCTCCTGGTGTACTAGCCGCTCCTTGCCATCCTGCCAGGCCCACAGCTGCCAGGGGCGCAGGGTGCGAGGTTCGTTGGCGATGGTGTAGAGGGTCTTGCCATCCAGGCTCCAGAGCAGATCGCTGGCCCTGTGCGTCAGGGTGGCCAGGGGTTTGCCGTCGACCAGGTCGAGCAGGGTGATGCGGTAGTCCCGATCGCCTTGCAGATCTTCGGCCAGGGCCAGCCAGCGCCCGTTCGGGTGCAGGGCCCAGCCGGCGAGCTCGTAGTAGCCGCTGGCCGGCTGACGGGCCGCCAGCCGTTGACGGGGTTCAGCCTGCTCGCCGCTGCGCTGCCACAGGCTGCCGTTGGCTTCCATCCGCCACTGGCTGCCCGCCTCGCTCAACCACTCTTGCGGCATGGGTTCACCGCGTGCTTGTGCCTGCCACTCGGCCTGCAGAGCCTGCTCCAGTGGCCGCTGAGCGGCGAGCTGCTGCTCCGTCCAGCGATTCTGCTCGCCCAGCAGGGCCAGCAGGGCGGGATCCTGGCGGCTGTCATCGCGCCAGCCGCCGTAGGGATCGAGCCGGGCCCGCTCCCCCGGCATCGGTAGCGGGCGGTGAGGAATAAGCGGCGCCGACGCGGCGACGGCTTGGCTCGGGGCGCCGGCCGGTGCAATGGCGGCGGGCTGGGCAGCTGCCGGAGTGGCCAGCAGGCTGGCCAGCATCAGGAGTGCGTGCATCAGAGCCCCACGAAGGTGTAGCGCAGGCTGGCGCTCAGGGAGCGGCCTGTCTGGGTGTAGAGGCCCGCATCCGTGCCTGCTTCCAGCCCGGCGACATCCTGATAGCGGGTGTAGCGGGTGTCGAGCAGGTTGTCGAGCTTGAGGTTGGCCTTGAGGGCGTCGGTGATCTGCCAGTCGGCGGTCAGGGCGAAGCTGAGCCAGCCTGCGGTTTTCAGGCACTCGCCCTGCTGCTGGGTCAGGCTGTTGCCACAGCTGGGCACCCGGCTCATGGCGGCGGCGTAGTCGGCCTGCAGCCCCAGGCTCCAGTCGTTGGCCTGATAGCTGAGGCGGGTGTTGCCCTCGAGCGGCGTGAGGTTGCGCGGCGATTCGCCCTGGCTGGTCTTGCCGTCGACCCAGCCCAGCTTGGTGGCCAGCTCCCATTGCGGGGTCAGCCAGTAGCTGGCGGCGACTTCGGCACCCCAGGTCTCGGACTTGGCGACGTTGCGATATTGACGCAGCATGACCCCGTCCCGCAGGCGGAAGCCCACCTGACGCCAGTCGACGAAGTTGTAGTAGCGGTTGTAGAAGAGGGCCGGCTTGATGCTCCATTCGTCCCCTTCGCCGCTCACCCCCCACTCGAAGCTGTGGCTGGTCTCCTCCTTGAGATCCGGGTTGGCGATGATCTCGAACGGCGGCAGGGCAAAGTAGTGGGGGATGTTGCCGTACACCTTGTCGTAGGAGGGGGCACTGAAACCGTTGGCGTAGCTCAGCCAGCTGCGCCACTGCTCGTTGAAGCGATAGCTGGTGGCCAGGCTCGGCGAGAGGTGCCAGCTGTGGTTGCTGTCGCCCCGGCCATCCTGCGGGCTCAGCCACTGCTGATCCATGCGCAGGGTCGGGGTGAACTGCCACTGGCCCAGGGTCGCCACGTCCCCCAGCCAGATGCCGGCCCGATCGGTGCGGGCGCTGCTGAAGGGGGCTGACTGGGTGGGTTGGGGAATGCCGGCTTCCAGCATCAGCTTCTCCACCGGTCGCTCGTGCCGGGTGCGCGCCAGCTCGATGCCGTAGCTCAGCTTGTGTTCGACGGCGCCGGTGACCAGGTCGCGGCGGATATCCAGCTCGCTGCCGAGCAGGTGTTCGGTGAAGGTGGCCAGCTCCCGCTCGCTGCGATAGCGGGGGTAGCCGCTCAGCTCGTCATTTTGCAGCAGGCTGCGCTTGTTGGCGGTGTTCTTGGCGTAGTTGCCGTGCAGGTTCCAGGTAAAGCGGTCGGCCAGCGGGTGGCCCAGATCCTGCGCCTCCCAGCTCAGCTTGCCGCCCTGGGAGCGCTGGCTGCCATTCTCGCGATACTGGCGCACCTGCCACTTGCCGTCGGGCTGGGGAATTTCGCGCGGCCCCTGATCCCGCTTGGCGTTGTCCTCGAAGTAGTCGAACTCAAGGCGCAGCAGATGCCGTTGATTGAGGGTCAGGCTGGAGCTGGTGGAGGCGCTGAGGCCATCGAGATCCGCCGGGATGCGGCTCTGGTCGTAGTTGGCGGTCTCGTGCCCCTGCCAGCCGGAGAGGCGCAGCAGGTGGGCGCTCTCGCCCCAGCGGGCGGCGCCGGTGGCGCTCAGCTTCTGCTTGTCGCTGCTGCCGTCGTGCAGCACCTTGCTGCTGAGGTAGCCATCCTGCCCCTGCAGGTAATCTTCCGGCTGCTTGGTGGTGATGACCACGGTACCGCCGATGGCGTCCGAGCCGTGCAGGGCGGAGCCTGCTCCCTTGGCCACTTCGATCTGCTTGACGTCATCGAGATCGAAGCTGAAGCGGCCCACCTTGTCGTTGAGATCGTCGGCACCGAAGCCGTCGCTGACCCGGACTCCGTCCTTGACGATCAGTACCCGGTTGCCACCGATGCCGCGGATGCTGATGTTTTGCGGCCGACCCGCCGAGCCGGTCACAGAGACGCCGGGTTCGTTCTTGAACACGTCGGTGAGCTCGGTGGCTATCTGGCGTTCCAGATCCTCTTCGGTGATGACGGTGATGGAGCCCGAGATGTCGGACAGTTTCTGCTCGACCCGCTGACCCTTGACGATTATGGTCTCGCGCGCCTTGGGCGGGGTGGTGCCGGAGGTGTCTATCCCTGCGGGATCGCCGGCGGCCAGCGCTGTACCGGACAGCAGCATGGGCCAGTAGTGAAGTAGTGTTTTCATTTTGAGAATAATTATTATTTAAGCCTGAAGGCCGCGGATTATTGCAGAGAGGTCCAATCAGATCAACGATTGATAATCATTATCATTTTGTTTTTATGATCCTGATCAGGCTGCATTTTTTGATGAAGACATCAGTAGCAAAGTGGGCCAACGTTTGTGCCTGCAGGACGCAGGGCAGGCAGACGGGGGGATGAAATGGGGGAGGGTGGCAAGGTGTTGGCTGAGGGTTTGGCAGCTCATGCCAAGGTTATGTCGGCAATAAAAAACCCGCTCGAGGAGCGGGTTTTCAAGGGATACAGGACGGGCCTCAGGGGGCGCGGTAGAAGCGGTTCAGCTCGTTCATCACCTGGATCATGACCCCCATGTCCGGGGTGCCGTGCTTGATGGGACGGTAGCTGTTGCGCTCCAGCAGCTCGAAGTCACCCTGCTTGTTGAAGTGGGTGATGGTGTTGCCCTGATAGATGGCAAAGTCGCGCTGATCCCCCGCCAGCAGCCAGTTGCGCGGGCTGTTGTCGAACAGGTTGCGGCCTATGCTGTAGTCCCGCGGCGGGTTGCGCACCCCCAGCATCCCCTGCATCAGGGTGGGCACCAGATCCAGGTGGCTGCTCACCGGGCTCGTCGGCAGGGTCTCGTTGCCCGGCCAGGCCAGCACGAAGGGCACCTGCACCTGATAGGGTGAGTAGTTGGTGCCATAGCCCCAGCTGTTGCTCTGGGTATCGTTGAACTCCTGGCCGTGGTTGGCGGTGACCACGACGATGGTCTGCTCGCCAATGCCCTGCTGCTGCAACTGGGTCAGCATCTGCTCCAGCAGCTGATCGGTGTAGAAGACCGAGTTCTTGTAGCGGTTTTCCAGCTTTTGCAGGTTTTCGGCCTGATAGGCGGTGGCCGGGTTGAACTTGGTGAGCTCCGGCTGGAAGGGGCCCTTGATGCCGGCCGGCAGCTGGTAGTCGCCCGGGCTCGACAGATAGACCAGCGAGAACCAGGGGCGGTCAGGGGAGCGCTTGGCGAGCCACTGCTGCCAGTCGCCGACAAGCTGGGTATCGTCGGTCTGCTCGGAGACGAACACCTGCTTGCGCAGGCCGGAGAGGATGCTCTGGCGATACTGCTGGGCATCTTCCAGCGCGCCGAACAGGCCGAACTGGTAGTCCTGGCGCAGCATCTCGTCAAACAGCACCGGCGGGGTCTTGTCGTTGCGAATGTCGTCGTAGTAGTGGCCCGGCAGGCCGTAGAACAGGCTGAACATCCCCATGGCGTCATCGTTGCCGCCACTCATGTGGTTGGCAAAGTTGAGGTGCTGATCCGCATAGCGCTGCAGATTGGGCATGTTGATGTTGTTGAGCATGTCGGCCCGCAGGGAGTCGACCACCACGATCAGCAGGTTCTTGTGGGTCAGCGGGGCGTTGACGCTGAGCGGGCGCAGCGGGTAGCGCAACCGGCTCGCACTGTCGCCATCCTGGGACTCGGCCTTCTTCTCGTACTGATCCAGATCCAGCCAGCCGTGCTTGGCGAGGAAGCTCTTGGCGGTCATCGGGTAGGAGAGCGGGAAGTTGGCGCGCTGCATGGTGATGGGCTGATACAGGGTGGCATCGGCCCAGCTGTTGACCACGTGGGTCAGGATGAAGCAGACCAGCAGGGCCAGCCCCACCTGATTGCCGTACTGGCGGCGCTTGCGCTTGTTGATCTTGCGCCACACATAGGCCGACAGCAGCAACTGCACCAGGAAGATGGTAGGCACCGCCACGAAGATGATGCTCCAGATCGAGCCCTCCTCGGTCTGGGCCTGATCCAGCAGCAGCTGCCACACCTGACCGTTGAGGTGGAACTTGAACAGCTGGAACACCTGGGTGTCGATAAGCAGCAGCACCAGCGCCAGGGTGGCGATGATGGCGGAGATGAAGCGCAATGGTTTCTCCCTGGGCAGCACGAAGCTCAGGGGGAAGATCGTCAACAGGTAGGTGACAAAGCTCAGAAACGAGAAGTGACCGATCCAGCTGATGATGAGATAGGTCACGCCGAGCGTGGTCGACGGCCAGCTGATCGCCCCCAGATAACGGGTGGCGATCAGCATGGCCAGAATGATGTTGAAGAAGGAGAACCAATGCCCCCAGGTGATCAGGCGAGAGACATTATCACGATAGGGGTTGCCGGTTTCGACCATAGTGATCCATCTGCTTGAAAAACATCAAAGAATGCGAAGAGACTCAATGAGCGTCGTGGCGATGATCGACCGAGGCGGTGAGCGCCTGGATGAATTTCTCGGTGATCGCCTGACGCTGGGCCGGGGCCATGCCATTGATGATGTTGGTGGTCAGGTTGCCGAGCACCATCAGACTGAGGTCCACCGGCGCCTTGTGCTTCTCCAGGGCGGTGATCAGGTCGTTCATCAGGGCGTCAAACTGCTCGTTATTGTACTTTGATACGATGGGCATAATCTTGGGTTCATCTCGGTTCAAAGCGCCTTATAATACTTCACCCTTTCGGCTAACACTATGGCTTTGTGACATGAGTCTCGATATCGACAAGATCATTCTTCACTCCCTGCGCCAGGGCGGCGATGGTCAACCTCACGCCGACACCCGCAGCCAGCTTCTGCCTGCCGATGAGGCTGTACAGGGGCTGATGGCGGAGCTGCACCGCATTTACAACGGCAAGGGGGGCAAGGGCTTTGGCTTCTTCGCCGACCCCGAGGCCGCCGTCGCCGAGCTGGCAGAGGGGGAAGAGGCCCCCAAGCAGCCCTCTCCCCTGTTTCGCATCGCGCTGGAAAAGCTGCTGGACGAGCAGCTCGAATTCGTTCCCTTCTCGGTGGAGATGACCCAGCTGCTGGTCAAGCAGCTGGTGGAGCACGCCCTCGACGAACAGGGGGTGCTGCTGTTTGCCAAGTACAACTACGTGGGTGTGGATTATCTGATGATCGCCCTGCTGGAGGGCAAGGAGAGCGTCACCGTCAGCGAGGCGCTGGAGCTGCGCCACATCCAGTATCTGGATATCGGCAAATTGAACCTGGTGGCCCGCATCGATCTCACCGAATGGAAAACCCAGGCTGATTCGCGCCGTTACATCACTTTCAGCAAGGGTCGGGTCGGTCGCAAGCTGGGTGATTTTTTCATGGATCTGCTGGGTGCCCGCGAGGGGATGGATGCCAAGATCCAGAACAAGGGGCTGCTGCAGGCGGTGGACGACTATTGCGACAGCCGCCAGCTCGAACCGGCCGAGCGCAACGACTACAAGAAACAGGTCTTCAAATATTGCACCGAGCAGGCCAGCGCCGGTGAAGAGATAGAGATCAGGGAGCTGTCGGCGGAGCTCTCGTCAAAAGAGGCAGGGGAGGGCGACCTCGATTTTTACAGCTTCATCGGTCAGGAGTACGAGCTGGAAGAGCGCTTCCCGGCGGACCGCTCCACCCTGCGCGGGTTGACCAAGTTCGTCGGCTCCGGTGGCGGCCTGACGTTGAGCTTCGAGCAGAAGCTGCTCAACAGCCGGATTTTCTACGATCCCCAGACCGATACCCTGACCATCAAGGGGGTGCCGCCCAACCTCAAGGATCAGCTGTTGCGCCAGTCGTAATGTGATCTGCTTTCCACTTTTGGCAAAAAGACACCGCAGCCTGCTGCGGTGTCTTTTTATTTAACGGGGTAGGTGGCAGCGAAACCAACTCGGTGATTTGTTAACAAATTAAACAGAATAATCCCTGTGAAAGGGTTTTCAATGAGGTGAAAACCCTTTCATTCATGTTTATTTATTTCTCTTTGGTAATTTAATTTCTTAATTTGGCGATAAATATGCCAATAAATGGCGTTAACCCCCTGAAATAAGAAAATGTTTTCAGAACTTTCCGGAAGAAAATACGTAATTGCGTTTCAAAAATGCGAGTTGCGTCATGTGAGGCGGTAACGGCTTGGGATAATATTCATCTCGCACACAATGCTCTTGCAGCGCGGAACTAATACAAGGAAAGGCTCATGAAAAAGAAATTGCTGTCATCCCTGATCGGTCTGGCTACTCTGGGTGTGGCTTGCTCTGCCACTGCCGCCATTGACGAAGGCCAACTGACCATCTGGATCAACGGTGACAAGGGATACAATGGTCTGGCCGAAGTAGGTAAGAAATTTGAAGCCGAAACCGGCATCAAGGTGACGGTTGCTCACCCTGATCAGGTGGAAGTGAAATTCCAGCAAGCCGCTGCCACCGGCAACGGCCCGGACATCTTCTTCTGGGCTCACGACCGTTACGGTGAGTGGGTCAAGGCCGGTCTGCTGGTCCCCGTGACCCCGAATGCCGCCACCAAAGCCAAGTTTGAACAGTTCGCTTGGGATGCCATGACCGTTGATGGCAAGACCTACGGTTATCCGGTTGCCGTCGAAGCCGTCAGCCTGATCTACAACAAGGATCTGCTGCCGGAGCCGCCGAAGACCTTCGAAGAGATCGCCAAGATTGACGAGAACCTGAAGAAGAGCGGCAAGCGCGCCATCATGTGGGCCTATGACACCCCCTACTTCAGCTACCCGCTGGTGGCTGCCAACGGTGGCTACGCCTTCAAGAAGACCGCTACCGGTTATGACGTGAAAGACACCGGCGTGAACAACGCGGGTGCCAAGGCCGGTGTCGGCTACATCTCCGAGATGATCAAGTCCGGTCATCTGGAAAAAGGCATCGACTACGGTGTGATGGACGCCAAGTTCAACAAGGGCGAAGTGGCCATGATGATCAACGGTCCCTGGGCCTGGAGCAACCTGGACAAGAGCGGCATCAAGTACGGCGTAGCGCCGCTGCCGACCCTGAAGGGTAAACCGGCCAAGGCCTTCGTCGGCGTGCTGGGTGCCACCATCAACGCCGCCAGCCCGAACAAGGATCTGGCCATCGAGTTCTTGGAAAACTACCTGCTGACCGACGCCGGTCTGGCTCCGGTCAACGCCGACAAGCCGCTGGGCGCCGTGGCGCTGAAGTCCTTCCAGAAGACCCTGGAAGCGGATCCGCACATCAAGGCAACCATGCAAAATGCCCAGAATGGCGAGCCGATGCCGTCCGTGCCTGAAATGAGCCGTTTCTGGTCCTCCTTCGAAACTGCCCTCAAGAACGTGACCTCCGGCCGTCAGAGCGTTGACGAAGCCCTGGATACCGCTGCCAAGCGTATCGTTCAGTAAGCACGCACTACCCGGGAGGCCGCAACGGCCTCCCACTCTCTCAAATCTCTCTTGGCGTTATAAAGGTTAATTGGCATGGAAGTAGTACCTTCTATCGAATCCTATGCCGGTCCGAAGGATAAGCACACCTGGCTTAAGTGGACCATTGCTGCCCTGGTAGCCATCCTCAACGGTTATGCAGCCGTGATGATGTACGCCAGCGGTGAGTGGGTATTCGCTCTGCTTGATCTGGTGGTGGTCTCCGTCGGTCTGTATGTCTTCATGAACAAGAAGACCTATGCCCACCGCTATATCTTCCCCGGTGTGGCTGGCATGGTTGTTTTTATCATCTTCCCTCTTGCCTACACGATCGGCATCGCCTTCACCAACTATTCGGGATCCAACCTGCTCTCCATCGAGCAGGCGCGGGATTACCATCTGAAAAAAACCTATAAGGTGGCGGGCGGTGAATTCGATTTCACCCTCCTGGGTGGTGAGAACAATCAGTTTCAGCTGCTGCTGAAACAGGACGACCAATCCTTTATCAGTCAACCCGTTACCCTGATGAACAACAAGGCCCGTGAACTGGCTGTCCGCGAGGGCAGGGTTCATGACAAGGTACAAGTTGTTCAGCTGCAACCCCTGGCCGGTGAGGCCGTGGACCAGGTGGCGCCCATCCGGGCCATCGTCGACCACCGCACCCACCTGAGCGCCCTCGATCTGGTGCTGCCGGATGGCGGCACTCACCTGACCCTGAGCAGCCTGCGCAAGTTCGCCGCCCAGAAGCAGCAGTACACTCGTCTGCTGGACGGTGCCGTGCTCAAGTCCGGGGTGGTGATCAAAGACAGCAACCTGCTGCGTGACAACCAGAGCGGCGAGCTGATGCTGCCCAACGGCGACACCGGCTTCTATCAATACATCGACGAGCAGGGCCAGTTTGTCGGCAAGAGCGTGGCGCCCGGTTTCGTGGTGAGCGTGGGCTGGAAGAACTTCGCCCGCATCGTCACCGATCCGGGTATCCAGGCGCCGTTCCTGCAGATCTTCGTCTGGACCGTGATCTTCTCCGCCTGTTCGGTGGGCTTCACCCTGGCCATCGGCATGGTGCTGGCCTGTCTGGTGCAGTGGGAGTCCCTCAAGGGGCGCGGCTTCTACCGGGTCATGCTGATCCTGCCCTATGCCATCCCGGCGTTCATCTCCATCCTGGTGTTCAAGGGCTTGTTCAACCAGAACTTCGGCGAGATCAACCTGTTCCTGGAAGCGGCGTTCGGCATCAAGCCGGACTGGTATACCAACCCCTTCCTGGCCAAGGTGATGATCCTCATCGTCAACACCTGGCTTGGCTACCCCTACATGATGATCCTCTGCATGGGCCTGCTCAAAGCCATTCCGGAAGATCTCTATGAGGCGTCTGCCATGGACGGTGCCGGTCCGGTGCAGAACTTCTTCAAGATCACAGTACCGCTCTTGATGAAGCCGCTGACACCCCTGTTGATTGCCTCGTTCGCTTTCAATTTCAACAACTTCGTGCTCATCCAGTTGTTGACCAATGGCGCGCCGGACATCATTGGCGCCAGCACCCCGGCCGGGACCACCGACCTGCTGGTGAGCTACACCTACCGGATCGCGTTCCAGGGCTCGGGTGGTCAGGACTACGGTCTGGCCAGTGCCATCGCCACCGCCATCTTCCTCATCGTGGGTGCGCTGGCCTTGCTCAACCTGAAATTGTCCAAAGCCGACAAGCAACTGTAAGGAGGCTTCAACATGGCAATCGTACAACCCAAATCAGTCAAATACCGGGTGTGGGCAACCCACCTGGTGATGTGGGGCTTCCTGGCACTGATCATCTTCCCGCTGATCATGGTCATCGCCATCTCGTTCAGAAACGGTAACTTCGCGGTAGGGGAGATCATCCCCTCCAACCCGACCCTGGATCACTGGAAGCTGGCGCTGGGCATGTCCATCACCAACGCCGACGGCAGCATCACGCCGCCGCCGTTCCCGGTGCTGACCTGGTTGTGGAACTCCATCAAGATCGCGGGCATCACCGCCCTGATGATAGTGGTGCTCTCCACCACCTGTGCCTACGCCTTCGCCCGCCTGCGTTTTCGTGGCAAGTCCACCATCCTGCAGGGCATGCTGATCTTCCAGATGTTCCCGGCGGTGCTGGCACTGGTGGCCATCTATGCGCTCTTTAACAAGATTGGTGACTACATCCCATGGCTGGGTCTCAACACCCACGGCGGCCTGATCCTGGCCTACATGGGCGGCATCGCCCTGCACGTCTGGACCATCAAGGGCTACTTCGAGACCATCGACTCCTCCCTGGAGGAGGCTGCGGCCATCGACGGTGCCACCCCGTGGCAGGCGTTCCGGTTGATCCTGCTGCCGCTGTCGGTGCCCATCCTGGCGGTGGTGTTCATCCTGGCCTTCATCGGTTCCATCACCGAGGTGCCCATGGCCTCCATCCTGCTGCAGGATGTGAACAATCTGACCCTGGCGGTCGGGGCTCAGCAGTACCTCTATCCGCAGAACTACCTGTGGGGTGACTTTGCCGCAGCCGCCGTGCTGTCGGGCTTCCCCATCACGGTCGTCTTCCTGCTCGCCCAGCGCTGGCTGGTGGGTGGTCTCACGGCCGGCGGCGTGAAAGGTTAACGGTTCATGGCCGGGGGAGCCGACTCCCCCCGCCATCACGATTTGCAAAGATTCAAGAGCGGAGCTCGACATGGCTGAAGTAGTACTCAACAACGTTCGCAAAAATTACGATCCGGCTGTCCACAAGGACACCCTGCGCAATATCAACCTGGCCATCAAGGAAGGGGAGTTCATCGTCTTCGTCGGCCCGTCCGGTTGCGGCAAGTCCACCCTGCTGCGGATGATCGCCGGTCTGGAAGACATCACCAGCGGCGAGCTGACCATCGGCGGTCGCTACATGAACGACGTGCCGCCGGTAGAGCGCAACGTGGGCATGGTGTTCCAGTCCTACGCCCTCTACCCGCACATGAACATCTACGAGAACATGGCTTTTGGTCTGAAGCTCAAGAAGATGGACAAGGAGAACATCCACAAGCGGGTGATGCGCGCCGCCGAGATCCTGGGTCTCGAGCCGCTGCTGGACCGCAAGCCCAAGGCGCTCTCCGGTGGTCAGCGCCAGCGGGTCGCCATCGGCCGCAGCATAGTGCAGCAGCCGCAAGTGTTCCTGTTTGACGAACCGCTCTCCAACCTCGACGCCGCCCTGCGGGTCAAGATGCGCATCGAGATTGCCAAGCTGCACAAGGAGCTCAACTCCACCATCATCTACGTGACCCACGACCAGGTGGAGGCCATGACCCTGGCCAACCGCATCGTGGTACTGAGCCCGCTCAAGGCGGACGCGACCACCAACCTGGAACAGTTCGGCACCCCGCTCGAGCTCTACCACAACCCGGACAACAAGTTCGTGGCGGGCTTCATCGGCTCTCCCAAGATGAACTTCCTGGCCGGCGAGTTGGTGGAGATTGGCGAGCAGGAGTGCCTGGTCAAGCTGACCACGGGCGACAGCGTGCGGGTGCGGGTCGATGCCCGCCGCGGCGCGGTTGGCGACAAGGTGGAGCTGGGCATTCGTCCCGAGCACCTGGTGCCGCTCGATCACGCCCATGCCGACAGCCGCGTGAGCGGGGTGGTGCAGGTGGCCGAACACCTGGGGGCCGAATCCTTCGTCTACATGGACGTGGCTGGGCATGACTTCACCGTCAAGGCCAGCTCCGACGTGGACGTGGCCACCGGCCAGGAGTACAGCGTCGGCATTCCGGCCGAGGCGTGTTACCTGTTCGATGCCAAGGAGCAAGCCTTCCCGCGCACGGCCAAATACATCCGCACCTGACAAGGGGCGGCTGCCGAGGTTTCCTTTTCTTTATATTCAATGCCTTTTTGCCGGTCGCAAGACCGGCTTTTTATTGCCTGCCGTTTGGCGAGCACGGCAGGCGAGGTGGCAGTGCTCAGGCCTCGAGCGCAGCTGTGATGTCCGGCACGAAGTGCTGGCTGGTGAGCGGCGGGCGCTCGTAGCCTTCGGTGTTGATGGGGGGCAGGGTGATGGGCTCGTAGTGGATCGCCTCGTAGGGCACCTTGCCCAGCAGGTGTGAGATGCAGTTGAGGCGGGCTCGGCGCTTGTCGTCCGCCTCCACCACGAACCAGGGGCAGTCCTCGGTGTCGGTGTAGGTGAACATGTCGTCCTTGGCGCGTGAGTACTCCACCCAGCGCGAGCGGGACTGCAGATCCATCGGGCTGAACTTCCAGCGCTTGATGGGGGTGTTGATCCGCTCCTTGAAGCGTTTCTCCTGCTCCTCGTCGCTGACCGAGAACCAGTACTTGATGAGGGTGATCCCTGAGCGAGTCAGCATCCGCTCGAACTCGGGGCAGGCGCGCAGAAACTCGCGATACTCGTTGTCGCTGCAAAAGCCCATCACCCGCTCGACCCCGGCCCGGTTGTACCAGGAGCGGTCGAACAGCACCATCTCGCCGGCGGCGGGCAGGTGGGTCACGTAGCGCTGAAAGTACCACTGGGAGCGTTCCCGGTCAGAGGGAGCTGGCAGGGCGGTGACCCGGCAGACCCGGGGGTTGAGGGGCTCGGTGATCGCCTTGATGACGCCCCCCTTGCCGGCGGCGTCGCGGCCCTCGAACAGCACCACCACCTTCAGCCCCTCCTGCTTGACCCACTCCTGCAGCTTGACCAGCTCCTCCTGCAGATGGGCCAGGTGGTGCTCGTAGGTCTTCTTGTCCAGGCGCGGGCGCTTCTTGCTCTTGTCCTTCGGCATGATTGTCTCCTTATTGAGTCCTTTCCAGATTGCACCAGGCGGGCGTCACTGCCAAGGGGGTCATGTTACACTGCCGCCTCACGAGCCGCCGGCAGGCAATAGAAAAACATGACGCCAATGATGGCGATGTGCACTGCCGTCTCATCACCGGCTGTTGGCAACAGGAGAAAACATGAAGCAAGTTATGGAGATAGCGGGCCGCCAGATGGCCTATCTGGACGAGGGGCAGGGCCCGGTCGTGCTGTTTGGTCACAGCTACCTGTGGGACAGCGCCATGTGGGCGCCCCAGGTCGAAGCCCTCAAGGGGCAGTACCGCTGCATCGTGCCCGAGCTGTGGGGCCACGGTGATTCCGATGCGCTGCCCGAGGGGGGTTGCACCCTGGCGACCCTGGCTCGCGATCACCTGGCCTTGCTCGATGCGCTCGGCATCGACGCGTTCGTGCTGGTGGGTCTCTCCATCGGCGGCATGTGGGGCGTGGAGCTGGCGCGCATGGCGCCTGCGCGCCTCAAGGGGCTGGTGCTGATGGACAGCTTCGTCGGCCTCGAGCCCCAGATCACCTGCGAGCGCTACCTCGGCATGCTGGCCATGATCGAGCAGCTTGGTACCATCCCGGCTCCCATCGTCGAGCAGGTGGCGCCGCTGTTCTTTGCCGACCAGCCGGATGTCGCCCTGATGAGCGGTTTCAAGGCGCGTCTCGCCGCCTGGCCGGCCGACAAGGTGGCCGCCATGGTGGCGGTGGGTCGCAGCTTCGTGACCCGCGAAGATCGCATCGAGTGGCTGGAAGAGATGAGGCTGCCCGCGCTGGTGATGACGGGTTGCCAGGACAAGGCCCGCCCTGTGCTGGAAGGCTACCTGATGGCCGAGGTGCTGGGCTGCCCGTTCAAGGAGATCCCGGCGGCCGGCCACATCGCCTCGCTGGAGAACCCCGCCTTCGTCAACGGCGCGCTGGCTGAGTTTCTGGCCCGCCTGTGACAGTGTTCTCTGCCGGATCACAAGAAAAGGAGCCATGGGCTCCTTTTCTCTTTGGGGCGGTAGCCGGGGCGTTACCAGATATAGCCGAGCCCCAGCCCGGCATAGAGTTCCCCCTGATGCTGGACGAGGGGGCTGTCCGCGATGTCGCCGTCATAGCGCTCGTAGTTGATGCCAAAGCCGCCGATCCAGTTGGCGTTGAAGCGATAGCTGCCGATGAGGGAGACCATGGGGGAGAGGGTGGTGCCGGTGTTCCACGCCGGCCTGTCCGCCCTCGCTTCATCTTGCGAGACACCGCCGAAGTAGTAGTTGGCGAGGTTGTGGCTGCGCAGCATGACGCCGGCCCCCGGCATCAGCAGCAGCGGGCCGCGGATGATGGGGAAGTTGGCCCACAGCATCAGCTCCTGGCCATTGCTGGTGCCGGTCACGTCGCTGGTGGCCCGCACGCTCCAGAGGGCATAGGGGGTGATGAGATCGGCCCCGACCCCGGCTTCGAACTCACCCTTGCGTTTGTCGAGGCCGTGCAGGAAGGGATCATCGTCCGGATCCAGATTGCCAAAGCGCATCCGGCCGAAGGCGTAGGTGGAGAGGCCGCCATTGCGGCTCAGGTAGTAGCGGGCCCGATCCCCCAGGTACATGAGGTTGTCGCCAAAGTAGAGGGCACCCGGGATCGGCAGCAGGGTGTCATCCTGGTGCTGATAGCGGGCCTGACCGCCGATGACGGCCCCGCCCAGCACCAACCCCTTGGGGATGGGGCTGTCGGGGCTGTCGCTGGAGAAGGCGCTGAGCGCCCCGATATCGAGATCGGCCAGGGCCGGCAGGGTGGTCAGGAGCAGGGCAGCCAGCCCCGTCCGTGTGAGCATTTGCAATATCTTCATGGACACTCCGTTGTCATCGATGGCCAGGCACGACTATCGCATTATTTGGGCACGGCGGGCAGCTCTTCGCGCTTGGGCCAGGCATTGAGCACTGCCTTGACCAGGGTGGCGAGGGGAATGGCAAAGAAGACCCCCCAGAAGCCCCACAGACCGCCAAACACCAGCACGGCAACGATGATGGCCACCGGATGCAGGTTGACCGCCTCGGAGAAGAGCAGAGGTACCAGCAGATTGCCGTCGAGTGCCTGGATCACCAGATAGGCCACCATCAGCCAGGTGAACTCGGGGGTCAGCCCCCACTGGAACAGGGCCACCATGGCCACCGGCACCGTCACCGCGGCGGCGCCTATGTAGGGGATCAGCACCGAGAAGCCCACCGCTACCGCCAACAGCGCCGAGTAGCGCAGCCCCATCAGGGCGAATGGGATATAGGTCGCGACCCCGATGATGAGGATCTCGATCACCTTGCCACGGATGTAGTTGAGGATCTGCTCGTTCATCTCCACCCAGACCCGGTTGACCAGGGTGCGGTTGCGCGGCAGGAAGCGGCGCAGCCCCCCCATCAATATCTCTTTGTCCTTGAGCATGAAGAACACCATCAAGGGCACCAGGATGGCGTAGATGAGGATGGCCACCACGTTGATGAGGGAGCCGAGGGAGGCGGTCACCAGCTGCTCGCCCCCGCTCAGGATACGCTGGCGCATGTTGTCGATGACGGTCTCCACCAGGCTGACATCGACTAGCTCGGGGTACTGTTCCGGCAGGGTGCGCACATAGTCCTGGGCATGGGAGAGCATGGCCGGGGACTCCTTGGCCAGGTTCAGCCCCTGGCTTGCCAGGGTCGGGATGAGGCCGAGAAACACCATGGCGGTGAGGGCGATGAACAGCAGCAGGATGAGGCTGGTGGCCAGGGTGCGGGAGAGCCCGGCCCGCTGCAGCCGGCTTACCGGCCACTCCAGCAGATAGGCCATCACCAGTGCGACCAACAATGGCGCCAGCAGATCGCCAAACAGCCAGAGCACGGCGAAACAGGCCGCCAGCAGCAGAAACAGGGTGACGGCATCGGGATCGGAGAAGCGGGTCTGATACCAGCGCTTGATGACTTCTAACATGGCGACATCCTTTACGTTACTGGGGCTGGCTGTGGTGCCTGGCCCCGACCACCAACTGCAAAGAGAGGGTATTGTCCGGCGCTTCCTGCAAGGTGAAGGGGTGACCCTGGCGCTGCAGATAGGCGGGAATGTCCTGCCGGGAGCCGGCATCGGCCAGCCGGATGGCGAGGGCTTGACCGGTTTTGGCCTCCCGCAGCCAGAGCTTGAGCCGGATCAGCGGCTCGGGGCAACGCCAGGGGGTCAGGTCGAGGTATTCCATGGAGGCTCCATCGCGCGTGATGGCGGCTATTATGGCCGTGATGAGAGCGCGAAACAACGCTTGTAGCCCTTGATGGGCAAGGGTATTCTGCCGGTGTCCCGGTAGGGTCTGATTGGAGATAGAGATAACGTGGCACGCTTTTCCCCCCTGATGGCATCGCTTCCCCTGCTGGCTTCCCTGATGGGCGCCACTTTCCATGCCCAGGCCAGCAACCAGCTTCCCGACATCGGCACCGCCGGGGTGGCCGCCCTGCCCATCGAGCAGGAGGTGCGCTACGGCAACGCCTTCATGCGCTTTGCCCGGGCCGGTTTGCCGATCATAGATGATCCCGTGTTGAGCCAGTACATCGACGATCTGGGCCAGCGGCTGCTCTCCAACGCCGACGGGGTGCGTTTCCCGTTCACCTTCTTCCTCATCAACGACCCCAGCATCAACGCGGCCGCCTTCCTCGGCGGGCGGGTCAAGGTGCACACCGGCCTGTTTCTCTATGCCGACAGCGAGAGCGAGCTCGCCTCGGTACTGGCCCACGAAATCACCCACGTGACCCAGCGCCACATCGCCCGCTATATGGAGGCGCAGGCGAGCAGCTCCGCCATGACCCTGGCCGGCCTGGTGGGCTCCATTGCGCTGGCGGTGATCAACCCCACCGCAGGGATCGCCGCGCTGCAGACCACGCTGGGTCTCTCCATGCAGTCGGCCATCAACTACACCCGTGACAACGAATACGAAGCGGACCGGATCGGCATGAAGACCCTCTACGATGCCGGCTTCGATCCCATGGGCATGGCCAACTTCTTCCAGAAGCTGGCGGCCGAGTATCGCTACGCCAGCAAGCCCCCTGAGATGCTGCTGACTCACCCGCTGCCGGAGACCCGGATCAGCGAGGCGCGCGCCCGGGCGGGCAGTTATGGCCGTCGCAATCTGCCACCCAGCCTCGACTTCTGGCTGGCCAAGGTGCGCATTCAGGTGCGTTTTGGCACCGAGAGCCCGCAGGCCCTGCTCACCTATTTCGACAACCGGTTGCAGAAGGGGGACTACCCGCTCAAGGATGCGGCCATCTACGGCAAGGCGCTGGCGCTGCTGCAGCTCAAGCGCACCGACGAGGCCGACGCCCTGATGCAGGAGCTGGCGACTCGCCACCCGGAAGATCTGTTCGTGGTGGACGCCCTCACCGACATCGATCTGGCCAAGGGGCGCAGCGCCCAGGCCATCGCCCGGCTCGAGAAGTTCCGCACCCGCATGCCGGACAACGAAGTGGTGGTGGTGAACCTCGGCAACGCCTACCTGGAAGGGGGCAACTACAAGAAGTCCATCGCCATTCTCGACCCCTATGCCCGCGAGCACGAAGAGAACAACCTGGCCTGGAGCCTGCTCTCCGATGCTTATCGCAAGGCGGGCAGGATGACCGAGCTGCACATGGCACGGGCCGAGATGCTCTCCCTGCGCGGTGACTACCAGGCGGCCATCGACGAGCTGATCGTGGCGCGCGGCACCACCAACGACAAGTTGACCCTGGCAAGGCTTGAGGCACGGATCACCGAGCTGGAGCGGGCCAAGAAGGATCTCGACAGCCTCAAGGGCTGACGGGCCAGCGGCTCTCACGCACGACAAGGGCGCACCAGGGGGCGCCCTTGTCGTTGATGCAGGTTGCCGATGGGCAACAACGGGGGGAAGGGTGGGGAAACAGAGCGGCCGGCGGCAAGGGGTCAGGCTCAGTGGCCAGCCGGCTTGACTGAGGCCCTGAGGGCCTCGACCCGCGATGGGGTGAGCTCCCCCACCAGGCTCTGCAGGAGGTTTCCTTTGCCATCGAGCAGATAGCTGGTGGGTAGCCCGGCGGGGCGAGGGAAGGGGAGGCTCGCCTCCTGTCGGGGGATGAGCAGCGGCACCCTGATGTGGTACTGCCCGGCCAGTTTGCGAAGCTCGGCCGGTGTGGTCGGGTCATAGTTGACCATCACCACGGCGATCTCTCCCTCCCGCGCCAGCGCCTCCAGCAGCGGCAGCTCCCGCAGGCAGGGGGCACACCAGGGGGCGAAGTAGTTGACCAACAGCCGCTTGCCGGCAAAGTCGGCCAGGGCCACCGGCAGGTGCTGGCTGTCGGTGAACTGGGGCGCCGGGCTGCAGGCCGTCAGCAGGCCGGCCACAATCAGCCAACAAATTCGTTTCAATTCCTGCACTCTCGCGCTTACCCTGACCATCAGTTTCCCCTACAATAGCGCCGTTTCTTGTCCCATCTTGCGATTAATCAGGGAGTTATCATGAGCGAGACCCAAATCTACCACAATCCGCGCTGCTCCAAGAGCCGTGAAACCCTGGCCTTGCTGGAACAGCACGGGATCGCTCCGGCTGTGGTGCTCTATCTGGAGCAGGCCCCGAGCGAGGAAGAGATCCGCACCCTGCTGAGTCAGCTGGGATTCAGTGATCCGCGCCAGCTGATGCGCACCAAGGAAGATCTCTACAAGGAGCTGGGGCTTGGCGAGGTGAGCGGTGACGCCCTCATTCGCGCCATGCACCAGAATCCCAAGCTCATCGAGCGCCCCATCGTCATCAAGAACGGCCAGGCCCGCATCGGCCGCCCCCCCGAGCAGGTGCTGGAGATCCTCAAGTGAGCACCCGCTTCGCCCGCCTGCTGACCCTGGTCGGCTTTTTCGGCCTGCTGGGCTGGGTGCTGCTGTGGCACCTCTGGCTCTCGCCCCACCCGGACCTCAACCCCTGGCTGTTGCCGGTGATCTGGACGGTGCCGTTGCTGTTCCCGCTCAAGGGGATAGTGCAGGGCAACCCCTACACCCACGCCTGGGGCAACTTCGTGCTGATGCCCTACTTCCTGCACGCCCTGACCCTGATCACCACGGATGAGGGGGAGCGGTGGCTGGCGGTGGTGGAACTGCTGTTTACCGTGCTCGCCTTCGTCGGCACCATCTACTATGCCCGCCTGCGCGGCCGCGAGCTGGGGCTGAGCATTCGCAAGAAAAAGGATGCCGACCGCTGACTTTGCACCCTGGTTGACGGGGGAAGAACGGATTGGGGTTGTCGCTGCGACCACAATGCAGAGCGCGCATCCAAATGAAAAGTCCCTGCTTTGGCAGGGACTTTTTTATGGACTGAGGGGCCTTGGCTACGCTTGCCGTTCGCTTAGAAATGAATGGTCAGCTGGGGCGCTTTGGCCGGGGTTGCCTCCGAGGTATAGACATATTTATCGTAGAAACTGGCATAACCGGGATCGAGCGTGAAGCTCAATCTTGGCTGTTCATAGGTATCGCCACTCCCCGTTTTTGCCCTGTCCAGGGCGGCATTGAACAAGTCAGTGACATCAACCCAGGCCACCTGTTCACTGGAGTAGGTGATTTGGTCGCTGAACTTGGGCCGGTACTCTTTCCAGCTGTTTTGTCGCATCGCCCAGGTTGAGGCGTTGGCGCTGAAGAAGTAGTAACTCCAGTAACTGGAAATATATACGGTGCCGGGATCGTTCTGTTCAATTCTCAATGAAACCGAGCTCGGTTTTCTGTTGCCATATTTGGCGACGTATTCACCCAGGTTGAATGAGAGAAATCCCCAGGTCATGGCAGGATTATAAGCACCATCGGCGCCGAGAGTCAGGTAGTTGTTTTGAGACTGACTGACTTGTTTGGGATCATAGGTATAATAGGCCATGTCTTCATCGGCATAGATGGCATAGGTGCCATCGCTTCTGACCTCATGGGGCTTGTTATATTCCCCTTCTGCCGCGCAATAGTTCTTTATGGTGACCTGACTTGATGGTGCACCGAGACGAATATCAAGACCTTGCTTGGGAGTCAGCGTCACATTGCCCAGTTGTCCTGAATTTATCAGGCGCTTGGCATCGCTATCCGGATCCAGCGTGTCCTTGGTATAACTCAAGGTGGCGGGATACTCTTTCATGGTCAAATAATAGGGAACGAATTTCCCCTCGGCGTCCGTTTTATTCACCATGGCAATGTCTTTATTCAAGATATTGTCATGGAGGGTGGCGGAATTATTCTTAGCCGTGACGATCAGGGAGATGCTATCCACAACCCCTTTTCCCCCCTTGAATGAAATGCTCGGGCGCTTGCTGTTCAAGCGGTCGTACAAATACATCAAGGGCACGTCATCGGTGACTACCGTATACAGCTTGGAACTGCTGCCATTGGTAGACATAGCGGCATAGGAGAAGCTGTCATTATTGCCGTCTATATCGTGAAGGTTGGTGAACTGCGGGGTGACATCAGCACTGACCAGATATTTGATCTTCAACCTCCCGGTGAGATTGACGCCGGTATTCTCGGTCGTGTTCCAGCCACTCATGGTCAAGCCCGACTTGGCATTGCTTGCCAGCACGACGTTGGAGGGGATGAAGGTGGTGACCAGCTTGTATCCCTGGGAGCTGGAGCGATCGCTATAGGTCTTGTCGACACGGACCTTCGGGGTGGTCAACAGGGTGAACAAGCCCATGGGCTCATCATAGAGCGGGAACGAGGTATCACTGGCACCATTTTCGCCAAAATCTTGCCAGGCGGTGGACAAACTGCCCGGCATTTTCAGTTTGACCGTGATGCCAGGATCTGAGGAGGTCGTTTCACCCCGCAAATACACCTCCGAGAAGGAGATTTGTGGAATGATTGGGCTGTAGCCGGGCACGGCCGCCGCCTGTGTTCCGAAGATGGCTCCCACGCCAGACAGGGTGCCGGCCAGTGCCTTGAAGCCTGCCGTTACACTGCTTCCCCCCGGGGCCAGCTCCATCATGCCGCCCAGAAAGTCGCCTGCGGCACCCAGGGCATCGCTGGCCACGGCATTGGAGGTGGCGGAGTCGTTGATGCCGCCGAAGACATTCTGCAGGTCGGAGAGATTGCTGACGGTATAATTGCCGGCCTGTTCCAGGTTGTCGCTCAAGCTACCTGAGACATCCATCAGATAGGCCGCCGGATCGCCGATACCCTCGTCGGTGATATTCTGCGAGATACCGGTGGCATGCCCATACAGTTCAACATTGGCGATCGCTTTTGGACTGATCTTGATGTTCAAGTCAATCTCATCTGAACCGGCGGAACAGGGATCCAGATTCACCTGGAAGTCGGTCACCCCCCAGCCACCATCCTGCGCGTTATTGATGGCGCCAAAGCCGGTCTTGCTGCTGGAGTAGAATCGGGCATCCGCGCTCTGGTTGCTGTCAAAGAGCTTGGATTTGCCAGTGGTGGAGAGCGTCACCGCAACGCCGGTGCCTATGGTGTAACCGGGGAAATATCCCATCACCCGCAGTTTTGCCGTCATCCGGTTGTAGAGAATGAGGTAGGGATATTGATTGGTTGAAAATGCATCATCCCCATCGGCAGACCAGACGGACTTCGCATTGGCATAATGCTGCATCTTGTAGCCAAGATTGAATTTGAGGAGCTCCCAACCGCTATTTGGGTCCATGTCGGGTATTTTGTCTGCGATGGATCTGGCTACCCGCCTAGTGCAGCTTGTGGCGGGAGGAAGCTGATTACCCGGGCCCATGATATCCGAGGTGATGGCTGCGCCACCCGGAATATTGTAGAGCGATTCTATTTCGCAGATATAGAATGGGCTGGTCATCAGCTCATCTTCTCCGCTTATCGAAGACATGCCAACTTGCAGGTGTTGGGTGCGCCAGTCGAAAATATTTTTGCGCTGTTGTTGAATTGCCGCTGCCGTATTTGGGTAGCGCGCATGATCCGGGTGGGTAATGACGGCTTCCTGTTTCCAGCGAGCATCTATATCCAGCGGGGTGGCTGCATGCGCCATCAATGGAAGCATGGCACTGACGGCCATCCATAATGTTGAATGCCTGATCTCTATTATCATAATTCTCCAGGTTTTAATCGCTATTGTAAAATCTTACAATTGACAGATATCGAGAATGTTATTCTCGCAATGAATATGTCAGCGGATTTTAAATGAAGCATATCCATTACCGTGAGGGTAATAATTAATGCTGGCTAGTCAATGACTTTTTATTATTCTGGAGGTCATGGATAATAGCAGTGGCATTCGACAGGCGTTTTTATATGAAAATAATATCAGTCAGAACTGTTGTGGCACCATTTATGTGGAGCCTTCATTGGCGTTGATTTTTTACAGCCAGTTCGATATATGAAAATATATATTCAATGAATGAAATATTTTCCATCAAGGGTCATTGCCAAGCAAATATTCCTTACCCCAGCTCAACCGGAGTTATGCTCCCGTGAAGTACGGGGAGCGAAAGAGAGTGTGTTTGCCGTCATTTCGCGGGGAACTCATGGCTGCGGCCGTTCATCCCCGCCACGATAGTGGACCAGCTGCTGCACGCTGAACTGCATCAGCTGAGGATAGAAGCGCAGAAAGCCCTCTTCGCACTGCTGCCAGCGGGTCGCGTCCAGGGTCGTGAGCGCTTCTCCCAGAGGCTGCGGGCGGCGCAGCCGGCGACCTATGCCGTTGAGGGCCTGCGCCAGCCCCTCTTTGCGCTGATAGGAGGCGATCCAGTCCTGCTCTGCCATCCGCTTGAGGGGTAGGGGCAGACCCTCCGGCAGCTGGGGGGCATCCGCCAGCAGGCGCCCGTAACTCTGCTGCAGGAAGCGGGACAGGGCTTCGTCATGAAACTGCGGCCAGTGCAGGCTGAGCCAGTGATCGTAGAGCATGTCCACCAGGATGCCGCCAAAGCGGCGCCAGGGGGCCTCGAAGCAGGCCACCGCCGCCCTGTGTTCGGGGTGGCCGTCGGTGAAGGCGTCTATCTTGCGGTGCAGCCAGATCCCCTCGTCAAACGGTGCGGCGAGGCCGGTGGGCAGGGCGCCCTTGACGAAATCCCCCAGCAGGTTGCCGGTGAGGGAGCTGTGGGTATGGGCTGCCAGATGCAGGTGAGCCAGATAGTTCATGGAGGGGGAACCAGCCAAAGAGATTGCCGCTGAGCCTAGCGGATCCGGCGGCCCTTGCCTATGAAAACGGCCGCCTGGCCGTGAGGAAGTGCTTCCCTCCCTGACCGTCGGCTGGGTAGAGTGCAGCATGGCTGCCGCTTTAAGGCGCACATCAACATCACGAGGAGCATGCCGCATGTTGACCCTGATCGAAGGGGCCGAACTCTATGGCCCTACCCCGCTTGGCCGCCAGGATCTGTTGGTGGCAGATGGCCGCATCGCCTGGCTCGGGCAGGGATTGTCTGTCCCCGCCGACTGGCCGCTGACGCGGGTGGACGCTCGCGGCCGCTATCTGGTGCCCGGACTGGTGGATCCGCTGGCCCACATCACCGGCGGTGGTGGCGAGGGGGGCTTTGGTTTTCGTACCCCGGAGCTCTCGGCAAGGGAGGCGCTGAGCGCCGGGGTCACTACCCTGGTGGCGGCGCTTGGCACCGACAGCCTGACCCGCAGCCCGGCCCAGGTGCTCGGCAAGGTGCGCGAGTTTCGCGCTGCCGGGGTGAGCGCCTTCATGTATACCGGCTCCTACCATCTGCCGGTCAAGACCCTCACCGGCACGGTGGAGTCCGACATCATGCTCATCCCTGAGGTGCTGGGGGTGGGGGAGGTGGCCATCAGCGATCACAGATCCAGCGCGCCGACCCACGACGAGCTGGCACGGCTGGTGAGCGAGGCGCGGGTGGCCGGGCTACTCGCGGGCAAGAGCGGGGTGAGCTTCTTTCATCTGGGGGACGGGCGTGGGGCGCTGGCACCGCTGCGGGCTTTGCGCGATGGCACCGACATCCCGCTGCGCCAGCTCTACCCCACCCACTGCAACCGCAATCCCTGGCTGTTTGCCGAGGCCATCGAGTGGGGCCGGGCCGGCGGCTGGGTCGATCTCACCACCTCGAGCTTCCCGGACCTGCTGGACGATGGTGAGTTGCTGGCGGCCGACGCCCTGGTGGCGCTGCTGGCGGCCGGGGTGCCTGCCGAGCGTATCAGCTTCAGTTCGGACGCCAACGCCAGCCTGCCGCGCTTCGATGGTGAGGGGCGTCTCATCGAGCTGCGCTGCGGCCAGATAGGCAGCTTATGGCAGGGGCTGGTGGAGAGCTGCAGCAAGGGGATCGCACTGGAGGTGGCGCTGGCAGTGGTGACAGCCAATCCGGCCAGGGCGTTGGGGTTGGCGGCCAAGGGCACGCTGGCGGTGGGGCAGGATGCGGATCTGCTGCTGATCGACCCCGACACGCTCACCATCGAGCGGGTGATGAGCGGCGGCCGCTGGCGCAGCTGAATATCGGAGTTGATGGGGAATCCGTGATGTCAGGCCACCCCTCTTTTAAACAACAAGCCCGGCAGCAGTGCCGGGCTTGTTGTTGTTGACCGTGGGCCAGTCAGCGGGTCGAGATCAGATGGCCAGGAAGCCCAGGATCAGGATGGGGCCGAGCAGGCTCAGGATAAAGCCGGAGACGATGGCCACCGGTACCACCTGGATGCCGCCGGATTTCTGGATCACCGGCAGGGTGAAGTCGAGGGCCGTGGCGCCGCCATAACCGATGGCGGCGGAGGGGTGGCGGCGCATCAGCACTGGAATGATCAGGATGGCGATGAGCTCGCGCCCCAGATCGTTGATAAAGGCGGCGGAGCCCAGCACCGGCCCCAGCTTGTCGGCCACCAGGATGCCGGAGAGCGAATACCAGCCGAAGCTGGAGCTGAGGGCCAGGCCGTGGGCCAGCGGCATGCCGAGCAACTGGGCGGCCAGCAGGCTGCCGAGCCAGCTGCTGACGATGACGGTGGCGGCGATCTTCATGCCCCAGGGGTTGAGCAGGATCTGGCGCAGCCGCATGCCGGAGTTGCGCATCTGTACCCCGATGAGAAACAGCAGCAACATCAGGGCCCACTCGCTCCACTTGTCGATGGGCAGGGCGCGCAGGTCCACCAGCAGCCCCAGCAAGACGCCGCCCAGCACCACGAAGCAGAGCTGCAGCGACTCCCACAACAGGTGCAGCTTGCTCGGCATCTGGCCGTCGCTGGCTTCATGCGTAGGAGGGGAGCGCCGATCCAGCCACCAGAGGGCCAGCAGGTTGCACAGGGTAATGGCGGCGAGCATGACGCCAGCCACCTTGAAGATCACCGCCAGGTTGCTGCCCAGGTTCTCCACGTAGGCGAGCCCCAGCCCCATCAGAAACAAGATGAGATAGACCATCTTGCCCAGCGATTGATTGACCAGCTTGATCAAGCGGGCGGAGGAGAGGGGTACCAGATAGCCGATCACCAGCGGCAGCAGGATCAGCAACACATTGAGCAACATCGGGGCCTCGATCACAAAAACTGACAAAAATGACACCTTATCATCACTTATTGGCCCTGTGTCACATATTTGTGTGTTTGCCTGCCTCATCCGGAACTTTTTTATCGATTTGTTATGTTTCTGGTATGAAATGAGGCCCCGTTTCGGGGCATCTACCCACCCTGGTGCAACCCGAAAACGGCGCGAGTCGGCGATTTTTCAACGGGATGCGAGGGCGGGGCGGGTGAATAAAGCCACTTCGGCTGCCTTATGGCATGATGGGCGGAATTTTCTTGCCAGTAGTGCGCTGCGGGTATAAAAAGGCGGTGTCGTCGAACCGGTATGATTAGCATTTTATGCAGACAAAGTGCTGAAAAATACCTGTTTGGCCAATAAAAATACAGACAAAACACCAAAGACCTCGGTTCTGTATTGTTTTTTGACTATCCGAGTGATATTTTCGCTGAAGGTTGCCATCGGTTAACTTTTTGTTAAATAAGCGATGGCGTGAGTCACGCCCCAGCGGCGTCTAGGGACAGACAAGGTTGTAATGGATGAGCGACGTTGCCGCACTGGAAGTTCGTGATCTGCACAAGTATTTCGGCACCCACGAAGTGCTCAAGGGCATCGATATGACCGCCCACAAGGGGGATGTCATCTCCCTTATCGGCTCCTCCGGCTCGGGGAAGTCGACCTTTCTTCGCTGTATCAATCTGCTGGAAACACCCTCTTCCGGCACGGTTTCCCTCCATGGCGAGCTTATTCGCATGAAAACCAACCGCACCGGTGAACGTCTGCCGGAAGACATGCGGCAGGTGGAGCGCATTCGCAGCCGGCTGGCCATGGTGTTTCAAAGCTTCAACCTCTGGTCGCACATGACCATCATGCAGAACATCATCGAGGTGCCGATCCAGGTACTCAAGGTGCCCCGCGCCGAGGCCATTGCCAAGGCGGAACACCTGCTCAACCGGGTTGGATTGTGGGAGCGGCGTGACTACTACCCGGGCCACCTCTCCGGCGGTCAGCAGCAGCGGGCGGCCATCGCCCGGGCCCTGGCGGTGGAACCCGAGGTGATGCTGTTTGATGAACCCACCTCGGCGCTCGACCCCGAGCTGGTGGGCGAAGTACTCGGCCTGATGCGCGAGCTGGCCGAAGAGGGGCGCACCATGCTGGTGGTGACCCATGAGATGTCGTTTGCCCGCGATGTGTCGAACAAGGTAATGTTTTTGCACCAGGGCCGCGTGGAGGAGGAGGGCAATCCCAAGGAGATCTTCGCCCATCCCAAGTCCGAACGGTTCAAGCAATTCATCTCCTCCATCTATTGATGGCCGGAGCTGAGCCCAACAATCTGCAATTGCAACAGTCGATGACTTTATCAAGGAGAGATACATGAACAAGCTGATGCTGGCGACTGCCATGGTTACTGCCCTGTCCTCCGGCAGCCTGATGGCCAAGGAGTGGAAAGAGGTGCGGATCGGTGTCGAAGGAGCCTACCCCCCCTTCTCCTGGACCGAGCCGAGCGGCGAGGTGAAAGGCTTTGACATCGACATCGCCAACGCCCTGTGCGAGGAGATGAAGGTGAAATGCACCCTGGTCAAGCAGGACTGGGACGGCATCATTCCGGCGCTGCTGTCGCGCAAATATGACGCCATCATCGCCACCATGGACATCACCGAAGAGCGCAAGAAGAAGGTGGACTTCACCCAGAAGTACCAGCACATTCCGGCCCGCTTCGCCGCCAAGAAAGGCACCGAGGTGAAACTGGAGAAGGCCTTCATGGATGGCAAGACAGTGGCCGTGCAGCGTGCCACCTCCATGGACACCTTTATTACCGACAACTTCCCCAACGCCACCATCAAGCGTTACGGCACCGCCGATGAGGCCTATCTCGACCTGAAATCCGGCCGCGTCGACTACGTGCTGGCCGACTCTGCCGCCATCAGCGACGGTCTGCTCAAGAAAGAGGGCGGCGATGCGTTCGAGTTCGTGGGCCCGAAACTGACCGATCCCAAGTGGTTTGGTGAAGGCGCCGGCATCGCGGTGCGCAAGGCCGACAAGGATCTGAAAGAGAAATTCAATGCCGCCATCCTGGCGCTGCGTGCCAACGGCAAGTACAAGGCGATCAACGACAAGTACTTCGACTTCGACGTCTACGGCGAGTAACCCCCAAGGCTCGCTGCCAGAGGCAGGAGCCAGGGCGTGACACGCACAATAGCGACAGGTTGACCCTCGTCTGTAGTCATCGGGCCCGTCGTCTCTCGCCAGGGAGTGATGGGCCCGCTTAGTTGCGATGGAACTGCATATGTTTGATTTGAAAGGATACGAAACCTCCCTGCTGGAGGGGGCCTGGGTCACCCTGGAGGTGGCGCTGGCCTCCCTGCTGCTGGCGCTGGTGCTCGGCATGCTGGGGGCGCTGGCCAAGCTCTCCCCCTACAAGTGGGCCCGCGGCTTTGCCACCGCCTACACCACCGTCATCCGCGGCATTCCCGATCTGGTGCTGATGATGCTGCTGTTTTTCGGCGGTCAGGTGCTCATCAACAACCTCTGTACCTGGGTCAACGAGACCTACAACAACTACCTGCTGGCGAGCAACCCCAACCAGGAGTGGGTCTCCCTGCTGCCCGATTACATCGACATCAGCCCGTTTGCGGCCGGGGTGGCCACCATCGGTTTCATCTTCGGCGCCTACATGACCGAGACCTTCCGCGGCGCCATCCTGGCGGTGGACAAGGGCGAGCTGGAAGCGGCCCGCGCCTTCGGCATGCGGGCAACCCAGGTGTTTCGTCGCATCCTGTTTCCCCAGATGATGCGCCACGCCCTGCCGGGCTTTGGCAACAACTGGCTGGTCTTGCTGAAAACCACGGCGCTGGTCTCCATCATCGGGCTCGATGACATGGTGCGCAAAGCGTCCCTGGCGGCGGGCTCGACCCAGCTGCCCTTCACCTTCTACATGGCGGTGGCCCTGATCTTCCTGATCTTCACTGCGGTCTCCACCTCGGCACTGAAATGGGCCGAGCGTCACTATGCGATAAAGACGAGGTAAGCCATGGATTTCTCAATCATTCTCAGCGAATGGCCCACCTACTGGCAGGGCCTCTACACCACAGTACTGCTGGTGGCCGCCTCCCTGATCCTCGGGCTGATGCTGGCGGTGCCACTCGGCATCCTGCGCAACAGTCGCAACTGGCTGATCAAGGGGCCGATCTGGGCCTACATCTACTTTTTTCGCGGCACCCCGCTCTTGGTGCAGCTGTTCATCATCTACTACGGCGCCGCCCAGTGGGAGTGGCTGAAAAACAGCGTCGCCTGGGATCTGTTTGCCGAAGCCTGGTTCTGCGCCCTGCTGGCGTTCACCCTGAACACTGGGGCCTACACCGCCGAAATCGTGCGCGGGGCCGTGCTCAACATGCCCAAGGGGCAGATTGAGGCGGCCAACGCCTTCGGCATGACCCGCTGGCAGACCCTCACCCGGATCATTTTGCCCAACTCGTTTCGCCGGGCACTACCGGCCTACAGCAACGAGGTGATCTTCATGCTGCAGGGCTCGGCGGTGGCGGGCATCATCACCATCGTCGATCTGACCGGCGCAGCGCGGATCATCAACTCCCGCTACTACAGCCCGTTCGAGGCGTTCCTGACCGCCGGTCTGCTCTACATGCTGCTGACTTTCGTCATCGTCTGGCTGTTCAAGAAGTGGGAAGCCCGCTGGCACGCCCACCTGCGCCCCCGCACCGTGTAACGCCCATAAAAAAAAGCCCGCAATTGCGGGCTTTTTTGTCGGTCAAGATAGGGGTAAGCATCACAGCATGCCGAGGGGCGCCAGCATCTCGTCTGCCATCAAACCAAGCGAGCTCAGCACGCCGAGGGCACCGATAAGCCCGGGGGCGTGGAGGGCCTGTTTGCCCTGCTTGAGCGGCATGCGCTGCTTGTCGTGCTGCTGGATCTTCTGTGCCACGGCCATGGCCCCGATCTCCAGATGCCGATAGAAGCTGGCATTGATCTGGGTCAGGTGCAACAGGGATTGGCGCATCCGTTCGAACGTCTCGTTGCAGACCGGGCTCTGCTTGTGCCAGAACTTCTCCAGCGTGCCGCGGGTGGTGAGCCCCGGCAGATCGTAGAGGGCGCGGCCCATACAGAAGGTCGGCACATCGTGCAGCAGGGCGGAGAGGCCGACCGTGCTGTTGATGGTAATGACGCCCTTGAGCAGGGGATAGAGTGCCGGCAGCGGCAGGTCATAGCCATAAAACACCCGCCCTTCCAGCCCGAGCAGGGTGACCAGCCGGTTGATTTGGGACTGGTAGCTGACGTAGCCCCGATCCATGGGGTGGTGCTTGAACAGCAGCACATCTTCGCTGCGGGCATGCTCGGCAAACGAGTTCATCACCTGTGCCACCATCTCCTCGACACCGCTCAAATCCGAATGCTCGCGGATCTGGAAGTCCTCGGTGACCTGCAGGGGAACGAAGAAGATATGTCCCTTGTGTGCCGGCAGGGCTTTCAGCAGACGGCGGTCTGCCCAGCGGTAGCGCCACTTCACCAAGCCGCCGGCAACCCAGCCGCTGGCCTCCTGGTAAAGGCTCCAGGGTCTGTGATTGACGAAGTGGGGGTAGCGCCAGCGAAACAGGCTCTTGTTGATGTGGTAGCGGCTGGCATACCAGGCTCGTCTGGCAAAGGTCTTGCCCACCTGCAACGGCGCCTGGTAGGGCTCAGGCCATTGCATCTCCGCCAGTTTGTCACGCTTGGCATAGAGCGGGCTGAAGGCGTTGACCCCCCCTTGCTCCAAGGTCACGTAGTCGGGGCGCAGGTACCCCTCTTCCATGGCCCAGACGGCAATCTTTTTCTGCTTGCAGATGCGAATGGCCTGCAGATGGTAATAACGGCAGTCACCGTAGCAGACCAGGCTGTCGATACCGTTGCGCTTGATGAAGCGGCGAAAAAAAGTGTTCCAGCTCTCCGGTTTGCCGGTAAAGCGCTCGTTATGGCCGACACAGGGCCAGCACTCATCCCCACCGTTGAAATGGATCTTGTACACCTGATGGCCGGCATCGCTCAGCACCTGGCTCAGGGTCTGAAAGAAGGGGCCCAGCGGTCCTTGCAACAACAAAATCTTCATGTACGACTTATCTCATGAGCTGGGGGAGGGAAGGGCGCTGCCACAGGGTCTGGGCCAGGTAACTCAGCTTGAGCTGCCAACGTTGCCAGCGGCCAGCCTTTCGGGCCGATGAGTGGCCCTGCTGTGCCAGCTGGCGGATCAGCTGCTCCGGACTTATCCAGAGGCCGGTCTGCCAGTCGATATAGAGCGGATAGGCCACCAGGGTCAGATAAACCAGTGCGGCCAAAGGCAGGGTTCGCTGCCGACGAGCAGGAGGGTGGGCATCCGTGGTCAGGCCCCAGCCACTGTAGAAGGGTTGACCCCAGGTCGTGACCTTGACCCCTTGCACCAGCGCCTCGAATCCGCTCAACGAGGTCATGGTATGCAGCTCGTCCACATGGGGATAGAGGCTGGTGAGGCCGATATCGAGTACCTGGCTGTCGACGCACTCCGCCAGGCAGGCTGCCGAGATGGCACCGGCCCGGTTGCCTGCCACCACATCCGGATGCGGTTTGTAGATGATATGGGCCTCGGGTTTGGCGGCCCGCACGGCCCACAGCAACTGCTCGTTGCTGCGAATGGTCGGACTGCCGGTCAGGATGGAGGCATCCCCGTCGACCTGACCTACCACCAGCACCCGCGTGCGGCCATCCGCCGGCGGCGTGAATGGCTGTACTGTGCCCACATTGTATTTGCTGACGCCGTGTCGCTTGAGCAGCTCAAGCAGAGCCTGGCCTCGCATGACCTCCTGTTCGGTCAGTTGCTGGTAATTGAGCAGCTGCTCGAGCCCGCTTGGGGTGCGGCAGTCAAAATAGATCCCCACCGGATCGATGGAGAGGGAAGAGGGACGACACAGGTTGGAGCCCAGCCCGCGAGAGCGGATAAAACCATCTTCCACCCGGATGGCAGAGGTGAGGTCAGGGTGGCGGCTACCCCAGACCAACACCTGCTCATCGCCGGTCAGCCGCTTGGGAGGCTTGCGAACAAAACGAAGCTCCTCGGCCAGGTGATGGCAAAACGCCTGCATAAAGGCGCGCTTCCACAGCGAAAAACCGACCAGATAGAGCCTGCGCCAACGGGGAGCGGGCTTTTGCTGGCGGGCGATGATGGCGATCACCTCTTCCACTTCGCAGCGCTGGCCGAGCACGGGGTCAAGGTAGCGCGGGTAGTGGATCAAGGCCGCCGCCACCAGCTGGGGCAGCGACACCGGCAGGTTGCGACGCTCACACTGCTTGCTGTCGTGGGTCAACCCCCAGCCGGCATAAAACGGCATGCCGAAGCAGTAGACCGGCTTGCCCAGCAGCAGGCCCTCAAAGCCGAGCTGGGATGAGACGGTATAGACGGCATCCACCAGGCTCAGCAGTGCGTGGGGGTGACAGTGGTCGGCCACTATCTCCACATCGCTGAGCTTCAGCCTGGCCAGCACTCCGCTCTTCTTACCAAAGCGGGTATCCGGGTGAGTACGCAGCAGCAGACGGGCATGGGGGTGGTTGCGACGCGCCGCTTCCACCATGGCAACAAAATCGGCTTCGCTGGCCAGTGCGCCGGGGATGGAGAGATCGCCGGCCACCTGATCGACCAGCAAGACTCTGGGCCTGGCGTCTTGCAGCAGGCGTTGAGCCAGTGCTGCCGGTAGCCCTTTCACTTCGGCAACCGACGGGCTGCGGGGCCCGGCGGCCGAGGCGATATCGGGGCGGCTGGCATAACAGTTGTACTTGGTCACCCCAAGGCGTACCAGTTCGCCGATCAGTCGCTCGGCACGCGCCAGCGTATCGGCATCGCAAGGGGTGGCGATCAGCTGTTCGAGCCGGCTGGGTTGGCGGGCATCGTAATAGATGCCCACCGGGTCGGCGATCAGCGACACCGCCATCCCCCCCTTGGCGGGGTGACCGATATAGCCGATAAAGCCATCTTCCAGTTGCCAGTAGGGCAGGCCCATAGCCTGTGCCTGCTGCTTGATCTGGCGGGTATTGGCCTTCTGGCCCCAGCCGATCAGCACATCACCCGGTTGTAGGTCATCAGGGGATGTGAAGCGAGCCAGGGGCTGGTCCAGGCAGGCACCGATCTGGGCGCTGCGAGCCATAATGCCGCCGGATTGTGTCCATAGAGTCATGCAAATTGCTCAGATAAAAAAGTTCAGCGAGACCTGGGGTTGAACATGTCTCTGAAAAAAGCCCGAGGATTGAGGTAGAGCTTGCGCAGCTTGCGCCACAAAGGGCGCTTGGGTTTGATGCCATCCTGCCAGCGAAGCAGACCCGGATACTCCTGCACCGGGTAGCCCGCCTCCTCCTGCAAGTGGATCATCCATTCCCGAAAATCGGGCAGCTCTCCACCAAGGTCGTTGCAGGGCACCACGGGCCCTTTCAACGGGCCCCGCTCTGCCTCGCTGCGGGCCAGCATCTGCTCGAGCAGCTGATCATTGCCTGCCCGCCGCTTGTGGTATGGGTGGGTCAGGGGGCGCGGATGCCACTGGTGCACCAGAAACCGGCCGGCAAACAGATGGGGCAGCGCATAATAGCTGAAATAGCGCCGAAAGCCCTGATAATCCCCCGGATGCTGGGCCTTGATATTGAGGGCATAGTCATCCGGCCTCGGCCCGATGGGGTAGTGACGGGTGAGGCGGTCTATCAGTTCGAGATCTTCGCCGCCATGGCCGACAAACTGCTCATCAAAGCCCCCCAGCTGCAAAAACCACTCGCGGTTCATCAGCAGACAGCTACTGGCCAGGGCGATTCCCTCCACTCGATGATTCTCCCCGCGCAGAAAGGACTCCAGGCAGCCCTGAAAATCCCCGTCAAAGCGCTCCGTCTCTTCCTTGGTTAGATAGAGACAGGGGTACATCTCAAAGGCAGCATGATTGACAGCAAATAATTCATTTGCCTTTGAATTAATTTCATCAGCAAGGTTTGGATTGCAGATTAAATCAGCATCCATGAAAAATACATAGTTAGAATCAATATGACTGATTGCTAAGTTTCTGTCGTGTCCGGGGGAGTAGATAAGTGTTGGTTGTAGTGTAATGACTGATAAGTCTACACCTAAATCGAAATGCTCAATGTCACTACTTGTTGCAACATTAATCCCAATGCTGTTACCTTTCAGAGAGGATATGCATCTTGTTAGCCTATCCCTCACTGATAGTTTACATTCTCTATGAATAGTATCTTTAAATGGGATTACCGTTGAAGTATTAACCAAAAAAGTCACCTTAACTTAAGTAAAACAGCAATAAGCTATTTCTCTAGTAGAAGAAAACTTGACTTGTAGAAATGTTTGAAAGCACAGTCAAGGCGTTCAATTGCAACCTCAAATGTATCCGCATCATGCCCCTGAGTTTTACTGGAATATAAGTCAAATACTATCTCAGAGTTAATCATTACGTTTTTCTTTATTTTAGATAGGCCTTCTATAAAAATTTTAAAATGTAAATCAAAGTGATGTGAGTCATATGTGTTTTGAATGTAATACACATTTGGTATATGCTTTTGTTGTTCAAAAAGTGCAACTACATTAGTTCTTTCAGGTGGGACGTCTAAATTGTTGAAATTGTTTTTTATGATCTCAGCATAGTAGTTACCATGATACTTCTTTATATCTATCTGTGGGTTTTGTACAATCGCCTTTGAACCTTTTAGGTAAGCAGACATAATTAAAGATGAAAAACCACCCGCAGAGGATCCATAAAAAATGGTATTTTCTCTAGCTATCATGAGTTGTGAAGCTATTTTGCTAATCACATTCACTATTTTGGTAATCGCATATTGCTCTTGAACACCTAAAAACCAACCAATATTGAATTTCCCTGTCTCTAAGGTTGGATCACTTATAACGATAGTTGACTCAGAAAACTTATTTGCCCAACTCCAACGATGATAAAATGGTGGAGTCACTTTTGTTGCATCAATTGCTCCGGGGCTACATATAATTAGTTTATCTGAGTTTGACTTAAGGCTCATGTACAAGCTGTAATTAACACCATCTACATCTACATTCAATATATAGTTTATTCCTATATGTATAGGATAGTTTTTTCCTGATGTAAAATGATATTTGCATTGCTCAATCGTATCTACTTTCATTTAAGTCTCATAATATATATGTGCCTGCAATGCAGGCACATATACTAAAAATTAGTATGCGGTAAATGATAAAGATCTAGTGTAAGAATCACCACTTAGTATTTTTTCAGGGTTCTTCATAATATCAACTAGGAATAATGCCCTTGACTTGGCTGAATAATCTTTTTGAAAACGCTTACTTATTAAATTGGATTGCTCTAAGGCGAAGTCATAATCATTTATTATCTCTTGGATATAAGGGCGCAGTTCATTTATTGTTTTCTTTACCTCGATCTCAGGGAAGACTTCTTTCATATCTTGTTCACCGAGAGCTACTATTGGTAATCCTGATGCCGCATATTGAATAACCCGACTCGGAAATTGGAAATAGCCTAAGTTCTCTAAGCCATCAAAATAGTATTCATCAAGGCCTATATAACTTTCAAAGTATTGAGGGATACTTATTCCGAATTTAGCAAGCTGCAACTGCTCACTGATTTTATTTATATTGATATAGCCATCTCTGATGTTTCCACCATGCATTCCATTAAAATCACTGTCAAGTAATCCGAAAATTTTAATATTGCAATCTAAGCCAGCGATTTCTTTATAGCGTTTGTGCCTTACGGCACCGTGCATATTTCCAAGAAATATACCATCAGTTGTAGAGTATTCAGGAGCATAGACATTTGGTAATGCGACATTATCTGTCCAGAAAGGAAAGTTAACACCAGCCTTATGCCCCTTATCTTTATAAAAACTTAGAACTCGTTCGCTACCACAGTGTAAAATGATATCGTATTCATCAACGACTTCACCATAGCATGTTTTGTAGAGAACAGGATCATCTGAAAGCCATATTGCAATTGCTGCATGTTTTTTAATTTTGGCAAGCAATGCTTTGTTAAGATTCATCGGCCTGAATGAGATGACAAGATCTACGGAGCTATCAATGTATTTTTCAATAGCTGCTTCCATCACTTCAATATGCTTTGGGTCAGAAATCATGGAGTGACCATGTAGAATCAGGTCTGTATATATCACCTCGTGGCCCAATTCTGTAAAGGCTCTTTGCAAGCTTTCACATAAGTGTCTTTCTAGAATTGTGTCAAACAATACGATTTTCATTATATCCCCACAACACTGTTTGTTTTATAAAGAAATGCCTGATGTGATACTTGCTTCTGTGGGTACTCCAATATGCTAAACGGATCACAGGAATATATCGATGGTTCTTTGTTTTCTTTTGCTGACATAGACAAGGCTGACTGCCAAATGTCATAAGTTTCTACATATGAATGAATACTGCCCTTGTTAAAGACTGAAAGCTTGTCATCTTTCATCTTGAAGAAGCTAGCTTTTGTAATAATATCAGCATTTGTAAATTTGAACGGCAATAGTAAATCAAATACATAATTATCGAAATAATGATACTTATCACTCATAAATACAGCGTATGACTCACTATCAGAAATAGATAATGCTTCGTCAAGGGATCCTACAACTGAAAGGCTGTCATCAGAGATAGAGCAAGACTCGCTATTAATTACAATTATTTTATTTATATTGTACTGGTTGTATAGTTTTTGTCTCTTGATAGATGTTAGCATCCTTTTAATGCTAACGTCATCGCTTGCAGATACAATAACATTGAAAGATTCGGTAGCTCTCTGTACCGTGAGACCGAGTTCTTTTGCAATAGATTCTGCTCTGTCTAAGTAAGTGCAATATGCATGTATATATCGATATCCTAAGTGACTCTTTTTGTACCAGAATATTTCATCGCTTAAGAGTTTTTCTGCAGCCAGATTAGCTTCTTCTTTATTTTTTACAGTAAGAACAAGACCCGGTAATTGCTCAAAAATTGCCTTAGATGTCGTTGAGATTATTGGTGTACCAGACGCCAAAATTTCATAAACCCGTCTCGACATCATGCTTGGCGAATTTGTAATGGTATTGACATTTAAGAAAATATTAAATTTCTTATAAGTATCCATCATTTCATTAAATGGTATACTTGGTTTTAGATAATTATTATATTTTTCTGGGAACTTGTACCGATCACTATCGGAGCCTGAGGCCCTGTCATATATAACGCCATTCCGGCCTTCAAGTGTAGACAAGACAACATCCATTTGGTCTCTTCTATCACCGTGATCATGTGCGTAGTATGTTCCTGCAAAGCATATATCGCCCAAGCACATGCTGTTTCTACCAACAGGATTACAAGAGCTTGTTTCAGCTGCGAATGGTAACCCATAAACATTGCTGTTGTAGGTGTCTCTCTTATAACTATCTACTTTATTTGTGTCAGTTGTGAAGATGAAGTCACTTTCCTTTGCAATATTAATGAAGGTGTCATAATGCATTGGGTCTTCTTTATTCCAAAAAACAATTGGAATATTCTTCTTCTTTAAACGGGATAGCGCATCTAAAAAACGCTGAGCATTTATATGTGAAAAGTTTGGGGATGTTTGAGCATACAGCCAAGTGCCTTGGTTTGCATTCCAACAGCTTTCCATGAAGAAAAAATCAAAATCTCCATTTTCTATTTGATCAATATAATCGTCATAGGAGAGAGGTGTGGTGTTAAATACTGCTGACCAGCACGCATGAGAAATTGGGTCAAGCAGGCTTAGCACTTTTATGTTCTTTGTACTATCAAATGAACGAGTTCTGACTTGTGTTGAGGTCGCTGCAGGAGATTTAGATCTTAGTTTTCTACGCTTAACCTCCTCTCTTAACTTATATAGTTCAATTGGCAACTTAATTATGCCGGATATTGATTTCTTACTATTAATAAGGGTTGAACCAAGACGATAACTGATTGAGTTTTTGGCATTGAAGTGAGCTTTATTTGACTTGGAAAGCTCTTGCTCCAATTTATTAACTTTATTCAGAAGGGCAGGTACAGTTTTTTCAGAACCAATTACACCAGATAATGGTGACATGTCTTGAAGCGACTCGAAAATTGTACTCTTAAAATATACTCGAGAATTTGGATTCCAGGACCGAATGCCCACTTTAAAGGTCTTTATGACTGGTGGTAATGTGACATTGCAGCTGAAAATATCAAATCCATTAATGTCATTGACATACAAATAATAACCTGCGACAGGTGACAAACCAAATCCGTTTCCGTTCTTGTATTTTTCATCAAGAGTATGCTCACCAAAATCGAAGCATATTAGAGCAGACTGGTTGCTATCGCCATCAATATAGCATGGGATATGTATGGATAGTTTTTTACCAGGGTTTACATATTCTTTTAACCAAGTCGTATTTATATAACATGCTTGGTTGAGATCCCGTTTATAATTAGTTATTAAAGATCTTGTTTTTAACTCTGTTGCTGAAATGAAATCTTTAGACTCGTTATTATGTTTCCATTTCTTTAAAATAACTTTTACTTTCTCTACATTGGAAGGTATTTTTAGTGTATCACTATAGGTATTATGCCCTTTTTTGATATGAATATATTTGTAGTTGCCTAGTACAGATGAGTTACTAATATTGTTAGCTTTGAGTGCCTCAAGTGAAGGCTTTGAATCGAGAAAATCAAAGCACATGCACATCCCATCTTTTTCATGACCAAGTGATGAATCAACGGAGAAGCTAAATGATGTGATGCCTTCGCTATTTTCAAAAATGCCAATTACATGTCCATCGTTTAATAAATTTAAATTCTTCACATCACTACTTTTAGTACTATTTCGTTGGCTCTTCTTATTTATTCTCTTCCGCATACCTGGTTCCATAATATATCAGATAAGTGTGCTATTGTGGTGCAGTATAACGTGCTGGAGGATGTCCCCCCAGCACGTCATCACTTAATAAGTAGCATTTACGAAATCATATACTTTAGCTTCTTTAAAATCTCTTTTTGATAGAGAAGTGAACGAATTATGCTTAACAAGAATTACGACTATGTCAGCTTTTTGAATAGCATCAGACAGAGATGTCAATTTGACGTTATTACGATTTTCTAATGCTGCTGGCAAAACCTCAATGTTAGGCTCGACAGCCAGGATCTGATAGGCAGGGTTGTTGGCCAGGGTCTTGGTAATATCCAGCGCCGGGCTTTCACGCAGATCGTCGATATCCGGTTTGAAGGCCAGACCCAGGCAGGCGATTTTCGGGTTAACCAGACCGGCAGCCGCTTGCTCTACCTGCTCTACCACATAGTGCGGCTTGTAGTCATTCACCAGACGCGCCTGATGGATGATTTTGGCGGTATCGGGGTTCTGGTTGACGATAAACCAGGGATCGACCGCGATGCAGTGGCCGCCCACGCCGCAACCCGGCTGCAGGATATTGACCCGCGGGTGACGGTTGGCAAGGGAGATCAGCTCCCACACATTGATGCCCTGCTTATCGCAGATCAGCGACAGCTCGTTGGCAAAGGCGATATTGACGTCACGGAAGGCGTTCTCGGTCAGCTTGCTCATCTCGGCGGTGCGCGCTTCGGTGGCAATGCACTCACCCTTCTTGACGAACATCTTGTAGACCTGGGTGGCCGCAGCAGTGCTGGCCTTGTCCATACCACCTATGATGCGATCGTTTTCCACCAGCTCGCGGATCACCTGCCCCGGCAGTACGCGCTCAGGGCAGTGCGCCACAAAGATATCAGGGGTCTGGCCTTCTGCCACAGTGTGGGGGAAGGTCAGATCGCTGCGCTCTTCGGCCAGCCATTTGGCCATCTGTTCGGTGGCGCCGACCGGTGAAGTGGACTCCAGTACCACCAGATTGCCTTTCTCCAGCATGGGTGCCAGGGCGCGAGAGGCACTCTCGATATACTTGAGGTCCGGCTCGTGCTCTTCACCCTTGAACGGGGTCGGTACGGCAATCAGGAAAGCGTCCGCTTTCTGCGGGCTGGTATGGGCACTCAAGTGGCCATCCTGCACCGCCTGCTTGACCAGATCTTCCAGGCCCGGCTCCACGATATGGATCTTGCCCTGGTTGATGGTATCGACCGCATGCTGGTTGACATCAACCCCGATAACGCGAATGCCGTTGCTGGCGATGACTGCTGCTGTTGGCAAACCGATATAACCCAGACCCACGACGGAGATGGTTTCAAATTTCATTATTGTGTGCTCTCGATAGTAAAACAGGGGGCAAGAAGCCCCCAAGGACAGGTATGTAATCTGTAGATCAGGCAACCTGCAGGCTGCTGTTGATCTGTTGACCCAGGGCGCCGCTCAGGCCGATCACCGCTTCGACGATACGCTGGCTGGTTCTGCCATCCCCGTAGGGGTTGTTGGCATGGCTCATCACCTGATAGGCCAGCTCGTCATCCAGCAGACGAACCGTTTCAGCGACGATAGTTTCATCACAAGTGCCCACCAGACGTACTGTGCCCGCCTTGACGGCGGCCGGGCGCTCTGTGGTATCGCGCATGCACAGTACCGGTTTGCCCAGGGTTGGCGCCTCTTCCTGAATACCACCCGAGTCGGTCAGGATCAGATAGCTCTGCTTCATCAGATAGACGAACGGCAGGTAGTCCTGCGGCTCGATCAAATGCACGTTGTCGAGCCCCTTGAGGTTGCGGTTGACCGGCTCTTGTACATTGGGGTTGAGATGCACGGGATAGACGATTTGCACATCGTCCCGTTTGGCCAGTACGGCGAGGGCCTTGCAGATGCGCTCAAAGCCATCGCCATGGTTCTCGCGGCGATGGCCGGTGACCAGGATCAGCTTCTTGCTCTGGTCCAGGAAGGGGAAGCGAGCAGCCAGCTCAGCCTTCATGCCCAGGTTTTTATCAATGCGCTGGGAAACCTCAATCAGCGCATCGATCACCGAGTTGCCGGTCACGAAGATGGTCTCGGGAGCGATGTTCTCCATGATGAGGTTTTTCAGCGAGCTGATCGTCGGGGTGTAGTGTTGATCGGCGATGCCGCCGGTCAAACGACGCATACCCTCTTCCGGCCAGGGGGAGTAGATGTTGCCGGTGCGCAAACCCGCTTCCACATGACCCACCGCGATACGGTGATAATAGGCAGCCAGCGTGGCCGCGAACGAGGTGGCCGTGTCGCCGTGCACCAGAATGCGATCCGGCTTGAACTCGGCAAAGACGGGTTTGAGCCCCTGCAAGATGGCAGTGGTCACATCGGTCAGATCCTGACCCGGCTTCATGATGTTGAGATCGTATTCCGGGGTGATCTCGAACAGGTTCAGTACCTGATCCAGCATCTCCCTGTGTTGCCCGGTGACGCAAACCCTGACGTCGACCTGGCGGTTGGCCTGAAAGGCCTTGACGATAGGTGCCATCTTGATCGCTTCCGGTCTGGTGCCAAATACGATCAATACCCGCTGTGCTTTCATCGGCATATTATTCACTCCCGTGTGAGTTAATTGATTTTCGTTTTCCTGAACTTAATAAAGGCTGAGCTCGCGGTTGAGCTGATCCAGCCGGTGCTGCCAGGTGTGCTGGGCAAGCACTATTTCCTTGGCCTGCTCGCCCAATGCGCTTCTTTGTTGAGCATCTTTTTGTAATTGCACACACCATTCTCTTGCCTCCGTGCCACTTGACACGGAAATAACGCTTTCACCAAAAATATTCGCCATGGCTAGCGAAGGGGTACTGATAATGGGGCAGCCGGCCGCAGCCAGCTCAAATACCCGTCTCGAAAGCATGGTGCTCGATTGACTGATGGTATTGAAATTGAGATAGAGCTGATATTGCCGATATGCCTTGGCAACCAGCGCCGGCGAAATGGCCGGTTTGCAATATGGCAGCAATTTTTCTGGATAACTGCAGCCACTGTTGTGCTGCCAGAAGCGGTCAAAAATGATCAGCCCCCGATCTCGCAGGGCATAGAGCACATCCTCCTGGGTCCGGCTTCGCTCTGCCAGCTCGTTGCCATAGTAGCCCCCCAGAAAGGCGATGCCTGGCCCGCGTTCGCCTGGCTCGGCAGGCAGGTACCAGCGCGGTTGGGCCGCAAACATCAAGACCCCCACATGTTGGAAAGCCTGATGGGGCAGGGCCCGATATCTCTCCACTGAGCCTATGTCGGTGGTATAGACGACGTCGAACAGCGCGGCGGCATCGGCAAAACGTTCGAAATGAAACGGGTCTTCCTTGTTCCAGAAGATGGTGGTTATCTTCTGTTTGCGGCAAAAATCGAGCAGCTTGCTGAGCTCGGGTTTATGTGGCGAACTGTGGGCATAACTGGCGATTTTTCCTTGCCAACTATTTTTATAACCACGCCAGGTCGATTCAACGAACAGAAAGTCAGGTTTGAATAATCTGAGTTTCCAGCGCCAATCTATTGGGGTGATTTGCACAAGGTCTGCGTCAGGTGACAAGCTGAATGTGGTGAACTGATCCGCCACCAATGCGATGCGTGGTTTTTTATTATTATTCAAACGAATTGACTCACAATTTAAATGGAGTGGCCAGCAAGGCCACTCCATTCATTTATTAAAGGAGCACCAGCGCTCTGGCAGAAATGGCGATCTGATAAAGCACTTCGGTGAGATCCTTGGTGATCTGCAGTGACTTGGTATCAACCTGCGGCAGTACGAATATTTCGTCGCCCGGTTTGATGGCAATCTCTTTATTGTCGAGATCACCCTTCTCGATCTGGCTGAAAGTGCCGTCACGATGCAGCAGCAAGATGCGTGAGTTGCTCGCTTTCTGGGTAAAGCCACCGGCCAGATTGATGTAGTCGGCCACAGTCCGCTTGCTGTCCATCAGGATGGCGTTCGGGAACATCACGTCCCCATGCACCATGATGAGGTTGGTCTGACGCGGGATCCGGATCACATCCCCCGGTTCGAGCCGCACCTCTTCCATATTGGTACCGTTGGCCAGTACCACCTGGCCATTGGGCTGGATGTCTTTGGCACGTTCTACCCATTGCATCAGAAGCTGGGCTTCGCTGTTGCGCAGCTTGGCCTCACCCTCGGAGGATGAACGAGCAGTCAGGATGCTCGCTTCCAGCGCCTTGAGCGAGGATTGCAGCATCTCTTTTTGGCGTACCTTGACCGATTCCCGATAGAGCTGGATGGCACTGAGATCCGCATCCTGGGTCAGTTTCAGCCCGTTGAGGATATCGCCAAGGCGTGCTCCGTACTTGAGCACATACTCCTGGGCACTGTCGTGTTCCCCTTCCACCCGTACCGCGATGGAGGCATAGCGCTTGTCGGCGATCACTTCCACCGTGTCGCCTGAGCTGACCATCTTGCTGTTCAGTTGCTGATCATTGATGGGGTAGTAGTCCATGCGGATATCTTCCCCCTGATTGCGGCTCACCCGGATATGGGTGGCATCGGGGTCGGGTCTGGCCATCTGCATCAGCTCGGCCAGGGTGACATGGGGCTTGCTCAACTCAAACTTGTTGGCGTTCGCCACCTTGCCTCTGACCGTGGTCTGATAGCGCAGCGGCGCCACCACTATGATGTCACCATCGCGCAACTGGGTCGGCAGCAGGGTGCCATTGACCAGGAACTGATAGAGGTTGTAGTGACGCAGGGTCTGGCCATTGCGCTTGAGGGCGACATCCAGATAGCTGCCACGCTCGGGGGAGATGCCACCCGCCTTGTCGAGAAAATAGAGGATGGAGTCCCCAGATTGACCGGCAAACAGACCCGGTTGCTTGACGAAGCCAGTGACAAAGATCTTGACCGGTTGGCTGACATCCAGGGTGGCATACACGCTGACGTTTTTCTGATAAACGGTGGTGATGGCGCCGAGCAGAGTGTCGTTGAGCTGTTCGTTGCGCACCCCGGCGACCTTGATGGGGCCCACCTTGGGCAGGAAAATATTGCCCTGATGATCGACCGTCAGCGGCTGATCAAATTCGACACCGCCCCAGAGTTGTACCTGCAGGCGATCGCCAATGGCGATGCGATAATCCGGGTTGAAGCCGTTGAAGGATTCGCGGGCGAACTCGCCGCGAAACAGCCAGTTGCCAAAGACAGGATCCTGGGTCTGGGTGTCGGTAATGACTTTGCGCACCGGGGCCGCTTCTTGCGAGATCTCGAGAGCCAACGCGGGCTGCAACAGCATGCCCAGGCCCAGCGCCAGCAGGCTGGGTTTCAGGTTCAAATGGGATAACATCTTCAAAAAATCACTCCTGATCAGTCCTGGTGTTCACGCAGGGTCGCCAGACCCATTACGACCAGACCGTAGAAAAGACAAAGCAGCACGCCGATGGTTGCCAGGTTGTAGAGACGGCGGGGATATTCAGCCTGTTCGGCCAAGCTGGGTTGGCTGACCACCAGCAGATGCTTGAGTTTGCGATAGGCTTCGACGCGGGCCTGCTCCATGCTGACCAGACCTGTCTTGTAGACATCGGCGGCCAGCTGGGTTTGTACCTGAACCGCCTGATAGTCGGCATTGACCTCGTTGAGGGCCTGTTTCTCGCTGCCGGTCAGCCGCTGTTTCTCTTGTGCCAGCTGGCGGGTGAGGGCATCGACCCTGTCTTTTACCGCTACCACATCCGGGGCATTGGGGTTCATGTAGATTTGCAGGCGCTTGAGCTCGGCGTCCTGGCGTACCAGCTCCGCTTCCAGTTCAGACACCACGCCCATCATGGCGGTACTGGTCGCCTCGGGGCTGATCAGCTGGTGCTGGTTCTGGAAGGCGAGCATCTTTTCCCGCTCACTCAACAGCCGTTCATGAGAGCGAGCCACCTGGGACTCGACAAACTTGAGCTGTTCGACGGCGACCTGGCGGCTCAGCCGGTTGATGAATCCTTCGCTCTCCTTGAGCATCAGCGCGACCACCTGTTTGGCATACTCGGGCTCAAAGGCTTGCAAACTGACGGTCAACACCCCGGAAAGCTCATCCAGGCTGACGGTCAGGTGATCACGATAGAAGCCCAGAAACTCTTCGCGACTGGCGTCTGCCGGCAGGCGGGAGAAGAGGTCTGCACTGTCGCTCTCGTAGTGCTTTTTCAGCTGCAGTTGTTTGTCCAGCGTTTCGAGCATGTCCCAGGATTTGAGGTAATCCTGGATCACCAGCACATCCTGATGATTGCTGCCCCCCAGCCCCAGCATGGAGAGGGCATCCGGCATCATCTTGAGTTGATCCGCCTGCTTGATGATAAGGCTGGCCTGACTGACATAACGATCGCTGGCAATGGTGCCGTAGTAGAGCGCCGCCAGGCTGAAACAGACGACAACCCACAGAAAACTGCCCAGTTTGATCGTCTTTTTCCAGGAGTGGTGGGCTACCTTGTAGCCCTTGGAGTCGATCAGAAACAGCTTGGGATCCCGCTTGAATTTGCGAAGCTTGCGCTCAAGCAGGGCGGTCAGATTGGCTTTGGTCATAGATGTCCGTGGAAATGCTTAAAAAGAAGAATTCAGAGCTTTTGGTAGACGGCGATGGCATCTTCGATGTCATCGTGCAGGGTCAATTGCCCATTTTGCAGCACAATGCCCATATCGCACTGTTGGCGCAGGGTGTTCATATCGTGCGAGACCATGATCAGGCTGGCGGTCTGCCGCTTCTGGGTAAAGACGTCGATGCACTTTTGTCTAAATCTGGCATCCCCCACCGAGGTGATCTCGTCGGTGAGGTAGATATCGAAATCAAAGGCCATGCTCACAGCAAAGGAGAATTTGGACTTCATACCGCTGGAGTAGCCCTTGATGGGCAGTTCAAAATGCTGGCCGATTTCCGAGAACTCTTTGACCCACTCCTCCACGGCTGCCGTGTCGTGCACGCCGTGAATGCGGCAGACGAAGCGGGTATTTTCGCGCCCCGTCATGCTGCCCTGAAAGCCGCCGCTCAGGGCCAGCGGCCAGGAAACCCGGCTATGGCGCGTCACCTTGCCCTTGCTCGGCATATCCATGCCCCCGAGCAACCGCAGCAGCGTCGACTTGCCCGCGCCATTGGCACCGAGAATGCCGATATTGCGATCCCCTGGCAGGGTGTAACTGACATCTTTTAGCACGTAATGGCGACCAAATTTGGTCGGGTAATATTTTGTGACGTTGTCCAGCGTGATCATAGGGTTAGCTTGCAATTAGACGGCGATGGCTGAGGCGATAGGCACTCATGGCAAACGTGAGCAATATCAGGGTAATGCCAGCCAGATAAGACCAGTTTCCACCTTGGGTCTGGTAACCGGCGATCCAGCCGGAGCGGATAAGCTCAAGGGCATGCACAACGGGATTCCACAACAGCAGATGCTGATAACTCTGTGGCACCGCCGCCAGTGGAAAGAAAACGGCGGAGATAAACATCATGGGGCGCATCAGAATGGGAAGCAGTTTTTTGGCTTCTTCGGAAAGAGATGCCGCAATACAAAACAGGGTGCCCAATGCAAACGAGAAGATCATCAGCAGACCATAGCCGGTCAGCACCGCCAGCGGGTCGGCAGGCATGGCATCAAAGCCAAACCAGATAAGTCCCAAAATAAGCACAAAGGCTACCAGCACGCCGATCAGGGTTTCCAGTACAAAGCGGGAAAACAGGGTGGCGAAGGGTGTTACCTGCCGATAGCAGAACAGCCCCTTGTTGGCACTGACTGCGGATTGCAACTGGCTGACCACGTTTTGAAACATCATAAAGGGCAGGTAACCGGCGGCGATAAAGACCGGTGCTTCCACCCCGCCGAAACCGGTGCGCTGGCGCATACCAAAGATGAAACAAAACAAGGCAATCGCAATTAGAGGATCGAGCACGGCCCAGGCGTAGCCCATCCGGTAACTGCCGAAACGGGTCTTCAGTTCACGCATCAGCAGGCCGAAGGTAACATCCTTCAGCACGGCCAGCGACGTTCGGCGATGAGTTGATAAAATGGGGGTGTTCAATTTTTAATCTTTCATCAGCGTATGAAAATCAAGAGGGGCGACTCTAGCATAAAGGTTTGGCAAAGCAGCAATGCTCTGAAAGCGAATAATTCATTGCGCAATGCGATGCAACCATATTACGTTGCCAGTGTGTTAATAATTTGTTTGTTGATTTGTTTTGTTAGGGTATAGCTACCGCACGGCAATGACATATTCCCGGCGTAAAAAGCAGATTGTGTTGAATAAAAATAAAATGGGGATGATAGCGAGGCGTAGCTTGTTGATGGCAACAAACATAAGTGGACTTGCAAAGCAAGTAATCAACCCGTGCATATGACGTCGTTCTGTGACGTGCGTCATGCTTAATTTTATTTGCGCTGCATACTACCTACCAGCTGCAATTGAGTCAACACGCATTATCAATTGTTCGTAAACGCGACCAAATAATATAACTAATTGTTGTATATGTGTTTTTTTTGAAACTTAATGGTAATTGACACGAACATGGTGAGTATTGATGGCGAAAAAATGATTAATTAAGACTTTTCTCATACATCCCCCTTCCTCAATAAAATTCTATTTTTGTGATCTGTATTTCTTGCTTTTACGTGTGTTTAGACATTTTCGCGCGACACTATTTAATTGTTCAAATAATGACCGAATATTTCCATTTGTTCTGACAAAATCAGCCTTTCTCTTGAGTTGGTAGACTATTTGACATGAAATGTTGATTTTTTTAGTTGTTAATACTCAATTGACAAACCTCCTTTTGACTGACTATGTCTGTTATGTACTCGCTTGCACTTGGACGTGGCGGCGCAAACAACAGGGATGGTGGAGGAGATGATGAACGCTAATTCGATCTTGCTTTCAGGATTGCTGGCGACCATGGCTGTCAGTACGGGAGTCTTCGCCGAGGATGACATAATGGCACTGCAGCTTGGCAAACCAGCCGAAGACGAAAAGCTCGATATCTATAGTGTCGATGTGAAATACCACCACATGTTTTGGCGTTGGGGTGACTCAGGCTGTCAGCTGGGTTTGGGTGCCCGGGGCGGCATGTTGAAGGTCGGAGATGGCAGCACTGCCAGACTAGGAACCGGAGCCAGGGCTGAGTGCCTGTGGGGTAACTGGGTAGTCTGGATCCCGGTTGAAGTGATCTGGCTGGCGGAGCATGAGTTTGGCCACCGCGGCAATGGTTTCAAGGACTATGGCGGGCCATTTCAGTTTTCAAGCGGTATTGGTCTTGGCTATGCGCTGACGCCGAACTGGCTGATTGGCTATCAATATGAGCACATGTCCAACGCCAACATGTATGAACAGAACCCGGGTCTGGATAGTCACTCCATCCACATTGAATATCGCTTCTAACCTCGCTTGTCTTTCACAAACAAGCTTAAGAGCAGGCTCAGCGGCCCAGGTATTCCCGGTCGAAGAAGGTGTTGACCCAGTGGGGGCGGTAGATGGCGAGCAGGGTCATGGTCATGCCGTTGAGCAGGGCTTCGGGGAAGAGCAGCAGTGGCCAGATGGAAAGGTAGTCGGCGCTGATGGTGTACCAGGGATAGGTGTCGCTAAGGCCCATCAGCAGGGCGCTGGCCACCACCTTGACCGAGATGGAGAGGGCGCCGCCAAGAAAGGCCACCACGAACAGGTAGACGAACAGGTGACGCGGCAGCCAGGCCCAGCTGGCCAGAAACAGCAGCCAGGTGGTGGCGACCGGCAGGGCCACGCCGATGAGGGCCTGCCAGCCGATGTCGGCCAGCGGGATGACCCCGAAGTAAGAGAGGACCAGCAGGGTGAGGCAGGGGGCGAGCAGGGCGAGGCGCCAGCCCAGCAGCAGGGTCAGGCTGGTGAGGCCGAGAAAGTGCACCTCCAGTCCTTCGTGCAGGCCGGCCCGCAGGGTCCAGAGCGGCACCAGCACGATGGCGCCGCCAAGGCAGAGGTGCTGGTAGAGCGGATTGTCGTGGAGGGTGCGCAGCAAGGTGCCACGCAGGCTGAATGTGAGCAGCAGTACCCAGAGCAGCAGGGCGGCGGCTTGTCCTTCACTCATGGCAGATCCTTGTCCGGTGACGGCATGCAGGTGGGCGAGGCCCGATGTGAAAGGGGCCGGCGTTTTCCCGGCCAGCCCCTGAGCTATCAGTATTTGACGTTGTTGTGGTACTTGGCGAGGATGCCCTGGACGCGGTCCATGGTCTCCTTGCTGGGCGGCTTGATCCCGGTGAGATCATAGGTGTCGCCCAGTACGTCCCACTTGTGCTTGCCGAGTTCGTGATAGGGCAGCAGTTCCACCTTCTCGACGCACTCTCCCAGCTCGGCGATGAACTGGCCGAGCCCTTCGGCGCTCTCGTCATCGTCCGACCAGGTCGGCACTACCACGTAGCGGATCCACATGGTCTTGCCCTTGGCGGCCAGGTAGCGGGCAAACTCCAGGGTGTACTTGTTGCTGACGTGGGTCAGCGGAATGTGCTTGTCGTCGTTGATCTGCTTGATGTCGAGCAGCACCAGATCGGTATTGTCGAGCACCTTGTCGAGCTGTTCGTCGTAGTGGCGCACGAAGCCGTTGGTATCGAGGCAGGTGTGGATGCCCTTCTCCTTGCAGGCGGAGAACAGTTCGGCGATGAAATTTTGCTGCAGCATGGCTTCGCCACCGGAGGCGGTGACGCCGCCACCCGAGGCATTCATGAAGTGGCGATAGCTGGTGATGTCGCTCATCAACTCCGGCACTGTCACCTCGCGGCCGCCCTGGGTATCCCAGGTGTCGCGGTTGTGGCAGTACTTGCAGCGCATCAGGCAGCCCTGCATGAACACGATGAAGCGTATTCCGGGGCCATCGACGGTGCCGCAGGTTTCAACGGAATGGATCCGGCCAATGACCCCGGATGTATCGGTGGTCACACTGGTTTCAGCGGCGGTGCCGCTGACTTCGACAGCAGGGATCCGATTAATGACAGACATAGACGACTCCAATGATTCGAGCAGGCCGTTATTTTATTACATAAAGCCCTATAAATCCTACATGTTTAGCCCGGTACCGGGGCACCCAGCAGGCTCTCGAGGGCTTTGGCGGTGAGCGGTCTGCTGGTCAGGAAGCCTTGATAATGCTGGCATCCGAGGGCTTTGAGGATGGCGAGCTGCTCTTCGTCCTCCACCCCTTCGGCGGTGACGGTAAAACGAAAAACCTTGGCCAGTTCCAGGATCGCCTTGACGATGGCCTTGTCCTGCTCGCTGTGCACCAGGGTCTGAATGAAGCTTCTGTCGAGCTTCACCTCGTCCGCCGGCAGATCACGCAGATAGGCGAGCGACGAGTAGCCGGTGCCGAAATCATCGATGGAGAGCAGGATGCCGAGCTCCTTGAGCTGGCGCATCCTGGCGATGCTCTCCAGCCGGTTCTCCAGCACCACGGATTCTGTCACCTCCAGCAGCAGGCGGGAGGGGGGCACCCCGGTATCGCGCAATATGTATTCCACCTGCTGCACGAAGCCTGCGGTGTGGAACTGGCGGGCGCTGACGTTGACTGACAGATGGGGAATGGCCAGCCCGCGGTTGAGCCAGAAGCTGTATTGGGCGCAGGCGGTCTTCATCACCCAGTAGCCGATGTCCTGGATGAGGCTGGTCTCCTCGGCGATGGGGATGAACTCTGCCGGCGGCACCATGCTGCCGTCGCTGCGCTGCCAGCGCAGCAGCGCCTCGATGCCGGAGAGCGCGCCGTTGTCGACCCGGTATTGCGGCTGATAGTGCAGTTGCAGCTCGTGGTGGCGCAGGGCATCGCGCAGCTGGTTGTTGAGCGCCAGCTTGCTCTTCTCCTTCTCCGCCATGGCCTCGCTGAAGAACACATAGTTGCCCTGGCCGGATCGCTTGGCCATGTGGGTAGCGGTGTCGGCCTGCTGCATCAGCACCAGGTGATCCTTGTCCTCGCTCGAGAAGAGGCTGATCCCCACCGAGGCGCTGCAGTGCAGCTTGTGATCCTCGATGTCGAACGGGATGCGAAACAGCCCCATCAGCTCGCGGGCGAAGTGTTCTGCCAGGATCTTGGCGGTAACATAACCCTGGCCCAGGGCGCTGAACAGCAGGGCGAACTCGTCCCCCGAGATGCGGGCCAGCACAAGGTTGTCCTGGGGCAGGGTCTTGAGCCGCTCCACCACCGCCTGCAGCAGCCGATCGCCGCAGGCATGGCCGAGGGAGTCGTTGATCGACTTGAAGTTGTCCAGATCCACCAGCAGCAGGGCGCCCCACTGGCCGCTGGCCTCCTGCAGGGTGCGCTGTATGATGTCGTTGAGGCTGCGGCGGTTGTAGAGGCCGCACAGATCGTCGTAGTAGGCGAGCTGCTCGATGTGGCGCGCCGCCTCCTTTTCCTGGCTGATGTCGTAGAAGCTGCAGACATAGTGGCTGATCTCGCCGTGCTCATCCTGCACCCCGCTCACCATCAAGCGGACCGGGAACAGGTGACCATCCTTGTGCAGGCAGCGCTCTTCCCCCATCCAGAACTCCTGGGCCGCCACCGCCTGGCGCACATCCTGCTTCAGGTGATCGCCATAGTAGGTGGGCCTGAGCCGGACGATATGCTGGCCGATCATCTCATCGTCGGCAAAGCCGGTGATGCGGCCAAAGGAGCGGTTGACCTTGAGGATGATCCCCTTGTGATCCATCACCAGCAGACCATCGTGGGTGTTGAAGGCCACCTCGGCCAGCCGCAGCGCATCGTCGGCGGCCAATCGTTGCAACTCGACGGCGGCCCGCTCGTGCTGGCTACTGAGGGCGTCGAGCAGCGGCATGGGGTCGGCCAGTGGCGTGTCGAGCAGCAGGGTGAGCTGGCCGATGGGGGCGCCCTGCGAGCCGTGCAGCGGAATGCCGACATAGACGGGGGCATTGAGTGCCAGCAACTGGCTGGCCTGGGGATAGCGCAGGGGCAGGTCTTCCACATAGACAGCCTGGCCGTGCTGGAACAGCTCCTGGCCAGGCCCCGGGTCCATCTGGATGGGCTTGAGCACAGAGAAGGTCTCCCCCTCCAGCACGCAGCGCGGGATCATCCAGAGATCCTGGCCGCGGGGCTGATACTCGCCAATCCAGCCGATGCGCGCGCCGCTGATGCCCATGGCCCAGCTCACCAGGGCGCGGCAGTAAGCGATGCCGGTCAGCAGGGTGAGCTCGGCAGGCAGCGTCAGCACGGCGGGCTGGACCGGTTCCGGCACTGGTTGCCAGTGGCCGAGCAACTGGGCGCTGTGACGCACCAGTTGCAGCATCTCTTCGCTCAGCGGGGTGGCGTTGAGGTATTCGAGGCTCAGCACGCCGATGAGTTTTTCCTGCTCCAGCAAGGCACCGTCCAGACGCGAGCTCACGCCGGCATTGGCCAGATAGTAGTGCTGGCTCAGCATGGGCTGGTGCGCTGCTTCCGAAAAGCTCAGGGACTTGCGGGTGCGCAGGGCGCGGATGTAGCGACTGTCGCCGCGAATGGCGGCCACGTCGTCGGCCCCCAGGTTAAAGACCGGGGTCAGCTGTTCGCTGCCGAGGGGCCCGTTGGCCTGATAGTGCCAGAGGATGAGGCGATCGGCCCCCAGGCTCTCCTTGAGGGCCTCCAGCATGGCGGCAAACTGCTGCTGGCTCGCCATCTGGCTCAGGCGTGGCAGTTGTAGCGCCAGGTCGGCCACCGGCTCCTGGCGCAGGGTCTGCAGGCAGATGAGCCAGAAGGCGTCTTGTTCGTGGGAGAGGGCAATGTGCCACTGCTGGCCAGCAAAGCGCAGCACCAGCTTGCCGCCTTGGCCGTTGCTGAGGGCCTGTTCGATGGGCAGGCGCAGCGCATCCGGCAGCTGGGCCGGCCAGGGGCCCCTTGGCTCATCGAGCCAGTAGAGCGGGGTTTGCATCACATCGGTCAACGCGACCAGCCGTTGGCTGCGCACGTCCAGACGAAAGAACAGCGGTGTCTGGTTGGCAGAAGAGAGATGACTGAGCGCGGTTGACGACATGAACTGATAACATCCTGTTGAACGACTGTCGGGTGGCAAGAATACTGCAAAATCGGTGCAAACAAAATTTCATTGAAATCTAAATTAGAAAATACTAATTTAATGTCAATTTGTCGTTGACTGGAGTCTTGCTGATGAAACGGATCCTGATTGTAGGCGGGGTAGCGGGGGGCGCGTCTGCTGCCGCCAGAGCCCGCCGTCTGAGCGAAGAGGCGGAAATTGTGATGTTCGAGCGGGGCGAGTTCGTCAGCTTCGCCAACTGCGGGCTGCCTTATCACATCGGTGGTGACATCCCCAACCGGGATGCCCTGCTGTTGCAGACCCCCCAAAGCTTCAAACGCCGCTTCAACGTGGATGTGCGGGTCTTTCACGACGTCATCGAGATAGACAAGGCCGGCAAGAGCCTGCTGGTGCGCAACCTGCTGACCGGTGAAGAGCGGCGCGAACCCTACGACGTGCTGCTGCTTAGCCCGGGCGCGGCCCCCATCCGGCCTCCCTTCCCCGGCATCGACAGCCCGGGTGTGCACACCCTGCGCAATATTCCCGACATGGATCGCATTCTGGCGGCGCTGGCGCACGATCAGCCGCGCCATGTCACCGTGGTGGGGGGCGGTTTCATCGGGCTGGAGATGATGGAAGCGCTGCACCAGCGCAAGCTGGACGTCACTTTGCTGGAGCTCTCCGATCAGGTGATGGCACCGGTGGATAAGGAGATGGCCAACATGCTCCATGCCCGCATCCGGGAGGAGGGGATCGACCTGCGCCTGCGCACCGGCCTCTCCGCCATCGAGAGTCTGGATGTGCTAGCGGAAAAAACTGCTGCCGTGGCCACTGAACAACGGGGTGGGCTGCGACTGACCCTGAGCGATGGCACCCGGCTCGATACCGGCTTGCTGATCCTGGCCATCGGCGTCAAGCCCGAGACCCTGCTCGCAGCCAAGGCGGGGCTGGACCTGGGGCCCCGCGGCGGCATCAAGGTGGATGTCGCCATGCGCACCTCGGATCCCTTCATCTATGCGGTGGGGGATGCGGTGGAGGAGACCGACTTCGTCACCGGCGAGTCTGTGCTGATCCCGCTGGCGGGGCCTGCCAATCGGCAGGGGCGCATCGCCGCCGACAACATGCTGGGCCGCGCCGAAACCTACAAGAAGACCCAGGGTACCGCCATCTGCAAGCTGTTCGATCTGGCGGTGGCCAGCACCGGGCTGAACGAGAAGCGGCTGCTGCAGCTGGGGCTGCCGTTCGAGAAGGCCTATGTCCACCCGGGCAGCCACGCCGGTTACTACCCCGGTGCTCACCCGGTCAGCCTCAAGCTGCTGTTTGCCCCCGATGGCAAGATTTACGGCGCCCAGGCCATCGGCAAGGACGGGGTCGACAAGCGCATCGACGTGCTGGCGGTGGCCCAGCGCGCCGGTCTCACCGTGTTCGATCTGCAGGATCTGGAACTCACCTATGCACCGCCCTTCGGCTCGGCCAAGGACGTGATCAACATGGCGGGCTTTGTGGCCAGCAACCACTTGAAGGGGGATACCCTGCTCTGCCACGCAGCCGAGGTAGAGGCTCGTCACCCCCATCAGCAGGTGCTGGACGTGCGCAATGGCCCCGAGCTCGACAAGCTGGGTCGCATTCCGGGGGCGATGCACATTCCTCTGGATGAGCTGCGCAATCGCCTTCATGAACTGCCCAAGGATAAAGAGCTGCTCATCAGCTGCCAGGTGGGCTTGCGCGGCCACGTGGCCTGTCGCCTGCTGAGCCAGCACGGCTTCAAGGTGAAAAACCTCTCCGGCGGCTTCAAGACCTGGCAGATGGCGGTGATGGAGTAACCCGCCACAGCCGCAAGCGAGCGCCGACCCCAGGGTCGGCGCTGTTGCATCTGGCGGGGGGCCGCCGGCGTTTTAACGCAATGAGCTTTGTGTCAAGCGAGCCTGATCCCTTATCCTGTTGGCTATTGCGCTGCACTGGCAGCGAGCCAATCAGGGATGACATTTATGCGCCGCGTCGACTCTCACCCTCGCTTCTCTCGTTCCTCACCGCAACAGACGGCCGCCCCCGGGGGCCGTTGGCTGGTCCTGCTGCTGGCGGGATTCACGGCGCTGCTGCTGAGCGGCTGCGGCCCCGACAAGCCTGTCGCCAATGAGCCGACCACGCAAGCGGCTGCCGCGCAGCAGGAAGCGGGCGCACCAAGCGCCGTAGTGCAGGCCAATGCCCGCCAATACCGCGATGCCCCTGCGCTGGCGCTGGTCTTCTCCGGCCCCCTGACCCCCAAGGCGAACTGGCAAAGCTGGCTTGCAGTCAGCGAGGGGGGCAAGCAGGTGCAGGGGGAGTGGATCCTCGCCGACGATGGTCGCACCCTCTATTTCCCGAACGTTCAGCCCGACAAGAGCTACGAGGTGAGCCTCAAGGCTGGGCTGGGCCCATCCCCCCAGAGCTGGACCCTCAAGACCCGGCCGCTGGAGGCAGGAGCCTCCTTTACCGCCAGCGGCATGGTATTGCCGCTGCGTCAGGAACTTCGCCTGCCCATCAGCGCGGTCAACGTGGACGAGGTCAATATCGACTTCTTCCGGGTCGATGCGGAATATCTGCCCCGTTTTCTGACCGAGTATCGCCCCGGTGCCGGCATGGGCAACTGGGAGCTTGAGCAGATCACCAAGCGGGCCAAGCGGGTGTTCAGCGGCCGCTATGCGCTGGAGCTCGATGCCAACCGGCGCGAGACCCGCCTTATCAATGTGAAGGAGCCGCAGCTGGCAGAGGCTGGCGTCTACTTTGCGGTGATGTCGCCCCTTGGCAACTACGACTGGCGCAAGGAGACCACCTATTTCGCGGTGAGCGATATGGGGCTCAGTGCCCGCCGTTACCGCGATCAGCTGGAAGTGTTCGTGAGCTCTCTGGCCAGCGCCGACCCGCTCAAGGATGTGCAGCTCTCCCTGCTCGACGAGAAGGGCAACCGGCTGCAGGTGCAAACCACCGATCCCCAAGGCCATCGCCGCTTCGATCAGGTGCAGGGGGCCCGCCTGCTGCTGGCCGAGCAGGGCAACCATCTGGCGGTGCTGCGCCTCGACGGGGCGGCGCTCGATCTCTCCACCTTCGATCTCGGCACCCAGCCTTGGCAGGCCCAGCAGCTCTATCTGTTCAGCGGGCGAGATCTCTATCGCCCCGGCGAGCGGCTCGACAGCGAGATCCTGCTCAAGGGCCAGGATGGCCAGCTGCTGCCGGGGATGGCGGTGGAGCTGGAGGTGAAGCAGCCGGATGGCCAGCTGCTCGAACAAAAGCGGCTGCTGCCGGATAGCCTGGGCGCCGCCCACTACGGCCTGCGCCTGCCGGACGATGCCCCGCTCGGGCGCTGGACCATCAACCTCAAGACCTCTGCCGGCAGCCGCTTCGAGTGGCCTTTCCTAGTGGAGGAGTTTTTGCCGGAACGGCTGAAACTGCAGCTTGGCAAGGGGCCGGATGGGGACGTCACGGATCTGGACGCTGCCCTGACGCTGCCGCTGCAGGGGGACTATCTCTACGGCGCGCCAGCCAGTGCCACCAAGGCCAAGGCGGAGGTAAAAATCAGCCGCGCCACCATGCCCTTTACCCAGTGGCAGGAGTTCACTCTGGGTGACGTGCTGCTCGCCGAGCAGGCCAAGGATCTCGAGCCCCTCAACATCACCCTCGATGCGCAGGGGCAGGGGACTTTTTCGCTGGCTGATGAGCTCGATGGTGTGCGCGCCCTCGGGCCGCTGGAGGTGGCCTATCGGGTGTCGCTTTCCGAACCCGGTGGCCGCGCCGTCAATCGCAGCCGCACCCAGTATGGCTGGCCAGCGGGCAGCCAGTGGCCGGCGCTCAAGGCCGACTTTGTGGCGGATCGGGTGGAAGGGGGCAAGCCGCTCCCCTTCCAGATCCTCAACCTCGATGCGCAAGGTCAACCGGTGGCGGGAGCGGTGAAGGTGCGCCTTATCAACGAGTACCGCGATTACTACTGGCACTACGCTGATGGCGAGGGGTGGAAGTACGAGTTCAACAGTCAGCCCTATCTGGAGCAGGAGCAGACCCTGCAGCTGGATGGCAAGGGGCCGACCCCGCTCACGCTGCAACTGGCGGCGGGCTGGTATCGATTGGAGGTGGAGAACAGCCAGGGCCATCAATCGAGCCTGCGGGTGGAAATAGGCAGTTACGCCTGGGGCGGCGGTGGCGAGCAGGCTCGGCCCGACAAGATTGCCATCACCCTCGACAAGCGCGCCTACCAGGCGGGTGACAAGGCCAAAGTGACGTTGGTTGCCCCGCGCCCCGGCAAGGGGCTCTTGTTGGTGGAAGATGGCGACGGCCTGCGCTGGTGGCAGCGCATCGAGCTCAAGGGGGAGGGTGGCGATGCCAAGGATGCCCGCGGCGAGTTCGAGATCCCGGTCAGCCCCGAGTGGCAGCGCCATGACCTGCATATCTCGGCCCAGATCGCCGCGCCAGACAGTGCCTCCAAACCGGCTGGCAAGCAGCAGGGGCAGAGCCTGCGCTCGGTCGGCCTGGTGCCGCTCACCCTGGATCGGGAAGCGCGCCGTCTGCCGCTCACCCTGAGTGCGCCGGATAAAGCGGTGCCGCTTACCCGACTGGAGGTGACAGCCACCTCCACCCCCAACAGTCAGGGGCGGGTGGTGCTGGCGGCGGTGGATCGGGGTGTGCTCAATATCAGCGATTATCAACCCCTCGACCCGTTCGAGATCTTCTTTGGCCGCAAGCGCTTCGCCCAAGATTTGTTCGACAACTACGGTCAGGTGATCCCGCCGCAGGATGGCAAGCTGGCCCGCCTCAACTATGGGGGCGATCGGGCGCCGCTGAAAAAGGGCGGCGCGCTGGAGAGTCGGGTCGAGATCGCCGCACTGTGGAGTGGCGAGGTGAGTTTTGATGAGAGCGGCAAGGCGGTGATCCCACTCGACCTGCCCAACTTCAACGGCGAGCTGGCGCTGATGGCGCTGGCCTGGAACGAACAGCAAGTGGGTGAGGCCGAGCGGGCCGTCAAGGTGGTGGCGCCCTTGGTGGCCGAGATCGGCTGGCCGCGCTTTGGCGCCAGAGGGGATGAGACCCGGGCGCTGGTGCAGCTGCGCAACATGAGCGGCGAGGATCAGACCCTCTCCCTTGTCTGGACCCTCAACGGCGGGCTAAAGGCAAACGGCGAGCTGCCCGGCACCCTTGCCCTTAAAAATGGCGAGGAGCAGTGGCTGACCCTGCCGCTCACCGTGACCGGGGCGAGCGGTGTGGCGAGCTTGCAGTTGGCGGCCAGCGGCAAGGATTTTGCCATCAGCCGCGACTGGACTTTGCCGCTGCGCTCCCCCTGGCCGGCCCAGACTCGTCAACGCTACCAGATGCTGGCCCCCGGTCAGCAGATGAGCTTTACGCCAGCTGAGCTGGCCGGGCTGGATCGCGCCAACCTGCAGGGGCTGCTCAGCCTCTCCGGCACTCCCCCCTGGGATCCGGCTGCCCAGTGGCAGGCGCTGGCTGACTACCCCTATGCCTGTCTGGAGCAGACCCTGTCTCGTGCCTGGCCTTACTTGCTGACCACGGCCGATGAGCGGGCCGCCTGGCGCAGACCCGCAGAGGGCAAGAAAGCGGCGAGCGAGGCAGATGTGCAGCGCGCCCTGCTGCAACGGCTGCAGCGGTTGCAACTGCCAAGCGGCGGCTTTGGCCTCTGGGATGGTCGCTCCGACGAGGAGCAGTGGCTCACCGCCTATGCCGCCGACTACCTGCTGGCGCGCAAGGAGGCAGGCGATGCAGTCCCTGAGGCAATGCTCAATCAGGCGCTGAACCGGCTGCAAAGCTATCTCACCGACAGTCAGTATGGTGAGCGCTGGAGCAGTGCCCCCGAGCACAGCCGACTGGCCTATCAGGCTTACAGTGCCTATGTGCTGGCCAGGGTAGGCAAGGCGCCGCTCGCTACCCTGCGTCTTATCTGGGAGCAGCAGGCCGATCACGCCCGCTCAGGTTTGCCGCTTTTGCACCTCTCGCTGGCCCTCTCGGCCATGGGGGATGAGCAGAACGCCGCCAAGGCCCTCAGCCGGGCATTGGCGACCGAGCGTGGTGACGACTATCTCGGGGATTACGGCTCGCCGCTGCGCGATGAAGCCCTTGAGTTCTCCTTGCTGCGTCAGCACAAGCTGGCTGCGGAGAGCTGGTCAGCCCTCAGTGCCAAGGTGGCCGATACCCTGGCCCATCGTCAGTGGCTCAGCACTCAGGAGCGGCTCGCCCTGCTGCGACTCGCCCGTTTCGATCCGGCCGTCGACTGGCAGGCCAAGGTAACTTCCTCTCTTGGCAGTGGATCCCTGAGCGGTTCGGCTCCGCTGCAGCAGGGCGCCCCCGAGGCGCTGGCGGCGAGCTCCGTCACCAACGAGGGCAAGGGATCCCTCTATGTGCAGCGCACTCTGGTAGGTTACCCCGAACAGGCTCCGGCACGGATCAGCAAGGGGATGAGCGTGACCCGCAGCTGGTTCAACAGCGATGGTCAGCCGTTTGATCCCGCCAAGGTGAAGGTCGGCGATCTGGTGGTGGTGCGGCTCAACGTCAGCAGTGAATCGGCGGTGCCCGATGCCCTGCTGGTGGAGATGGTGCCCGCCGGCTTCGAGCTGGAGAACCCGGCCCTTGGCAACAGCATCAAGCTGGAAGAGCTCTCCATCGAGGGGAAACCGGCGTGGCAGAGCGAGTGGAACGATTATCTCAAGCATCAGGAGTTTCGCGATGACCGCTACACGGCAGCGCTGGATCTGAGCGAGGGGAGCAACCAGCAACTGGTCTACCTGATGCGGGCGGTGACGCCGGGTCGCTATCAGGTGCCGCCGACCCAGGTGGAGGATATGTACCGTCCCGAGCTGCGGGCTGTGGGTGAGGATATCCATGAGGTGATCATCTCTGAGTAACATTCCCTCCCTTGAGCGGGTTCGCCCGCTCACTTTCTGGCAGCGTGGCTGGCTGAAATTAGGTCGCACTGGCCGCGCTGGCTGGCGCTGGCTTGGTCGCCTGCCACGCTGGCTGCGTTGCTCGGTGCTGGGCGTTGTAGCACTGCTCCTGTCATTGCTGGCGCTGGATCGACTCTTCCCGCCGCCACCGCTCGACCCGGCCTATGCGCGGGTGGTGCTCGACATGAAGTGGCGGCCACTGCGCGCCTTTGCCGATACCAGCGGGGTGTGGCGCTACCCCGTGACCCTGGAGCAGGTCTCCCCCCGCTATATCGAGGCGCTGCTCGGCTACGAGGATCGCTACTTCTGGCGTCATCCCGGGGTCAATCCGGTGGCCATGGTGCGCGGGGTCTGGCAGTGGCTGCGCTATGGGCGAGCCGTGTCGGGCGGCTCGACCCTCACCATGCAGGTGGCGCGTCTTATCGAACCCTACCACAGGAGTGTGCCCGGCAAGCTGCGCCAGATGGCCCGCGCGCTGCAGTTGGAGTGGCACTACGACAAGCGCACCCTGCTCACCGTCTACCTCAACCGGGCGCCGTTTGGCGGCAACCTGGAGGGGGTGCAGGCAGCAAGTTTTGCCTATCTCGGCAAGAGTGCGGCCAAGCTGACCTATGCCGAGGCGGCGCTGTTGGCGGTGCTGCCGCAGGCTCCCAGCCGCAACCGGCCGGACCGCCATCCCGAGCGGGCCCGCACCGCCCGTGACAAGGTGATGCAGCGACTGGTAGCGCAGGGTGTCTGGCCCGAACAGGCGTGGTTGGAGGGACGTATCGAGCCGGTGCTGGCCCGCGGTCACTTCACGCCGATGGAGGCGCCGCTCTTTGCCCGTCTCGCCGCCGACAATCAGGCCGGGGCGCTGGTGCACACCACCATCGACGGCGATCTGCAGCGCTGGCTGGAGGGGCGGGTGGCGAGCTATATCCGTCGCTTCCCTGAGCAGACCTCAGCGGCGCTGCTGTTGGTAGATAACAAAACCATGGCGGTGCGCGCCTATGTAGGCAGCGCCGAGTATGGCAATTTGCGCCGCCACGGTTACCTCGACATGGTGCAGGCGATCCGCTCTCCCGGCTCTACGCTGAAGCCCTTCATCTACGGTCTGGCCATGGATGAAGGGTTGGTGCACTCGGCCTCCTTGCTCTCCGATGCGCCAAGGCTGGGGTCTGACTATCGTCCCGCCAACTTTTCCGGCGCCTTTCAGGGGCCGGTGACCCTGGCCCAAGCGCTGCAGCAATCCCTCAACGTGCCAGCGGTGCAGGTGCTGGAGGCGCTCGGGGCCGACAAGTTGGTCAGCCGCCTCGACAACGCCGGGGTGCGGCTGGCCCTCTCCGATAAGCCCAATCCGGCCATCGCGCTGGGGGCGGCGGGGATCCGGCTCGAGCAGCTGGTGGCGCTCTACAGTGCGCTGACCCGACAGGGGCAGGTGGCGATGCCGGTCTGGCTGGCGGGGCAGCAGGCGGTGTCACGTCCCTTGCTGAGCCCGGGGGCGGCCTGGATCATCTGGCAGATATTGAGCGCGCAGGGGCGGGCGGACCAGCCCTTTGCCAGCGAAGCGACCGGCCGGGTCAACCGACTGGCCTGGAAGACTGGTACCAGCTATGGCTATCGCGACAGCTGGGCGATGGGGGTCTCAGGTCGCTGGACCATCGGCGTCTGGTTGGGGCGCCCGGATGGTACCCCTATGCCCGGCTTTTACGGCCAGAGCGCGGCGGTGCCGCTGCTGCTCTCGGTCTACTCGCGGCTGGCTGACAACAGTCCCCTGCCGGCACAACCCAACACGGTGAGCGAGGCCGAAGTTTGCTGGCCGCTGGGGCGCAAGGCGAGCGCGACCCTGCCTGAGGCCTGTCTGCAGCGCCAGAGCGCCTGGCTGCTGGAAGGGCGCGATCCCCCCACCTTGCCGGATCCCATGGATTGGCCTTCGCCGCTGCGCCAGGTTGCGTTGACCGTTCAGGGAAAACCCACTCTGAGCCGCTGTCAGGATGCGGCGCAATCCGGTTTTCGGGCGCTCTGGCCATTGTCGCTGGAGCCGTGGCGGGTGCCTGGCGAGCGGCGCCAGGCGCTGCTGGCGAGTGGTTGCAAGGGGGAGGGGCAGAGCACCGAGCTGCAGGCCCCCATTCGCATCTTGGCGCTGGGGGAGGGTAACCTTGTTCGCAGCCAGCGCTATCGGCTGCAGCCCAAGGTGCTGGGGGGCGTCGGCAAGCCGGCCTGGTTTCTCAACGGTCAGCGGCTGCGCTGGGACGGGGATCAGGTGCTGAGTGAGGCGGGTCGCTACCAGCTGGTGGTGGTGGATGAGGCGGGCAACAGCGATCGCATCGAGTTTCGGCTGGAGAATCCCTCCTGAGGGGAGGCGCCTCTCTTTGGGGTGTCAGAATATTGACGACATCGGGGGGATGGCTCCGATGCCGTCAGCGGATTGTCGATTTCCCCGCAGGGCGTCGCGGAGTCAGGGCTTGACCTGACCCAGCCGGGTGAAGAAGTGCTGACTCTTGCGCTGGTGGAAGTGGCTCTTCTTGATGGAGTGAAACACCAGCTTGCTGTCCGGATGGCTCGCCTTGAGGCGATGGATCATCGCCATGGCAGGCAGGCCAGTACTGACGAGCGTAGTGAGCGGCAGGCTCTGGGTCTGCGGCCCCAGCAGCTGGTTTAGCCCCTGCTGGGCCTGCTCGAAGCGGGTCAGCACGGCGGGCTCGGCGTAGCCGCTGCCCAGCATGGCGAGCAGGGCATCGAGCGCCTGATTGAACTCGGCCAGTTGCTGGCGAAAGCCGCTGCGGCTGCGCAGGGCGATCAGCTCTGCAAACGGGATGTCGGCCAGGTGAGTGGGCACTTGCAGCGGGATCTCCAGATGGAAGCAATCCTGGCCACCGCGGTTGTGATAGCGCGATTCGAGCAGGTGGAGCAGCCGGTCCAGATAGTCGTGATCGGTGATGAGGGCCCCCTCATTGGCGAGTGCCCACTCGCGGGCGAGCCGCATGGAGAGCAGGTTGGCAAAGCGGCGCGCCATCCTGAACCCGCCCTCCTCCCGGCTGGCAAAACCGTGGGCCAGGCAAAAGCCGTGCAGCCGCTCCAGCCCCGCCTGGGCCGGGCAGAAACAGTCGTGGTTGGCCGGCGTGCGCCAGCGCCCGATCAGCTCCTTGTTGCCAAACACCTTGTGACGCACGAAGTCGGGGGCGATAAGGCCGGCAATCTGACTCTCTATCTGGGGGGTGATGGCGGCAAAGAAGGCGGCATCCGGCCGCTCGGCCAGCAGATCCGTCTCCTGCTCGAGGGTTTGCAGCAGGGCGGTGAGGCCGCTCTTCTCACTGACGGTGAAGACGAAGGCGAGCCGCTCCAGATAGAGCAGGGCAAACTTGAGCCACAGCTCGTCGCGCACTTCCATGCCGGGGTAGTAGATATAGGTCTTCATCGAATGGGTCTGTGGTCAGGAATGTTGCCAGGGCGCAGGTTCGGGAATATACGCAAGATTGCCTCGCTGCGGCAAACATTGCGTGGGGGAATGTGAGCAAACGCTCATCCAGTAGGCGCTGGCCACAAAGTTCTGATATAATTCGCGCCCTTAAATCAAGGTCACCCGAGTCATTACCATGAAGTTCATTATCAAGCTGTTCCCGGAAATCACCATCAAGAGCAAGTCGGTTCGCCAGCGCTTTATCAAGATCCTGCAGGGCAATATCCGCAATGTCCTGCGCCGCTTCGACGACGATGCCCGGGTGCGGATGGATTGGGACAAGCTGATCGTGAGCTCCCGCAATGACCAGTTCCGTGAACAGGCCATCGAAGCCCTGGCCTGCATTCCCGGCATTCAGGCCTTCCTCGAGGTGCAAGCCAGCAAGTTTACCGACCTGCACGACATCTTCGAGCAGGTGAAAGCCGTGTGGGGTGACCAGCTCGAGGGCAAGACCTTCTGCGTGCGCGCCAAGCGCCACGGCAAGCACGAGTTCTCCTCCCTCGAAGTGGAGCGCTACGTGGGCGGTGGCCTGAACCAGCACTGCGTGAGCAACGGCGTGCGCCTCAAGAACCCGGATGTGAAGATCAACCTCGAGATCGACGGCGAAGAGCTGTTCATCGTCAGCGCCATCCACCAGGGTCTGAGCGGCATGCCTATCGCTACCCAGGAAGATGTGTTGAGCCTCATCTCCGGCGGTTTTGACTCCGGTGTTGCCTCCTTCCAGTTCATCAAGCGTGGTTGCCGCGTGCACTACTGCTTCTTCAATCTGGGTGGTGCCGCTCACGAGATTGGCGTCAAGCAGGTGGCCTATCACCTGTGGAACCGTTTCGGCTCTTCCCACCGGGTGCGTTTTACTGCGGTGGACTTCGAGCCTGTGGTGGCCGAGATCCTCGAGAAGATCGACAACGGCCAGATGGGCGTGGTGCTCAAGCGGATGATGATGCGTGCCGCCGCCAAGGTGGCCGACGAGTTCCAGATCCCGGCGCTGGTGACCGGTGAGTGCGTGGGTCAGGTCTCCAGCCAGACCCTCACCAACCTGAACGTCATCGACCGGGTGACCGACAAGGTGATCCTGCGCCCGCTCATCACCTGGGACAAGCCGGACATCATCAGTGAAGCTCGCCGCATCGGCTCCCTGGAGTTCGCCGAGACCATGCCGGAGTATTGCGGCGTCATCTCCAAGAAGCCGACCGTGAAGGCCGATCTGGCCCGCATTGAAGAGGAAGAGGGCAACTTCGACTTCGCCATTCTGGACAAGGTGGTGGCCGAGGCCCGTTACCTCGACATTCGTCGCATCGGCGAAGAGACCGCCGCCGAGGTGCAGGAAGTGGAGACCACCGCCGAGAGTGGTGACAACGAGGTGATCCTCGATATCCGCTCCATGGACGAGCACGACGAGAAGCCGTTGCTGGTGGAAGGGCGTGAGGTCATGCATATCCCCTTCTTCAAGCTGGCCACCGCCTTTGGCGACCTGCCGAAAGAGAAGACCTACCTGCTCTACTGTGATCGCGGCGTGATGAGCAAGCTGCAGGCGCTCTATCTGAAAGAGAAGGGCTTTGCCAACGTCAAGGTGTACCGTCCGTAAGGTGACGCTCACGCATGCATAAAAAAATCCGGCCAATGTGCCGGATTTTTTTATTTCACTTGCAGGTTGAGGCTCAAGGGCAGGGGACCGGGGTAAAGGTGGACTGCCCCTGGCAGCGCCATCCCATTTCCGCCTGGCGCATCTGCCACAGGTTGTTGCTGCGAAACAGGGTCAGGATGTAGATCATGTCGCTCTTGGTGCCATCGAGGGCGACCGAGAGCACCAGATCGTTGTCCAGCTGCTGCGCCTGGATGCGACTGGGTATGTCGCTGTGGCCCACGAAACGCAGGGCCACTTCACGATAGTCATTGACCCAGCTCTGCTGGGCGGTGCTTGCCTGACGGATCTGCTGGTTGAACTGCTGCACCGGGGTGGACGCGAGCCGACCAAACAGTACCTGGGCTTCAGCCTGCGCCGTTGCCACATTCATCAGTAACAGTGATGCGATGAGTCCAAGTTTTTGCATGAGGGATTCCGGCTTACAACACTGCATCCTATGACAACAGAAAAGCCTGCTTGGTTCAACGCAACCGGGCCGGGAGTGCGACCTGACGCCGGTTGTGAGGTCAATTGCGCTGCAGCGAGAAGGTAGGCAGTGACAGATGCCAGTAGATGGCGGCCACCCGTAAACCAAACACCGCCGTCATGCAGATGAGCATGGCGGTCACCCGATCCACGTTTATCTCAAGCGCCAGGGTATAGAGGATCCCCCCCAGGATGCAGGCGGTGGCATAGATCTCCTTTTGCAGCACCATGGGCACCTCCCGGGCCAGCACGTCCCTGATCATGCCGCCGGCCACCCCTGTCATGGTGCCCATCAATACGGCGATCAGCCCCGATGTACCAAAGTTGAGGGCTTTCTGTGCCCCGATCACGGTAAAGAGCGCCAGCCCGAAGGCGTCGGCGACCGGCAACACGTACCAGGGCATGCGACGGGGCAGCTTGACCATCCACATGCCGATCAGTGCCGTGGCGATCACCACCCAGATGTAGAGGGGGTCACGTACCCAGAAGACCGGGGTGGCCCCCAGGATCATGTCGCGGATGGTGCCGCCGCCGATGGCGGTGACCGCCGCCAACACCATGACGCCAAAACCGTCCATCCTGAGACGGCCCGCCACCAGTACGCCCGAAAACGCGAATACCGCAGTACCAAACATGTCGCTGATGTAAACAATCTGCTCAACCAGTGTCTGCATGGAGAACAACTCACGTCCAATTGTTGATGGGGCCGCGATTTTAGGGGGGATTGCGGCGTCTGACCAATGGCTGCCTGCAAGAAGTGGGAGCCAGACCAAGTTTTTCTCGGCCGCGATGGCGCCAGCCAGCGCGATGCATCTGAGCGGCGTCATGTTGCAGGGGAGGTGGATGTAGCCCTGCGCCCGGCCCGTTGTCGCAAGCCCGATGAACCCAGTGAGCAAAACAGGGCACTTTTTTCCTCAAGTTCAGCCGGAACATGCCGATATATAGGGTAAGCGGCGTTAATGCGATGAAGCGTTGAAAATAATGCTAAAGACATCGAAAAAGAGGCCGTTAAATAAGAAGCATCGAACAGGAAAGACAATAAAGTTCGAGCAAATTAAATAGTAAATTTAATAGCTTAGGAGAATAGTCATGGGTCTTTATATCAATACGAACGTTTCATCGCTCAACGCTCAGCGTAACCTGATGAACACCAACAAATCTCTGGATACATCCTACACCCGTCTGGCATCCGGTCTGCGCATCAACAGCGCCAAAGACGATGCCGCCGGTCTGCAGATTTCCAACCGTTTGACCTCCCAGATCAATGGTCTGGATCAGGGCAACCGCAACGCCAACGACGGTATCTCCGTCGCCCAGACCGCCGAAGGCGCCATGGATGAAATCACTTCCATGCTGCAACGGATGCGTACTCTGGCCCAGCAATCCGCCAACGGCTCCAACAACACGGATGACCGTACCGCGTTGCAGCAAGAGTACAGCCAGCTGATGACTGAAATCGACCGGGTGTCCAAAGACACCACCTTCGGTGGCCAGAACCTGCTCAATGGTGGGTATGTGGGCTCCTTCCAGGTTGGTGCCGATGCCGGTCAGACCATCACGTTCCGGATGACCACTGCCTTCAGCATCTCTGGCATGGCGTCTGCAACCAGCGGCAGTGCGGCAGTGACGACCACTACCTCGGGCGAGCCTTATACCATCACCAGGACGGCAGGCACTCCGGTCACCTCTACCAGCATGTCGAGCATTACGGCGGCAAGTTCCGCCCAGTCGGCCATGGCCAACCTGGATTACATGATCAAGGTGGTGGACAGCAAGCGTGCCGAACTGGGTGCGGTGCAAAACCGGTTCGATTCGACCATTCGCAACCAGGCGAACGTCTCTGAAAACGTCAGTGCCGCCCGTTCACGGATCCGCGACGCAGACTTCGCGACCGAGACCGCCAACCTGACCAAGCAGAACATTCTGCAACAGGCTGCCTCGACCATACTGTCTCAGGCAAACCAGCGTCCGCAGTCAGCACTCTCCCTGCTGCAGGGCTGATAAAAGAAAACAGGGCGGTTGTTCAGGCCGCCCTGGTCAAGAGATGGAACAAAGGGGTGTTCGGTTCGCACTCTGTTCTATCGGGAGAGAATCTATTCTCTACTAGTAAAGCCAAGTGTTGTACAGCTGTTCAGTTCTGTCACGCTTGGTCATATTCTCCTGAGCGTATGCTCGTTTTAGGCCGGATCTTCCGGCCTCTTTTTATTGTGCCGTCAAAATGACGCCACTCCCCCAGATAAAAGCACAAACTGTGCCAACACTCAGAATTCATCTCTGTCACGCCGGCTTTAGGCCCTGCTCCCTTTCATTGGGGATGGCTTGCCGGTTCACCTTGCCGCTTGCCGGATAAAACTTGCCGCCTTCGGCAATTATTTTCCTAAAGCTTGTCGCTGCGCTGCCGTTAAATAAAGTGAAGCAATCGAGGGGTGTTCGGAATCCAACGTTTGCACTACTGCGGGTGACCTGTCCGTTCAAACAGACACCCGCCAGAAGAATCAGGCTCGTTCAACCTGTTCTTCTAACGGTGGGACGCCGCTTTGGCGGTGCAACCCGCAGTCGCATGTTCTTCGGGAGAATATTTTATGGCCATGTACATCAACACGAATACTTCATCACTGAACGCCCAGCGTAACCTGATGAACACCAACAAGTCCCTGGATACGTCCTATACCAGACTGGCTTCCGGTCTGCGTATCAACACCGCCAAGGACGATGCTGCCGGTTTGCAGATCTCCAACCGTTTGACCTCCCAGATCAACGGCCTGGATCAAGGTAACCGCAACGCCAACGACGGTATCTCCGTCGCGCAAACGGCTGAAGGGGCCATGGATGAAGTGACCAGCATGTTGCAACGCATGCGTACGCTGGCACAACAGTCCGCCAACGGCTCCAACAACACCGATGACCGTACTGCACTGCAGCAAGAATTTGACCAGTTGACCACGGAGATCAACCGTATCTCCAACGACACCACCTTTGGTGGCCAAAAACTGCTGGATGGTACCTACAAGGGGTCGTTCCAGGTCGGTGCCGACGCAGGTCAGACCATCACCTTCAAGATGACCTCCGCGTTCACCATCAGCGGGATTGCGGCGTCCACCAAGGGCAGTGCGACCGTTGCGACCAGCGCCACTGGCGAACCCTATACCGTGACCAAGGGCACGAGCGCTGTGACTTCTACCAGCGTCAGCAGCATCACCGCTGCCAGCTCGGCACAACTGGCCATGGCCAACCTTGATTTCATGATCAAGGCGGTTGACAGCAAGCGGGCGGAGCTGGGTGCGGTACAGAACCGGTTTGACTCCACCATTCGCAACCAGTCCAACGTCTCTGAAAACCTGAGCGCCGCACGCTCTCGTATCCGTGACGCAGACTTTGCGACCGAGACAGCCAACCTGACCAAGCAGAACATTCTGCAACAGGCTGCGTCCAGCATCCTGGCGCAAGCCAACCAAAGACCGCAGTCTGCTCTGTCCCTGTTGGGCTAACAGAACAGCAGTGATGAGCTAGGAAAAGGAGCGACGATATGGCCAATGAAATTGGGATCCCGTCATCGGTCACTCCTTCTTCTCTTCAGTCAAGTAGCAAGAGCGGCCAATCGGCCGCTCAAGTGCTATCTGGCACGACGGAAGAGCAGCGGGTGACGGCACAACAGGATGTGAAAAAACAGCAGGATGCTCTGGCTGGTGATAAAACCGCCAAACAGGACGTATCCAATGCCGATATTGAAAATGAGGTGCAAAACTTGCAAGAGTTCAGCAAGTTGCAAGGCTGGACTGTCAATTTCAGTGTTGAGAAGGATCTGGATCAGGTGGTTATCAAGGTGGTGGACGCCGAGACCAAGTCAATGATCCGGCAGATCCCGAGCGAGGAGCTGCTGGCCATCAGCAAGCGGATCAAGGATCTGCGTGAGGGCGATGTATCTGGCGGCGGTTCGCGGGTCGGGTTGCTGCTCGATAACGAGATCTGATACGAAAAAATTAAGAGGAGAGAGAGTATGCCCACCATTACGTCTGCCGGTGCCGGCTCTGGACTCGATTTGGAGTCAGTGATTGCTGCCAGTGTCGATGCCAAAAAGGCACAACTGATGCAGCCCATCACCACCAAGAAGACCAACACTCAAATCACTCTCTCCGGTGTGGGGCAGCTGAAGTCTGCCATCGCCTCGTTCGTGACCACTCTGCAGGCCATGGCGAAGGATGATGCGTTCAACAAGCGCTCCATCAACATTACCCAGGACAAGGACAAACCCGTGCTCAAGGTGGAGAGCAAGGCGGGGGCCTCCAACGGTCAATATGACATCAGCGTCGAACAATTGGCGAAGTCTAGTAAATTTGACGGCACCTTCGACTCGTCGACGACCCCCCTCATCACTCAGGACGGGAAACTGACGTTCAAGGCTGGCGACAAGACCTTCGATGTGGATGTCAAGGCGGGTGACTCGCTGCAGTCCATTCGCAAACGGATCAACAATGACGCCGACAACTTCGGTCTGAGCGTCAACATCATGAATACCTCAGATGGCAAATCCAAGCTGATGATCGACTCAGGGGTCAGCGGCGACGGCAAGGATCTGCAGATCACCGGCAGCACCACTGAGTTGACCGACAACCTGGTGTCCAAGTTGACCAAGAGCCAGAGCGCTCAGGATGCCAAGATAAAGGTAGATGGCAACTCGCTGACCAGTGCGACCAATACCTTCGATGGCACCATAGTCGGGCTCAAACTGACCGTGCTCAGAGAGTCGGATAGCACGACCACCACCGATACCAACGGCAATCCGGTCAAGACCTACAGCTCGAACAAGGTCGATGTGACCACCGACAAGGCCGGCATCAAGGACATGGTCAAGAGCTTTGTCGACGGTTACAACGCGCTGGTGAAGAAGAGCAATGATCTTGGCAAGCGCAACTCGATCGTGGCAGGGAAGAGCCAGAATGATGGCGGTGCATTGGCCGGTGATGCGACGACGCGTGCCGTGGTCAACATGATGAACGGCCTCATCACCGAACCCTCCAAAAAATCGTCTACCTATTCAACGATTTTCCAGATGGGTATCAAGATGGACAACAAGGGGGTATTGTCCATCGACGATACCAAGTTCAGCGAGGCCATCGACAAGAACTTTGATCAGGTAGTTGCGGTGTTTGGCGGCAAGGATGGGGTCGCAGGCAAGCTGGCCAGCCAGCTGGAAACCTACTCCAAGACCGGCGGCCTGCTGGCCAAGCGGGAAGATTCGCTCAATTCCGATCTGCGCGAAGTAAGCCGCAAGGAGTCGGATGTTACCGCCCAGCTGACCAAGTATCAGGAGACCTTGCGGGCTCGTTATGGCAGCCTGGACAGCATGCTGGCCAAGATGAACAAGTCGGCCTCTTATCTGAATCTGCTCAATACCAAAACGAATTAATACGTAGTCAGGAGCCGTGCCTCTTATGTATCGGAAAAATATCAAGGCTTACACCACCCAGAATCTGCAGTCCGAGCTGGCGGTGGCGGATCCCTACCGGGTGATCCAGCTGTTGATGCAAGGTTGCCTCGAGCGTCTTGCCCAGGCCCGTGGTGCCATCGAACGTCGTGATTTCGAAGCCAAGTCCCAGTCCATCTCCAAAACCATGGCCATTATCAACGGTTTGCAGGACTCGCTGGACCTCTCCTATGGCAAGGTGCCGGAAGATCTGTTTGCGCTCTACGACTACATGAAGGTGCGCATGATGGATGCCAGTCGTGACATGGACATGGCCGCCATCGACGAGGTGATGAACCTGATGCTGACGGTCAAGAGTGGCTGGGATGCGATTCCGGTCGAAGAGCGCGATAAGGCCATTGCCCAGCAAAAAGCGGGTCGTGCGGAATGAATGATGCCAAGCTGTCCGGCTTGATGAACCACGGCAGCCGTTTGCGGTTGCTGTTGGAGCAAAATGAGCTGGCGGCAGCGGAAGTGCAAATGGAGCACTATCTCGCTGCCCTGAACGAGGTCTTCGAGCATATCCCAGCTGACAGTCACCTTAATGCAGAGCAGCAGCAAGCCCTGTCTCAGTTTCACATGATCCATGCGCTGATAACGGATGCGAGACACCTGGCAGAGGATGAATTGCGCCAATTTTCCAAGGCCGGTCGTGTGGCGGGCCTTTACAAGATGAATGCGGGTTGAGTACCGAATGGATTTTAACAAGAACATCAAAGATGCCGAGCATGAGCTCTCCCGTCTAGCCAGGCAGAAAGAGCAGGAGGCCGCCATGCTGGAGGTGCTGCCCGTTCGCCATGAACTCAATATGGCTGCCTTTGAAAAATATATGCCCGGAATACATGCATTTTTCAAAGAGTATCAGCCAGTCAGACCCTTCCGATTTTTCTGCAACGAGAACGGCGTTCCAAATGTTCTTTGGCTGGACGATGACGTCTCCCTCTATGGCGATGATCCCTTTGCCGAAGCACAGGCCCAGATTGCCGAGGTGATCGAACATAGCGTATTGCAATGTATCGACTTCGTGCCTCAGTGGTATCTGGAAGGCCAGATCCATATCGCCTACAACAATGCCATCTCCGAGCTCAAGGAGAATGTGTCGCTGGAAGGCTTGCCGCTTCGCAAAGCGCTGGATGCCGACATTCCCTTGTCCTTCATGTACGGGATCGGACTGGGTTATCAGCTGGGCTACCTGTATGAGCGGTGCCGGGTTCGGAATCTGTTTGCCTTCGAGCCCGACCTCGATATGTTCTACGCCTCGCTCTATTGCTTCGATTGGCACAAGTTGCTCGAATACATGGATCAGGAGTCGCTGAGTCTGCACCTGTTCATCGGTGTCGATGAACAGCTGCTGGTCGCCGACATGATGGAGGCGCTGCATCGCAAAGGGGCATTCTGGTCGGCGAGCTATTTCTCGTTTTGTCATTACCACTCACCCAAACTGCATGCTCTGATCGACAAGGCAGAGGGCGAGTTGTATCTGCTCAAGACGGGTTGGGGCTTTTTCGATGACAATATTTATGCGCTGGCCCACAGTCACACCCATCTGCAGGATGGCACGCCTTTCCTGAAGCGAGAGCGGGATACCTCGCTGGTCGAGCAGGTACCGGTATTCGTGGTCGGCAATGGTCCGTCGCTGGATCAGAGCATCGACTTCATCCGGCAGCATCAACGGCAAGCCATCATCATTGCCTGTGGCACGGCCGTCAGTGCGCTGCACAAGGCGGGCATCAAGCCGGACATCTACGTGGCGGTGGAGCGCACCAAGAGCTCGGCGGATTTCCTGCGCATCCTCAATGCGGATGACTTTCTCAAGGATGCGGTCTTCCTCAGCGTTGACGTGATCCACCCAGAGTGCAAGACCTTCTTCCGCAAGACGGGTCTGACCTTCAAGCCCAACGAGCCGATGTTCGCCATGCTGGTCAGCCGGTTTGGTCAGGCTTTCGAGTATGAGTCCATTGAATTCTCCAACCCCTTCGTTGGCAACACCGGCCTCAATTATGCGGCGTTGCTCGGGTTCAAACAGGTATACCTGTTCGGAATAGACAATGGCTACAAGTACGCAGACAAGCATCACTCCACTCTGAGTCTCTATTACAACGAGAAGAGAGAAGCCAAGTACGACGAGAATCTGAAAGATACTTTCCCGGCACCGGGCAATTTTGGCGGGGAAGTGCGGATCAATCATCTATTTGGCCTGGCAATCCATAACATGACGCGCGTGCTGACAAGCCATCCGGATATGCGCTGTCTGAATTGCAGTGATGGGGCCTACATTGAAGGCGCCATCCCTCAACGGGTGGATGCCCTGCAAGTCAACAGCCCGGAGCTGGACAAGATCGCCTTGCTTGATGAGTTGATGGCGTGCAGCTTCCAGCCGTTCGACATGGCCAGTGTGGATTTTACTGCCGCGCTCAATGTGACGCTGTTTGACGATCTGCTGGAGAAGTTGCGTACCGACTGGCGGACAGTCAAATACGAACATAATGACATACTGGCCATGATGCAGCGTCACCACGACTATCTGCTCTATTTGCTGATGAGCCGTGATTGCCATCTCTACCGTGTCTTGATCGGCTCGATGAACTATTTCTACGCCAACATCATCGGCTTGATGATGACCCTGATTGACGCAGCGCCTGACAAGTTCGAAGCCAAGGTGAAAGAGGCCGAGGTGATACTCGAGCGGTTCTTCGACGATGCGAAGCCGATTTATGCCGATGCCTTCCAGCGACACGATTCCGTCTACTTCGTGGGACTGGATATCTTCAAGAAGAAGTGACGGCTATCTCTCATCACGTCTCTGCCAAATAAAAAACACCGGCCTACGCCGGTGTTTTTTTGTTGTACGAGTGATTGGCTGCGGGCTTTAAAAGCTTGGTGACTGTACACCTGTGATGGCCCGGCATATCTGCTCCACCGCATTGAGTGCTCTCGGGGTGAAACGGTGCAGCTCATCCGAATTGATGAGTTGCAGACGCTGGTGACGAACAGCATCCACCATGGGCCACTGTTGCCAGTGGTGCAGGGCGTCAGCGTCTTGACTCCCTGCCAGGATCAGTGCCGGATTGGCCTTGATCACCTGCTCCAGGCTGACCTGGGGATAGGGCGTGGGGGCCGCTGCCATCACGTTTTCCCCACCGCACAACTCGATGGCCTGGGCGGGCCAGGCGTTGCCGCTGACGCTGGTGAGCGGTGGATACCAGAGCTGGTAGAACACCTTGATATGCTTGGGTTTGCCGTAGCGCTGGCCAAGGGCGGCCAGGCGGGCGAGATAGGCATCGGCCTCGGCATTGGCGGTTTTTTCCACCCCCAATGTTTTTCCCAAGGCCCGCATCTCGGTGGCGAGGGAGGCAAAGTCGGTCGGTTCTGAATAGAACACCGGGATCCCCAACTGCTCGATGGGGGCCAGCATGCGGGATTGGGCGGAGCGCCAGGCGACGATCAGGTCGGGTTTCTGGGCCAGCAGGGCCTCCAGATTGATGCTGCGATAGTTGGCTACCTGGGGCAGGCGCTTGACCTCGGGCGGATAATCGGAGGCATCGTCGGTGGCCACGATGCGATCCCCTGCACCGATGGCAAACAGCAATTCGGTCAGGTGGGGGGTGAGGCTGACGATGCGTGTCGGCGGGCCGGCCAGCAGGGCTGGCGACATGCACAACAGGCAGAGCAGGGTGAGCCATCTAGCCATGCAGGTGCTCCAGCACAGTGAGCAGCAATGCCAGCGTCAGCCAGCCCCAACCGGCTTGTTGCAGGCGGTTTAGCAGGCGCAGGGCCGTACCGACATCCGGCTCGGCGGCGGCGTCAAACACGGGAAAACGGATCAAGCTGCCCTGATAGTAACGGGGGCCACCGAGCTTGCAGCCCAGCGAGCCGGACAGCAGCGCCAGCAGTATTCCCATGGCGGGGTAGGGCCAGAGCATGGCTGTACGCAATCGGCTGGCCAGCTTGCGCAGCTGGGTCAGGCACAAGGGCAGCGCCAGCAACAAGATGGCAGGGGTACACAGGGCCTGGTAGAGCACGGCGGCGGCCCGGCCAAAGTGGGCAAAGGCTGGCAGTTTCGGGCTCCAGCCCTGATTCATCAACTGGGCGAGGCGCCACAGCAGGGCGCCTTGCACACCCGCCAGGGCGAACCCCAGTAGCGGGCCGGCCCATTGTCCTATCAGGCGCAGGGCGCAGCTTTCGCTGACCGCCTTGGCAAGCCCCATCAGGGAGAGTTTACCGGTGTCGCGTCTGAGCCAGGGGGCGGCCTGCAGCCGGGCCACCACCAGAGTATCCTGGTCTGTCAGCGAGCGAGTGGCACGGGCCAGCTCCCGTAGCGGGCGCGATTCCAGCATCAACAGCAGAAACAGCAGATCGAACAGCGGCTCCGAGAGCGAGAGATTGCGCACCGCCCAGAGTCCGGCGGCGCACGGCAGCCAGACAATCAGCATGGCCAGCAGACCGGCCTGCAGTTGCTGACCGGGGACGCCATCGGGGCGACACACCTTGTGACCCAGCCGAGTCAGCAGGGGCACGACGGCGGAGAGCCGATAGTGGGCCGGCCAGGGCACGATGGCCTCCAGCAGCGCGGCCCCGAGCAAAATGGCCGCCGGAGTGGCGGCCATCTGTTCCAGCGTGGTGAGAGTGATCACAGCTTGCCGAGCATCTTGATGATCACTTCGGCAGAGTGCTTGCCGGCCACCTCGATGAAGGCATCGAAGGATTCAACCTGTTCCTTGCCGGCGATGTCGGACATGGCACGCACCACCAGATAGGGCACCTTGAACATGTGGCACACCTGGCCGATGGCCGCCCCTTCCATCTCGACCGCCAGCATCTGCGGGAAGTCGGCGCGAGCCTTGGCGATGGCGTCCGGCTTGCACATGAACTGATCGCCGGTGCAGATGAGGCCGACCTTGGTCTGATGCTTGCTTTGCTCGGCAATGCAAGCCTGGGCGACGGCGATGAGTTGCTCGTCGCAGGGGAAGGCGGCAGGCTGCTGCGCCATCTGACCCATCTCGTAGCCAAAGGCGGTCACGTCGACATCGTGGAAGCGCATCTCGCTGGCGATCACCACGTCACCTATGTGCAGGTCCTGGGCAAAGCCGCCGGCAGAGCCGGTGTTGATGACGCAGTCGGGGGCGAATTTTTCCAGCAGCAGGCTGGTGGCGACGCTGGCGGCGACTTTACCGATGCCGGAGCGGGTCAGGATCACCTCCTTGCCTGCCAGGGTGCCCTGATAGAACTCGCAACCGCCCAGTTGCAGGGTGGTCGGGTTGCTCATCTGGCTGCGCAGCAGGGCCACTTCCTGTTCCATGGCGCCGATAATACCTACTTTCATCACTCACCTCGTCTTGATGGCCAGTTGGCCGAATAAGTTGTTGTGGATCATAACAAAAGTTGGCGATGGCGCCGAGCATTCCGATGCTGGCGGGTGGGAAGATCCACTCAAGGGTAGCGCTCGGCCAATCTGGCCAGCTCGCCGCGGTCCGCCAACCGTTGCAGGGTATTGGTAAACAGGGCCAGGCGGGCAGGGGAGGTGCGCTGGTAAAACAGGATGTAGAAGGGGATGGTCTCCATGGCGGTGGGGAGGATGCGGATCTGGTCGCTCAGGCGATGGCGCTGCAGGTCGGCTTCGATACCGGGTGAGCGGTAATAGACGAAGCGTCCGCGCTTCATCAGCAGCTTGTCGTAGTTGGCGGCGCTGCTGCTCCCGCCGCTGTCGATGATGAGCCCCTGTATGGCCTGCAGCCGTTCGATGGCGCCACTGCCGTGATTGACGAGGATGATCCCCGCATTACCCAGCGCCCTGACGTCGTCCCAGTGGTGGATCTCGACCGGGTCGTCGCTGCGCACCGCCAGGTGGTAGCGTACGGTGAAGATGGAGGGCTGCAGATAGAGGAAGTGGTTGCGGCGGACCGGGTTGTCGCCCACGCCGCAGAGGAAGTCGAGCTGGCCGAAGCGCACCCGTTTTTCCAGCCGCTTGAGGGGGATAAAGTGCTGATCCCCCTCGATGCGCAGGGCAGGCTCCTGTTGCTCCATCAATCGAAACAGCTCGACGCAGAGCCCCCCGATGCGGCCATCAGCCATCTGGGTATATTTGGGGGCGGACTCGGGCTGCGCCGCCGTGCGATAAATCTCGGTGGCGCTGACGGCCCGGTGAGTGACTGCCAGCAGACAACCCAGCACCATCACCCGGAATATCATGTCATGCTGGCCCTCGATGCGTGGGGAAATGCGACGGTGCCTGCGGATGTCGCGGCGCTAGTGCTGAAACATTACGCCATATATCAGAACCTTATCAACCAAGCGCCGTATCCAGGGTCATCATCAAGGCAAACCCGGCCATCAGGCCCAGGGTGGCGTGGGTCTGGTGGCCGTTGCGGTGCGTTTCCGGGATCACTTCGTGGGAGACCACGAACAGCATGGCGCCGGCGGCCAGCCCGAGTCCGATGGGATAGGCGATGGCCATCCCGCTGGAGAGACCGACGCCGAGCAGGGCGCCGAGCGGCTCAAGCAGGCCGCTGCCGATGGCAACCAGCACGGCCATGCCGGGGCGAAAACCGGCGGCGCACATGGCGAGCGCCACCGCCAGCCCTTCCGGAATGTCCTGCAACGCGATGGCGGTGGTGAGCGGCAGGCCCACCGACATGTCACCCTGCGAGAAGCTCACCCCGATGGCCATTCCCTCCGGCAGGTTGTGCAGGGCGATGGCAAACACGAACAGCCAGACCCGGGAGCAGCTCTCGTGACCGGGGCCGCAGGGGCCTGTCTTGTCGTGTTCATGGGGGGTGAATTGATCGAGCCCCAACATCAGGAGTACCCCGAGGGTCATGCCTGTCACCACCACGGCGGCGGCGAGAAAGCCGTTGCCAGTGATCCCCTCTGCCGCCTCGAGCCCCGGCAGCAGCAGGGAGAAGGCGCTGGCCGCCAGCATCATGCCGGCGGCAAAGCCCAGCATGCTGTCTTCTACCCGTTGCGGAACCGAGCGCAGAAAAAGGGCGGGCAGGGCGCCAAGTGCGGTGGCGGCAAAGCCGGCCAAGCCACCGATAAGGCCATAGCGAACGCCGGGGCTGATGTCGCCGGCGGCCAGCATCACCAGGCTTTGCAGCAGCAACAGCACGACGGCCGCCAAAGCAACGAACAGGCCGATGGCGATCACCGGGCGTGCCCGCAGCTGCTCGCGCAGCTGGGCTGACCAAGAGGAAAGGGGCAGGGCTGACGCGTTATCCATGAAGATCACCTCTTTTGCTTGACGGCAGGGATGGCGCGGCGCCATCCGGGGACTCTTGCATTACAGCGAGCCGGGCCTCACTTGTCCATGCCGGGGCATCGATTGCATTCATCGGCTAACTATTTGAAATGATGTGGTCGTCTTGAATAGTTTGTGACGAAGATCTGGTTGTATGGAAAAACAACTTGCTTTGTTGCGGCGAAAGCTGGTGAAGGAGTAGGCAGGTTTGTGGTAAAGTGCCGCCCTCGCGAAACCCACCCTTCCCTTGGTCTTTCGCAACGTCCCATCTCCCGTCAGGAAAGCCCGGGTTACCAGTTCATACGGATGTGATCGCCACTGTGCACCTGCTTGTCAGCAGTCGAGGATCACCAGCCACCATGTTTTACAAAAATCTGTCTATCGGCAAAAAGATTGCCGTGGTCTTTGCGGTCATTGCCGCCGTCAACGTGATATTCGGTATTTTTCTCTCCAGCGAACTGCGCGGCGTGCGCGATCGCGTGTTGAATTTTACCGACTCCACCCTGCCTAGCGTGCTCTCGGTCGAGAACCTGCTCTACGACGTATCCTACGTGCGCCGCGCCCAGTTTGCCCTGCTGATGGTGGATGACGCCACCGATCTGCAGGCGCGTCGCGGCCGCATCCAGGCCAGTGTCCAGAAAGTCGAGCAGGCCTTCCGGGGCTATGAGGCCACGGTCGGTGCCGCCCATGAGCGTCAGGTGTTCAACGGCGCCAAGCAGGCGTGGCAACGCTACCTGAACTCGGTCAATCTAGTGGATCAACTGCTGGCACAGGGCCAGCTGGAGCAGGCCAAGGTGCAGCTGTTCCAGTCCAACCCCATTTATGGCGAGCTGGAACAGGCGGTCAACGGCCTGGTGGAAGTGAACCTCGGCTTCGTCAAAGAGAACCGCGGCAGCCTGCTTGACAGCGTCAACATGGTGACCAGTTTTGCCATGGTGAGCATCGGCAGCCTGCTGCTGTTCATGGTGGCTATGACCTGGTTCCTGACCCGCCAGATCTGCCTGCCGCTGCAGGCCGTGGTGGCCCAGGCCAACGCCATCGCCGCCGGCGATCTGACCCATCAGCTGGATCGCCAGCACATCGGTCGTGACGAGCTGGGCATGCTGGCCAAGGCGTCTCTCAAGATGCAGGACAACCTGCGCGGTCTGATTGAAGAGGTTGTGGCGGCCGTGACCCAGCTGGGCGCCGCCATCGAAGAGGTGAGCGCGGTCTCCGAGCAGTCGGCACAGGGGATCCAGAGCCAGCAGCAGGAGATCTCGCTGGTTGCCACCGCCATGGCCCAGATGAAGGCCACCGTGGCCGATGTGGCAGGCAACACCGAGACGGCGTCCGAGTCGGCCAGCTCCGCCAATGCCCTGGCGCGCCGCGGCAATCAGGATGTGCAGAGCTCGCTGATGGCAATCACCCGGGTTGCCGAAGAGATTGAACAGGCCGGTACCCTGGTCACCGAATTGGAGCGAGAATCCGCCCAGATCAACGTGGTGGTGGATGTGATCCGCGGCATCGCCGATCAGACCAACCTGCTGGCGCTCAACGCCGCCATCGAGGCGGCCCGTGCCGGCGAGCAGGGCCGCGGCTTTGCGGTGGTGGCCGATGAGGTGCGCACCCTGGCGGGTCGCACCCAGGCTTCTACCGGCGAGATCGTTGCCATCATCGAAACCCTGCAGGCCCGTGCCAACCAGGCCAAAGAGGTGACCGGCCAGAGCTGCGAGATGATCCGCCAGTGCGTGGAGCAGAGTGAGCAGACCAGCGACGGCATCCAGCAAATCGAGGAGGCGGTCGCCCAGATCGCCGACATGGCCATTCAGATCGCCAGTGCCTGCGGCGAGCAGGACGCGGTCTCCGATGAGCTGGGTCGCAACGTGGAGCGGATCAACGAATCCTCCAACGAGGTCGCCGTTGGTGCCGATCACACCGCCCGCGCCTGCCTGGAACTGAGCCAGCTGGCAGCTGGTCTGCGTCAGACCATAGGCCGCTTCCGCCTGGCGTAATAGCTGTATCGGCACCAGATTGGGTGCCGTGTCATGGCCTGTTGCTGCAGGCAAACAGTCAACCCGGCTTCGGCCGGGTTGACTGTTTTTGTTGCTCCTTCATCTCAAGGCATGAGCACAGGGATGGGTCACGACTCTAGGCCTGCGGTTGGTATCGAGCATTGACGTCGCACAAGGCGGCAGTGACGCTCACGATCTCGCCAGTCGGGACAGCGCTGGCCATGAGGGGCAGAGGAGCGATGGCAATGCGCATTGGCAGGGATTTGCTTGTCAGCGTCGATGGGCTGATGGTCATGAAAAGGTCATAAAAAAACCCGGCCTGAGCCGGGTTTTGATGAGTGCGGATAGCGCTGGCTTACTTGGCCAGGGATTCCGGCAGCTCTTCGCGGATCTTGCCCAGCATCTCTTTCAGGACACGCGGGTTGGCAACGACGATGTTGCCGGAGTTCTCGTAGTTGTGACCACCGACGAAGTCGGTGACGATGGCACCGGCCTCTTTGGCCAGCAGCTCACCGGCAGCGGTGTCCCAGGGCTTAAGGCCGATTTCCCAGAAACCGTCGACGCGACCGGCAGCCACATAGGCCAGATCCAGCGCGGCGGAGCCGGCACGACGGATGTCGGCACACTCGATGAACATGCTCTGGAACATCTTCAGGTACGGCTCGATGTGGTGCTTCTGCTTGAACGGGAAACCGGTGGCCAGGATGGTGCCGGCCAGCTCTTTGGCCTTGCCGACACGGATGCGGTAGCCATTCAGCTGGGCGCCGCTGCCACGGGTGGCAGTGAACAGCTCGTCACGGATCGGATCGTAGATCACGGCTTGTTCGGTCTTGCCCTTGACGCGCAGGGCGATGGAGACGGCAAAGTGCGGAATGCCTTTGACCAGGTTGGTCGTGCCATCCAGTGGGTCAATGATCCATTGGTAGTCCGGATTGGTACCGGCAATCTCACCAGACTCTTCAGCCACGATGCTGTGTTCCGGGTAAGATTTTTTGATGGTGTGAATGATGGCCGCTTCGGCTTCACGGTCAACGTTGGTCACGAAGTCATTGCTGCCCTTCTGGATAACCTCGATGTTCTCGGGTTGAGAAAAGGCTTTTACTACTACTTGACCGGCGTTGCGCGCAGCGCGCACGGCGATATTCAGCATCGGATGCATAGGTTCACCACTGGATGTTAAAGAACGGGGGAATAAAAGGACGCGGTATCATACCAGTCTTTTCGACAATGGCAACTGTTATACGTTATCGCTCCGGCCTTGACGACTGCCAGATCTGACGGCTCCAATATAGGCTCTTTTTGGTCTAGTCTTATGGGCAGCAGCCGAATAACAGGCTGCCTTGAGCATAGGGACGTGGATCATGAATTTGTCATTAGTGAGTCAAAAACCGTCGGCAACCTCCACCCAGGGTTTGCTGGCCGCCTTGCGGAACTCGACCGGATACGGCGACTACTTCAACGAGCTAACCATTACCCAGCCATCCCACTGGCAACCTGGCAAGGAAGAGGCGGCTATCCTGCTGCTGGACGGGGATGCGGCCTGGCCCGAGTTTGCCTGGCAGCGCAACAGCGACACCTTCGGGTTGCCGGTATTGCCGCTGCTGATGCGCAAGGGAGACGGTACTCTCACCATTCAGGGGCCGGATGTGCGGGACCCGCGCTTCTATTTCGTCTCCAACGGCATCGTGCTGGAAGAGTCTGAACTTGCCGATCCCGCCTGCAGCCGGGTGCTGCTGAACAAGCTGGAGTCCTACTTCCCGCTGCTTTCCCGCCTCATTCTGCTGCGCCAGCGTCAACCCATGGGGCTGTGCAACTAGGCTCTTCCTTCCCTGCGCCGGGCTGTTCAAGCGGCACAATATTTGTCATAACTGACCGGTATTGTGCCGCTTCGTCATGTTCAGGCCGGGGGATGTCCATGTTGTCCATCTCGCTGCGTTTCTCTGGCCGACATGGGCGAGGCCCTGTCCGTCCTGTGCCAATGTGTGAATCACAAGGAGTCCATGATGATCGATTTTTATACCGCCGCCACGCCCAACGGCTTCAAGGTGGCGATTGCCCTTGAAGAGCTGGGCTTGCCCTACCGTCTCATTGCGCTCGACCTGTCGGCGCTGGATCAGAAGAAACCCGAGTTTCTGGCCATCAACCCCAACGGTCGCATTCCAGCCATCGTCGATCGGGATAACGGGGACTTCGCGGTGTTCGAGTCGGGCGCGATTCTTCTCTATCTGGCCGAGAAGGCAGGTAAGCTGCTGCCGGCGGATCCCAAGCGCCGCTCCCTGGCCATTCAGTGGTTGATGTTCCAGATGGGTGGGGTGGGGCCCATGATGGGGCAGGCCAATGTCTTCTATCGCTACTTCCCGGAGAAGATCCCGGCCGCCATCGAACGCTATCAGAAAGAGGGACGCCGCCTGTTCGAGGTGCTCGACAGCCATCTGGCCCAGCACGAATATCTGGCCGACGAGTACAGCATCGCCGACATTGCCACCTGGCCCTGGGTGCGTATCTATGACTGGAGCGGTATCTCTATCGAGGGGTTGCCCCATCTGCAGGCCTGGATGGACCGGATGGCTGACAAGCCGGCCTGCCAGAAGGGGATCACCATACCGCCGCGCAACGAGAAGCCGGAGGATCTGGTCAAGCAGGCCCAGCAGATGGTAACGCGTTGATTTTTATCGTTGACGGGGCCTAAAACCCCGTCACATTAGAAAAACTAAGGAAAGCTGATTATAAAGATTCGTTCGTTTTTCGTGATCTGAATCACTAAGATGACGGCAAGCCATGGGAGTGTCCTGCTCCCGGCCGGTGCGGGTTCTCCGCCTTGAGTTTTCACCTTTGATTGACCCTGTTTGTTGGATCCCCTCTGCGGTTTTCTGCCAGAGGCGGGCAGCCTTTCGATGATTTTTCGGGACTGAGATATGTATCGGCACAGTTTTTATCCGCTGTTTTTTCTGACCATTCTGATGGTCGCTGTGGGCCAGATGACCCAGACCCTCTACGTGCCCTCCATTCCCATGATGGCGGGGGACTTCAACGTGGCCTCCGGCCAGCTGCAGGCGGTGATGGCTTGCTACCTGATCCCGTACGGCCTCTCCCAGTTTGTCTACGGCCCCTTGTCGGATCGCATCGGGCGTCGTCCCATCATCATCATCGGCATGATGGTGTTCCTGGTGGGTACCCTGACCATTCAACTGATCCCGAGTTTCATGGCGCTGCTGGCGGGCAGCTTCATCCAGGGGCTGGGGACCGGGGCCGGCGGCGCCATGAGCCGTACCCTGATGCGCGACCGCTACACCGGTGCCGAGCTCAACCGGGCCAACAGCCTGGTGAGCATGGGGGTGATCTTCTCCCCGCTGCTGGCCCCCGTGCTAGGTGGCTGGCTGACCGAGTTGTTCAACTGGCGTGCGGGCTACTGGTTCCTGTTCGGCTTTGGCGCCGTGGCGACTCTGGCCATACTGGCCTGGTTCGTCGAAACCTTGCCAGAGGAGGCCCGTCAGCAGCCGCTGCGAGTCGGTGCAGCTTATCGCCACGTGCTCGGCAACCCGCGTTTTCAAGGCAACCTGCTCTGCCTGATGGCGACCTTCGCCGGTCTGGCGGTGTTTGAAGCGGCCGCCGGCGTGCTGCTGGGCGACGTGCTCAAGCTGAGTGCCCGTACCGTCAGCGTGCTGTTCGTGCTGCCGCTGCCCGGCTATCTGTTCGGTGCCTGGCTCTCCGCCAAGCTGAGTTTTCGCCTGAGCCAGGGCAAGCTGATGCGCCTTGGCATCGCCTTCCTGGCGCTGGGGTCACTCATCATCCTGCTGCCCGGTCTGTTCGGGATAGTGAGTGCCGCTTCCCTGGTGGGTGGGGCTGCCGTCTACTTCATCGGCAGCGGTATCCTCTATCCGACTGCCACCTCCTGCGCCATCGAACCCTTCCCGGGCCAGGCGGGCACCGCCGGTGCCATCCTCGGTGGCATGCAGAACCTGGGGGCCGGCATCGTGACCCTGCTGGCGGCCTGCTTCCCGATGGAGGGGCAGGTAACTCTGGGCGCCATCATGACACTGATGGTGCTGATCGTGGCGCTGAGCTTCCTCTGGTTGCGTCACCACGGTTCGCCCCACGAGCAGATGGCCGTGTGAGCCTAATGATGTGAAAAGACCCGCCCGAGTTGGCGGGTTTTTTATGGGCCGCCGCTGGGGGCTGATATGCCGGGTGACGGAAGCGGGGGAGGGGACTGCCGCGCAGGAAAAGAAAAAGCCCGTCACACTGGTGACGGGCTTTTTGCTGTTGGTACCCCGGAGATGCCGTTGCCGGTTTGGGCCCTTGAACCGTCGGTTCAAGGCGGGGATCGGATCTGACCGCAGGCTTCTCGGTCGTGCCGAGCATGCGCAATAGCCAGAAGGCAGATCCCCTGTTTGGTATGAATATCGGCTCGGGGACTTGAACCGGCTGACAAACACCCCAGGGAATTTCAAAAACGTTGCGAGTTAGGGTTGTACGCCTTCGTCGCTGGATTCGCCATATTGTCCGTGCTCGATCAAGGCCGCTTCGATGGTGCGTTGCAGCATCTTGATCCGCTTGTCCATGGTCTCAGAGTATTGGTGATTCTTGTCTTTTTCAAGACAGAGCTCATGGCAGAAATTGAGTGCTGCCATCACCGCCAGCTGTTCATTGCTGGAGACCTTGGAGCGTTGACGCAGCTCGATGAGTTTATCAGTCAGCTGGTCGGCGGCCTGGCGCAGGGCATCCTGCTGTCCCAGGGGACAGGATACCTTGTAGGGACGTCCCAAAATGACGATTTCTACGGCCTCTGTGCTCATGCCTTCCTCAATACGGCGGAGTGTCATTCCGCCTTTATCCACGTGGACAACTGGGCGGGACTATATAGCGCAGATGCAGAAGTTTCAAGGCCTTGCTGGCTCTGGAAGGGGGAGAATGCTAGGATCCTGACCATTAATTCTGCATATTTGCCTGAACTTTGAGCGGATCTTCGATGAGCAAAACGAACCCCCTGAAATACGCGGCCGTGGCCGACCTGATGGAACAGCACGAGCTGATGGCAACGGCTGTAGAGGCCCATGGCGTGATCTGCGGTCTGGTGTGCGGTGGTGTGGCTCTGGACGACAAGAGCTGGCTGCCCCATTTCAACGATCTGGTCAACGACGGTTTCGGTCTGCCGGCCCCGGTGCGCCAGGTGATGACCGATCTCTATCATGAGGTGATCGAGAGCCTGATGGCCCAGAAAGGGGTCGAGCTGCTGCTGCCAAGCGACGAAGCGCCCCTCGACGAGCGCATCGATTCGCTGGTGGACTGGTCCCAGGCCTTTCTGGCCGGTTTCGGCGTGGTGCAGCAAGAGCTCTCCAAGGCCTCCGAAGAGCTGCAGGAGATGATCCAGGACATCGCCAGCATCACCCAGGTCTCCGCCGAGTTCGATCAGGAAGATGAAGAGAACGAAGCCTCCTTCCTGGTGCTCTACGAACACGTGCGCCTCGGGGTCATGATGGCGTTTGAAGAGTTTGGCAAGCGGCCGGATGCTCCGAGCACCCCGCCGACCCTGCACTGAGTCGAGCAAGCTTGAAAAAGAGCGCCTGGTGGCGCTCTTTTTACATCTGGATGTTGCCCGCGCCGGCCGGCCGTGATGAGGCAAGTAACGACAGGGACTGCGCTTTTTTGCCCGTGGCTTCGCATCCCGACCCCACGCTTTGTGTTAGCATGACCCCACGTTTTCAGCTTTTCCCCTGATCTCATGTCTCAATCTGATCTGAACCACGTCGATGTGGCCATCGTCGGTGGTGGAATGAGCGGCGCCGTGCTGGCGCTCTCCCTCGCGGCCCTGCCAGGGCCCAAGCCCCTGCAGATCCTGCTGCTGGAGGCGAGCGCCCCCGAGCTCAATGCACACCCCGGCTTCGATGCCCGCGCCATCGCGCTCTCCGCCGGCACCTGCGAGGCGCTGGCCCGGCACGGGCTCTGGCCCCGCTTTGCCCCCCATTGCAGCCCCATCACCCGCATTCATGTGTCGGATCGGGGCCACTTCGGCCAGGCCGGATTGACGGCTGCCGAGTATGGCCTGTCTGCCCTCGGCCAGGTGATCGAGCTGTCGGCGGCGGGCATCGAGTTGCAACAGGCGATCGCCGCCTGCCCGCAGATCCGCATGCTGTGCCCGGCTCAGCTCGAACGGGTGGAGCCGCTGACGGAGGGGGTGAACTTGATCCTGGCGGACGGCGAGCGTTATCAGACCCGTCTGCTGGTAGCGGCCGATGGCGGCAACTCCTTCGTGCGCCAGCAGTGCAAGCTGGCGGTGAGCCGTCACGACTACGGCCAGAGCGCCATCATCGCCACCGTCAAGACGGCCGAGGATCCGGCCGGTCAGGCATTCGAGCGTTTCACCCAAGGGGGGCCGCTGGCGCTGCTGCCGATGCAGGGGGGGCTCTCCTCCCTGGTCTGGAGCGTGGCGCGGGATGAGGCGCCGGCCTTGATGGCGCTCGATGACGCCGCCTTTCTGGCCCGCCTGCAGCAGGCTTTCGGCTGGCGCCTCGGTCGCTTCCTGCAAACCGGCCAGCGCCACGTCTATCCGCTGGTGCTGACGGTGGCCGACTACCCGTTGGCCCAGCGCACCGTGCTGGTGGGCAACGCCGCCCATCTGCTGCATCCCATCGCCGGCCAGGGCTTCAACCTCGGCATGCGCGACCTGGACCTGCTCACCCGCGCCGTCGGTCAGGCCCTGGTGGCGGGGGAGGATATCGGCAGCTTCAAGGTGCTAAACGGTTACTGGCAGCAGCGCAAGGGGGATCAGGCGCAGACGGTCTGGCTTACCTCCTCGCTGGCCCAGCTCTTCTCCAATGATCACGCCCCGCTGGTGGCGGGCCGCAACCTGGCGCTCTCCCTGATGGGGCGGCTGGCTTGCCTCAAGGCGCCGCTGGCCTCCCGCACCCTGGGCTTTGTTGCCGACCTGTGCCGCCCCTGAGGCGGGTCACAGCTTGCGTATTGAAGGGGTCTGCCTGCGGGCGTGCCCTCGCTGATCCCGGCGATCAGCCCTGAAAGGATATAAAACGATGCAGATGCAAAACGTGGATGTGGTGATTGTGGGGGGCGGCATGGTGGGCCTGGGGCTCGCCGCTGCGCTCAAGGGGAGTGCGCTCAAGGTGGCCGTGGTCGAGGGCCAGTTGCCGGCCCCCGCGCTTGACGAGGCGCCGGACAACCGGGTCAGCGCCCTGAGTCTGGCCAGCCAGCGCATCCTGCAGCAGGTGGGGGCCTGGCGCGGCATTGAGGCCCGCCGCCTGCAGCCCTACGTGCAGATGGAGGTGTGGGAGCAGGACAGCTTTGGCCGGATTGCCTTCGATGCCGCCAGCCTGCGTCAGCCCGAGCTCGGCCACATCGCCGAGAACCGGGTCATCCAGCTGGCGCTGCTGGACGCTATCGAGGGGGCCAACAACATCCAGCTGCTGAGCCCAGCCCGGGCGAGCAGCCTGCAAAGCGGCGAGGCGGGCTCCCTGCTGCTGCTGGAAGATGGCCGCGCGCTGTCGGCCAAACTGGTGGTGGCGGCCGATGGCGCCCACTCCTGGGTCCGTCGGCAGGCCGACATTCCGCTCACCAGCTGGGATTACGGCCACCATGCCCTGGTGGCGACGGTGCGTTGTGCCGAGCCCCACGAGGCGGTGGCGCGTCAGATCTTCACCCCCGAGGGGCCGCTCGCCTTCCTGCCCCTGTGGCAACCAGATCTCTGCTCCATCGTCTGGTCGCTGCCGGCCGCTCGTGCCGAGGCGCTCTGTCAGTGTGACGACGAGCAGTTCAACCGCCAGCTCACCACCGCGTTCGACGGCCGCCTCGGCCTGTGCCAGGTGGAAGGGGCGCGCAGCGCCATCCCGCTCACCGCCCGCTATGCCCGTGACTTTGCCCGCGAGCGGCTGGTGCTGGTGGGGGATGCCGCTCACACCATACACCCGTTGGCGGGGCAGGGGGTCAACCTGGGGCTGCTGGACGCCGCCGCCCTGGCCGAGCAGATCCTGCGCAATCAGGCGGCGGGCAAGGATATCGGTCTGCTCGCCAACCTGCGCGGCTACGAGCGCTGGCGCAAGAGCGAGGCGGCCAGCATGCTGGCTGCGATGGAGGGGCTCAAGCGGCTGTTTGCCGGTGCCAACCCGCTCAAGAAGCTGGTGCGCGGGGCGGGCCTGTGCGCCTTCGACCTGTTGACGCCGCTCAAGCAAAGCGTGATCCGGGCCGCCATGGGGTTAGAGGGTGAGTTGCCGGCCTTGGCCAAGGGGAACAATTTGCCGACCCGGCCGAAGTAAGAGGATGATCCGGGCCGCCATGGGGCTGGAAGGAGAGCTGCCCGCGCTGGCCAAGGGTGAAAAAATCTAATAATACTCGGGTGTTTTCACAACAAAACTAATGTGAGGAGGCTGATGACCCGGTTTGGGCATCAGCCTTTAATCTGGGCTGGTGGCGAAACGTTTTTCTCCAAATTGTGACGAAACGGTAAAAATCGAAATTTAATATCGTCATTACCGAGTTTGGTCTGTTTTTATCACTGTTTTTACCTTAGTGTCTGGAGTCTGTTGACTGGCGGTGGATTAGTTTTTTTTGAGCGGCATGCGCGTCCGCTTGGCATATAATCCGCTGCGTTCAAGGAATCACTCCGGCCTTGTGGGCCGGAACGAGCACAGACTCAGGCACTCTCTGCTCTTGCTGCGACCCCGGTGAACCGCCGGAGGGCGGCCGGGCGGGGCGGATCGTGAGTGTTGTCGCGAACGCTTAAGGAAACACAGCGATGATCCAGACTACAGTACTGCATCCCAAGCACCTGGAAGCCGGCGCCAAGATGGTGGACTTCCACGGTTGGGAAATGCCCATCAACTACGGCTCACAGCTGGAAGAGCACCATCAGGTGCGCACCGATGCCGGCATGTTCGACGTCTCCCACATGACCATCGTCGATTTGACCGGCGAGCGGGTCAAAGCCTTCCTGCAACATCTGCTGGCCAACGACGTGGCCAAGCTCACCCTCTTCGGCAAGGCCCTCTACAGCGGCATGCTGACCCCGGAAGGCGGTGTCATCGATGACCTCATTACTTATTACCTTGGCGAGACCTTCTACCGCCTGGTGGTCAACTCCGCCACCCGCGAGAAGGATCTGGCCTGGATCCGCCACCATGCCCAGGACTTCGGGGTGACCGTGACCGAGCGCCCAGAGCTCGCCATGATCGCGGTGCAGGGGCCCAACGCCAAGGCCAAGGCGGCCAAGGTGTTCAGCGCCGAACAAAATGCCGCCGTGGAAGGCATGAAGCCCTTCTTCGGTGTGCAGGCCGGCGAGCTTTTCATCGCCACCACCGGCTACACAGGTGAAGACGGTTACGAGATCGTGGTGCCGCAAGAGCAGGCGTGCGATCTGTGGCAGGCGCTGCTGGACAACGGTGTGGCCCCCTGCGGCCTGGGTGCCCGTGACACCCTGCGCCTCGAGGCTGGCATGAACCTCTACGGCCAGGACATGGACGAAACCGTCTCTCCGCTGGCCGCCAACATGGCCTGGACCATCGCCTGGGAACCGAGCGATCGCCAGTTCATCGGCCGCGCCGCGCTGGAAGCCCAGAAAGCCGCCGGCAGCCAGCCCAAGCTGGTGGGCCTGGTGATGGAAGAGAAGGGCGTGCTGCGCAGCGGCATGTCGGTCACCTTCACCACCGCCGGTGGAGAAGAGCGGGAAGGTGTGATCACCTCCGGCTCTTTCTCGCCCACTCTGGGCTACAGTATTGCCCTGGCGCGGGTGCCCCGTGATATCGGCGAGCAGGCCTCGGTGGAGATCCGCAAGAAGCTGGTCACCGTGAAAGTGACCAAGCCGGCTTTCGTGCGCAACGGCCAGAAGCTGGTGTAACGACCCCATTGCGGCGAAGGGGTTGCCCTTCGCCAGACCCCCTTGCCCCGGCAACGCCTGTCGAACGCGCCGGGGACAAGTGATCCAAGTGAATAAAGGAAGCACAAATGAGCCATATCCCGAGCGAACTGAAATATGCCACCTCCCACGAGTGGATCCGTGTCGAAGCCAACGGCGAGGCCGTGGTCGGTATCACCGAGCACGCCCAGGAGCTGCTGGGTGACATGGTGTTCGTCGATCTGCCGGAAGTGGGCAAGCAGGTCGGTGCCGGTGATGACTGCGCAGTGGCCGAGTCGGTCAAGGCCGCCTCTGACATCTACAGCCCGGTGAGCGGCGAGATCCTGGCCGTCAACGAAGAGCTGGAAGGCAGCCCCGAGCTGGTCAACTCCGACCCCTACGGTGCCGGCTGGCTGTTCCGCATCAAGCTGGACGACGCGGGCGAGCTCGCCAACCTGCTGGATGCCGAAGGCTACCAGAACGTGGTGGACGAAGAGTAATGCCCCCGGGCCCTGCCAATCGCGCAGGGCCCGTTTGTATGCATGCCCGTCGGCCAGGAGGCCGGCCGGTGAGGGTGAAGTCGTCCGTCCCGGTTTGCCCACGGCCAACCGGACAGCCACAAGACGACCCCCTGTCGCTATGAGCGACATCCGGTGCCGGCAGGGGCCACCCTGCCAGCCGAACATGAGTGAAGCCGGCCGAGGCCGGCTGTCAGGCACTTAGTTATCAGGACTTTTTATCAGGAATAGGGAAATGACCCAGTCACTGTTTGAACTCGAGCAAAAAACCGATTTCATCCGCCGTCACATCGGGCCGGGTGAGGAAGATCTGCGCGCCCTGCTGGCCGTGGTGGGCGCCGAGAGCCTGGACGATCTGATTGAGCAGACGGTCCCCGCCGCCATTCGCCGGCCGGGCCCGCTCGGCATCGGTGCCTCCATGACCGAAGTGGAAGCGCTGGCCAAGCTCAAGGGCTATGCCGCCCAGAACAAGGTGGCCAAGAGCTACATCGGCATGGGCTATCACGACACCCACGTGCCCCACGTCATCCTGCGCAACGTGCTGGAAAATCCGGGCTGGTACACCGCCTACACCCCGTACCAGCCGGAGCTGGCACAGGGCCGTCTCGAAGCCCTGCTCAACTTCCAGCAGCTGACCCTGGATCTCACCGGCATGGATCTGGCCAGTGCCTCCCTGCTGGATGAGGCGACCGCCGCCGCCGAGGCGATGGCGCTGGCCAAGCGGATGGCCAAGTCCAAATCCCACCTCTTCTTCGTGGCCGACGACGTGCACCCGCAGGTGATCGACGTGGTCAAGGAGCGGGCGGTCCACTTCGGCTTTGACGTGGCAGTCGGCCCGGCCGAGCAGGCCTGCGCCGAAGAGGTGTTCGGTGCCCTGTTCCAGTACCCCACCACCACGGGGGAAGTGAAAGATCTGCGGGCGCTTATCGCCGCGGTGCAGGCCCAGAAAGGGCTGGCCTGCGTCAGTGCCGACCTGCTCTCCCTGCTGTTGCTCAAATCTCCGGGTGAGCTGGGTGCCGACGTGGTGCTGGGTTCGGCCCAGCGCTTCGGCGTGCCCATGGGCTACGGTGGCCCCCACGCCGCCTTCTTCGCCACCCGTGATGCCTACAAACGCTCCATGCCGGGCCGCATCATCGGCGTCTCCAAGGATGCCCGCGGCAAGGCCGCCCTGCGCATGGCGATGCAGACCCGCGAGCAGCATATCCGCCGCGAGAAGGCCAACTCCAACATCTGTACTGCTCAGGTGCTCTTGGCCAACATGGCGAGCTTCTACGCCGTCTACCACGGCCCGGTGGGGCTGAAAACCATCGCCTCCCGCGTGCACCGTCTGACCACCATTCTGGCGCTCGGTCTGAAGGCCAAGGGCGTGGCCCTCAAGCACGCCAGCTGGTTTGATACCCTGACCGTACAGACCGCCGAGAAGGCTGAGCTGATCGCCAAGGCCGAGGGGCTCGGCATCAACCTGCGCGCGGATCTGGATGGTGCGGTGGGTGTCTCCCTCTCCGAGACCACTACCCGTGGCGATGTGGCCGAGCTGTTCGAACTGTTCCTGGGCACAGGGCACGGTCTGGACATCGAGGCCCTCGACAAGGCGGCCCAGGCCCATCACGCCATCCCGCAGGATCTGCTGCGCACCGACGCCGTGCTGACCCACGAGGTGTTCAACAAGTACCACTCCGAGACCGAGATGCTGCGCTACATCCACCGTCTCGAAGCCAAAGATCTGGCCCTCAACTACGCCATGATTTCGCTCGGCTCCTGCACCATGAAGCTCAATGCCACCGCCGAGATGATCCCGGTGACCTGGCCCGAGTTCGGCAAGCTGCACCCGTTCGCCCCGCTGGCCCAGGCCAAGGGTTACCAGCTGCTGCTGGCCGACCTCGAGAACTGGCTGGTGAAGGTGACCGGCTACGATGCGGTCTGCATGCAGCCCAACTCCGGCGCCCAGGGCGAATACGCGGGCCTGCTCGCCATCAAGAAGTACCACGAGTCCCGCGGCGAGGGGCATCGCGACATCTGCCTCATTCCGGCGTCTGCGCACGGCACCAACCCGGCCTCCGCCCAGATGGCGGGCCTGCGGGTCATCGTGACCGCCTGTGACAAGTCGGGCAACGTGGATCTGGACGATCTGCGCGCCAAGGCCGCCGAGGCGGGGGATCAGCTTAGCTGCCTGATGGTGACCTACCCCTCCACCCACGGGGTGTACGAGGAGACCATCAAGGAGGTGTGCGACATCGTTCACCAGCGCGGTGGTCAGGTTTACCTCGACGGCGCCAACATGAACGCGCAAGTCGGGCTGACGGCGCCAGGCTTTATCGGGGCGGACGTTTCCCACCTCAACCTGCACAAGACCTTCGCCATTCCTCACGGCGGTGGCGGCCCGGGCATGGGCCCCATCGGCGTGAAGAAACACCTGGCGCCGTTCGTGGCCGGTCACGCCGTGGTCAAGACCGACAAGGAGAGCCGCAACAACGGCGCCGTGTCGGCGGCACCGTTCGGCTCGGCCAGCATCCTGCCCATCAGCTGGATGTACATCGCCATGCTGGGGGACGAGGGGCTGAAGAAATCCACTCAGGTGGCCATCCTCAACGCCAACTACCTGGCCAAGAAGCTGGGTGAATCCTTCCCCGTGCTCTACTCCGGTCGCAACGGTCGAGTGGCCCACGAGTGCATCCTGGATATCCGTCCGCTCAAAGAAGCCTCTGGCATCAGCGAGATGGATGTGGCCAAGCGCCTGATGGACTACGGCTTCCACGCGCCGACCATGAGCTTCCCGGTAGCGGGCACCCTGATGGTCGAGCCGACCGAGTCGGAATCCAAGCGTGAGCTGGACCGCTTCGTGGAGGCGATGACCGCCATCCGTGCCGAGATCGCCAAGGTGCAGGACGGCCACTGGAGCCTCACCGACAACCCGCTGGTGCATGCCCCGCATACCCAGGATGACGTGATGGACGCTGAGTGGAATCGTGGCTACAGCCGCGCCGAGGCAGTGTTCCCGTCGGACGCCGTGCGCGCCGCCAAGCTGTGGCCGTCGGTCAACCGCATCGACGACGTCTACGGCGATCGCAACCTGTTCTGCTCCTGCATCCCGACCGAGGACTACGCCAAGTAAGCGCAGGTGCTCAGCGTGATCTGGGAAACAATGACCTGGTAAAAGAGGCCCTGCATCGGCAGGGCCTGGTCGGGCAATAGGGCTGAGCAGAGCTATCAAGGTGTCAAAATCCGAAACCCGTTGGCGGGTTTCGGATTTTTTTATGGGCATTTGGCAGACCCGGAGCCGGGGCCTGCCGGCTTATCTGCCCTGCTGCTGCGTCGTCAACACCTGGGCTATGCCTGCCAGTATGGGGGCGGCATAGTCGAAGAAGTGCTTGATCCCGGGGCAGAGGTAGTTCAGGCCAAGCTCGCCATCCGGGGCCCTGACCAGGCGATTCTTGGGGCATTCGCCCCAGCAGATCGTCAGGTAGGGGCACTGGCGGCAATATTCGGGCAGGCTGTCCCGCTTGGACATGCCAAAGGCCTCCTGGCGGGTGGAGAAGGCCATGTGGCTCAAGGGGCGCTGTTTGATATCCCCCAGCCGGTACTCCGGATAGACGAAGTGATCGCAGGAGAAGACGCTGCCATCGTGCTCGATGGCCAGCGCCTTGCCGCAAAACTCGGCGGTGACGCAGAGCTGGGAGGGGTATCCCATGGTCTGGGCCACGGCGGTTTCGAACAGATTGACCAGTACGCGCCCCAGGTCGTTGTTGACCCACTCCTCGAACACGGTTGCCAGAAAGGTGCCCCAGTCATCGGGATCCACCGACCAGTCAGTGACGATCGACATGGGGTGGCCGGGTTTGCTCAGCTCACTGCCGACCAGGGGCAGCATGCTGTCGTTCCAGAATTGCGGGGCCGTGCGTTTGAAGTCGCTGGCCTCGACGCAGGGGGTGAACTGGATGTAGCTGGCCCCCAGCTCCCGGGTCAAAAAGCGATACACCTCGAGGGGATGTTTCGCATTGTGCCGGTTGATGACGGTCAGGGCATTGAAGGGAACCTGATGCTGGCGCAGCAGCGCGGCCGCCGCCATCACCAGATCGAAGGTGGGTTTGCCGCTGCGGGTTACCCGGTATTTGTCGTGCAGTGCGCGGGGCCCGTCGATGGAGAGACCGACCAGAAAGCCGTGCTCCTTGAGAAACCGGCACCACTCGTCATTGAGCAGGATGCCGTTGGTCTGCAGGTCGTTGCGGATGCTGACCCCGGGCGGGCAATGCTGTTGCTGCAGCGCCACTATCCGGCGAAAGTAGTCGATGCCGAGCAGGGTCGGTTCACCGCCCTGCCAGGAGAAGACGATCTCGTTGCCATCCTGCCCCTCTATGTAGCTGCGGATGAAGGTCTCCAGCGTCTCTTCATCCATCCTGGGTTGTCTCGGTTGATGGAGCAGCTCTTCCTTGTGCAGGTAGAAGCAATATTGGCAATCGATGTTGCACTTGGAGCCCCCCGGTTTTGCCATGACGTGGAAGCGGCGGGCATAGGCGCCGCTGCTGTCACGGCTGGCGGTTTTGAGCGGGGTGACGTCCAGGTGCGTGGTGTCACGGGTCCGGATCTTGTTCATCGTTACTCTGCTGGTGGCGGCGGGCGAGGTCGGTCCGGGGTGGGTGCCTGACGAGGTGCCCAGCTCTGCCGCATGAAGAAGATGGCGGAGGGATAACCCTCCGCCGCGTGGTTTACTGCTGAGTTTTCTGCATGGCTTCCTGAATGACCTTGGCCATGTCGAAGGTGGTACTCCCCTGAACCGGCGGATACTTGACCAGGGTGTTGACGTGCTCGCCGACCATCTCGCTGACCGGTGCCAGCATCCAGGACATCTTCTGCAACAAGTGGCCGTTGGCATCGACGGAGTCGTAACTCTCGAACGGATCGGCTCTCAGGTTGTAGAGCTTGGGCTTGGAGAGCGGGGTGAGGTTGTCATAGTAGTTTTCGGCCACCGCGAAGTGGAACTTCCAGGGGCCGACTCGCACCGCAGAGAGCTTGTCCTCAAAGTAGTAGAAGATGGAGTCGCGAGCCGACTCCTTGCTCTTGCCTTCCCAGTAGGCGAGGTTGTTGACGCCATCTATGTACTGTTTCTTCTCGTCCATCATCTTCTTGCTGACGTCAGGAACGCCAGCAGCCGCCGCCAGGGTGGTAAAGAGATCCTGGTGACCCTGGATACCGTTGAGCACGCCACCCGCCGGGATCTGGGCCGGCCAGCGCGCCATCATGGGCACCCGGACGCCCCCTTCATAGGTGGTCATCTTCTCGCCTCGAAACGGCGTGGTGGCGCCATAAGGCCAGGAGGAGTGTTCCGGACCGTTGTCGGTGGTATAGATGACGATGGTGTTCTCTTTCAGCCCCCGTTTTTCCAGCTCGTCGAGCAGATAGCCGATGTCGCTGTCGTGCTGCATCATGCCGCTGCCATGGTAGTCGTATTCGCTGGTGTACTGCTCGGCTGCGTAGCGCCACTTGTCGTTGAGACGGGTATAGAGGTGCATGCGGCTGGTGTTGACCCAGGTGAAGAAGGGCTTGTCTTCCTTGAGCGAGCCGTCGATGAACTTGAGGGCGGCCGGGATCATCTCGGCGCGGTCGAACTCCTTCATCCGCTCCTGACCCAGCGGGCCGGTATCAGTACATTTCTGTTTGCCGACTTCGCCGAAACGCGGGTCAACCGTCTTGTCTTCGGTCTCGGTGGCATAGCAGTGCAGGACGCCGCGGGTACCGAACTTCTTGCTGTACGCCTCGAGCGAGCCTGAATACTGCTTGGCAAAATTCTGGTAATCCCGTTGCTCGTGTTCTTCTTGGGTATTGAGGTGATAGAGGTTGCCGAAGAATTCGTCGAAGCCGTGGACGGTCGGCAGGGCAAAGTTGTGATCCCCCAGGTGGTTCTTGCCGAACTGGCCGGTCTTGTAGCCGACGGCTTTGAGCACTTCGGCCAGAGACGGGGACTCTTTCTTCAGGCCCAGGGCGCCACCTGGCATGGCCACCGTCGTCATGCCGGAACGAATGGGGTACTGGCCGGTCAGGAAGGCGGCGCGGCCCGCCGTCGAACTCGGCTGGGCGTAGTGATCGGTGAACTTGATCCCCTCCTTGGCGATCCGGTCGATGTTGGGGGTGGTGTAACCCATGGTGCCCATGCCATAGGCGCTGACGTTCTGCCAGCCGATGTCGTCACCGAAGATGACCACTATGTTCGGTTTATCCGTTTTTGCCATGACGCCGGCAGAGAGGATCATGCTCACCGCTGCCGATATTTTCCCTAGTTGCATCTTTTCGCTCCGTGTAGGCTCAGAAAAAACCTCGTTGGCCGAACGACTTGAGCATTCATGACACGGCGGCCCGTTGAGCCCGGGGGGCCCCATGCGAAGAATGACGCGGCAAGCCCCAGCTTATTACTTAACTGCCGACTAATAACCTGAATGTCAGTTGTGCCGTGTGCAGAGTGTGATGGCGATCTCATGTCGCCGAGCAGACCTGCGCGATCGAACAGTGCGTGACAGGGAAAGGGTGAGAGGCCTCTTTATTCCGGTGCAATGACAGGTCAATCTGGTCAGGTCGATGATGTGCCACCCGCTCAGAAGGAGGGGGGGCGCGTGGGTCTGTGCCCGCGCGGCGACCGGATGACCACGAGGTGCATCGGTATGGAGGCGCTGGCGAGCAGCGCCATCAGGTGGCGACATGGCAGGAGAGAGGAATGGACAATACCGAACGATTTTCAGCTCGCGTTGAGGCTTATGTGAAATACCGCCCCGGCTACCCGCCGGCCATGCTGGACTTTCTGGCCGATGAGCTGGCCATGGGACCCGCTAGCCAGGTGGCCGACATAGGAGCGGGCACCGGCATCCTGACGGCGCTGCTGGCCCCTCGGGTGGCGCGGGTCTGGGCAGTGGAGCCGAATCAGGAGATGCGCGAGGCGGCGCAGCAGTTGCTGGCCGGGGTTGCCAATGTCGGCTGGTCTGACGGCCGGGCCGAGGTCACCGGTCTGCCGGATGGCTGTGTGGATCTCATCACGGTGGCCCAGGCGTTTCACTGGTTCGATCGTCCTGCCTTCAAGCAGGAGTGTCGGCGGCTGCTGAGGCCAGGTGGCAAAGTGGCCCTTATCTGGAACGACAGGCTGACTGACACCCCGTTTCTCAAGGCCTACGAGGCGGGGCTGCGCACCTATTCGGGGGACTATGAGGAGGTCAATCATCGCAACCTGGGGGAGGTGGATTTTGCCGCCTTCTTCGAGGGAGATTACCGGCTCGAGCGCTTCGCCAACCGTCAGCTGTTCGATCTCGACGGGGTGCTGGGGCGGCTCAACTCCTCCTCCTATGCCCCGGTGGCCGGTTCGCAGGCCCATACCGGGTTGACGGCGCTGATTGCCCGGGAATTTGAGCGCCATGCCGTCAACGGTGTGATTGCCTTCAACTACAACACCCTGCTCTACAGCGGTCGGGTGTAGCCGGGTCAGATAAAAGCGGCCCCTCGCATCGGGGACGAGGGGCCGCAAGGGGGCAGTGCAATCGGCTCGCTGCCAGTGGATTGCCGCCGGGCTAACCCTTGTTCAGGCTCAGCATGGCCATCGCCTTGGCCAGAGTATCGACGGATTCCTGATGCTTGCCCGCATTGTGCAGTGCTTCGCCTTCGGCACGCAGTTTCTTCACCTGTGCCAGTTGCTCGGTGCTCAGCGGCGGGGACTTGGCCAGGGCATCGTCAATCTTCTTCATGTCGGCGGGACAGTGAAAGGCGAGCACGCTGCCGGTAAAGAGCAGGGTTAACAGAAACAGGGCTGGTTTCATCTTGATTACCTCACTGGTGGACATCTGCAAGGATAGACCTCACCGCCGCCCTTGTGTTGGCCGGCATCGCCACTCGATTCACTCGGCGAGAGGGGCTGAGTTCTGCCTCTCAGACGCGGCCAGGGGCGATGCGGGGAAAGGAGAGGGTAAAGCAGCTGCCTTTGCCCGGCGCCGAGCGAGCCGTCAGACCGCCACCCAGCACCGAGGTGGCGATGCGGCGGCAGATGGAGAGCCCCAGTCCGGAGCCCCCCTTGCCCAGGGTGGTGGTAAAGAAGGGATCGAAGATGTGGGCCAGTACGTTGGGCGCCATGCCGCGACCGTTGTCCAGCACCTCCAGATGGATGGATTGTTGGTCCTGATGAGCCCGGATCTCGATGCGTCCATCCTGGCGATCCCCGATGCCATGGAGGAGGGCGTTGTGGATCAGGTTGAGCAGCACCTGGCTCAGGGGGCCCGGGTAGCTGTCGCAGAGCAGCTCCTCGTCGATGAGATTGTGCAGCACGACCTGCTCAAACCCGGGACCGGCCTTGAGGTTGGCCAGGTTGTCGTCGATGAGGCGCCTGAGATCGAAGCTGCGCCGGCTCTCCGAGGTCTGCTCGATGGCCACCTGCTTGAAGCTGCTGATCAGCTTGGCCGACTGGGTGATGGCCTGCAGGGCCAGCTCGCTCATCTCCTGGCTGGCGTGCACAAACTCCTCCAGCGTGGTGCGACGGATAGTCTGAGCCCCCAGCTGGGCGGCCAGCTGCCGGGTTTGCTCCTGCAGGGCCGTGGTGGCGATCAGGGCGTTGCCGATGGGGGTGTTCAGCTCATGGGAGATGCCGGCCACCATGGCCCCCAGCGCCGCCAGGGTTTCGGTGTGGATGAGATCCTCCTGGGTTTTTTTCAGACTGTCGAGGGTGTGGGTCAACTGCGACTTGTGCTGTTCCAGCTCTTCTTGCGTCTCCTGCAGACGAATATTGTCGTAGAGGGTGTGCATGCCCTGCTGCACCGAATCACGAAACTGCAGGAGCAGTTGCCGGTAGAGGCCGCCGTAGTCGTTCTCCTCCCGGCTCAGCACGCAGATGGTGCCGAAGAGTCTGCCATCGGGCCAGCAGAGCGGCAGACCGCAATAGGAGATCATGCCGACTTTGATGTCCGGATTGTGCTGCCATTCGGGATCCTTGAGGGCATTGGGCACCAGAAGCTCCTGGCGGGTATCCATGACCCGTTCGCAATAGAGGCCGGAGTCGAGGTGTTCGCGGGCCCCGGCCGGATAGCAGTTGTCCGGCGTCTGGCTGGTGATGAACACTTCTATCTCGCGAGGGTGTACCCGCATGATGAGCCCGGCCGGCACGTGAAACAGCTCAGCCATCAGGTTGACGGTCTTCTGCCAGGAGAGACGCAGGGAGTCCGGGATCTCGAACTCGGGGGAGATCGGGTATTTGGATAGGCTCGCAGACATGAAGGCGTTCCTGTTTGCTGGGGCTGGGGTGAATGGACTGTATTCCCATTCTAGTTGTCCGGCGCGGGCCCTGCGTGTCATGCGTTGACTGATCCCGCGGGGTTGAAGCGAGCGGGAAGCAAACGGTACCATGACTGTTTTGCTCACAATTGCGCCAACCAGGGAGACCCCATGACACTCGCAAGGTTCCTCTCACCCCTGACCAGTCTGGTGATCTTCATTCTGGGTCACGGCATGTTCAACACCCTGCTGACGGTGCGCCTCTCTGCCGAGCAGGTATCGGCCCAGGCCATCGGCCTGGTCTCGGCCGCCTATTTCGGCGGTCTGGTGCTGGGGGCCTTCGTCAACGCCCGCCTCATCATCCGGGTGGGCCATATCCGGGCCTATGCGGCCTATGCCTCCCTGCTCTGCTTTCTGTTTCTGCTGCACGGCATGGTGGTGGAGCCGCTCAGTTGGGCGGCGCTGCGGCTGGTGGGGGGCTTTGCCACCGGCGGCCTGTTCGTGGTGCTGGAGTCCTGGATGCTGGTCTCCAGCACCCCGGCCAACCGGGGCCGGCTCATGTCCCTCTACATGATCCTGCTCTACGGCTCCCTGGCGCTGGGACAGCTGCTGCTCAAGTGGGTGGATCCCATGGTGCTGACCCCGTTCGCCCTGTGCGCCATGGCGGCGACCCTGTCGGTGATCCCGCTGGCTATCTCCCGGGTGGCGACCCCGGCCATGGTGGCGCCCCAGCCGGTCGGCGTCTTGGAACTGGTGCGGCTCACTCCGGCGGGGATGGGCAGCAGTTTTACCTCCGGTCTGGTGCTGGGGGCCATCTATGGCCTGTTGCCGCTCTATTTCACCGACAGCGGCTCGTCCCTCTCCCAGGTGGCGGAGATGATGGCGCTGGTGATCCTGGGGGGCATGTGCCTGCAGTACCCCATCGGTCGCCTCTCCGATCGCCACGACAGGCGAGGGGTGATCCTGCTGCTCGGCGCCATTTTGGCGCTGCTGGCCCTGTTGATGGTGCTGCTGCCGGATGCCTGGCGCGGCACCGCCGAGGGGGGGCTGGTGTTCCTGCTGGGAGGGATGGCGTTCTCCATCTATCCCCTGAGCCTCAGTCACGCCTGTGACGAGCTGCGCCCGGATCAGGTGCTGGGGGCCAATCAGGGGCTGCTGCTCGCTTACAGCCTGGGGGCCATGACCGGGCCGCTGCTGGCACCGTTTGTCATGGCGCAGTTCGGGCCAGAGGGGCTGTTCGTCTACTTTGCCCTCTGCGGTCTGCTGCTGGCGGGTTATCTCGGCTGGCGCAGGCGGCAGCGGGCACCCATCCCCTTGGCCGAGCACCAGGTCTTCATCCCGGTGCCGCCCAATACCCCCATGACGGCGGAGCTGGAACCGAGAACGGATCTGGACGGGGAGGCGGTGCCCGCCAGCTACGCCACGCCCGGGCCGGATGAGGGCCAACCGTCGAAAGCCGGCTGAGCCTTTTCGCACCAATAAAAAAAGCCGACTCTGTGAGTCGGCTTTTTGTCTATCTGGTCGCTATCAGGCGGTCACGGCGTCGGCCTTGGTCGCAGCGGCTTCTGGCGCCGGGTTGCGAATGAGGTAATCAAACGCCCCCAGCGCGGCGGTCGCCCCTGCGCCCATGGAGATGATGATCTGCTTGAACGGCACTGTGGTGGCATCCCCTGCGGCATAGACGCCGGGCAGGGAGGTGGCGCCCTTGGTGTCGATCTCTATTTCGCCGAAGCGGGTCAGGGCCACTTCGCTCCCTTTCAGGAACTCGGTGTTCGGCACCAGACCGATCTGCACGAAGATACCCGCCACCGCCAGATGCTTGATCTCGCCTGTGGTGCGATCTTCGTAATCCATGCCCACCACCTTGCTGCCGTCACCGATCACCTCGGTGGTGCGGGCGCTCATGATGATGTCGATGTTGCTCATGGAGCGGGCCTTCTTCTGCAGCACCTCGTCGGCACGCAGGGTATCGGCGAACTCCACTACGGTGACGTGTTCGACGATGCCAGCCAGATCGATGGCCGCCTCGATGCCGGAGTTGCCGCCACCGATCACCGCAACCCGCTTGCCCTTGAAGAAGGGGCCGTCACAGTGCGGGCAGTAGGCCACGCCCTTGGTGCGGTACTCGAGCTCGCCCGGCACGTTCAGATCGCGCCAGCGGGCACCGGTCGCCAGGATCACGGCGCGGCTCTTCAAGGTGGCGCCAGAGGCGAGATCCACGTTGACGTAGCCATCACGGCTGATGGCGGCGGCGCGCTGCTCGGTGATCACTTCCACGCCGTACTGCTTGACGTGCTGCTCCAGGCTGGCGGCCAGCTTGGGGCCTTCGGTGTAGGGCACGGAGATGAAGTTTTCGATGCCGACGGTGTCCATCACCTGGCCACCGAAACGCTCGGCGACGATGGCGGTGCGAATGCCTTTGCGAGCGGCATAGATGGCCGCTGCGGCACCGGCCGGGCCACCACCGACAACCAGCACGTCGTAGGGGGCCTTTTCGCTCAGCTCTTGCGCCTTGCGTTCGGCGGCGCCAGTGTCGAGCTTGGCGACGATCTCTTCCAGCGAAATGCGGCCCTGGCTGAACGGCTGACCGTTCAGGTAGACGTTCGGTACTGCCATGATCTGACGCTCGTTGACCTCGTCCTGGAACAGGGCGCCGTCGATCATGGTGTGGGTGATGCCGGGGTTCAGGGTCGCCATCAGGTTGAGGGCCTGCACCACGTCCGGGCAGTTGTGGCAAGAGAGCGAAATATAAGTCTCGAAGTGGAACTCGCCCTTCAGATTCTTGATCTGCTCCTGCACGGCCGCATCGGCCTTGGAGGGGTGACCGCCGCTTTGCAGCAGGGCAAGCACCAGGGAGGTAAATTCATGACCCATGGGGATGCCGGCAAAATGAACGCGCGGGGCTTGGCCCTTCGGCGCGACGCTCATGGAAGGCTTGCGGGCATTGGTGCCAGAGGTCTGGGTAATTTTGGGGGACATCTCGGCGATCTCGCTGGCCAATGCCAGCAGTTCGGCGGATTTGTCGCTGTCGTTGCCGGACACGCTGATCTCGATGGGATTGACGATGTACTGCAAGTAACCGTTGAGTTGTTGTTTGAGGTTGGTATCTAACATGGTCGAATTCCTTCTTGTTGAATGCGGGTCGGCGTTTTGTCAGGCCAGAAAGCAGACCGGCGCCTTTTCTGAGGTCCGTAAACAAAACCGGCCCTTGAACGGGCCGGTCTTCAGAGCGGGGAGGCTTAGATTTTGCCTACCAGATCCAGGGACGGGGCCAGGGTGGCGTCGCCTTCTTTCCACTTGGCCGGGCACACTTCACCCGGGTGAGCGGCAACGTACTGGGCAGCCTTGACCTTGCGCAGCAGCTCCAGAGCGTCACGGCCGATGCCGCCAGCGTTGATTTCAACGATCTGGATGATGCCCTGCGGGTCGATGACGAAAGTACCGCGGTCAGCCAGACCAGCTTCTTCGATCATCACGCCGAAGTTGCGGGTGATGGTGCCGGTGGGGTCGCCGATCATCGGGTACTGGATCTTCTGGATGGTGTCAGAAGTGTCGTGCCAGGCCTTGTGGGTGAAGTGGGTGTCGGTGGAGACGGCGTAGATCTCGACGCCCAGCTTCTGAAATTCGGCGTAGTTGTCAGCCAGGTCGCCCAGCTCGGTCGGGCAGACGAAGGTGAAATCAGCCGGGTAGAAGAACACCACGGACCACTTGCCTTTCAGGTCAGCGTCAGACACCTGAACGAATTTGCCATTGTGGTAGGCGGTGGCGTTGAACGGCTTGATTTCAGTGTTGATGTAGGTAGACATGTATTTGCTCCTTGGTGATGTACATGTGCTCGTCCGGTAGTGAAGAGTCGTGCCAGACGAGGCGTTTAACTTTCGATGGAGTCATCATAGGGGCTTTTCCTAATCGGTCAAAGCCGCAATTTTGAATCACTTAAATCGACTTATTAGATAAACCACCTCTGCTGTACCTAACATGAATATCGCCAGCATGCAGAGATAACTCCTTGTCGAGATTCAACATCTGTGCGCGACCTCGGCTTTTCAAGGGGGAGAGGGGAGAGTGCCGGCCAAGTCATGGCACAGAGGGGCGTCGGGGGTGAGCGAACGGGCGGCGAGAGCGTGCCAGGTGAAGGGGAGGGGGTAAAACGCGGATAAAAAAATCCCGGCGTCGTCGCAAGGACAAGGCCGGGTCATCAAACAAGGAATGGCTATATAAACAAAAGCTTTACAGCAAAGACTAACTACGGGGTGTGCAAACTTGCAGACAAATGAGAGGAAGAAGATGGGTGCACAATCCCTCGTCTCCCCCTCGGCAACTATTGCATGGCGGTCATGATAGTGTGATGCAGATCACAAAGCAAGCTAATGGTGTAATTTTTCAGTCAAAATGAAAGTGTTTCACTATTTATGCCGATAATTCAGGCTGAGAACGCTTTTATTGTAATTTAATTACATTCTTAGCAGATCAAAAGTCATCAGATGGCTCCTGCTCTTCCATCAGCTCCAGCAGATTGATGGCCACGGCAATGAAGTCCGACTCGGTGACTATGCCTACCAGCTTGTGCCCTTTGAGTACCGGCAGGCAGCCATATTTGTGGCGCTGCAGATAGAGGGCCGCCTCCTTGATGCCGGCATGGGGATCCACGCTCGCCACCTGGCGGGTCATGATCTCGTCGAGCTGTACGCTGTCGGTGAACTCCGCTTCCCGCTCCGGATTGATCAGCAGCAGCTTGGATTCGCGGGTGGCCAGGATATCGGAGAGGGTGACCAGGCCCAGCAGATGATGGTGGTCGTCAACGATGGGTATATGGCGGATCCGCTCTTGCTGCATCAGATCCATCGCCTGTTTGACGCTGTTTTCCGGACCCAGGGTGAAGGGGTGTTCAGTCATGATCTCGGATAGGGTCATCATGGTGGGCCTCCTTGTGTATCTGCTTTCACCCTAGCCCAGCCCCCCTCGGCAAAACATGATCAGGGTCAATACAAAACCTTAAAGGTTTCTTAACTGGCCCTGCTTCACATAATTGCTCGCTATCCCTTGTCTCTCTTGGGTTTTTGGTCTTTTGGGTTGCCTTGCAAGAGGGGGATAACTAGACTAGCCGCCGATTCCCCCGAGGTGAAAGATGCAAGTATCCGATTTTCATTTTGATCTGCCAGACGAGCTGATTGCCCGCTATCCGATGGCGGAGCGTACCGCCAGTCGTCTGCTGCAGCTCGACGGTCAAACCGGCGCCCTGCGCCACGGTCAATTTGTCGATGTGCTGGACCAGCTCAACCCCGGTGATCTGCTGGTGTTCAACAATACCCGGGTCATCCCCGCGCGCATGTTTGGCCAGAAGGCCAGCGGCGGCAAGCTGGAGGTGCTGGTGGAGCGCATCCTGGACGAGCACAGCGTGCTGGCGCATGTGCGCTCATCCAAGTCGCCCAAGCCAGGTACCCGCCTGATCCTGGATGCCGGTGCCGACGGTGTGCCCGTCGAGGCCGAGATGCGCGCCCGCCACGACGCCCTGTTCGAGATCCACTTCCTCGATCCGCGCCCGGTGCTGGAGATCCTGGAAGCCATCGGCCACATGCCGCTGCCCCCTTATATCGATCGTCCCGATGAGGATGCCGACAAGGAGCGCTACCAGACCGTCTACAACCAGAAGCCGGGCGCCGTGGCGGCGCCGACTGCCGGCCTGCACTTCGACGAGCCGCTGCTGGAGAAAATTCGTGCCAAGGGCGTGGAAACGGCCTTCGTCACCCTGCACGTGGGGGCGGGCACCTTCCAGCCGGTGCGGGTGGACAAGATTGAAGATCACCACATGCACTCGGAATACGCCGAAGTGCCGCAGGAGGTGGTGGACGCCATCGCGGCGACCCATGCCCGCGGCGGCCGGGTGATTGCGGTGGGGACCACCTCGGTACGTTCGCTCGAGAGCGCGGCCAAGGTGACCCTGGCCCAGGGCAAGCCGCTGGCGCCGTTTTTCAGCGATACCGACATCTTCATCTTCCCGGGTTACCAGTTCCAGGTGGTCGATGCCATGGTCACCAACTTCCATCTGCCCGAGTCGACCCTGATCATGCTGGTCAGCGCCTTTGCCGGCTATGACAACGTGATGGCCGCCTATCAGGCCGCCGTGGCCGAGCAGTATCGTTTCTTCAGCTACGGGGACGCCATGTTCGTTACCCGTCGCCGGGCAGCAGCTTAAGCGGCTGCCCTTCAGAAGCCGTTCAGGACCTGATCGTCAGGATCCCGGCCGGCTTCTTGTACCGGGCCGGTGCGGCCCTACTATTTGTCAGACTGTTTCTCTGACTGAAACCGAGGTAGCAATGAAATTTGAACTGAAAACCACCGACGGCCGTGCCCGTCGCGGTCAGCTGGTATTCGAGCGCGGCACCGTGCAGACCCCGGCCTTCATGCCGGTCGGCACCTACGGCACCGTCAAGGGGATGACCCCGGAAGAGGTACGTGAAACTGGTGCCCAGATCCTGCTTGGCAACACCTTCCACCTCTGGCTGCGCCCGGGTCAGGAAGTGATGCGCGCCCACGGCGATCTGCATGACTTCATGAACTGGCAGGGCCCGATCCTGACCGACTCCGGCGGTTTCCAGGTGTTCAGCCTGGGGCATATCCGCAAGATCACCGAGGCGGGGGTGCACTTCCGTCACCCCATCAACGGCGAGAAGATCTTCCTCGACCCCGAGAAGTCCATGGAGATCCAGTACGATCTGGGCTCCGACATCGTGATGATCTTCGACGAGTGCACGCCGTACCCGGCCACTTACGAAGAGGCGCGCAAGTCGATGGAGATGTCCCTGCGCTGGGGCAAGCGCTCGCGCGACAAGTTCGATGCGCTGGGCAACAAGAACGCCCTGTTCGGCATCATCCAGGGCTCCGTGTACGAAGATCTGCGGGATGTGTCGCTGGACGGTCTCTTGGAGATCGGTTTCGACGGCTACGCGGTCGGCGGTCTGGCGGTGGGTGAGCCCAAAGAGGACATGCATCGCATCCTCGAGCACGTCTGCCCGAAAATTCCGGCCGACAAGCCACGCTACCTGATGGGGGTGGGCAAGCCGGAAGATCTGGTGGAAGGGGTGCGCCGCGGCATCGACATGTTCGACTGCGTGATGCCGACCCGCAACGCCCGCAACGGTCACCTGTTCACCACCGACGGGGTGGTCAAGATCCGCAACGCCAAGTATCGCGAGGACACCAGCACCCTGGATGCGGACTGCGACTGCTACACCTGCAAGAACTACACCCGCAGTTATCTGTACCATCTGGACAAGTGCAACGAGATCCTCGGTGCCCGTCTGAACACCATTCACAACCTGCGTTATTACCAGCGTGTGATGCAGGGTTTGCGGGACGCGATCGAGCAGGGTAAATTAGACGACTTTGTAACTGAGTTTTACCGTCGGCAAGGGAAGCCCGTGCCTCCGTTAGCTGAAAATGACGTGAAATAACAACGATTTATAAGCTAGTTATCAAATTTACATCAATAAGAGGTTGTTAAATGAGCATTATCTCCAAGGCATATGCAGAAGGCGCGGCTCCGGCGGCACAGGGTGGTGGCATGGAAATGATCATCATGCTGGCCGTGTTCGGTCTCATCTTCTACTTCATGATCTATCGTCCCCAGGCCAAGCGTGCCAAGGATCACCGCAATCTGATGAGTTCCCTCTCCAAGGGTGACGAAGTGCTCACTTCCGGCGGCCTGGTCGGCAAGATCGCCAAGGTTTCCGCCGACAGCGAATACATTGTGCTGTCCCTGAACGATCAGACCCAGGTCACCATCAAGCGTGATTTCGTCTCTGCCGTTCTGCCCAAGGGTTCTATCCAGTCCCTCTAATCTCCCGAGGAGCACAGCGTGTTAAATCGCTATCCGCTGTGGAAATACCTGATGGTGATCGTGGTGATCGCCATCGGTTTTCTATATGCAGCCCCCAATCTTTACGGCGAAGACCCGGCCTTGCAGATCTCTGCCAGCCGGGGTGCCGAAGTCAAGCTTGATACCCTTGACCTGGTGAAAGCGACCCTCGACGAGGCGAAGATCCCGGTCAAGCATGCGGCGTTCGAACACGGCTTCATTCTGATTCGTTTCAAGAACACCGAAGAGCAGCTCAAGGCGCGCGATCTGGTCGCCAACAAGCTGGGTGACAACTTCATCACCGCACTCAACCTGGCGCCTTCCACTCCTGCCTGGCTCGAAGCCATTGGTGCCAACCCGCTCAAGCTGGGTCTGGACCTGCGTGGCGGCGTGCACTTCCTGATGGAAGTGGACATGGCCGAAGCGCTGGCCAAGCAGCAGGAGCAGATGGTGCAGGATTTCCGCTCCGAGCTGCGTACCCAGAAGATCCGTTACTCCGGCGTGCGCCGAGTCGGTGATCAGGTGCAGGTGGTCTTCCGTGATGAGGCCGACCAGAGCAAGGCGGTCTCCTTCCTGCGTCGTCAGAACCCGGATCTCACCTTCACCACCGAGCAGAAGGGAGACGAGTTCGTCCTGCTGGCCTCCTTAAGTGAAGCCAAGGTCAAGGAGGTGAAGAAGTACGCCCTCGAGCAGAACATCACCATCATCCGCAACCGGGTGAACGAACTGGGCGTCGCCGAGCCGCTGGTACAACAGCAGGGTGCCGAGCGCATCGTGGTGGAACTGCCTGGTATCCAGGACACCGCCCGTGCCAAGGAGATCCTGGGCGCGACCGCGACCCTGGAATTCCACATGGTCGATGAGACCGCCGACATCCAGGCTGCGGCCGACGGTCGCGTACCGCCGAGCTCCAAGGTCTACAACGACCGCAACGGTCGTCCGGTGGTGCTGCAAAAGCGCATCATCCTGACCGGTGACCACATCGTGGGTGCCCAGTCCGGTTTCGACGAATACAGCCGTCCCCAGGTCAACATCAAGCTCGATGGCCAGGGTGGCAACAAGATGGCCAACTTTACCAAGGACAACGTCGGTAAGGGCATGGCCACCGTATTCATCGAATACAAGCCGGTCGGTCAGCCGGGTCCGGACGGCAAGCGCAAGTTCCGCAAGCAGGAAGAGGTGATCAACGTCGCCACCATCCAGTCGCGCCTTGGCAGCCAGTTCCGCATCACCGGCATCGACAACGCCAACGAAGCCCACAACCTGGCGCTGCTGCTGCGTGCCGGTGCGCTGATCGCCCCGATCCAGATCGTGGAAGAGCGCACCATTGGCCCGAGCCTGGGTCAGCAGAACATCGACAGCGGTATGGAAGCCATCGGCTGGGCCATGCTGGTGATCGTGCTGTTCATGGGGATCTACTACCGTGCCTTCGGTTGGGTGGCCAACATTGCTCTCTCCATGAACCTGGTGCTGATCGTCGGCATCATGTCGATGATCCCGGGGGCCACCATGACCCTGCCGGGCATCGCCGGTATCGTGCTGACGCTGGGCATGGCGGTGGACGCCAACGTGCTGATCTACGAGCGCATTCGTGAAGAGATCCGCAACGGTCGCGGCGTGCAGCAGGCGATCCACCTGGGCTTTGATCGGGCATTCTCGACCATCGCCGACTCCAACATCACCTCGCTTATTACCTGTGTGATCCTGTTCGGTATCGGTACCGGCGCCATCAAGGGCTTCGCCCTGACGCTGGGGATTGGTCTGAGTGCGTCCATGTTTACCGCCATCACGGTATCCCGCGCCATCATCAACCTGGCCTGGGGTGGTCGGCGCCTCGACAAGCTGCCGATCTAAGGAAGAGACATGTTTCAGATTCTACATTTTGAAAAGCCCATCCCTTTCATGCGCTTTGCCAAGCCGGGTGTGGTCTTCTCTACCCTGCTGATGGTGATCTCCCTGTTCTTCCTGTTCGATCGGGGTCTGAACTGGGGTCTGGACTTTACCGGCGGCACCACCATCGAGGTGGGCTTCCAGCAGTCGGTGAGCCTGGAGAAGATGCACGAGGTGCTGGACGAGCAGAAGATTGAAGGGGCGACCCTGCAACACTTCGGCTCCAGCCGTGACGTGCTGGTGCGCCTGACCCCGAAAGAGGGGGTCAAGGTGGAGCAGCAGGGCAACGAGGTGCTGGCGGCCGCCAAGGTGATCGATCAGGGCGCCGTGCTCAAGCGCGTGGAGTTCGTCGGCCCCTCCGTGGGTGACGAGCTGGCGACGGACGGTGCGCTGGCCATGCTGGCCTCCATCATCTGCATCATGATCTACGTGGCGGTACGCTTCGAGTGGCGTCTGGCCATGGGCGGCATCCTCTCCCTAGTGCACGACGTGGTGATCACTCTGGGCGTCTTCGCCTACTTCCAGTACGAATTCGACCTGACCGTGCTGGCGGCCTTGATGACGCTCGTGGGTTACTCCTTGAACGACACCATAGTGGTGTTCGACCGCTTGCGGGAGAACTTTCGCAAGGTGCGCAAGGGGGATACCGAGTACATCCTGGATCTCTCCATGACCGAGACCCTGAGCCGGACCATCATCACCTCCGGCCTGACCTTCGTGGTGGTGCTGGCGCTGCTGCTCAAGGGCGGTCCGCTGATCCACGGTTTCTCGGTGGCCATGGTGATCGGTGTGGCGTTTGGTACCTACTCCTCCATCTATGTGGCGAGCTCGTTCGCCATGTTCTTCGGGGTTAAGCGGGAGCACATGCTGCCGACCCAGGTGGAGAAAGAGGGGGCGGATCAGCAAGAGATCCTGCCGTAAATGACAAGGGCGCCACGAGGCGCCCTTTCTCTTATCATCCGGGTGAGCCATTATGACGGTTTCACCCACGGCCATTGGCCAAGAGGCAAGGAGCAAGCCATGCAACACAATCCCCGTTTTCTGGCGCTGGTAGAGGCCATTCGCCCCCATGTGCAGGAGAGCGACGTGCACCAGATCAAGCGCTGGCAGGAGGAGGGGCGTACCTTTCACCTGGTCGACGTGCGGGAAGAGAGCGAGTGGGCCAGGGGCCATCTGCCGGGCGCGACCTACCTCGGGCGCGGGGTGATCGAGCGGGATATCGAGACCCGTTATCCGGATCCCGACACCGAGCTCTACCTCTATTGTGGTGGCGGTTTTCGCTCTATTCTGGTGGCGGAGAACCTGCAGAAGATGGGCTACGGCCGGGTGGTCAGCGTGGATGGTGGCTTTCGGGGCTGGTGTGATGCCGGATACCCTGTCGAATCCTGATTTATTTGAGGGAGAGAGGCTCAGCCACATGACAAAGTGTCGGCTGACCTTTACCATATGCCGGGTCAAGCGTAAGCGTCGGAGTGTTCATTGAACGTCAGGAAAGGGATTGGATACCTCCTTGGTATCCTGTTGCTGCTCCCCATGTGGGGTTGCAGCAGTAGCAGTCAGGTTCAAACGCCTCAAGTTCCCAAGCCGCAACCCGCTTCACTGGTATTGGCGACCCCCCTGCAGGTCTCTTACCAGAGCGAGTTGGCGTTGGCGCGACTCGGGCAGATGCTCAGTGAGATGGAATTGACCACCGAGCAACGGGCCGAACTGTTTTATGAGCGTGCTGTCGTGTTTGACCGGGTAGGCTTGCGCTCTCTGGCGCGGCTGGATTTCAACCGTGCCCTGCGGGAGAAGCCGGATTTCGCCGAAGCCTACAACTTCATCGGCGTCTATCTGGTGCAGCAGCAGAATTATGACGAAGCCTACGAGGCATTTGATTCCGCTCTCGAGCTGGCTCCCGATTATGACTATGCCTATCTGAACCGTGGTATTGCGCTCTATTACGGCAATCGCCCCGAGCTGGCCGCGGCCGATATGAAGCGCTTCTACGAGGCGCAGCCGGAAGATCCCTACCGGGTGATCTGGCTCTATCTGGCCGAGCAGAAGCTAAATGCCCCGGCCGCCATGAGCCGGATGCGCGAGCGGCTCAACAAGTATGACGACGACGCCTGGAACTGGGATCTGGTGCGCCTCTATACCGGTGAACTCAACGCCACCCAGTTGATGGGCAATGTGGTGAAAGGGGTGAAGGACAACCGGGAGCTCGCCGAGCGCCTGTGCGAAACCTACTTCTACCTCGGTAAGTTCGAGCTGGCCAGGGGCAATCGCAAGGAGGCCATCAGCTACTTCAAGCTGGCGCTGGCCAACAACGTGTATGACTTCATCGAGCACAGATATGCCCTGCTCGAGCTGGAGCTGATGGCGCGCAAACCCCTGCCGCCCGGCGCCCAGAGTGTCCAGGGCAAGAGCAGCAAGCAGGCATCCTGAATCTTGCTGGCTGTCGCCGCTTTGAACGATATGGAAAAGGCCTCATAGCGAGGCCTTTTTGCTGTTTGGGTGTCAGGCTTTACGGTGCCATTGCATCGGAATCGGCCAGTGACCACCGTGCCCGCCCGCCAGTAAGGCCGCAATTACTGCGCCAGCATCATGCCGGGGATCTGGCGCCAGTAGCCGTTGCAGTCCCGCTCTTGTTGCAGGGGCAGGGGGGCCTGACCCAGTTCATTGGCCTTGAAGCGATCCAGCATCGTCAGGGTATCCAACCCCTCAGGGGAGAGCCGTACCACATCCACCAGTCCTTCCATGCCGGCCAGATCGTTGCCCAGGTTGTAGCAGTAACCGGACTGGGTCTGGATGCCGTTGAGGTTGAACACCTTCTGCCCCTCGCGGCTGCTGGCGAGCCGGCCGGTGGGGTAGTCGATGCAGGCCAGTTCACAGTTGTCCTTGGGCCGATCGAGGGAGCGGGCGGTGAAGCAGCGCGCCGAATAGGCGAGCGGCAGGTGGCCGTAGGCGAACACCTCCACCTCGAACTGCTGGCGGACGCGGCCGAGATCCTGATTGAGCTGCACCAGCCAGTCGCGCGACAGCTCCACCGGCATCACCCAGCGCTGCATCCCCTGTTTGAGCAGCATGCGCAGCACGTCGGCGTTGTAGGCGTTGATGGCGGGGCCGCAGACGAACGGCAGCCCGGCCTCGTTGGCGAGCTGGACCGCGCCCAGATCGTTGGCCTCGATCATCAGCTCGCCATTGTCGACCAGCCGCTTCACCTCCTTGAGTTCGGACGGGGCGGAGATGAGCGCCAGGGTGGAGAGCACCGCCTGCTTGCCGGAGCCGGCCACCTGGCGGGCGAGGGCAATCCAGTCATCCGCTTTCAGTTCGCGGCGCTTGCTGCAGACGGTTTCCCCCAGATAGACGATGTCGGCCTGGCTTTGGGCGGCCGCCTGATAGAAGCCATGGGTGTCGGCCTTGGGCCAGTAGAAGAGCAGGGGGCCGAGAGAAAATTTCATGAACAGGGCTCCTTATTGCCACTGGCGATGATAGGCACCGAGGGTGGTCTGGCTCCCCTCGGAGACGCGGGCGAGCTGGGCATCCCACTCGGCCTTGACCCGATAGGCCTCGGGGTTGGCCTGATAGGCGTCGATGGCGGCGCGCCAGACCCGGGTCACCTGCTCCACGTAGGCGGGGCTGCGCTGGCGCCCCTCGATCTTGACCGACTGGATGCCGGTCTGGAACAGCTCGGGCAACAGACCCAGGGTGTTGAGGCTGGTGGGCTCCTCCAGCGCGTGGTAGGTCTGACCGTCTACCTCGAAGCGCCCCTTGCACAGGGTCGGGTAGCCGGCGTTCTCCCCCGGGCCGTAACGGTCGATGAGCACCTCGTTGAGGCGAGACTCGAGGCCGCTTGGGGTCTCCTCCCAGCGCACGAACTTGGCCGGTGAACAGGCACCGACGGTGTTGGGGCTCTCGCCGGTCATGTAGGAGGAGAGGTAGCAGCGCCCCTCCGCCATGATGCAGAGGCTGCCGAAGGCGAAGACTTCGAGGCCGACGTCGGTCTCGCGGGCCAGCTGTTTCACCTGGTGCATGGAGAGCACGCGCGGCAATACCACTCGTCCGACGTTGAAGTGCTGCTGGTAGAAGCGGATGGCGGCGGCGTTGGTGGCGCTGGCCTGCACCGAGACGTGCAGCTCCAGATCCGGGTAGCGGCGGCTGGCATAATCGAGCACGGCGAGATCGGCGATGATCAGGGCATCGGCACCCAGTGCGGCGCCCTTGTCCACCGCCTGCTGCCAGCGGGCATCGGAGCCCGGGTGGGCGAAGGTGTTGATGGCGATGTGCAGCTTGCGGCCATGTTGATGCACGTAGTCGACCGCTTTCTCCAGCTTGCTGTCGGTAAAGTTGAGCCCGGCGAAATGTCGGGCGTTGGTGTCATCCTTGAAGCCGATATAGACGGCATCGGCCCCGTTATCCACGGCTGTTTTCAGTGCCGGCAGACTGCCTGCCGGACAGAGTAATTCCATCGGTACGCTCCGAGAGGGCAAAAATGCAAAAAAGTGGCCCGATTGTATTCACCGGCGTCCTTCCACTTTTTGACCTGAGGCAGCTTTGTGTGGCTTTACCCTTCTTGAGGTAAGTGGGCACAAGTTTGATTTCCAACAGGATCATGGCGCTGACCCTGTGTTTGAATGCGCAAAAAACTGGGAGTTCATCGTGTTCAAACAACTGCAGCATCGCCTGGTCGAACAGGCCCCCCGCTTCTTGCGCCATCCCCTCAAGCTGGTGCCCTTTGCCCTGCAACAGCATTTGATGGAGCGCCTGCTGGCCAGCGTCTTCAAGGAGGCCATCGCCGATGGCGACTTTGCATTTCTGGCCGGCAAGTGGCTCAAGGTCGAGGTATCGGATCTCGAGCTCTGCTGGTTCATCAGCGAGCAGGAGGGCAAGCTGGTGGTGGCTCGTCACTGTGAACAGGCCGATGTCTGCTTTAGCGGCAGCAGCAACGATCTCATCCTGATCGCCGGTCGCAAGGAAGACCCCGATTCCCTCTTCTTCCAGCGCAAGCTGAAAATAGAAGGCAATACCGAGCTGGGACTGGAGGTAAAAAACCTGATGGACAGCCTGGATCTGGACGGGTTGCCGAGCCTGGTGCGCTATCCGCTGATGGATCTCGCCACCTTTATCGAGCAGGCCAGAGCCAGCTCAGCGCAAGAGGCGCATTCTGCGCCGGCGGGTGGGGTGGCGTCTCAGCTGTGAGGCTAGCCCCTCGGCATGATGGCGATAGTGGTTGCGGGCCCACAGGCAGCGCAGGGCCCAGAGGCAGGGCAGCAACGCCAGCAGGGCTCCGGCGCCTTGCTGGCGTGACAACAGCAGACCCAGCACCAGCCAGAGGAAAGGTTGGGCCTCATAGAGCCACTCCGGCTGCAGCCAGACCTTGTTTGGGAAGATGACCAGATCGGTGCGCCGATAGCTGGAGCGCATCATCCAGCTGGCGGCCCCGGCGACAAACAGCAGGCCTCCCGCCAGCCAGAGCAGCGGGGAGTGGCTGAGAGCGATGATGCCGATGGCTGCCAGCAGATAGCAGGCCGGCAGCTTCTCATAAAGCCAGCGCGGGCACATGTGGTCTCCTCTCTTTCACCTTCCCATCCTCCAAGTTTAGCCTGCCCTTATGCCCGCCTCATGCCGCTTTGTTCTACAAACCGGCGCGATAGTTGTGAAATGGAGCGCCATTTACGGTGCCAAAATAGCGATTGGCTATGTTACAATTGCGCGCCATTTTTGACTGAAGATTGACTGGGCATGTTGGATCAGATTCGTATCGTGTTGGTAAACACCTCTCACACCGGCAACATGGGGTCTGCGGCACGCGCCATGAAGACCATGGGCTTGAGTCAGATGGTGCTGGTTGATCCACAAGCCCTGCCTGATGGCAATGCCAATGCATTGGCCGCCGGTGCCAGCGACATCCTGGCCAATGCCCGTGTCGTGGCGACGCTGGATGAAGCCATCGCCGACTGCGGCCTGGTGATCGGCACCAGTGCACGTTCCCGCACCCTGAGCTGGCCCATGCTGGATCCCCGCGAAGCGGGCGAGAAGCTGGTGGCCGAGGGGATGCAGCATCCGGTGGCGCTGGTGTTTGGCCGTGAACGTACCGGCCTCACCAACGACGAGCTGCAAAAGTGCCACTACCACGTGGCCATCCCGGCCAATCCCGAGTACAGCTCCCTCAATCTGGCCATGGCGGTGCAGACCCTCTGCTATGAGGTGCGCATGCACTGGCTGCAGCGGCAAGAACAAGCAGGCGACAGCGGGATGGCAGTGGAGTACCCCAGTGCCGGGCAGCTGGAAGGTTTCTATCAGCATCTGGAGCAGACGCTGCTCAAGACCGGTTTCATCACCGATGACCACCCGGGGCAGGTGATGAACAAGTTGCGTCGCCTGTTCAACCGGGCGCGTCCGGAGGCGGTGGAGCTCAACATTCTGCGCGGCATTCTGACCTCGGTGCAAAAACCCAGGCCGCAGGATTAAACCCGACTGAATTACTCAACCATATACTTGACTGATTTAGTCGGGTATGTGACCATATGCCCATATTGATTGGTTCGCAAGACGGTAAGGCATATGAGACTGACCTCAAAAGGACGTTACGCTGTGACTGCCATGCTCGACGTGGCGTTGCATGCAGAGCAGGGGCCTGTGCCCCTGGCTGATATTTCAGAGCGCCAGGGCATCTCCTTGTCCTATCTGGAGCAACTGTTTGCCCGCCTGCGCAAGCATGGCCTGGTAAGCAGCGTGCGTGGCCCCGGTGGCGGCTATCGCCTCGGTCTGGCCCCGAATGCCATCTCGGTCGGTCAGGTGATCACTGCGGTGGATGAATCGGTGGATGCCACCAAGTGCCTCGGCAAGGGCGGCTGCCACGGCGGCACCCAGTGTCTTACTCACTCCTTGTGGCGAGACCTGAGCGAGCGGATCTCCAGCTTCCTGGGGGATATCACCCTGGCCGAGCTGGTTGATCAGGCGGATGTGCGCCGTATTGCCGGCAAGCAAGACGAACAGATGAAAACCGTGTTGTCCTTGGTTGATCGGGCAGAACGCGGCGATGTGAGCTTGAAAGTCCAACTATAAACAAACGTGCTTTCCACAGCCGGTCGATGTGTGACCCAGGCTGTAACGGAGAAAAACATGAAACTGCCTATTTACCTTGATTATTCGGCAACCTGTCCGGTGGACCCGCGTGTCGCAGAAAAAATGATGCAGTGTCTCACCATGGATGGCCTGTTCGGCAATCCAGCTTCCCGTTCCCACCGTTTCGGCTGGCAAGCCGAAGAGGCGGTCGACCTGGCCCGTAATCAAGTGGCAGAGCTGATCGGTGCCGACCCGCGCGAGATCGTCTTCACCTCCGGCGCCACCGAGTCCAACAACCTGGCCATCAAGGGCGTCGCCCACTTCTACGCCGGCAAGGGCAAGCACATCGTTACCTCCAAGACCGAGCACAAGGCGGTACTGGATACCTGCCGCCAGCTGGAGCGCGAAGGCTATGAGGTGACCTACCTCGAGCCGATGCCCAACGGCCTGTTCACTCTGGAGCAGATCGAAGGCGCATTGCGTGATGACACCATCCTGGTCAGCATCATGCACGTCAACAACGAGATCGGCGTGGTGCAGAACATCGCCGCCATCGGCGAGCTGTGTCGCTCCCGCAAGATCCTGCTGCACGTGGATGCAGTACAGAGCGTGGGTAAAATTCCGGTGGACGTGGAAGCGCTCAAGGTTGACCTGCTCTCCATGTCTGCTCACAAGGTATATGGCCCGAAAGGCATTGGTGCTCTCTACGTGCGCCGCAAGCCGCGTGTGCGCCTGGAAGCCCAGATGCACGGTGGTGGCCACGAGCGCGGCATGCGTTCCGGCACCCTGCCGACCCACCAGATCGTCGGCATGGGCGAAGCCTTCCGTATCGCCAAAGAAGAGATGGTGAGCGAAGGTCAACGCATCATGGCCCTGCGTCAGCGTCTGTGGGACGGCATCAAGGATATCGAAGAGGTCTACATCAACGGTGACCTGGAACAGCGTGTACCGGGCAACCTCAACGTCAGCTTCGCCTATGTGGAAGGGGAATCCCTGATCATGGCGCTCAAGGATCTGGCGGTCTCTTCCGGTTCTGCCTGTACCTCGGCCAGCCTGGAGCCCTCCTACGTGCTGCGCGCACTGGGCCTGAACGACGAGCTGGCGCACAGCTCCATCCGTTTCAGCATGGGTCGCTTCACCACCGAAGAAGAGATTGATTACGCAATCAAGCTTATCCGTGACTCCATCGGTCGTCTGCGCGAGATGTCTCCCCTGTGGGAGATGTACAAGGACGGCGTCGATCTGAACACGGTCGAATGGGCTCATCACTGATCCTTGCCAAGAGAGCAAGTGTTTGGTGAACAACGGAATTAGCAGGAGTTAGATATGGCTTACAGTGAAAAAGTAATCGACCACTACGAGAACCCCCGTAACGTAGGTGGCTTCGACAAGAACGATCCCAGCATCGCTACCGGCATGGTCGGTGCGCCGGCCTGTGGTGACGTGATGAAGCTGCAGCTGAAGATCAGCGACGACGGCATCATCGAAGATGCCAAGTTCAAGACCTATGGTTGTGGCTCCGCCATCGCCTCCAGCTCCCTGGTGACCGAGTGGGTCAAGGGCAAGACCCTGGACGAAGCAGCCGGCATCAAGAACACCGACATCGCCGAAGAGCTGGCGCTGCCGCCGGTGAAGATCCACTGCTCCATTCTGGCCGAGGATGCCATCAAGGCCGCCATTGCCGATTACAAGCAGAAGAAAGGTCTCTAAGGTCAGGAGCGCAGTATGGCCATTACCATGACAGATGCCGCAGCGGCACGGGTTTCCTCTTTTCTGGCCAACCGGGGCAAGGGCATCGGCCTGCGCCTCGGCGTCAAGACCACCGGCTGTTCCGGTCTTGCCTACGTGCTCGAATTTGTCGACGAGCTGGCGGATGAAGATCAGGTATTCGAGCAGGACGGCGTCAAGATCATCGTCGATGCCAAGAGCCTGATCCACCTGGATGGTACCCAGCTGGACTTCGTCAAGGAGGGCCTCAACGAGGGCTTCCAGTTCAACAACCCCAACGCCAAGGGCGAGTGTGGTTGCGGCGAAAGCTTCAGTGTCTGAGATGTTTGCTACACCTGATTACGCATGTGTTGAACCGGCCGGCCACGGCCAGTTCAACCACGCCGTCCCGTTTGCCGAGGGCGAGCAGGACGGCGGTCGCATCAGGGTCTAAGAGGTCTGCATGAATCATTTCGAGCTGTTTGGGCTGGTGGAAGGCTTCGAGCTCGATACCCGTCAGTTGGCGGATACCTACCGTCAGTTGCAAACCCAGTTCCATCCCGATCGTTTTGCCACGGCTTCCGAGCGGGAACAGCTGGCCGCGGTGCAACGTGCCGCCCAGATCAACGATGCCTTCACTACCCTCAAGGCGCCCCTGCGCCGAGCCGAGTACCTGCTCTCCCTGCGTGGTACCGATATCCGCGGCGAGCAGCAGACGCTGCAAGATCCCGCTTTTCTGATGCAGCAACTGGAGTGGCGCGAGCGGCTGGCCGATCTGAAAGGCGAAGCCGACCCTGAGCGGACCATCAAGGATTTTCGCCAGGAGATCAGGCATGATCACCAGCAGTTGATGCAGCAGCTGACCCTGAACCTCGCCACCGGCGATGATCAGAAGGCCGCTGACTGCGTTCGCAAGCTCAAGTTTGTCGACAAGCTCCTCGAGGAGCTGGAACGATTCGAAGACTCCCTGTTCGAGTCTTGATCCTTTAACGCTGGAAGTTTGATTACCCATGGCATTACTGCAAATCGCCGAGCCCGGCCAGAGCGCCGCACCTCATCAGCACAAGCGTGCCGTCGGCATCGACCTTGGCACTACCAACTCGCTGGTCGCCGCCGTGCGCAGCGGTCAGGCCGACACCCTCTGCGACGAGCAGGGGCGTGATCTGCTGCCCTCCGTCGTGCATTACCAGGCCGATACCATCCGGGTCGGCTTCGATGCCAAGCGCGAGGCCGCCCTCGATCCCCACAACACCATCGTCTCCGCCAAGCGGATGATGGGCAAGGCGCTGGCCGACATCGATACCCGCCAGCAGCCCTACGAATTCGTGGCGGCCGACAACGGCATGCCGCAGCTGCAGACCCGTCAGGGGTTGGTCAACCCGGTGCAGGTCTCGGCCGAGATCCTCAAAAAACTGGCCGAGCGGGGCGCCGCCGCCCTGGGTGGCGATCTCGACGGCGTGGTGATCACAGTGCCCGCCTATTTCGATGACGCCCAGCGTCAGGGCACCAAGGATGCGGCCAGACTGGCCGGTCTACACGTGCTGCGTCTGCTCAATGAACCGACCGCCGCCGCCATCGCCTATGGCCTCGACTCCGGTCAGGAAGGGGTGATCGCCGTCTATGACCTGGGTGGCGGTACCTTCGACATCTCCATTCTACGTCTGCATCGCGGGGTGTTTGAGGTGATGGCCACCGGCGGTGACTCGGCCCTCGGTGGCGATGATTTCGACCACCTGCTGGCGGACTGGCTCAAAGAGCAAGCCGGGTTGTCCGGTCAGCTCGATGCCCGAACCCAGCGCGAGCTGCTGGACGCTGCCGCCGCCGTCAAGCACGGCCTGACCGATGCCGATACCGTTGCCTGCGTCTTTGCCGGCTGGCAGGGCTCTGTCACCCGCAACCAGTTTGACGAGCTGATCCAGCCGCTGGTCAAGCGCACCCTGCTGGCCTGTCGCCGCGCCCTGCGCGATGCGGGTCTCGAACAGGAGGAGGTGTTGGAAGTGGTGATGGTCGGCGGCTCGACCCGGGTGCCGCTGGTGCGCGAGCTGGTGGGGGAGTTCTTCCTGCGCTCGCCATTGACCAGCATCGACCCGGACAAGGTGGTAGCCATCGGTGCCGCCATCCAGGCCGACATCCTGGTGGGCAACAAGCCCGATGCCGAGATGCTGCTGTTGGACGTCATTCCGCTCTCTCTTGGTCTTGAGACCATGGGGGGCCTCGCCGAGAAGGTGATCCCGCGCAACACCACCATTCCGGTGGCCCGCGCCCAGGAGTTCACCACCTTCAAGGATGGCCAGACTGCGATGGCGATCCACGTGGTGCAGGGCGAGCGGGAGCTGGTGGCGGATTGCCGCTCGCTGGCCCGCTTCACCCTGACCGGCATTCCGCCCATGGCGGCAGGGGCGGCCCATATTCGCGTCACCTTCCAGGTGGATGCGGACGGTCTGCTGTCGGTCAGCGCCATGGAGAAATCCTCCGGCGTGCAGGCCGAGATCCAGGTCAAGCCCTCCTACGGGCTGGGGGAAGACGACATCCTCAACATGCTGAGCGCCTCCATCGCCAATGCCCAGCAGGACATGGACGCCCGCATGCTGGCGGAGCAGCAGGTCGAGGCCGACCGGGTGGTCGAGAGCCTCAACGCCGCCCTGGCCACCGATGGCGAGGCGCTGTTGAGCGCCGCCGAGCGGGCCGAGCTGGATGCTGCCATCGCCTATCTGCTGACCATGCGCAGCACGGGTACCACCAACCAGATCAAAGAGGCCATCGAGGCGGCGGACGCTGCCAGTGGCGAATTTGCAGCCCGCCGGATGGATGCCTCCATCCGCAAGGTGCTGACCGGACAAAACGTCAACAAGGTGTAATATGCCAAAACTGATTATTCTGCCCCATCCCGAGCTCTGTCCGGACGGTGCGGCCCTCGAAGGCGCGACCGGTGAAACCATTCTGGACATCGCGCTGCGCAACGGCATCGAGATCGAACACGCCTGCGAGAAGTCCTGCGCCTGCACCACCTGCCACTGTGTGGTGCGGGAAGGGTTCGACTCCCTCGAGCCGAGCGACGAGCTGGAAGATGACATGCTGGACAAGGCGTGGGGACTGGAACCGGAATCCCGTCTCAGCTGCCAGGCCAGACTGGCGGACGAGGATCTGGTGGTGGAACTGCCCAAGTACACCCTGAATCTGGCGTCTGAGCGCCACTGATGACCCCTTAATTACACATGAGTGAATTGCGCGTGCAGCATCTCGTGGTGCAGTAATGATATGGTGAAGGCCGTGACCCTTGAGGGCGCGGCCTTTTTTGTGCCCGCGATCTCCCTATTCGTTGATGAAAGTGCCAATAAAAAGGAAGCAAGAGAACATGGCTGACATGATGAACGTACGGTTGTCTTCCCAGGCTGCTGCCGCCCACTGGGGCGAGGGTGCCCTGCTCAGTTTCAACGGCGACGAAGCCCATCTCCATCTGGGCAGCGGCGACCAGGAGAAGGAGGCGCTGCGCGCCATCCAGCGTGGGGCCAGACGCCTCGAGTCGAGCGGCATCAAGCGCGTCAAGCTGGTGGGTGAGGGCTGGGATCGGGAGCGTCGCTACGCCTTCGCCCAGGGCTTCTATGCCGCTAAGGGGGGGCGCGAGCTCGACTTTGGTGAGCAGTCAGCACAGGAGGCCCGTGAGCTGGAAGCCCTGCTCAAAGCGGCTCGCTGGGTGCGCGAGGTGACCAACGGCTGCCCGCAGGAGATCTATCCCATGAGCCTGGCGGAGTCCGCCCTGTTGCTCATTCGCAGCCTCGCCGGTGACAAGGTGACTGCCCGCATTACCGCCGGGGAGGCGCTGCAGGAGGCCGGTCACATCGGGATCTGGTCGGTGGGCCGTGGCAGCGAGCGCGAGCCGGTGCTGCTCGAGCTCGACTACAACCCGACCGGGGATGCCAACGCTCCCGTGCTGGCAGCGCTGGTGGGCAAGGGGATCACCTTCGATTCCGGTGGCTACTCCATGAAGTCCTCCGACAACATGCTGCCGATGAAATCCGACATGGGTGGCGCCGCCATGGTGACCGGCGCGCTGGCGCTGGCCATCAGCCGTGGCCTCGACAAACGGGTCAAGCTGATCCTCTGCTGCGCCGAGAACCTGGTCTCCGGCCACGCCTTCAAGCTCGGCGACATCCTCACCTATCGCAACGGCATCTCGGTCGAGATCCAGAACACCGACGCGGAAGGCCGTCTGGTGCTGGCCGATGGCCTGCTGGCCGCCAGCGAAAGCGGGGCAGCCTATATCCTCGACGCCGCTACCCTGACCGGCGCCGCCAAGACTGCGCTGGGTCGCGACTACAACGCCGTGTTCGCCCTCGATGAGGCCGAGCAGGCGCGCGCGCTGGCGGCCGCCAAAGCCGAAAACGAGCAGGCCTGGGCGCTGCCGCTGGAGCCCTGGCACGCGGGCCAGCTCACCTCTGCCTTTGCCGAGCTGGGCAACGTGGCCTCTGCCGAAGGCACCGCTGGCGCCACCACGGCAGCCGCCTTCCTGTCGCGCTTCGTGCGTGACGAAGGCAAGGGCTGGGTACACCTGGACTTGGCCGCCTCCTATCAAAAATCGGGCAACGATCTGTGGGCGACCGGGGCCAAGGGCCACGGTCTGCGCACGATTGCTCGCTGGTTGCAGGAGGTGGGCGCATGAACGTCTGGTTGAGCCGAGAGTTTGCGCCGGCCGAGTGGGGGGAGGGGGCGCTGCTCTCTCACCGCGCCGATGGCATGGTGATCCATCTGGTGACCGCCACCCCCTTGCTGGACATCCAGCAGGCGGCGCGGCGCCTGTGCAGCCAGGGGATCCAGAAGGTGGTGCTGGCCGGTCACTGGGAGCGCGAGCAGCAATGGGCCTTTGCCCAGGGGCTGCAGACACCCAAGGCGGAGGTGGCGCTGCAGTGGGCTACCTCGTCCGAGGAGGACAGGGAGGAGCTGGAAGCGCGCTGGCTGTGCGGGCGCTGGGTGCGAGAGATGACCAATGCCACTCCCGAGCAGCTGGGACCGCTGGAGCTGGCGGTCGAAGCTGCCGCCTTCCTCACCGAGCTGGCCCCCGACAAGATCAGCCATCGCATCCTCAAAGGGGAGGCGCTGCAACAGGCGGGCTGGGTCGGTCTCTACCAGGTCGGTCGTGGCAGCGAGCGCGAGCCCGTGATGCTGGAGCTGGGCTTCAATCCAGGCCGGGATCCCAAGGCCCCGGTGGCCGCGGCCCTGGTGGGCAAGGGGATCACCTTTGACTCCGGCGGCTACTCCATGAAGACCTCCCAGGGCATGCTGACCATGAAGCACGACATGGGGGGCGCCGCCATCGTCACCGGCGCGCTGGCGCTGGCCATCCTGCGCGGCCTCGACAAGCGGGTGAAGCTCATCCTCTGCTGCGCCGAGAACCTGGTCTCGGGTCACGCCTACAAGCTGGGTGACATCCTCACCTACAAGAACGGCACCACGGTGGAGATAGTCAACACCGACGCCGAGGGGCGCCTGGTGCTGGCCGACGGCCTGCAACTGGCCGGCGAATCCGGCGCGCCGCTGGTCATCGACGCCGCCACCCTGACCGGGGCGGCGGTGATGGCGCTGGGTGGACGCTACAACGCCCTGTTTGGCCTCGACAAGGGGCTGGTGAGCCGCGCCATGGCCTATGCGGATGCGGAGCAGGAGCCCGCCTGGCCGCTGCCGCTGGAGCCCTGGCACAGTCAGCAGTGTCCGTCCCACTATGCTGACACTGCCAACAGCCGCCCCGTGCCGGGCGGTGGCCCGGGCGGCGCCTCCAATGCGGCAGGTTTCCTCTCCCGCTTCGTGGGCAACGAAGGGCGAGGCTGGTTGCACGTGGATCTTGCTGCCTGCTTCAGCGACAACGGCGACAATCTGTGGGCTCCGGGGGCCAATACCCTGGGGATGCGCACCATCGCCCACACCCTGCTGGCGGAAACCCGCTGAGAGAACCACATCAAGGGCACCTGAGGGTGCCCTTTCCCATATTGCAGAAGATGGGCAATAGCCAATGTTTCAGGGGGTTAGCATGGTGATCGTGTGCAAGCGCACATTTTTTCCTGCCGGCCTGGGCCAAGATGAGTGGTGATGTTGTTTTAGGGATGGAATTGTTTAATAAAAAGTTGCTTTTCTGTGTGTTATTTCGGTTTTTGTTTACGTATAATCGCCGCCGAACATGGATTCTAACAATAAATCTCTGTAGTTAAGGAAAGATCTCAATGGCCATCGAACGTACCTTCTCCATCATCAAGCCGGACGCCGTCAGCAAGAACCTGATCGGTGCCATCTACAACCGTTTCGAGAGCGCTGGCCTGAAAGTCATCGCCGCCAAGATGCTGCACATGAGCAGCGAACAAGCCGCCGGTTTCTACGCCGAGCACCAGGGCAAGCCTTTCTATGACGGTCTGGTCAGCTTCATGACCTCCGGCCCCGTCATGATCCAGGTGCTGGAAGGCGAAGAAGCCATCCGTCGTCACCGTGAAATCATGGGCGCCACCAACCCGAAAGAGGCCCTGGCCGGCACCCTGCGCGCCTGCTACGCCGAGAGCATCGATCGCAACGCCGTGCACGGCTCCGATGCGCCGGCCTCTGCCGCTCGTGAAATCGCCTACTTCTTCTCTGACGCCGAGATCTGCCCGCGCGGTTGATTTTCGTCAGCAGAATCTCAAGGGAGCCTCGGCTCCCTTTTGTTTTTTGGTCATTCGGTCAATATCCCCTTATTCTCCAGGTGGAAAGCCGGACCCATAATTTGTACAATGCCGCCCCCTGACGTAGGTCAGCCGATAATTTATGAAGTGTGTGAGCTGAGGCCCTTGATGAGCGAAACAAAAACCAACCTGCTGGATCTCGATCGGGATGCCATGCGTGCCTTCTTCGTCGAACTGGGCGAGAAGCCGTTCCGGGCAGATCAGGTAATGAAGTGGATTTATCACTTTGGTTGTGATGATTTCGATCAGATGAACAACGTCAACAAGGTGCTGCGCGAGCGTCTCAAGGAGATCGCCGAGATCCGGGCGCCGGAAGTGAGCCGCGAACAGCGCTCCTCCGACGGTACCATCAAGTGGGCGCTGCAGGTTGGCGGCCAGGAGGTGGAGACCGTCTACATCCCCGAGGACGATCGGGCGACCCTGTGTGTCTCCTCCCAGGTGGGCTGCGCCCTGGAGTGCAAGTTCTGCTCCACTGCCCAGCAGGGCTTCAACCGCAACCTGAAAGTCTCCGAGATCATCGGTCAGGTGTGGCGCGCCGCCAAGATCGTCGGCGGCAAGCGTCCCATCACCAACGTGGTGATGATGGGCATGGGCGAGCCGCTGCTCAACCTCGCCAACGTGGTGCCGGCCATGCGCCTGATGATGGATGACTACGGCTACGGCATCTCCAAGCGCCGGGTCACCATCTCCACCTCCGGCGTGGTGCCGGCACTGGACATGCTGGGCGACCAGATCGACGTGGCGCTGGCCATCTCCCTGCACGCTCCCAACGACAAGCTGCGCTCCGAGATCATGCCGATCAACGACAAGTACAACATCGAAGCCTTCCTGGCCGGTGTGCGTCGCTACCTCGGCAAGTCCAACGCCAACGGCGGCCGGGTCACGGTGGAGTATGTGCTGCTCGATCACATCAATGACGACATGCAGCATGCCCATGAGCTGGCCAAGGTGCTCAAGGACACTCCGAGCAAGATCAACCTGATCCCGTTCAACCCCTTCCCGGGCAACCCCTACGGCAAGCCGAGCAACAGCCGCATCGACCGTTTCTCCAAGGTGCTGATGGAGTACGGCTTCACCGTCATCGTCCGCAAGACCCGTGGTGACGACATCGATGCCGCCTGCGGCCAGCTGGTGGGGGAGGTGATCGATCGCACCAAGCGCACCATGAAAAATCGGATGCAACAGGATGGGATTTCCGTCAAAATGGTTTAACTTGCTAAGCCATTGTATAGTCAGGGAATGGATACACGTACATTGATCGTAGTGGCAGCGCTCTGTGCGCTGCCAGGCTGTGTTACCGAGACCACTTACGCTGGCCAGAATTCCACCCAGCGTGAGGTCGGTCCCGACCTCAAGGCGGCAGCCCAGACCCGTCTGGATTTGGGCATCCAGTATCTGCAGCAGGGCAACGCCGAGCAGGCCAAGTTCAACCTTGATCGCGCCCTCCAGTACGACGCCGCCAATCCTCAGGTTTACATCGGTTTTGCCTACTTCTACCAGCAGGTGCAGGATTACAAGGCGGCCGAAGCCAGTTACCAGAAAGCCCTTGCCGTGGATCCGTCCAATGCTGACGCGATGAACAACTATGGCGCCTTCCTTTGCAATCGCGGTCGTTTCGACGAGGCGGAGAAAGCCTTCCTGCAGGCCGTCAGCCAGCCGAACTACATCAAGATCGCCGATACCTATGAAAACGCGGCACTTTGCGCCGCGCAAAATCGCAGAAATGATAAAGCAAGCGAGTACTATCGCTTGGCCTTGGGGTATAATCCCCGCAATCCAAGGTTATTGCTGGACATGGCAGAGCTTTCCATGAAAGATGGCAAGCTGCCTGATGTGCAGGCCTATCTCGCCCGTTTTGCCGATGTATCGGACGAGAACGAGAACAGTCTCTGGTTGAGATTGCGGCTGGCGCAGGCCATGGACAAACCGGCACTACTTCACCAATTCGGGACTGAGCTGGTAAGGCAATATCCCACTTCGCAACAAGCCAAGCGTTACTTAGCCAATGACTACTGAACAGCCACACGATTTCCAAGACGACTCCCAGGCAGTTGGCCCAGGCCAGCTGCTGCGCAACGCCCGTGAACAGCTCGGCTGGACGCGAGAACAGGTTGCGTCCCGCATTCACCTTCGTCTGACCCTGATTGCCGCGATTGAATCGGATACGTATGACAAACATACTTCCCATACCTTCATCCGCGGCTATCTGCGTACCTATGCCAAGCTGGTCGGTATTCCGGAAGAGACCATCCTCGCCGCTTATGACAGGCTGGGCCTGACGCCGCCCGACAACATCGACATGCAGAGCTTCTCCCGCCGCTCCCGCCAGCAGGTCAATGACAGTCGCCTCAAGGTGGTGACCTGGCTGGTGATCCTGGTGCTGATCGCCCTCTCCGTCGTCTGGTGGTGGCAGAGCACGGCGCGTCGCTCCGCCGGTGACGAGGCCCTGGCCGCGACCGAAATGGGCGCAGCCCGCAACACCAATACTCCGAGCGCTACCCCGGCCGTCGATGTTGCCGAGCCGGTACTGGCTCCTGCCGTTTCCGCCGCCGCAGATGCTGCCGTAACCCCCGTGGTGAGCGATGCCGCCGTGACCACTCTGCCGGCGGATGCCAGCAGCGCCGTGGCGACCACCACTGCCGAGACCTCTGCCGCTGCCGCCACGCAACCGGCTGACGACACCGCCGCGAGCGAGCCTGCCAAGGTGCCCCAGCTCAAGATGAGCTTCACCGCCGACTGCTGGCTGGACGTCAAGGATGCCAATGGCAAGACCCTGTTCAGCGGCCTCAAGAAGGCCAATGACGAACTGGTACTGGAAGGACCCGAGCCGCTCAAATTCATCATTGGTGCGCCCATGGCCATCAATATCGAATACAAGGGCAAGTCCATCGACATGAGCCGTTACAACAACGGCCGGACTGCTCGCCTCTCACTGCCGCAGGAGTAATCTGTCCGCCATGTCCGCTCACGAATCTCCCATCATTCGTCGTAAATCCAGGCAGATCATGGTCGGCAACGTACCGGTCGGGGGCGATGCCCCCATCACGGTACAGACCATGACCAACACCAAGACCACGGACGTGGCCGCCACCGTCGAGCAGATCCAGCGGATCGAGCGGGTCGGCGCCGACATCGTCCGGGTCTCCGTCCCCACCATGGAGGCGGCGGAAGCGTTCAAGCTCATCAAGCAGCAGACCCGCATCCCCATCGTGGCCGACATCCACTTCGACTACCGCATCGCCCTCAAAGTGGCCGAATACGGCGCCGATTGCCTGCGCATCAACCCGGGCAACATCGGCAACGAGGAGCGGGTGCGCGCCGTGGTGGACTGTGCCCGCCACTACAACATCCCGATCCGCATCGGCGTCAACGGCGGCTCGCTGGAGCGGGACATCCAGGAAAAATATGGCGAGCCCACCCCCGAGGCGCTGCTCGAGTCGGCCATGCGCCATGTGGATTATCTGGATCGCCTGAACTTCGACAACTTCAAGGTGAGCGTCAAGGCTTCCGACGTCTTCCTGGCGGTCGGCGCCTATCGCCTGCTGGCCAAGCAGATCGAGCAGCCACTGCATCTGGGCATCACAGAAGCGGGCGGTTTTCGCGCCGGCGCGGTGAAGTCTGCCATCGGTCTTGGCATGCTGCTGAGCGAAGGCATCGGCGACACCCTGCGCATCTCGCTGGCGGCCGATCCGGTGGAAGAGATCAAGGTGGGCTTCGACATCCTCAAGTCCCTGCGCATCCGTTCCCGCGGCATCAACTTCATCGCCTGTCCCTCCTGCTCCCGCCAGGAGTTCGACGTCATCGGCACCGTCAATGCGCTGGAAGAGCGGCTCGAAGACATCATCACCCCGATGGATGTCTCCATCATCGGCTGCGTGGTGAATGGTCCGGGGGAGGCGCTGGTCTCCGATCTTGGCCTCGCCGGCGCGGCCAACAAGAGCGCCTTCTATGAAGGGGGCCAGCGGGTCGACCGGCTCGACAACAAGGACCTCATTCCGACCCTGGAGCGCCGCATTCGCGCCCGGGCCGCCATGCTGGATCCGGCCAACCAGATCCAGGTGGACGAGGGTTGAGCAATCAAGGGCCACTCAGGGTGGCCCTGTCTTTAGGTTGCTGATTTTACATCCCGCATTGGAACACCCTGATTTTACCTCGGGGTCGAAAATCCCTATAATGCGGCCAAATTTTACCTCTTTTTCTCGAGTATCAACGTGGCAAAACAGATCCAAGCTATTCGCGGTATGAATGATTGCCTGCCGGAGCAGAGCCCGGTATGGCAGAAAGTAGAACAGATCCTGCGCCAGGTCGTGGCCAGCTATGGCTACAGCGAAGTGCGCATGCCGATTGTCGAGCAGACCCATCTGTTCAAGCGCGCCATCGGTGAAGTGACCGACGTGGTCGAAAAAGAGATGTACACCTTTGAAGACCGCAACGGCGACAGCCTGAGCCTGCGTCCGGAAGGGACCGCCAGCTGCGTGCGTGCCGGTATCGAGCACGGTCTGCTTTACAACCAGGAACGCCGGATGTGGTACATGGGCCCCATGTTCCGTCACGAGCGTCCCCAGAAGGGCCGTTATCGCCAGTTCCACCAGTTCGGGGTCGAGCTGTTTGGCATCAACGGGCCGGACATCGATGCCGAGCTCATCATGCTGACTCACCGCCTGTGGCGTCTGTTCGGCATCAGCGAACACGTGACCCTGCAGCTCAACACCCTCGGTCAGAGTGCCGAGCGTGCCGCCTATCGCGATGCGCTGGTCGCCTACCTGGAGCAGTACAAGAGCGAGCTGGACGAAGAGAGCCAGCGCCGCATGTACAGCAACCCGCTGCGAGTGCTCGACTCCAAGGACGAGAAGGTACAAGCCATCCTGGTGGGCGCGCCGCGTCTGTTCGATCACCTGGGCGAAGAGAGCCTGGCCCACTTCGAGGGGCTCAAGCGCCTGCTCGAGTCTGCCGGCATCAAGTACGAGGTGAACGAGCGTCTGGTGCGCGGCCTTGACTACTACAACCTCACCGTGTTCGAGTGGGTCACCAACAGCCTGGGTGCCCAGGGCACCGTCTGTGCCGGTGGCCGCTACGATGGCCTGGTGGAGCAGCTGGGCGGTCAGCCGACCCCGGCGGTGGGCTTTGCCATGGGCATGGAGCGTCTGGTGCTGATGCTGGAAACCCTCGAACTCAATGCCGATATCCGCCCGGCGGTGGATGTCTATCTCTGCATGGTGGGTGAGGGTACTGAACAGGCTGGTTTCCAGCTGGCCGAGCGGCTGCGTGATGCCCTGCCTGATTTGCGCCTGATGAGCCACTGCGGCGGCGGCAACTTCAAGAAACAACTCAAGCGTGCCGACAAGAGCGGCGCGGCCATTGCCCTGATCCTTGGCGAGACCGAGGTGCAAAACGGGGAGATCACCATCAAATATCTGCGTGGCCAGGCCGAGCAACAGACCGTCACGGTCGACGCCGCCATTGCCCTGCTGGCAGCGAAAGGAGAGTAAGCTGTGGAAGTTTATACCACCGAAGAACAACAGGTTGAGGTCATCAAGAACTGGTGGAAAGAGAACGGAACCTCGGTGATCGCAGGAACTGTTATCGGTCTGGTTGGACTCTTTGGCTGGCGCTACTACAACGAGCATCAGCAGACCACCCAGGAAGCCGCCTCCCAGGCTTACAACGAGATGAGCGCCCAGCTGGCCAAGGGTGACGCGGCCGGCTTCGAGCAGGCACAAAGCTTCATCAGCGCCCACAAGGGCGACTCCTACGCCGAGCTGGCGGCGCTGCAACTGGCGGCGGCCGCGGTCAAGGCGGACAAGCTGGATCTGGCGGTCGAGCAGCTGACCCAGGTGGCTACCAGTGGTGACGAGAGCATTCGTCCCATCGCCGCCCTGCGTCTGGTCCGGGTGCTGAACGATCAGGGCAAGGCCGATGAAGCGCTGGCCCAGCTTGGCAAGATCAACAACGACGCCTTCAAGGCCCAGGTGGCCGAAGTGCGCGGCGACATCCTGCAAAAGCAGGGCAAGAGCGAAGAGGCTCGCGATGCCTATCAGGCGGCGGCCGATGCCGGCGGTCTGCAGAGCAGCGCCGAGCTTAAGCTGAAGATGGACGATCTGGCGTTGCCAGCGGTGACCACGGGTGAGGCTCCGGATGCGTAATCTGTTCAAGATGGTGGCGTTGGGGGCTGCGGTCTCCTTCGCCCTGCAGGGTTGCTCCCTGTTCAGTTCGGAAGAGGATCTCAACCCCATGGCTCCGCTGCCCAAGGTCGAGTCCGCGTTCACCGCCGATACCGCCTGGTCCTCCTCGGTGGGTGACGGCATCGGTGACTTCTACTCCCAGCTCAAGCCGGTGGTGGAAGAGGAGCGCATCTATGCGGCGGCCCGCGACGGTGACGTCACCGCCTTTGACCGCGAAAGCGGCAAGGAGCTGTGGAGCGTCGATCTGGCGGATCTGCCAATCAACGCCGACAAGCGCAGCGCCCGCCTCTCCGGTGGTCTGGTTTCCCGCTACGGCAAGCTGTTCCTGGGCTCCGAGAACGGGGTGGTCTACGCCCTGAACGAAGAGAACGGGGAAGTGCTGTGGCAGACCACGGTACCGGGTGAAGTGGTGGCGAGCCCCGCCGTCGAGGATGGCCGGGTGGTGGTACTGACCACCTCGGGTCGCCTGGTGGCGCTCGATACCGACGAGGGCAAGCTGCAGTGGACCCTGGCGGAAGAGCAGCCGCCGCTGACCCTGCGCAGCGCCGGTGCCCCCATCATCACCAACGGTGCCGTGCTGTACGGCCGCGCCGATGGCAAGGTGGGCATCGCCCTGCTGAGCAACGGCCAGCCGGTGCGCCAGTCCAAGGTGGCCGACCCGCGCGGCGCCACCGAGCTCGACCGCATGGTGGACGTGGATGCCACGCCGCTCATCGCCGGCGATGAGCTCTATGCCATCGCGTATAATGGCCAGTTGATGGCGCGCAAGCTGATGAGCGGTGACGAAGTGTGGAAGCGCAAGTATTCCGGCTACCGCGACATGGCGGTGACCGGCAATGCCATCGTGCTGACCGACAGCCGCAGCCATCTGTTTGCGGTCGACCGTCGCAACGGTCTCGAGCTGTGGTCCAACACCCAGCTGGAAAACCGCACCGTGACCGCCCCCGTCATCATGGGTGACTATGTGGTGGTCGGCGATGTGGAAGGTTACCTGTATTGGCTGGATCGGACCGACGGGTCCATCAAGGCCATGCAGCAGCTCGACAGCAGTGGTCTGTACGCCGCCCCCCTGGTGGACGGGGACACCCTGTATGTGCAGAGCCGTGGCGGCAAGCTGTACGCTGTCAAGCGTCCCTGATCGCCCGATAATGTGAATATCCGGCTCCTGGTCTTCGGACCCGGAGCCTTTGTCGTCTTGAGAATGAGGCTTTTATGACTCCTGTAGTAGCCCTGGTGGGCCGCCCCAACGTGGGGAAATCCACCCTGTTTAACCGCCTGACCCGTACCCGGGACGCCCTGGTGGCCGACTTCCCCGGTCTGACCCGGGACCGCAAATATGGCCAGGCGAAGCTGGGCGAGCTGGAATTTATCGTGGTGGATACCGGTGGTATCGACGGCACCGAAGAGGGGATCGAGCTGAAGATGGCCGAGCAGTCCCTGCTGGCCATCGAAGAGGCCGATGTGGTGCTGTTCATGGTGGATGCCCGCGCCGGTCTGACCGCGGCGGATCAGGCCATCGCCGAGCACCTGCGCAAGACCCACAAGAAGGTGTTTCTGGTGGCCAACAAGACCGACGGCATCGACGGCGACTCTGCCGTCTCCGAGTTCTACGGTCTGGCCCTGGGCGAGGTCTACCAGATGGCGGCCGCCCACGGTCGCGGCGTATTGAGCCTGCTTGAGCTGGCGCTGGCCCCCCATCTGGAGACTCTGGTCGAAGCCGCCGGCGAAGAAGCCGAGCTGGATGAAGAAGAGGAAGACTTCGACGAAGAGGCCCTGCTGCGCATGGTGGCGGCCGGTGAACTCGACACCAAGGAAGACACCAAGGAGACGCCGTTCGCCGACCTGCCCATCAAGTTCGCCATCGTCGGTCGTCCCAACGTCGGCAAGTCGACCCTGACCAACCGCATGCTGGGTGAAGATCGGGTCATCGTCTATGACATGCCGGGCACCACCCGCGACTCCGTCTACATCCCGATGGAACGCGACGAGCAGAAGTACGTCATCATCGACACCGCCGGCGTGCGTCGTCGCGGCAAGGTGCACGAGACGGTGGAGAAGTTCTCCGTCATCAAGACCCTCAAGGCGATTGAAGATGCCAACGTCTGCCTGCTGGTGATCGACGCCCAGGAGACCATCACCGATCAGGATCTCAGCATCCTCGGTTTCGTGCTCAACACCGGCCGCTCCGTGGTGCTGGTGGTGAACAAGTGGGACGGTCTGGATCAGAAGGTGAAAGAGGACGTCAAGAACGAGCTCGATCGCCGTCTGGGCTTCATCGACTTCGCCCGCGTGCACTTCATCTCCGCCCTGCACGGCAGCGGCGTCGGCCACCTGTTCGAATCCATCCAGGAGGCCTACCAGTCCGCCACCCGCCGTACCAGCACCGCCATGCTGACCCGCATCATGCAGATGGCCCAGGAAGACCACCAGCCGCCCATGGTGAACGGTCGCCGGGTCAAGCTGAAGTACGCCCACGCCGGTGGCTACAACCCGCCGCGCATCGTGATCCACGGCAACCAGCTCAACGACCTGCCGGACTCCTACAAGCGCTACCTCATCAACTACTTCCGCAAGTCGTTGAAGATCATGGGGACGCCGGTTCGAGTCGAGTTCCAGGAGTCGGTCAACCCGTTCGAGGGCAAGAAGAACACCCTGACCCTGAGCCAGGAGCGCCAGCGCAAGCGCCTGCTCAAGGCCAAAGCCAAGAAATAAGGCCCAGCGGCTGCCCTCACCGGCAGCCGTTTTTCTAGTGGTCTTGAAGGGGAGGGGAATGTGCAGTGGGGCCGCCCAGTGCACATTCACTTTGCAAGGAGCCAACCATGAGTCAACTTGTCTGCCCTGCCTGCCGGGGCGAGCTGGACAGCCGCAGCCGCGAGACCACCTGTGGTCAATGCCAGGCCCGTTACCAGATCCGGGCGCTCTGCCCGACCTGCCGGCAGGAGCTGGAGCGGCTCAAGGCCTGCGGTGCGGTGGATTACTTCTGCAACCACTGCAACAGCCTGGTGTCGAAGCGGGCAGTGCTCTTCGAGGTGAGCCCGCTGACGGAAAATTAAGGCAATAAAAAACCCGGCGAATGCCGGGTTTATGCTGTGTGCTCTGCTATCAGCAAGGTGAAGGAGCGGTTTCGGCGCCATATCTTGCGTTTGATCTCGTTGAGCTTGAGCTTGCGTCTGGGGCTCCAGCCGCACCTTGTTTTCTTGACCAGTGTCGTTCTTCTGCGAGCTCGCATCTTGGTCTCCTCCCATGGGGTGGCCATCCCGGCCTTGGGTGATGATGAGAGCCTATCTGAAAGTGCTGTCATCCGAGTGCAAGTGGATGAAATGGCGCGATAAAAACAGATTCGGATAGGCTCCGGTATGGTCGGATGGTAACAGAGAAACCACCCGAAAAACAAACCTGTCAACAGGGATCAGCGCAGGGTGATCTGCTTGACCACCTCGGCAATGACGGTGGGACGTTCGGCACTGGTCGGCTCGCTGCTGTCATCCTCATCCAGCTCTTCGCGGCGATGGGCCTTCTGCTGCTCGTTGTCGAGCCAAAGCAGGCTCTGGTAGTACTGGCGCACGTTGTTGACGTAGTTGCGCGCCTCGCCGCCGCGGGCATAGCCGTAGCGCACCTTGCGATGCCAGCGCGACTGCTGCAGCAGCGGCAAAACTTCTTTCACGTCGCTCCAGGCGTCCGGATTCTTGCCGAGCTCCTTGGTCAGACGGCGGGCATCCATCATGTGGCCGTAGCCGATGTTGTAGGCGGTGAGGGCAAACCACACCTTCTCGTCATCGGGCACCGAGGCGGGCACCTTCGCCATCATCTGCTCGAGATAACGGGCGCCCCCCTTGATGCTCTCCTCCGGGTGCAGCCGGTTGTTGACCCCCATCGCCTTGGCGGTGGGTTCGGTCAGCATCATCATGCCACGCACCCCTGTGTAGGAGCGGGCCTCCGGATCCCAGTGGGACTCCTGATAGCTGATAGCGGCCAGCAGGCGCCAGTCCACCAGCTTGGCGTGGGTCTTGAACAGATCCTGGTACTTGGGCAGCAGGCTCTTGGCCCGCTGCAGGAAGGTGCGGGTGTCGACGAAGTCGAAATTCTGCACGTGGCCGAAGTACTTCTCGTCGAGCTTGGCGATGGCGCCATCCATGAAGCGCTGGCCGAAGAAGTCGATGATGCTGGCGTAGAGGCTGTCGTCCGGCAGCTTGGTCATGGCCCAGGCCACGGTCTGGTTCTTGGCCAGCGTCATCCCCTCGGTGAGTTCGGGGTAGTAGCGCTGGGTACGGGCCAGCACGGTATCCTGCACTACCGTGTAGTCAATCTTGCCGTCGGCCACCTGCTTGAGCAGCTCCTCCACGTCGGCGTCCCGGTTGGTGCTCCACTTGAGGTTGGGGTGCTGCTTGGCCAGCTCCTTGAGCAGATCCTCCCCGGTGGAGCCGGCAGGCACCACTATGTTGCCCTTGAGATCGCCGATGTCCCTGGGCTTGGGGGAGCCGTTGCGATAGACCAGCTTGGGCGAGACCTGGTAGAAGCCGGGGCCGAAGCGAAACAGCTGGCGCCGCTCCGGGGTGATGACGATGGCGGCCGCGGCCAGATCGAGCTTGCCCTTCTTGAGCAGGTCCACCAGCTCGGCGGTGGAGTAGACAGGCACTATGGTCAGCTTGACCCCCAGCCAGTCGGCATAGCTTTTCGCCAGCTCGTAATCGAACCCCTGGGCGGTGTCGTCACGCTGGTAATAAGAGGTGGGGCCGTAGATGGTGCCAACCCGGATCTCGCCCCGCTGGCGGATCTGCTCCAGCTGGCTGGAGGGGGTGTAGAAGTCGCAACCGACCAGGGTCAGCAGCAACATCAGCCCGATAAACAGTCGAAAAATGCAGCGCAAGTAGGTGAGTACCCTTGTTGAAAAAATCGGCATTTGTCAAAAAAGAGGCACCTTTATACCAGAGAGTGTGGACCGAGTCACACTTGGCAAAACAAGAAAAACGTTTGTCCGCCGTCGGCCTGATCCCTATAATACGCGCGTCTCAATTCCCCCCCACTTCAACACTTGGTGAGAAAGGTCATATGGATATCTTGCGTGGTGCCCCCGCACTGTCTGAGTTTCGTGTCCAAAAACTGCTGCAACGCTTCGCGCAGATGAAACAGGAGAGAGGAGTAGAGATAGAGGATGTCTATGCCGAATTTGTGCACTTCGCCGAGCTCTCGAGCCCGCTGTCGCCCCCGGAGCGAGCGACCTTGGGCCAGCTCCTGCGCTACGGCCCGACCATCCCCGAACACACCCCCAGCGGTCAGCTGTTTCTCGTTACCCCCCGCCCCGGCACTATCTCCCCCTGGTCTTCCAAAGCAACCGACATCGCCCACAACTGCGGCCTGACCCAGGTCAAGCGGCTCGAGCGCGGCATCGCCTATTACGTGCAGGCCAAGGGTGAGCTGAGCGCTGCCCAACGCGCCGACGTGGCCGCCGTGCTGCACGACCGCATGATGGAGACGGTGTTTGGCGAGATGAACGAGGCCGCCGCCCTGTTTGCCCATCAGGAGCCGCGCCCCTTCACCCAGGTAGATGTGCTGGGTGGTGGTCGCGCCGCCCTGGCCGAGGCCAACGTGGCACTGGGTCTGGCGCTGGCCGACGACGAGATCGACTATCTGGTGGAGAACTTCACCCGGCTGGGTCGCAATCCCAACGACATCGAGCTCTACATGTTTGCCCAGGCAAACTCCGAGCACTGTCGCCACAAGATCTTCAACGCCGACTGGACCATCGACGGTGAGCAGCAGCCCAAGTCGCTGTTCAAGATGATCAAGAACACCTTCGAGCAGACGCCGGATCATGTCCTGTCTGCCTATAAAGACAACGCCGCCGTGATGGAAGGGAGCCAGGGTGGCCGCTTCTTCCCGAGCCCCGCCAACGGCGAATACCAGTACCACCAGGAGCAGGTCGACATCCTGATGAAGGTGGAGACCCACAACCACCCGACCGCCATCTCCCCCTTCCCGGGCGCCGCTACCGGCTCCGGCGGCGAAATCCGCGACGAGGGTGCGACAGGCCGTGGCGCCAAGCCCAAGGCGGGCCTGGTGGGCTTCTCCGTCTCCAACCTGCGCATCCCCGGTTTCGAACAGCCCTGGGAGCAGGATTTCGGCAAGCCGAGCCGCATCGTCAGCGCCTTTGACATCATGCAGGAGGGGCCGCTTGGCGGCGCCGCCTTCAACAACGAGTTCGGCCGTCCGGCTATTCTCGGTTACTTCCGTACCTTCGAAGAGGAGGTGCCGAGCCACAATGGGGTCGAGGTGCGTGGCTACCACAAACCCATCATGCTGGCGGGCGGCATCGGCAACATCCGCAGCGAACACGTCCAGAAAGGGGAGATCCCGGTAGGGGCTGCCCTCATCGTGCTGGGTGGCCCGGCCATGAACATCGGTCTGGGCGGCGGCGCCGCATCCTCCATGGCCTCCGGTCAGTCGGCCGAGGACCTCGACTTTGCCTCGGTGCAGCGTGACAACCCCGAGATGGAGCGCCGCTGCCAGGAGGTGATCGATCGCTGCTGGCAGCTGGGGGACGACAACCCTATCGTCTTCATTCACGACGTGGGGGCCGGTGGCCTTTCCAACGCCATGCCGGAGCTGGTGAGCGACGGCGATCGCGGTGGTCGTTTCGACCTGCGCGCCATTCCGAACGACGAGCCGGGCATGAGCCCGCTGGAGATCTGGTGCAACGAATCCCAGGAGCGCTACGTACTGGCGGTGGCCAAAGAGAAGCTGCCGCTGTTCAAGGCGCTGTGCGAGCGTGAGCGTGCACCTTATGCCGTCATCGGCAGCGCCACCGAAGAGAAACACCTGACCCTCTCCGACCAGCACTTTGACAATCACCCCATCGATCTGCCGCTGGACGTGCTGCTGGGCAAGACCCCCAAGATGCACCGCGACGTAGCGAGCCTGCCCGCCCAGGGCAAGGCACTGCAACTGGATGGCATCACCCTCGGCGACGCCGCCGAGCGGGTATTGCGTCTGCCGACCGTGGCGGAGAAATCCTTCCTCATCACCATCGGCGATCGCAGCGTGACCGGTCTGGTCAACCGCGACCAGATGGTCGGCCCCTGGCAGATCCCGGTGGCTGACTGCGCCGTCACCGCAGCCACCTACGACAGCTACCACGGTGAAGCCATGTCCATGGGCGAGCGCACCCCGGTGGCGCTGCTCTCTCATGCGGCTTCCGCCCGTATGGCGGTGGCCGAGGCCCTGACCAACCTGGCGCCGGCCCACATCGGATCGCTCAAGCGGGTCAAGCTCTCCGCCAACTGGATGGCCGCAGCCGGTCACCCGGGCGAAGATGCCGGTCTCTACGAGGCGGTCAAGGCGGTGGGCGAGGAGCTCTGCCCGGCCCTTGGCATCACCATCCCGGTGGGCAAGGACTCCATGTCCATGAAGACCCGCTGGCAGCAGGATGGCAAGGAGCAAAGCGTCACCTCGCCGCTCTCCCTGCTCATCTCTGCCTTTGCCCGGGTCGAGGACGTGCGCAATACCGTCACCCCGCAACTGCGCAGCGATCTCGGTGAAACCGACCTTATCCTCATCGACCTTGGCAACGGCAAGCAGCGCCTCGGCGCCTCCGCCCTGGCCCAGGTCTATCGCCAGCTGGGTGACAAGGCGCCGGATCTGGACAACCCGGTTCAGCTCAAGGGCTTCTTCAACGCCATCCAGGCGCTGGTGGCAGATCGCAAGCTGATCGCCTATCACGATCGCTCCGACGGCGGCCTCTTCGTCACCCTGGTGGAGATGGCCTTCGCCGGTCACTGCGGTCTCGACCTGCAGCTGGATCGCATCGGTGGCGAGTTGCTGCCGGCCCTGTTCAACGAGGAGCTGGGCGCCGTCATCCAGGTGCGTCGTGAAGACAAGGAGGCGGTGATGACCCTGCTGGCCGGTCACGGTCTGGCGGCTTGCTCCCACGTGCTCGGCACGGTGCGCGAGGGGGATCTCATTACCCTGCAGCGGGCCGGTCAGGAGGTCTATCGCGCCAGCCGCACTGCCCTGCGCACCATCTGGGGCGAGACCAGCTGGCAGATGCAGCGTCTGCGCGACAACCCCGAGTGCGCGGATCAGGAGCATGCCGCCCGTCAGGACGCAGCCGATCCGGGCCTGCAGGCCAAGCTCTGCTACAACCCGTCCGAAGATGTGGCGGCGCCCTATATCGCCAAGGGGGTCTCCCCCCGTCTGGCGGTGCTGCGCGAGCAGGGGGTCAACTCCCACGTGGAGATGGCGGCGGCGTTTGACCGTGCCGGCTTCACCGCCGTCGACGTACACATGAGCGACATCCTCGAAGGCCGTATCAAGCTGGAGCAGTTCCAGACCCTGGTGGCCTGTGGCGGCTTCTCCTATGGCGACGTGCTGGGGGCGGGCGAAGGCTGGGCCAAGTCCATCCTGTTCAACGAGGGGGCCCGCGAGCAGTTCCAGCGCTTCTTCGAGCACGGCGATACCCTGTCGCTCGGTGTCTGCAACGGCTGCCAGATGATGTCCAACCTGCGCGAGCTGATCCCGGGCGCCGATCTGTGGCCGCGTTTCGTGCGCAACCGCTCCGAGCGCTTCGAGGCCCGCTTCAGCCTGGTGGAAGTACAGGACTCCCCGTCCGCCTTCTTCGCTGGCATGGCGGGCTCTATGATGCCGATCGCCGTTTCCCACGGGGAAGGGCGGGTGGAGGTGCGCGATGCCGCCCACCTGGCGGCGCTGCAAGCCAGCGGACTGGTGGGGCTGCGTTTCGTGGATAACCGTGGTCAGGTGACCGAGCAGTATCCTGCCAACCCGAACGGCTCGCCGGACGGCATCACCGCCGTGACCACCACGGATGGCCGCGCCACTATCATGATGCCGCACCCGGAGCGGGTGTTCCGCACCGTCGCCAACTCCTGGCACCCGGACAACTGGGGCGAGGATGGCGCCTGGATGCGGATGTTCCGCAATGCCCGGGTTCGTCTGGGCTAAGCCTGCGACGCAAACAAAAACCGGCCCCTGTGGCCGGTTTTTTTATGGCGACGTTCCCGCTAGGGGCGGCCGTGACCCAGTTCGTGGGGGATGAAGTCACCGCGATCGAGAATGCGCAGGCAGGCGTCCACGACGGCTTCATCCAGCCGGGTGCCGCGCAGCTGGATGATATGGGCCCTGGCCTGGGGAATGCCGAGGGCGGCGCGGTAGGGGCGATCGGAGGACATGGACTCCACTATGTCGGCCACCGTGAGGATGCGGGCCTCCAGCAGGATCTGCTCGCCCTTGAGCCCGGCCGGGTAGCCGGAGCCGTCGATGTACTCGTGGTGCTGGTGGATCATCTGGGCGATGGGCCAGGGCAGGGCGATGTCCTTGAGCACCTGATAGCCGGCGCCCGGGTGCTCCTTGACCAGGTTGAACTCCTGCGGGGTCAGCCGCCCCGGCTTGGTGAGGATGTCGACCGGTACCTGGATCTTGCCGATGTCGTGCACCATGGCCCCCAGATAGAGCCCTCGCAATCGCTTGTCGTCCAGCTGCAGCTCGCGACCGATGGCCAGCGCCAGGGTGGCGACGTGCTTCTGGTGGCCGGCGGTGTAGGGATCGCGCTGCTCCAGCACGGCGGCTATGGCGCCGAGGGCATCTTCCAGCGCCAGCTCCAGCTGACGGGCATGCAGCATCTTGTCGCGCTGGGCGGTGAGGTAGGCCTGCTGGGTGCTGCGGGCCTGCAGGCCATAGGCAAGGTAGTCCGCCAGCTGGCTGAAAAGGTGCACCTCCTCGTCGGTGAAGGGGCGGGCCTGCTCGCTGTGAATGAGCAGGCCGCCACGCCCGCCGGTGTGCCACTGCAGCGGCAGCAGCAGGCGGGCGCGCAGGGTGGCCGAATGATGTACCAGCTCGCAGGGGAGCGCCTCGTTGCACGGCATCTCTGTGCTGATGGCCTGGTGCAGGGCGGGATCCCGGGTGAGCCATTCGTCGCTGGCAAACCAGGTTGCGTTGCCCGCCTGCGCCAGCACCTGCAGGGTGTGCTGGTCAGGTTTTTCCTGCAGCACGGTGACGAGGGGGAAACGGCCGTCGAAGGTGATGGCGTCGCAGATCTCCTGCAGCAGCGTCTGCTCGTCGTCCGGTCTGAGCATGGCGTGATGGGCGCGGCCGATGGCCTCCAGGGTCCAGGTGTACTGCTGCAGCTGCTCTTGCTGCTGCTTCTTCTCGGTGATGTCATCGAAGAAGACCCCGACGCCGACCACCTGACCCAGCTCGTCGTGCAGGGGAAACTTGGTGGTGCTGAGCCAGCGGGCCTCGCCTCCCTTGAGATAAGGCTCCTGGTGGCGCTGGGTGGTGCCGCTGGTCATGACCCTGAGATCGTCGTCCCGATAGCGCTGGGCCAGCTCGGCCGGGAAGAAGTCGGCATCGCACTTGCCGACCAGCTCGGCCGGGGTGAGGGCGAGATCGTCTGCCAGCAGCCGGTTGCAGGCGATGAAGAGGGAGCGGGTATCCTTGAGCAGCACCCGGTAGGGCAGCTGATCCATCACCTGACCAAGCAGGGCGGCCGTGGACAGCGGGGTAAAGGGCGGTGCGGGCTTTGAACTCATCGTCATCCAGCCTCGGTCAAAGAGGGGCGAAGCGGTAGCCCGCCTGCCAGACGGCGAAGCAGGCGCTGACTACCTGTTCGTCGTAGTGGACACCGGCATAGCGGGTCAGCTCGGCGAAGGCATCGGTGAAGGAGAGGGCCCGCCGAAACGGACGGTGGGCAGTCATGGCGGCCAGGGAGTCGGCCACCCGGATGATGCGCGCCTCCAGGCAGATGGCATCCCCCTGCAATCCCTGCGGATAGCCGCTGCCGTCCATGTTCTCATGGTGCTGCTGCACTATGGTGGCGATGGGCCAGGGGAAGTCTATCTGCTGCAGAATTTCACAGCCCGCCTGCGGGTGCAGCTTGATGAGCTCGAACTCCACCTCCCGCAATTCGCGGGGGCGGGTGAGGATCTCCGCCGGGATCTGCAGCAGGCCGATGTTGTGCACCATGGCGGCGAGGCCCAGTCCATCCAGCCGATCCTGCGCGAGTTGCAGATGCTGGCCGATGGCCAGCGCCAGATCGTGCACGCGCCGCTCGTGGCCCGCAGTGCTGGGATCCTTGTGGGCGATGGCGGAGGAGAGCGCCGCTATGGTCTGGAACAGCAGGGTACGTTGCTGCTGTTCACTCTCCTTGATGTGGGTGATGTCGACCAGCGCGCCTATGATGCCGGCCACCTCGCCCTGATGGTCGTAGAAGAGATCCTTGAAGTTGAGCACCTGATAGCGGCGGCCCTCCCGGTCAAACAGGGTGTGCTCGAAATATTGCGGCTGCCTGCTGCGCAGCACTTCCAGGTCGCGCTGGGTGTATTCGTCGGCCATCTCGGGGGGGAGGAGCTCGTCCACCCGCTTGCCCTGCAGCTCGGCCTTGCTGATGCCGGTGATCTGGGTGAAGGTCGGGTTGCAGCTGATGAAACGCCCCTCGACATCCTTGTAAAACACCGGGATGGGGATTGCCCTTAACAGGGATTCGTTGAAGCGCTGCATGTCGACCAGCTCCGCCTGCTGGCGCAGGGCCAGCTGCTCGCTGTCCCGGCACAGCTGGATGGCGCGGGCCAGGTTGCCGAGGATGGGGCTGAACAGGTGACAGAGCCGCTCCCCCTGCTGCTCCGGGTTGGGGGAGAGCAGCAGCATCAGGTAACCCCCCTCGATCCGCAGCCGGTAGGCAAAGGGGTAGGGGCGTGCAGCGGGCAGCGGCAGCGGGGCGCGCAGGATGCACTGCTCGCCGTCGCCGACCCAGTGGGGCAGCGCGAGCGGCTCCCCCTGATGGCTGACCAGCTGCTCATCCCCAATCGCCTTGATGATCTTGTACTCACCCTGTGGCAACTGCTGCAGCACCAGCCCGACCGGGCAGGCACAGTGAAACAGAAAACGCTGCAGCACCTTGGTCAACAGGGCGTCCAGAGTGACCTCGCGACCGATGCAGAGAGCGAGATCGCAGACGATGGCCATGGCGTGGTCGTTGTTCATCGCCGTCCCTCCCCGTTGCAGAGAATGGCACCGTTGTGAAACAGCGGATACTCCCCCGGTCGCAGGCTGCCAATCTCGCCAAGGGAGAGGGCGCCCACCAGCTCGTGGGCGCCGCTGTGGCTGAAGAGGGTCTTCAGCTCCAGGGTGCTCTGCTCGCCGAAGTGCTGCTGACGGCCGGCGCAGTAGTAGATCTCGAGGCGTTCAGGGGCGCCGTGCCGGCTCAGCTTTTCGGCCAGTTCGATGGCGTGGGCGGTCGGGCTCTGCGGCGCCTTGAGCAGGGTGAGGATGCTGTGATCCGGCACCTCCCCGACGCAGAGCAGGGCCCCCTCTTCGGTGACGGCGACCGGGATGCGTACGATGACGTCGCCGTTGGCCCGCAGCAGCCCGAGCGGCAGGTGGACGCCGTACTGGTAGAACTGATCCGGCGTCAAGCGCTGCTGGAACTGTTGCTGGACCAGGGACTGGTAGCGACTGAAGGCCGGCTCCCAGTCGATGAAGGCAATCTTGTTGCCCTCGCTGCTGGTGGCCAGCATGGTCTGGGCGGTGAGCTGATAGCCGTGCTCGAGCAGCGGGTAGCTGTGGTGGGGCTGCAGGGTGCAGCAGACCGCCTGCGCCAGCAATCTGTGATTGTCGAACAGGCAGGGCATGGGGCGGAATTGGCCGCTGCCGGCATTGACGCCGGCATAATTGACCCTGTCAGCGAGATGCAGATAGATCCCCTCGAGGAGGGAGGCGATGTTGGGGATCATGGCATCGAAGGTCAGAAAGAGGGTAGGTACGCCCGCGCCCTCTGGCCACTGCGCAAGCTGGGGGAGCAGCGCATCGCAAAGGGTGCTGGTCTGCTGGTCGGTGCTGGCGGCGGGATCGAGCGGGATGAGCAGAGGGGCGTGAGAGACCGGGCGCGGCAGCAGCCAGGCACCGTGCTCATGAAAGCCGTGGCGGCTGATGAGGCGGGGAAAGAGTGCGCCGCTGAGCTGAATATCGAGCCGCCGGCACTGCTGCTGCAACTCGGCCACGTGCCCGGCATCCTGCTCGGCCAGCAAGAGATCGAGCCGCTCCCCGCGATAGGGCTGCAGTGCATCGGCCAGTGGTTGCGCATCGAATGAAAGAAAAGCGGGCTGCATCATCCCTCGGAACTCCTTTCCTGCCAATGGCCAATATATCAGCAAGGCGGGTGAGGTGGATACCCGGTCGTGTCCGATAAGCGCTTATAAGCCGTTATAAAGGCAGATAAATTTGAGATGGCTGGCCAGGCATCCAGCTTTGGGCAGATAAAAAAACCGGCCACCTGGGCCGGTTTTTTGGGGGAGTGAAATCAGCGCAGTACCACGTTCTGGAAGCCCTGTACCAGGCTGATGACCGGCTGGGGATAGAGACCCAATGCCACCACCAGCGCGGCGGAGAGCAGCACCACCAGACCACCGGAGGTGATGGCCCAGTCCCCCTTGGCGTCGCGCAGCTGCATGCCGGGCTCGCGCAGGTAGAGGGTGACCATGACCCGCAGGTAGTAATAGAGACCCAGGGCACTGCCGAGCACGATGGCGCCGGAGAGCCACCACAGCTTGGCATCGACGGTCACCCCGATGAGGTAGAACTTGCCGATGAAGCCGAGCGTCATGGGGATACCGGCCAGCGAGAGCATCATCACGGTCAGCACGGCGGTCAGGTAGGGACGACGCCAGAACAGGCCGCGGTAGCTGTGCAGGGAGTCCGCATCCTTGCCGCGATAGGGGCTGGACATCATGCTGATGACGCCGAAGGCCCCCAGGCTGGTGAACAGATACATCAGCAGATAGACGCCGGCCGCTTCCACCGGCATCTGGCCGAGACGGCTCGCCACGATCACCGCCAGCAGGTAACCGAAGTGAGAGATGGAGGAGTAACCCATCATCCGCTTGATGTTGGTCTGCAGCAGGGCCAGCAGGTTGCCGATGACGATGGAGACCACCGCCATGGCGGCCAGCAGCCAGTGGATCATGGGATCCGCGGCGGCGGGCACCGCCAGGTAGAAGCGCAGCAGCACGCAGAACACCGCGATCTTGCTGACGGTGGCGAGGAAGGTGGCCACCGGGGCCGGCGCCCCTTCGTACACGTCCGGAGTCCAGAGGTGGAACGGCGCCAGGGAGAGCTTGAAGGCAAAGCCGACCAGCATCAGACCCAGACCGCCCATCAGCAGCGGATGGTGAGCCGGGGTGGTGGCCAGAGTCAGCCCCAGATCGCTGAAGCTCAGGCTGCCGGCCTGGGCATAGAGCAACGCCATGCCGAACAGCAGGAAGGCGGTGGCGGCGGCGGAGAGCACCATGTACTTGATGCTGGCCTCCAGCGAGTGGCGCTCGCGATAGGCGTAGCCCACCAGACCGAACATCGGCAGGGTCAGCATCTCGATCCCGATGAACAGGGAGGCGAGGTGACGGGAGCCGGCCAGCACCAGGCCACCGGCGGTGGCGATCAGCAGCAGCAGGTAGAACTCTTCCCGGTTGTCCGGATAGCCCTTGAGCCAGGAGCGGCCGAAGGTACAGGTGGCCAGGGCGCCGATGAGCACCAGGCCCATGTAGAAGACGGCGTAGCCATCGATCTGCAGCAGCGGGGTGACCCCCTGATCGCCTTGCGCCATCACGATGGGCAGGGAGAAGAGCGCCAGGTTGAGACCGGCGATGGTGACCACGAAGGCAGTGTCATCGCACCGTTTCCAGGCGATGGCCAGCATCAGGGCCACCATGGCCCCGGTTGTCAGCAACAGGGGCAGCAGGGCCAGCAGTTGCGAAGCGGTGAAGGTCATTGCAGTGCTCCTGTAAGGGACAAGGAAGGCAACAGGGCCAGCGGTTTAACAGCGGTCACTCTCATTGCAATGCTCCTGCGAAGGGCAGGGCGTACCAGTGCAGCACGCTCAGCAGGCTGTTGCCCGCGGTGTCGAGCACAGGTTGGGGATAGACACCGAGCAGCACCAAAAGACCGGCGATGGTCATCATCATCACCAGCTCGCGGCTGTCGAGCCCCTTGAGCACGCTCTCGTCCTTGGGGGTACCGAAGCAGGCGCGCTGCAGCATGATGAGGGAGTAGACCGAGGCCAGTACCAGCCCGAAGGTGGCGATGATGGTGAGCACGGGGGCAACCTGGAAGCTGCCGATGAGGATCAGGAACTCGCCGACGAAGTTGCCGGTGCCCGGCATCCCCAGAGAGGCGACCGAGAAGAACAACATCACGCCGGGCAGGTAGCGCAGGCGACCCCACAGCCCGCCCATAAGGCGCAGGTCCCGGGTGTGCAGACGCTCGTAGAGCTGACCGCACAGGATGAAGAGGCCGGCGGCGGAGAGACCGTGGGCGATCATCTGTACCACGGCGCCCTGCAGGGCCAGCTCGCTACCGGAGTAGATGGCGATCATCACGAAGCCCATGTGAGAGATGCTGGTGTAGGCCACCAGCCGCTTGATGTCGGTCTGGGCGAACGCCACGATGGCGCCGTAGACGATGCCGATGAGGCCCAGCACCATGGCGTAGGGGGCAAATTCGGCGGACGCCTCGGGGAAGAGCGGCAGGGCGAAGCGCAGCAGGCCGTAGGCGGCGGTTTTGAGCAGGATCCCCGCCAAGTCCACGGAACCCGCGGTCGGCGCCTGGCTGTGGGCATCCGGCAGCCAGCCGTGCAGCGGCACCAGCGGCATCTTGACCGCGAAGGCGATGAAGAAGCCCAGCATCAGCAGCCACTGCACCCCCTCGCTCATCGGAGTGTTCAGCAACTCCTGATAGTTGAAGGTGAACACGCCGGTGGCGCCGTGGTGAGTCAGCACCAGGCCCAGGATGGCGACCAGCATGATGAGGCCGCTGACCTGGGTGTAGATGAAGAACTTGGTGGCGGCGTTGATCCTGGATTTGCCGTCGGTGACCGAGTGGCCCCACAGCGCAATCAGGAAGTACATGGGCACCAGCATCATCTCCCAGAAGAAGAAGAAGAGGAACAGGTCCAGCGCCATGAAGACGCCGAGCACGCCACCCAAAATCCACAGCAGGTTGAGGTGGAAGAAGCCGATGCGCTGCACGATTTCCTTCCAGGAACAGAGGATGGCCAGCACGCCGATGAAGCAGGTGAGGATCACCATCAGCAGCGACAAGCCATCCACCGCCAGGTGCAGTGAGATGCCGAAGCGGGGGATCCAGGGCAGTTGCAGTTCGGCGGCCCAGACGGGCACGCCGCCCTGGACTGCCAGGGTGAAGTCGCCGCTCCACCAGATGGCGCAGGAGAGCAGCAGGCAGGCGCTCATCGACAGCAGGGCGACCCAGCGTACGAAGTACTCGCCGAATCGCTCGGTCTGCCAACAGAGCAGACCGCCGATGAAGGGTATTAACAAGATCCAGAGTAAGGTCACGATATCAGCTCTCGTCTATGTTCTAGTCACTGTGCAGGCACGTGGGCTTGCTGCGAGTTCAGGGGCTGCATCACGGGATCAGCCGAGCAGCAGCAGGGCCAGGATCAGGGCGGCGCCCATCCCCATGGAGGCTGCATACCAGCGCAACTTGCCGGAAACGGTCCAGGCCAGCAGCTGGTGGCCGCTCTGGGCCAGCCAGGCCGGCAGGTTCATCATCCAGTCCAGCGGATCCTTGCCGAGCAACCGGGTCGCCAGCAGATACGGTTTGACCCACAGCTGATCGTAAAGCCAGTCAAAGCCCCAGGCATTGAACCAGAGAGTGCTGAGCAACTTGCCCGGCGCGCTGTTGGCTATGCTGCTGGCCAGGCGGCGCTCACCCAGGAACAGGAAGGCAGCCAGGGCGATACCGGCGATGGCGATGACGGCGGAGGTGATCTCCAACGCGTGGCGCCCCTCTTCGATGTGATCCCCCGGACCCGCCGGCAGTACCCCCGCCAGCGGCGGCACGATCAGGGCGCCGATGCCGGTGGAGAGCACCAGCAGCACCAGCAGCGGCAGCTGGTGGGCCAGACCGTGACCGGCGTGAGCCTCGGTCTTCGCCTCGCCGTGGAAGGCGATGAAAATGAGGCGGAAGGTGTAGAGGGAGGTGAGGAAGGCACCGCCAAGGCCAGCCCACAGCAGGGCGCTCTGGCCGCTGGCCTGCACCTGCCACAGGATGGCGTCTTTACTGTAGAAACCGGCGGTCACCAGCGGCAGCGCGGCCAAGGCCGAGCCCCCTACCAGGAAGCAGGCATAGACCAGCGGCAGGCTCTTGCGCAAGCCCCCCATCTTGAAGATGTTCTGCTCGTGGTGGGTGGCGACGATCACGGCACCGGCGGAGAGGAACAACAGCGCCTTGAAGAAGGCGTGGGTCATCAGGTGGAAGATGGCCCCTTCCCAGGCACCAACGCCGAGGGCCAGGAACATGTAGCCGATCTGGCTCATGGTGGAGTAGGCCAGGATCCGCTTGATGTCGGTTTGCACCAGGGCCGCAAAGCCCGCCAGCACCAGGGTAATGGCCCCGACCAGCGCCACCAGATGCAGGATCTCGGGGGCTAGCAGGAACAGACCGTGGGTGCGGGCGATGAGATAGACACCGGCGGTCACCATGGTGGCCGCGTGGATCAGTGCCGAGACCGGGGTCGGGCCCGCCATGGCATCCGCCAGCCAGGTCTGCAGCGGCAGCTGGGCCGATTTGCCGACGGCGCCGCCGAGCAGCATCAGGCAGGCCAGCGACAGGGCGGGGGAGCCTTCGGCAAACAGGGTGGGGGCGCGCACCAGCAGCTCATGGATGTTGAGAGTGCCGAGCTCGCGATAGAGGATGAACAGGCCGATGGCGAGGAAGACGTCGCCGACCCGGGTCACCACGAACGCCTTGAGGGCGGCGGCGCCGTTGTTGCGATCCTTGTAGTAGAAGCCGATCAGCAGGTAGCTGCACAGACCCACCCCTTCCCAGCCCAGATAGACGAACAGCAGGTCATCGGCCAGCACCAGGAACAGCATGCTGGCGATGAACAGGTTGGTGTAGGTGAAGAAGCGCGAATAGCCCTCTTCCCCGCGCATGTACCAGGAGGCGAACAGGTGGATGAAGAAACCCACCCCGGTCACCACCCCCAGCATGGTCAGCGACAGGCCGTCCAGTGCCAGGCGGAAGCTGGGACTGAAGCTGCCCACCGAGATCCACTGCCACAGGGTCTGGGTATAGACGCCGCCCACCGGCATGGTGTTGAGAAAATCGATGCCGACCCACAGGGTAGTGAGGGCCGACAACCCTATGCTGCCGACGCCGATGAGCGCCGAGGTGCGCTCGCCGAAACGACCGAGGGAGAAGGCCAGCACCAGCCATCCCAGCAGCGGAAACAGAAAAGTCAGGTATAGGAGGCTCATCCGCGCATCTCGCTCACAGTGTCCACGTTGAGGGTGTGGTAACGACGATAGAGCAGCAGTAACAGGGCGAGGCCGATACTGGCCTCCGCTGCCGCCAGAGAAATCACCAGTATGTACATGATCTGGCCATCGGCCTGGGCCCAGCGGCTGCCAGCCACCACGAATGCCAGTGCCGAGGCGTTCATCATGATCTCGATACTCATGAGGATAAACAGCAAGTTGCGGCGGATCAGCAGGCCGCACAGGCCGATGCAGAACAGCACGGCGGCGAGCAGCAGTCCGTGCTCCATGGGGATGCCATTCATTGCTGACCTCCTTCTTGTGATGGACGGGCCGGGGTGCGGGGCACCGAGAGTACCTCGCCGCTCTTGTCTTCGCGGCCAAGGTGATAGGCGGTGACCAGACCCGCCAGCAGCAGGATGGAGGCAAGCTCCACCGCCAGCACGTAAGGGCCGAACAGGGCGATGCCGACCGCTTTGGCACTGACGTCGGTCAGACCGAGTTCACCGCCGGTGACCCCGAGAATGCCGTAGGCCAGAAAACCCAGCAGAATGAGCGAAAGCAGGCCCGGGCCCACCCAGGTGGTGGGAGTGAGCCAGTGCTTCTCCTGATCCTGGGCCGAGCCCAGGTTCAGCATCATCACCACGAACACGAACAGCACCATGATGGCGCCCGCGTAGACGATCACCTGCAGGGCGCCTGCGAAGGCGGCGCCCAGGCAGAAGAAGATCATGGCCACGGCGATGAGGGAGATGATGAGATTGAGCAGCGCGTGCATCGGATTGCTGGTGCTGATCACCCGCAGCGTGCTGTAAACGGCGACCAGGGCCGCGGCATAGAATGCCAGTTCCATGATTGACTCCTCAGGGCAGCAGGCTCTTGACATCGATGGGCTTGGCTTCGTTCTCGGCATCCCCTTTCGGCTTGCCGTCGATGGCCATCCCGCTCATGCGATAGAAGTTGTAATCCGGGTACTTGCCGGGCCCGCTTATCAGCAGATCCTCCTTCTCGTACACCAGGTCCTGGCGGCGATACTCGCCCATCTCGAAATCCGGCGTCAGCTGGATGGCAGTGGTGGGGCAGGCCTCTTCGCACAGGCCGCAGAAGATGCAGCGGGAGAAGTTGATGCGAAAGAACTCAGGGTACCAGCGACCATCTTCCCGCTCGGATTTTTGCAGCGAGATGCAGCCGACCGGGCAGGCCACCGCACACAGGTTGCAGGCCACGCAGCGCTCGTCGCCGTCCGGGTCGCGGGTCAGCACGATGCGGCCGCGATAGCGGGGCGCCGCATAGACGGCCTGCTCCGGGTAATTGAGGGTCTCGCGGGGGCGCCAGGCATGGGAGAACACCATCCCCAGGCTGCGTAACTGGGTGCCGACACCCTTGATGATGTTAATAATTTTCATAGTCGTGCCTCACTGCACATTCATCAGCACCACAGCCCGTACCGGCTGCATCCCGTGCGGGATGCAGGACGGCGGGCAAGCAGACGTTCCAGCCAAACGGCATCACAAATTTTCTGTCCATCGGGGCCTCACTGCGCATTCATCAGCACCACGGCGCCGGTGACCAGCATGTTGAGCAGGGTCAGCGGCAGGCAGACTTTCCAGCCAAACGACATCACCTGGTCAAAGCGCGGGCGGGGCAGGGAGGCCCGCAGCAGGATGAAGAACACCATGAAACAGGCGGTCTTCAGGGCAAACCAGATGAAGGGCGGCAGCCAGGGGCCGTGCCAGCCACCGAAGAACAGGGTCACGATGAGCGAAGAGATCAGCACGATGCCGATGTACTCACCCACGAAGAAGAGACCCCACTTCATGCCCGCATACTCGATGTGATAACCGTCGGCGAGCTCCTGCTCGGCTTCCGGCTGGTCAAACGGATGGCGGTGGGTGACGGCGACGCCGGCAAACAGGAAGGTGATGAAGCCCAGGAACTGAGGGATGATGTTCCACAATCCAGCTTGCGCTTCCACGATATCCCGCAGGTTGAAGCTGCCGGTCTGGATGACGATGCCCATCAAGGAGAGGCCGAGGAACACCTCGTAGGAGAGTGTCTGGGCCGAGGCGCGCAGGCTGCCGAGCAAGGAGTACTTGTTGTTGCTCGACCAGCCGGCGAACAGCACGGCATAGACCGCCAGCCCCGCGATGGCCAGGATGTAGAGCAGCCCCACGTTGAGATCCGCCACGCCCCAGGTGGGGGTGATCGGCACCACCGCAAACGCCAGAATGAAGGCGGTAAAGGCGATGATGGGGGCCAGCACGAAGATCCGGCGATCGGCGAAGGGCGGGATCCAGTCCTCTTTGAAGAACATCTTGATCATGTCGGCCGCCAGCTGCAGCAGGCCGAAGGGGCCTACCCGGTTGGGGCCGTAACGATCCTGCCACAGCGCCAGCAAACGGCGCTCGATGAAGCTCATGAAGGCGCCGGCCCCCACGATCCCCACCAGCACGATCAATGCCTTGCCGATCTCCAGCAACAGATCGATCAGAGAGTCGCTCATGCGATGGCCTCCTGCAGGTTGGCGAGATATTGCTGGTGCAGGGCGGTCGGCAGACCGTTGACACCAAGCGGCAGGCCCACCAGACCCGCGGTCAGATGCTTGCTCAGACGCAGGGTTAGCCGCCAGTGGTGGCCACCCCAGGAGAAGGCGACCTGGCTGCCGGCACTGAGGGCAAGACGGTTGGCGTCGGCCGGGTTCAGCACCAGCACGGGCTCGCTCATGCGGGCCTGGATGACCGGGCTTCTGGCAGAGAGCTCTTCGCTGCCAAACAGCTGGTCATAGCTCACCACCTGCAGCGCCTCTTTGGCGTTGAACGGGGCGGGAATGGTGTCGAACCAGCCGAGGCTATCCTCACCTGCTTCCAGCAGACGGCGACCGGGATCCCCGGCGCGCAGGTTGCCACCCACTTCATCCTGGAACTTGTTCCAGGCGGAGGGGGAGTTCCAGCCCGGCGCCCAGGCAAATGGTACCTGTTGCAGCGGCTGGCGGGCACCGGCGTAGCCTTCCATGGAGAAGTTGAAGGGGGAGTCGGGATCCTGGGCGACTCTGGGCTCGCTCACGTTCTGATCCGCCAGCATGGAGGTGCGGCCGCTGTAGCGGTGCGGCTCGCGGGCGAGTTTCATGCCGCGGATACGCAGACCTGCATTGGGCGCGGCTTCGCGCATGCTGGTCAGCAGCGGAGCGCTGGCGGCGCAGGCACTGCTCACCTCGTCGAAGTTGTTCCAGCGCAGCGGTTTGCGATCCAGCGCCCCTTGCAGGGCGGCCAGCCAGCGCCAGCTCTCGCGCACCTGGATGTCGGCGTTGTAGAAGGCGGGGGCATAGACCTGGAAGAAGCGTTGGGCGCGGCCTTCCATGTTGATGAGGGTACCGTCGGCCTCGGCGAAGCTGGCGGCAGGCAGCACCAGGTCCGCCTTCTGGGCGGTGCCGGTGTCCTGATGGTCGACCACCAGCAGGTGCTGCAGACGGTCGATGGCAGCATCGATGCGGCTGCGCGGTGCGCGGCGGTAGAGATCGTTCTCGAGCATCACCAGCGCTAGCTTCTCTTCTCCTTCGATGCGCTCGAGGGCGGCCTCCAGCGGGGCAGCATTGCCGGCCAGCATGGCCAGCCCCAGGCTGTTGGTCTCCTGAGCGACCAGGGCGAGCTCCACGGCCTGGCCACGGCCCTTGAGGGCACGGGCGATGTTGCTGGCCGCCTCAAGCAGCGCCTGGCTGCGGGCACCGGTGCCGGCGATGATGAGCGGCTTCTTGGCGTTGCCGAGCAGTGCGGCCCAGCTGGCGGCCAGGGCCTGTTGCTCGGGGGCGAGATCGGTCAGGGCAGGGGCGCTGCCATCGAGCAGATGGGCGATGGCGAAGCCGAGGCGCGCCTGATCCGCGTGGGGGGCGTGCAGGGTGCCGCTCGCCACGTCGTCCAGTCGGGTGGTGTCGAGACTGGTGATCAGCAGCGGGTAGCGCTCGTTCTGGGCCAGGGTCTGCACCGCGGCGACCTGCCACAGATCCACCTTCAGCTTGCGGGCGATTTCACGGCCCTTGCCCTTGACTGCCTGACGCAGGGCCAGGGCGATGCGGGCGGCGGTCTGGGTGACATCCTCACCGAGCACCAGCACGGCATCGGCCTCTTCCATGTCACGCAGGCTGGGGGTGCGCACGCCACCGTGCTGCAGGATCTGCAGCATCTTCTGCAGGCATTCCCATTCGCTTTGCTCGACGCCGCTGTAGAAGTTGGCGGCGCCCACCAGTTCGCGCAGGGCGAAGTTGCTCTCAAGCGACGCCCGCGGCGAGCCGATGCCAATGACGCCACTGGCGGTGCGCAGGGCGTCGGCGGCCCGGTTGAGGGCACCGTCCACCGTGATGGCCAGCTTGTCACTGCCATCCTGCAGCAGGGGCTGGCGCGGGCGGTCGGTCAGATTGACGTGGCCGTAGCCGAAGCGGCCGCGGTCGCACAGGAAGTAGTGGTTCAGGGCGCCGTGATAGCGGTTCTCGATGCGGCGCAGCTCGCCATAACGCTCACCCGGGCTGATGTTGCAGCCGACCGAGCACCCCTGGCAGATGCTGGGGGCGAACTGCATGTCCCACTTGCGGTTGTAGCGCTCGGAGTGGGTCTTGTCGGTGAACACGCCGGTGGGGCAGACCTCCACCAGGTTGCCGGAAAACTCGCTCTCTAGGGTGCCATCCTCGACCCGGCCGAAGTAGACGTTGTCGTGGGCGCCGTAGACCCCGAGATCCTCGCCACCGGCGTAATCCTTGTAGTAGCGCACGCAGCGATAGCAGGCGATGCAGCGGTTCATCTCGTGGTTGATGAAGGGGCCCAGATCCTGATTCTGGTGGGTGCGCTTGGTGAAACGGTAGCGCCGGCTGTTGTGGCCGGTCATCACCGTCATGTCCTGCAGGTGGCAGGCGCCGCCCTCTTCGCACACCGGGCAGTCGTGGGGGTGGTTGGTCATCTGCCACTCCACCACCGTCTTGCGGAACTCCTTCGCCTCCTCATCCTCGATGGAGATATAGGTGCCATCGGTGGAGGGCGTCATGCAGGACATGACCAGGCGGCCGCGCTTGTCGTCGGCATTCTGATACTGCTTCACCGCACACTGGCGGCAGGCGCCGACGCTACCGAGCGCCGGGTGCCAGCAAAAATAGGGGACGTCCAGCCCAAGGGAGAGACAGGCTTGCAGCAGGTTATCTGCCCCGTCTACCTCGAACTCTTTACCGTCTACATGAATGGTGGCCATACAACTTCCCTGACTTCAATGAAATAAATTCTGTGGCTCGCGCCGGTTCTGCGGGCGCACTGGGCGCCTTACCAGCGCTCGCCCAGCAGGTTGGGCTGGATACCCTTGAGCTGCTTGTGACTATCCTGCGGCGCCTTGACGCCAGCCTCGAATTCGGACCGGAAATACTTCATCGCACTGCCCAGCGGCTCGATGGCGCCAGGGGCATGGGCACAGAAGGTCTTGCCCGGGCCGAGGAAGCTGACCAGCTGCTCCAGGGTGGCGAGATCCCCTGGCTGACCCTCGCCCCGCTCCAGCGCGCGCAGCAGCTTGACGCTCCAGGGCAGGCCGTCGCGGCAGGGGGTGCACCAGCCGCAGGACTCGCGGGCGAAGAACTCTTCCATGTTGCGCAGCAGGGAGACCATGTTGATGCTGTCATCCACCGCCATGGCAAGGCCCGTGCCCATCCGGGTGCCGACCTTGCCGATGCCGCCGGCGTACATCTGGGCATCCAGGTGCTCGGGCAGCAGGAAGCCGGTACCGGCGCCGCCCGGTTGCCAGGCTTTCAGGCGATAGCCGGGCTTCATGCCGCCGGCGTAGTTCTCGAACAGCTCGCGGGCGGTGATGCCGAACGGCAGCTCCCACAGGCCGGGGTTGTTGACCTTGCCGGAGAAGCCCATCAGCTTGGTGCCGTGATCTTCCGAACCCGGCAGCGCCAGCCCCTGATACCAGGTCACACCGTTGCCGATGATGGCGGGCACGTTGCACAGGGTCTCGACGTTGTTGACGCAGGTGGGCTTGCCCCAGACGCCGGAAACGGCGGGGAAGGGGGGCTTGGCGCGCGGGTTGGCGCGGCGCCCTTCCAGGGAGTTGATGAGCGCCGTCTCTTCGCCGCAGATGTAACGACCGGCGCCGGTGTGGACGAACAGCTCGAAGTCAAAGCCCGAGCCCAGGATGTTCTTGCCAAGGAGCCCAGCGGCCTTGGCCTCGATCACCGCCCGGCGCAGGTTGGTGGCGGCATCGACGTACTCGCCGCGCAGGAAGATGTAGCCACGGTAGGCCTTGAGGGCCTTGGCCGAGATGATCATCCCCTCGATCAGCAGGTGGGGCAGTTGCTCCATCAACAGCCGATCCTTGTAGGTGTTCGGCTCCATCTCGTCGGCGTTGCAGAGCAGGTAACGGATGTTCATGCTCTCGTCTTTGGGCATCAGGCCCCACTTCACGCCGGTGGAGAAGCCGGCGCCGCCGCGACCCTTGAGGCCGGCATCCTTGACGGTGCCGACGATTTCATCAGGGCTCATCTGGCCCAGCGCCTTGCGGGCCGCATCGTAACCCTGCTTGCTCTGGTATTCATCCAGCCAGACCGGCTGGCCGTCGTCGCGCAGCCGCCAGGTGAGGGGATGGGTCTCGGCCGCGCGGGCGATGCGGTTGGCGGTACCAAGGGATGCCAGACTCATGGGTAAGCCTCCAGGGTCTTGAGCAGGCTGATGGCGTCGAGCCCACCGTAGGTGTCGTCGTCGATCATCAGGGCCGGCCCCTTGTCGCAGTTGCCGAGGCAGCAGACCGGCAGCAGGGTGAAGCGGCCGTCGGCGGAGGTCTGGCCGGGGGCCAGGTTCATCACCTCTTTCAGGCCGGCCAGCAGTTGCTCGTGGCCGTTGATGTAGCAGACCATGCTGTCGCAGACGCGGATGATGTGGCGACCGACCGGCTGGCGGAAGATCTGGCTGTAGAAGGTGGCGACCCCCTCCACGTCGCTGGCGGGGATACCGAGCTCGGCGGCGATGGCGTGGATGGCACCGTCAGGAACCCAGCCGCGGGCCTGCTGCACTATCTTGAGCGCTTCGATACTGGCGGCGCGGGGATCTTCGTAGTGGTGTTTCTCATGCTCGATGGCATCGCGTTCTGCCTGGCTCAGGACGAAATCCTTCCCCTTGCCCTGGCATGAACTCTGTCCCTGCGGGGACGGATTGTGTTGGCACTGACATTGCTGGCTCATGGCATAACCTTTTGTGGCTTGTTCTTGTTGTCGTGTAACGGCGCTTGGTAACAGCCGTTACTCAACGGTCCACATCCGACATAACGAAATCGATACTGCCCAGATAGACGATGAGGTCCGACACCATCTGGCCACGGATCACCGAGGGGATCTGTTGCAGGTGAGCAAAGCTCGGGGTGCGGATCCGGGTCCGGTAGCTCATGGTGGAGCCGTCGCTGGTCAGGTAATAACTGTTGATCCCCTTGGTCGCCTCGATCATCTGGAAGGACTCGGCGGCCGGCATGACCGGGCCCCACGACACTTGCAGGAAGTGGGTGATCAGGGTTTCGATGTCCTGCAGGGTGCGCTCTTTGGGCGGCGGCGTGGTGAGCGGGTGATCCGCCTTGAACGGCCCCTCCGGCATGTTCTTCATGCACTGCTCTATGATGCGCATGCTCTGGCGCATCTCCTCGATGCGCACCAGGGCGCGATCGTAGGCATCGCCGTTGGCACCCACCGGTACCTCGAATTCGAACTGATCGTAGCCGGAGTAGGGGCGCCACTTGCGCACGTCGAAGTTGAGGCCGGTGGCGCGCAGACCGCCGCCCGTGGTGCCCCAGGCCAGCGCCTGCTCTGTGTTGTAGGCGGCGACGCCTATGGTGCGGCCACGCAGTATGCTGTTGCGCATGGCGGCCTTCTCATAGTCCATCAGCCGCTTGGGCAGCCAGCTCAGCAGGTTGTCCTGCACCAGTCGCTGCCAGCCGACGGGCAGATCGTGGGCCACGCCGCCGATGCGGAACCAGGCCGGATGCATGCGGGCGCCGGTGATGGCTTCGATGATGGTGTAAATCCGCTGCCGGTCGGTGAAGGTGAAGAAGACCGGGGTCATGGCGCCCACGTCCTGGATATAGGTACCGATGAACAGCAGGTGACTCTGGATGCGGAACAGCTCTGCCAGCATCACCCGGATCATGTCGACCCGCTGTGGCACCTTGATGCCGGCCAGCTTCTCGACCGCCAGCACGTAGGGCAGGTTGTTCATCACGCCCCCTAGGTACTCGACCCGGTCGGTGTAGGGGATGTAGCTGTGCCAGGACTGGCGCTCGCCCATCTTCTCGGCACCGCGGTGGTGATAGCCGATGTCGGGCACGCAGTCACGGATCTCCTCGCCATCGAGCTGCAGTACCAGGCGGAAGGCGCCGTGGGCGGAGGGGTGGTTGGGGCCCAGGTTCAAGAACATGTAGTCCTCGTTCTCGTTGCCCCGGCTCATGCCCCACTCTTCCGGTTTGAACATCAGGTTGCCCTGCTCCATGTCCTGCTTGGCGGCATCGAGCATGAAGGGATCGAATTCGGTGGCGCGCGCCGGATAATCCTTGCGCAGCGGGTGACCCTGCCAGCTCTTGGGCATCATGATGCGGGTCAGGTGCGGGTGACCGTCGAAGTTGATGCCCATCAGATCCCACACTTCCCGTTCATACCAGTTGGCGTTGGGGAAGTGGCGGCTGACGGTGGGCAGCGTCAGATCCCCCTCCTTGAGCGGCACCTTCAACATCAGGTCGGCGTTGCGATCGATGGAGATGAGGTGATAGAAGACGGTGAAGTCGCTGTCGGGCAGGTCGTGACGATGGCTGCGCATCCGCTCGTCGGTGGCGCTCAAGTCAAACAGCATCACGAACGGGGAGGGCAGCTTTTTAAGGAACCCCATCACATCCAGCAGCAGCTCGCGGGAGAGCCAGACCACCGGCACGCCGGTGCGGGTATTCTGGATGGTGAAGCGTTCGGCACCGAAATGGGCAAACAGCTCGCCGACCACCTGAGCGTCTTTGTGATCACTCGGTTGCCACTGGGCCATGGCGTAGTTGCTGGGAAATTCTCGAGTCAGTTTCATGGTCAGATCTCATCCGGCGTGCGCAGGTTGGTGACGTTGATCCGCTCGCCACGCTTGCGGTCCTTCTCGGCAGGCATCTGGGGGCGATAGATGCCCTGATCGCCCACCACCCAGGAGAGCGGACGGCGCTCCTTGCCGATGGAGTCCTGCAGCAACATCAAGGCCTGCAGGAATGCCTCGGGACGGGGCGGGCAGCCCGGAATGTAGACGTCGACCGGCAGGAACTTGTCGACGCCCTGAACGACCGAGTAGATGTCATACATGCCGCCCGAGTTGGCGCAGGCCCCCATGGAGATGACCCACTTGGGTTCGAGCAGCTGTTCGTACAGGCGCTGGATGACCGGGGCCATTTTGATGAAGGGGGTGCCGGCGATAACCATGAAATCGGCCTGGCGCGGTGAGGCCCGGATGACTTCGGCGCCGAAGCGGGCCACGTCGTGAGGGGAGGTGAAGGCGGTACACATCTCCACGTAGCAGCAGGAGATGCCGAAGTTGTAGGGCCAGAGGGAGTTCTTGCGGCCCCAGTTGACCGTGTCCTGCAGCACCTCTTCTAGGCGCCCGATCATGATGCCGCGTGAGGCCTCTTGAGCCAGGGGATCCTCGACGGTCTGGCGCTGTTCCTGGGGGTAGCGCTCAACCGGCGCATCCGGGTCAATCCGGGTCAGGGTGTACTTCATGGTGCAACCTCAAAGGGATAATCAGTAATTCAGTCTGGCTTCTTGTCGGTCAGGACGCGTTTTTTCGGTGCCCAGTCGAGGGCGCCAATACGCCACAGGTAGATGAGTCCTACCAGCAGCAAGGAGATGAAGATGGTGGCCTCGATGAAGCCGACCCAGCCGCTCTCCCGAACGGAGACGGACCAGGCAAAGAGATAGAGCGCTTCCACGTCGAAGATGACGAAGAACATGGCAACCAGATAGAACTTGGCGGAGAAGCGCAGACGGGCATTGCCCACGGAGTCTACGCCTGATTCGAAGGGCTTGTTTTTGGCTCGGCCGTAGGCGCGGCCTCCCAGCAGGGCTGCCAGGCCGATCATGATCAGGCAGATACAGATGGCCCCAACTACATAGACAGCAAAAGCCCAATGCTGGACAGCAATATCAGCAAACATAGGAGTTTTCCCTAACCAAATTAATCACGAGACTTAACAAGGATGTTACGTATTATGCCACCTTGATACTGATTTACATGTCATTTCAGGGGATTAATTATTAATCAGCGGGAGGAAAATCGTATTTTGCAAGCGGGGTCAATGTTCCTATTTGAGAATCATTTTCACTCGCTTTTGTAATGGGGGGAAAATCGCAGGGCAGTTCGAAAAATAAACTAATCGAGAAAAACAAGACCCCGCCGGGCGGGGTCTGCTGGATCAGGGTTTGAGGACGGGGAGGGACTCTTCGGCGGCCTTGCCCTGGGAGAGGGTGATCTCGACCCGGCGGTTGGCCTGCCGGTGTTCCGGGGTGTCGTTGGGATAGCGGGGCTGGGCATCTGCCACCCCCTGTGCGATGACCCGAGAGGCATCGAGCTTGGGGTTGGTGAGCAGGGTGTGCACGATGGAAGCCGAACGCAGCACCGACAGCTCCCAGTTGCTGCGATAGAGCTCCACCGGCGCCTGGGTGTTGTCGGTGTGGCCTGTGACCACCACCTTGCCCGGGATATCCGCCAGAATGCCGGAGATCTTGTTGACCAGCGGAATGAACTGGGGCTGCAGGAAGGCGGAATCGGCCGGGAACAGCGCCTTCTCACCGATGCGGATCACCAGCTGGCTGCCCAGTTGTTCCACCTCCAGATCCTTGGATTCAATCTGTGCCTTGAGCTGCTGCTCCAGCTTCTTCTTGGTGACCTGCACCCACTCCTGCTCCTGGGTCTTGTGAGGCCAGGACTCCGTCGCGCTCGGCTTCTCAGAGGCGCCTATGGTCTCGTTGAAGGGATCCGAGGCTGCCGTGGGGGCATCTTTCTCCAGCACCGTCTCCTTCTCGGGGCTGCTCGGGGTGGTCTTGGATTCCGGCTCAAGAATGCCGGTCCCCCCTTGCATGACCGGTGAACCCGCAGGTGGGGAGATCAGGCCTATTTTACCCAGCGATTCGATGAAGCCCTGGATCAGTACCCGGGTTTCAGACTGCTTGGCCATCGCAAAGGAGTAGAGCACCACGAACAGGGCGAACAGCAGGGTCATGAAGTCGGCATAGGAGACCAGCCAGCGTTCGTGGTTCTCCGGCGCCTCAGCCTTTTTCTTTTTTGCCACCGTGGCCTCCTAAGTAGGGTTCGAGGGTGACTTGCAGACGTTGTTGGGATTCGCCGTCCACGATGCAGAGGATGCCGGTCAGGGTCATCTCCTTGTAGTGGCGGATCTGGTGGGCAAAGGCTTTGTAGCGGTTGCCGAAGGGCAGGAAGATGAGGTTGGCGGCCGATACCCCGTAGATGGTGGCGATGAAGGCCACCGCAATGGCGCCCCCCAGCTTGTCCGGGGCATCCAGCAGGCCCATGGCGTGAATGAGGCCAAATACCGCCCCCACGATCCCCATGGTCGGGCAATAACCCCCCATGGCCTCATAGAACTTGACGGTCTGCTCGAGATCTTCCTGCTCGAACTCGATCTCGTTCTCCAGCACCTCGTGGATCTTGGTCTTCTCGTAGCCGTCGACCATCATCTGCACCCCCTTTTGCAGGAAGGGGTCCTTGATGTCGTCGATCATCCCTTCCAGGGCCAGCATGCCGCTGCGCCTGGCGTTGCCCGCCAGGTTCTCCAGCAGCTCGGCCTGCTCCTGCATGTCGAGTTTGAGAGGGGTCAGCAACCACTTGAAACGCTTGAGGGTGCTGCCGACAACGGAGAAGGGGAACTGGGTCAGAGCGGCACCGACAGTACCACCGATCACGATGAGGAAGGCGGGCAGATCGAGCAGGGCGCTGGGGTGGCCGCCCTCGATCATGTTGCCGCCCAGAATGGCGATCAATGCCAGAACCAGGCCGATTAAGCTCATTTATTACGCATCCCTGAAGATTGATAATGGCTAGTGTAGCTACTTAAGTATCAGTTTTTCAAAATGATATCCAATCGGTGAGCAATAACGCGCGTCAGCGTCAGCTGCCGCCTGGGAGAGGTGTTTTCCGGATGGAAAGGGGTGTGCCACCAAGGTGGACGTTGCTGCCAGCAGAGGGAATTTGGCGGTGCTGTGGTCTTGCGTCTGAGATGCTTGGCTGCAGAGGCTAGCTGGCAACCAGCCATCAGGCTAGTCGTTCAAATGGGCGGTGAGATCGGTGCGCCATGGAGTGGATCATTGCCAGCAGAACTGCCTGGAGAATAGAGAGTGGCTGCCGGCCTGCTCGACACTGGGTGAGGGGTTCGCTTTCGTCGGAGCCTGAAAGCAAAAAACCGACCATCAGGTCGGTTCTTTAAGATTTGGCGGTGAGGGAGGGATGATTCGCCACTGCGTGGCTCACCCCTTCGGGGCGGCCTGCGGCCGTTCATCGCAGCAAGCTGCTCTGCTCGAACCCGGCGAGGGTTCTCACCCTCCCTCTTCGACATGAGCTGATAATTCTTCCCCAAAGCAAAAAACCGACCATCAGGTCGGTTCTTTAAAATTTGGCGGTGAGGGAGGGATTCGAACCCTCGATACGTTGCCGTATACACACTTTCCAGGCGTGCTCCTTCAGCCACTCGGACACCTCACCAAATTTTGGTCTGTTGTTTAACGTGCTCAGCCAGCACGTCGTTCGTTGCGCCGTTGCGCTGGAACGGGGCGTAATTTAGGGGAAAGGGCTGCCGGGGTCAACCACTTTTCCCCTTATTTTTCATAATCTTTATCGAATGCCTATCCCTTGAACAGAATGCCGGTTTTTTAATCCTGTTCAGGGCTTGTCGAGGATGATCAGACTGTCCGGCAGCTCGTTCTGGTCCCGGGTAGCGGGGAAGGCGTCGGTCAGAATGGCGCTGGTCCGCTCGATGCACTCGAGGAAACCCTGTTCCACCTCCTTGTTGCGCACCCGGCGGGTGAAGTCATCGATGATCTCCTGCCACTGACCGTTGTCGATGTGCTGGGCGATGCCGTCATCCACTAGGATCTCCACGTAGTGCTCGGCCACCGAGACGAAGATCAGCACCCCGAGCCGATCCCGGGTGCGGTGCAGCCCTTGCTCGACAAACTGCAGGCGTGCCATCAGGGCGGCCCTGTGCTGGCGCACCTGTTTCGGGATCAGGTACATCTTGATGGGGGTCCAGTGGAACAGGATGCTCAGTACCAGCCAGACCGACCACTGCACCAGCAGGATCTCGTACCAGCCGAGCCAGAAGCCGAGCTCGAACACCAGCAGCGGTGTCAGCATGGCCAGCAGGGCCGCCCACAGGGTGGGGATGTAGCGATAGCCGTCGCTGGCGGGGGCCAGCACGGTCACCAGCTCGGCATCGGTTGCCTGCTCCGCCTGTTTGACCCTGGCCTGCAACGTGTGAAAGAACTGTTTCGAAATCATGTGTCGTCTCTTAATCCCTGTTACCAACCACCGGAGGCACCGCCGCCACCAAAACTGCCGCCCCCTCCGCTGAAACCACCGCCATCACCAAAGCCGCCGCCGGAGCGACCGGCACCGAAGCCACCGGTGAGGTAAGCTGCACGACGCCGGCCACCTCGACCACCGCCGCCACCGCCACGCAGGTTGTGCAGCACGATCATCACAATCACCATCAGGATGAACAGCCAGGGGCCGCCCAGCTTGTCCTTGCTGGCGTTGTCTACCGGTTTGTACTCGCCCGCCAAGGCCTGCATGATCGCCTGGCTGCCAGCCACCACCCCGGCCACCATGTCGCCGCGTTTGAACGCGGGCAGGATCCGGGTCTGGATGATGTTGGCGGCGATGGCGTCGGGCAGGGCCCCTTCCAGTCCGTAGCCCACTTCGATGCGCACCTTGCGCTCATCCTGGGCGATCAAGAGCAGTACGCCGTTGTCTTTGCCTTTCTGACCGATCCCCCAGTGGCGGCCGAGCTGATAGCCGTACTCTTCGATGGTGTCACCCGCCAGCGTGTCAATAGAGACCACCACCAGCTGGATACCGCTGCGCTTCTCGAACGCCGCCAGCTGCTGGGTGAGCTGGTGGGCCTGCTTGCGGGACATCAGGTTGGCCTCGTCCACCACCCGTCCGCTCAGGGCGGGGAAGGTGGGGGCGGCGGACACCACCGCCGTCCACAGCAGCAGACAGGGCAGCAGGGCACGGATCACGAGGTTCATTGGAAGCTGACCTTGGGCGCCTCATCGGCACCGGACTTGGCGCTGAACGTGGGTTTGGCCTCCAGATCCGAGTAGAGCAGCTTGGACCAGATGACACCCGGGAAGGTGCGGATCTCGGTATTGAACTGGCGCACTGCCTCTATGTAGTCGCGCCGCGCCACCGAGATGCGGTTCTCGGTGCCTTCCAGCTGGGCCTGCAGGGTGAGGAACTGCTGATCGGCCTTGAGCTCGGGATAGCGCTCGACCACCACCATCAAGCGGGAGAGGGCGCCGGAGAGCTGGTTCTGGGCCGCTTCAAACTCCTTGAGCTGGGCTGGATCGCTCACCTGCAGGCTGCCGACCCGGGCTCTGGCATCGGTCACCGCCTTGAGGGTCTCCTGCTCGTGGCTGGCGTAGCCCTTGACGGTGGCCACCAGATTGGGGACCAGATCGGCACGGCGCTGATACTGGTTCTCGACCTGGCCCCAGCTCGCCTTGACCTGCTCATCCAGGGTGGGAATGTTGTTCATGCCGCAACCGGTCAGGCCCAGCAGCAGCGTCAGGGTCAACAGGGCGCGGTTTGCCCGTTGCCAGAGTGAAGTGCCCATCTTGTTGTTCTCCATTGATATTTTTTGCAGATAACGGCTCACCATAGCAGCTTGTGGTCAACCGCCACAACGGGCGGGCAGCCTGGGTTTGTGATAAGCCATCGAAACCTTGGGCAGTTGCGGCTTGTCCTTGAGCCAGGAGGCCAGCTCGGCGCCGCAGCCGTTGCCGGGCGGGATCGGGGTCTGGGGTTGGCAATCCGGGCTGTCGGCCGGGCAGCGCAGGCGCACATGAAAGTGGCTGAAGTGGCCGACCCAGGGACGCAGCTTGCCGACCCAGGGCTCATCGGCCGCCCGTTTGCATACCTCGGCCTTGAGCACAGGGTTGATGAAGATGCGGGCCACCTCGGGCTTGCTGGCCGCCAGGCGCAGCAGATTGAGCTGCTGGGGGCCGAAGCGTCCGGGCTGCACCCGGTAGCTGGGTTCGTCGATCAGCGCCCACTCCTTGGGGGCATCCTGCTCCCAGCGAGAGATGGGTTGGTTGGCCATGCGAAACCAGATGTCGGCATCGAGGCCGGTCTGATGGCTGCGATGGCCGGAGGTGAACGGGCCGCCGCGGGCCATGGCGAGATCGGCGATGTAGAGATCCGGCATGCCGGCCATGCGGGTCTGGTTGGCCAGGGTGGTGAGGTAGGCGATGAGTTCGGGGTGGCCGTAGTAGCGCAGTCGTTTGGTGCGGATCACCTGATAGCCGGGGCCGCTCAGCGGCAGCGCTACTCCATTTTTGAGGCAGCCGGCGGCGTAGCCGCCAATGGCCTCGGCCTGGCGGGGGTGAGGTTCGGCAAGAAAGGCACTGGCCATGAAAAGCAGGGTGGTGGCAAGCATGAGACTCCCGACAAGCGTGCAAATGGACTCAGATGGAGGGAATCATATCAAGAGTGCGGCGAAGCCGTCATCCAGCTGGCGGCACGGGTTGCATCCTGCGGGGCGGCTCGCGCACAATGCGCGACAAAAATGGCGCGCCCAAGCGTCTATGAATAAGGAGAGATGAATGAAGGTCAGTGAGCTGGTGAACAAAACGGGGCTGGTCTGGCTGATGCCCCCCGCCCGCCGTTTCTATCCGGTGATGGCGGTTTTGCTGCTGGCGAGCCTGCTCACCGTGCTGGCCGCCATCGGTCTGGGTTACCCACAGATGGGGCTGCTGCCCTGGGTCGGGCTGGTGTTCGGCGGTATCGTACTGCTGATGATGGTGCTGCCTCGCAGCTGGCAGCGCTGGCGGCTGGCGGAGCTGGCTTGGGACGAGACCCACCTCTATCTGCTCAATGGCAGCAACGATCAGGCGCTGGCGCTGCCCAGGGCGGCATTGGTCGGGGTCGAGCGGGATCGCAAGGTGGGCCACGATGGCCAGTGGCTGGCCTTCAGTCTGGATCTGGCGCTCGATGAAGAGCAACTGGCCGCCGCCACCGCGCTGATGGGACTCGGCCGCGAGGGAACCCACGCCGTGGCGCCCGGCATCTACCGTTTCGGCTTTAAGCGGGCCTGGCATGGCCGGCGTACGCTGCAGGGGCTGCTGGACACCCTGCTCCCCATATGAGCTGACTATTTTCTCGACAATCCTTGCCAAAGCTCAGATACTGCCAGTGACTCGAATTGATCTTGTCCGCTCTGTTCGCCCAACAGATCAATGAGTTGAGTAAACGGAGCGGGGAAGTGCCCGGACACGACGTCCCGGCAGGTCCGGCATGGGGGGTGTGCCCTTACCTTTGTGTTGGTGATTGGATAGAGAAGGCACCTTGAATCGAGAGTGGATGGCATGAAGATTTACGTAGGTAATCTGTCGTACCGGATGACGGCCGACGAACTGAAAAGCGTGTTCAGCCAATTTGGGCAGGTAGACAAGGTCGATATCATCATCGATCGCGATACCGGTCAGTCCAAGGGGTTTGGCTTCATTGAAATGCCTGTCAATGGCGAGGCTGAAAAAGCCATCGCCGGTTTGCATGGCACCGAGATTGGTGGCCGTACCATTACGGTCAACCAGGCCAAACCGAAGACAGATGCACCACGTGGTCGCCCCCAGCGTCATCGCTGAGCAGCCTCGATAACGCAAAACGGCATGGGTTTCCCCCATGCCGTTTTTGTTTGCGCCCTTGGCCGGTTCGTCAGGGCACGTCGTAACCGAGCGCCGCCTTGCGGATGCGGAACCACTGCTGGCGGCTGAGGACGATGGACTGGGAGGCCACGGCGGCGGCGATCCGCTCCCGCTTGCCGGAGCCTATCAGCGGCAGTGGCTGGCTTGGCAGCATCATGACCCAGGCATAGACCACCTGCTCGATCTGCTCGGCGCCCACCTCATGGCGGATCTGCTCGAGCTCGGCGCGCAGCGGGGCATATTCGGGGGCCTGGAACAGGCGTCCCCCCCCGAGGCAGGACCAGGCCATCGGCTTGATGCGCAGCTGCTGGCACTGATCCAGGGTGCCGTCCAGGGTGGTGCTCTGATTGAGCGGCGAGATCTCCAGCTGGTTGGTCACCAGCGGGAAGGGCAGGCGTGACTGCAGCAGCTCGAACTGGCGGGCTGTGAAGTTGGAAACGCCGGCATGCTTGATCTTGCCCGCCTGCTTGAGGGTGATGAAGGCGTCGGCTACCTCGTCGGCATCCATCAGGGGATCCGGGCGGTGGATCAGCAGCAGATCCAGGTGATCGGTGCCGAGCTTTTGCAGAGAGGCCTCGGCGCTGGCGATGATGTGCGCCTTGCCGGTGTTGTAGTGATTCAGCGCGTGTTCCGGCTTGGCGGTGAGGGCGATGCCGCACTTGCTGACGATCTCCATCCGGTTGCGCAGGGAGGGGTCAAGGCGCAGCGCCTCGCCGAAGGCCTGCTCGCACTGGTAGCCGCCATAGATGTCGGCGTGATCGATGGTGGTGACCCCCAGATCCAGGTGGTACTTCATCAGATCCAGCAGGGCGCTCGGGGAGAGCTGCCACTCCATCAGGCGCCAGTAGCCCATGATGAGACGGGAGAAGGTCGGGCCCTCGGGATGGAGGGGGAGGCGAGATACGGACATGGAGGCTCCTTGGCTCATAAGGGTAAAAAGATGCTGCCCGCATCTTGGTCTCTTCTGGTGGGCAAGGCAATAATGCGGCTTCTGTTAATTCGAACTTTGGTTCTGAGGGAGAGGAAATGGACGGTTTTGCCGAACGCTTGCAGAGCTTGATCGGAACGGGCAGCGTCAGCGCCTTTGCCCGCAAGGTGGGGTTGAGCGAGGCTCTGATCCGCAAATATCTGAAGGGTGCTGAACCCGGGCTTGGCAAGGCGAACCAGATTGCCATGGCCGCCAACTGCTCGCTGGAGTGGCTCGCCACCGGCTGTGGCTACCTCTATCGGCAGGCGGAGGTGGTGGATCGGGAAGCCCTGGAGGCGGCCGGCAGCCTGTTGCAGGAGCAGAAGCCCGGATTGTCGCTGCCGGAAGCAGACGCGCAGGTGATCCTGCTCGCCTATTACCAGTTCTTGCGCAGCCACAAGCAGGCTGACGGGTTTCTCGATCTGGCGCGGGCCCGCGAATTTGGCAGGCACCTGCATGAGGCATAAGCCCGGATGGGGATGGCCCGGCTACGGACGGGGATTATTCTGATACCCTCTAAACAGATGAGGGCAGCGGGGAGAGGGCGATGGGCTATCTGATCTTGGGCAGCGGCGGCTTGGGCACGGCACTGGTACATGAGTTGTCCGCTCGCGGCGAGGAGCTGGTGCTGGCCGGTCGGCAACTGCCAAAAGGGGTGGATCCCGCCTGTTATTTCCCGCTGCAGGAGGTGGACGCCCTCTCCTTCGATGCCCTGTTCACCCTCTATGACACGGCGGCGTTGCCGAGCGTGGTGATCAACACCATAGGTCTGCTGCACGACATCAACTTCATGCCGGAGCGGCGGGTGGAGGAGGTCAACCCCAGGTGGCTGTGCGACAGCCTGCTGGCCAATGCCTGGCCGCACCTGGCTCTGGCCGCCTGCCTGAGCCGGCGCATGACGCCGGATGCCCGCCTCTGGCTCTGCACTCTCTCCGATCTGGCCGGCAGTCTCGGGGCCAACGAGACGGGCAGCCGTTACAGCTACCGGATGAGCAAGGCGGCGCTTAACATGGGGGCGAAAACGCTGGCCCACGAGTGGCGCGAACGCTTTCCCGCCGCCGGGGTGATCACCGTCCATCCCGGGCTGATGGATACCCCCATGAATCAACCCTTCCTGCATGAGCTGGCGACCGAGACCCTGCAGGATCCGGCGCTGGTGGCGCCGCGTCTGCTTGATCTTCTCAACCAGTTGTCGCCGGCCCAGTCCGGCAGCTTCCTCGACTTGCAGGGCCAGCTGCTACCCTGGTAAGCCGTCACCGGCTTCACATTCCGGAAACGGTCCGCTTGCCAAGCCAGCCATGGCTGGCTAACGTCATGCTCCAGCTTCAGGAGGGATGTCATGCGCTATATCGATTTACGAAGTGATACGGTCACCCAGCCCACGGATGCCATGCGCCAGAGCATGCTGCATGCCGAGGTGGGGGATGATGTCTACGGGGAAGATCCCGGCGTCAATGCACTGGAGGCCCGCGGGGCCGAGCTGCTGGGCAAGGAGGCCGCGCTGTTTGTCCCCTCCGGCACCATGTCCAACCTGTTGGCGGTGATGAGCCACTGTCAGCGCGGGGAGGGGGCCATCGTGGGCCAAGGGGCCCACATCTATCGTTATGAAGCTCAGGGGAGCGCCGTGCTGGGCTCGGTCGCACTGCAGGCGGTGCCCATGCAGGCTGACGGTTCGCTGGCGGTGGCCGATGTGGCCGCGGCCATCGCCCCTGACGATGCCCATTTTGTGCAGACCCGGCTGGTCTGCCTCGAAAACACCCACAATGGCAAGGTGCTGCCGCTTCACTACCTGCAGGCGATGCGCGAGTTCGTCGACGAGCGCGGGCTGCAGCTGCATCTGGACGGGGCGCGTCTGTTCAACGCCGCCGTGGCGAGCGGTCACGGGGTACACGAACTGGCTGCTCCCTTTGACAGCATCTCCATCTGCCTCTCCAAGGGGCTGGGGGCACCGGTGGGATCGCTGCTGGTGGGCTCTCGCGCCTTCATTGCCCGCGCCAGACGGCTGCGCAAGATGCTGGGGGGCGGCATGCGTCAGGCGGGGATCCTGGCCCAGGCCGGTCTGTTTGCCCTCGAACAGCACGTCGCCCGCCTGGCGGACGATCACCGCCGGGCCAGACGCCTGGCCGAGGGGTTGGCTGCCTTGCCCGGCATCACCCTGGATCTGGCCCAGGTGCAGACCAACATGGTCTTCCTGCAGCTGGCAAAAGAGCAGAGCGGCCCCCTGCTTGCCTTCATGAAGGAGCGGGGGATCCTCTTCTCCGGTTACGGCGAGATGCGGCTGGTGACCCATCTGCAGATCACCGATGACGACATCGACGAGGTGATCGACGCCTTCACCGAGTACCTCGGGGCCCGCTGAGCGCCTCACCACAAAACAGGGCGCCAAGGCGCCCTGTTTTCATTGTGCTGCAAAGAGTCTTCATGCCTGGCGCTGGCCGCTCATCAGCATGGCCTCGTCGGTGGCGTCGTAGATCATCACGGCGATGTGGGTTACCTGACCGCCAAAATCGGCCAGCGGCACCAGGGTCAGGTTCTGGAACATATGGGGCGCTGAGCCCGTGATGGGGCGGTAGTTGGAGAAGCGCAGCAGATAGGGTTTCTGCTCCCAGGTGCTGAAGGCGCGGTTGTTGAGCTTGAACACCATGTTGGCCTTGCGTTCGAACCAGGCGCGATCCACGTCGGGGAAGAGATCGAACAGCACGCCATCGCGCACCTCGCCGGCCAGCCGGCCGCTGTGGCTCTCCATGAAGCCGTTCCACACCTGTACCCTGTACTCCTTGTCGAGCACGACCAGCCCCACGTCCAGGTTCTGGACTATGTTCATCAGCCAATGAAATTCACGGATTTCCATGGTCACTCCTAGAGCATGTGCATGATTTTGTTGTTCATGGTGGCGATGGAATCTTCGGTAAACAGCAGCAGCAGATCGCACTGCACCGCGTAATCCTGGACCCGGTAGTTGATCTCGATGGCCAGCGTGCGGCGCCAGCGACTCTTGTTGGTGTTGATGAGCTCGTTGATGGGCCTGTGCTGGCCGAGCACCACGGGATGACCCTGACTGAAGGGGGTATCGAGCTGGCTGGCGTAGCCGCGCAGGAAGGCGCCGATCAGCACGTTGGCGGTGTCCATCAAGAGCTCCAGCTCGGCGTTGCGATCGAGCGTGCCCTGATGGTTCATCAGCCGGGCCAGATCCTTGAAGCTGGAGTCGTGAAACAGGATCAGCGCCTCGCCGGCGATGCCGGCGCCGATGAAACCCTGGCAGACGGCGGAGAGGGTATCCGAGTCGGCGGCGGCCGAGAGGGCCATGTGCAGCTCGGACACCTCCAGCACGTTGACGTTGGGGATGGGCAGCACCACGAAGGCGTTGAGCAGGCGGGCCAGCAGGTCGGCGGCCTGACCCATGGAGACGTTGGCGAGCTCCTGATAGGCATCGCGCACTTCGGGGCTGATCTTGATGCCGGTATCGACGCTGCCGGCATCGACCTGCGCCTGAGCTGCGGGGCTGGCGGCTTCCGGTACGGCGCTGCCCTTGGCCTGCCACAGATCATGCTGCTTCAACAGGGCGCTGAGGGTCTCCGGGGCGGCCGGTTTCTTGATGAAGTCGAGCGCCCCCAGCCCCATCACCCGCTGATAGGCTTCCGGCTGGATGTCGCCTGAGACCACGATCACCTTGTTGCGCAGCCCTTCGCGCTTGAGGGTCTCCAGTACGCCGTAGCCGTCCATCTCCGGCATGGTCAGATCCAGAAAGATCAGATCCCCATGCCCCATCAGAACCTGCTCTATCCCTTCCAGCCCGTTGGCGGCGTAGTGGAGCGTCACGTCCCAGTCGGCGGGGAGGGCGCGGGCCAGCTGTTTACGGGCGAATCCTGAGTCATCACATATCAATACATTCATAGTGTTAGGCCGGCCTAGTCAACGAGGATTGCTATAAGTGTGGCCCGCCAACGGTCAGATGCAATGAGACAGGCTGGTCGCCGGTGAAAATTGGTTGTCCCACTGCAGGCTCCGGTAGCGCGCTGAATATTTTTCAACAAAATCAGCGAACATCTTAACACGCAACGGGGCAAACTGAGGCTGGCAACGCAACATGTAGAAGGGGCGGTTGCCGGTTTTCCAGTCGGGCAGCACCGCGACCAGCTGCTCATCCTGCAGGAAGGGGTGTACGTAGTGGAGCGGGGCGTTGACGATCCCCAGGTGCCGTCTGGCCGCGCGAACGGCGGCCTGGGTCTGGTTGACGGTGAGTCTGGCGGCCCGCTTGATCTGCACCGTCTGCTCCTCCCGGTCGGTCAGTTGCCAGTGCTGATGGGGCCAGCAGTAGATGAGCGCATGCTCCTCCAGCTGGCCCGGATGGGAGGGGGTGCCCATCTTCTCCAGATAGAGGGGGGAGGCAAACAGGCCGTATTCGATGTGACCGAGGCAGAGCGCATTGGGCAGGGACTGGGGGAGCTCGCCGTTGAAAAACACCAGATCCCTATCGTTGTCGAACAGGTGTTGATGATCGTTGGTCTGGGTGATGTCGAACTGCACCTCGGGGTAGCGCAGGCCAAAGTCCGCCAGCATGTCGACCAGGATGGTGTTGGAGAGGGCGATGGGGGCCGCCAGGCGAATTACGCCGTTGAGGTCGGCCTCTTTGCCCTGGATCTCGCCGGTGGCCTGCTCGATTTCACCGAGCGGAGTGCACAGGCGCTCGTAGTAGCGCAGTCCTTCATCGGTCAGGCGGAGTTTGCGGGTGGATCTGTGTAGCAAGGAGCAGCCGAGCTGCTCTTCCAGCTGAGAAATACGTCGACTGATGGTGCCGGTGGGCATGCCCAGTGCGGCGGCCGCGTGGGAGAAGCCTCCCTCTTGTACCACCTTGACGAACAGATAGAACTCTTCGATGTACTTCATAAGCGGTGTTCTGGGTGTAACAAGGCAGTGACCTTAAGAAGTGCGGCCAGCCTTGGCAAGCTCAATCCGGCGTTTAATTGATCTGGATTAGATTCGACTCTCGCTGATACTGGTGCAAAAGTCGGACAAATTCGGCCGGATCCCGGTCCAGACTGTTGTCCGGCACCAGCAGATCGTAGCCGAGCAGATCGCGCAGCCGGGTCATGCGGTTGGCCAGCATGGCGATCACCCCCTCATAGCGTTGACCGGAGGGGGAGCGAAAGTGACTCTCCTCCAGCAAGCCTTCCCCCTGAAAGGGGTCGCCGCAGCCCCCGCCGATGCATTCGGGTTGCTCACTGCGCAGTGCCTGCAACAGGACGCCACGCTGCTCGGTCAGCAGGCGCACTGCCAATCTGGGTGTGATCAATGTCAAAAAATCGTCGTAATCTTTGATCTTCAAACCTATGTAGGGCAGGGGGACCAGATCCCAGCCCAGATGAATGCGTGGCTGGTCGATTCGCTGAATATTTCTCCATTTCAGGATCCAACCGCCGTATTTGTGGTGATATTGCAGACAATCGTGACAGAGCGACAGGCTGAAATGGGGCTCGACCAGCTTCAATGAGCCGATAAAGATCATCATCAGACCCGCCAACAGGCCGGAGACTGGGGGGATTAGTGGTTGTTCACCGAGTAAAAAAAGTATAAAAATCATAGCAATGCTTACTATGATGCCCAACAATACCAACGTGAGTCCGTTTTTCCTGACCATGGGTTTCACATGTAGCGTTTTCATATGAAGTCAGCCCCTTGCGCATGCTTGTTTCCATTATGGGCTGGATCCGATTTTGTACCAGCATCGGTTGCCCGGGAGGGCTCTCCGCCGCTGGGTTTCCCAGTGATCACATACCATGAATCACCATATTAGATGAATACGCTAGACGAACGGTTATTGAACGGGATGGATGTGTTGCATACCCCAATCTGGGTGTATGACATCCGGCATCACCATATCTATTGGGCCAATCGCGCCGCCTTGAACGTGTGGGAAGCCAGCTCGCTGGACGAACTGCAGTCGCGCGATTTCTCGGCCGACATGGCACAGGCCATCGATCTGCTGTTGCAGCGCTACCTCGGGGACTTTCAGCAGGGGCGCAGCTACAGCGAGTGGTGGACCCTCTCCCCAAAGGGGGTAAAGAAACAGGTTTATTTGCGCCTCTCCGGTATCCAGCTGGCGGGGCGGCTGATGATGATGACCGAGGCGGTCATCGATGCCGACACCCTCTATCAGGAGTCCTCCCTCGCCACCGGCGATACCCTGGCCTGCCTGTTTGACAACCTGGGCCGCCTCGAGAGCGGCAATCACCACTTCGAGATGTGCTTCGGTGATGAGGTACATCACCTCTCCCAGCTCTTCTCCGGCAATGACGACGCCTTCTATCAGAAGCTCTCCCGGCTCGATGAAGTGGTGGCAGAGGGGGAGTGCCGCACCCTCAAGGGGATGCGCTGGTTTCAGTACCAGTTTCGTCACATCCAGCAGGGGGCCCAGATCCTGCTCACCATGCGTGACATCACCGACCGCAAGCTGGAGGAGCTGGAGCATCGCCACCTGGCCTGGCACGACTCGCTGACCGGCCTGCTCAATCGCTATGGCTTGATGAAATCGCTGGAAGCCTATTGCGGGCTGGGCGGGCGTTTCGCCCTGGTGTTCATGGACCTGGACAACTTCAAGCTGGTCAACGACAACTACGGCCACAAGGCTGGTGACCGGCTGCTGGAGCGGGTCGCCGGCCGGCTCAAGCAGATCTGTCCGCGCGATGTGGAGCTGGCCCGGCTCGGTGGCGACGAATTTACCGCGCTGGTGCCGCTCAGCCACTCCAGCGATCGGGCGCAGGAGGTGGCCGACCTCATGCTTTCCCAGATGACCAAGCCGTTGCAGCTGAGCGGGGTGCCCGAGGTGACCATCGGCGGCAGCATCGGCATCGCCATCTATCCGGATGATGCGGACGACGGCGACAACCTCATCACCCGCGCCGACATGGCCATGTATCAGGCCAAGCAGATGGGGCGGCTGCGCTGGCAGCGTTTCACCCCCAGCATGCAGCAGACCCTGCATCGCAAGCTGACCCTGAAGCAGTTCCTGGCCAAGGCCATCGGGCGGGGGGAGCTGAGCCTCTGCTACCAACCCCAGGTGGATGTGGCAAAAGGCAGGTTGCTCGGGTATGAGGCGCTGCTGCGCTGGCACAATCCCGTATTGGGCCATGTCTCGCCGGTGGAATTCATCCCGCTGGCGGAAGAGATGGGGCTCATCCGCGAGATAGGTGGCTGGGTGTTGTCGACGGCGCTGGCCCAGATGGCCCACTGGCAGAAGGAGTGGCGGGTGAGCGTGCCGGTGTCGGTCAATCTCTCCGGCTTTCAGCTCTCGTCCTCCCTGCCGGAGCTGGTGGCCCAGCAGCTCAAGGAGTTTGGCGTGGATGCCGGCCTGCTCACGCTGGAGCTGACCGAGACGGTATTGATGCTGGACATGAAGGGGTGCATCGAGATCCTCGATGGCCTGAGCGAGCAAGGGATCAAGATTGCCATCGACGATTTCGGTACCGGCTACTCGTCGCTGGCCTATCTCAACCGGCTGCCCATCGACACCATCAAGCTGGATCGCTCCTTCGTGGTGGGGCTCAACCTGCCGGTGATCCGGGCCACCGTCGCCATGGCCACCAGCCTGGGCCTTGGCATCATGGCCGAAGGGGTGGAGGACGAACACGAACTGGCCGCCCTGCGCACCCAGGGCTGCCACGTGTTTCAGGGATTCTTGTTCAGCAAGCCGATGTCGGTGGCGCAGGTGGAAGAGAGCGGCTTCGTGGTCAGCTGCAAGGCGGGCAACTATCCGCTGGCCGGTTAGCCGGTCGTGCTGTGACGCGAGCGCGGGGGGCCTTGGGCCCCCCGCTGTTTTTGGGTAGAGTGTGGGCTTCTTCATATGGAGGCAACATGAACCCGACTCTCGACCTTATTCTTGCCCATCGCTCCATTCGTCAATTCACCGCCGACCCCATCAGCGAGGCCCAGCTCGACCAGATCCTGAGTGCGGCACAGGCCGCCTCCAGCTCCAGCTTTCTGCAGGCCAACAGCATCATCCGGGTGACCGACAAGGCCCTGCGCAGCCAGCTTGCCGAACTGGCGGGGCATCAAGCCTATGTAGCCCAGGCGGCCGAGTTCCTGCTCTTTTGCGCCGATTATCATCGCCACTGCGAGGTGGTACCGGATGCCCAGACCGGCTTTGTCGAGCAGTTGCTGATCGGCGCCATCGACGGCGCTCTGATGGCCCAGAATGCCCTGCTGGCAGCCCAATCCATGGGGCTTGGCGGTGTCTACATCGGCGGGATCCGCAACAACCCGGCTGCGGTGAGTGAGGCGGTGGGTCTGCCGCATCAGGTGATCCCGCTGTTCGGGCTCTGTCTCGGCCATCCGGCTCAGGCGCCTGAGCAAAAACCCCGCTTGCCCCGCGCTCTGGTGGTGCATGAAAATCGCTATCAGGCCGAACTGGATCGGGAGCTGCTTGCCAGCTATGACCGGCAGATCGAGGCTTATTACCAGTCCCGCAGCAGCAACAACAAGCAGCAGAGCTGGAGCGGCCAGATCCGGGGCATTCTTGGCAAGGAGGCGCGGCCCTTCATGCAGGATTTCCTGCGATCCCGGGGCTTCAGCCTCAAGTAATGAGCCTGATGGGCGATACTAAGGGGTAATGGCGGTGTCGCCAGCGCCGCGTGATCCCGGTTTTCCCCCGTTTTTACGCCCACCTTGCGGCATAAATCGGGGGCAAGCCTTGCGGTGCGGACTACCTTAACTAGGTAAGCTGTTGTAGGATCACGCAATTGAATTGGGACAGGAGTTTGGACTTCCTATGATTTTAACCTTGGTATTGCTGTCTATTGGCGCACTCCTGTTTCTGGTCATCGCCTATAACGTGATGCAGCAATATAAGCAGAAGGCAGAGGCCGACAAGCGTCACGCCATCGCCCGCTACAAGTCGGTGGTGGATGAAACCGAAGAGATGCTGCTCAACGTCAACCTGGTGCCCTTCTCCAAGAACATAGTGCTGCTGTTGCAGCACAGGATCCTCGATGCCTATCGCGCCATCGCCCTGGTGATGCCCAATGCCCAGATCAAGCAGCGCATTGTCGACGTGCAGACCCAGATCAAGAACGTGCAGGAGAACTACAGCAGCCAGGATGAGGGGCATTTCAAGACCCCCGAATCGGATCGTCAGGCCATCCAGATGTTGCAGCTGGTCAAGAAGATGCGGGCCGTGCTGCGGGTCGAGCACAACAAGGGCAAGATAGATCCGCAGGGCTTTGCCCAGGAGGATCGCCGCCTCGAGCTGATGCAGCTCAAGGTCAACATCGCCAACCTGGTGAAGCGGGCCATGGATGCCCAGATCCAGGGGCAATACGGCACCTGTCGCCAGCTCTACACCAAGGGGCTCTCCGCCCTGGCCAGCGTCGCGGATAAAGATCCCTACCTGATGGCGCGGGAAGAGGACATGCGCCAGGGGCTGGCTGGACTCGACGCCCATCTGCAAGAGCACAGCGAAAAAGAGCTGCAAAACATCAAGGACAAAGAGGCGGACGAACTGGACGTCTTGTTCCAACCCAAGAAGAAATGGTGATCATGTCACATCCACTCGATACCACACTGGGGCCGATGGCCCCATTTGTTTGCCAGCTGTTGACCGAGCTGGACGCACTTGCCATCCATCCCGCCGCCATCGAGGTCGACCACCTCTGCTATCGGGCCGCCACACTGGTGGAGTACCTGACCCTGAAGGGGCTGCTGGCAACCCATGGCGACCTGCTGGTGGAGGGGATGATCGGCGGACGGCCCATCGCCACCTACCGCCTGCATCAACCAGTGCCCCATGCCCATGGCAGCGTGCCCTGCATCGAGCTGGCGGCGCCCAAACCCGGTCGCAGCCATCAGGCCGGGCTGGAACATATCGAGCTGGTGGTGCCTTCGCTGGATGCCTTGCTGGCTGCCCATCCCGAGGTGGCCTTCAAGACCGGCAACCTGAATGATGAACGCAATCCCGATGTGGCGGTGATGTTGGCCTCTGGGCAGATCAAATTTCATCTGCGCACCTTGGCCGAGGTGATCGAAGAAGAGGTGGCGAGCGGCGCCGTGGTGCCGGTGCCTGCCGGGTACTACGACCAGGCTTGATGAGACGGGGCCGCTTGACCGGCCCCGTTTAATAGCCGAGATAGCATCAAGGATGGCAGATGCGGGGGCGGGCGGGGCGTCCCTTCAAGTGGCCGAGCCAGAGGCTCAATCCCGCCGTGACCGCCAGTACCAGTTCGATGCCGAGCACCAATCCCCCGAGTCCTCCCTGCTCCCAGAAGGGGTGAAGATAAAGTCCACCCAGACTGGCCCCCAGATAGTAACCCACCAGATAGAGCGATGAGGCAAGCGCTCGGTTGTGCTCCACGTGCTGGCCGACCCAGGCGCTGGCACAGGCGTGGGCCAGAAAAAAGCCGAAACTCGAGATGAGCAGGCCGGACAGGATGGCCCCGAGCGAGCCACACAGCAGCAGGGCGCTGCCGAACGCCATCAGGGCTATGCCGATCAGCAGCAGACGCTGTGCCCCCCAGCGATGGGCACCGCGCCCGCTGAGGGAGGAGGCCACCGTCCCCGACAGATAGGTCAGAAACAACATGCCGAGCCACTGGGTCGGCAAGGAGAAGGGGGGGCTGGCCAGCAGGAAGGTGAGGTAGCTGTATTGGTTCAGAAACACCATGAAGTTGAGGCCGCCGATGAGGTAGGCCCCCACCAGCAGCGGGTTGCCGAGGTGGCTGGCGATGGTTTGGCGAAACTGGCCCGGCTTGGCGATGACGGGCACGAAGCGGGTCTGGGCCGGCAGCAGCCAGATGACGAGGGGCAGCAGCGCCAGGCTGATGAGGCCGATGCCGAGAAAGGTGTGTTGCCAGTCGCCAAACCAGCCGGCCAGCAGACCGCCGACCACCCGACCGGCGATACCCCCCAGCGAGTTGGCGGCTATGTAGACGCCGACGGCGGAGAGCAGGGCCCGCTTGCTGAACTCTTCCCCCATGTAGGCGATGGCGGTGGCGGGCAGCCCTGCCAGCAGCACCCCCTGCAGGATCCGCAACAGCAACAGCTGTTCAAACTGGCTGACCAGGCTGATGAGCAGGGAGATCAGGATGGCACAGGCCAGGCTCCACAACATGATCCGGCGCCGGCCGAAGCGATCCGCCAGCCGGGCGCAGACGAGCAGCGAGATAGCGAGCCCTGCGGTGCAGCCGGCCAGAGTCCAGCCGGCCGACAGCGAGCTGACGGAAAATACCTCGGCCAGCAGCGGCAGCAGGGGGTGGGTTTGATAGAGATTGAGAAACACCAGGAAGGAGCCCAGGCTGAGAGCCAGGGTGGCGCGGATCCATTCACGACTACCGACTTCGATCATATGCAATTGTCCTGACAGCTTTGTTGCAGGTTAGTGCGCGCCAGAACATAAATATAATATATTTCAGTTATCCATCTGATAAACCAAATTGATATGGACCTCAAACAGCTCACCTATCTGCTGGCGGTGCGGGATGCCGGCTCCTTTACCAAGGCGGCCAACGGGCTGCACGTGGCACAGCCCGCCATCAGCATGGCCATCGCCAAGCTGGAGCAACAGCTCGATCTGCGCCTGTTCGACCGCCAGGATCGCAACGTGCGGCTCACCCCGGAAGGGGAGGTGCTCTGCCGCCATGCCGAGCGCCTGCTGCGCCAGATGCACCAGGCCGAGGCCGAGATGGCCGAACTCAAGGGACTGGAGCGCGGAGAAGTGCGCATCGGCATCCCCTACATGATGGGCTCCTATTACTTCCCGCCGATCCTGATGGCCTTCAAGCACCGCTACCCCGGCCTCAAGATCCGGGTGGAGGAGGCGGGTACCCGCGAGCTGTTGAGCCGGATGGTGGACGGTTCGCTGGATCTCGCCATCCTCATCACCAGCGATCTGCCGCCGGCGCTGGAAGGGGCCCAGCTGCTACGTGAAGAGATGCTGGTGGTGGTGGGGGAGGAGCATCCGCTGCGTCAGGCCAGGAGTGTGTCGCTGAGCGAGTTTTTCAGTCAGGAGCTGGCGATGTTTCGCCGCGGTTTCTATCACCGCGAGCACATGGAAGCGCTGGCTCAGGGACTGGGCTGCGAGCCCGACATCGCCTTTGAGAGCAATCTCATCCCGCTGCTCAAGGCGGTGGTAAAGCAGGGTTTTGCGGTGACCACCTTCTTGCGGATGGCGCTGGACGAAGAGCCGGCCCTGACCGGGATCCCGTTCGCGCCCCCGATCTTTCTCGATCTCTGCGTGGCGTGGCGGCGGGGGGATCCGCTCTCCATGGCCAACCGGGCTTTGCGGGATTTTCTGCTGGCGCAGGCACAGCCATAAATGGCCAAGAAGGAAAGGCTATCAGGCAAAAGTTTGTTAGTATTAGTTCAAGTCGCCTTTAGAGCCTAACATCATGAAACTCCAACAATTGCGTTATATCGTTGAGGTTGCCAACCACAGACTGAACGTGTCGGCAACGGCAGAGAGTCTCTATACCTCTCAGCCAGGGATCAGCAAGCAGGTGCGCATGCTGGAAGATGAGCTGGGGATCCAGATTTTCGAGCGCAGCGGCAAACACCTGACCCAGATCACCCCGGCTGGACGGGACGTGATCAAGATTGCCAACGAGATCCTGGGCAAGGTGGAGAGCATCAAGTCGGTGGCGAGTCAGCACACTCACCCCGAACAGGGCACGCTCCATATCGCGACGACCCACACCCAGGCCCGTTATGCACTGCCTGACGTGATAAAAGGCTTCATCAAGCGCTTTCCCAAGGTCTCCCTGCACATGCATCAGGGCACGCCGACCCAGATCAGCGAAGCCGTGGTCAAGGGACAGGCCGACTTTGCCATCGCCACCGAGGCGCTGCACCTGTACGAAGATCTCATCATGCTGCCCTGCTATCACTGGAACCGCAGCGTGATCGTCCCCAAGGGCCACCCGCTGACCCAGGTCGGCAAGCTCTCCATTGCCGACATCGCCCGCTTCCCGCTGGTGACCTATGTGTTCGGCTTTACCGGCCGCTCCGAGCTCGATACTGCCTTCAACCGGGCCGGTTTCGAGCCCAACATCGTCTTCACCGCCACCGATGCGGACGTGATCAAGACCTATGTCCGGCTGGGGGTGGGGATCGGCGTGATGGCGACCATGGCGCTGGATCCCCAGGTCGATACCGATCTGGTGGCGCTCGATGCCAGCCACCTGTTTGCCCACAGCACCACCAAGATCGGCTTTCGCAAGGGCTCCTTCCTGCGTACCTACATGTATGACTTCATGACCCGTTTTGCCCCGCATCTGACCCGGGACGTGGTGGAGCGTGCCATCGCGCTGCGCTCCAGCGATGACGTGGATGCCATGTTTGCCGATATCGAGCTGCCCATCCGCTAGCGCCGCGGCGATACGAGAGCAACAAAAAACGCCTCCCGATGGGAGGCGTTTTTCATGGCAACGAGCGGCGAGGCGGGATCACTTCTTGAACATGTGATCCAGCTTGTTGGCCTTGGTCGAGAGGTAGAACTCGTTGTGGGGATTGCGCCCTTCCTGCAGGGGCACCCGCTCCGCCACCGGAATGCCGAAGGATTCCATCGCCTTCATCTTGCGCGGGTTGTTGGTCATCAGCTTGAGGGATTTCACCTCCAGCTGCTTGAGCATGTCGGCGCAGATGGTGTAGTCGCGCATGTCGGCGGCAAAGCCGAGCGCTACGTTGGCTTCAACGGTGTCGGCGCCCTGATCCTGCAGATGATAGGCCCGGATCTTGTTGAGCAGACCGATGCCACGTCCTTCCTGACGCACGTACAGCAAGACGCCACGGCCTGCCTTGGCGATGTTTTCCAGTGCGGCCTGCAGCTGGAAGCCGCAGTCGCAACGCAGACTGAACAGGGCATCGCCGGTCAGGCATTCGGAGTGAATTCGGCCCAGCACCGGCTCATCACCCGTGATATCGCCCATCACCAGCGCGGCGTGATCCTTGCCGGTGCCGGTTTCCTGAAAGCCGACCAGCGTGAAGGTGCCCCAAGGGGTTGGCAACTTGGATTTGGCCACGAGGGTAACGCTGCTCATAGGTTGCTCCTTACTACAGCTGCTTAAAAAAGGGCGGCCAGTTTAGCGCGCCTTGTCCGGAACAACCATAAGAACAAAACCTTGCACTGTTTAATGGCTTGCCCCGTTGTACACAAAGAGGACAGTTGCGACCGGTTTTGCGCAATTGTGTGTGCTGGCGACTGCCAGGCTCGGCACATTTGGGTATAATCGGCGCCCATTACCCCATCCCTTCCGGGATGTGTGCAACAAGTGTGCAGGAGAGACGTTATGCCGCAGATGGCCCCCGTGATGACAATTGATGGCCCAAGTGGTGCCGGCAAGGGCACCCTGTGCCAGTTGCTGGCTGAAAAACTGGGTTGGCACCTGCTCGACTCCGGCGCCATCTACCGGGTGCTGGCCCTGGCGGCCTTGCATCACGATGTCGAGCTCGATTCAGAAGCCGCGCTGGTTCCCCTGGCAGCCAATCTGGACGTGCAGTTCCAGGTCGATGCCGAGCAGGTGAAGGTTGTGCTGGAAGGGGAGGATGTTTCCCGTACCATTCGTACCGAGGAAGTGGGCAATGCCGCGAGCAAGATTGCCGCCTTCCCGCGGGTGCGCGAAGCTTTGCTGCGCCGTCAGCGCGCTTTTCGCCAGGCCCCCGGCCTCATCGCCGACGGTCGCGACATGGGCACAGTGGTTTTCCCCGAGGCGGAAGTGAAGATTTTCCTCGACGCCAGCGCCGAAGAACGGGCGGCTCGCCGCTATAAGCAGTTGCAAGATAAGGGCTTTGATGTTAACTTTGAGCGTCTTTTAACCGAGATTCGGGAGCGTGACGATCGCGACAGAAATCGCGCCGTTGCTCCCCTGAAACCGGCAGAAGATGCTCTCGTGGTGGATTCAACCGCCATGTCCATAGACGAAGTGCTGGCAACGGTGCTCGCCTATGCGGAGCAACAACTCGGCGATGCCAGCGCAAGCTGACATCCGGTCGTCTGCACCATGGATGGCGCAGATTATTTAAAACAACCCCGCTTGTGCTGGATGACAAGTGGATGTTTCATTTGTGACATAAACAATGATCGAATCTTTTGCTCAACTCTTTGAAGAGTCCCTGAATGCCGTTGAAACCCGTCAAGGTTCCATCGTCAAGGGTACTGTCGTTGCTATCGAAAATGGTTTCGTACTGGTTGACGCCGGTCTGAAATCCGAGTCCGCTATCCCGGCTGAAGAATTCAAGAACGCCATGGGCGAGCTGGAAATCAACGTAGGCGACTCCGTTGACGTGGCTCTGGACTCTATCGAAGATGGTTTCGGCGAAACCAAGCTGTCCCGCGAAAAAGCCAAGCGCCACGAAGCCTGGCTGCAGCTTGAAAAAGCTTACGAAGAGCAAGCTACCGTTATCGGTATCATCAACGGCAAGGTCAAGGGTGGTTTCACCGTTGAACTGAACGGCATCCGTGCCTTCCTGCCGGGTTCTCTGGTTGACGTGCGTCCGATCCGTGACACCGCTCACCTGGAAAACAAAGAACTCGAGTTCAAAGTCATCAAGCTGGACCAGAAGCGCAACAACGTTGTTGTTTCCCGTCGTGCCGTGATCGAGACCGAGAACACCTCCGAGCGCGAAAGCCTGCTGGCTAACCTGCAAGAAGGTCAAGAAGTTAAGGGTATCGTCAAGAACCTGACCGACTACGGTGCATTCGTAGATCTGGGCGGTGTTGACGGTCTGCTGCACATCACCGACATGGCGTGGAAGCGCGTTAAGCATCCTTCCGAAATCGTCAACGTTGGCGACGAGATCGCAGTCAAGGTTCTGAAGTTCGACCGCGAGCGTACCCGTGTATCCCTGGGTCTGAAGCAGCTGGGCGAAGATCCCTGGGTTGCTATCGCCAAGCGTTACCCGGAGACCACCCGTCTGTCTGGCCGCGTAACCAACCTGACCGACTACGGCTGCTTCGTTGAAATCGAAGAAGGCGTTGAAGGCCTGGTACACGTATCCGAGATGGATTGGACCAACAAGAACATCCACCCGTCCAAGGTTGTTAACGTTGGCGACGTGGTTGACGTGATGGTTCTGGACATCGACGAAGAGCGTCGTCGTATCTCCCTGGGTCTGAAGCAGTGCAAATCCAACCCGTGGCAGCTGTTTGCCGAAACCCACGCCAAGGGCGACCGTGTTTCCGGCAAGATCAAGTCCATCACTGACTTCGGTATCTTCATCGGTCTGGACGGCGGCATCGACGGCCTGGTTCACCTGTCTGACATCTCCTGGAACAACCAGGGTGAAGAAGCAGTTCGTGAATTCAAGAAAGGCGACGAAATCGAAGCCGTTGTTCTGCAAGTTGACCCGGAGCGTGAGCGCATCTCCCTGGGCGTCAAGCAGATCGAAGAAGACCCGTTCAATAAGTACCTGTCTGACAACAAGAAAGGTGCTATTGTGAAGGGTAAGGTTACCGAGGTTGATGCCAAGGGTGCCGTGATCGAACTGGCTGATGGCGTAGAAGGCTACCTGCGTGCCTCCGACGCTGCTCGTGACCGCGTAGAAGACGCCACTCTGGTGCTGTCTGTTGGTGACGAAGTTGAAGCTAAATTCATGGGCGTTGATCGCAAGAACCGCACCGTGAGCCTGTCTGTCCGCGCCAAGGACGAGGCTGACGAGCGTGTTGCCATCGACAACCTGAACCAACAAGAAGAAGTTGTGTTCAGCAATGCCATGGCTGAAGCGTTCAAAGCCGCCAAGGGTGAATAATCCTTGATGCAAGAAAAGGGCGGCGTGTCACGCCGCCCTTTTTTATCTTGGCGTAATGAATATTGCATGTGATCGGGGAAGGAGATTTAACGTTATGACCAAATCAGATCTCATCGAACAATTGGCTGCCAGCCGCATGCATATGCCGGCCAAAGATGTCGAAGCCGCCATCAAGGAGATCCTTGAGCAGATGGCGTCGACTTTGCAAAACGGCGACCGGATTGAAATCCGCGGATTTGGAAGTTTTTCACTGCACTATCGTGCACCCCGTGTGGGCCGCAACCCCAAGACCGGGGACAAGGTTGAATTGACCGGGAAATATGTTCCGCATTTCAAGCCCGGCAAAGAGTTACGCGAGCGCGTGAACATCATCGAATAATGCAGAAAATGGCATACCTGGGTATGCCTTTTTTGTTTTTACGGTTTCTATTGTGGCAATTGTCCGGTTTTGCCAAGTCTTTTCCCATTCGCTCTAGAGTCTGCCGGTGATTTTAAGGATAATCAGCCTCTCATTAGCTACTGACAGGGAGCTCCTATGAAGCGTATCTTGGCCCTCATTCCACTGGTGCTGGTGTTTATCCTGACGCTGGCCATCGGTTCGCAAAATGGCCAGCTGGTGCAGTTCAATTATCTGATTGCCCAAGGGGAGTTCTCGCTCTCCATGTTGCTGGGATTCTTCTTTGGTGGTGGCTTCCTGCTGGGCTGGCTGGTCTTCGGTTTGCTGTTCTTGCGCCTCAAGATGCAAAATCGCACCCTCAATCGCACCATGCGCCGTCAATCCCGTGAATTGGAGCTGGCCCGAACGGCTGCCAAGGAATAATGTCCCTCGATGCTTGAACTGCTTTTCCTGCTGTTGCCCATTGCCGCCGGCTACGGCTGGTATATGGGGCGCAGGAGTGTTCGCCAGGACACCCAGAAACAGAGTAACCAGTTTTCCCGCCAGTATGTGGCGGGTCTCAATTATTTGCTGTCCGACGAATCCGACAAGGCGGTGGATCTCTTTATCCAGCTGCTGGAAGTGGACAGCGAGACCATCGAAACCCACCTCTCTCTCGGCAACCTGTTCCGTCAACGGGGTGAGGTAGACCGGGCCATCAAGATCCACCAGAACCTCATTACCCGCCAGCTCACCATGGAGCAGCGTCAGCTCGCCCTGCAGGAGCTGGCGCGGGACTTCCTCGCCGCCGGCCTGCTCGATCGGGCCGAGAAGTTGTGGCTCGAGCTCACCGAAGACGGGGACTATGAGGAGACGGCGCTGGCCCAGTTGCAGCTCATTTACCAGCAGTTGCGTGATTGGGAGAAGGCGATCGCGGTGAGCGAGCGGCTGCAAAAATTCCAGGGCAAGAAGCTGGCTCCCACCATCGCCCATTACCAGTGCGAGCTGGCCGACATGGCCCTGCGCGAAGAGAATCGCAAGCAGGCCCAGCTGCGTTTTCGCAAGGCCCTGACTGCCGATGGCAACTGCGTGCGTGCCTCGCTCGGCCTCGGCTGGCTGGCCAAGGGGGAGGGCGATCCGCGCCAGGCTGCCCGCGAGTTTGAGCGGGTGCTGACCCAGGACATCGATTTCGCGAGCGAAGTGCTGGAACCCCTGTGCGAGAGCCTGGAGCTGTGCGGCGAGGAGGCGCGTATCCCCGAGCTGCTCGGCCAGGCCCAGGAGGCGCGGGCCGGCTTCCCGGTCACCTTGCGGCTGGCCGATTATGTGGAGCGCCACAACGGGCGCGAGGCAGCCTCCGAGCTGGTGCTGCGCCAGCTGCGGCGCACGCCGTCGCTACGCGGCTTCCAGCACCTGATGGCACTGCAGTTGCGTGGTGCTGAAGAGGGGCAGGCCAAGGAGAGCCTGACCATGCTCAAGGCGCTGGTCGACGAGCAGATCAAGATCAAGTCCACCCACAAGTGCCGGCAGTGCGGGTTTGCCACCCACTCCCTGTTCTGGCAGTGCCCCTCCTGCCGCCAGTGGGGAGCCATCAAGCCAATCCGCGGTCTGGACGGGGAGTAAGAGCCACAACAATGTCATCAACCAGGCCCCTGTGGCCTGGTTTTTTCAGGCCGGGCCGGACTCGTTCCGGACGGCGCATAACCATCGATAGGAAGTGAGATGCTAGATCCCAAAGTACTGGTTGCGCTGGATTATCAGCACGAGGCCGATGCCTTCGCCTTCATTGAACGTATCTCCCCGGCCCAGTGCCGTCTCAAGGTAGGCAAGGAGATGTTTACCCTGTTTGGCCCCCAGTTCGTGCGTCAGCTGGTTGCCAAGGGGTTCGATGTCTTTCTGGATCTGAAGTTTCACGACATTCCCAACACCGTCGCCAAGGCAGTCGCCGCCAGTGCCGAACTCGGCGTCTGGATGGTGAACGTGCACGCCAGCGGTGGCGAGCGGATGATGCGGGCCGCCAAGGAGGCGCTGCTGCCTTATGGTGACAAGGCGCCGTTGCTTATCGGGGTGACCGTGCTGACCAGCATGGAGCAGTCCGACATGGCGCCGCTCGGTCTTGATGTGACGCCGGCTGAGCAGGTGATCCGGCTGGCCAAATTGACCAGGGACGCCGGGTTGGACGGGGTGGTCTGCTCCGCCAACGAAGCACACGAGCTCAAGGCGCTGCTCGGTGACGAGTTCAAACTGGTGACGCCGGGGATCCGCCCCACCGGTTCGGCCGCCGGGGATCAGCGCCGGGTCATGACGCCGCTGGCGGCGGTGGAGGCGGGTGCCGACTATCTGGTGATTGGCCGCCCCATCACCCAGGCGGCTGATCCTGCCGCCATGCTGGCCGGCATCAACGCAGAGCTGGCGGGTCGCTGATAAAAAAAGAGAATGCCGGCCCGATGGGGCCGGCATTGCATCCGGTGCAGGCTCACTCCTTGACGGCGTGGGGGCGCAAGGTGACCGGCAGCAGGCCGAGCAACAGGCCGGCGCCCGAGCCAATCAGATGTGATTCAATGTGTACCCTGGCCCCGATGAGGGCGGACACCGGACTTTCCCCCGCACTGTAGAAATCCACCCCAAGCTTGATCGCTACCCCTGCCAGCATCAACCAGCCGGAGTGGCGGCGATAGCGGATATCCTGCAGCGCGCCCCACACGAACAGGCCGTGCAGCGCTCCCGACAGCCCCATGTACCACTGGGTCTGCGGACACCACCACCAGATGCCGAGCCCGACGGCGCTCCCCAGCAACAGCAGCAGCAGCGGCAGCAGCGGCAGGCGACAGCCTGTCAGGTATTCGCGAAACAGGCTGTAGAGCACGCACAGCCCGCTCAGGTTGAGCAGCAGGTGCCACAGATTGGTGTGGGCCAGATTGCCTGTTATGATGCGCCACCCTTCACCCTGGGCTATCAGGGTGCGATCGAAGGAGAGCTGGTGATTCGGCACGGTGAAAAAGAGCAGCAAACTGGCGAGTGAAAGCGTGATGACCCAGAGCAATCCTGATTTTTCTGACAACATGAAACAGTCCGACGACAACAAGAGTCGATACTGTACACGTTGCACCAGAGCCCTCAAAGCCTGTCTGTGCGATTATATTCGGCCGGTTTCACCCCATGCGCCCCTGCACATCCTGCAGCATCCGGGGGAGGTGCGTCATCCCAAGGGGACCGCCGTCCTTTTGGCCGCCTCGCTGGCGCAGGCCCGTCTGCATGTGGGTGAACAGGTAGCCGACGTTCCCGAGCTGGCGGCCTTGTTGGCCGATCCCGCGCTGCAGTGTTATCTGCTGTGGCCGGATGAGGAGGCCATCACCCTTGCCGAGGTGAGAGAGAGGGAGACGGCTGAGCCGGCTCGCCGAGTCTGTTTTCTGCTGCTCGATGGCACCTGGCGCAAGGCCTACCGGATGCTGCACAGCAACCCCGAGTTGCAGCAGTTGCCGCGAATTGGGCTGGATGCCGTCGCGGGGCAATATTCCATTCGCAAGAAGCCGTTTCCTGAGGCGCTCTCGACCCTGGAAGCGGGCTACCATCTGTTGTCCCAGTGGGAGGGCGCACCCGATCGCTTCGCCCCGCTGATGACCCTTTTTACCCATTTGAACCGGCAGTGGCATGATTTTGCCCAGGGCCGACGCAGTTGAACTGCCCAGAGGAGTGACATACGTGAAAAAAGCCGTCGTGGTATTCAGTGGTGGTCAGGACAGTACCACCTGCCTGGTCCAGGCCTTGTCCCGTTATGACGAGGTGCACGCCATCACCTTCGATTATGGCCAGCGCCATAGTGAAGAGATCGAGACGGCGCGCCGTCTGGCCAGCCGGCTCGGCATCGCCGCCCACAAGGTGATGGACGTGACCATGCTGGGGGAGCTTGCCATCTCGGCCCTGACCCGGGACGAGATCCCGGTGAGCTTCGAGCTGCAGGACAACGGCCTGCCCAATACCTTCGTGCCGGGCCGTAACATCCTGTTCCTCACCCTGGCCGCCATCTACGCCTATCAGGTGGGCGCCGAGGCGGTGATCACCGGGGTGTGCGAGACCGATTTCTCTGGTTATCCCGATTGCCGCGACGAGTTCGTCAAGGCGCTCAATCAGGCCGTCTCCCTGGGGCTGGATCGTGCCATCCGCTTCGAGACCCCGCTGATGTGGCTCGACAAGGCCGAGACCTGGGCGCTGGCGGATCACTACGGCCACCTCGATACCGTGCGCCAGCAGACGCTCACCTGCTACAACGGCATTGCCGGCGATGGTTGCGGAGCTTGTCCTGCCTGCGATCTGCGCAGCCGCGGCCTGCAGCAGTACCTGGCCGACAAGGCGGGCGTGCTGGCGCGTCTGCACCAAAAAACCGGGCTAGGTGAGAAAAGCGGATGCTGAGCCTGCGTCTCGGCCATGCTTGGGGTATAATCCGCGACTTTTGCAACCAGCCGTGACCAAGATGCATTACCCAATCAACGAGATATTCCAGACCATCCAGGGGGAGGGGGTCTTCACCGGCCTGCCCGCCATTTTCGTTCGCCTGCAGGGTTGCCCGGTGGGATGCCCCTGGTGCGATACCCGTCATACCTGGGTGGTCGATCCTGCTCGTGAAGTGGGCGTGCAGGCGGTGCTCGATTGCTCCAACGAATCCGATGGCTGGAGCAAGATGAGCACGGAGCAGATTCTGGCCAGCTTCCAGCAACTTGGCTATCAGGCGCGTCACGTGGTGATCACCGGGGGCGAACCCTGCCTCTATGACCTGCAGGATCTCTCTACCGCCCTCATTGCGGCAGGCTATCAGGTGCAGATTGAAACCAGTGGTACCAGCGAGATCAAAACCCATGAGCAGACCTGGGTCACCGTATCCCCCAAGATCAATATGAAGGGGGGCCTGCCGGTGCTGGTCTCGGCCCTTGAGCGCGCCAACGAGATCAAGCATCCGGTAGCCACCGAGCGCCACGTGGAGGAGCTGGATGCGCTGCTGGCCACCGCTCGTCTGCGCGACGACGTGGTGATTGCACTGCAACCCATCAGCCAGAAACCCAGGGCGACCCAGCTGGCCATGGCAACCTGCATTGCCCGCAATTGGCGACTCTCCATCCAGACCCACAAATATCTGGATATTGATTGAAATGGAGTGGTTGTCCGACGAGCGGGTCTTGCTGTCTCTGGCCAACAAGATGCCGTACGGCAAATATCGGGGGCGGCGCATCATCGATATTCCGGAGCCTTATCTGGTGTGGCTGGCCCGTACCGGTTTCCCGGCCGGCTCGCTTGGTCAAACGCTGGCGCTTGCCTATGAAATCAAGCTCAACGGGCTGGAATCCATGATTGTTCCCATTATTAACAGGATGTCGGTATGAGAATATATACGAGGCAGGGCGACAAGGGCATGACTCGGCTGGCCGATGGTGTGCAACTGGCCAAAGACGATATGCGGGTGGAGACCTATGGCTATATCGATGAATTAAATTCTCATATAGGTCTTCTTATTGCCGAGGTGCCCGCAGCGGAAACCGGATTATTGGCAGACCTGTTATTGCTGCAACAGGAATTGTTCGATCTTGGCGGGGAACTGGCATTTTCCAGTGACGCTCAGGAGGCCGCCATCTGGCAGGTGAATAACGAGTGGACCCTGCGACTGGAACAACAGATCGATGCTTACAGCGCCAATTTGCCGCTGCTGCGCAATTTCATTCTGCCCAGCGGCTCCCGAGCGGCGGCGCAAGCCCATGTGGTGCGCACCCTGACCCGGCGCTGCGAGCGTCTGCTGCTGACTTTGGGCCGTAGCGAACAGCTCAACCCGGCCATTCTGCCCTACATGAACCGGCTGAGTGACTGGTTCTTCACCATAGCCCGCTACCTGCTGGCCTGTACCGCGACGCCCGAAGTGCTCTGGGTCAAGGCGGCAGAGCGGGGCTGACGGCAGGCCGCAGGCAATAAAAAACCTCGCAAGGCGAGGTTTTTTATTGGGCCAATGCTGTTTTATCAGATGGCAAAGTCTTCGACGGATTTACCTTCGGCGACCGCCTTGGCAATCACGGACGGCATGCGACCCTGACCGGTCCAGGTTTTTTCCACGCCGTTGTCCATATAGCGATATTTGGCCGGACGAGGGGCACGTTTGCTCTTGGTCGCCTTGGCCGGTTCGGCTGCGACTGTGCCAACCAGTTCAGCCGGATCAATACCGGCGGCTTTCAGCATTTCGGCATATTCATTAATTTTGCGCTGATGTTCTTCACGAGCCTGACGCTCGGCGGCTTCATCCTGCTGGCGTTCGCCGACAATCGCGGAGAGCTTTTCCAGGCCTTCTTCCAATTGTTCCAGCGTCAGCTCACGGCAAGCGGCGCGCAGGCTACGGATATTCAGCAGTACTTTCAAAAATTCGTTCATAGTGTTCACCACGCGAGCAAAAGAGTGAATTAAATAAAAATAGTTATTTTGGCTAATTTATACGGCCGTTCGGGATTAAGTCAAGCGAGTCGAATTAATAAATTCATGCCTGGAATTAAGTAATGCAATTGAATTCAGGCCCGATTCAGCAATATTGGCCAGTGGCATACTCGACTGAGTTCCAAGTAGATGAAAATAGCGACAAAATCATAATGTTTGCACCATTTGACTACCTCTTTGCCCTTTTGATCTGGCTTGCTTGGGGATTTAATCAAAAAACTTGCTATAACGTGTCGGCACGATAAAATGTGCCTCGAATACCTTTAAGTAGAGGCGCGCTGCCTATGACTACTTGTGCGGAGGGTGATGCCGATGATGCACAAGGAAAGGAGTCAGCGCCGAAGTGGCCAGGCCATCATACCGGGCTGCTGGTTCTGCATCTAATAGGTGCAGGACTGCCATAGTCATCCACTATGGAGCGCTACCTGAAGGGGCTGAGGAGTATTACCTCCCCATGGGTTTTGTTTCTTTATCCTCTCGGTAGATCTCCACCTGCTGTCTTTAGGTGCAAAGAGATCATGGACATCGTTCACTACGCCGACTCCGGTTGGTCAATCATTCCCCCTCTGCTGGCCGTCGCACTGGCGATCCTCACCCGCCGTGTGCTGCTGTCGCTTGGCGTCGGTATCGTTACCGGCAGCCTGCTGCTGAACCAGTTTTCCCTCCTCGACTCCCTGCATTACATGTTGAACACAGTGCTCAAGATCTTCTGGGTCGACGGGGCGCTTAACCGTGACAACATCAATATGCTGCTGTTCATGCTGCTGCTGGGCGGCCTCATCAGCCTGATGAGCGTCTCCGGTGCGACCCGGGCGTTTGCCGAGTGGGCTGCCAAGCGTGCCAGGACCCGCAAGGGGGCCAAGGCGCTCACCGGCATGATGGTGTTTGCCTTCTTCATCGACGACTTCTTCCACAGTCTGTCGGTGGGGGCTATCTGCCGTCCGGTTACCGACCGCTTCCAGATCTCCCGCGCCAAGCTGGCCTACTTGCTGGACTCCACCGCGGCGCCGGTCTGCGTGCTGATGCCCATCTCCTCCTGGGGGGCTTACATCATCGCTCTGGTGGGCGGCATCATGACGGCTCACGGCATCACCGGGCAGAGCCCCATCTCCGCCTTCGTCGAGATGATCCCGATGAACCTCTATGCGGTGTTTACCCTCATCATGGTGCTGGTGGTGATCGCGTTTCAGCTCGACATCGGTCCGATGCGCCAGCACGAGCAGTGGGCGCTGGAAGGCAAGCTGTGGGATGAGTCCAAAGGCCGCCCCATCGGTCTGGACATGGAAAGCCCGGAGGAGAGCAACGGTGGCATGATCGACATGGTGCTGCCGATCCTGACCCTGACCGCGGCCACCGTCTACTTCATGATCGACTCCGGTGCCGCCGTGCTGGCCGCCAATGGCGAGCCGTTCAGCGTGCTCGGTTCGTTTGAGAATACCAACGTGGGTTCCTCCCTGGTCTACGGTGCCCTGTGCAGTCTGGTGGTCTCCATCGGTCTGGCCATGCGTCTGAAGCTCGGTGCCAAGAACTGGCTCAAGGCCGCGCCGCAAGGGGTGATGGCCATGCTGCCGGCCATCAACATCCTGCTGTTTGCCTGGACCATTGGCGCCGTGGTGCGCGATGTGGAGACCGGCAAGTACCTGGCTTCCCTTGCCAACGGCAATCTGCCGGTGGAAGTGTTGCCGGCCGTGGTGTTCGTGCTCTCCTGCGCCATGGCGTTTGCCACCGGCACCAGCTGGGGCACCTTCGGCATCATGCTGCCGCTGGCGGGTGACATGGCGGCTGCCAGCGATGCGGCCCTGATGTTGCCGATGCTGGCCGCCGTGCTGGCGGGGTCGGTGTTCGGGGATCACAGCTCGCCCATCTCCAGCACCAGTATTCTGTCGGCTACCGGCGCCGGTTGCCATCACATCGATCACGTGATGACCCAGCTGCCCTATGCCCTGGCCATCGCCTTTGGCGCTGCCCTCGGGTATCTGGTGATGGGGCTGATGCACTCGGTGCTGGCAGGCTTCAGCGTCAGTGCCCTCTGGTTCGTCATCTTCTCCAGCTACCATTTGCGCAAGGCAAGGTCCCAGGCGGACCTGGCAGTTGCTTAAAACGTACAAGGGGCCGCAAGGCCCCTTGGTTTTGTTGGGGGCTTTGGTTAGCATGCGCCCCATAAATTCAGTTTCGGAACAGTATCATGGCTTCACTGCACTACAAGTTTGCCACCATGAATTCAGGCAAATCGACCCAGCTCATTCAGGCGCACTTCAACTATCTGGAGCGGGGCATGCATCCCTTGGCCATGACACCCGCCATCGACGACCGCTTCGGGGTCGGGGTGATCAGCGCCCGGGTGGGGTTGGAGCTGAGAGTAGAAGTGTTCAGAGAGCGCTGTGATCTGTTCGAGATGGTGAAAGCCCGTCATGCCGAGAAGCGTATCGATGTGTTCATCGTCGATGAGGCCCAGTTCCTGACCAGGGAGCAGGTCTATCAGCTGGCCCGTATCGTCGACGAGCAGGACATTCCGGTGATCGCCTACGGCCTCAAGACCGATTTTCGCGGCGAGCTGTTTCCTGGTTCCTACCACCTGCTCTGCCTGGCCGACAAGTTCGAGGAGCTCAAAAGTATCTGCTGGTGCGGCAACAAGGCGCACATGAACTCCCGGGTCAACGAAGCAGGCCAGGTGATGCGAGATGGCGAGCAGGTGGAGATCGGCGGCAACGATCGCTATGTCTCCCTGTGCCGCAAGCACTACCTGGAAGGGCGGGCTTTCAAATAACCCGCGGCTGATGGGGATAACATGAACAAGCAAGGCGCCAATCAGGCGCCTTGCTTGTTTCTGGCGGTTCAGTCGATCTCGATATCGACGGGGGCTATGATGGGATCGGCCACCGGCAGGCGGTGGAACAGCTGGCGAAAGTGCTGCTGCACCCGGCCGATATCCACCAGCGACATGCCGGAGGCGAAGCCGAACCAGACGTAGAGGCCGGTGAGATCGCGAAACATGGGGGGCAGATAACGGGGCGCACTGATGAGCCCCTCCAGATAGTGCTGATAGAGCACGGGGATGTCGTCCAGGGTCACCTTGCCGACAAACAGCATGGGCAGGATCTCGGGGACTCCCTCCAGCACGGTGCTGCGGATGAAGTTGACCGTCTCCACATAACCCTTCACATAGGAGAGATCCTTGGTGAAGCAGGAGCCTCCCTCGACCATGCCGCCGCGAAACACCCGCTGGGTGATCTTGTAGGCGTCGTGTTCGCTGGCACCCTGATCGACGAAATGCCGGAACACCTCGATGAAGTCGGCGCCGCGCTCCGCCATATCGATGGCCATCACCCGATCCGAGATGCGCTTGGCCCTGTCCGGAAAGGAGCTGAAGGTGAGGGTCTCTATCAGTACCGCCAGCCCCTCCTGGCAGGCGGTGATGCGCGGCGAGCCGGCACTGAGCCAGGTGGCATAGGGTTGCTGGCGACCGTTGAGGGTAGTGCCCACATGCACCCAGCCCTCATGGACCTCCAGCACCTGCAGGTCGAGCTCGGAGAAGCGGGCGTGGGAGTTGAGCTTGATGTAATCGCCGCCGGCCGCGGCATCCGAGACGATGCCATCGCTCAGCTTGACCTGCACTGTGCCGTCACTGAAGTAGTTCGACAGCTTGCCCTGCAACCTGGCCACCGCCGCTTCCCCCTCGAACTCCTTGGGGTAGGGGCGCACCAGGTGGCGAGCGCCGGGCAGGGAGAAGATGTCGCACAGTCTGGCCCCCAGCTCCTTGAGGGTCTTGCGATCGCCGCGCAGGTGATCGCCGGCCGAGCCGTAGAGCAGCCGGCTGTAGCGCAGAAAGTCCGGTTGCCCGCGCTGGCGCAGCATCTCGATGACCACCATGTATTGATCCACCGTCTCCTGCAGGATGCGGCCAAGCTCATCCTGGGGACCGAGCCGGCGCCGGATCCTGTCCCGCAGCTCCTTGAGCTCCAGGTACTTGTTGCGGGGATCGAAGCCGAGGGGAAGGCCATCATAGAAGGCCTTGTCGACGGCTGGCAGCGTGCGCCCTCCGCTGGCCAGAAAGTCGGCCTGCAGGTGACGGGGCCATTTGATGGCATCCAGAATGCGGATGGGCTTTTGCAGGATCAATAGTTCATCCGAGAGGGATTTCAGATGCAGACGGTACTTTTCTTGGATGGTCATTTAGCCCCCTGTGGGGCGAGTGTGGCGCTGGAATGGGCTGAGTATATGCAGGCTGCTTGCCAAAAAGAAGCGAGGGCCGTGCTTATCCGGCCAGTGCGCTTTTGGTTGCCTGAAAATTGGTTTAGACTGCGCCCCTTGATCCCAATTGTGTCGTGGAAATGATGAATATCCCCAGCTCCGAAATGATAATGCGTTGGTTGCAGCAGGCTCGTATCGAGCACTATGTCTGTGATCAGTGCCATGGTATCCACATCGTCTCCCTGCAGTCCGTCGAGGGCATCCAGGAGAGCCGGATCTTCGTTGAAGAGGAAGGGGTGCTGTTTTCATCCGAGCTGGAGGTGCGTCCCTCCGCCTTGCTGCCGCTGGTGGCCGAGCTGGGTCGCCTCAACATGCAGTACCCGTCGCTCAAGGTGTTCCTCGACATCATCGATGACAACCTGCCGCGGCTGGTGGTGGGCCATACCGTCTTTACCAAGGCGGGGCTCTCCGTCGAGCAGTTCCTGCTGTTTGTCGAGAGCACCATAGCCGCGACCCATGAAGTGGTCTCCGAATGCGAGCGGTTGGGCTTCCTGAATCTGCCGGAAATCCAGGTCGCACCGGAGTCTGTGCACTGATTTGTGCGTTAAATGTGCGAACGTTTCGCCTGATGCAAAAAGCCGTTGACGCCGGCGGGGCTTTCCCCTAAATTACGCCCCGTTCCAGCGCAACAGCGCAACGAACGACGTGCTGGCTGAACACGTTAAACAACAGACCATAATTTGGTGAGGTGACCGAGAGGCTGCCCACCGACGAAGTCGGCAAGATGCACGCGCAGTGTGCTCCGAAAGCCACTTCAAGAAGTAAAAATTTGGTGAGGTGTCCGAGTGGCTGAAGGAGCACGCCTGGAAAGTGTGTATACGGCAACGTATCGAGGGTTCGAATCCCTCCCTCACCGCCAAATAAAGCAAAAGGCCCCGTCGCAAGACGGGGCCTTTTGCTTTATCCGATAACGTGCGGCTCGGTTCGGCCCTGGTTTGACAGGTGGGCAGGAAAGCCCACCTGGACGGCCAAAGGCCGCCCGCAGGGCGAGAGCCAGGGATGGTGCGAGTCGATCTTGACCCAGCGTACAGATTGAAAAGCCGAGCCGATGGTCGGTTTCTTGCTTTACAGGACCGGTTATCGCTTCCTGCTATCTCCGCAGTTTCTCCATCGTCCATAACCTGGTTGTATCGACGGGCAGCCGGGCCCCCGGTGTTGGCCATTGTCAACGCACGGCTCAGTCGCTATCACGCCCGCGCGGGTTATTAGGTTGAAATAAGTTCTGACTTGCGCAATGCATTGCGGAATTTTCAGTTTCTTATTCTGCACATGCAATTTTATCTGGATGAATATCTCGAATGAGCAACTTGTTGCGTTATTGCGATGATGGCTTGATTGGTGATTGATTCAACCTATTGTTTTAAAACAATAAAATTAATTGGCATGGTCACTGCTAACGGATTTGGTCGAGTGTCATTACCGTTCAACCAATCAGGAGCAATTCCATGCCAACTCCATGTTATATCAGCATCGAAGGTAAAACTCAGGGCAACATCACCGCCGGTGCTTTCACCTCCGATTCCGTCGGCAACATCTTCGTGCAGGGCCACGAAGACGAGATGCTGGTGCAAGAGTTCCAGCACGTCGTGACCGTACCGACCGATCCGCAATCCGGTCAGCCTGCTGGCCAGCGTGTCCACAAGCCGTTCAAGTTCACCGTTGCGCTGAACAAGGCCGTGCCGCTGATGTACAACGCGCTGGCTTCCGGCGAGATGCTGCCGAAAGTGACCCTGAAGTGGTACCGCACCTCCGTCGAGGGCAAGCAGGAGCACTTCTTCTCTACCGTGCTGACCGACGCCACCATTGTCGATATCGACTGCCAGATGCCGCACTGCCAGGATCCGGCGAAGTCTGACTTCACCCAGCTGATCCAGGTCTCCATGGCCTATCGCAAGATCGATTGGGAGCACACCGTTGCCGGTACCTCCGGTGCGGACGACTGGCGCGCGCCGATCGAAGCGTAATTCTCAGTCAAAGGGCACTGCTTGCGGTGCCCTTTTGCCGTTTCTGGCATTTCCCGCACCGTTTCAGTACACGCGTTTTTTCTTTTGCCCGTTTGCCTGAGGTGAGGGGGCACAAGAAAAAATCCGAGTTTACGTCTTGCCGCACGCCGTCAAGGGCGTGCGGTAGCCATGGTGTCAGAAAAACCGGGGCGAAGGCGGATCTCTCACACGGCTTGAAGTGCCCCGCCTGATGGGGCTGCACGATATCTCAGGGGCGAGTAACGATGGCAGACAGCACAGGATTACAATTTACCGTCAAGGTGGGGGCCCTGCCCGAGAGTACCTTTGTGGTGGCCGAGTTTGCACTGGATGAAGCGCTCAACCGGCCGTTCAAC
>NZ_JBGLRF010000002.1:0-926379 GCF_041403085.1 Aeromonas sp. S8(2024) | reverse complement strand
GCCGCTCAGCGCCAGGCTGTAGCCGATGCTGCCCGCCCCGTCGGCCCCGAAGGCCGGGTTGAACTGGGCCTGCACGTCGGCCGCGCTCAGGCTGGCACTGGCCACCCCGTCACCGCCCACCCCGCCCAGGCTGACCAGGCTCTCGTCGACGGATACCGTGCCCAGCCCTTCAGTATTGGAGGTCAGGGTGACACTGGGAACATCATCCAGAATGACGACATCCAGACTGCCATTGGCCGTGTCACCATCCGGATCGACCAGCACAACATTGAAACTCTCTACCAGTGATGCATCGTTAGCTGGTTGAGTGTGTGTCTCGCTGTCGTTCAGCGTATAGCTGTAACTCACGCTCCCCGTTCCAGTTGCAGGGTTGTAATTGATGCCAGTAACAGTCAATTGATTGCCCAACGGGCTGGCGATGGTTTGCGGGAACGAAGTGATGGTTTGTCCATTGGTGATCAGTGCAACACCACCCAGGGTCAGGCTCTGGACACCATCGGCCGCACTGAAGGTAAAAATACCGCTCTGAGTCAAGGCTGCTGCATTGGGATTACTGCCATCTGCCAAAGAGGCTTCATTGAGCGTCAGCTCTCCTCCTTCCACCTGCAAACCAGCCAGTTCGACCGGTTCATCAACCGGCGTGATAGTGATGGTCAAAGTGGATTGGACGGTATCTACACCATCGGTGACGGTGTAGCTGACGGCGGGAACGGGACCATCATAATTGGGAGCCGGCGTGAACTGATAGCTACCATCCGCATTGATCAGCAGAGTACCGATCCCTGCCAGGCTGACAGGTGTACCCAAGGTGGCATTGGCAACCCCACCCCAGCTAAATCCAGACACGGAAGCCGCCTGCGGACCATCATTGTCGATGGTGTTGGCAAGCAGATTGCCCGATACGGCTACATCTTCCGTCACCACCACACTCTCTCCCTCATCGGCGAGGTCATTGATGGGGGTGATCGTCAACTCCAAGGTGGATTGCACCGTGTCGGTGCCATCAGTCACGGTATATATCACTGGTGGAACGGCGCCATCGTAGTTGGGGGCCGGTGTGAATGTGAAGCTGCCATCCGTATTGACGATGAGTGTGCCTACCCCATCGATGGTCACGCTGGTACCGGCAGCTATATTGGCATTGTCCCCCCAGGTGAAGATCAGTACTGACGCAGCCTGCGGCCCATCGGTATTCACCGTGTTATCCAGCAGATTACCACTCAGAGATCCGTCTTCAGCAACGGTCAGTTGCTCTCCCTGATCCGTCAGCTCATTGACCAGCAAGGGCTCCGCTATCTGCTGGGTATCCACCACCGGCTCAGCTTGGTAGGTAGTGTCAAACCCGGCGGCGGCGATAGTGGCATCGCCAATCCTGTCGATGGTTACAAAACCACCGTTACCGCTGGCTCCAGCAACCCCACCGATCCCACCACCACCACCTGCAGCCGGAGCACCACCCGCAGCTGACGCTTCAAAGTTTTGCGTCGGGTCAACCCCTTGCAGAATCGACTTTTGCAAGGCGGCTATATCAGGAGAGGCCGCATTTCCGGCATCCGGAGCCGGTGGCTGGCCGGTAGCAGGCGCATCATGGGCAGGAGCATCCGGTGTGGCAGCCGCCGGTGAATCATCGTAGGGCGCCAATAACAATTTGGCATCATCTGCAATGTTGAGCTTTGCCCCGGGTTGCAGGATCTCTCCTTTTTGCAGAGGGCGGCTGCTTCCATCAGCCAGCACGATTTGCACATTGCCTTCAACTGCAGAAACCACAACGGTTTTGTCGATGATTTGGGTACGCATGTCCATTGCTCCAACGTGACGGATCTCGATGTCTACACCATAGATGTCCGTGCTTCTTGCATCCGTTGCAAAAATGTATGGGATTCGTGTCAAAACTGGGGAGGGGAAATGTACGAAATCGAATGTTCTTTTTTATATCGTCAAATCAATCAGTTGCGCGATACCAAATGAAGCCATCTAGTCTAATGAAACTGAGAATAAGCATGCTTATTAATTTTTCGAATAAAAAAGGGGCCCTTGTGGGCCCCTGAAATACTTGGTCATGCTCACGGCAACGGAAATGCCGGGTGTACAAAGCCCTGGTAACCATCGATATGAAGCTTTGAGAGCAACTCAACCTGGTGTTGATCTTCCACTCTGGTCGCAATGGTTGTAACGCCGGCATTGTGGGCGGCACGACATACCGCAGCCAGGAAGGAAGTATCAGCCCCAGGCTCCATGACCTGGCTGGTATAACCGTGGTCAACCTTGACATAGGAAGGTGCAAGCTCCTCCAGATACCCCAGTGACTGGAAGTGGCGTCCATAGTGATCCACCCCCCACTGAAAGTCATGCTCTTGCAGAACATTAACCAGAGCGGTCACATGCTCCTTGTGCTTCATGATGGCGGCTTCAGGGATCTCGAACAGCAAGCGCTCTTTCAATCCGGCATTGTCGCTCAGATAACCGGTCAGCCAAGTACGGAATTCATCTGAGCACAGCGAGCCAGCCGTAATATTGACCGCCAGGACCAGATCAGGTTGCTGCTGCAGTAATGGAACTGACGCATCCAGTATTGCCTGGTCAAACTCACCACCCAGCTTGAACTGCTCGATGGCAGGCAGGAACTGGCCTGCGAAATAATCGGTACCATCGCGAGAGATGGAGGCAAACAGTTCTGCATGCATACGCAGACCATTATCAAACCGGCAGGCTGGCTGCGCCTTGAAACGCCACAAATGCCGTGCAATCGCATCCTGAACCAGATCACGCCAGGCCAGGCGTCCCATCAACCCCTGATCTGTGCCCCCTTCCATGACCACGGCACCACGACGTTCATTGCGGGCCCGGCCCAGCGCATTGTCAGCCTTGGTCAGCAGTGCCGACAAATCATCATTGCCATCTCGGCCAGCAATACCAATGACGGACAAGGCGCCCCCCTCACCCATGGGATTTACCACCAGATCGGCGATGCGACTGTTGATCACTTCAGCCAAATCCTTCAATTGGGAAAGGTCATCTGTCGGGCACAACAGGGCATATTCCGTTGCCGAGATCCGCGCCACAGCAGAGCCATCCCACCCTTTCAATTGTTCTTTCAAAGCCTGGGCTATCGATTTGACCATGTTGTCACGCGCAGCAAATCCCTCTTCGCGGTACAGCTCGTCCAGCATGTCGACGGCAACCAGCATGACCCCCCCTTGACCAGCCTCTGCAATCCAGGCGTTGACCTGACCCACGAAATAAGCCCGGTTGCCCAAGCCGGAGACGGCGTCGACGTAGACCCGCTCCCGCAGTTTTTCAGCCTCGTCGGCCTGCTCTTTGAATTGCACGGCCAACTTGCTGGAGAGGGTGTTGATGGCCTGAACCACCTGTTTCAATTCATGGGTCTTGGGTTCGGGAATGGCATGACCAAAGTGATGCAGCTCTATCTCGACGGCCTGCTCACAAATCTGCTTGAGCGGCTTGAGCAGGTAGTTGAGTGCCCGCATGAGCAAGATGGTGGTGATCAGAAAACCTATCAGGAACCAGCTGGCAAGCTCACTCATTCCGCGCCACAACTCGTAATAGGCCTGGCCGGGATGACCAACGACCTTCAATTTACCCAGTTGCAGCCAGCCCGACGTCAGGATCGACTCATTGGATACCTCGGGAAACAACCCAAGATTGATGAACCATTGGGGAACACCTTGAATGTTATTGGTATTTTCCTGCTCGATGATATCTTTGGAAGCCAGCAAGTCCAGACGGACCAGACGATAATATCCCCCGTCAAATATCGCCTGAATGACGGACTCCGCCCCCACCTTGTCACCATTTTCCAAATAAGGGGTCAGTGCCAGCCCCAGAGACGTGGCTGTATTGATGACGGTGGTTTCCTGCTGTTGGGCCAGATAGGTACGAGTCGAGTTGAATTGCACCCAATAGGTAGCTGCAAACAACAACCCGAACAGGATCAACATGGTTGCCAATAATTGTCTGTAGAGCGTCATAGGTTAATCATCCAAATTCAACACAGGCTGAGCCAATCGCCCCGACGTCATGCGATTGCGTAAATCATTCCATAATCCCAGGCGTGAGGACTGTCCAGCCAGTTCCCCTTGACCACGCGCCTTCATCAACCACAAGTGACTACCGTTAAAGCTGTATATCGGCACCAGATCCCTACGTTGACTGGCAGGCCGGATCGACCCTATCAAATTATCCAAAATGACGGGCACCGCAGACGGTGTTTCATAGTAAGCGACGACCATATGAAACTGGTTGTAATCCAATGCCTTGACATAGACCATCCGCATCTTCTCATCCGGAACACCCAGCTCCAGCAGGGTAAAGTATTTTGAAATACTGAAGTCTTCACAATCGCCACCAGCCGCTCCCAAAAACTCCAGCGGGGTTGCCCAGTAGTCTTTTTTTCGCCACAACTTGATGTCGTCGATAAACCGCATCTGGTTGAAAAACTGGTTAACCTTCTCCAGTTTCTGACGGTCGGTCAGGCCGGCAGCCCGATTTTGCATTACCAGCGTGCGCCAGGTGGTGACCCGTTTGCCGGCTCTGACGCCGTAGGTCTCCTGAGCCCGTTGTACCAGTTTGAGATCTTCAGGGGTAAGAGGCTGGCTGGCGGAGAGCAGTAGCGGCAGAGATATCAGCAGCAGCCAAAGTGACCAGCGTAACCAGCGAGCGCGCAGCAACTGGGTCAAACCGGAGGTTGACGCCATGCCGATACTGCTTGCTCTATCCCATCCGGTCACATGCATCTTCGACAGATCCAATGGTACTCACTGCATTGGCCAGAGATGGCCGTCAGAGACAAGGGATGGCGGCAGCCCGGCTGCAACCATCCCTTTCACTCGCATCAAACCTGATGCGCACTCCATTACTGTTTGGCTTGCCAATCGGCCGGCTGCTTCACATTGAATGCGTTGAGCAGGCTGCCAGTGGCATTGAGGATCCGATAATCCGCCAGCAGGGAGTCATACTCGGCTGTAATGTAGCTGCGGCGTGCTTCAAACAGTTCGTTTTCGGTGTTCAATACGTCCAACAAGGTACGTTGGCCGAGACCAAACTGCTTCTTGTACGCCTGCACAGTGTCATAGCTTGCATCCACGTGTTCTTTCAGGAAGGTCTTCTGTTTAGCCAAAGACTCTTTTGCGTTCCAGGCCAGGCGGGTTCCTTCCTCTACCTGACGGAAGGCATTCATGTGAATATCCTTGGCCTGGGAATAGAGTGCGGAAGTGGCCTTGCTCTGGGCCAGATCGGAACCACCGCGGAACAAGTTGTAGCGCATCCGTACCATGGCGGTCAGGTCATCGTTACGCCCCTTGACGGCATCGATATCCTCATTCCAGTTTTGATCCACTTCAAAGGTGACGTTGGGATAAAAACCGGATTTGGAACCCTCATGCTGGTACTTGGCGGCTTCGATATCCTGCAGGGAGGAGAGCAGCGTCGGGTGAACTTCGGTTGCCGTCTTCAGTGCAGCATCCAGGCTGCTAGGAATGAGCTGAGCATCCGGAACCGGCTGTACCAAATCTTTTGGCATCTCGTTGACCACCCGGATGAACTCACTTTCGGCATCGCGATAGTTGTTCTCGGCGGCAGCCTGGTTGGCGTAGGCTCTGGCTACCCGGCCATCGATCTGGGTCTGGTCAGCGGTCGAACCCAGCCCCGAATCGGTACGTTTGCTGATGTCGCTGCGGATCTGCTCGTGGGTTTCCAGGTTCTGCTTGGACAGCTCCAGGATCTCCTGCTGGCGCAACATGTTGAGGTAGACCTCGGCCACCCGCAGTGCCGTGTTCTCCGCCTCGGAGATCATGGCCAGGCGCTGGGCATTGGCTTCGGCATCGGTACGAGCCACGTTGCTGCTGACGTTGAAGCCGTCGAACAACATCTGGCGCAGACTGATGCCGGCCTCTTTACGGGTCATGGAGTCATCGATGGTGGTCGAGTTTGCGCCGGCCGCACGGGTGGTCGGGCTGTCAGTCTTCTCGTAGCCGACACCGCCACGCAGATCGATGGTGGGGTAGTAACCACCTTTGGCCCCGTCATGCTGATACAGTCGCGCCTGATAGAGATCAAAAGCTTCCTTGATTTTGGGATGGGTAGCCAATGACTGTGCCACTGACTCCTCCAGTGTTTGTGCCTGGCTTAGGCCCGGGAACAGCACGGCGCCACTTACTAACATGGCAACAATCGTCTTCTTCATGGTATCTCCAGTCATGTTGTTTTTAGATTGTTGGCTTATCGTTCTCTCAGTGCCGACTGCTTTGCCCGTAATATCGGCTTAAGCAAATAGTCTAGGACACTTTTTTTACCAGTAATAATATCTGTACTGGCTAACATACCGGGGATGATGGGAAGTGCGTTAAGCTCATCGCCCAAGTAACTCTTCTCGGTGCGTACCCGAACCAGGTAGAAGGAATTGCCATCTTCATCCTGAATTGAGTCGGCACTTATCTGCTCAACCTTGCCATGCAATCCACCATAAATGGTGAAGTCATAGGCAGTGATCTTGACCACGGCTTCCAGCCCCGGTCGCAGGAATGCGATATCTTTCGGCGACACCTTGGCTTCGACCAGCAGGGTGTCTTCCAGCGGTACTATCTCCATCAGATCCATGCCGGGCTGGACGACGCCACCCAGGGTATTGATCTTGAGTTTCTTGATAGTGCCTTTGAGCGGAGCGATGACGCTGGTGCGATCCACCCGGTCACGCAATCCCACCTGCCCCTCGGACAACTGGCTCAGTTTGCCCTGCCGCTCGTTGAGTTCGGTTTGCGAATCGGCCCGAAACTTCAACGCAATATCGTTGCGCTTGGAAATGGTTTCCCGCAACACGGAGTCAAGCTTGGGGATCAGCAGCCGGTTGCTCTCAAGCTCCCCCTGCATCTCGTTGACCTGGCGTTCCAGCTTGATCAACTCAACCTGGGGCACGATCCCCTCTTTGGCCAGGGGACGGCTGATATTGAGCTCCTGGCGCGCCAGATCCACACTGCGTGCCACCGTCCTTATCTTGGCATTGAGCTCTATGGTCTCCTGCTCTTTCTGCTCGATCTGCTGACCCAGAATATAGAGCTGGTTGCTCAGGTTGTTGAGGCGCTCATTCTGTACCGATTTTTCCCGTGTCGCATATTCGGCAAACACGTTCTCATAACCGTCCGGAAAAACGATGGGCTGCTTTTCGACCACCACCTGTTCACGCCAACCCAGATTGGGGCCGGTCTTGACCACCACGCTCTGGATCTCCGCCCGCAATCTGGCGATGTCCCCCTTGAGGGTCACCAGCTCCTGCTCGCGCTCCCGAAAGTCGGAACGGAAACGGGTATCATCGATGCGCAGCAGTGGCTGCCCTTTCTCGACGATGTCCCCTTCCTTCACGAAGATCTCCTTGACGATCCCCCCCTCCAGGTTCTGGATCACCTGCAGCTGACGTGACGGGATCACCTTGCCCTGGCCGACGGTCACCTCATCAAGCTCGGCCCAGGCCGCCCAGATGATGGCACTCATGAAAAACAGGAAGCAGGCCCACAGCAGGGCACGTGCCCGCGTCGGGGTACTCAGCAGGACGGCGGCCGCCCCGTCATCCACAAACTCAAGGTGTTCCGGGGCCGGCAACACAGTATCGGAAGGCGCCTTCTTGAACAGGCCAAACTTAGCCATTGGAGGCCTCCTGTACGCGTACCTTGCCCTCTTTCAGCTGTTGCAACACCATTTCCTTCGGGCCATCGGCCACCACCTGGCCCTGCTCGATCACGATGACCCGTGAGGCTACGTCGAGCATGGTGGTTTTGTGGGTGATGACGATCAGGGTCGTTTCCGGCCCAAGCCTGGCCAGCTCATGCTTGACCTGCATCTCCGACTGGTTATCCATGTTGGAGGTCGGTTCGTCCATCACCAGTATGGGGGGATCATTGAGCAAGGCCCGGGCCAGCAAGATGGCCTGACGCTGGCCACCGGAGAGCTGACGCCCCCCTTCCCCTATCTGTCTATCCAGCCCATTGGGATCCCGGTTGGTGAAGTTGGTCACCCCGGCCCGCTTGGCAGCCCGCATGACTCGCACATCATCCACCAGCGGATTGCCCAGCATGATGTTGTCGCGCACCGAGCCAAAAAACAGGGTCACATCCTGCGGCACACAGCCGATGTTGCGTCGGATCACCGAGGCCGGCAGCTGATCGAGTTCAAAACCATCGAGCCGTACCGAGCCGTCGGTAGGCCGATAGAGGCCCATCAAAATCTTCTCGAGCGTCGTCTTGCCCGCCCCGATCCGGCCAATGATGGCCACCTTCTCACCCGGCTCGATGCGCAGGTTGATATTGTGCAGGGTGCTGGTTTCCATCCCGGGATACTTGAACGATACCTTGTCAAACTCGATCCGACCGGAGATCACGGGATGGTGGATGTACTGCTTGCCCTCCTCCTGCTCGCCCGGCGTGATCATGATCTTCTCCAGGATCTCCAATGCAGACTTTGCCTGGTTGTAGCGGGTCGAGAGAACCGACAGCTGTACCATGGGCGCGATGGCGCGGCTCGACAGCATGACGGCGGCAATCATGCCCCCCATGGTGACCAGTCCTTCCGAGATCTGGTAAACCCCGACAATCACCAGTGCCACCGTCACCACCTGCTGGATGTAGCTGGCCAGCGATGACATGGAGTTGGTAATGCGACGGGTCTGTACGCCCCAGGTCGAAATGTGGGACACAGCCTGCTCCCAGCGGTGCTGAAACATGCTCTCGGCACCAAAGATTTTCACGGTTTCGAGGCCCGAGATGCTCTCGATCAGGTTGGCGTTCTTCTGGGAAGCCAGCCGTGAGCCCTCTTCAATGGACTGCTTGAGCGGCGCCTGGATATAGAAGCTGTAAATGATGAGGATCACCATGGCCACGATGGGCACCACCACCATGACGCCGGCAAAGATCCAGATGATGAACAGGAAGAAGATGGCAAAGGGCAGATCGATGAGGGTAGATACCGTCGCGGAAGTGAAAAACTCCCGCACCGATTCAAACTCCTGCAGATGCTTGGCAAAGGCGCCGGTCGACGCAGGACGCGATTCCATCCGCATGCCCATCACCTTGGCAAAGATCTTGGCAGACAGCAGCACATCGGACTTTTTGCCGGCGATATCGATAAAGTAGCTGCGTAGCTGGCGCATCACGAAGTCAAAAGTGAATACCACCATGGCGCCGACCGCCAGCACCCAGAGCGAATCAAACGCCAGGTTGGGCACTATCTTGTCGTAGACGTTCATGGTGAACAGAGGGCTTGCGACGGCAAACAGGTTGATGAGGATGGAGGCGACCAGCACATCCCGATAGATGCCGCGGGATTCGAGCAGGGTGCTCCAGAACCAGTGACCATCGCGGGTCTCCAGCACCTTGGGTGAACGCTCATCGAACTTGAACTGCTTTTTGACAAAAAACAGCCGCCCCAGATACTCATCACCCAGTTGAGATGCACTCAGCCACTGGGCCGCATCCCCCGCCTGAGGAAAGATCACCTTGCCCTGGGTTCTGTCTTCGTTCCACTCCAGCAGGATGCAGGCGCCGCCGTTGCGCATCTGCAGCACGCAGGGCAGCAACAGGGGGGAGATCTCGTCGAGAGACTGGATGACTTCCCGGGCGGACAAGCCACCCCGCTCGGCGGCACGGCCGAACAGATTGGGTGTCAGCAGACCGGACACCAGTGGCAGGCCGGTGGTGAGAGCGTCCTTGCTGTTGGGTACCCCATAAAAGCGGGTCAGAAAGACCAGGCACTCCAACAACTCGTCAATACGGTTAGTTTCTGCTTGCATAGCATCCTGTCACTGCATGATTGGGCCGGCTGTCTCGCCATACCGATATTCAAGCCTCACGGGCATCGTTGGCGTAGACATGCCCGTGACATAAAGAACAGCGCTCCCCAAAAAAGGAGCTACAGCCTGATACACACTAAAAGCACAGGTACATGACACTGGATGTCATCGACAGACCTGAACGGCATTATGCCCAAAGCGGGGACGGCAGGTCAGGCTGTTGATCGCGACACAGGGTGGCGCCATGCCCGATATATCCCGTCCAAATTGGAAATAATACAAGCTTATTGATAATGATATCTTTTTCAAGCCAAGTACTATATCAAGACAATTTTACCGAAACTATACCGCAAAGACTGAATTTCATCTAATAACCCACTGTTTTTTTAATGAAATCTGACGACCTAATCAATATTGCTCACAAGGGAAAACGGGCGCCCCAACGCCTGCCCCTGAGGACCGGTGCGGGCCAGCGCACTAGCAATATCGGCCATCGCTGTCCAGCGGTTCTCGCACCAGGCAGGAGCCAGCAGGGTTGGCCGGCGCGCTGAAGCCGAGATGCGGTGATAGACCACTTCGGGGGGGGTGTGCTGGATCATGGCGACTGCCGCCTCGACATACTGCTCCAGACTCAAGACATCGAGCCTCCCCGCCTGCCAGGCCTTGCCGAGGGTGCTGCCCTCCACCACATGCAGCGGGTGAAGCTTGATCCCCTCCACGCCGGTATCCACGATACGGTGCAGGGTATCCAGGCTGTCCATGGGCACTTCACCTGGCAAGCCGACGATAAGGTGCGCACACACCTTGATGCCCCGCTGATGGGCCCGGGTCACCGCATCCACATAGGCGGCGTAGCCGTGGCCCCGGTTGATGCGCTGCAGCGTCTTGTCGTTGGCACTCTGCAGCCCCAGTTCCAGCCACACCTCGTAACCCCGGGCCTGATAACCAGCCAGCAGGTCCAGCACCGCATCCGGCACGCAATCTGGGCGCGTCCCCACACACAAGCCCACCATGTCGCTCACCGACAACGCCTCTTCATACATGCGCTGCAGGTACTCCACTTCGGCATAGGTGCTGGTATAGGCCTGAAAATAGGCGAGATAGCGCTTGGCGCGGGTCACTTCGTCCCGACGAGCCAGCAGTTGCTGCACCACGGAGAGCTGCTGGGCCGATTCGTCGGCAAAGGAGGAGACATTGCAGAAGGTGCAGCCACCACGCCCCAGAGTGCCATCACGATTGGGGCAGGTGAAGGCGCCGTGAATGGAGAGCTTGTGGATCTTCTGGCCATGGCGCTGCTTGAGATCCTGGCCGAATGTATTGACGAGTTCGTGTAACTGCATGACACCTCCAGTAAAGGAGCGTCATTGTACGAGCTTGCCCGTACGGGGCGCTGCGCTGGATCAAGGGATACGAGAGTCAGAAAACATATAAATATTCACCAATAACAGGATAAATATCAGTTAACCGGACATTCTCGACGCTTTCGAGACCCATCCCCCTTCTGACCAGCCTTCAGCATGGCTGCATAATTGTTAGCTAACATTCTGTTGAATAATGAAAATTTTTCTTTAGACGGGGATTTGGCAAATGCAAGTCATTCACATCAGTAATGTGATCTCAACCAGCCACTCCGGCAGTGAATTGGTAAATTTACTACAAACACCCACACCCACCGAGTCAACCAACAAAACCCGACACATCAGGATTTAATCTCGCAAAAATAAAAAACACCAGAGCAATAGCCAATTACTACCCCATTTATCCTCGCGCATCGAGATTTTGTTATGACATTGTAATAATGAAAACAGCCGGGATGTCCAATTGACCTTGCCGAAAAATCCCATTAGTTTGGAGATTCGCCACCTCAGGCGGACGGAACCACAAGAGCCAATCGCAATTTATGCAGTCTGTTGATGACAGCGCGATGCAAGGCCGAGCAAGGGAGAAATGCAATGTCACTATATGATCCAAAGCTGGAGAGGGATAACTGTGGCTTCGGCCTGTTGGCCCACATGGAAGGTGAAGCCAGCCACAAGCTTGTCCGTCTCGCGATGTCAGCATTGGCTCGCATGCAGCACCGCGGCGGTATCTCCGCCGATGGCAAGACCGGCGACGGCTGCGGTCTGTTGCTGCAAAAACCCGACAGCTTCTTTAGAGCGGTCGCCGAAGAGAAGGGATGGCACCTGGGCCGCAACTACGCGGTCGGCATGCTGTTCCTCAACCCCGATCCCATCCTGGCCCAGGCCACGCGCGACATCATCGACGAGGAGCTGGAAAAGGAGACCCTGAGTCTGGTCGGCTGGCGCAAGGTGCCCATCGATACCAATGTACTCGGCTCCATCGCCAAGGCTTCCCTGCCCAGCATCGAACAGGTCTTTGTCAACGCCCCTCCCGGCTGGGTCGACAAGGATCTCGAGCGCCGCCTCTACATCGTGCGCCGCCGCATCGAGAAGCGCATCAGCGATGACTACTTCTATGTGGTCAGCCTCTCCAATCTGGTCACCGTCTATAAAGGGCTGTGCATGCCGGTGGACCTGCCGCGCTTCTATCTGGATCTCGCCGACATCCGCATGCAGGCGGCCATCTGCGTGTTCCACCAGCGCTTCTCCACCAACACCAGCCCGCGCTGGCCGCTGGCGCAGCCGTTCCGCTATCTGGCCCACAACGGCGAGATCAACACCATCGCCGGCAACCGCCAATGGGCCAAAGCGCGCAGCTACAAGTTCGCCACCCCGCTCATTCCGGATCTGCAGGAAGCAGCCCCCTTCGTCAACACCACGGGGTCGGACTCCTCCAGCCTCGACAACATGCTGGATCTCTTCCTGGCCGGCGGCATGGACCTGTTCCGTGCCATGCGCCTGTTGATCCCGCCTGCGTGGCAGAAGCACCCGAACATGGATGACGACCTGCGCGCCTTCTACGACTTCAACTCCATGCACATGGAACCCTGGGATGGCCCGGCCGGCATCGTCATGACCGACGGTCGCTACGCCACCTGCGCGCTCGACAGAAACGGCCTGCGCCCGGCCCGCTACGTCATCACCAAGGACAAGTTCATCACGCTGGCCTCCGAAGTGGGCACCTGGGACTACACCCCGGACGAGGTGCTGGAGAAGGGCCGGGTCGGCCCAGGCGAGCTGTTCGTGGTGGATACCAGCAACGGCAAGATCTGGACCAGCTTCGAGATCGACGACGACCTCAAGAGCCGCCACACCTACAAGCAGTGGATGGACAAGCACTGCAAGCGACTGGTGCCGTTCGAACAGATGGATGACGCCAGCACCGGTGCCCGCGAGTTCTCCGACGATCAGCTGAAAACCTATCAGAAGCTGTTCGGCTACTCCTATGAGGAGCTGGATCAGATCATCCGGGTACTGGGTGAAAACGGCCAGGAAGCGGTGGGCTCCATGGGGGATGACACCCCGATGGCGGTGCTCTCCTCCAGCCAGCGCACCCTGTACGACTACTTCCGCCAGATGTTCGCCCAAGTGACTAACCCGCCCATCGATCCGCTGCGGGAGAACCACGTGATGTCGCTGGCCACCTGTATCGGCCGCGAGCAGAACGTGTTCAACGAGACCTTCGGCCACGCCCACCGGGTGTTGTTCCAGTCGCCTATCCTGCTCTACTCCGACTTCCACCAGCTGTTGGCCCTGGAAGGGGAGCACTATCGCCATCAGGTGATCAGCCTCAACTTCAGACCCGAAGAGGGGCTGGAAGCGGCCATTCTGCGCGTCTGTGAAGAGGCCAAGGCGGCCGCCAAGGCTGGTACCGTGCTGCTGGTGCTCTCGGATCGGGACGTCACTGCCGACACCCTGTCCATCCCGGCCGCCATGGCGGTGGGGGCGGTACAGCGTACCCTGGTGGACAACAACCTGCGCTGCGACGCCAACATCCTGGTGGAGACCGCCAGCGTGCGCGACCCGCACCACTTCTCGGTGTTGCTGGGCTTTGGCGCCACCGCCATCTACCCCTACCTCGCCTACGAGACCCTCGCCAAGCAGGTAGAAGAGGGCGTGCTCAAGATGAGCCTGCGCCAGGCCATGCTCAACTACCGCAACGGCATCAACAAGGGCCTCTACAAGGTGATGTCCAAGATGGGCATCAGCACGGTGGCCAGCTACCGTTGCTCCCAGTTGTTCGAAGCGGTGGGCCTCTCCAAAGCCGTGGTCGAGATGTGTTTTCGCGGCGTATCGAGCCGCATCCAGGGTGCCGATTTTGTCGACATCCAGCAGGATCAGTTCAATCTGGCCCGTCAGGCCTGGCTAGCCCGCAAAGCCCTCACTCAGGGCGGCTTGCTCAAATTCGTCCACGGCGGCGAGTACCACACCTACAACCCGGACGTGGTGCAGACCCTGCAAGTGGCGGTGCGCTCCGGCAACTATGCCGATTACAAGGAGTACGCCCGTCTGGTAAACGAGCGGCCGATCGCTACCCTGCGAGATCTGCTCACCCTCAAGAAGGTCGACAACCCGGTGGCGCTGGAACAGGTGGAGCCTGCGGCCAAGCTGTTCCCCCGCTTCGACTCCGCCGCCATGTCCATCGGCGCGCTGGGCCCGGAGGCCCACGAGGCGCTGGCGGTGGCCATGAACCGCCTCGGCGGTCAGAGCAACTCAGGCGAAGGCGGTGAAGATCCCAAGCGCTTCGGTACCGAGAAGAATTCGCGCATCAAGCAGGTGGCCTCGGGGCGCTTTGGCGTCACCCCCCACTACCTGATGAACGCCGATGTGGTGCAGATCAAAGTGGCCCAGGGCGCCAAGCCCGGCGAAGGGGGCCAGCTGCCCGGTGACAAGGTGACGGCCCAGATCGCCAAGCTGCGTTACTCGGTGCCCGGCGTGACCCTGATCTCGCCGCCGCCCCACCACGACATCTACTCCATCGAGGATCTGGCCCAGCTCATCTTCGACATCAAGCAGATCAACCCGAACTGCCTGGTGTCGGTGAAACTGGTCTCCGAGCCCGGTGTTGGCACCATCGCCTGCGGCGTGGCTAAGGCCTATGCGGACTTCATCACCGTCTCCGGCTACGACGGCGGCACAGGTGCGAGCCCCCTCACCTCGGTCAAGTACGCCGGCTCCCCCTGGGAGTTGGGGCTGGCCGAAACCCAGCAGGCCCTGGTCGCCAACGGCCTGCGCCACAAGGTGCGCCTGCAGGTGGACGGTGGCCTCAAGACGGGTCTGGACATCATCAAGGCGGCCATCCTCGGCGCCGAGAGCTTCGGCTTCGGCACCGGCCCCATGGTGGCGCTCGGCTGCAAATACCTGCGCATCTGTCACCTGAACAACTGCGCCACCGGCGTCGCCACCCAGGATGAGAAGCTGCGCCGCGAGCACTTCACCGGTCTGCCGGAGATGGTGATGAATTACTTCAAGTTCATCGCCGAGGAGACTCGCGAGCTGATGGCCCAGCTTGGTGTCACCCAGCTCACCGACCTCATCGGTCGCACCGACTTGCTGGAGGCCCTGCCCGGCCTCACCGCCCGTCAGGCCAAGCTGGACTTGTCCGGCGTGCTGGCCCGTCCGGTAGCACCGGAAGGCTCCAGCCTGTTCAGCCAGCAGCACAACCCCACCTTCGACAAGGGGCCGCTCAACCTCAAGATGGTGGAAGACCTGCTGGAGGCCGTGGAAAACATGAGTGGCGGCGAGTTCCGCTACGACATCCGCAACACTGACCGCTCGGTGGGGGCGCGCCTCTCCGGCGAGATTGTCAAGCGCCACGGCAACCAGGGGATGGCGGCCGATCCGGTCAAGGTACACTTCAACGGTACCGCCGGCCAAAGCTTCGGCGTCTGGAACGCGGGTGGCCTTGAGATGATCCTCACCGGGGATGCCAACGACTACGTGGGCAAGGGGATGACCGGCGGCAAGCTGGTGATCAAACCCCACGTCGGCGTGGCGTTCAAATCCCACGAGGCGGCCATCATCGGCAACACCTGCCTCTACGGCGCCACCGGCGGCAAGCTCTATGCCGCAGGCACCGCCGGCGAGCGCTTCGCGGTGCGCAACTCAGGGGCCCTCGCGGTAGTCGAGGGGATTGGCGACAACGGCTGTGAATACATGACAGGCGGCATCGTCACCGTGCTCGGCGAGACCGGCGTCAACTTCGCGGCGGGCATGACCGGCGGCTTTGCCTATGTGCTCGACGAGTGCGGCAGCTTCGCCAAGCGCACCAACCCCGAGCTGGTTGAACTGCTGGATGTGGCGGATCTTGCCATCCACCAGGAGCACCTGCGCGGCATCATCACGGCGCACCTCAACGAAACCGGCAGCTCGCGCGCCGAGGAGATCCTGGCCAATTTCGACTCCTATGTGCCCAAGTTCAGGCTGATCAAACCCAAGTCCAGCGACGTCAAGTCCCTGTTGGGCCACACCAGCCGTTCCAGTGCAGAACTCAGAATCCAGGCGCAATAAGGAGGGAACCCTATGAGCCAGAACGTATTCCAGTTTATCGACGTCCAGCGGGTCGACCCGCCCAAGAAGCCGCTCAAGATCCGCAAGATCCAGTTTGTGGAGATCTACGAGTCCTTCAACCAGGCCCAGGTCGGCATGCAGGCGGATCGCTGCCTCGACTGCGGCAACCCCTATTGCGAGTGGAAGTGCCCGGTGCACAACTACATCCCCAACTGGCTGAAACTGGCCAACGAGGGGCGCATCCTGGAGGCGGTGGAACTCTCCCACCAGACCAACAGCCTGCCGGAGGTGTGCGGCCGCGTCTGCCCGCAGGATCGTCTGTGCGAGGGTGCCTGCACCCTCAACGATCGCTTCGGCGCAGTGACCATCGGCAACATCGAAAAATACATCACCGACAAGGCGTTCGAGATGGGCTGGCGCCCTGATCTCTCCAAGGTGGTGAAGACCGGCAAACGGGTCGCCGTCATCGGCGCCGGTCCCGCGGGCCTCGCCTGTGCCGACGTGCTGGCACGCAATGGCGTGACCCCGGTGGTGTTCGACAAGTATCCGGAGATAGGCGGCCTGCTCACCTTCGGCATCCCCTCCTTCAAGCTGGAAAAGGAAGTGATGCAGCGCCGGCGCGAGATCTTCGAGGGGATGGGGGTGGAGTTTCGCCTCGAGACCGAAGTGGGCCGTGACGTCACCTTCGCCGACCTGCTTGGCGAGTTCGATGCGGTTTTCCTCGGGGTCGGCACCTACAAATATATGAAGGGCGGCTTTGCCAACGAAGAGGCGCCGGGGGTTTACGACGCCCTGCCCTACCTCATCTCCAACGCGAACCGCTTGCTGGGCTTCGAGAAGGCGCAAGCCGATTACATCGACTTCGCCGGCAAGCAGGTGGTGGTGCTGGGCGGTGGTGACACCGCCATGGACTGCGTGCGCACCGCCATCCGTCAAGGGGCCGATCGGGTGATCTGCGCCTACCGCCGCGACGCCGAGAACATGCCCGGCTCCAAGCGGGAGGTGAAGAACGCCCAGGAGGAGGGGGTGGAATTTATGTTCAACCTCCAGCCCATCGGCGTGGAGCTGGACGCCCATGGCCGTACCTGCGGCATCAAGGTGGTGAGCACAGAGCTTGGCGCCCCCGATGCCAACGGCCGCCGCAATCCTGTCGTGATCGAAGGTTCCGAGCAGGTGCTGGCTGCCGATGCAGTGGTGATGGCGTTCGGCTTCCAGCCCAACCCCCAGCCCTGGATGGCGGAGTACGGCATCGAGCTCGACGGCCGGGATCGCATCAAGGCGCCGGAGCAGGCCGAGTACGCCTTCCAGACCAGCAACCCCAAGGTGTTTGCCGGTGGCGACGCGGTGCGCGGCTCGGATCTGGTGGTGACCGCCATCTACGAGGGTCGCAAGGCCGCCGAAGGGATCATGGACTATCTGGCCGTATAACCCGCCATCCCTGACCTGTACCAACTAACAAACAGCCCCGCTTATGCGGGGCTGTTGTTTTATGTTTGTCGCAAACCGCGATGCAATACCGGGAACACCCTAGCCAGGTCATGTCGGGGAGGCGCCTGGAGATCATGAAAAAGGGGACATGAGGCAGGCGGCGGGATGGTCACGGCACATCATGAACGACTCCGCTGGCGGTAGCGCGCCAGCGGAGGGGATCAGGCGGGTTGCGGCTCCCGCGGTATGGTGGTGACCCAGTGACGACGCCAGTGCGGCGCCTCGTAGAGATCGGGCCAGAACTCGGTCTGGTGCCAGATGGCATTGCCGCGCACCGTGTGAAAGGTGATGGCGCGTGCCTCCACTTCACCGTCGGTGATCAGCACTTCGGTCACCACTTCCCGCCCCTGCTCCAGCAGGCGGACGACGTCGAAGTTCCAGGGCCCGGCCGCCGGATAGCGCCGGTTGATCTCGACGAAGTTGCTGCGCCCCTCGATCCGTTCCCCCGACTGGGGCCAGTCGCAGATGAAGTCTTCACACAGCCAGCGGGCTGCCTTGGCAAAATCATTGCTCTGCATGGCCTGCCAGTAGGCCTCCACCACCGCTCTTGGTTCCATGGTCTTGTTTTCCATGCCAGCCCTCCTACAGACGCACCACCAGCCACTCCCCCTTGCCCACCGGCACCAGCGAGGTCGCGAAGGCCGGATCCTGCTCCACCTCTGCCATCCACTCGCCCAGCTCCTCCCGATGGGAGACGGCATTGTCCACCACCAGCAGGCCGCGGGGGGCCAGCAGGCGCTGGATCTCGGGCCACCAGGCCTGGTAATGGCGGCGATCGGAGTCGAGGAAGATAAGCTGATAAGCGGCCTTCGGCAGGGTGGGCAGCAGGGTGCCTGCGTCCCCTGCCAGCTGCTCAATCCAGGCGTCGAGCCCGGCGCGCTCAAAGTTGGCGGCCGCCATGGCCCGTTTGCCCTCGTCCAGCTCTATGGTGGTGACCCGGCCCCCCAGCCGTTTCGCCGCTTCAGCCAGCCAGAGGGTGGAGTAGCCGTTGGAGGTGCCTATCTCCAGCACCGCCTGCGCCCCTCTCGTCTGGACCAGCACCGCCAGCAGTTCGCCGGTGTCGCGGGTAATGTTGAGCATCTTGCTGCCACGGGAGTGTTGTGCGCCGTCGTGCCGCTCGCCAAACAGCTCCAGCTCCCGTTTCAGTTGTTCCAGTGCCATGTCTCCTCCTTGACGGTGTAAACGAGTCGGCCCGGTGCATGGCATGGCTGGGCCGACCCCGATGTTCATCATGTGACTGCCTGTTCGTCATCCGGGGGCGTATCCCCCAGCAGGTAGCGAGGGCCGCTGCCAAGGGCGGCGGCCTGATCATCCGGATTGTAAAGTGCGCAGTGCTCGAGGGAGAGGCAGCCACAGCCGACACAGGCACCGAGCTTCTCCTTGAGCTGCTGCAGGGCCGCGATGCGCCGATCGAGCAGCCCCTGCCACTGGCCGGCAATCCCGATCCAGTCGCTGCGATCCGGGGTGCGCCCCTCGGGCAAGCCGGCCAGGGCCTCGCCTATCTCGCCAAGGCTCAGTCCCATGCTCTGCGCCACCCGGATGAAGGCGATGCGACGCAGCACATCCTGCGGATAGAGCCGCTGCCCCCCGTCGCTGCGCACGCTGCGGATCAGCCCCTTCTGCTCGTAAAAGCGCAGGGCGCTGGCCTTGACGCCGGAGCGATTGGCTATCTGGCCGATGGCCAGCCATTTGCGTTCCATCGCCACGCTTGACCTCAAGTTAGCTTTAACTTGCACAATCCTGTCTCCCCTCATGAAAGGAGTCAAATGATTATGCATCATCTTCATCAACTGCTCGATGCCAACCAGGCATTTGCCCTCAATGGTCGCGGCACCACCAACCACTGCCCGATGGCGCTGCACGCCCTGCATGAGATGGGCGCCAGCCCAGTACGGCTGCAGCGTTTCTTTGCCCACTGGCAGGCCAATCATGCCCTGCCGGGGGGTGAGCAACAGCAGGGGGATGAAAAGGAGATGCAGTTTGTCCGGCTGCGTCAGCAGTTGGCAGCACGGCTGGCCGACGAGGGATGGCTGCTCGCCTTTGGCGACCTGTTGGAGCAGGAGCTCTCCCCGGCGGGCGGCGCCTTTCATCCGCTGATCCGCCTGGCCTGCGCGCTGGAAAATGGCCACCTGGGAGAGCAGGCCGCCGCCCTGGCTGCCTGGCAATGCAGCCCCTTGCGGGTGCCGGCCGGGCAGGGAGCACCGGTGCTGGATATCGACGACCTGCTGAGCGTACTGGCGCAGCAGTGGGAAGGGTCGCGCTGGCAGGGCGACTGGATCACCGAGCGACTGCGGCAGGTGACAGATGCGCCGACCTGGGCGGCGAGATTGCCGGGCGGGCTCCCGTCATCCTCGGATCTGCTGGTGCAGCTGGCCGACGCGGCCCTCGCCCTCTACTGGCAGAGCGGCAACTTTACCGTGCTGCACATGGTGACCGGCAGCCGCGCCGCCGCCATCGTCGCCCGCCATTTGCCCGCGTCATGGCAAGGGTGCTGGCAGACCCTGATGTGGCAGGCGGTGGCGGCCGCCTATGTCACGGTCGGCGCGCCGTCACTGCAAAGGCCGGTCTGGCCCGATACCGGCAAGCTGGCGTGGCAGAGCGTGCTGGCCAGCGCGGTGGAGAGCCTCGACGATCACGTGATCAAGCTGGTGCACTGCTGCTGGCGGGAGGGGCTCGCCAGGCCTTTGCTGGCGGAGCGTTATCTGGCGGTGGCCGCCCGTGCAACGGGTCTGCTGGCGCCCCTTAGCAGGCCGGAGCCATCTAAGGGCTGGGCTCCACAGGATGGGGCCGCCCCTAGGAGGCGGGCAGCCGGGTGAAGTGAATGACGGGGCAGCGGGGAGCCACGCCCCGGGTCAGGGTCAGCGGCTGGGCACGGTAACTCAGCCGGTAGCTGCCGGGCCGGGAGAGATCGTAGACCAGGGTCAGGTCCGCGTCGGCCTGACTCTGCTGACCAGCCCCCAGCAGGAAGAAATCCTCGGCGCCCGGGTTGCCCCGTTTGGCCAGCGGGCCCTTGTAGGGCAGCGGCTGTTCATCGAGGGTGAGATCGATGGCATCGGCAAACCAGCCTTCGAACGGCGTGAACCAGCTCAGTACCTCGAGCGGCCCCTCCCCCCGGTTGGTCAGGGTCATCACCAGCGGCAGCGGCTCGTTGACCCGGCTTTGTGCCTTGACCGACAGCTCGCACTGCAGGGGGGCCAGCGCCAGGGTGGTGAGCAAGAGTGTCATCATGGTCGCTCCTTCCTGTGACAAACGACATGGACAAAAAGGGGCCTTGCGGCCCCCGGTCGGCAAATCAGTTTTCGCTCGGCGTGTTTTCGGCGAAGTACTCGTGGTTGTCGGCGTTGTTGAGCGCCTTGACCGGATCCGTCTTCGCCAGGTTGCGGGCATTGGCCTGACCGTAACCCAGATCGTCGGTGCCCGCCACCACATTGAAGTGGCTCAGCTCGTGAACAATGGTACCGGCACGGGAATCGGTCCCGCTGACCGGTGCGGTCCAGAAGCTCTTGCACAGGTAGACCTTGTAAGGCTGATCCGGATAGACATAGGCAAAGTAGCTCTGCTTGCAACCACAGTCGAAGGTGAGCGGCTTGTTGTCGATGGCATCCTTGATCTTGCTGAAGTGGGTCTCGGCCTGATCCCAGCGCGACGCATCATAGGCGCCAAACCAGCTGCGGTAACGCTGGCCATCCGGCTTGTCCACCGCCAGGTAGCTGCTGGAGTTGTTGGTGATGCCGCTGGCAGCATCGAGCGCCGCCAGGATGTCGCTCTTCTGGGTGTTGGTGCAGCGGCCGCTGAAACTGACCGAGGCGGTCACCGCCTGCGGCTCGACCAGGGGAGCCGCCTTGGCCAGCACCCGTTCGTCGCTCACCCCTTCCACCCACAGGGTCACGGCATTGGACTCACTCGCCTGGGCCTGCTTGGCCTTGGCGGCTTTCGCCTCTTGTGGCAGCGTCGGCAGCAGGTAGCGGATGCTGTACTGGCCCTGGGCGCTCATGTCGTAGAGACCGGAGACTTCGGCCTGCACCGTCAGGCTCTGGCCGGCCTTGAGCAGCTGGAAGTCCTTGTCGGTCGGGGCAGCCCGCTTGATCAGGGCCCCCTCGTAGCTGACCTGCTGGCCATCCCGCTCCACCAGGAACAGGGGGGCATCCTCGCTGCCCGGCAGTTGCCATTTGAGCAGGCGAACCGGCTTGTCCCCGGTGTTGGTCAGGGTCAGGTTGACGCGCACGTCGTCGCTGCTGCCATCCACCAGGGTGAGCTTGGCATCGAGCCCGGCGGCGCAGAGCGGAGAGGCCAGCACGCCGGCCAGCAACAGGGCAATGGGAGTCGCTTTCATCATGTTTCCTCATTCATTGAGTGTCGCCTTGTCAGGCGGTTTGCTTCCTTCAAGGCCCTCTTTGGGGCTCAACCACCCTAGAGCAGTTTTTTTCCGCGACCATCCCACCATATGGGTGACGCCCCCCAGGATAGGGGGAACGCCGGGCATCCCTCGCTGCTGCGACAACAATCGCGGCCCCTCCCCCTTGCCCCTCTCTGCATTCTCTGTCCGGTGGATTGCGCCCATAAAAAACCCCGGCACCAGGCCGGGGTCTCAGACAAATGGCACTCACTCTTTGCTGGGGCCCACCAGCAGGGCCAGCGCCGGCAGCGCATTGCCCGGCACCAGCCGGTAGGCCTTGTGGTGCTTGACCAGGGTGGTCTTCTTGTTGCCCTGGCTCAGCAGCAGGCCGTGGGTGAAGGCGCCTTGCGCCAGTCGGGCCTCGTCGCCGCGCACATAGAGGGTGAGCGGCTTGACCAGCTCACCCGCCTCGATATGGCCCTGATATTCGCTGGTACTGATGATGAGGCTAGGCTGACCGCCCGACTGCAGGCGCAGCTTGGCGCTCACCTCGCTGTCGATGATCACTAACCAACCCTCGGCCACGAGCTCGGCCAGCAGGGCCGCCAGCTTGCTCCCCAGCTGCAGCGGTTCGCATGTGGCCCGCTCATACTGGCGAATGATCCGCTCAAGCAGCCCCTTGAGATCGGCGCCGGCCCCCAGGGTGCGGCCCAGCTGCACCCACTCTTTCAAATCCTCCATCACCAGCCGGGAGAAGCGTTTCTCCTTGAGGGATTCCGCCATCCAGCTGCAGAGAAAGTGGCTCTCTTGCGCCGGGGTCCGCTTGCCAGCCTTCTGCTCGGCGGTACGGGCCAGTTCGGCCAGGCTCTGGCTGGCCATCTCGAGCAGGGCCTGATTGTAGGTGGGAGAGGTCATAAGCAATCCTTGAGTTGACCGCGACGAGTCAACACCGATGACAGAGAAGGCAAAGGCGCCAGTGGCGCCTTTGCGGTTCAATAGAGCGTGCGCCCTTATTTAGGCTGACGCGGCTTCTTGGCGGCCGCCAGGCGCTTGAGGCGTTGGCCCTGCAGCTTGGACTCGGCCATGGCCTGGGCGGCGGCGTTGTCTTCACGCTGGGGGCGCTTGCCGAAACGACGACGCTCCTGCAGCTGCTTGATCAGCTCGTCGCGGCTGCTCACCTCGTAGCCCGGCACCATGATGCGGCGGATCTTCTGGCCGATCAGCGCCTCGATCTCCAGCAGGGTGCGCTCTTCTTCACGGCTGACGAAAGAGATGGCCATGCCGCTCTTGCCGGCACGACCGGTACGGCCGATGCGGTGCACATAGTCTTCGGCGAGGAACGGCAGATCATAGTTGACCACGTATTCGAGGTTCGGGATGTCCAGCCCGCGCGCGGCCACTTCGGTGGCCACCAGCACCCGCAGCTTGCCTTCGCTGAACTCGCGCAGGGCGCGGCGGCGGCTGCCCTGGGCCTTGTCGCCGTGCACCACGGCGGACTTGATGCCATCCAGGTTCAGCTCTTCCACCAGCTCGTCGCAGCTCTCGCGGGTGCTGGCGAACACCAGCACCTGCTGCCAGTTCTGCTTGCCGATGAGCTCGGAGAGCAGCTCGCGCTTGCGCTTCTGCTCCACCGGGTAGACGGTGTGGCTGACGGTGTCGGCAGTGGAGTTCTGCTTGTTGACGGCCACCACCTGCGGCTTGTCCAGCATCAGGTTGGCCAGCTTCTTCACCGCCTCGGAGAAGGTGGCGGAGAACAGCAGGTTCTGGCGGGTCTTGTTGACCGCCTGCAGGATCTTCTGCACATCGGCGCTAAAGCCCATGTCGAGGATGCGGTCCGCTTCGTCCAGCACCAGGGTCTCGACCCCGGAGAGGCTCAGGTTGCAGGCGGTGAGGTGTTCGAGCAGACGGCCCGGGGTCGCCACGATAATGTGAGCGCCCGCTTTCAACCGCTTGGCCTGCACGTCCTGCTTGCCGCCACCAACGATGGTGAGGGTGGTGATATCCAGATACTTGGCGAAGTCATTGATGTTGCTCGCCACCTGAGCCGCCAGCTCGCGGGTCGGGGTCAGGATCAGCACCCGGGCGTTGGAAGGCTGCACCGGCGCCGGATTGTCCACCAGTCGCTGCAGGATCGGCAGGGCGAAGGCAGCGGTCTTGCCGGTGCCGGTCTGGGCGCTGGCCAGCAGGTCGCGGCCACGGCGCACGGCCGGGATGGCCTGGCTCTGCACAGGGGTCATCTCCTGATAACCGCACTCTGAGATGGCGCGCAAAATCTCGGGGGCAAAATCGAACGATTCAAATCTCATAATGGGTTCCTGTGTTCCAGCGGGACTGTGGCTGGCCTGGTTGGCTCGGCATGAGCAAGAAGTCGGCTATGACCACCGACGGCTGTGCCTGACATCAAGTCAGAGAGTGGCCGGAAAATGGCGGGCGCGAAGTGTAACAGATAGGCGGCGCAAATTCTGCCTCAAAAACGCCCCTTTTCACGGCGTCCCGGATCGCTCCCCATGGGCCGGGCCGGGCTGGCTCCAGCTTAGCCTCCCCGCCCGTTTCTTACCTGGAAATCGCGCTGAAACAGGCACATGCGGATGGCGGTGCGGTAGTGGCCATCGATGAAGAACTCCTCTTTGAGCTCCCCTTCCGGCTCGAACCCCAGCGCCTGATAGATGTGGATGGCCCGGGCGTTGTCCCGATCGACGATGAGATAGAGCTTGTGCAGGTTGAGCACGTTGAAGGCGTACGTCATCGCCTTTAGGGTTGCGCTCCTGGCATACCCCTTCCCCTGATGGGCGGGGGCGATGATGATCTGGAATTCGGCGCGGCGATGGATGCTGCGAATGTCCACCAGCTCCACCAGCCCCACCTGGCTGCCTGCCACCTCGAGGATGAAGCGGCGCTCATGCTGGTCGTGGATGTGCTTGTCATAGAGCTGGGCCAGCTCCATGTAAGCCTCGTAAGGCTCCTCGAACCAGTAGCGCATGATGCTGGCGTTGTTGTTGAGCTGATGAACGAACTTGAGATCCTCGCGCTCGAGGGGACGAAGGGTCAGGGTGTCGGGGGATGACATAAGGTACCTGCTTGCAGATTGGAAGGGCGCCGGCCAGCCAAAGGGGGCGGCGCCATGACATGAAGAGGGGGAGAAACGGGGGCAAGGCCCCTGCCCCCTTAGCGGATGCGGTTGGTCGGTCGCTTGAGCAGACGGATGGCGATGGCCGCCATGGCGATAACGAAGAGGCCGAGGGAGGTCACCAGCAGGCACTTGGTCAGCAGCTCGTGGTGCTGGGCGAACACCGGGGTCGCCATCACGAACTTGCCCACCAGGCTCAATACCAGGGCCCAGAGGAAGGCGCTGGCGAAGCTGGCGATCATCACCCGTGGCAGATGCAGACGCGAGACCCCCATCAGCATGGGCGTCAACACCCGCACGAATGGCACGAAGCGGGAGGAGAACATGGCCCAGAAGCCGTAGTTGTGCAGCAGGCGCGAGGCTCGCGGCAGGCTGCCATCCGGGATCATTCGCTCCACGTGGCCCATGAAGGAGGTGCCGTGCAGCGCCTGGCCCTGCACGTAGGCGATGAGGCTGCCAAGCCCGGCGGCAAGCGGCATGTAGAGCAGCGTCACCTCGGGGCCGAGCACCCCCATGCCCACCAAGCCGCCGGCCAGCAGCACCAGGCTGTCGCCGGGCAGGGGCAGGAACACGAAACTCGATTCGAGAAACAGGATCACCACCAGGCAGGTGACGAGCAGACCCACGGCCTGCATCTGGATCAATTGGTCAAAGTCCTGTTGCCATATGGCAAGCAGCATCTCCTGCATCTGGTGACTCCCATCAACTTCATGAGGTGGCCCGACGGCCTCCGGTGCGGCAGACCCTCCCCTGTCGCCAACCCCTCTCTTCCCTGAGGGTGGCCCGTTATACACCCGGCCAAGTGAACAAGAAATTAATACAGGTCACGGATAGGCGAGATAATCGGCTGCGGGCCCTAAAAAAATGAGGCCCGCATCTGTCGTGCGGGCCCCGGCCATCCAGCCACTCAGCTGTATTTGAGCCGCTGCAGCTTGGTGAGGGTGAGCAGGGTCTGGGCCGAGAGATCGCACACCGACAGCACGAAGGCGAGCTCGTCCGGGTGCCAGACCTCTTCCAGCCGGGCCCGCTCGGCGATGATGAAACCGAGCAGCTCATCCCCGTGCTTGAGGGGCGCCATCAGAATGGTGCCAGAGAGCCCCTCCAGCCCGAGCTGGGCCAGCATGGCGCCAAAGCGGGTCAGATCGTAGGGCTCGCGCAGGATGAGGCAGGGCTCGTGCTCGGGCTTGGAGGATTCGTAGCGCCCCTGGATCAGCGCATAGGGCAGGTGAAACCCCTGCTGATGGTGGAGCTTGGGCAGGAAGAAGAGATCCTGGCAGTACATGGATTGCCTGTCTTCGGCGCTGAACCAGACGCTGGCCCGCACCGCCCCGGTGCCGGCGCAGATCGCCTCGTTGATGTGACGGGCGGCCTGGCCCGGATCCTCGCCGGTCAGCAGATCGCTCTTGGCCAGGTGAATGAGGGCGCCGTGCTGCAGCTTCTGGCGGGCTTCGCTGTCGGCCTGCTGCTGGCGCAGGCTGTCGAGATGATCGAGCATCCGGTTGCAGTCGACGGCCACCTGGGAGATCTCGTCACTGCCCTCCACCAGCAGGCGGCGCACCGCGCCGTCCTCGCCGATGAGCCGCAGATTGGCACTCAACCGCTGCAGGCGGGCGGCGATATAGCCGTTGAGGATCAGCAGCACCAGGCCGCCAAACAGCAGTACCCCCAGGCTCAGCAGCCAGAAGATGCGCCGCTCGACAGCCTTGCCCTCCAGCATCAGATCCCGCGGCAGGGTGAAGCGAAAGATCAGGGGGTCTTCCTCTCGCAGGGTATCGATCTGGGCCAGGGTGAGCAGCCGCTCCTCCTGCGGCAGGATCAGGCTGTCATTGGCCCTGAGCCTGGCCAGGGTGGTGACCCCCAGGCTGGTGGCCAGCTGCTGCGGACTGAGAAACGAGAGCGACAGATTAGTGCGCTTTTGCAGCTGATGAACCAGTCGGGTGTTGAAAGCCTTGAGCAGCAGCAGGGTGCCGCGGCTCGGCCCCTCCCCCTCGCTGGTCAGGATCTGGGTGGCGGCCAGCAGGTAGTAGCGCTCCCCGTCAAACCAGATGCCGCCATTGGGCTTGAGGCTGCCGTAGCGCACCAGATAGTCGGTGAGCGGCGCGAGCTCGTCCGGTGTCTGCGCCAGCAGCTTGCCGCCGTGATAGGCAAAGGCCACCTGCGGCTGCTTGTCGGCGTCATAAAGAGCCACCAGATCCACCGCCAGGGTCTCGAAGGTGCGGGCGTTGAGGTTGGCCGCCAGATAGGCGGGATCACGGCTCGCCATGTAGGCGTAGGTGTCATCCCACTCGGACCAGTCCTGCCCCAGTATGGTGAGCTGATCCAGTTCGGCCTGCACCACGGCCCTGACCCGCTCGCGGTTGCGCTCCACACTCAGGCGCTCCAGCTCGCCAAACTTGTTGCCCACCACATAATGGAGGCCGACATAGCCGACCCCCAGCAACAGCAGCAGCGTCAGCACTATGGTCAGCGTAATCTTGCGGCTGATCTTCATCTTTACCCACACTCCCGAACAGGTGACCCATTGAGTTTAATGGATTTTGCCTCGCCATCCGCCTTGTGTGCGAAAAACCTCGCCAAGGTGCTCAGCCCTTCGCCACGGGGAGAAAACGTCGCCTGGAAAGGTTCATTCGACTCGGCATATGAGCTGCCAAGCCAGCCAAAAATCGCTACAGTGTATCCGTGCCTCAGCGCAAGAGGCGTCACGGAGCCCGCCATGCTCATACCACTCGTTCACCCGCTGCGCAGCGCCCTGCTGCTCACCCCGCTGCTTGGCCTCGGCCAGCCGGCCATGGCCGAGGATGAGTCGCGGGTGCAACAGCGCGCCAATGCGGTGGTCTCCCTGATGACCTTTACCGTGGTGCCCGACATCACCGCCAGCAACATCAACATCGGCAGCGGCACCAATCAATCCTCGGCCCTCAACATGACCCAGGTCGGCGGCGGCGCCACCATGAGCGAGAGCGTGCCGGTTTATCTGGAAGGGACCCTGGGATTCAGCCGCTACGATCCCCAGTTCGTGATCAGCAACGGCAGCGAGAGCCGCACCCTCCCCACCAAGTGGAACAGCCTGACGGCCACCGGCGGGATCGGCTGGGACATAGGGCTGCACCGGGACAGACACGGCGGCAACCTGGTGCTGCGCCCCATCGGCAACGTGACCCTCGGCACGGTGGCGAGCGATCTGCGCATCGGCAACTGGCTGCTGGGCCAGTACACCGGCAAGAACCTCGACTTTCTCGATGGCGGCCGGCTCGACGTCTATGGCCTCGGCGGCGCCATGATGCTGGACTACGAGCTCTTCTCCCCCGCTCAGGACATCGACGCCGAGCTGCGCTACTCCTATCAGCACCTGCAGAGTTTTGGCGGCACCGCCGCCAGCGTGACCGGCCAGGCCAACGCCGAAAACCTCGGCCTCTATCTGCGCCGCCGCGCCCCCATCGGCAGTCTGACGCTGCTGGGCAAACCCGTGCGCTACGTGCTGGAGGGGGCTCGCACCGAATACCTGGGCGAGCAGCGCGGCCTGCTCGGCTTCAACTCCCTCAACTCACTCGGCCTCGGGCTGGAGCTCGACAGCAGCAAGTACGATATCTTCGTCACCCGCACCCGGCTGGTGGCCCGTTATATGTTCAGCCACAACACCAGCGGCTACGGTGTCGGGCTGGCGATGAGCTTCTAGGCCAACCCCTGCATTTATTTGCCTGCGCCGCTGGCTTCGCAATGGGTTCAGTCTCCACGGCGACAGCATCGGGCTGGCGATGCACCTCCAGGCCCCCCCCCCGCACTTATTTGCCTGCGCCGCTGGCTCAGGGCGTTGTGCCGCCTTCCTCGTCAAAGGTGGCGGCCAGGGACACCAAATAGACCGTCATGCCCCGCTGGCTATCAGACACACCGCCTATCACTTTTGCCGGCCCCGGAGAGAGGAAGACCTGGTTGCTGAGCTCGCGCCGCTCGCCACTCTTGCCCAGCTGCAAGATGGTGATGTGGTAGACACCCGCGTCCTGACTGTCGCGTGTCACCTTCACCCGCTCCCCCTCTCTTTCGAACTGCCACACGGGGCCACCCTGGGCAGGGATCTCGATGTAACGGCTTTGCGCTGACAGTGGCTGCACGGTCAATTCCGTCGCACTCGCGGCAGAGCCAGCGAGCAGCAGGCTAAAGAGTATGGCGTTTGTCATGATGACTTCCTTCCCGGTTCATATGGTATTGCCGTGGCACAAGGTAAACGGGTTGTCAGCAGGCAACCCGATCTTGCTTTACAAAAAGGTGGCAATCCTAACCAGTTTTCATCGCATAGCACAGGGGGCCTCCCTCAACGCGGCTCCCTACGCCAGGCTGTCACGACCAACCGCTTGATCCCGCTCGCACTTTTTCATCATTGAGTGATTTAACATTGCCAGATGACCCTGTATAAAAAGAGAACGCCCTTGTCTGCTGCACCAACCATGGATATCAGGGGCTCCCCAGACGGAAGAGATCGACAAGGACATCACCATGGCCAAGTTCCTCAATACCAGTGCAACCAATTACTTTCTTGAAGAACTGATCAAGGACGCCAAGGAGCGACTGATCCTGATCAGTCCCTTCCTCAAGCTCAATGCACGGAATGCAGATCCGGCGCCGGCTTGCCACAACACGGTACTGATGACCAGCAAATGGGGAGATACCAAGGGCAATAGTTTCTGGGGCTGTCCTAGCTATCAACAATACCGCAACCGGCTCCCTATTAAGAACTAAACATCGAACTAAAGGACACTTACTCCTGAGCGGATCACCAAATTCACATATTTAAATAAGGATGTTATATGCCAGAGTTAGCTATCTCAGATTTCACTAATATTGCTGTTGCAACTGGCTCACCTAAACACACAAAACTTAAGCAGATTGCACTAAGAGGGGATTATGCACACTATAAAGATTACTACTTGCAACTTAGAACAGCTATAAAGTCACTTTTTAGCCAAAAGAGACATGTTTCGTACCTGATCGAAATATCACGAAAGCAAAAAGACTCCAGTAAAAAAATAAAATTTGAACGCCTAGCTCATAATTTTATTAAGTGGCAGTCAGGTAAGAACATTGATGTATATGCATCATTGCGAGAGTCCTTTGTTTTTAATAGCACAACTATCCATTGCAATCCCGAGCTGAGCGCATTGATAAATGGCGTCCGAACTCATGTCAAGCTCCATTTTACCGAGAAGCAAAGAATGACCAAAGAGCGAGCTGACTATATCTGCTATTTAATGCATGAAGCAATTCAAGAGGTTGGTGCAGAATATATAGTTCTTGATCTGCATTCCGGCCAAGAGTTCAGACTTACCTCTGACAGAGACAGAATGGAGGAGAAAGTGTGTCGGGAAATATTATGGATTGAGCAGAACTGGCCGATTTAACTTTTAGAGGATTATTCATGAAGTGCGCACTAATTTATGATTTTGATGGAACCTTAGCGGAAGGTGATTGTGCCCAGCATGGGGTTATGCCCGAATTAGAGATAACTGATATACCTGAATTTTGGGCCAGCGTAAAACGTAGGGCAATGTACGATGACGGCGATGAAATATTGACCTACCTTGGTATGCTAGCAGAGAGGGCTAACATGCTTCAATCTGATGTCCTTAGTACAGAAAAACTAATGACGCATGGACAATCAATTCCTTTATTTAGTGGCGTTGATTCATGGTTCGATAGAATTAACAGCTTTGCTGAAAGTATTGACCTAGAACTGGAGCATTACATCATATCAAGTGGCCTTGATGCAATGATTAGAGGAACATGTATTGGAGACAAATTTCGTGATATATATGCTTGCAAATATCACTACTCTGAAAATCAGCGCTACGCAACGTGGCCCGCACAAGCGATTAACTATACAACCAAAACACAATTCTTATTTAGAATAAACAAAGGAATTCATAATTCATGGGATAATGGGGAAGTAAATAAATTCATTGAACTTCAAGATAGAGACATACCATTTCAGAGAATGATATATCTTGGTGATGGCGACACAGATATTCCATCTATGAAAATGGTGAGGTATCAAGGTGGCAGGTCTATTGCTGTCTTTGACAACAAAAAATGGTCTCTAAAATCAACTCAAGATAAAGTAGAAAAGCTAATATCCGAAGAAAGAGCTGATTATGTCGTCCCTGCTCTGTATGATGAAGGCAGTCACCTAGACGTAACAGTAAAAGGCTTATTGAGGCTATTTAAAAGAAAGGGATAGTTCTTAACTATAAACAAAGGCGGCCAATTGGCCGCCTTTGTTGTTGAAAGGTATCAACGGATCGTCGCCATCTTCTGCACGCAGCGCTGCTCGCGTTCATCCACCCGCTTGGCAAACCAGGCGGTGGTGAGGTTGCGGGTGATCTTGGGGCTTTTCAGCTGGATGCCGGGCAGGATGGCGCGCGGCAGCCGTTTGCCCGCCTGCTTGTCGGCCAGGGTGAAGACCCTGTGATAGAGGTCGCTCTGGCCAAATTCGGCAGTATCGCCGAGCTTGAGGCTCTGGTGGATGGCCTGCTTGCTCATGCTGAGCTGGCTGGCGATGGCATGAACCGCGAGCTCTGTCTTGCCCGGCAGATCGGAGTCATAGCGAATGAGATCCCCGTCCAGCGCCAGGGTCTTGCCGCTCAGCCGGCTCACTGCGGCCTGGAAGGCGGCATTGCGGCTCGCGTACCAGCCCGCATTGAAGTCGGCGAAGCGATAGAGGGTGTCGGGGTAGTCGGCCGGGTAGCCGAAGATGTGCTTGGTGCCAAACCAGATGCCACCGCGGCGGGTGAACACCTCGTGGCGAATGGAATCCTTGACCGGATAGGGGTAGCCGCGGGTGTTGGCCTCGGCAAAGGCGACGCTCACCTGCATGGGGCCGCCGGTACGCACCGGGTTCATGTTGCCAAAGAGCTGCTTGCCCATCGGCACCTCCCCGATCATGTCTTCAAAGATCTCGCTCATCTCCCGCTCGGTACGCAACTTGTCGATGCGCTCGGCGTAGGTTTTGCCGGTGGGGGATTTGATGGAGAGCGCGGTGCGCACCACAAACTCAGGGATCAGCAGCTTGCCGGCGCGGGCATTGATCTCCTTCCAGGCGATCTTGCCAAGACCCGGCACCACGGGGTCGGCCTGGTAGGTGGCCTCCTGCTCCGCCACCGCCAGCACGGTACAGACGTTGTGATCGCTCACCGTCAGCCCCTGACTGGTGAGCGCCGTCACCACGTCGTTGGCCCAGCCCGGCTTGTCCACCACATTGCGCGGCAAGAAGGTGACGATGCGGCTCTTCATGTCGGCCGGCTTTTGCGGCTGCATCGCCTTGGGAATGGGACGCCCCGCCGGGGTCACCGAGGTCGACGGCGTGGCCGGTGCAGGCGGCTCGCTGGCACAACCGGCGAGCAGCAAGGTGACGAGCAGCGGCAACCCGCGCACGACCACAGAAGGAGAGAATAGAGACATGATCATCAAGGCATCCGGTACAGAGACTGTGCCCGACCTGTATCAGTCGAGCAAATGGTCGCTCATTGTAGAGGATTGATCCACAAGGCTAAAGCCTGATGGCCGCGGCGTTCTATTGTGCCTGACAGCCCCTGCCGTCATCCCCTCGCAAACCAGGATGACAAAGGCCCATTGATAAGCTTTTATCGAGAGTGATTTACATTTAGAATGCCGCCGCCCGGACGCTCACGGTATAGACCCCATGGACAGACTGACCCTTCTCTTTGACCCCGTGCAGCGGTGGCTGATCACGCCGCTCTGGCACTGCCTCACCGGATTGCTCGATTTCAATGGGCGCCTGGGTGTCCCCTTCTTGCTGATCTCGGGCACGATCGCCTACCTGCTCTATCGCTATCGACGCCGCCAGGGAGATCCCGGCGCCCGCAGCTTTGCCGGTTTTCTCGGGGGGCGGGCCGTCTGGCTGCACCCCTCGGCTCTGCTCGACTACCAATACTATCTGGTGCGGGCGCTGCTCCATGTGGCGCTGATCCTGCCGATCCTGGCCCTGCTCCACCCCTGGCTGCTGCAGGCTGAGGATGTCCAGTCTGCCCTGACCCGGCTGTGGGGGGAGCGTCCCCGGCTGGCCGAGGCGAGCTGGCTGATGATGCTCTACGGTCTGGGCGTCTTTCTCATCAGCGATCTGGTGCATTACTGGCTGCACCGCGCCTTCCACAGTCGCTGGCTCTGGGAGTTTCACAAGGTACACCACAGCGCGACCGTCATGGTGCCGCCGACAGCGAGCCGCATCCATCTGGTGGAGAAGCTGTGCGAGATGCTGGCCAAGGGGAGCTGTCTTGCCCTCTACGCCGGCGCCTTCCACTGGCTGTGTGGCGGCACAGTGCGCCCCTACACCCTGTTCGGGGTGAGCTACCTGGTGCTGCTGTTTAACTCCCTGGCTGCCAACCTGCGCCACACCCATGTCTGGCTCTCGTTTGGCCCGCGGCTCGAACATGTCTTCAACAGCCCGGCCCAGCACCAGATCCACCACAGCCGTGATCCCCGCCACTTCAACCACAACTTCGGCACCAACCTCTCGCTCTGGGACTGGTGGTTCGGCACCCTCTATGTGACCAACAGCCAACCCGAGCCACTCTCTTTCGGGGTCGGTCCCAGGGACAACGAGCGCTACAGCCACCTGAGCGCGCTCATCCTGCGCCCCTTCCTGGTCACCGCACTCAAGCTGTGGCGCATCCTGCCGCGCCCGCGCGGGCGTAATGCGATGGCCGATTGAGCCTGGCAGCCATAAAAAACGCCACCTTGCAGTGGCGTTTTTTATTGGCGAAGAAGCGTGCTGGATCAGGCGCTCTGGCGCAGCGCCTCTATCTGGGCGGCGCCATTGATCACCGCCTGCAGGGAGGCGCTGACCACATCGCGGCCGATGGCCACCCCGCAGGTGCGGGTCCCGTCGACGCTCAGCAGCACGTAGGCCGCCGCGCGGGACTCGGTACCGGCGCTTAAGGCATGCTCGGAGTAATCCAGCACGTCGATGTGCATCCCGGTCTGGCGCTGCCAGCCGTTGACCAGGGCCGTGATGGCCCCCTCCCCTTCACCGCTCAGCTGCAGCGAGCCGGTCGGGGTCTGCAGCTCGAGGCGCAAACTCTCCTGGCTGTCGCGACCGAGCTGGAAGCGACCGATGCGATAGCCATGGGCGGGTTCGAGATAGTGGCGCTCGAACAGGGTGCGGATCTGCTCCGGGCTGATTTCGCTGCTGCTGGCCTCAGCCTCGGCCTGAACCCGGCGGCTGAAGTCAATTTGCAGCCAGCGCGGCAACTGCAGACCAAGGTCGCGCTCCAGCAGGTAGGTGACCCCGCCCTTGCCGGACTGGCTGTTGATGCGGATCACCGCCTCGTAACTGCGACCGAGATCGGCAGGATCGATGGGCAGGTAAGCCACGTCCCAGTAGTGATCCGGTTTTTCTGCCGCCAGGGATTTGCGGATGGCATCCTGGTGGCTGCCGGAAAACGCGGTGTAGACCAGCTCGCCGGCATAGGGATGGCGCGGGTGCAGGGCAATCTGGGTACAGGCCCCCACGGTGGCGACGATGGCATCCATGTCGGAGAGGTTGAGCTCGGGGTCGATCCCCTGGCTGTAGAGGTTCATGGCCATGGTGACGATGTCCATGTTGCCGGTGCGCTCGCCGTTGCCGAGCAGGGTGCCCTCGATGCGATCCGCCCCCGCCAGCACCGCCAGCTCAGCGGCGGCCACCCCGCAGCCCCGATCGTTGTGGGTGTGGATGGAGATGCTCACCTCGGGTCGCGCCTTCAAATTGCGGCAGAACCACTCCACCTGATCCGCAAACACGTTGGGGGTGCTCACCTCCACCGTGGCGGGCAGATTCAGGATCATGGGGCGGGCTGCGCTGCGCCACTCATCGATAACGGCGTCACACACCTCGACGGCAAACTCCACCTCGGTGCTGCTGAAGCTCTCCGGCGAGTACTGAAAGCTCCACTCGGCGCCCGGATTGCGGGCCGCATACTCCCGCACCCAGCGCGCCCCCTGCACGGCGATGGCCTTGACCCCGTCGCGACCTGTGTTGAACACATAGTTGCGCTGGGTCGGGTTGACCGAGTTGTAGACATGGACGATGGCCCGCTTGGCCCCCTTGAGGGCCTCGAAGGTACGGGCAATCAGATCTTCGCGCGCCTGTACCAGCACCTGGATGGTGACGTCATCGGGGATGAGGTTGCGGTCGATAAGCTCGCGCACGAAGTCGAAATCGGGCTGGGAGGCTGCCGGGAAGCCCACCTCGATGTGCTTGAAGCCGATGTGCACCATCAGCGCCCACATCTGCAGCTTCTGCGCCACCGTCATCGGCTCGACCAGCGCCTGGTTGCCGTCGCGCAGGTCCACGGCGCACCAGAGCGGCGCCCGCTCCAGCACCCGGTTGGGCCACTGGCGATCCGCCAGATTGATGACGGGGGCACGGCGGTATTTGCGATGATCGAAGCTCATATTCTGATTCCCTTGGCTGATAGACGAACGGCTGACTGGCGGCTGACAGAGGGACGAAGAGAGGGAAGCGGGGCGGCGCGGTAATGCCGGCCCTGACGAGTCGCGAGGCGGTAACCCCACGCCCGGTATCCTGTGGCCCTTCCCGGTAAGAAGGGTCGGCCGCACAACCCGATAAGGCTGCGGGCCCGATCTGTTCGCCCCTGCATCGGCAGGCGCAGACGATCTGATCCGTTGACTCCTGTGACGAGAACCCAGTATAGAGAGGCGACGCGGGTGAGAGATTGCAAAGAGCGCTGTCAAATACATCTATTGCACAATCATTGTGATGTTTTATCTGATTATTGAGTGACTATCTCCCTCAGGTTCCCTGACCATGCATTTTCCCCTCTGTCCCGCAGCCTTCGGCCAATAAAAAACCCCGCCATCGCTGGCGGGGTTTTATCGGGTCACGAAGGAGGCGTCCCTCCTTCATCACGCGCTCTTAGCGGCTCTTCAGCTGGCTCTCGACCTTCTGGTGCAGCTCCTGCACCGAGCTCACGTTGGCGGTAGCATCGACTGTGATGGCCATGCAGGTGGCGAACGCCGCGTGCAGCGTGGTGGTGTATGCCACCTTGTGCTGCAGGGCGCCACGGCGCAGCTGCTTGGAGTCCTCGATGGCGCGGCGGCCCTCGGCGGTGTTGACGATGTAGGTGTACTCGCCATTCTTGATGCGATCCAGAATGTGCGGACGGCCCTCGTGCACCTTGTTGACCAGGCGCGGGTTGATGCTCGCCTCACCCAAGGTCACCGCAGTGCCGTGGGTGGCGTCGAGGTCATAGCCCAGCTCCAGCAGCTTGGCGGCCAGGTTGACCACCCGCTCCTTGTCGCCGTGGCGCACGGAGAGCAGGGCGCGACCTTCGCGCGGCACCTGGTGACCGGCACCCAGCTGCGCCTTGGCATACGCCTCGGCAAAGCTGCTGCCCACCCCCATCACTTCACCTGTACTGCGCATCTCCGGGCCCAGCAGCGGGTCCACACCCGGGAACTTGGCGAACGGCAGCACTACCTCTTTCACCGAGTAGTAGGGCGGGATGATCTCGCTGGTGAAACCCTGCTCTTTCAGGCTCTGACCGGCCATGACGCGGGCGGCAATCTTGGCCAGCGGCGCACCGGTGGCCTTGGAGACGAACGGCACAGTACGGGCGGCACGGGGGTTCACCTCGATGAGGTAGATCTCGTTGTCTTTCACCGCGAACTGCACGTTCATCAGGCCCACTACGCCAAGCTCCAGCGCCAGTTTACGCACCTGCTCGCGCATCTCGTCCTGAATGGCCTTGGACAAGGTGTAGGGCGGCAGGGAGCAGGCGGAGTCACCGGAGTGGATGCCGGCCTGTTCGATGTGCTCCATGATGCCGCCGATGACCACGTCCACGCCGTCGCAGATGGCGTCCACGTCCACCTCGGTGGCGTCGTCCAGGAAGCGGTCCAGCAGTACCGGCGATTCGTTGGAGACGCTCACCGCCTCGGCGAAGTAGCGGCGCAGGTCCTGCTCGTCATAGACGATCTCCATGGCGCGGCCACCCAGCACGTAGGAGGGGCGCACCACCAGCGGGTAGGTGATGCGCTCGGCGGTCAGCACCGCCTGCTCCAGGGCGGTGACGGTGCCGTTTTCCGGCTGTTTGAGACCCAGGCGCTCCACGGCGGACTGGAAGCGCTCGCGGTCTTCGGCGCGGTCGATGGCATCGGGGCTGGTACCGATGACCGGCACGCCGTTGGCCTCCAATGCTCGCGCAAGCTTGAGCGGAGTCTGGCCACCGTACTGGACGATGACGCCCTTGGGCTGCTCGACCCGCACGATCTCCAGCACGTCTTCCAGGGTGACCGGCTCGAAGTAGAGGCGGTCCGAGGTGTCGTAGTCGGTGGAGACGGTTTCCGGGTTGCAGTTGACCATGATGGTCTCGTAACCGTCTTCGCGCAGGGCCAGCGCCGCGTGCACGCAGCAGTAGTCAAACTCGATGCCCTGACCGATACGGTTCGGGCCGCCACCGATGACCATGATCTTGTCGCGGTTGGTGGGGTTGGCCTCGCACTCCTCGTCATAGCTCGAATACATGTAGGCGGTGTTGGTGGCGAACTCGGCGGCGCAGGTATCGACCCGCTTGTAGACCGGGAAGATGTTGTGGCGGGCACGCAATTTACGCACTTCACCTTCGGCCACGCCGAGGATCTTGGCCAGACGGGCGTCGGCAAAGCCCTTGCGCTTGAGGGCCCGCAGGAAGTCGGCATCCAGACCCGCCATGCCGCGCTCTTTCACCTGCTCTTCGAGTTTCACCAGCTCTTCAATCTGCACCAGGAACCAGGGGTCAATCTTGGTCAGGCGGAATACGCCGTCCATGGAGAGACCGGCCCGGAAGGCGTCGGCGATGTAGAAGATGCGGTCGCTGCCGGCATCCTGCAGCTCGTGGCGGATGCGGGTCAGGGCGTCAGGGGCGTTGAGATCCAGCATGGGGTCGAAGCCGGTCTTGCCGGTCTCCAGGCCACGCAGGGCCTTGTGCAGGGACTCCTGGAAGTTGCGGCCGATGGCCATCACTTCACCGACGGACTTCATCTGGGTGGTCAGACGGTCGTTGGCGCCGGCGAACTTCTCGAAGTTGAAGCGCGGCACCTTGGTGACCACGTAGTCGATGGCCGGCTCGAAAGAGGCCGGAGTGCGACCGCCGGTGATGTCGTTCATCAGCTCGTCCAGGGTGTAACCGATGGCGAGCTTGGCGGCAATCTTGGCGATGGGGAAACCGGTCGCCTTGGAGGCGAGCGCAGAGGAGCGAGACACCCGCGGGTTCATCTCGATGATGACCATGCGGCCGTCTTTGGGGTTGATGCCGAACTGGACGTTGGAGCCACCGGTCTCGACGCCGATCTCGCGCAGCACCGCCATGGAGGCGTTGCGCATGATCTGGTACTCCTTGTCGGTCAGCGTCTGGGCTGGCGCGACCGTGATGGAGTCACCGGTGTGGATGCCCATGGGGTCGAAGTTCTCGATGGCGCAGACGATGATGCAGTTGTCGTTGCGATCGCGCACCACCTCCATCTCGTACTCTTTCCAGCCGATCAGCGACTCGTCGATGAGCAGCTCCTTGGTCGGCGACAGATCCAGGCCGCGCTCGCAGATCTCGACGAACTCTTCGGTGTTGTAGGCGATGCCGCCACCGGAGCCGCCCATGGTGAAGGAGGGACGGATGATGCAGGGGAAGCCCACTTCGGCCTGCACTTTCCAGGCTTCTTCCATGTTGTGGGCGATGCCTGCGCGCGGGCACTCCAGGCCGATGCTGCGCATCGCCTTGTCAAAGCGGGAGCGGTCTTCGGCCTTGTCGATGGCGTCGGCGGTGGCACCGATCATCTCGACGCCGAATTCGGCCAGCACGCCGTGCTTCTCCAGATCCAGCGCACAGTTCAGTGCGGTCTGGCCGCCCATGGTGGGCAGGATGGCGTCCGGGCGTTCTTTCTTGATGATCTCGCGCACCACTTCCCAGGTGATGGGCTCGATGTAGGTGGCGTCGGCCATCTCCGGGTCGGTCATGATGGTGGCCGGGTTGGAGTTCACCAGGATGACGCGGTAGCCCTCCTCGCGCAGGGCCTTGCACGCCTGGGCGCCGGAGTAGTCGAATTCGCAGGCCTGGCCGATGACGATGGGGCCGGCGCCGAGGATCAGGATGCTCTGAAGGTCGTTACGTTTTGGCATGGCTCTCTTTATCCTCTTAGGCGCGATACTGCTTAATCAATTCAATAAAGTGGTCGAACAGACCGGCACAGTCGTGCGGGCCCGGGCTCGCTTCGGGGTGACCCTGGAAGCTGAAGGCCGGACGGTCGGTGCGATGGATGCCCTGCAGGGACCCATCGAACAGGGAGACGTGGGTGGCGCGCAGGCACTCCGGCAAGCTGTTCTCGTCCACTGCGAAGCCGTGGTTCTGGGCGGTGATCATCACTGTGTTGTCGTCCAGGCTCTTCACCGGGTGGTTGGCACCGTGGTGGCCAAACTTCATCTTGACGGTCTTGGCACCGGAGGCGAGACCCAGCAGCTGGTGACCCAGGCAGATGCCAAACACCGGGGTGTTGGTATCAAGGAAGGTCTTGATGGCCTCGATGGCGTAGTCGCACGGCTCGGGGTCACCTGGGCCGTTGGAGAGGAAGATGCCATCCGGGTTCAGCGCCAGTACCTCGGCAGCCGGGGTCTTGGCCGGCACCACGGTCAGGCGGCAGCCGCGGTCCACCAGCATGCGCAGGATGTTGCGCTTGACGCCAAAGTCGTAGGCCACCACGTGGTATTTGAGCTGGTCGGCATCCGGGGTGACGTGCCCCTTGCCAAGCTGCCAGCTCCCTTCGGTCCAGTTGTACGCCTCGCCAACCGTGACCTCTTTGGCCAGGTCCATCCCCTTCAGACCGGGGAAGGCGCGCGCCTGTTCGAGGGCATAGGCTTCATCAACCTGTTTCCCGGCCAGAATGCAGCCAGCCTGGGCGCCTTTCTCGCGCAGGATGCGGGTCAGCTTGCGGGTGTCGATGTCGGCGATGCCAACGATGTTGTGGGACTTGAGGTAATCGGAGAGGGATTGCTGATTGCGGAAATTGGAGGCAAGTATCGGAAGGTCCCGGATGATCAATCCCTGAGCGTGGATTTGACTGGACTCTTCATCTTCGCTGTTGGTGCCGGTGTTGCCTATATGGGGGTAAGTGAGGGTGACTATCTGACGGGAATAAGAGGGATCGGTGAGGATTTCCTGATAGCCCGTCATCGACGTATTGAAAACCACTTCACCAACGGAACATCCCTCGGCGCCTATCGACACGCCTTTGAACACAGTTCCATCTTCCAGCACTAGCAATGCAGTGTGATTCAAGACAACCTCCAGTTATTTAGCTTTAAATTCAGCAATTTACCTGGGTGTTGCGGGCTCGATTCCGGCCTTGGACAGGACTCGAACCCGGCAGATTTCTGGCAAATTGGGCGCATTCTACTTAAAAACGATCGCATTTCAACGTCTTTTCTCATTCGAAATGCATCTAAATTCAATAAACAAGCAACATTACCCATTATCTATGCACTTCATTGCTTTGCAACCCCCTCCCTGAAAAGAAAAGGCAAAAGTTGCTGCCAATCCAGACCAAGAGACCATCATTGATACAAAAACCAATTTTTAATCCTTAAAAAACAATGCAATGAAGTTTCATATAAAAAATCTCAAAGCCTGCAATCAGCTTTTTTAGGGAGGATTAGTGGCCTTGAAAAATGGAAAACGTTTTTCTGCGTTTGAATTTTTAGTCTGTTTTGATGGATGTAAAAAAATGCCCTGGCAGGGGCTATTGAGGCCCATTTTCGTTACCAGCCGATGACATTCATGCAATGCAGGATCCGGTAAAACAGCAGAGAGGGGCGATTTATCTCGTTTCGTGCAAAAATCACCGTGTAAGCGGTATTTATACAAAATCACCAATAAAAAACCCCGCATGAGCGGGGTTTTGAGCAGACGACGGGCCGGGCAGCCCCTTCGTGCACACCACGGGTGCCGTGATGTCAGTGGATGTGGTTACTTGAGGCCGAGCACGTCCTGCATGTCATAGAGGCCGGCTCCCTGCCCCTTGAGCCACTTGCCGGCGCGCACCGCACCGTTGGCGAAGGTGAGACGACTGGAGGCCTTGTGGCTGATCTCCACCCGCTCGCCGATGTCGGCAAACATGACGGTGTGCTCCCCCACCAGATCGCCGGCGCGAATGGTGGCAAAGCCGATGGTGTTGCGATCCCGCTCGCCGGTGATCCCCTCGCGGCCGTAGACGGCGCACTCTTTCAAGTCACGTCCCAGCGTCTTGGCCACCACCTCCCCCATGGAGAGGGCGGTGCCGGACGGGGCATCCACCTTGTGTCTGTGGTGCCCCTCGATGATCTCGATGTCGGTGTAATCCCCCATCACCTTGGCGGCCTGCTCCAGCAGCTTGAACACCAGGTTGACGCCCACCGAGTAGTTGGAGGCGAAGACGATGCCGATCTCGCCGGCGGCGGCCTGGAGCGCCGCCTTGCCCGCGTCGTCAAAGCCGGTGGTGCCGATCACCATCTGCTTGTGATGGGCCCGGGCGAAGGCCAGGTTGGCCAGGGTCACCTCGGGGCGGGTGAAGTCGATGATGAGATCAAACTCGTCCCGTACCTTGTCCAGGCTGTCGCTGATGATGACACCTAGCCGACCCAGCCCGTTGAGTTCGCCGGCATCCAGCCCGATCACGGCGGAGCCAGGTCGCTCCAGCGCCGCCCCGACCACCACGCCCTCGGCATGGCTGATCGCCTCCAGCAGCACCTTGCCCATACGACCATTACAGCCCATCACGGCCACACGGATCGGATTGTCCATCTCCACCCTCTCATCTCTATTAAGGAAAGAGACCGTTTTACCAGCCTGCGCCCGCTTTGAAAAGCCCGCCGTGGCCGTCGTCCACCACCCGAAAAATCAACAACATATTTACTGAAATCCGAATATTTCACGGATTTAATCAATTCAACAAAATCACCAGACAAAAAGCAGCATCCATCTGGACGTCTATCTTGACCGGGCGGGCGCGACTCACTACTGTAGGCACCCCATAGCGGCAGGATGCCCGCCACGCTCACCCCACTGCGGGCTGGCTGAGACAGGGAGGTCATGTACAACCATCGAGGAACACATGATCCAGACTCAACCCAGCGCCAGAGCCCTGCTGCCTCTGCTGGTCTTTCTTGCTCTCTTTATCGGTACCGGCACCTGGCTGACCCTGCAGGGGGTCGAGTTCGCCTTCTATCAGCTGCCCGCCCCCGTCGCCGCCCTCCCCGCCGTCATGCTGGCGCTGGTGCTGGGCAAGGAGGGGTTCAACAAGAACCTCGAGACCTTCTTCAAGGGGGTCGGTGACAGCAACATCATGGCGATGTGCCTCATCTATCTGCTGGCAGGCGCCTTCGCCACCGTGGCCAAGGCCACCGGCGGGGTGGATGCCACGGTCGCCCTTGGCCTCTCCCTCATCCCCGGCTGGTTCCTGCTGCCTGGGCTGTTCCTCATCTCCGCCTTCATCGCCACCGCCATGGGCACCTCCATGGGCACCATAGGCGCCGTGGCACCGGTGGCGCTGGGTGTGGCCCAGGCCGCCGGCATCGATCCTGTGCTGATGGCGGGCACCATCCTCTCCGGCGCCATGTTTGGCGACAACCTCTCCATCATCTCCGACACCACCATTGCGGCCACCCGCAGCCAGGGCTGCGAGATGAAGGACAAGTTTCGCGAGAACTTCAAGATTGCCGCCCCGGCCGCCATCGGCGTGATCCTGCTCTATCTGACCCTGGGGTCGGTCGGGGATGCCCCCGCCACCGAGGCCCATATCGAGCTGCTCAAGGTGATGCCCTACCTGCTGATCCTGGTGCTGGCCCTCTCTGGCATGAACGTCTTCATGGTGCTGGGGCTCGGCATTGTGGCCGCTGGCGGGGTCGGTCTGCTGGGGGATTACCCCCTCGGCCAGTTCAGCAAGGACATCTATCAGGGCTTCACTGGCATGCAGGAGATCTTCCTGCTCTCCATGCTGATCGGCGGCCTCGGCGCCCTGATGGAACGCCAGGGGGGGCTGGCCTGGATCAGCACCCGCATCAGCGCCCTCATCGCCCGCTTCACCCGTCAGCACGACGGCGAGCAGAACGAGAAGGCGGCCGAGCTCGGCATCGCCGGGGTGGTGGGCCTCACCAACCTCTGCACCGCCAACAACACGGTGGCCATTATCGTCGCCAGCAAGGTGGCCAAGGATCTGGCGGATCACCACGGGGTAACCCCGCGCCGCGCCGCCTCCATGCTCGACATCTTCTCCTGCGTGGTGCAGGGGCTGATCCCCTGGGGCGCCCAGGCGCTGCTGCTGGGCTCCATCTTCGCCCTCTCGCCGCTGGCGGTGGTGAGCATGAGCTTCTACCCCATGGCGCTGGCGCTGGCCGCCCTGGTGGCGGTGTTCGTCAAGCACCAGATGCGCAAAACCGCCCACGTCTGATAGTGCGGCCGCCGGGTCCCACCCGGCGGCCGAGCCGCGCTGTTCAACCCGGCGCGGCCTTGTTAAGGTGATCGCCTGCCAGTGCGATCCACGTATCGCCCCGTCGCCCGTTCATCAGAGGAGCCCCCATGCCGGATACCCAGCCTGAAAGACAATCCCTGCGCCAGCTCATCCGTCAGCGCAGAAAGAGCCTGACCCAGGCCGAGCAGCAGCAGGCGGCCCAGCAGCTGGTTGCCCAGTTCAAGCAGCATCCCGAGATCCTGGCGGCCAAACGTATCGCCCTCTATCTGGCCAACGACGGCGAGCTCAACCCCCTGCCCGCCATCCACTGGCTGTGGGCCCAGCAAAAAGAGGTCTATCTGCCGGTGTTGCACCCCTTCACCCCGGGCCACCTGCTCTTCTTGCGCTACACCGCTACCAGTCCCATGACCCGAAACCGTTACGGCATCGCCGAACCTGAGCTCGACATGCAGCAGGTGGTGCCCCACAGCACCCTCGATCTGATTTGTACGCCGCTGGTGGCGTTCGACGCGGCAGGCAACCGGCTCGGCATGGGCGGCGGCTACTATGATCGCACCCTCGCCTGCTGGCACGAGCACAGGCTCGGTCCCAAGCCGCTGGGACTCGCCCACGACTGCCAGCAGGTGGACGCGGTGCCGCAGGAGGAGTGGGACGTGCCGCTGCCCCAGATCATCACCCCCAGCCGCTGCTGGCACTTTCCCGACTGAGGCCGGAAGCGGCCTTGCCGCACTGATCGGCTCTTGCTGACACAACCATGTGTGCAATGACATGGCGCAATAAACAGGCAAACGATTTACATCTTGCGGGTTTTTGGCCCGGAACGTGAGCTGGGTGGTCGCTCTGGGGTGGCGCCTTGGATATAATGCGGCCGCTTTTTTCCAAAGGATCGATCATGACTCAAGATGAAATGAAGAAGGCGGCCGGTTGGGCTGCGCTCAAGTATGTGGTTCCCGGCACCATCGTCGGGGTAGGCACCGGCTCTACCGTCAACCACTTCATCGATGCACTGGCGACCATGAAGGACGAGATCAAGGGAGCGGTATCCAGCTCCGTGGCCTCCACCGAACGCCTCAAGGGCTTCGGCATCCCTGTATATGACCTCAACGAGATCGACGCCCTCTCCGTCTACGTGGACGGTGCCGACGAGATCAACGGCACCCGCGACATGATCAAGGGCGGCGGCGCGGCCCTGACCCGCGAGAAGATCGTCGCCGCCGTGGCCGACAAGTTCATCTGCATCATCGACAACACCAAGACGGTCGACGTGCTCGGCACCTTCCCGCTGCCGGTGGAAGTGATCCCCATGGCCCGCGAATACGTGGCCCGCGAGATCAAGAAACTCGGCGGCAACCCGGTCTGGCGTGAAGGGGTGGTCACCGACAACGGCAACCACATCCTGGACGTGAAAGGCATGGCCATCACAGATGCCAAGGGGCTGGAAGTGCAGCTCAACGCCATCGTTGGCACCGTCACCAACGGTCTGTTTGCCCATCGCGGGGCAGACGTGGTGGTGATTGGTACTCCCGACGGAGTCATCACCCAATAAGGTTGTCTGCCAAAACGCAGCTCAACGGCATCATGGTAGGCACCGTCACCAACGGTCTGTTTGCCCACCGCGGGGCAGACGTGGTGGTGATCGGCACCCCGGACGGCGTGATCATCAGCTGACCTCCGATGGACAGGATCAGGTCACCCATGATCCCTTCGCAATGAAAGACGGCGCCCCATGGCGCCGTTTTTATTTGTTGCTCAATGAGTTGCAAACCCTCGTTTACAACTATCGTTGAAAACTTCAAAGAATTTGACTTTCGTCACAAATATTCCCTCTCCCCAACGTTTTTGCTACTTTACGGTTTTCTTCACACACCATATCTGCACTCACTTTTGCAAACATAGAGGGATCGTCATGACCGCCAAGTTTTCACTGGACAAGGATAAAATCAAGGTGCTGCTGCTGGAGGGGGTTCACCCCAATACAGTGGAAACCTTTCGTGCCGCAGGTTACACCAGTGTGGAGTATCTGAAGACCTCTCTCTCCGAAGAAGAGCTGATCGAGCGTATTCGTGACGTGCATTTCGTAGGGCTGCGCTCGCGCACCCAGATCACCGAGAAGGTGCTGGATGCCGCCAACAAGCTGGTGGCCATCGGCTGCTTCTGCATCGGCACCAACCAGGTCTCCCTGGATGCCGCCCACCTGCGCGGCATCCCGGTGTTCAACGCCCCCTTCTCCAACACCCGCTCGGTGGCCGAACTGGTGCTGGGGGAGATCCTGCTGCTGCTGCGCGGCATCCCGGAGAAGAACGCCAAGTGCCATCGCGGTGTGTGGGAAAAGCTGGCCAACCGCTCGGTGGAAGCCCGCGGCAAGAAGCTCGGCATCATCGGCTACGGCCACATCGGCACCCAGCTTGGCATCATCGCCGAGAGCATAGGCATGAAGGTCTACTACTACGACATCGAGAACAAGCTCTCGCTCGGCAACGCCATCCAGGTGCCGAGCATGGTCGAGCTGCTCAACATGTCCGACGTCATCAGCCTGCACGTGCCTGAGACCGCCTCCACCAAGGATCTCATCGGTGCCGAGCAACTGCGCATGATGAAACCGGGCGCCATCTTCATCAACGCCTCCCGCGGCACAGTGGTGGACATCGATGCCCTGGCCGACGTCATCAAGAGCGGCCACCTCGCCGGCGCAGCCATCGACGTCTTCCCGGTCGAGCCCAAGTCCAACGACGAGGAGTTCCTCACCCCGCTGCGCGGCCTGGACAACGTGATCCTGACCCCGCACATCGGCGGCTCCACTCAGGAGGCCCAGGAGAACATCGGGCTGGAAGTGGCCAACAAGCTGGTCAAATACTCCGACAACGGCTCTACCCTCTCCGCCGTCAACTTCCCTGAAGTCTCCCTGCCGGGTCACAAGGGCTCCAGCCGCCTGCTGCACATTCACCGCAACCAGCCTGGCGTGATGAACCAGATCAACCAGATCTTCGCCGACGAGGGGATCAACATCGCCGGTCAATACCTGCAGACCAGCAGCCACATCGGCTACGTGGTGATCGACGTGGAGACCGAGCACAGCGAGAAGGCGCTGGCCAAGCTCAAGGAGATCGGCGGCACCATCCGTGCCCGCATCCTCCACTGATAGACCCGTTTTTCAGAACAGCAAAAAGCCCGTCGCAACGACGGGCTTTTTTATGCTGCGATGCGCAACGCAGATCCGCGTCGTTGCGCCTTTGCCCCCTTCTCCCCTCGCGGGAGAAGGGTTGGGGATGAGGGGGAGATGAAACCTCCCTCATCCGGCCCTCTTGCAAAGAGAGCGGGAAAATACGCGACAGACAATGAGGCCCGGCTTACCACCACCCCAGCAGGTTGCGGCCCACCAGGGCGCCCCACACCAAGGCGTTGAGGGCCAGTGCGATGAAGACGGCGGCGGAGCCCAGATCCTTGGCGCGACCGGAGAGCTCGTGATGTTCGGAGCCGATGCGATCCACCACCGCCTCGACGGCGGAGTTGAGCACCTCGACGATCACCACCAGCCAGCTGATGCAGATGAGCAGCAGGATTTGATCGAGGGTATCGCCGATCCAGAACGCCAGCGGCATCAGCAGCAGGATCAGCATCAGCTCCTGCCGGAAAGCGGCCTCGTTGATCCAGGCTGACTTGAGCCCCTTCATGCTGTAACCGGTTGCATTGATGATGCGGGTGACCCCGGTTGCCCCTGGCTTTGCCACGCTATCTACCTCATTTGGAATCGTTTTGGGGCTCACATCCTATCAGAGCCCCTCGAGGTTTCCATCAGGGGTTTTTTGCTTTATTTTATCCCTTTGCCTTTTCTGGCACTCAGTCATTGCTACTGCCCACGCCACCCATTTCGAGAATCGAGTCGTATGTCCATTCACACCGATGAATTGCGCACCCGTCGCCTGGAGTCCCTGATCACTCCCAGCGAGCTGGCGCACGCCTTCCCGTTAAGCGACACCGTTGCCCAGAATCTGCTGGATGCCCGCCGCGAAGTGGAAGCGATCCTGGCCGGTGAGGATCAGCGCCTGCTGGTCATCGTCGGTCCCTGCTCCATTCACGATCCGGCCGCCGCCCACGAGTATGCCCTGCGCCTCAATGCCCTGCGCCAGCAGTATAAAGAGAGCCTGTGCATCGTGATGCGTACCTATTTCGAGAAGCCGCGCACCATCGTCGGCTGGAAAGGCCTCATCAATGATCCGCGCCTCGATGGCAGCTTCGACGTCAACGAAGGGCTGAAACTGGCCCGCAAGCTGCTGGTGGACATCAACGCCCTCGGCATGCCCACCGCCACCGAGTTCCTCGACATGGTGACCGGCCAGTACATCAGCGACCTCATCACCTGGGGCGCCATCGGCGCGCGCACCACCGAATCCCAGGTGCACCGCGAGATGGCCTCCGCCCTCTCCTGCCCGGTCGGCTTCAAGAACGGCACCGACGGCAACACCCGCATCGCCATCGATGCGGTGCGTGCCGCCCGTCACAGCCACATCTTCTACTCCCCGGACAAGGACGGCAAGATGACCATCTACCGCACCGCCGGCAACCCCTATGGCCACGTGATCCTGCGCGGCGGCCACAGACCCAACTACGATACCGCCAGCATCGATGAAGCGTGCGAAGCGCTGGCCGACGTCGGCCTGCCCGAGCGGCTGGTGGTGGATTTCAGCCACGGCAACAGCATGAAGGATCACCGTCGCCAGCTGCTGGTGGCGCAGGACATCTGCGATCAGCTGCGCCGCGGCCGCACCGGCATCGCCGGTATCATGGCCGAGAGCTTCCTGGTGGAAGGGCGGCAGGATGTGGAGAACGGCTGCGCCGCCACCTTCGGCCAGAGCATCACCGATGCCTGCCTCTCCTGGAGCGACACCGAGACCCTGCTGGCCATGCTGGCCGAGGCCGCCCAGGTGCGCCTGCACAAGCTGGGCTGAACAGCCAATAAGCAAAGGGGCCAGTATGTTCGATACTGGCCCCTTTTTCTTGGGCGGCCGACTAGGCCGCGCCCCGCTCCTACAAACTGGGCATAAACCAGACCCGGCCGCCCGCCTCGATACGCTCGGTCTTGATCTGGAATACCTGTGCCAGCAGCGCCTCGTCCACCAGCTCGACGCCCCCCTCCCGTACCACCCGGCCCTGTTGCAGACAGAGCAGGCGATCGGCCCAGTCGATGGCCAGGTTGATGTCGTGGATGGCGAGCACCACCAGCAGCCCCTGCCCGGCCAGCTGCTTGAGCAGCCGCAGCAGCGCCAGTTGATGGTGCAGATCGAGCCCGGCCAGCGGCTCGTCCAGCAGCAGTATCCGGCCATCCGGGTTGAGGCTCGGCCACACCTGCAGCAGGGTGCGGGCGATCAGCACCCGCTGCTGCTCTCCGCCAGACAGCCGGCTGAAGTCCCGCGCCAGCAAGGCTTCCAGCTCCAGCGCCTGACACAGCGCCTGAATAGCCTCGTTCTGCCTGGCCGCAGGTTGAGCCTCATCGAGCCCCAGGCTCAGCACCTGAAACACCGGGATATGGAACAGCTGGGGCTGGCGCTGAGGCAGCATGGCGCGCCGCTGCGCCAGTTCCGGCCAGCTCAAGTCCGCCAGCGACTCGCCGCCGATGCGCACCTCCCCTTGCCCCGACAAGAGGCCGGCCAAGGCGCCGAGCAGGGTCGACTTGCCGCTGCCGTTGGGTCCGAGCAGGGCCACCAGCTGGCCACCCTGCCAGGCAAGGTCGAGGGGGGCGAGCCGGTTGGCGACGGCGAGGGCGCGGGCCGCCAGCAAGGGTGGCTGGCTCCCGGGGTGATCAGGTGCTGGCATGGGCATCTTGCCTCAACAACAGATAGATGAAGAGCGGGGCGCCGACCGAGGCGGTGATGACCCCGATGGGCAGCTCCCCCGCTCGCAGGGCGGAGCGGGCGATGAGATCGGCCGCCAGCAGCAGGGCGCCGCCCCCCAGCGCCGAGGCGGGCAGCAGGAAGCGCTGATCGCTGCCGCCACACAGGCGCAGCAGATGGGGCACCACCAGCCCGACGAAGCCGATGACGCCGCACAGTGCCACCGCCATCCCGGTGAGCAGGCAGACCGCCAGCACCAGCCGCACCCGCATCTTGTCCACATCGAGCCCCATCAGACGGGCCTGGGTCTCTCCCAGCAGCAGTTGCTGCAGCGCCTTGCCCTGCCAGCCGAGCCAGCCGAGAGCAAGCGGGAACAGCAGCCACCACCAGGCGAATTGCTGGCTGCCATAGGCGAGGCTCCCCATCATCCAGAACATGAATTCACGCAAGGAGCCGTCATCGGCAAAGTACATCAGCCAGGTCATGGCGGCGTTGCTGAGGATGCCGATGGCGACCCCAAACAGCAGCAGCCTGGCATGACCGAGCCGGGCCCGGCGCGCCAGCCGGATAAGCAGCATGGTCACCAGCAGGGCGCCGCCAAAGGCCGCCAGCGACAACCCCCAGCCCGACAGATAGACGCCGAGGGCCTTGGCCACCGCCATCGCCACCATGGCGGCCAGTCCCGCCCCGCTCGAGACGCCGAGCAGGCCGGGTTCGGCCACCGGGTTGTGCAACATCACCTGCAGCACGGCGCCACCGCAGGCGAGCGCAGCCCCCGCCAGCAGGGCCAGCAGGGCGCGCGGCAGGCGCAGCTCCAGCAGAATGCGCTGCTCGAGCTCCCCCAAGGGGTGCCAGGGCAACAGCAGGAATTCGCCCCAGATCAGGGAGAAGAGAAACAGCGCCAGGGTCAGCAGCAGCAGGCCGAGCAACCAGCGCCGCTGCCAGCGCTGCTGGCGGGCGAGCAAAGAGAGATACACAGAGGCTCCCCGAAGGTGAGAGTGACCCGTGCCCAGGCGGCGTCAGCCACCGGGCACCAGCATGAAAAGGTCATGATAACAGCGTGTTACCACCCAAGGTCAAGGTTGGTAAGGCTTGGCGAGGATGGCAATGTCACCGCTTGCCACCAGCTCCTGCAGGGCCAGTGCCAGCGGTTGCTGCAGCGCCTGATGGGGAGAGCGCTTGCTCATGCCCAGATAGAGCACCACGGGCTGGGATGGCTGGTAGGCCGCCTTGCGCAGCCCCGCCTCCTTGCCCCGGCTCAGGGCATAGTCCACCTGGCAGTCGGTGCCGATCATCAACGGCAGATGGCCGCGCTGCACCATGCGCAGCAGTTGCTCCTCGGTGGGTACCCCGTGCTTGTCGAGCCGGCTGTCGGAATCGAACGGTTCGAAATAGGCCGAGTTGAGCACGTAACCCACCCTGTGCCCCTGCAGATCGGCATAGCTGCGCAGAGTCGAGACCTCAGTTCCCTTGCCATAAAAGGCGGGCCGGCACTGGTAATAGGCCGGCTGCAGATAGTCGATGAAAGTCGCCCGTTCCGCCGTCATCGCCAGCCCGATCATCAGGTCCACCTGGCCGGTCTGCATCTGTTTGAGCGCCCGCCCCCAGGGGACCTGCTTCACTTCGAAGCGGATGCCGCTGCGCCGCTGCAACTGCTGCAAGATATCCATGTCCAGTCCGCCCAGCCGACCGTCCGGCATTTCAATTCGAAACGGTGGCCAGACATCGGTGGCTACCGTCAGGGTCGGCGCACCGTGCACCTGGCAGGCAAACAGCAGACCAAGCACAGCCCAGCTTGTCTTGCCCATCTCGTACAACCCTCTGTCTCTTCATCCTTGATGGATTAAAAATACCCTGCCGCCCCACTTATGAGAACCCATGGTTCGGCGATAAAATGCGATTGATTTTTAAGGAGAACCTAATGAACCCTATCTTTACCAGCATCGGCCTGCTGCTGTGCAGCAACGTCTTCATGACCTTCGCCTGGTACGCCCACCTCAAGAGTATGAATCACAAACCCTGGATCATCGCCGCCCTGGTGAGCTGGGGAATAGCGCTGTTCGAATACCTGCTGCAGGTACCCGCCAACCGCATCGGCCATACCGTGCTCTCCGTCGGCCAGCTCAAGATCCTGCAGGAGGTGATCACCCTCACCGTGTTCGTCCCCTTCTCCATCTTCTATCTGAAAGAGGATCTGAAATGGGATTACCTGTGGGCTGGCCTGTGCATCCTGGGCGCGGTCTTTTTTGTCTTTCGCGAGAAACTCACCGGCGCCTGACGCTGTACACTCAATAACATCCCCAGCAAGGCATCTCCTTGATAGACGAGGCAAAAACCATGGAATTGCGAGACATGCTACAGATCCTGGCCAAGCAGGACGGCTCAGACCTCTATCTGTCGACCGGCGCGCCCCCCTGTGCCAAGTTCAACGGCGGCCTGCGCCCCTTGAGCGAGACGCCGCTCGAGCCCGGCGAGGTGGCCAGCATAGCCGACGCCATCATGGACGGCGAGCAGAAGCAGCAGTTTGAGAAGGAGCTGGAGATGAACCTCGCCATCTCCCTGCCCCAGATAGGGCGCTTTCGGATCAACATCTTCAAGCAGCGCAACGAAGTCTCCCTGGTGGCGCGCAACATCAAGACCGAGATCCCTCGCTTCGAGGACTTGAAACTGCCCACCGTGCTGCTCGACACCATCATGGAGAAACGGGGGCTGGTGCTGTTCGTCGGCGGCACCGGTTCGGGCAAATCCACCTCGCTCGCAGCCCTTATCGACCATCGCAACCGCAACAGCGGCGGCCACATCATCACCATCGAGGATCCGGTGGAGTTCGTGCACCGCCACCGCAAGAGCATCATCAACCAGCGAGAGGTGGGGGTGGATACCCGCAGCTTCCACGCCGCCCTGAAAAACACCCTGCGCCAGGCGCCGGACGTGATCCTTATCGGCGAAATTCGCGATCGCGAAACCATGGAGCATGCGCTGGCCTTCTCGGAGACCGGCCACCTGGCCATCTCCACCCTGCACGCCAACAACGCCAACCAAGCGCTGGACCGCATCATCAACTTCTTCCCGGAAGAGCGCCGGCCCCAGCTGCTCAACGATCTTGGCAACAACCTCAAGGCGTTTGTCTCCCAGCGGCTGGTGAAAACCACTGATGGCGGCCGCCGGGCTGCGGTGGAGATCATGCTGGGCACCCACACCATCCGCGACATGGTCAAGCGCGGCGAGTTTGGCGGCCTCAAGGAGGTGATGGAGAAGTCCAAGGCCCTCGGCATGGTCACCTTCGACAGTGCCCTGTTCGATCTGGTGGTGGAAGGGGTGATCGACGAGGAGGAGGCAGTGAAGAACGCCGATTCGGCCAACAACCTGCGCCTCAAGATCAAGCTATGGAAGGAGAAGGGCCAGATCGCCAGCAGCAGCGATGCCACCGGCTGGAGCCTGGAGCCCACCAAGGACGAAAAGGACGATCTGTTCTGACCTCGCCCGCCCCTGACGGCACCTGTAAACACCCGCTTCGGCGGGTGTTTACACAAGAAACGCCCGCATCTGACCACCCTTCAACGCCACCGCCCTCCCCGCCTGCCCAGCGCCGCCGTGACATCTGGTGAACTATCGCGCCATCTGCGACAGATTTTGTCATCAAAAATGACAAAACCATCACTTGACCGAAAAACCATGCGAGAAGTGTGAGTGAAAGCTCTTTCATACCGGCTTCAAAGGAGGCACTATCAAAGAGTTCTATCAATAAAGGGGTATTAAATGTCGTTACAACCTGCCAATACAGCACAGTCAAGACAGTTGCTGAACGAGACCATGGCCTTGGTTCTCGCAGGAGGGCGGGGCAGTCGCCTCAAACAGTTGACGGACAACAGGGCGAAACCGGCAGTACACTTCGGCGGCAAGTTCCGCATCATCGACTTCGTACTCTCCAACTGCATCAACTCCGGCATTCGCCGGGTCGGAGTGGTGACCCAGTACAAATCCCACAGCCTGCTGCGCCACCTGCAGTCTGGCTGGTCCTTTTTGCGCTACCAGATGAACGAGTTCATCGACCTGCTGCCCGCCCAGCAACGGGTGGACGAGGTCACCTGGTATCGCGGCACCGCCGATGCGGTCTACCAGAACCTGGACATCATTCGCGATCACGGCCCCAAGTATGTGGTGGTGCTGGCGGGGGATCACATCTACAAGATGGATTACGCCGCCATGCTGCTCGATCACGTCAACATGGGGGCCAGGGTGACGGTGGCCTGTATCGAGGTGCCGCGCCAGGAGGCGAGCGCCTTCGGGGTAATGGCGGTGGACGGGGATCGCAAGATCAACGCCTTCGTCGAGAAGCCCGCCAACCCACCCGCCATGCCGGGCAAGCCCGACACCGCGCTGGCCTCCATGGGGATCTACATCTTCGAGGCGGACTACCTCTACCAGCTGCTGGAAGAGGATCTCGCCAACCCGGCCTCCCACCACGATTTCGGCATGGACGTGATCCCGCGGGTGGTGCAAGAGGGCACCGCCTACGCCCACCCGTTCGGCATGTCCTGCGTCGGCTGCTGCCCGCAAAAGCGCCCCTACTGGCGCGACGTGGGCACGGTGGATTCGTTCTGGGAGGCCAACATGGATCTCGCCTCCGTCACCCCCGAGCTCGACATCTATGATCAGGACTGGCCCATCTGGACCAGCCAGAACATGACCCCGCCCGCCAAGTTCGTGCAGGACAGAAACGGCCAGCACGGCATGACCATCAACTCCATGTTTGCCGGCGGCACCATCGTCAGCGGCTCCTTCATCGTGAGCTCGGTGCTGTTTACCAACGTGCGGGTCGACTCCTTCTGCACCCTGGATCAGGCGGTGATCTTCCCCGGAGTCGAGATAGGCCCGGGCTGCCGGCTGCGCCGGGTGGTGATCGACAAGGGCTGCAAGCTACCGGAAGGACTGGTGGTGGGGGAAAACGCCAGCGAGGATGCCCGTCGCTTCTACCGCTCCGAACAGGGGATAGTGCTGGTCACCCAGGAGATGCTGGCCAGGCTGTGATGCCGCCGCGCCGGCAAGCGGGAGCCCTGTCGGCTCCCTTTTTACATTTGCTTACCGCTCGCGCCTTGTCCGGCCGCCCCCGGTGCGTGCTACTCTGCCCTCGGCCCTTGCCTTCGTCTCACCATGGAATCGCATATGAAAAAACTGGATGTTGCCCGCCTTGCCAGCCTCGCCGACGAGGCCGCCCACTCCCCGCGCCTGCGCATGAACCACAACCTGCATCAGGAGCTGGCCGACCCCATCCAGCGCCTGGCCATCGCCATGGAGCCGGGCACCTATATCCGCCCCCATCGCCACCTGCAGACCTGGGAGCTGCTCACCGCGCTGCAAGGGCGCTTCGTGGTACTCAATTTCGATGATGAAGGGACTGTCATTGCTCGCGCCGTGCTGGGGGAAGAGACCTCGGTGCTGGAGACCCCCGTCGCCAGCTGGCATGCGGTGCTATCTCTGGATCCCGGCGCCGTCATCTTCGAGGTCAAGCACGGCCCCTACGCCCCCTTTCGGGAAGAGGACTTCGCCCCCTGGTCACCGGCGGTGGACGACATCCAGGGCCAGCAGGCGCTGATGGCCTGGTATCGCCACGCCGAGCTGGGCCAGCGCTGGCCGGGGCGCTGATCTGCCCCCCTTCTACACCAACCCAGCGAACAGGGCGAACACGCGCCAATAAAAAGACCCGCCAGCGGCGGGTCTTTTTTTATATTCGAATGCGGGCTATCGGGCGTGAGCTCAACCCTTTTGTACCAGACCAATCTGACCCGGCTCGCACCACTCGAACATCACCTCCTGGCTCTTACCGCAGCAGGAGCCGCCGCACACCTGGGTCTCCCGCTTGGCGACCCGCCCCTTGCGCATCCAGACGCCGAGCATGGCCTCCACCGCATCTTCCGAGGTGTGGAAGTGGCGGGCCAGCTCGCGCCGGCTCGCTTTCTGCTGCGCGGCGAGGTACTCCCCCAGCTCGCGCAGGATCATAGGGCCACCACCTTGCGGGCGACGATGTCGCCGTGGCGACGGCCCAGCCACCAGAGCAGCAGCAGGGAGAGACCGTAGCTCGCCACCCAGAACAGGCTCTGCTCGGGGTGAGCGGCGAAGGTGGCCAGCTGATAGAAGACGGTGGCACACATGAAGGCCATGTAGTTGCACCAGGCGGCGGTCAGCAGGGCCCACTGGCGGCCGGTCTCCCGCACCAGGGCGCCCATGGCGGCGGCGCAGGGCATGTAGAGCAGCACGAACAACAGGTAGGCGAAGGCACCGGCCGCCCCGTCAAAGTGGCTCTGCATGTTGCCGTAGGTGGAGACGTCCACCTCCTGCGCCTCGGCGGCGGCCTGCTGGTCATCCAGGTTGCCCACCGCCAGCCCCATGGGGTCGGTCGGGTCGATGTCGGCCAGGTTGGTGGCGACTGCGGCGATCGCCTCCTGGAAGCTGGTCGCCAGGGAGAACTCGCTCGCCTCCTCCTCCCCGTCGCCGCTGCCGGCGTATAGGCTGTTGAGGGTGCCGACCACCGCCTCTTTGGCGAAGATGCCGGTGACGATGCCGACCGTGGCCTGCCAGTTGTCGTCGCGCACGCCGATGGGGTGCAGCACCGGGGTCACCGCCTGGCTGATTTTGCTCAGCACCGAGCTCTCCTGATCCTGGTGGCCGAAGCTGCCATCGGTACCGAGCGAGTTGAGCACGCTCAGCACGGCGACCACCAGTACGATGGTTTTACCGGCGCCAAACACGAAGGATTTGAGCTTCTGCCAGGTCTTGATGCCGACGTTGACCGGGCGCGGCCACTCGTAGTCCGGCATCTCCATCAGCATGGAGTCGCTCTTGCCCGGCAGCAGGGTGCTGCGCAGCAACAGGCCGGTGAGCACCGCCACCAGGATGCCGATGAGGTAGAGACCGAACACCAGGTTCTGACCCGACTCGGGGAAGAAGGCCACCGCGAACAGGGCGTAGACCGGCAGGCGGGCACCGCACGACATGAAGGGGGCCATGGCCGAGGTCATCAGCCGCTCACGCTCGGAGTTGAGGGTGCGGGTCGCCATCACCGAGGGCACGGTGCAGCCAAAGCCCATCAGCATGGGCACAAACGCCTTGCCCGGCAGGCCGAGGCGACGCATCAGGGCATCCACCACAAAGGCCGCGCGGGCCAGGTAGCCGGAGCTCTCCAGCACCGCCAGGAACAGGTAGAGGCAGCCGATCACCGGGATAAAGGTGGCGACGGTCTGCAAGCCCACCCCGAAGCCGTCCGCCAGGATGGCCCCCAGCCAGTCCGGCGCATGGACCAGTCCCAGCAGGTGGTGGACGCCATCGACAAACAGGGCGCCGCCCATGATGTCGAAGAAGTCGATGAAGGCGCTGCCCACCTTGATGGCGAACATGAACATCAGGTACATCACCAGCAGGAAGAAGGGGATGCCGAACCAGCGGTTGAGCAGCACCCGATCGAGCCGCTCGCTCTGGGCTGCGGTGAGCTTGCCCTTCTGCTGGCACGCCTGGGCGGCCCACTGGTGGATGTGGCCGTAGCGGATGTCCGCCAGCTGCAGGTCCACATCCTGCCCGTGGTGAGCGCGGGCCACCACGTTGGCGGCGGCGGCCTGCTGGCCGGGCAGCAGGGTCTCCTGCATCACCGCATCCTCTTCCAGCAGACGCAGGGCTCGGCCGCGGGCGGTGAGGTGGTGGGGGGCGAGCAGGGTCTCAAGCTCCGCCAGATCTTTTTCCAGCTCGCTGCCGTAGTCCAGCAACAGCGCCGGCTGCGGCTGACCGATGAACTGCTGGATCTGGTTCTTGAAGGCGGCGACCTGCTGGCGGTTGTGGGCCGAGAGGGCCACCACCGGGCAGCCGAGGGTGTTGGCGAGCTTGCTCTCGTCGATGGTGATGCGCCGCTTTTGCAGGATGTCCATCTTGTTGAGCACCACCACCATGGGCAACCCCAGCTCGCGCAGTTGCAGCGTGAGGTAGAGGGAGCGCTCCAGGTTGGCGGCGTCGATGACGTTGAGCAGCAGATCCGGCTGCTGGCCCTCCACGAAACGACTGGCGATCTGCTCGTCCAGGCTCCCCTCCTGGTTGGCCAGGCTGTAGATGCCGGGCAGGTCCATCAGTTTGTAGTCGTGGCCCTGGGCACTGAATTCGCCCATCTTCTTGTCGACGGTGACGCCGCTCCAGTTGCCCACCTGCTGGCGGGCCCCGGTCAGGGCATTGAACAGGGAGGTCTTGCCGCTATTGGGATTGCCGACGGTTACCAGGGAGTAGTTCATACCGGTTCGACCTCGATTTGCTGGGCAAGGCTTTTCTGCATGGAGAGGCAGATCCCCTGACACTGGATCTGCAGCGGATCCCCGAGCGGGGCCGCGCGCAAGTAGATGACTTCAGTCTGGGGCAGCAAGCCCATCACCATCAGCTTGCGCCGCAGGGGACGGGTCAATTGATTCATGTTCTTGATGCGAGCACTCTGTCCCGGTGACAACTGCGCGAGTACCATGACTGACTCCTGAAGTTAAACAATAATAATTCTCTTTTACTTGGGGCATTATAATCCGTGTTTTCAACGCTTATTTGAGTAAAATCAAACTCCGCTTAGCTAACCCACAAATAACTGCCATGAGTCACGACAACAACAGCCGTCTGGTTTACAGCACGGACGGCGGCATCATCAAAGAACAGCACCAGCCACAATCTGCCTCCCCCTTCCCCACCGACGGGGTGGTGCGCATCCGCCGAGAAACCAAGGGGCGCAAGGGCGCCGGGGTCATCACCATCCACGGCGTGCCGGCCGACCAGCAAAAGAGCATCGCCACCCTGCTCAAGAAAAAGTGCGGCACCGGCGGCGGCCTCAAAGAGGGGGTGATCGAGATCCAGGGGGACAAACGGGATCTGATCAAGGCCGAGCTCGAGAAGGCCGGTTTCAGCGTCAAGCTGGTGGGCGGCTGATCCCGACGCCGCCCGGCTTGCGTCACTTTCGCTTTTTCCCTAGAATGCCCGCTCCCATCGAGGGGGAGTAGTCTCGCCAGCCGGTCCCAAACCGGTTCGCGACCCTGATCAACATACTTGGTGCCAACTCACCATGGTCAGGGTGATCCACGCCAGCCGCGGATTTGACAAGACCTTTGACGGGCCAGTGCCAATACCGGGGACGGATGGCGCAGGCTTGTCTCAGGTATAACAATTCCGTCCCCCGGTCATTTTTATGGAAGCCTTGTTAACCTCAACCCTCAGCGTGGCCATCGCCGAAATCGGCGACAAGACCCAGCTGCTGGCGCTGTTGCTCATCTGTCGTTTTCGCAAGCCCTGGCCCATCATCGCCGGCATGCTGGCGGCCACCCTGCTCAACCACGCCGGCGCCGCCTGGCTTGGCGAGTTCATCAGCCGCTGGCTCGACCCCAAGGTGATGACCTACCTGGTGGCCGGTGCCTTCATCGCCATGGCCGCCTGGATCCTGGTGCCGGACAAGATGGACGACGAGGAGAGCCCGCTCGACAAATACGGCCCCTTCATGGCCACCTTCGTGCTGTTCTTCATCGCCGAAATTGGCGACAAGACCCAGATCGCCACCGTGCTGCTGGCAGCCAAGTACGACTCCCTGACCCAGGTCATCACCGGCACCACCCTTGGCATGATGCTGGCCAACGTGCCGGTGGTGCTGCTCGGCAAGCTGGGGGCCGATCGCCTGCCCCTCAAGGGGATCCGCATCGCCTGCGCCATCCTGTTCGTGGGCCTCGGGGTGAGCACCCTGCTGTTCGCCTGACCCGGCCGGATCAGAAGGTGGCGAGGCAAGGGTGAGCACTTGCCTACGCCGCTCCCGCGCCCATGTCGTCTCTTTGCAAGCAAGCCCCGTCCTCTGGCGGGGCTTTTTGCTGCCCGCGAGCCAGGCCGGCTTGCCCACAGACGGGGGCTGCCAACCGGCGCCATGGCCGTGGCATAATGCGGCAAACCTGATGGAGCATCCCATGCACTTCACCTCAAGACAGACGCTGCTCGACTGGGTCAGGCGCGGGCGTCTCGACCGGGCCCAGTTGCCCGCCGCCCTCACCCTGTGCGAGCTGCCCCCCGGCCCTGCCCGCTGGCAGTGGCTGTTCGATCGGCTGCTGCTCTGGCTTGGCAGCCTGTGTCTCGGCGCCGGCCTGGTGTTCTTCGTCGCCTTCAACTGGCAGGAGCTGGGCCGCCTCTCGCGCCTCGCGCTGCTGGAGCTGCCACTGCTCGCCATGCTGCTGTTGCTGTGGCGCAAGCCCCTCGCCGACAGCCAGCGCCAGGCGCTGCTGCTCGCCATCGCCCTCAACATCGGCGCTCTGCTGGCGCTGGTGGGGCAGACCTACCAGACCGGCGCCGATCCCTGGCAACTGTTCGCCACCTGGGCGCTGATGCTGCTGCCGCTGGCGGCGCTCGGCCAGAGCCCGCTGCTGTGGACCTTGAGCTGGCTGCTCGGTCAACTGGCGCTGGTGCTCTACTGGCGGCTCGGCCTGTTCAACTTCTTCTTCGCCTTCGACGAGGAGGCCCTTGGCTGGAGCCTGACCCTGTTCAACGCCGCCCTCTGGGGCATACTGCTGCTGGTGCCCGCCCGCTACCGGCTGATGCCCTCCTGGCTGGCGGGGCTGGCCGCCGGGCTCGGCGTCACCCTGCTGACCCTGCTGGCGCTGTTCGATGCCGCCTCCCCCTGGGTCTGGCCGGCCTGGCTCGGCTGGCTGGCGGCCGCCTACCTGCGCTGGCACCACAGGTTCATCGCCGGGCTCGCCATGGGCTGCCTGAGCCTCATCGTGGTGCTGCTGACCGCGCTCGGCAAATGGATGGAGCCGGACGTGGACGGCTTCCTGCTGCTCTGCCTCATCGCCATCGGCCTGTCGGTGGCTGCCAGCCGCTGGCTGCAACAACAACGGAGGTCCCATGAGTGATCTGACCCCCTGGCAGCGACTGCAACGGGCCCGGCTGGTGGAAGGGGATGCCCCCCGTGACGACCAGCCCCACTGGTCGAGCCGCTTTCTGCTCGGCATGGTGGGCTGGATTGCCGCCCTGTTCCTGCTGTTCTTCCTGTTCATGTCGTTTTCCCAGCTCACCCGGGATGCCGACAGCGCCCTGCTGATGGGCGCCGTGCTGATGGCCATCGCCTTTTGCCTCAACCGCTTCGCCACCCGCAGCGATCTGTGGGATCAGTTCGTACTGGCGCTGGCGCTGGCCGGCGACGCCTGGCTGCTCTATGGCCTGCTCGATCGGCTGGATCTGCACTCGGCCCCGCTCTGGCTCGGCCTCGCCCTGCTGTCGCTGGCCATCGCCGCCCTGTTCGAGCACTGGCTGATCCGGCTGTTCCATAGCTTCGCCGCCGCCATCCTGCTCACCCTTGGCCTCGCCTGCCTCGGTCTGCAACTGCTGGCCCTGCCGCTGGTGATGACGGCGGTTGCCCTCTGCTGGCTGCAGGCAGAGCGCGATCCGGTGCGCCATCAGCTCTATGAATCCCTCACCCTGGGGCTGGCACTCTCCCTGCTGGTGCTGGGGCGCCTGCACCACCCGCTGTGGGAGGGCGGCGCCAGCATGCTCGACGAGCTCGGCCACTCCCGCCTGCCGCTCTGGCTCAACCCGCTGCTCTGCGCCGCCCTGCTGCTGGGGCTGATGATCAGGCTGAAACTGCCGCTGCTGTACGGACTGCCGCTGGTGCTGCTCAGCGCCCTCATTCCCGGCATGGGGGCCGGCGCCCTGGTGCTGGTGCTCGGCTTCTATGCCGGCAGCGTCGGCCTGATGACCCTGGCCGGCCTGCTGCTGGTCGGCTTTGGCTCCCTCTATTACTACGATCTGGGGCTGACCCTGATGACCAAATCCTGGCTGCTGCTGGGCTCGGGCGCCCTGCTGCTCGGCGCCCGCCAGCTGCTCAAACGGCTGAGCCCACGGAGCCCCTGATGAGACGACTCGCCCTGCTGCTGACCGGCCTCGCCATCCTGGCGGTCATCAATGTCACCGTCTGGCGCTACGAGCACGCCATGAGCAGTGGCGAGGTGGTGCTGCTGCGCCTCGCCCCGGTCGACCCGCGCTCCCTGATGCAGGGGGATTACATGCGCCTCAACTACGAACTCGCCCGCCAGCTCGGCAACCGGCGCCACGACGAGGCCCCCGCCGATACCCTGGTGATCCGCCTCGACGACCGGCAGATCGCCAGCTGGGTGGAAGGGGGCAAGCCGGAGCAGCTGGCCCGGGATGAACGGCGGCTGCAGGTGCGCCAAAGCGATGGCCAGTGGCGCATCGGCCCCGATGCCTACTTCTTCGAGGAGGGCACCGGTGAGCAGTACGAGGCGGCGTGCTACGGCGAATTTCGCCTGCAAGAGAGCGGCAAGGCCCTGCTGGTGGGGCTGCGCGATGAGCAGCTAAAACCGCTGGGCAACCCCAGAGCACGCTGGTAACTGCTGGCAATATCAGGCTTTTTTGCCCACACTTGGGCAAGATGATCGCCCGCGCTACGCCAAGGATTGCCCATGAGGAGAGGTTTTTTCGGTTGTCTGCTGCTGTTGTCATGCCTTGGCACGGCGCAGGCCGAGCTCGGCAAGCTGGAGTACCTGACCGAGGAGTATCCCCCCTACAACTTCACCGATGCTACCGGCCAGCCCGGTGGCCTCGCGGTGGAGCTGCTGCAGCGCATCTGGCAAAACACCCAGACGCCCCCCCAGCCCATCCGCATCCTGCCCTGGGCGCGGGGTTACTACCTGCTCACCCAGAAACCCAACGTGGTGCTCTTCTCCACCGCCCGCACCGACACCCGCGATCCCCTGTTCAAGTGGGCCTGCCCCATCGGCCACGCCGAGTACGTGTTGCTGGCCTACAAGCGCCGCCCCATTACCCTCAGCGCCGTCGAGCAGATCAACGACTACCGCATCAGCGCCGTGCGCTCCGATGCCTCCGAGCAGTTGCTGCTCAACCGCGGCATGGACGAGAACCGCATCATCCCCGCCAACCGGCTGAGCCAGGGGCTGAAGATGCTGGTGTCGGGCCGCGCCGATCTGCTGGCTACCGGCAAGCTGGCGGGCTACGACGCCATCAAGGAGCTGCAGCTCGATGCCAAAGAGTTCACTGTGGCCTTCGTACTGGATGCCGAGGAGCTCTGCTACGCCTTCAGCCGCCAGGTGGATGACGGGGTGATCAAGCAGTTTCAGCGCGCCCTCAACCAGGCGCTCGCCTCGCCGGACTATCAGGCCCTGCGGCGCCAATACATGCCGTGAGCCGTGCCACGGCTGGCGATTTGGCCGGCTTTGATAACACTTGAGAGTGACGCAACACCCCACCAGGATGGCCAAAATGAAAAAATGGACCGGATTCGCCGCACTCGTGTTTGCCACCCTGGCCCAGGCCAGTCCCGAGCTTGGCAAGCTGCACTACCTCAGCGAAGAGTACAAACCCTACAACTTCTCCAACGAGGCGGGCGCCCCCACCGGGCTCGCCGTCGAGCTGCTGCAACAGGTGTGGAAGAAGACCAACACCCCGCCGCAGACCGTCACCATCATGCCCTGGGCGCGGGGCTACTACCTGCTGACCCAAAAACCCAACGTGGTGCTCTTCTCCACCGCCCGCACCGAGGCGCGGGATCCCCTGTTCAAGTGGGCCTGCCCCATCGGCTACGCCGAGATCGTGCTGATGGGGCTGGCCAAGAACCCGGTCAAGATAGCTAGGCTGGAAGATGCCCAGCAGTACAACATAGGGGCGGTGCGGGCCGACGTGGGGGAGCAGCTGCTGCTCAACAACGGCTTCGACGAGCAAAAGATCCTGCCGGCCAACCGCCTGCCCCAGGCGCTCAAGATGCTCACCTCGGGCCGGGTCGATCTCATCTCCACCAACAAGACTACCATGCTGGATCTGATCGCCTCCCAGCAGCTGGATCCCGCCCAGTTCAAGGTGTTCTGGATGTTGAGCTCGGAACAGTTCTGCTTCGCTTTCAGCCACCCGGTGAGCGACGAGCTGGTCAAGGAGTTCCAGAGCGGCCTGACCCAGGTGCTGGCCAGCAGCGAGTTCCAGCAGATCCAGAGCAAGTACTTCCCCGCCCGCTGAGGGGCGGCATGAAGAAGGGGCCCAGCGGGGCCCCTTTTGTTTGCCTGTCTCACCTGCCCGTCAGCTCGGCCGGCGACGCTGGCGCTTGACCTCGTACATGCAGGCATCAGCCAGCCTCAGCGCCTCGTCCACCGTGCTGAGGGCCGGATCGGTGGCCACCACCCCCACGCTGGCGCCGGCATAATGGAGCGCTCCGGTGGGCAGCTCGAGCGATACCAGGCTCGCCTCGAACAGCCGGCGCTGGAAGCCCTGCACCGCCGCCTCCCGCGTCTCGTCGCCGCACTGCGGCCCCATCCCCACCGCCACGAACTCGTCTCCCCCCACCCGCGCCAGCAGATCGCCGCCGCGCAGCACGCAGGTGAGCGCCGCCGCCACCCGTTGCAGCAGCAGGTCGCCCGCATCGTGGCCGTGGGTGTCGTTGATGGCCTTGAAGCCATCAAGATCGATAAAGCCTATCAACAGCGGATGCTCGACCCGCTCCGCCAGCGAAAAGAGGCGGTTGAGCTCGAGCATCAGTGCCCGCCGATTGGGTAGCCCGGTCAGCGGGTCGCTCAGCGCCTGACGCGACAGCTCGTTGTTGGCCTGCTGCAGCTGCAGCAGCAGCTGTTCGCGCTCCACCTGCTCGGCGATGAGCCGGGCGAAGAAGGCGATCAGGTGATCCGAGCCCGCCAGCAGCGGCTTGTGCTCGGCGCTGGCGGCGCACAGGGTGCCATAGAGGGAGCCGGAGGGGGTGCGCACCGGGCAACTCAGATAGGTGCGAATGCCAAGGGCCCGCGCCGCCTGGGAATCCCCCCAGCAGAGCGCCACATCCTCGGTGTAGAAACGTCCCTCGTCGAGGGCCCGCCGGCAGAGGGTATCGCCCCAGGCCACCGAGGCCCCCTCGGGGATCTGCAGGTCGGCGGCATTGCGGGCATAGCGGATATGTTGGGTGTCGTGACCAAGGTCAATTTCGGTCAGATAGGTGGACTCGAGCCCGGTGACCGTCTCGAGCATCTCCAGCAGCGGGCGGGTCAGGCTCTCCAGATCCCGCGCCCCGGTCACTTGCAGCGACAACGCCTGCAATATTCTGTCCATGCACACCTCCCTGCTTGCATGTCTATTCCTGAAACCATAGCCCCTTCACTCGCCGCCCGCCCCCATCGCGGCGCTATCTCTGCGCTTTTGCCGTCCTTTGTCGCCGAACGACCCTCGATTGTCCAGCAACGTGCTCCGTTTGCAGCCAACGAGAGATAACCCCATCTGAGGGGGTAATCAGCGCCCACTGTCGAAGCAAGCAGCGCCTGTCGTGCGAAGCTTTTGGCTGCGGCGACTTGCCGATGGCGCTCAAGCTGGCGAGCTCGGTATCGTTGATGGCTCCTGTCGCTGACCACCTTTATTCGTGGCGCTCCGCTGCCATTCCCCTCACTTGGCTCGCCACTCGGTTCAGCTCTCGGCCTGCCACTCTCCCCTGTATCTACTCGGCGGTCAGCGCAGCTCGGGGCTCGGGGCTCGGGGCTCGGGGCTCGGGGCTCGGGGCTCGGGGCTCGGGGCTCGGGGCTCGGGGCTCGGGGCTCATCTTCCATCACACCCCGGCCACGGGTCAACCGCCGGTTGCCACTTTGCAGCAAAGGAGAAAAACCATTTAATTCTGATGGTTGCATCACTAATTTCATGGATTTGGATGGCCCCGCCGAGGCGGGTTCCGTAAGATGACCATCGGCCCCTGTTGGCCCCGAATATTTATGGATGGTCAAGGGCGCAAGGTGGCGGCGACAGTCAGGGGCGGCAGCGTCTTTGACGGAGACCAGCCGGTCTCCCGCGCCTGCGGCAAGGTACGAGGGTTGCACCCTCGACGGCTGCTCTCGTCAGCCCCGGGGCTTTGCCCATGCCCCCATGCGGATACGACGCTTGGGGCAATGTGTAAGGTCGAATCGGGTCGAGTAGGGTCGATTAGCGAAGCGTAATCGTCCGCGGTAACCATCCCCTCTCCCCTTGCGGGAGACAAGTAGGGTGCCAATAAGCGAAGCGCATTGCACCGCGGTAACACTCCCCAGCCTATTCGGGGCAAAGATCGGGCGGGTTGTTATCTCACAGCCAACCTCTCGCCCACCCCATGGCGAGATCAGATTGTCGCACCTATGCAACAGGCATCATCGACATAGTTGCATAGGTGAAAAATCATGGTGAGTACAACGGCAACCGGCATATATCCCTATCGGGGAGCAGTTTTATATTGAAGGCCCGATAGTGAATGTCTTGAAATGATAATGACCTTATTTCTCGAACGTCCGATTACGCCTCACGAATCGAACAGAAGGATTTATATTAAAGATGATTATTGAACATCTAATTACGGCAATAACTTCATCTGTATTAATTAGCGGCATCATAAAGGAAGTCCAATGCAATCTGTAACGCTGGCGCATTTCGAACGAGCTATCGACGATATCGTTTCCAATGGAGAAAATGATACATTACCTTTTGAGGTTGATGGTAGCTTCATATCTGATAATAAGGATAATCTCGCCTCCTTATGTTATTCTCTTTTTGAACGGCTAGAAAAGTCAGGAAAGAAAGATGCAATAAACATCATATCTCAAACAATAATATTCCATGAGCGATTACTAACACCAACAGGCCCAAGTGGTTTCAGAATATCAACTAAAATACATCCATTCTGGAATATTTATTTAAATGGTCTAGCAGTAGCCATAGCTGAAGAAAATGAAAAAAATAGACTTTCTAATGCTCACTCATATCGATTTAACCCATATGGAAAAGATTTGTTTATAAAAGAAAAATCATGGCGTTCATATAAGAACGCAACTCTAGTAGACCCATCAATGACTGACACCGCAATTGTTATACAAGCCGATATATCAAGCTTTTATGAACATATTTATCATCATAGAGTTGAGAACTGTATTAATGACCTTTTTAGCTCAACATCAACTGTTGCAGCCCAAATAGATAGAATACTAAATCAATTATCTTCAGGGCGCTCATTTGGTCTTCCTGTAGGTGGTCAATGTTCAAGAGTTTTGGCTGAATTATTGATGACTCATATTGATCAGTTACTCACGAATGCAGGTATTATATGGCATAGATATGTTGACGACTTTACTATAATAGCTAAAGATCAAGCAGATGCATATCGTTCAATATCTGTACTTTCAAATATACTTGCCGACTATGGATTATCTTTAAACAAAACAAAAACAACTTTATTGAACGCACCCCATTACAAAAATTTCATTACTGCACAGCTATTCAGCACAGAAGATAACGCTAGCAAACTAAAAGAAATAGACCTATATTTCGACCCTTATTCTGATAATCCACAAAGGGATTATGAGGAATTACAAGAAACTGTAGAAAAGCTAGAAATACAAGACTTGTTAAATATGGAGCTAGGCAAAAGCCAGCCAGATAATTTTTTAATAACACAAATAAGTCGAACTCTCAAATTACATCAACCTTATGTTGCCTTACAGTTATGCCAAACTTTATTAGCTCCGAACAACATACATTCATTTAGAGCATCATGGGCAACAATAATTAGAGGTGTCAATTCAATAAGAGCCAATAATAATTTCGAGCCAGTCCATGAAACGATAGATGTATTGATTGATCAAGTAATCAAAAATGCAAGCCACCTGTTATTACCAGAAACTAATATTTTACATTTTCTTCGTTTATTAAAAACAAAGAAAAACCCGATTAGAGCTCACTTTGTGTATTCACAGGTTTTCGAAAAAACAAATTCAGAAACATTAAAAAGAGCTTGCATAGACTGTTTGAGATCTTGGCAAGATAGAAGTGCCTTCATACAAATGAGAAATAAATGGAACAGTTTTCATCCTGAGGTACAGAGAATGTTTTGGTTAGCATCATTTTCTTTTGGGGAAGAAGGCGGTCACTTTAGAAAACAAGTTCAAAAATCTCTACAACACTCATGGTCTTTAAATATAGATGTTAAAGAAAAAACTACGTTTCAAAGCATATACATAAAATGGACAGAACATGCGATTTCTAAGGCTTCCGATTAAAGACCCCAGGACAGTAGCAAGGGATATACCTGGCATTTTTGACATTATATTCCCTCAACTAACACCTGGTATTATTGCACATATCAATAATTCGCTTGAAACAATACCAATTATTGAGCGCATACCAGACTCAATTATAAAGAAAACATCTATCACTCCAGCAATGCTTTTTGAAATAGCATATGCAAAAGCTGAGTACATCTTAAATGGTAATGTTGATATAGCATGGGAATCCTGTTTTAAAGTAGCTTTATCAAGGCAATCAAGATATTTCGATGCTATTTTGCCGAACTCACTATCGCCAATAGATATTACTGTTGCAAATAAAACTGCAGAGAACATCATTAATTCCCTTCGTTTCATTCAGAAAAAATTAGGAAATGAACCTATCCGTAATAGCCCTGCAATCCCAGGTTATAGCTGGATTAGTAAAGGTGAAGGCGATTTTTCCATTTCAGACACATTGATTGAACTAAAATGTGGAGCATCAAAATTTTCATCCTCTGACATACGACAAATACTTATTTATTGGTTACTAAGCTATGCCTCGTCATTAGAAAAAAATGAACAGGAATGGTCTTACGGCATCCTTTTAAACCCGAGATTAAACTTATATACAACTTTCAAATTCAATGAATTGGCAAGCCTACTCAGTGGCGGACGGAGCAAAATTGAAATACTGCAAACATTTGATCACATAGTAAAGAGCCATGAATCTAAAACCTTGTTTTATTAAAATAATTAAATATTAAAAAAAACTAAAGCTATAGCGGTCTGTTTGCTGAGAGGAAGGCATTTGGTAGGAAATAATGTTAACATCCTCTCTCACGAGGGGAGAGGAAAAGTGCCAACTCTCCGGCAGGCAAAAAATAAAACCACAGCCTTGAGCTGCGGTTTTTATTTCTATTCCCCAAACACTTTTTCACTCAGGCTAAAAAACTATTTCCCCAACCCCTTGCACTGCTCTCCCCCTGCGGCGGGATAGGCGGTGAGCGTCTCATAGAGGGCGGCGCGCAGGCTGCCGGATTGGCAGAAATCGCAGCTGCCACCAGCGTCGATATCGGTGATGCGGGCGCCTTGCGGCCCATCCAGTACTAGATAGGTGCTGACAAAACGGTAGGTGCCGCTGGGGGCGTCAAGCGGCGTGCCCGGTTCGCCAAAGGTGGAGCGCACCTTGACCTCGCTGCGATCCCGGCTGCCGGCGATGGCGCGCGACGAGAGAATCTCCGAGCCCAGCAGATTATCCCAGGCGTTGGGCAGGAAGGGGTTGCCCTCGACAAAGGGGGGCTTCTCGTCGGGGGCCTCGCGGGTGGCTATTTCGCGCGCCTTGGAGGCGGCATTGAGCAGGCAGAGCAGCTCGGGGGAGACGATAGTGGGCAGCGCGCCACCAAGATCGCTCTGATAGAGGCCGCTCGGTTTGACCTCGCGTTCCCAGACCAGAAACTCGACCACCTTGACGCGAGCTTGGGCCTGCATATCGGGGGCAGTGGCAGCCACAGGCAGCCCGGACGCCAGTATAGGCAGGGCGAGAAACGGCCCCAAGTTCAGCTTCATGACGTCATCTCCTTGTTATTCTTGAAAAACAGAGCCGCCATCGGGCCGGTTTATGCCGTATATTGGCCCTCTCGCTACCACAAAGGAACAGCCTCTTGAGACTCTATCCCGCCCTGTTGCTCTTGCTGGCAACCACTGCCGTTCAGGCCGAGCAGGATTGTACTGCGCCGGTGACACAAACCGACATGAACATCTGTGCGTTTCAGGATTACCAGCAGGCCGATGCCAAGCTCAACGCCGCCTACAGGAAGCTGGTTGCAACGCTTGATAAGGACCAACTTGGCAGGCTGAAAACAGCACAGCGCGCTTGGATCACATTTCGTGATGCACAATGCCGTTACGAGGCAGGTGTCTATGAAGGAGGGACTATCGCGCCCCTCGTACATAGCAGTTGCCTCACCAATCTCACCGAGCTGCGCACCAAAGACCTGAACGCACTGCTGGACCAGCCATAATCAGAGGCTCCAACCAGGTTAGGTATGAACTTGGGGGTCTAGAAACAAACGGTTTAGCGGCACTCCGGCGAGTAATGACATGAGCCCCCCTCACCCTAACCCTCTCCCGCAAGGGGCGAGGGGATCAGACCGAAGGATGCCGAGGCTCCGGCAGGCCACAAACAAAAACCGCAGCCCCAAGGCTGCGGTTTTTTTATTGGGTCAACCTGTTGGCATCAGGCACCAACAGGGCCACCGGCCTTAGGCACGGCGCCAGCTGGTCTTGCCGGCGCTGTCTTCCAGCACGATGCCCATCTCGGTGAGACGGGCTCTAGCGGCATCCGCTGCGGCCCAGTTCTTGTCGGCACGGGCCTGGTTGCGCTCGGCGATCAGGCGCTCGATTTCGGCAACCTCTTCGTCCGCTTCGTCCCCTTTCAGGAAGGCGTCCGGATCCTGTTGCAGGATGCCGAGCACGGCGCCCAGCTCGCGCAGGCGGGCACCGAGACCGGCGGCCACGGCCATGTCTTCACCCTTCTGGCGGTTGATCTCGCGCACCAGATCAAACAGGGCGGAGTAGGCTTCCGGGGTGTTGAAGTCGTCGTCCATGGCCTCCTTGAAGCGGGCCACCTGCTCGTCGCCACCGGCTGCGGCAGCCGCCGGCAGATCGCGCAGGGCGGTGTACATGCGCTCCAGTGCGGCGCGGGCCTGCTTGAGGTTGTCTTCCGAGTAGTTGAGCTGGCTGCGGTAGTGGCCAGACATCAGGAAGTAACGGACGGTTTCGGCGTCGTAGTGGGCCAGCACGTCACGAATGGTAAAGAAGTTGCCAAGGGATTTGGACATCTTCTCTTTATCCACCATCACCATGCCGCTGTGCATCCAGGTGTTGACGTAGTCGCCACCGTGGGCACAGCAGGACTGGGCGATCTCGTTCTCGTGGTGCGGGAACTGCAGATCGGAGCCGCCGCCATGGATGTCAAAGTGGTTGCCAAGGTGCTTGGAGTTCATGGCGGAGCACTCGATGTGCCAGCCAGGACGGCCCGGGCCCCAGGGGCTGTCCCAGGTCGGCTCGCCCGGTTTGGACATCTTCCACAGCACGAAGTCGAGCGGATTGCGCTTGGCATCCACCACGTCGACGCGGGCACCGGCCTGCAGTTGCTCCAGATCCTGGCCGGAGAGCTTGCCGTAGTCGGCGTAGGAGTCGACGATGAACATCACATCGCCGTTGTCCGCCACGTAGGCGTGTTCTTTATCCAGCAGGGATTGCACCAGCTCGATGATCTCGCCGATGTGCTGGGTGGCGCGCGGCTCGACGTCCGGGCGCACCATGCCGAGGGCATCGAAGTCGGCGTGCATGTCGCCGATCAGGCGCTCGGTCAGATCGTCACAGGTGACGCCGGTTTCGGCGGCGCGCTTGATGATCTTGTCGTCCACGTCGGTGACGTTGCGCACGTAGTTGAGCTGATAGCCGCTGTAGCGCAGGTAACGGGCCACCACGTCGAAGGCGACGAAGGTGCGGCCGTGGCCGATATGACAGTGATCGTAGATAGTGACGCCACACACATACATGCCCACCTTGCCCGGGTGGATAGGTTTGAATTCTTCTTTTTGACGAGTGAGTGTGTTGTATATCTTCAGCATCTTATGACCACTGCCTGTGAGTAAAATGGCCTGCCATTCTACCCGCATCGCGCGTAGAAAACGAGGCAGAAAACGTGCCGGATCAGGCGCACCATCTATGCCGCAGGGCCCTGATGGGCTAGAATTGCCACCACTTTATGCCATACACCTGCGGGCACCTCGTCGCCCGCATCAAATGAAAGGACATATCATGGTCACTCTGCACACCAATCACGGCGACATCACCCTCACCCTGAACGCTGAAAAAGCCCCGGAAACCGTGGCCAACTTCCTGCAATACTGCCGTGACGGTCACTACGACAACACCATCTTCCACCGCGTCATCGACGGCTTCATGATCCAGGGCGGCGGCTATGCCCCTGGCTTCGAAGAGAAAGACACCCGCGCCCCCATCAAGAACGAAGCGGCCAACGGCCTCTCCAACAAGGTCGGCACCATCGCCATGGCCCGCACCATGGAGCCGCACTCTGCCAGCGCCCAGTTCTTCATCAACGTGAACAACAACGACTTCCTCGACTTCAAATCCGCCACCACCCAGGGCTTCGGCTACTGCGTGTTCGGTGAAGTGACCGCCGGCATGGACGTGGTCAACAAGATCAAGGGCGTCAAGACCGGCAACTATGGCCGCATCCACCAAGACGTGCCGACCGAAGACGTCGTGATCACCAAGGTGACCCTTGCCGAGTGATCTCTGCCTTCTGCGAGATGAACTGACTGCGGCCCCGGCCGCAGTTTTTCCATCTGCGAAGGCCGGCCCCATCGACTGGCGCCGTCTCGACTACCTGGCCCACGGCAACCCGCGCCAACGCTCGGCTCATGCCCTGCTCACGGCCGGTGTGTGGGATGCGCTGGCAGCGCAGTGCCGCGACCTGGCGTTGGTGAGCACGGTCGCCATCGGGCTCGACCGCCCCGGCAGCGATCTCGACATCGTCTGCCAGCATCCGGAGCCGGCCACGTTTGCCGCAGCGCTGACCACCCAAGGCTGGCAGGTTGCGCAAAAGGGCGCTGCCATCTGGCTGGCCGAGCAGAGCGTCACCGGCGCCGATGGCCACCCTTGGCCCCTTGAGCTCTACCTCACCCCGGATCCCCTCGAGCACCTCAACGGCTGGCGCCACCTCAGCCTGATGGCCGCCCTGCTTGAGCAGTTTGGCGCGGCTTTTTATCACCAAGTGCTGCGCCTGCGCCTCGAGGAAGGGCTCAAAGGGGAGGCGGCCATGTGCCACTTGCTGAGCCTTGCCGGCGACCCGTATGCCGCGCTGCTCACCCTGGAGGGCGGCGAGCTTGCCCCACTGGCGTGGCAGCCGAAGGCGACGGGCCCCCTTTCTACCTCCACTTCCAGCCACCTCAACAGGGCCCAGCGCACTTTCTCATGAGCACCCTCTTTATCAGCGACATTCACCTGTGTGCCCAACGGCCCGACATGACCGCCGCCCTGGTGCGCTTTCTGGCGCACGACGCCCCCGGCGCCGATGCCCTCTATGTGTTGGGCGATCTGTTTGAATTCTGGATTGGCGACGACGATCCCAATCCCCTCCACGGCGAGGTGGCCGACGCCTTTGCGGCCCTGAGCCAGCAGGGGGGGCCCCTCTACTTCATTCACGGCAACCGCGACTTCTTGCTGGGCCAGGCCTTTGCCAAGCGCGCCGGCATGACATTGCTGGGGGACCCGTGCGTCATCGAGCTCTACGGCGAGCGGGTGTTGCTGAGCCACGGCGATCTGCTCTGCACCCTGGATGAGGGCTACCAGAAGTTTCGCCGCATCACCCAGCTCAAATGGCTGCGCTGGCTCTTTTTGCGGCTGCCGCTCGCGCGCCGCCAGGCCATCGCCCACAAGATGCGCGGCCAGAGCCAGATGGAAAATGCCCACAAGAGCCAGACCATCATGGACGTGACCCCGGCGGCGGTGGACGAGATGCTGCGCCAGCACGACTGCCGGATGATGATCCACGGCCACACCCACAGACCCGCCATCCACGACTTCCAACTCGACGGCGCGCCTGCCCGGCGCATCGTGCTGGGGGACTGGTTCGAGCAGGGCTCGGTGCTGATCTGCCGCCCCGGCGAGCAGCGCCTCGAGCAACGCGCGCTGCTCTGATCCAGCCGGTTGGCTGGCGACACTAAAAAAGGCGGGAAGAACCCGCCTTTTGTTTGCCTGCAATTTGCCTGCGCAGTGGCTACACACCAGCTACATCACCGTCATCTGCCCCGCGTAGAGGATGAAGTAGCGCAGCAGCAATATCCCCACCAGGCTCAGGCTGCAGATAAGTGCCAGCCGGGCCGGTTGATGGGCCTTGGCCGGACTGCCCACCAGCCCCAGCAGCTGGGGCAGCAGGATCCCCAGCCCGATGACCCCGAACCAGAACACCTGGGACCAGAAACCGCCGCCGATGGCCGCCCACATGGCCGCTTCCCGCTGGCCGCCACCAAAGTAGAGGCCGGTGAAGAAGCAGAGCAGCAGGAACAGCTCGATGGCGACGATGGGCCGCTCGAAGCGATGCACGAAGCTCACCCCGCGGCTGTGGCCATCCTCCCGAAACAGGGTGACCGCCAGCAAGATGGTGGAGGCCACCCCCGAGCTGATGCCGGAGACCAGAAACAGCGCCGGCAGGATCGGGTTGTTGAGCATGGGGTAGGTCTTGAGGGCGGAGAGCAAAAAGCCGGTGTAGGCCCCGAGCAGCACGGCAAGCAGCAACAGCAGCGGCGCCAGCAGCCGCTCAAGGCGAGCGAGCCAGCCGATCACCCCATCCACCAAGGCGAGTCTGCCGCTCAGCAGACGTCGGCGCAGGGCCTCGATCTCGGCCCGAAACACCACCGCCAGCCAGGCGAACAGCACCGCCATGTAGACCTGAAACAGCATGACCCCCATCGACATCACGGAGTCAAACTGGTAGTGGAACATCAGCTTCCAGAAGGTCCAGGGACGGGCCAGGTGGAAGATGAGGATAAGCAGCCCCAGGATCACCGAGACCGGCGCCAGAATGGCGGTCGCCTTGATGATGCCGCTCTCGCTGCCAGCTCCCTGGCGGCGCAGCAGCACCGAGAGGGTGGCCGAGCCTGCCGAGATACCGAGCAGGAACAGGTAGATGGCGATGGGGCCATCCCACACCAGGGAGTCGAAGTGAAACGCATCATGCCACATGGTGCTTCCCTCCCGTCAGCCGGTCTGCGTCATACAGATGAGATGGGATCATGACTTCACCTCCCCTTTCGGCACCCGGTACATCTTGGGCGAGGTCCCCAGGAACTGCTTGTAGCGATAGGTGGTCTCCTGCACCAGCCGTCTGGCGATGGGGCTGTTTGGATCGTCCAGATTGCCGAACACCAGCGCCTTGGTCGGGCAGACTTCCACACAGGCCGGTTGCTTGCCCGCCGCCAGATTGGTCTTGCGGCAGAAGTCGCACTTGTCGGCAACCCGGGTGACCGGGTTGATGAAGCGCACCTGATAGGGACAGGCGGCCAGGCAGTAGCGACAGCCGACACAGAGGTCGGGGTTGATGTCGACGATCCCATCCTCCGCCCGGATGTGAGAGGCGCCGGTCGGGCAGACGTGTACGCAGGGGGCGTTGTCGCAGTGCTGGCAGGATTTGCGAAAGAAGCGGTACTCCTGCGCCGGATACTCCCCCACCGGGCCGCTGCGCAGGATCTGCAGGCGGGCCCCCCCTGCCGGCACCTGGTTCACCTCGCGACAGGCGTCCATGCAGGCGGTGCAGCCGATACAGGCCGTCTCGTCGTGGATCATGCCGTAGCGCACGCCCTTGATGGTCATGCTGTTGGCCAGGGCGCGCGGGGCCCCCGTCAGCAGGATCAGGGCGCCGGCGCTCATGCCCACCATGAAGTCGCGGCGGGTCGTGCTCATGAGCCCTCCTTGACGGCGGCGCCGAGGCTGGCCTCATGCTGCTTGCGGTGGCAGTCGACGCACAGCTTGATGCGCGACTTCTCGGGGATCCCCACCATGGGCTCCTTGGCCGGGTGCAGCTGGTGACAGCTGGTGCAGCTGATCCGGGTGGCGTGCACGTCGTGGGCCCAGAGGGCCTTGCGCAAATCGTCCGGCTCATGGCAGCTCATGCAGACGCCGTTCTGCTGGCTCAGCGGGAAGGCGTCGTCGCCAAAGCGCATCACATCGACGATGCCGCCGCGCTGTTTACGGTGATTGGCCGACGCATTGCCGTGGCAGTTGGTGCAGGTTACCTGCTCCCCCGTATTGGGGTTGGTGACCTGGCCATGCTTGCCGTGCATCCCCTCAGCCCCATCGTGGCACTTCTCGCACTTGGCAAAACGGGCCGCGGCCTTTTTGGCGGCCGCCTTCTTCTTTTCCGCCTTGGCCTGCTTTTCGGCCAAGGTGGGTTGCTCTGTCTGCTCGGCACTGGATGTGGTACTCGGCGCAGCTGGCGTGGCATCGGCTGCCTGCGCGCTGGCCAACGCCAGCTGACCCGCCCCCAGGGCGAGGGAGGCGAGCAGCAGCCACTTGATGATCTTTTTCATAGGAAACTCCGAAACGGTGGCACCCGGGGTGCTATCTGCCCGCCGCGCAACAAAAAGGAGCCGATGAGAGCTCCTTTGACGGTCATGAACACGAGACCACACCCCGCCAGAAGCGGGGTGGCTGCGTCAACGGGAGGGGCAGCGACGTTACTGCTGGCTTGCGTAGTACTCGGCCAGCGCCTTGAGGTCGGCATCACTCATGGCGATGATGGCCTTGTTCATCTTCTCGTCGTTGCTGCGCTTGCCGGCCTTGAACTCCTGCAGGGAGGTCAGCAGATAACCCTTGGGCTGGCCGGCGAGGATGGAGGCCTCGTCTTCGGCCACCGAGCCCCCTTCGGAGTGGCACTTCTTGCAGCCGGAGTCGTCGTGCAGTTTCTGCCCCGCCTTGGCCAGCGCCGCATCGAACGGCTGCTTCATCGGCTGGTAGGGCAGCTCGGCATAGTGCGCCGCCAACTCGTCGATCTGCTCGTCGCTAAGGCCCTTAACAATGTCGGTCATGTTCCCCTTCTTGCTGGTATCACCGGTGACATGATTAACGGTCTTGGCTGGCCGGCCGTCGAGGTAGGTGCGCAACTGCTCGGCAAGATTTGATTCTGCCAATCCTGCGATGGTTGGAATATCGCTCTGGGTGCTGATCCCCTGATTTCCATGACATGAGTTACATGTATCCACTAATGAGTCCAGGCTGGCATGTGCAGTGCCAATAGAGCCCAAAAGCAGCGACAGTCCCACTATTTCCAGCTTCATACTGCGTTTCATTTCTCATCCCTCTTCCAGAAAAGGTCTATAAACCCCAGTTAAAAAAGACATTTTTATAATCCAGGTTGATTTTCGATCCGTTTTTGAGACTTAGATCAACGCCCTCTAATATATAAACCTTACAATTAAGATGGAAATGATTTATACCGTATTCAGTCCTCTTTTGACCCTTAAGTAGTATCTTTTTGGGAGTTTTTTGAGCTGGCTCATATATGGAACAATAAGTCCGATAAAAAAGGATAAAAGAATGAAATACTGGAAAGTATTGGTGGCTGCAGCAATGGTGTTCACCCTCTCCTCCTGCGGGGGCGGCGGTGATGGCAACGACAAGACGGACCCACCACCCCCTCCGCCGGGCACCCCGGATTCGCTGGTGATCTCGGCCTCCACCCCGCAACTTGGCGAGAGCGGTCAGCTCTCGGTGCAGTTCAAGGTCACCGACAAGCAAGGCAAGGGCTATGACCTGGGTACCACCCTCCCCTCATTCACCCTGGCCAAGGTGATCCCCGGCCGTGACGCCACGCGGGAAGACCCCGTGATCTGGAAGAGCTTCATCTACAGCACCCGCAACAACCGCCCCACCGGCGAGAACAGCGGCAAGCTCGAAGCCCTAGGCAATGGCCAGTACCGCTACACCTTTTCCTTCAATGCCACCACGGTGCGCGACCCTTATCCGAGCGATTCGCAGGACAACAACGGTTTGATCCGCTGGGATGAGGCAGCGACTCACCGCCTCGGCATCTACTTTGGCGGCAGCAACGACATTCCAGTCACCGACTACGTGCTGGACTGGGTGCCGGCCGGCACGCCGCCGCTGCTGACCCGCGACATCCTAGAGCAGCAGAGCTGCGACAGCTGCCACATGAAGCAGCCTATTCACCACAGCAACCGGGCCGACCCCAAGCTCTGCGTTACCTGCCACAACGAGAGCGTGCCCGGCAGCGGACGGGGCGATCTGACCACCCTGGTGCACAAGCTGCACGGCAACCTGGATGCCACCGCCACCAAGCTGGTGAGCCACTTCCCGCAGGATCCGCGCAACTGCGACACCTGCCACAAGGGCGTCACCCCGACCACCCCGGATGCCAACAACTGGCAGCACGCCCAGGAGAAACCCTGCGGCGCCTGCCACGCGGACTCCACCACCACGACCGGCTACATCAGCCACATCAACGGCAAGATCAGCAGCGGCACCCTCTGTACCCAGTGCCACGCCGAGACGCCCGGCAACACCAAGTCCCCCAGCAGCGTGCACATGGGCTACCTCGCCAACGAGGCTGCCGGTCGCGACAAGCTGGTGTTCAAGTTTGACGACGTGCGCTACGCCGCCCCCAACATCGAGGTCGAGCTGACCGTGACCGCCAACGGCACGCCGGTCGAGACCATGGACGGGGTGCTCAAGTACATCAAGTACGGCGATCTGGCCAAGGCCCCCTACATCCTGGTCAACTGGGATCAGGGCAGCGGCTTCGAGCTGGGCTACACCAACCCGCAGACCTTCGTTGCCGGCAACAAGATTGACTTCACCCAGTGCGAAAGCCAGGGCGGCGGCAGCTTCCTGTGCCGCAAAGAGGTGGGTAACGAGGTGACCGGCACCCTGGCGGCCACGGTCGCCGAGCTGCAGGTGTGCGTGGCCCGCAAGGCGGATCGCAACGGTGCCTTCGCCGCCGGGGATCTGCTCCCCTGCAGCAGCACCGCCAGCGCCCTCTCCTACGTGCCCATCAATCCGGTCAAGGCCTACTTCCGGGCCGAAGGCGGGGTCGACGGCAGCTATGTGCTCAAGGCGGGCGCGGATCTGGCCTCCTGCAACGGCTGTCACAAGGATCTGGCCGTCCACACCGAGGGCAACGCGGGCTCGGCCCACGCCTCCAAGGACTTTGCCCAGTGCACCAGCTGTCACAACGCCACCCGCACCTCCTTTTACGCAGGGGTACCGGGGGATCTGAAGTACCACGTGCACTCCTTCCACGCCTTCGGCTCCCATCGCAGCGGTGATGCCACCTTCCCGGGCAAGCTGAACAACTGCGAGTCCTGCCACACCAAGGGTCAGTACAACCTGCCCAACCAGCAGAACGAACGACCCTCGCTGGTGGCGACCACGGCGGACAACAAGCAGCCCAAGTTCTTCAGTCCGACCCTGGTGGTCTGCGCCAGCTGCCACCTCAAGTCCCCGCTGGGACTGGTCAAGCCGGACAGCCCGGTCGCCGGGGATGAGTGGGCCACCCACATGAAGAACAACGGCGCCATCTTTGGTGCAGAGACGATAGAGGCCGCCACCGGGGTTGAACAGTGCGCGTCCTGCCATGCCGTCGGGCAGGAGCAGGGCGTCGACAAGGTTCACAAGGTGTATGACTTCCGTTGAGACCACCAGGCCGGGGGGATGCCTCCCCCCGGCCCTTTGCCGTTGAAGGACACGATATGAAAAGAATCACCCCGCAGTGGCTCCTGGCGGGTTTGCTGGCACTCGGTTGCCTGCCGGTCTGGGCCAAGAGCGATGCCCAGCCGGCGGCCGATGCCGATCCGCGCCTGCAGGTCGAGGCCACCCTCGACCAGAAATTCGATCAGGGCAAATACTCCCCCAAGGGGGCCGATACCTGCCTCAAGTGCCACGATGCCGACTCGCGCAAGCCCGCCACCGGCATCTTCCACAATGTGCACGGCAACCTCGGCAACCAGAACGGGCCGATGGCCGACAAGCAGTGTGAAGCCTGCCACGGCCCCGCCGGCAACCACCCGCGCAATCCCCGCAAGGGACAGCAGCGGGAACCCATGATCACCTTCGGCCCCGACTCGCCGGTGCCAGTGGAGAAACAGAACAGCGTCTGCCTCTCCTGCCACACCGATACCCAGCGGATGGGCTGGCATGCCAGCGCTCACGCGGTGGAGGATCTCTCCTGCACCAGCTGCCACAGCCTGCACCAGGTCAAGGATCCGGTGATGGACAGCAAGAAACAGGTGGAGACCTGTACCAGCTGCCACGCCCAGCAAAAGGCTGATCTGCACAAGCGCACCAGCCACCCCATTCTCAATGGCGAGCTGCCCTGCTCCAGTTGCCACAACCCGCACCAGTCGCAGAACGAGGCCAGCCTCAAGCAGCCCAGCCTCAACGAGAGCTGCTACGAGTGTCACGCCGAGAAACGGGGCCCCTTCCTGTGGGAACACGAACCGGTGACCGAGGATTGCTCCCTCTGCCACAGCCCGCACGGCTCCATCAACCAGGCGCTGCTCAACAAGCGGGTGCCCCAGCTGTGCCAGGAGTGCCACAGCGTGCCCCATGCCAACGTCTCCATCCCCGAGGGGGATCTCAAGGTGCGTGGCGGCAGTTGCCTGAACTGTCATAACCAGATCCACGGGACCAACCATCCCAACGGTCAATCACTGCGGCGCTGAGGAGAGAAGTCATGAAATACTCAACACTTTGGCTCTCCCTGCTGGCGGTCTGCTCGGCCCAGGCGGCCGAGGAGCCGCTGGCAGTCGGGGATTACGCCCTGCAGCAGAGCAAACCGGCCAAGACCGAACGCTGGAGCTGCAAGTCTTGCGAGCGCGATGAGGGCTGGTTTGGCGAGGTGGGGCTGGGTGCCGGCTATGCCAACGACGATGGCGCCACCCGCTTTCGCAACTGGGTGCCCAGCCAGCAGGACAGCGGCATGCTCGGCATCTTCAACGCCGACCTGCAATACCGGGGAGAAGGCTCCCGCTACGGCAGCCTGGAGGTAAAAAACCTCGGCATGGAGCGCTTCAGCCTGGCGACCGAACAGGGCCACTACGACGGCATGCGCGCCCGGCTGGGCTACTCGGAATCCCCCTTCTACTGGAACAGCCACGGCCGTAGCGTCTATCAGCCGGGCGAGAGCCCGCTGACCCAGGGGTCGCTGGCCGAGTTCGACAAGGAGGTGGTGCGCAAGAAGCTGACCGCCGGGCTCGCTTATACCCCGAAGAGCCCGTGGCGCCCCTACGCCGATTTTTCTCATGAGAAAAAAGAGGCCACCCTCGCCTACTACCAGTCGAGCGTGCCCGGCATCGGCAGCGGACCAGGCCTTTTGCCCAAGCCCGTCGACGGCAGCTCGACCACCCTGGTCAAGAGCGGCGTCAGCTACCTGGGAGAAGGCTGGCTGGTCGATCTCGCCTACCACGGCTCCCTCTACCGTACCGATGACACGGCGCTCTACTATGGCAGCGTCACCGATCCTTACGCCAACGAGCGCGCCTACGAGCCGGACAACAACTTCCACCAGCTGAGCCTCTCTGGCCAGTACAACTGGGACCGGCAGAGCCTGACCGGCCGCGTGCTCACCAGCCAGGCCACCTCCAACGGCAGCCTGACCGCGTTTCGCAACGCCCCCATCACCCAGGATGACTTCCACGGCGAGGTAAGCACCCTGCAGGCCGATGCCAAGTGGGTAGGCCGCTTTGGCCGGGATCTCACCCTGCGCGCCGGCGGCGAGTATCGGGACCGCAAGGACAAGTCCGATGAATACGCGGTGGTCGGCAAGCAGCGCGGCAAGAGCGATCGCACCCGCAGCAAGGCGGATCTGGCGGCCGACTACCGGCTCAGCCGCTCGGTCAAGCTCACCACCGGCTATCAGTACAAGGCCGATCAGCGCGAGCAGGCCGACCGGCAGGACACCGACGAGCACACCCTGTTCCTCAAGGGGCGCTACCGCCCGGCCGGGGCGCTGCAACTGGGCGGCAAGCTCGCCTGGAGCACCCGCAACGGCTCGGACTGGCGCCACGACAGCGCCGCTGGCAACGGCAGCCCGACCTTGCGCCAGTTCTATCTGGCGGACAGGGACAGGGTCGAACTCAGGGGGGATCTCGGCTATCAGTTCAGCGAGGGGATGGATGCCCGCCTCGAAGGGTGGTGGGCCAGGGATGACTACAAGGAGCCGGACATAGGGCGCAGCGAGGGCAAGGATTATGGCCTCGACCTGACCCTCAACCAGCAGTTCGACGACAACCTGAGCGGCCACCTGTTCAGCAACCTGCAGTGGATCACCTCCAGCCAGAACCACGCCTACACAGGCGCACCGGACTGGGATCCCTACAGCACGGCGGTGCGTGACGAGATCACCACCCTCGGGCTCGGGCTCACCCAGAAGAAGGCGTTTGACCGGGATCTCGAGCTCGGGCTCGATTACAGCTTCGCCTATGGCCGCGGCAAAACCGACGCCAGCAAGGGCTATGACTACCCGGATCTCACCAGCAAGCAGCACCGGCTGGAAGGCTACGCCCTCTATCAGCTCACCAAGCAGCATTCGCTGCGCTGGGATGTGCGCTACGAATACTTCCAGGACGTGGATTACCTCTACACCGGCGAAGAGCGCAACCTTGGCAACCTGAACCAGGACTACAACGGCTACTTCACCGCCGTCTCCTGGCTCTACAAGTTCTAAAGGAGTCACCGCTCGAACTGAACGCCGCCAGCCCGACGCGGTAGCGGTCACATCAACAACAAGGGGAGCACTGGCTCCCCTCTTTTATATCAGGCCAACCTGCACGACATGAGTGCCAACCTCATTGTCTGTACACAGAGCGGTTCAAGCACGTAACGAGAACCCGCTACCCGTCTCACTCAAGGGCCAGCAGTGCCGACAGTGTGCACCATTCATCTGCATATACCCTTCTTAAAAAACGCCCTCTGAGATGAAACAGAAACCTCATGACCAGGCCGGCATTTTTCTGTTTGGCGAGGAGCGCCTGAATATCGTGCCACAGGAGTTCACTCTGAAAACCGGACCAGACGGGAGGGACAGGTGAACACCCATTCGTGCAACAGATTGGGGCAACCCATTCAAACAACACGCACTCCACATGTACCAGCAGAAAATGTCTCGCGATGGAGGCGATGTGCGCATAGTCCACTTCGTTGTCAATGAAGATGTCTGACAAGGCCTCGTACAAATCCTGAGCTGTCACTTGATCTGCCAACGTGCCGCCCCCTCCCTCTGCAGATAGACAGACTCGGCTCCACCCAACCGAAGCCGTTCAGGAACAGAGGAACACGCTGACAGGCTTCAAGCAACAGAGAAATGAAACACAGGCTGGCAGTCTCATCACGGCTTCACCGGCCAGGGCTACACCGCCTGCAGCTTGAAGTTAAACGTGGCGACACATGAAATAAAACTGCGTGGACAAAATGTGGACATTGACCAAAAACAAAAAGGCCGCTATTGCTAGCGGCCTTTCGTAAGTCTTTGATTGCTTTATTCAATAACTGGTGCCCGAGGCCGGAATCGAACCGGCACGACGCGAACGTCGAGGGATTTTAAATCTGATTCAGCCCCATGAGAAAACAAGCACTTACATAAAAATCAAAGAGTTAGTAAACCAATGAAGGCCAAAAACGACCACCCATTTAAAATTTTGTCGCCACTTTGTCGCCACTTTTACTGTGTCTTTGGCGAAGGTGACTTATTACTTTCCACATGTGTTCCACATACATCTACTTTAAGCTTTACTTCACTCAGCGGAAATATCTCAGCCTTTTCCCCATTCCAAATGGCAATAGAAGAAGTTGATGATGTAATATAGAACCCTTTCGTTATTTCCTTATCGTCGAGGGAAAACACCTCATATATTTCAGTATCACCATTACATGATACCGTTGCACGTTTGACAATTTCTTTCTTAGCAATTTCTGCTCCATAAGTAACTGCGGAAGCAGGAATAATCATGCTTATATAAGCTAACATCCATATAATCAAAAATTTTCCAATGAACAAAAGAATACTGTAGGCCCTATAGTCATTATATTTCTTTGTGTACTCTCTCATTTGACGAGACATAGTGGGAGATCTTCTATGTGTCGTAACTGGGGGAATAGGTGGAGACAACCTTGCCATTATTACTAGGAGACCCCCGAATGAGATAAGTGCGTACTCCCCCCAAATCAGAAATTGACGGGCAAGTAAGGGCCAGTTGTAATTACCGTTATTATGTATTTCAGAAAATGAATACCCAATAATTGAAATATTTAATAATAAGACATCGTAAAATCCTTTTGCAAATGTTTCTGGTGACAACCCATATCCATTCAGTACTCCTGTATAGAAAAACTGCCCAGATACAAATAATGGTATTGCCAACAAAACACATGCAACAAATAGTGCATCAAGCTTCAATTCCCACTTAATCATAAGTTACATCCTATAACTGAAAAAACTTAAACCGTACCTCTTTGCATACTACCTCAAAAGCGCCAAGGGATTCAATCGCACCGCATCTTCAAGGTGATCTGGGGCGAAGTGGGCATAGCGCATGGTCATGGCGATGGTGGAGTGACCCAAGATCTTCTGCAGCACCAGGATGTTACCGCCGTTCATCATAAAGTGGCTGGCGAAGGTGTGTCGTAGAACGTGGGTATTCTGCCCAGGGGGCAGCTCCAGCCCAGCCCGTTCGACCACCATTTCGAAGGCTCGATAACAGTCACCGAACAGGCGGCCGCGCTTTCTGGGCAACTGGGCATAGAGTTCAGGACTGATGGGCACGCTGCGGCTTTTCTTGCTCTTGGTGCGAGTGAAGGTGATGCGGTTGGGGGATACCTGAGACTGGGTTAATTCTTCCACCTCAGACCAGCGTGCACCGGTGGCGAGGCAGAGTTTAACCACCAACAGCAGATCAGGGTTTTGACTCTCGGCGCAAGCGGCCAACAGGCGCTTGAGTTCGTCAGGGTAAAGGAAGGCAAGTTCGGCCTCGGCCACCTTGTAGGCTCGCAAACCATCAAGGGGATTTTCCCCCTGCCACTCCCCTAGCCTTTTCAGCTCATTGAACACCGCCCGTAGGTAGGCATGTTCCCGGTTAACCGTATTGGGTGTGACGCCCTGCTTCTCCTGGTTGACTGCGCGCCGATCGGTGATATCGCCCGAGAGGCGAGCTTCACGGTAGGCGGCAAAATCGCGAGCGGTGAAGTTCACCGCCAGCGGATCTCCCAGGGAATGGCACACGGTCAACAGCTTGGACTTGCGGGCCTCGCCATCACGCAGACTCTGACCATGGCGACCAAACCAGAGTTCGACCAGATCGGAGAGATGCCGGCCATCGGTCGGTTCTCCCTGCCCTTCCAGCCAAGGCTTGCCCTTGTCCGGGTCCAGCACAAAGCGCTCGAACGCCAGTGCCTCGCCCCTAGTCGCAAACTGCTTGCGGATCCGTGGCACGTTGGGATTGGCCTTGCTCGGTCGCCCCTCCGGGTAAATCTCAGCCAGCCACTTGCCTGATATTTGTTTTCTTACTGCCATAGCCCTCTCCCAAAACCACTGTTATTATATACAGCAATTGGTCGTTTTTGGGGATGTTTGGTTAGGCTTGAAGCAAACCTGTACAAAGAGTTCCAACCGAAACAAAATGACGAATAGATAGCAACTGAATTTGTATACACAACTTAAAAGATCATTCATTTCAAATAGTTGAACTGCATTGAATCAGGAGCATAGTTCTCCTCGATGGCAGCGCGAAAGCTTGGTATAATGCCGCCGCTTTTGAAATCATTAGAAAGACTTGGGGTAAAGTTTGAGCATTAAAGCAGTTGATTTGTTCTGTGGCGCGGGCGGTTTGACACATGGCCTGATCAGCGCAGGTATTGAAGTCGTAGCCGGTTATGACATAGCCGAGAGCTGCCGCTTTGCCTACGAGCACAACAACAATGCCAAGTTCATCAATCAAAGTGTTACCGAACTAACCGCTGATGACATTGCCCAACACTTTGAAGGGGCGGAATACCGGCTGCTTGCTGGCTGTGCACCTTGCCAACCCTTCTCCACATACTCAAGAACAACCACCCGCACAGAAAAGGACGAACGTTGGGACTTGTTAAGTAGCTTTGGTCGCTTGGTAAAAGAGGTTATCCCAGAATTCGTTACCATGGAGAACGTACCAGGGCTCTTGGATCAGCAAGTATTCAAAGATTTCGTCAGCCTTTTAACGCAGCATGGCTATCATACCGACTACCGTGTTGTTTACTGTCCAGACTATGGCATGGCACAGACACGCAAAAGGCTAGTTCTCGTTGCTTCTCGGCTGGGGCAAATTAGCCTGATTGAGCCTACCCACAAACCGGATAGCTATATCACTGTTGCTGATGTGATCGCACATTTACCACCAATTGCAGCTGGCGAAAGCCATCCGCATGACCCATTGCATCGGGCCTCGATTTTGAGCCCCATCAATTTAGAACGTATTCGGGCATCTACTCCCGGCGGCTCTTGGTTAGATTGGCCTGAAGAACTGCGTGCTACCTGCCACACCAAAGAATCTGGAAAGACCTTCCCCAGCGTCTATGGCCGTATGAAATGGGATGAGCCCTCCCCTACCATCACGACTCAGTGCAATGGCTTTGGTAATGGACGGTTTGGGCATCCAGAACAAGACCGCGCAATCAGTCTAAGAGAAGCTGCAATGCTGCAGTCTTTCCCCTTGCATTACCAATTCGTGCATAAAAATGAAAAATTCACTATCTCATCCTTGGCAAAAATGATTGGTAATGCAGTACCTGTTCGCTTGGGTGAAATTGTGGGTATGAGCATATACCGTTCAATCCCTATGCATTCTCTTTCACCTTGAAACCCTGATTGGTTATAAATTCACCATAAATATTTATAACCACCTCAAGGTATTTTGTTACCGCATCAATTAACACCCTAAACTCTTTGGCACTGTGGTACTCACCACACTCAGCAAATGAAATGTTCCCATGGGCCAATTTGTTACGAAGAACTTTAACCGTTCTAATTGGCCCCATTTCATCCATAAATGATTTTTCCACCGCCTGCCGTATAGCTTTGGGTAGACTGATTTTTATCCCAATATTTTTACTGAATGCTGCTATTTCTTTCGCATCCCAATTTCCTCCTCCTCCTTGGGGTAACCTCATTGCAAAATCATTAAATCCCATCGCAACTTTTAGTAATTCTATTTCTTTGTCCAATCTTTTTTCATATGTCAGATGAACATGTGGTTCAGTTGTAAATTTAACAAATAGTTTCCTCATAGAGTCAGTTAATTTTTTAATATCATCGACATGCTCTGTTGTATGCCTCTCTATGGCATCAATTAATTGTGCCATTGTAGATTCAACTAGATTGTAAAGATGAAGGTATATCGATGAATACATTATTTTTTGCTGAGTAACTGACACTTGATATGGTGTCCCATTAACATCAAAAGACGCACCTCCAGAACCTATAGCAACTTCTACATTCTGAACGAAATCAAAGTACGCCTCTATTTCATCAATACGATCTTTAAATGTTGTCCTGACTAACTCCATCATCAGGCCTCATTTATCAATGCATTCTTTATGAAATTAATACGTCCAGAAAGTAATTTTTTTGCGTTAGCACCATCTGAACGAATAACATCAGTGAACTCTTTACTATTCAAAATTTCTGTTGCCCGTACATTAGGGACAACAAGATTTGGCCGCTCTTCTAACGCAAGATATGATCCTATAGCTATAGCCTCATATCGAGTTCTTGGCGTAGTTTTTGCGCCAGCAGATTTTCTAAATCCAAGTTCAAATGTTCTCTCAACGAAATCTAACATACGTTGAAAACGCTCACGATAGCTGTTCTCTAACTCGGGATGTTCCTCAAATCTTGCATTCATGTTTTTAATGTAATTAAAAATGAATGGACGAACATTATCTTTATATTCATCTAACCCATCAGAATATGCAAAGAAACGAGAAATAAGTTCCTCACGCTCCCTTTCTTTTGCCTGTTTAGGTGTAACAGGAGCGAGTGAGATGAATTTTTCGTTTTCTTTTAATCTAGCAATAAAATCAATAAATGGACCACGCAGCGCGCCTTGACGAACCTCAGCAGAGTTAGCAACCTTGCTACCTGTATTTATCCGTTCAAACAAATCTATTCTTGCTTCCAAATCCGTGTCTTCTGACAAAATAATTCCACGAATTGATTTGTTCAGCACTTTCCTTTGCCTAGATAATGACAAATCACTAAACTTAGTATCATTTAACATTGTCAGACGTTCGAGTCCTTTCAGGACAAGTTTATTACTAAGATACTCCTCAAGGGTTCTCAATCTCTGAGAGCCATCCACGACCTCTAGTATACCAGAACTAGGTTCTGTCCAAAAAAACAAAAAAGGAATCGGTAAACCAATCAAAAGAGACTCAATGAATTTTGATTTTCTAGGTTGGTCCCAAGTAAAAGCACGCTGGTAGCTTGGAACTTCATATTCTCCACTCGCCATCTTTTTTGCTAAAATTTCAACAGTATATTCTGATGTATAAAAATCAATTTTCTTAGAATATTCCTGTATTTGACTCTCAGCTAATGATGCGATACTTAACGACATGAAATATTCCTTTTAATATATATTAGCCTATTACTGCTTTTAACTTATCAACTAACGCACAATTTGCCGTTTTCTAAATGACCGGTGTTCTACCATCACACCGATGATCTGGATGTGTTGTCGATCGGAGTGCATGGTGGGGTAATCGTCGTTGAGAGGGACCAGTTCAAACACCTCTTGGCCGTTCTCGTCGATGCCGCGGGGTCGGTACTTTTTGAAAGTTGCCTCGTTGCTGCCATTCTTGGCGACGACGTAATCCCCGGGTTGCGGAGCTTCGTCGGGATCAACGATGATCAGATCCCCCTCTTTGAACTGCGGCAACATGGAGTCACCACGCAACCAAAGACCAAAGCCAAAGGGGCCGATCTCACCGCTTGCAGATACGAACTCAACATTGCCATCGAAGGTAGTGGCCTGCTCACACATCTCGCGCCAGTTGCCCGCTTGGACATAGCTTAGTATCGGGATCCGTTTGCCAGGCAGCATTACCGCCGGTTCGACGTTGTGATAACCAGGAATAGGCTGTTCTTCAGCTAGCTCAGGTGTATCCCCACTCCCTGTCAAAAGCCAGTCAACAGTTACCCCCAGCGCTTCGGCCAAATCGTTCAGATAACGGCCTTTAGGCTGGTTCAGGCCAGATTCCCACTTACTGATTGAAACGCGGGTAATCCCGATTCGCTTAGCAAGTTCGTCTTGGCTCATTTTCTGCGCGCGTCTGCGTGCAGATATCCGGTCATTGATAGTTTCCATAAACCTAAGTTACCACCCCGCACCGTAACTAAAGCAACGAAACCGCTTGATCTCAAATCGACCCTTAAGTTACATTCACCTCATCCCGACACTTATGGAACGGAAAGAGAGGTGAGTAATGCAAAAATCTGAAGTGATAGAGCACTTCGGCACGGTAACAGCAACCGCGAAAGCACTGGGAATTTCACATGTAGCTGTCAGCAAGTGGGCTGAAAAAATCCCGAAGGGCCGAGCCTACCAAATCGAAGTACTGACTGGCGGCAAATTGAAAGCTGAACAGACTCAAACTGCGCAAGGAAGCGCGTAACTTAAGCAACAGGAGGCACTCATGATCATAGCCCCTATCCACATAGACACCCCGGTTTGCACGGTCGAGAGCTTCTCCGAACGGACCGGTTTGACCCAGCGCACGATCGAGAACTACGTGCGTGCCGGGCGCATTCCCATCATGCCCAAACAAGGCCGCGCGGAAAAAGTGCTGATCAACCTGGTGCTCTACACCCAGCAAGCCATGAATCAGCCGGGCCTGGCACCTGCAACGGCGCCAGTGCGTCGTCCCAGAGTGTCGCGCAAGCAGAGGGATGAAAGCCATGTTTGAGCAAACTTGCAGCAAACATCATCACTTTGACTCTGCATGCTCGCGCTTTGCCGCCAGCCATTCTTTGGCCGAAGTGGCCCGCGCTGCAGGTATCGGTGAGCAGGTACTGCGCAACAAGCTGAACCCGGCACAACCGCATCAACTCACCGCTCGGGAACTGGTAGCTATTTATCACGCCACCGAGGGGGACGAGACCCTGTTCGATGGTCTGTTGTTGGAGTGCGGCCTCACTGCAGTGGCTATCCCCAAGGCAGAGCGAGCCCCTTCCCTGCCCCACCAGGCTATCGATCTGAACGCCAAGATCGCCAGCATTGGCCAGCGAGCGCTGGAGCTGACCGACCGCGGCCGGATCACCCGCTCGGAGCGCAACACCCTGGTGAGCGTGGCCACCTCGGCCATGGGGTCACTCGCCATCCTGATCCACGACATTGAGGCCCGCTTTCAGGCTGTGCCGACCCTGGCCTGTGCGTCAGACATCCTGATGCAAACCATGACCATGTAAGGGGGAACCCATGCACACCCAACACATTGACCATCAACAACGCAATCTGGCTGGCCTGACGCCAGAAGAACAAGTGGCCATGAACACCGCCGGCTGCATGTTGCTGCGCGAGATGTTCGGCAAGAAGCGCTCGAGCCTCGATACCGACTGGCTGGCACTGGGCCAAGCCAAAAAAGCGGCCATCTGTGCCATCGCTCGCCAGCCTCGGGGCGAACTGATGAGCGCCACGCTATCGGCATTACCGCATGCGCAGCGCGAGGCGATCCGCCTTGCCGTGATTGCACTGGAGTACCAAAGCGAATTTCGCGGCGGCTGTGACACCAAGGTATGGCACCCGGCACCAGTCACCAGATCCATCAGGGATATCGAGAGGGAGAAGAAAGAGAGAGCAGCAAAGCTGCGCATGAAGCGTGCGGTGCTGGCAGCAAGCCAGATGACCGGGCAAGGCCCACGTCCCATTGGGCAATAAAAAAGCCCGCATTACGGAGCGGCAACTCCAAGCGGGCCTCTATCAACAACGTATGAGGAAGTCGACATGGCAACTTTAGCGATCCCCTGCGCCCTGCGCAACCTTCGCATCCAACAACGCAAGCTGACGGGCCGCTATGGCGCCCGTCTTAGCCAACACCCGGACGGGGTTGCGCTTATCGAGCGATCAACCGCACTGGCTTGGGCTTCTCTGTTCAGCCGCATCAACCCCTGCACCACTCAACAAGGAGCCTGACCATGAATGCACAACCGACCCAAATCAACCTGCTCAACCACCATGCCGCCAAGCGCCTGCGCCAGTTGCGGGAACAGCTGAAGCTGAGCCGCCCCAAGTTTGCCGACCAGCTCGGCATTCCGCCCACCACGCTCAAGAACTATGAGCTGGGATACCGTGAGATCGGGGGCGGCCTGTTCCTGCTGATCGCCAACCACCCTGAGCTGAAACGCCATGTCGATTGGCTGCTGACCGGCATCGCCACGCCGGAGGTGCAGGCATGAGCAAGATCTTCCATCCCGTATCCGAGCAGGAGGCGCTGGCCGAGTTGCCGCGCCTGCGCCAGCGGCTCACTGCCAAAGCACGACACGCTCACCAATATCGAGGCACAGAGGGTAAATCCCTGATGGCCCAGGCAAAGCGTGCCCTGCGCTGGCACCAGCTGTTTGTCAGCATCAACCGGAGGGCCTGCCAATGAGCGACATCATCAAGATTGCCCGCCAGGCACCCAAGGTGGTCGAGGGACTGCTGGCCGATATGTTTGCCGCCAATGCCGAAGATAACCGCATCGCCCTGGGCGGGGTTTACTCCGGCCAGCAGTACATCCAGCTGCAGCTGGTTGCGACCAGCAACCCGGCTGATCTGCTCGATGATGACGGCGACGAAGACGATGAAGAGGCTGCACCACTCCCCGCACACAACCAGCTGACCACCCACTGGCTGGCAGCCCGCGCCGAGTTTATCGCCGCCGGCGGTGAGGCCAGAGGCAATCGGGATATCCCCCGGGAGCTGCTGGCGCTCGGTGCGGTGCGCTCTGTCTATTGGCTGGCGCTGGGCCAGGGGGCAACCGCGCTGGCCAAAGAGATCGGCGAGTGGTGGCAGGAGTGCGCGCCACTGCATGGACAAGGTGAGGTGATCAAGTGACTCATCACCTGCAGCAGGAACTGACCAGCCAGATGTATCGCTGGCAAGAGACCTATCGGGAAGACGCAGCTCGGCTGCGTCTTTATCAACGGGAGCTGGCCCATGCGCGCCGGCTACCTGCCCGCCCCCACGTCAGCATCAAGCTATTGCTGCGTCAGTGCGCGGCCGCCCGTCGAATGAAAACCCATGCAAAGCAGCGCATCAGTGGATGCCTGTTTCGCATCAAGACGTTATCCGCTTAACGCATGACCAAGCTCACCACCCGGCTGCCGCTGTCGAGAAAAGCACAGCTGCAGCGCGTCAATACCCTTTGCAACTCTCTGCCCGGCGTCAACTTTGACGCCGTTTTCGGCGGCCCACGCGGCCAATACGATCTGCTGTGGGCTATCCAGCTGCTCGATGGCCTCTCCCCCGAGTTAACCCGCGACCTGTTCAAGCAGTATGCACGGCGCCGCAAGGATTGCAGTTTCACCCATTGCCGGGCGGCCAATATCTGGCTGCGTGAGCGCACACGCTGGGTGCGCCAGCTGCTCCACTCCATCCCGGTCAACCCAAGGGAGATGCGCGATGAAGACGGCCGCAAGAAGGTGGCCCACCAATTCGCCAACCAGACCGCAGCTATTTACAAGAACATCGAACAGGACATCAAAGAGGGCGCCGAGCCGGATCTGCTGCAAACCTGGGAGCTGATGCGCCAGCCGGCCGATCAGTGGGGCTTTATCGGCAAGATGCCCAAGTTCAAATCCGACGAGGTGCGGGATAACTGGATCCTGAGCGTGCTGGTGCGCCTGCTCTCTGCCAAGTGGTGGGAGAAGCGCGTCAACCGCTGCTGGGACCGCCTGCAGGAGCAGATCAATATTCTGCTCGGCAAGGTACGCAAGGGGGTGTCGGCTTATGTATCGAACGCCACCATGAAGGTGGTGCGCGAACGCAAGCGGGCCATGATGCGCTGGCTGGCCGAGTCGGAAGTGGTCAACGAGCAGTATGACCTGGTCGTGTCGATGAAGGATTGCTGGGAGGCCAGCAACGCCAACCCGGTGAACCGCCGCAACGAAATGATGGTGCGTGCTCGGGGGTTCAATGACTATGCCGAGGAGCAGGGTCATGTGGGGGTCTTCTTCACCTGGACAGCCCCGAGCCGCTTTCATGCCTGGACACAAAAGCACAATGGCAAAGCGGTAGAGAACAAGCGATATCAAGGGGCCACGCCGCGGGAAACCTGCGCCTATCTGGCCAAACTATGGAGCCGCGCCAGGGCCGCCCTCAAACGGTGGAACGCGCCCGTTTATGGATTTCGCGTGTGCGAGGCTCACCACGACGGCACCCCGCACTGGCATCTGCTGCTATTTATGCGCCCGGAAGATCGCAACCGGGTGATCGGCATCCTGCAACGTTATGCCCTGACCGATGACCACGAAGAGCTGGTACGGGATATCAAGGGCTGCCCACCCTTTACCGACTTTACACCCCGCTTTGACTGGAAAGAGATAGACCCGGCCAAGGGCGATGCCGCGGGCTATATCGCCAAATACATTGCCAAGAACATCGACGGCGCCTACCTGGACGACGACGAAGAGGCTGGCACCGCCGCCGATGAAGGCGCCCTGCATGCCGTCGCCTGGGCCAGTTGGTGGGGCATTCGCACCTTCCAGCAGATCGGGGGCGCCCCGGTCGGGGTATGGCGCGAGCTGCGCCGCATCAGCAATGCCAAGAAGCATGCCGAACTGGTTGGCCCACCCAAGCCAGTGCTGCAAGACCCACGCTTTGAGGCGGCCCGCTTTGCCGCTGATAACGGCATTTTCCGCTGCTATCTGCACGCCATGGGCGGCGCACTGGCCACCCGTGCCGAACACCCCATCAAGCTGGCCCACCTCATTGAGGAGCAAGCCAACAGCTATGGCGAAGACATCAAGCGCCTGATGGGCATTACCTCCGCTCGCCTGGGCATCAAGACCCGCCTGCAAGGGTGGGAAATTGTGCCTGCCGGCACCCATGAAGCCAGGAAAGCCGCCGAGGCTGCAGCGAGGGGGGTTGGGGTTAAGACGGGCGACAGCCCGGCACCTTGGAGCTCTGACAATAACTGTACGCGGCCGGATCCAGAGGCTTTCGCAGACCAGATCATGAGGGAACAATGGGGGTTATCACCCTTCTCTATCGGGCGTTTACGGTCAGGAGCCAGCGTAAGGTCTGACGGTTTCACCCTCTGGCTTGAGAACGGGCAGGTGCAGTCGAATTGCTCGCTACCAAGCGAGCCGGATTGGATGCCAGAGGACCAAGGGCAAATAGAACAGAGCATGCCGGATGAATATGCGGTACCGGAAGGCGATACAGACTGGCCGATGCTGGTTGAGCTATGCCGCGAGGTCTACCAGGCACAAGGCCATGCTGGAGCACACCGATGGATCGAGATACTGCCGGAGCCCTATCAGTCAGAGATGTGGCGAGAACTCGTGTTGCTAGAGTTAGACCGGCTAGAAAAAGCGCATCAGAAAAATGCGATGCACCTCACTATTTGAACATGGTTGCAGTACCTTACAATCTCACCTCCTTCCATCCAGCCCCCACCTCGAAAGAAGATAAAATTGCGGGCAACTTATGCAGTAAGACAGACAGCACAAAACACAGGAAAATAGCTAAATTTTAGTCTGCAATGGCTTGCATTTTGAGTCTGCTGAGTGATAATCACGCTTAACATATAAGTTAATTATGAGGGTTGTGTGCAAACATGGATCGTAGGATGACACAACTCGCATGTGACCTAGCTGAGCGTGAAGAAGAACTTGATGCCAAAGCAACTGACGCACACACAGAAGAAGTGCCTGACGTACCCGTAAATCATGACGTGACAAAGGGGCAAGGTCCTCATGGACTAAAAAAAACGTATCAGGGCGTAGTGTCAAAGGTCGTACATTGCGAGGGCTCTTTCGAATCCCTATCTATTGCTTTGGCAAGAGTCATGAAGCAGAAACGGGCCTCCCTTATGAGAATGATTATCCTCCAAATTGAGCGGTTGGCATCTGGTGAGAGAATGTCGAAGGAGAACTTCCCCCCGGAGGGGGATCTTCCCAATCAGATAGGGCAATCTAGGCGTAGATCATTTTACGCGCTGAAAAAGCTACCAATAAGAGCATATTGTTGGCATTCAGATACAAAACCCAAAACGTGGTATATTAGCCATTACATTTATAAAGATAAAGATAAGTTAGACACTAAAGATACAAAAATTGTTCACAAAAATTGGCAACGAATTGAGGTAAATGGCGATGACTCATGATGAGATGCTCTCTAAAGAATACAACTCATCCAGTGTAGCTGATGAAAGAGCATATCAGAGGGATGAGCTTATTTATAACGTCACTGAGGATATTCTTGTTCTGCTTGAGGATATGAATATCAGCAAAAAAGAACTTGCTCGTAGGCTTGGTAAAAGTCAATCTTACGTCACTCAAACTCTGAGTGGCTCTAGAAATATGACTTTGAGTTCTCTTTCTGATATTTGTTATGCCCTTGGAAAGAAAGTTGGTGTGAATATAACCAATTCTAAAGAGGTAAATGAAAAATATTTTGAGCCTCATAGAATGACTGCATTCACCATTAAGGAATGTGATATTCCAAATGCTTCACGTGATAATTTTATCATAGGATATTATTACTACTCAAGTTTAAGAAATATATTACAAAAGGATCTCATTGTTGAAAATAATGTGAGAGAAAAGAAGACTTTGTGGCATAGTATAGAGCGAACCGTAAGCTTGAACATGGCGCCGGATTGGCGCCATGATGATATCAATGAAATGATAGATAATGTTATTCATCGACCGGAGGCTCGTCAGTGGCGTAGAGAGGTAGCTTAAATGAATGCACTTTTAAAAAAAGCCATAGACAATCTTCATGTGGTTTCAGTTAACCTGCGTAGCATAAATGCATATATACATGATCACATTGAGGATTATGACTTTTCGGCTTTGGAAAAACAGGGATACAAAGCTGTAAACAAGATAAAATTAGTGCAGGCAGAAGCTCCGTCTGAACATGACAAATCAATCAGCTGGTTTGAGTATCACTTTTTCTATTCTACTGGTGTTAGGCTAGTTAAAATAGCTCACGAGAAAGAAGAAAATTCAGATGATGATACTGCAGTGGAGATAACAGCAACATTTACTGCCATATATAAATCTGACATACAGCTTGAAAAAGAGTGTATCGAAGCTTTTTCTGAAAATAATGTTGGCTATCATGTGTGGCCGTATTGGAGAGAACTGGTACAGTCCTATTGTGCTAGAACCTCCATACCCTTGATTGAGATCCCCCTTTACATTTGCAGTACAGAAAAAGAAGAACAGTAGATAATCACACTATTTTTCAATTAAGGCGCTCAACTGAGCGCCTTAATTACTAATGATTTTAAGGAGACCATGTCTTAACGCCCACTCAGTCCTTGCAGCACCAACTGCCGTCCTTCTGGCGTGAGCGAGCCCATCAAGCTCAGTACCAACTGGTTGGTGGTCTTGGCCGAGGGGCTTAGGGTGTGGGCGAACGACAAGGTGGCCACCCAGCTGTGACCACACTCGGCATCGGTGCACTGGCAGTAGAGATCCGAAACATCATCGCTCAGTCGGTTGGTCTTGGTAATGCGGCCCCGCTGGCCACACACTTTGCAATAAACCCGCATTACGCCCCCTTTTCTATCCAAATCAACGGCCTATCTTGCCACAGCAAACACTGTTTGTTTATACAGTTGAGCCAATATTCTCTCGAAAATCGACCCAGAGGGAGCGAGGGAGTCCCGCACTGTTGATGGCATCCTGGATAAGCTCGCACAGCGGCAGCACCTCGTTGCGGGCATAGGTCGCATCGTACTTTTCGGGATCCCCAAGCCCTCCCCCGCCATTGGTCGGAATGATGCCGGCCAGCGCCGCCGGGAAGCGGTGGCTGGTCAATACATCCTGGGCGGTGATCCCCTTGATGGCCGCGAACTCGTCTTTGGTGGCGATATCCCCCACCGGTATCAACTTGATGCCATCGGGCTTGCCGTCCGGGATGTTGACGAACATGGAGCGGAAGTTACCCACTCCCTTACTGCTGGCGATCATCTCCTTCATCTCCTCCTCGGTGTCGTCGTCCATGTTCGGGTCGGTGGCGTAGAAGATGAAGCCCATGTGAGCGCCGTTGAGGAAGTATTTGCGCCGAAACAGGGTGGCGTCCTGGTTGAGCAGGGCCGACTGCAGGCCGCCCAGGTAATCCGGCATGCCATAGACCTGCTGCTCGGGGTCGTACTGGGCCAGCCAGATCACATCATCCGGCCGGTAAATCAGGTTCGGCTTGCCCTGCTGCAGGTAAATAAAGCAGCCATCCTCCCGCCGGCGCAGATAGACACTGGAGAGCGGGTGCAGCCCCACCACCTGGCCAAAGCTGTTGCGCAACTTGAGCAGGCCCGCGTCCCCGAACTGCAGGTAGTTGTGCACGAACGCGGTGATGGTGCTGCGCAGGTTGGTAAAGCGGCCGGCCACCATGTTGCGCCGAGCCATCAGGATAGCCCCATGGTGGGCGTTGGCCCGTGCCACCTTGGCCAGCCCCTTGCGATCGATGGGAGGCTGGTAGTATTCCCCATAAGGGTTGAAGAACACCCCGGTGTAATCGGTCATCCAGGCCGTGGGGTCGATGGCCTCCGGCATACTGAACACCACCGAGGGCCGGGGGGATGAGGCGGCCGCCTGGGCCGGTTGTTGTGTCTGTCGCTTGGTCATGCTGCCTTCTTCTCCTGGCTGGTTGCCCAGGTGGATTTACGTTTGCGGGTGGTATCGAGCGGCTCGTTGGCCACGGCGTGGGCGATGGCAAAGAACACGTCTGCGTGTCCGGTCACATTGTCCCGAGCTGCCCGGAACGTCATCTGACCGCCGCCGGTCGTGCTGCGCTTGATGGCAAGGAACGCCAGTGGAATATCCCGATCAGAGCTGTCCCACTCGATGCGGTTCGCCTCCACCACATCGATCATCTTGAGGACCAGCCGCGATTTGCTCTCGATGCTGTAGTTGATGGGGTGGCACACCCCTTTGAACTCCGGTTTCAACAGGTCATAGACCCCTGAGCCAATGCCGGACACATCAACTCCGAGATAGGTGACCCGGAACTTCTTGGCGATGCGCACGATCTCCTGCGCCTGAAACTGGAAGTTGAGCCCGCGCCAGTAGTGCTTTTCCAATACACGAAACCGCTCACCGGCGACCATGGGCGGGGCAACCACCACCAGGGTGGCGTTGTCGCGGGTGCGGCTCGGGTCGTAGCCCATCCATACCTCACGCCGCCCGAACGGGTCAGGCCGCCCGGGCTTGTAGTCTTCCCAGCGGCTCGGGTCCACCCCTGCCCGCTCCATATCCTGGAACTTGAACACCGACAACGCATCATCGATAAACCGGCACATGTAGAGGCGATCGAACACCTCCTCCGGGTACTCGTCTTTAAGCTCCTCGATGTCGATGAGGTGGCAGCCGAGGCGTATGGCATCCTCAATGGTGATGACGTAACGCCACTGCCGATCGGGGCAGATACGGCCGCCGTCGCGCAGGTCATCTTCCCCCGGGAAGTCGATCGCCACCCGGCTCGGGCGCTGACCCTTCCAGCGATCCCCGGTCCAGAACCGGTACGCCTCGTGCACCTTGCTCGATGGCGTCGAAAAGTAGGTCTTGCGCCAACGGGATTGCGTTGCCATGGCGCTGGCCACGTCTGAGAGCTTCTCGAAGTTGGGGATCCAGAAATACTCGTCGATGTAGACGTTGCCAGAACGGGACTGGGCGCTGTTGGAGTTGGTGGAGCAGAAATGCAGCTCGGCCCCATTCGAAAGCACGATGGGGTTACCGGTCAGGGTGACACCGAGGAAGGTCTGAGCAATCTTGCAGATGTAGGAGCGGAACACCTCTGTCTGGGCGCGGGTGGCGGACAGGAATATCTGATTACCGCCAGTAAGAATGGCATCTTCCAGCGCCTCGCCGGCGAAGTAGTAGGTCATGCCGATCTGGCGAGACTTGAGGATGTTGCGGGTACGCGGCAGCGCCGGGTCGTTCTTGGCCTCCCGACAGCGCAGCTGATAACCGAACAGGGTACCCAGCCACTCAGCAAAGTCATCGGCCGTCAGGTGGCCGACTTCGTTCTTGGCCTTCTTGCCGCCCTTGCCTTTGCGGCCGCCCCCATCCTGACCACCTCTACCACGCCGAGGCGCCTCGGCTGCAGGTTCATCGCCATGCTCGCGCCGGTCGGCCAGCGCCTGCTGGCGCTCGGCCCATTTGATGGCCTTCTCTTTGAGGCTGACATGGTGGCCGATAAGCCGGTCCAGCTCGTCCAGCTCGGCGCTGGTTTTCTTCTCTCGCCCGAGCAACGACTGCACCCGGCGGGCGATGGCATCCTCTACCGCTTCTTCGGTCAGCAGGTCGCGCCAGCCGAGCTTTTCGGCCCAGTAGTAGATGATGCGACAGGAGTTGAGCCCCAGTTCGTCCTTGATCTCCTGGGGTGTCCATCGTTTAAGGTAGAGTCCCCGCGCGGCATTACGGATCTCTTCGGGATACGCCACGGCGCCTCCATCAGGTGAATGATGGCGCCATCATAGCCAGCCCCCTTCCCCCTCTTATCCCACTGATGTTCTGAGCAATTCGGATATCCCGCTGGATCCGAATCCCGCCGAACACAACCGGATGAATCACCCTTGCCGACCCGATAGCCTGACTCCGCATCAATTGGGAGCAGGCATGAACGAATCAACCTTGAGAACTGGCTGGGTCTGTATCGCCAGCGAAGGCAAAGCGGTGGACGGGCGGGATATTACCCGCGACTGGCTCACCGACATGGCCGAGACCTACGACCCAACCTATTACACCGCCGTCATCTGGCCGGAGCACGATCGCTGGTCCAGCTATGGCACCGTGCAGGCGCTCAAGACCGAAGAGGTGGACGGCAAATACAAGCTGTACGCCATCCTCTGCCCAAACCGCGATCTCATCTACTGGAACCAGAGCGGCCAGTATCAGTTCTGCTCAATCGAGCCGTTCGAACAGTTCGCCGATCTCGGGCGCACCTACCTGATTGGTCTGGGCGTCACCGACCAGCCAGCCAGCACCGGGACCACCCACCTCAAGTTCAGCAAGAGCAACAAGGGCCAGGTCATCGGCACCAGCGAGCCGCTGGACCTCTCCATGTTCAAGCTACCCAAGCACGAGAAGGCCGATGGCCTGATCGCCAAGTTTTTCAGCTTGCTGTCCAGCCACGGCGAGCAAGCCCCCACATCACCCCCCAGCCAACCCGAGGATGAGGAAATGACCAAAGAACAGTTCGATCAGATGCTGGGGGCCCTTAACGGCCTTGGCACCAAGATCGATGCCTTCAGCGCCAAGCTGGAAGCCAAGCCGACCACCGAGGAAACAACCCCGCCGGTCACCGAGCCCACCAAGGTGGAGGATAAACCCGGCATCACCGCCGAGCAGTTCACCAAGCTGGAACAGACCCTGACCGGCCTGACCGACAAGGTCGGCGAGCTGCAGGGCAAGATCGAACAGTTTTCCGCTGAAGTACCGGGCCAGCGCCCGGGCGCGCTCGGCGGTGACGATACCCCCACCGTTTACTAAGGAGCGGCCGTGAGTCAGTCCCTCACCGTCCAGGCACGTCAGCGCCTGGAGCAATACAGCAATGCCCTGGCCAAGTCCTACGGCATCCCCGTTAACGCACTGGCCAAGCAGTTCAGCGTCATTTCTGGCCCGGTCGAAACCGGCCTGCGCTCAGCGCTGCTGGCGTCCGTCGAGTTCCTTGGCCTCATCACTTGTCTGGATGTGGATCAAATCAAGGGCCAGGTGGTGCAAGTCGGCATCGGCAAGCTGTTCACCGGCCGTAAGAAGGATGGCCGCTTCAACGGCAAAATCGGCGTCGCCGGCAACACCTACGAGCTGACCGAGACCGATTCCTGCGCCTCCCTCGACTGGGCGACTCTGTGCGTCTGGGCCAACGCCGGCAGCGAGGGCGAGTTCATCCGCCTGGTCGGTGAGTTCATCAACCGGGTCTTTGCCCTCGACATGCTGCGGGTCGGCTGGAACGGCGTGAAAGCCGCTGAGACCACCGATCCGGAGAAGAACCCGCTCGGTGAAGACGTCAACAAAGGCTGGCACCAACTGGCCCGCGAGTGGAACGAAGGCAGCCAGATCATCAAGGCCGAGGCCGGCAAGAAGATCCACTTCGACCCGGATGGCAAGGGTGATTACAAGACCCTGGACGAGATGGCCTCCGACCTCATCAACACCACCATCGATCCACTGTTCCGCCAGGACCCGCGTCTGGTTGTGCTGGTCGGTACCGATCTGGTGGCCGCGGCCCAGGCCAAGCTCTACAGCGAAGCCACCAAGCCGAGCGAGCAGATCGCCGCCCAGAAGCTGGCCGAATCCATCGCCGGGCGCCGCGCCTATATCCCGCCGTTCTTCCCGGGCAAACGGATGGTGGTCACCACCCTGGACAACCTGCACATCTACACCCAGCGCGGCACCCGCAACCGCAAGGCCGACGATAACCAGGACAAGAAGTGCTTCGATAACCAGTACTGGCGGATGGAAGGCTATGCCATCGGCGAGTACCTGGCCTATGGCGGCTTTGAAGAGGCCGACATCGAGATCGGCGCCGCGCCGGCAGCACCCGAGGTCTAAGCCATGAGCTCACCCGGTCAACGCCACAAACAGCGCGTCCAAGCCATGCAGGGGGCTGCACAAACCGCCAGCTCAGGCATGGCCACCGGCGCGGTGGCGGACAGCCTGCACCTGCAGATGATGGCCCTGGAACAGGACATCGTGCGTCTGCGCAAGCTGGCCCGCATTGGGGACCGGGTGAACATGAAGCGGGACGAGCTGATGCCCAAATACCGCCCCTATGTGGAGCGCTATCTGGCCGCCGTCAGTGAGTCCGGCCAGCCCTACCAGAACGAGCTGTTTCAACGCCTCATCATCTGGGCCTTCGATGTCGGGGATTTCGACGCCGGCATTGCCTGGGCGGATCTCGCCATCGCCCAGGGCCAACACACCCCGAACAACATCAAGCGCGACTGGGCACATTTCGTGGCCGACACCGTGCTGGAGTGGGCCGAGAAGCAAGCAGCCGAGGGGCATGCCGTCGAGCCATGGTTCTCCCGGGTATTCGACAAGGTACGCAATGACTGGCGCCTCAACGAACGGCTGACCGCCAAGTGGTTCAAGGCGGCAGGTTGTCTGCTGCTGCGTGACCACGACGGCCAGCCTCGCCCCAGCGCCGTGGGGGACAGCGCCACCCTGGAGCAAGCCGACCACTGGCTGGCCCAGGCCGACAAGCTGCACAGCAAGGTGGGCGTCGGCACCTTGCGCCAAAAGATTGCCATGCGCCTGCGGGCGCTTAATCCGGAGCAATAACGACTCTCCGCGCCGTCGCACCCCGGCGCGAATGCCATGGACCGCCTCTGGCGAACCCAGCGGCAATTGCGTGGCTACAGGGGTGCACCTATTCAACCAGCGAGGTCACTGATGTTTGCAGGCAAGGATATCGACTACAGCGCCGCCACTATCCGCAATGACGGATTTTGGCCGGATGTGGCCGTGGCCGACTTCGAGCGCCGCCGCGCCCTGCCTGCTGACCTCGACCAACAAACCACCGGCGCCGCCCTGCTGGCCGCCGTCTCTGAAATCAACCTGCAGCTCGCCAGCCACCAGGCCGCGCTGCAGGCCAAGGGCTACGCCACTGCCGCTGCCGTACCGGGTCCGAGTCTGGAAGGCGGCACCAATGCGCTGACCGAGCAGTACCTGGCCGCCGTGTTTGCCCGTGCCAAGGCGGCCATCTTGCCGGAGTTCGCCAGCGTCACCGAGCGGCCGGCCGCCAACAATCAGGTGGAACGGGCGCCAGAGCAGCGCGCCCAACTGCTGGCCGAAAGTCAGCAACTGGTGCGCAGCATCAAGGGCAAACACCGGGCGGGAGTGTCACTGATATGAGCGAAGCCATGAACGAGCAGCAAGCCCAGGGCTATTTCCTGCACGCTCTCCACGCCGAGATCCAGCGGGTACTGCCGGCCAAGTGCCACAAGTCGCTGGATAGCTGGATGGAGAACGGCGCTATCCGGCTGGAATCCAAGAACATGGGGCCCACCGGGGTGGATGTGGCCTGGCTCACCTATCAGGCGGTGTTCACCATCGAGCAACTGCCCTTTCGCGAACTGGATCCGGCTATCGTGCTGGCCACGGTCGCCGCCTGGGTGCAGGAAAATGATCCGTTTCGCGGGCAGTTCGGCCTGGACGACCCCGATTACGCCGTCACCCCGAATGATGAACGGACGGCCGATCTCGAGATCCAGCTCGCCTTTACCGAGCCGCTGCGCCTCATCGAGCACCCGAACGGCCCCATCCACTGGAGCGGCAAACGCTGGAACGTGGCTCCCTATGAAATCTGGGTGGCAGAGCACATCGAGATGAATGTCGGTGACACCGGCCATCACCAGGTAGGCGGTCAGTCATGATCACCATCACCCTGGACACCCGTCGCAGCCAGGACCAGCTCAACCTGCTGGCCCTGCCGGCCAAGAAGCGCAAGCGCCTGGTGTGGCGGGCAGCCAACGAGATGAAAAAGCTGGCGGCCCGCAATGTGCGCCAGCAGCAAGACCCGAACGGCCAGCCCTGGGCCCCGCGCAAGCGCGGCAAACGCAAGATGCTGCACGGCCTGCCCAAGTTGCTGCAGATCCGCGAGCCTCGCCAGGACGTGGCCGAGCTCGGGTTCACCAAGGGCACCATGAGCGCCCACGCAGGGATCATCGCCAACACCCACCAGAAGGGGCACACCTACAAGATGACGGCCGCCAGCCGGCGCCGCATCGCCCCCAGTGAAGGCGGCAAGCAGAAACAAGCCTCCAAGGCCCAGGCGCGCAAGCTGCGCGAACTCGGGTTCAAGCGCCCGGGCCAGCGCAAGCGCTCATACCGGTCGGCCTCGCTCGGCTGGATCACCAGCAACCTCAACTACGCCCAGGCGGGCCTGCTCATCAAGAAGCTCAAGGATGAACCGGTGAAAGAGAGCTGGGAAATAGCGCTGCCTGCTCGCCCCTTTCTGGGGGCCAATGCCAAGCAACGGGAGCAGGCCTTTGCCCGCGCCCTGCAGAGCATCGACTACGGCTGGGACGTCAACAAGCAAGACCTCAAGAGGAAATAAGCCATGTGGCCTTATGTACAGATCAACAACTTGAACCAGATGCAGGGGCCGGTGACCGAGGTCGAACGCCACCTGCTGTTCGTCGGCAGCGCCGCCAGCAACACCGGCAAGCTGCTCTCCCTCAACACCCAGTCCGACTTTGACCAGTTGCTTGGCGCCGCTGACAGCGAGCTGAAAGCCAACCTGCAGGCCGCCATGGCCAACGCCGGCCAGAACTGGACGGCGGCCGCCTTCGTGCTGCCCACCGACATGGACTGGAAAGAGGCGGTGCGCGATGCCCAGAAAACCCAGTCATTCGAGGGGGTCGTGGTGCTGGGGCAGGAGTGGGACCAGGCCAGCATCAATGCCGCCCACGCCCTCAACCAGGAACTGATCGCCAAGTGGGGGCGCTGGCAGTTCATGCTGCTGGCGGTACCTGGCATTGCCAAGGAGCAAGACTGGTCCACCTATGAGACCGAGCTGGCCACCCTGCAGGAGGGCATCAAGGCGGAATCCGTCTCGCTGATCCCGCAGCTGTTTGCAAACCTCGTCGGCGCCTACGCCGGCCGCCTGTGCAACCGCTCGGTCAGTGTGGCAGACAGCCCCTGCCGGGTGAAAACCGGCGCCGTGGTGGGCCTGGGCAACAAGCCGAAGGACAAGGATGGGGTCGAGCTGCCGCTGGCCACCCTGCAGACCCTGGAGCAGAACCGTTATGCGGTGCCGATGTGGTACCCGGACTATGACGGCACCTACTGGGCAGACGGCCGCACCCTAGATGCCGAGGGTGGCGATTACCAGGTGATCGAAAACCTGCGGGTCGCCTACAAGGTAGCGCGCCGGTTGCGGATCCGGGCCATCGCTCGCCTGGGCGATCGCTCGTTCAACTCCACCCCGGGCAGCACGGCCGCCGCCATCATGTACTTCGGCAAAGACCTGCGCGAGATGGCCAAGGCCATCACCATCGGCGGCCAGCCGTTCCCGGGCGATATCACCTCCCCCAAGGATGGCGACATCAACATCCAGTGGACCGACAAAAACCACGTCTCCATCTACGTGGTGATCCGCACCGTGGACTGTCCCAAGGGGATCACCGTCAACATCATGCTCGATTTGAGCCTCAACAACGGGGAGGGCTAATCCATGACCCGCCGTATTTCCGGCCAGAACTTCGACATCGAACTGCTGGGCACCATGGTGCACGTCGAGAAGGCCAGCCTGACCATCACCGACAACAGCGCCGTGGCGCAAACCCGTGGCATCCCTGACGGCTATGTGGACGGCGACGTCTCGGCCGAGTGCGAGTTCGAGCTCGATGCCAAGAACTTCAAGCTGCTCAGCAACGCGGCCAAGCGGGCCGGCAGCTGGCGCGGGATGAAACCGGAGGATGTGCTGTTCTATGCCGACAATGGCGACGAGACCATGAAGGTGGAGGCCTTCGGCGTGAAGCTGCAGATCTCCGACCTGCTGGATCTCGACCCCAAGGGCGGCAGCAAGACGTCGCACAAAATCAAGGGCGCCGTCACCTCCCCCGACTTCATTCGCATTGATGGCGTGCCGTACCTCTCGGAAGACGACACCCGCCACATGAAAGGGTAAGGGGGACCAGTGGACGACATTGACCGCGCCAACCACCACGCCGCCCGCATGCTGGCGGTCCAGCTGGCCAACCAGGTGGGCAAAGGCCACTACCAGGGCGAGAGCCGGCACCTGTGCGAAGAGTGCGACGACCCCATCCCGGAAGCACGTCGCCGCCATGTACCCGGGGTGCGCCTGTGCGTCCCCTGCCAGACCCGCCTTGAGCGGTTGGGTCGCTAACCAGAGCAACGGACATGAACCCTATGCCAAACAAAGACCCCACCCTCTGGGCCGCCCTGCTGGCCTGGTTGATGGACAACTGGCCCGCCGTCTATGGGGCACTGCTGGCGCTGGCCATTGCCTTCCTGCGCATCACCTATGCCGGTGGGCGAGGTCGCCGCCGGCTGATCGAATCCCTGCTGTGCGGCCTCATCACCCTGGCGGCCGCCACCGGCACCCAGTTGCTCGGGATCCCCCAGGAGGCCACCCCGTTGCTGGGTGGCATGGTGGGGCTGCTTGGGGTCGACATCATCCGCGACCGGGCCGCACTGATGTTTCGCAAGAAGGAGGACAACAATGCCGCGCAGTAACTGCCACCCACAGGTGGCCGCATTTCTCGACCTGCTCGCCTATGCCGAAGGCACCAAGGGCCGGGGCGATGACGGGTACAACAAGCTGGTCAATCCGGCGGGGTTCTTTGAAAGCTACGCCACCCACCCGAACGTGCTGGTGCAGGTCAATCCAACCCTGAAAAGTACCGCGGCTGGCCGCTATCAGTTCCTGTCAAAGCACTGGGCCCACTACCGTGACCAGCTCGGCCTGCCGGACTTTGGCCCCGCATCGCAAGACACCTGGGCTATCCAGCTTATTCGCGAGCGCAAGGCACTGGACGATGTGCTCAAGGGGCGCATCAGCCAGGCAGTGACCAAGTGCGCCAACATCTGGGCCAGCCTGCCCGGTGCCGGCTACGGCCAGCGCGAACATAAGCTGGCTGACCTGCTGGCCAAGTTCACCGAGTTCGGCGGGGTGCTGGCATGAGCATGCTCATCCGGTTTATCCCGACCATCATCGGCTTTGTGCTTGGCACCCTGTTATTTACCCAAGGCGAACGGCTCACGCAGCGCACCAAGGAGCTGGCCCGCGCCAACGACACCATCAACATCCTGCAGGCAGCCAACAACCAGCAAGCGACCGCCTTCCAGGAACTGCTGATGCAGGCAAAGGGCTTGCGCCTGCTGCTGAGCGACCAGAACGCGGCCTTGGCCGAGCTCGACAACCAGAACAGGAAAACCGCCGATGAACTGCAACAAGCTTTGGCCACGCCGCCAGCGGGCCGCCCGGACTGTGCTCGCGAGCCTTTGCCTAGCGGTGCTTTGCGCCTGCTCCAGCCAGCCCACCACGGTGGTGCAAACCCAGGTAGTGAAGCGGCTACCGCCGCCGGGGCTGGTGCCCCACTGCCCGGAGCCTGACTTTACGGGGAGCACCTACGGCGAGGCCGTGCGGTTTATCCCCACCCTGCAGACGGCGCTGCGCCGCTGCCAAACCCAGATCAACACCCTGAACCATTGGATTGAACAAGAGGAAACCACCCCATGAGCACACCGATCATCACCCTGGACGTCGCCGGCAAAGAGCTGAAATTCGCCCCCACCATGGTGGCCTACAACAGTTTCATCAACGACATGATGCCCAACGACAAGGTGGCACCGGCCCACAACTACCTGAAAAAGATCGTCTGCGCCGAGAGCAAAGAGGCGCTCGATGACCTGCTCAAGCGCCCTAGCGCCGCCCTGCAGCTGGCGGGGGCCATCAACAAGGAGTTCGCGCCCGAGCTGGAGATCACCGTAAAAAACTGACGGCGCGCGCCGAGGCCATCGAGCGCAACCAACTGGAGCAGGTGCTGGCGCTGCGGCGCTACTACCTGCCCCATGAGGATGACGACCTCGACAACCTGGCTCGCGCCATCTGGTTAGACAGAAACGCAAGAGAGTCCAACGCCACCGCCGTGGCCGAGGGCATCGCCAAAGCACTGAACGGATAAGAGACCCCTATGGCTTGGATGGAAAAATTGATGATGCAGGTGGCATTGGTTGACCAGGTCACCAAGCCCCTTGCCGGCATCAATGCCCAGATGGACAAGGTCACCAAGTCAGGCCGCCAGGGCTGGAGCAACATGGCAATGGGGGCCACCACCGTGGCCGGCGGCGTCATGGCGATCCAGGGTGCCCTGGGCCCGGCCATCGAGATGGACCGGGCCTTGGCCGAGGTGGCCTCGCTGGATGTGCAAAAGGAGGTGCTCGGCGCGCTCGGTCGCGAAGCATTGAAGCTCTCTATCCAGTACGGGGAGTCGGCCACCGAGATTGTCCGCTCTTCCTACGATATCCAGTCGGCGATTGCGGGGCTCGAAGGTAACGAGCTGCCCGCCTTCACCCGCGCATCCACCACCCTCGCCAAGGCGACCAAGGCCGACACCGCCACCATCACCAACTACATGGGCACCATGTACGGCATTTTCGAACAACAGGCCAAGCAGATGGGCAAGGCCAACTGGGTCGAAGATTTGGCTGGCAAGACCGCCACCGCGGTGCAGATGTTCAAGACCACCGGTCAGGGCATGGCCGATGCTTTCGGGGCGATCGGCGCCAACGCCACCGCCGCCGGGATCTCGATGGATGAGCAGTTCGCCGTGCTCGGCCAGCTGCAGGCCACTATGAGCGGCGGCGAAGCGGGGACCAAATTCAAGGCCTTCCTGGCTGGAGTCGGGGGCGCTCAGAAAGCGCTCGGCCTCCAGTTCACCGACGCGGCGGGCAACATGCTGCCGGTGCTCACCATCCTGGACAAGCTCAAGGCCAAATATGGCGAGACCTTGAGCGTGACCGAGGGGGACGAGATCAAGAAGGCCTTCGGCTCTGACGAGGCGGTCAGCATGGTAAAGCTCCTGATGACCAATACCAAAGCGCTGGGGACCAACATCAACGCCTTGGCTAACACCCATGGCATGGGCAAGGCCGAGCAGATGGCCGCCGCCATGACTGACCAGTGGGAACGGGTAACGCAAGCCTGGTTTGCCATCCGGGCCGCGGCCTTCGGGGTAGTGCTGCCGGCCATTAACGCCGTGGTGGGCGTCTTTGCCGATAGCGCCACCACCGTGCTGCGCTGGACCCACCTGTTTCCGAACCTCACCAAGGTGGTGAGCTATGCCCTGCTCGCCATCGCTGGCCTCGGCATGGTGACTGGTACCTGGATGCTGGTTGCCGGCGTGGCCAAGCTGGCCACCCTGGGGCTCGGCATCGCCTGGAGCGTCATCATTGCGCCGCTCAACCTGCTCAAGGCGGGGCTGGTTGCCTTTCGCGCAGTCCTGCTGGCTGTCAACATCATGATGGCCGCGAACCCGGCCGTGCTGCTGGCCTATGTGGTCGGCGGCTTGCTCGTCGGTGCCATTGGGCTGGCGATCTACTACTGGGATGACCTCAAAAAGACCCTGGCGGATTGGGGCGTGTTCGACAAAATCCAGTCGATGATCGACGGGGCCGCCGCCGGCTGGGCCAGCTTCATGCAACTGCTCGCCGATCTCAGCCCGTTCCAGTTGCTGGGCAAAGCCGTGGACTGGTTGATCGACAAGCTCAACATGATCCCGGGCGTCAACATTGAGTTCGGCAGCATGCCGGATCTCACCATGCCGACCCTGACGCCGCTGACCATGCCGGTCATGCCCGGCGTGATGAACATGCCAACCCAGGAGCAGCAGGAGACGGTCAACGCCCCCCTCGCCCGCTATCGCCAGCAGGACCAGAGCAAGGTGCCATCCGGTGGCCTTGGCCAGCAGCTGATCCAGGCCAATGCGGCAGCGACCACGGCCAACCAGAAGCCCGCCAAGTCCCTGCACATCGGCGAAGTACATATCACCAACCAGAACCCGATGACACCGGAGCAGATGGCCGAGAACGCCTGGCTGGAGACCCCGTAATGAACGAACCCATTACCCATGAACCCAAGTACATCGATCTCCTGGTGGTGAACGGCGCCTGGCAACTCGATGCCGGCGGCCAGCCACGTTACACCCAGGACCGCCACAGCATCGGGCAGGACATCAAACACCGCATCATGGAGTCAGGGCTGGCCCGCAAGCTCATCGGCGAGCGCAGCCCTACCCTGTGCGCCGATGTGATGACCGAGATTGAGCTGCTGGTAGAAGACGACGAGCGGCTGGTGCCCGGCACCATCGTGATCCGTGAAGAGGCCCCCGATCGGGTGCTGGTCACCGCTCGCACCTATGAATTCGGCTCCCTGGAGGTAACCCTGTGAACCTGCGCCCGAACGTGGACTTTATGGCCCTGCTGGCCGAGGCCGGTGTCCCGACCACCGAGCAGGCCATGGAGGCCGAGCTCAAAAACGAGGTGGTGGCCGCCGGCTCCCTCATCACCAACGACTCTGATGTGAGCCCCTTCTGGCGGCTGGTGCGCGGAGTGGTCATTACCCCGGCGCTCTGGCTTATCCGCACGCTCTTGGCCGGCCATGTGCTACCCAACACCTTTGCGGCCACCGCCACCGATGCCTATCTCGACCTCAAGGCCTGGGATGTGGACCTGACCCGCAAGGCCGCCCAGAAGACCCGGGGGGTGATCCACTTCGTCAAGGTGACCCCTGGCGAGGCGGTCACCATCCCGGCCGATATCTGGGTCACCACCGAGCGCATCAACGGCACCATCTACCGGGTGAAGCCCCTGCAGGCGGTGGTCAGCCCCGCCGGCGAGGCGGTGGCCAAGGTGGTCTGCGAGGCCGAGTTCGCCGGCAGCGCCTGGAATCTGGCCCCGGGCTATTACAACCTGCTGAGCGAACCGGTCACCGGCATCCTCTCGGCCCGCAACGATGACAAGGAGTGGATCACCACCCAGGGCGCCGATGCCGAGGGCAACGACGCGCTCGGCCTGCGTATCCAGAACCAGTTTTCGGCGGTGGGGCGCTACCACATCGACGCCATTTACCGCTCCATGCTGGCGAGCGTGGCGGGGATCCGGGCCGATCATATCTTCTTTGAGCATGAGGGACCCCGCGGCCCGGGGACCGCCAACGCTTACATCCTGCTGGAGGTAGGCGCCACCCCGGCCAGCCTTATCAATCAGCTCAACGACTACGTGGGCCGCCAAGGCAACCATGGCCACGGCGATGATCTGTTCGTGATGAGCATCCCCGAAACCCAGCACAACCTGACACTGGCGCTCTGGCCCCAGCCCAACCTCACCGACGAGCAGAAAGCCGCGCTCAAGGCGGACGCCGAAAGCCTGGTCAAGGCGGCGTTTCGCCAGTCGGCAGATTTCCCAAGCGTCACCCGCACCTGGCCGCGCTCGCGCTTCTCGCTCTCCCAGCTGGCCCGCGAGCTGCACAGCCAGTTCCCGCAGCTGCAGAGCCTCAAGTTTGCACAGGATGACATCGTGTCGGGGCTGGCCATCCCCCGCCTCAATAAGTTGGAGGTGACCCTGCATGACTGACCAGACCCCGCTTGAACACGACCTGCAGGCGCCGGTGCTGCCCGATGCCAGCGCCCCCTGGTGGGAAGACGGCTACACCATCAGCCCGACCCACGCCGAGCCCGGGTTTCTGGCCAAGGGGATCAATGCCTTCTGGCAACGGGTCAAGGGCTGGTTGTTGCTGCCGCTGGCCCAGCAAGACCCGCTGACCTGCTCGGAGTCCCTGCTGGCGCTACTCGCCTGGGAGCGTGACATCACCCGTTTCAACGGCGAGCCGCTCGAGCTTTTCCGCAAGCGGGTCAAGTTCGCCTTTGTGAACGCCCGGGACGCCGGCGAGGTGGCCGGCTTTAAGCGCATCTTCGAGCGCCTGGGTATCGGCTGGTGTGACATCCACGAACGCCAGGCCGGCGCCCCCTGGGACGTCATCACCATCGAGGTGACCGACGGCGCCATCGCGGCCAACCAGAAACTGATGGAAACCCTCATTCAACACTATGGCCGCACCTGCCGCCGCTATCGCTTTCAGGTGGTTTACCCGGTCACCGGCACCCTGCGGTTCGGTCGCATCGACATGAGCCAGCAGGTGTTCGGCGCGACACTTAAGAGGAACGCATGAGCCAGATCATTACCAACGCTTTCTCCCGCTACTGGCAAGAGTGCCTAGCAACCCAAGTGCCGGTGGTGCTCGATGAGTTCGTGCTGGCCAACGTGCCGGGGCTCGATCCCGAAGCGGCCATCAACCCGGACAGCGGCCTGCCGCCGGCGGGCCAGATTGTGCACCGCCATGCGGTGGACCAACGCGGGCGCATCAACAACGACGCGGTGGCTTACACCATCGTGATGGACACCACGGTCGGCGATTTCAGTTTCAATGCCATGTACCTCATCAACAAGGCCACCGGCGTGGTGGGGATGATTGTGCACAAGGGGCTGGAGACCAAACTCAAGACCAACGAGGCCACCGGCCAGACCGGCAACAGCCTGGTGAAATCCATGCTGATGGAGTACGACCGGGCGGCAGAGGCCACCGCCACCCACGTGGACGCCAGCACCTGGCAAATCGACTATGCCGCCCGCCTGCGCGGGGTGGACGACGACCTGCGCCTGCAGGCGCTGCAGTTCTTCGGGCCGGCCACCTTCTACGGCGACGGCTTCAAGCTGGTCAACGAGTCCGGGGTCTACAAGGTGCAGCCCGGGGTGGCCTACGTGGGCGGCCTGCGGGCGGAGCTGAACGAGGTCAAGAAGGTGACCCCGGGCGCCAAGCCGGTGGGGCTCTGGCTCGACATCTACCGGGCGGGCTCTCTGCTCGATGCCTGGGTGAATCACTTCACCCTTAGCTTAAGTGTGCCGGATCTCACCGACTACCTGGACAGCAACGGCCATCAGCACCATGTGGCCAAGGTGGCCATCGTCAATGCGGACGGCAGCGTCACCGACGTGCGCCGCAAGCGCACCATCGAGCTGACCGGCGACGTGACCGGCAAGGGCATCCTGGAAGACGCCCAGGGCGTCACCATCGCCGTGGAGATCAAAGACGGCAGCCACCGCCACCCGTGGGGGGAGCTAGACCAGGTACCAGCCACCGCCAGCCGTTGGCCAACCTTTGCCGAAGTAACGGACAAACCGGATCTGGCCGCCGCCAACCACACCCACCCGGGCACCCTGACCAACCCGATCCCGCTGGCCAAAGAGGACCTGAACACCCTCGTCACCCCCAGCGTGTTTCGCCAGGACTCCGATGCCAATGCCGCGGCCTCGCTCAATTACCCCGAACCTAAAGCGGGCTCCCTGACGGTGACCATCGGGGCCGGGGTGCAGCAGCGTTACCACGTCTACAACACCAGCCGGATTTACACCCGAGCCCAGTACAACACTGGGGCCTTTACTCCCTGGGCCCGGGATTACAACACCCAGAACAAGCCGACCGCCGATGACGTAGGCCTGGGCAAGCTCGCCAACATTGCCCCCAGTTACGACCCCTCGGCCAACACCTATGCTTTGCGCGACGGGTCAGGCGACCTGCTAGTCCGCACCCTGCGCGCCAACCTGGTCGATGAACAGCGCATGGTCGGCGCCGTGGCCTTTCGGGTCGATTACGGCAACGACAGCTATCTGCGCTACTGCAGTAGCCAAACAGCGTTTCGTCAGTGGCTCAACCAGGCAGCCACTGGCTGGGAGGTGGGCTGGCGTTTAGGGATCTCTGATCCTAACTACGCAATGACCGAATACCACATCCCGGGCAAGTGGGCGGTGATGACCTACCTTGCGAGCGATGGCGCATTTCGGATTGCCTCCTCGAACGGTGTCGGAGGCGCGACCTTCACCCGCATGACCATCGACACCGGGGCCAATGTCACCTTTGCAGGCACGGTGAATGATGGCTCTGGCCGTTGCTACAGCCCGGGCAACCAGCCCCACTACACCCACAACCACACTGCCGCCCAAGGCAACCAGGACATCGTCGCCAGCGGCTGGGGGCAGATCGGCACCTACATGATGGCCGCAGTGATCCCGGGCCACTCTGGCGCCATGAACCCCACCGCCACCATCGCCGGTTCGTCGCTGCGCCCCGCCAACTGCTCGGAGTGGGGCCAGAACCGCGACTGGGCACTGCCGGGGACTTGGAAATGCCTGGGATTCGTCACGGATAACAGCGACGACCGTTGGGACGACCGCACCACCTTGTGGCTGCGCATCGCATAAGCACAGGAGAATCGGATGGAACGAATTGAAGTACTCAGCGCGGCCCGCCCGCGCCATTATGCAGCGGATCCCGACAGCATCACCCTGGATGTGCGCTTTGTCCATCTGCCCGACCTCGTGCAGTTTGCGGCCCGCAAAGATGACCTGGAAGCACACGGCCGCGAGCTCTACAGCCGGGCCGTGTTCGGCGAGTTTGGCGATATCGAGGTGATCCCGGTGCCACCGCCGACCGAGGCAGAGCAGCAGGCCCGCCTTGATGCGCTGCTTAAGCAGGCCGCCAATGCCATGGCCCCGCTGCTCGATGCCGAGGCGCTGGGCATCATCAGCGAGGTCGAGCGCAAACAGCTCACCGCCTGGCAGCGCTACCGAGTCGCCCTCTACCGCCTGCCGCAAGGCGATGGCTGGCCGACCGAGGTCAGCTGGCCGGAAGCGCCGCGATGAGCTGGACACAGGGGCCGCTGCGCTGGCCCGCCAGTGCCGGCAGCCTGCACTCCCGCGCCCAGGGCGTGCTGGGTCAGTTCCCGACCACCCAGGACAGCGCCATGGCGCGTCTGCAGGACCTGGCTGGACGGGCGCAGTACCGGCCCCATCCGCTCAGCGAGGCGGCCGCCGCGCTGGCAGGCCTGCGCAGCGAACTCGACCACCTACTGGTCACCGGCCGCTGCCTCACCGTCACCCCCTACCAGCACGGAGTCGGCCAACAGCAGGGCCAGCAGTTCAGCCTGGCCGCCCCCAACGCGGTCGCCACCCTGGCCGCCAAGCTGCAGGACGGGGCCGATCCCCTGCTGCCCAGCGGGCAACTGCATGCCCTCGTCTGGCTGGTCACCGGCAACAGCGCCGACGCGCTGGCCCGCCAGCTGGCCATCCTCTGCACCCTGCTGCCGTTGCCGGAGTGGTGCGCCACCCTGCGCCGGCTCACCGCCAACAACGACCCCATGAGCCAACCCACCGCGGCCAAGGTGCCGCGCTGGCGCGCCGATGAGCCACTGAGCTGGGCCCCGCTACGCCCTGCCCGCCAAGCGCTGGGGGCAGAGCTCGCCCAGTTGGAGAGCCTGGCCCGAGACAGCCAGACCCCGATCGTCAAGCTGCAAGGGCTGGCAACGCGCCGCGCCGCTCGTCTGGCACAACTCGCCGAGGCCTTGGCCGCGCTGGGCACCCTCTCCGGCACACTCTGGCACTGGCAAGGCCAGGGGGATGCCGCCAGCCTTGCCACCCAGCTCGGGCAGAGCGCGCCACCCGACCACAGCCAGAGCATGACGGTCGGCGCCCTGCTGCTCTCCCCGTCCCCGCTCACCTTCTGGCAGGAGTTAACCCCATGAGCCAAGCCATGCTGACCCTCGATGGTGAGCCCATCATCATGAAGTCGATGCGGGTCTCCGCGTCGATGCAGTTTCAGGACAAGGATCAGAGCGGCCAGACCAGCTCGACCAGCAGCGCCGAACAGGGCGCCAAGGCCAAGGAGCTCGACATCTCCGGCCTCATCCCGTTCAAGGATGAGCAGATGCTGAGCCGGCTGTTTGAGCTGGCCGATGCCAAGGGCAACGGCGGCAAGCGCCACGTCTACCGGGTCGGGTCGTTGCTGGCCAAATCGGTGAAGGTGCGCCAGGCCAAGTTTGCTGGCCGCATCACCGCCAGCGAACAGGAGGGACTGCTGGCCTGGCAGGTGCAGTTCACCTTGAAGGAATTCAACTCGGTACCGGAGAAGCGCGAACAACGCTTGCCAAAGAACGCCCCCACCGTGGGCCAGAGTACCGCCAACACCAGCGCCGCCAAGCCAGGCGACAAGGGAAGCGGTGAAGAAGAACAGGATCTGAGCAGCTTCGAGCGTTACGTGCTCAAACCGATGGATGACATGCTGGCATGAAACTCTCCACCTCACTGACCATCGCCGGCCAGCCGGTGCACCTCATCGACCACGATCTGGTGCTGGATCTCAATGCTGGCGGGCGCGCCGCGCTCACCATCGAGGGCAGCGCCAACAAGGGGCAGACCTTTACCCTGGACACCGGCTACAGCGGCGATCTGCGCCGCTGGTTCACCGGCTACGTGTACGACATACAGCCCGCCGCCAATGGCGCCAGTAAGCTATTGTGCCGGGAATTGGCCGGCGCCTTGGGCACTCGCCTGCCGGTTAGTCAACAGCATGCCACCCTGCGCAACCTGCTGGCCTGGCTGACAGACCAGACCGGGCTGACCTTTCTACTACCCAAGGGGGCCGACTATACCGACCGGCCGATCCCCAACTTCACCAGTGCCGGCACCGGCTATCAGCTGCTCGATAACGCCGGCCGGGCCTTTCAGGTGCCCGACTTTGTCTGGTACCAGCAACCCAATGGCGCCATCTTCGTGGGCAGCCATGCCGACAGCCGCTGGCATGACAAGGAGGTGACACTTGATCCTGCCTGGTCAGGTCGCCAGGCAGGCGACACCCTGACCTTGTCGCCGGTACCGTCCATCCGGCCCGGCGCCATCATCAACGGCAAGCGGGTGATGAGGGTCCGCCTCAAGGGGGACGAGATGACCCTGACCACGGCCACCCCGGGCAAGGTCACCAAGTCACCGGAGAGGCGCAAAATAGAGGGGGAGTTCCCGGAGCTCGCCGACAAGATGCACCTGCCCAAGTTCGGACGAGTCGAGGCCATCAGCGACCGAGCCAGTGCTGGCCAGCTCAATGACCCCTTTCGCCCCCGCTATGCGGTGGACGTGCAGTTGCTGGGCGAGGATGGCCAACCGGACAAGGCTGCCCCGCTGTATCGGGCGGTGCCGCTGCCGGTGCAGTTCGGCGGGCAGGAACAGGGCATGCTGCAGTTCCCCCTCGAGGGAACGCTGGTTGAACTGGGGTTCGCCTTCGGGCGGGCTGACCGGCCCTTTATCCGCACCGTGCTCGGCAGTGGCTGGCCCCTGCCGGACATCGCCCCGGGCGAGCAGCTACAGCAACAGCGGGCCGAGGTATTCAGCAGCACCGACACCGTGGGCAACCTCTCCCGCCACACCGACCGGCGCCTGCATGACCGCGCCCTGCAGATGCACCACCAAAGTGACGACTACCAGGGAGAACATGGCCAGCTTCAGCTGCAGGTGGCCCAGCACAGCATCGAGGAGGTGGGCGGGCTCAAGCTCATCGAGGCGCTGGGCGCCGTCGAGCTGCTGGCCGGCGACGATCTCACCCTGGCAAGCCTGGGCAACATGAGCCAGACCACGGCAGGGGATCTGGTCGAGGTGGTGGGGCAACTGCGCCGAGCTGTTGCCGGCGAATTACAGCACCTGGAGGCGCCCCGTTCGTGGATGGGGACCGAGAGCGTGAACATCTTCCGACTGCTGCTGCAGTTGATGAACGTGGTGGAGCAATTGGCCGCTGCCACTGCCAGCCACACCCACGGCAGTGGACCAGCCCCAGGTAACAGCGAAGCCATGACAGGACATGGCCAACAGGCCAAGCAGTTGGCCAGCCAGCTATCCCCCATCATCGAGTAAGCCACCAAGCGAAGAAGGCCCCACATAGTGGGGCCTTCTTCTATCTGCCTGACAGCGCCTGAGCATGGCCAGGGAATGGTGCCGCATGAAGAGGCAGCCATCGGGCAGCTCTGCATCATACGTGAAGCCTGAGCACGCTCACAGCCTCCATACGCGCGCCGGCGACGCCCACCGCCGCGTCTGCGTCACGGAATCCGCGCTCATCCGCTCCCGCCTGCGGGCTTCATCAGGAAAATTTTTTGCAAAAGTGGATTACCGCAAAACCATATGCCCAAGCCGCGCCAGATAAAGGATCCGCAGCGCGTTTAGGATCTGCAAAGAAGGATCTTTTTTGCAGGGTTTTACAGTTTGAAGGAGGTGTGGATAGCCCCAATGAAAGCGTAAGTCATTGAATAAAATAGGATGGTCGCATTTTTCGTGGGGATCGGACCTATAAGAAAGGATCCGGTTTGCTGCAGGGAAACTGCGCGAAGGCTTTTTATTTCAGTGGGTTAGGCACCAGAAGTGGTTCATTGAGAACTGAAATTTTGAAGGTGCTCTGTGCCATTGGTGAGCCGATTGCCATACCCACGGAAAATAGGTTTTCAAACGAGCGCACCCACTACACAGCAAGGTTATAGAGTCGGCCTAAATCGATCACCGAAACTTCTGTCGCCACTTTGTCGCCACTTTGGCACAAACAAAAAGGCCGCTATTGCTAGCGGCCTTTGTAAGTCTTTGATTTTAATGGTGCCCGAGGCCGGAATCGAACCGGCACGACGCGAACGTCGAGGGATTTTAAATCCCTTGTGTCTACCGATTTCACCACTCGGGCACCGCAATCGGTATCAAGCTCGCGTGGCGGGCTTGTCAATATGGAGGCACGTTCCGGAGTCGAACCGGACTAAACGGATTTGCAATCCGCTGCATAACCGCTTTGCTAACGCGCCATGCAAAAGAGAGAAACTCTCTATTGTCTGAATTTGGAGCGGGAAACGAGACTCGAACTCGCGACCCCGACCTTGGCAAGGTCGTGCTCTACCAACTGAGCTATTCCCGCATCGGTCTGGCTGACTGCCTGACTACGAGGACGCATTCTAGCGATGTTCCTCGCCCAGTCAACCAAAAATGTTTAATACCCTGATCGTTCGAGTGTTTTTTGCCCTTTTCCTGCTTTTTCAGCACTCACGACCGTTTCCCAGCCCCAAGAACGGGGAAACGGTCCTTTGTACGGCAGGTCAGAACCGGGAGTGGTAGGTCAGATCGCCCCAGGCGGCCTTCATGTACTGGAACATGGACCAGAAGGTAAGCACGGTGGCCACGTAGAGCAGCACATAGGCCAGCCACACCATCCAGATGTCGTACTGCCAGATGAGGCCGGTGAGCGAGACCATCTGGATCATGGTCTTCCACTTGCCGATCCAGCTGACCGCCACCGAGGAGCGTTTGCCAAGCTCGGCCATCCATTCGCGCAGGGCGGAGATGATGATCTCGCGGCCAATCATGGTCATGGCAGGAATGGTGACCCAGATGGTGTTGTAGTGCTCGACGATCACCACCAGCGCCGCCGCCACCATGATCTTGTCGGCGACCGGATCGAGGAAGGCACCGAAGGCGGTGGATTGATTCAGCTTGCGGGCCAGGTAGCCGTCAAACCAGTCGGTCGCCGCCGCCAGGATGAAGACGATGGCCGCCGCCAGATAGGACCACTGGTAGGGAAGGTAGAACAGGATGACGAAGACGGGGATGAGCAAGATCCGAAAAAACGTCAGCAGATTAGGAATATTTGTCATTATTTTCAGCCACTTCTTGTATGCCGCTACATGGTAGCCCCAAGCCGATCACGGATGCAACCGGACAGGCGCCCGCCTTGGTCTATTAATCCATCAACAACCTCAGGATGCGGGCCATTATGGCATTTGCGGCCCCCCGGCGTCACGGCTCTTGTGTGTCTGGATCCTGAAGGGAATGAACCCGGGGTGAATGGTGTGACTCACCTCGCCCCTTGTCGATACCCAGGGCGACAGCCCCTGCTCGCCGTCTGGGCAAACAGGGGCAACACGGAGGGGTATTCCCCCTTCTCGGCTACCAATGGCTAGAGGGAATGCAGGGCATCGTGGATGGCTTGGGCCAGCTCCTGGCTGATACCGGGCACCTTGGCAAGCTCCTCCACCCCGGCTTTTTTCACCTCCTGCAGACCGCCCAGGTACTTGAGCAGCGCCTGCCGCCGTTTCGGCCCCACCCCCGGAATATCCTCCAGGGTACTGGTGGTGCGGGCCTTCTCCCGTCTGGCGCGGTGGCCCGTGATGGCAAAACGGTGGGATTCGTCGCGGATGTGCTGGATGAGGTGCAGGGCGGGCATGTCCGCCGGCAAATGCAGCTCTTCGTGACTCTCTCCCAGGATCAGGGTCTCCAGCCCCGCCTTGCGGGTCACCCCCTTGGCGATGCCTACCAGCAGCGGATATTTTCCCCCCAGAAACTCCAGCTGACGGGCCAGGATCTCCTCGGCGCGGCGCAGCTGGCCGAGGCCGCCGTCGATAAACAGCACGTCCGGCACCTTGTCCGGCTCCTGCTGCTTGCCAAAACGCCGCTCCAGCGCCTGCTCCATGGCCGCGTAGTCATCGCCGCCGGTGATGCCGTCGATGTTGAAGCGGCGATATTCCGATGAGAGCGGCCCCTCCCGGTTGAACACCACGCAGGAGGCCACGGTGCGCTCCCCCATGGTGTGGGAGATATCGAAGCACTCCATGCGGGCGATAGGGCGCTCGAGCTCCAGCAACTCCTCCAGCTGATCGTAGCGGGCGGTGATGGTGCTCTTGTGGGCAAGGCGCGAGCGCAGTGCGGTCTGGGCGTTGATGGAGGCGAGCTTGATGAAGCGGGCCCGCTCGGCGCGGGTACGGCTCACCACCCGCACCTTGTAGCCCGCGGTCTGGCTCAGGGTCTCGGCGATGACGCTCTCGTCTTCGAGCGCCACGTCTAGCAGCACCTCGCTCGGGATCTGCCGCCCCCCCTGCCCCGACAGATAGAACTGCAGCAGGAAGGATTGCACCACCTCGTCGAGCTGGGTATCGGCCGGCACTTTCGGGAAGTAGCTGCGCGAGCCCAGCACCTTGCCCTGGCGGATGAAAAGCACATGGATGCAGGCGGTCCCCTGCTCGAAGGCCACCCCCACCACGTCGAGCTCGTCCAGCACGTTGCCGCTCACCGACTGCTGCTCGGTGACCCGGCGCAGCGCCTGGATCTGATCCCGGTAACGGGCGGCCTCCTCGAAGCGCAGATCGCCACTGGCGGACTCCATCTTGCCCACCAGCTCGCCTATCACCTGCTGGTTCTTGCCCGCGAGGAACAGCTTGGCCAGCTCCACCTGCTGGGCATACTCGGCCTCGCTCACCAGCCCGGCCACGCAGGGGCCGGCGCAGCGTTTGAGCTGGTAGAGCAGACAGGGGCGGGTGCGGTTGGCATAGACTGCATCTTCGCACTGGCGCACCGGGAAGATCTTCTGCATCAGGTGCAGGCTCTCGCGCACCGCGCCGCCGGAGGGGTACGGGCCGAAGTACTCCCCCTTCACCTTGCGGGCACCGCGATGGACGCCGATACGCGGGTGCTGATGGGCGGTGATGATGATCCAGGGGTAGGACTTGTCATCCCGCAGCAGCACGTTGTAGCGGGGCTGGTACTGCTTGATGAGGTTGTGCTCGAGGATCAGCGCCTCGGTCTCGGTGTGGGTGACTGTCACCTGCACATCGGCGATCTGGCGCACCAGGGTGCGGGTCTTGATGCTGTCGACGTTGGCCCGAAAGTAGGAAGCTAGCCGTTTCTTCAGATCCTTGGCCTTGCCCACGTAGATGACGGTGCCGCCGCTGTCGTACATGCGATAGACACCGCTCTGATGGGTGACGGCACTGAGAAACGCCTTGCTGTCGAAGAGAGGTTCAGAGGAGGTCATGCTGGCTCCGGCAACGGGGATCGAGGTGTTGGGTCTGGGATATCGCGGCAAGCGGAAGATCGAAAGAGAGGCTCATCGGCAACTCGGCTCAACGGATGAAAGCAGAAGACGGCACAGAGCATACTGCGCCAGACCGGCAAAAAGCAAAAAGGCGGCACAGGCCGCCTTTGATGGCTACACGCCGCCCGTTACAGGGTATCGGCATCCAGCATGCCATAGCGAATGGCCAGATGGGTCAGCTCCACATCGCCATTGATATTGAGCTTGCTGAACAGCCGGTAGCGGTAACTGTTGACCGTCTTCGGGCTCAGGTTGAGCTGCTCGGAAATATCGGTCACCTTCTGCCCCTTGGTGATCATCATCATGATCTGCAGCTCGCGCTCGGAGAGGGACTTGAAAGGGTTCTCGTCGGCCGAGGCAAACTGGCTCAGGGCCATCTGCTGGGCGATCTCCGGGGAGATGTAACGCTGACCGGAGTGGACCAGGCGAATGGCGTGGATCATCTCGTCCGGTGCGGCCCCCTTGGTGAGATAGCCGGCGGCCCCCGCCTGCATCACCTTGGTCGGGAACGGATTTTCTGAATGAATGGTCAGCACTATGATGCGCACATCGGGTCGGATCCGCAGGATCTTGCGGGTTGCCTCCAGGCCGCCGATGCCCGGCATGTTCATGTCCATCAGGATCACGTCGGGATGGTTCTGACGACAGAAAGTGACTGCGGTTTCCCCGCTCTGCGCCTCGCCCACCACCTTGATCCCGCGGACATCTTCCAGAATGCGTCTTATCCCTGTACGCACCAACTCATGATCATCGACCAGGAATACATTAATCACCCAAACACCCCGTTTTTTATCTCGTTATATGCCAGTTAGGGTTAACACGGCGTCTTGCATCATAACCAAACTCGCCGATTTGGCAAACCATGGCCGGGAAAAGTTTGAAAGTGCTCATAAATGACGTTTGTAATCAAATAATTATGTAAATATTAAACACAAAAAACGGCGCCCGCAGGCACCGTTCAGAGTCATCTTTGCTGTTGTCGGCATCAGTTTGCCAGCAGTGCGCGCACCTTGTCCAGATCGGCCTGGGTGTCCACCCCGACCGGCGGCGCCTCGAGGGCCTGGGCCACGTGGATCTTCTCCCCGTACCAGAGCACCCGCAGCTGCTCCAGCGCCTCTACTTGCTCGAGCGCGCTCGGCGCCCAGTCCACATAACGCTGGATGAAACCGGCGCGATAGGCATAGATGCCGATGTGGCGCTGGTAGTGATCACCAATCTGCTCGCGGCTTGCGGCAAAACGATCACGATCCCACGGAATGGAGGCACGGCTGAAGTAGAGGGCGTAGCCATCCTGGTCGGTCACCACCTTCACGGCGTTCGGGTTGAACGCCTCTTCGGCGTCCTGAATTGGCACCGACAGGGTGGCCATGGGCGCGCTGGCGGCGGCCAGGTTGTCCGCCACCTGACGGATGATGACCGGCGGAATGAGCGGCTCATCCCCCTGCACGTTGACCACTATGGTGTCGGCGGCAAAACCGTAGTGACGGCACACCTCGGCCAGGCGCTCGGTACCGGACTGGTGATCCTTCGAGGTCATGCACACCTCGAACCCGGTCTGGCCGGCCAGCGCCTGCTGCACCCGCTCGTCATCGGTGGCGACGATCACCCGATCGGCGCCCGACTGCAGGGCCTTTTCCACCACGTGCTGCACCATGGGCTTGCCGTGGATGTCGGCCAGCGGCTTGCCCGGCAGCCGGGTGGAAGCGTAGCGGGCCGGAATGACGACGACGAAGCTCATGACGACAGCTCGTCGCTATTGAGCTGCCGGGCGCGGTTCTCCAGCAGCACCGGGATCCCCTCCTCCAGCGGATAAGCCAGCTTGTCGAAACGGCAGACCAGCTCATGCACGGACTTGTTATAGTGCAGCTTACCCTTGCAGACCGGGCAGGCAATGATGTCGAGCAACTTGATGTCCAAAGCCAAAACGATACTCCTTCAACGATGTCGCGCCAGCGGCTTAATCACGCCGGCGATGGGTGTCGAACCAACCAGATGTTTCATGCGGGGCATGACAAGCCCCCTTCTCTCCCGCGCTGGCGAGCGAGATCAACCTTGTGCCTTGGTTGCGCCTTGCCCCTTCCCGCTCGCGCCCAGCTTGTGCAGCAGGGTATCGAGCAGGGAGGCGGGCAACTCGGCGCTGACCGGCAGATACCACCAGTTGTCGAGGGCAAAGGCGCGGCACTTGACCGCATCCTTCTCGGTCATCAGCAGCGGCTTGCCGGCAAAGCGACCCACCAGCTCGTCCCGATCGAAGGGGTGGTGATCCCCGTAGGCCACCCGCTGATCCAGCTGGTAACCGAGCCCCTCGAGAGTGGCGAAGAAACGGGGCGGATGACCAATGCCCGCCAGCGCGTCTACCGGACCGGCCAGCGGTGTGGCCAACGGGGCCTCGTCGCGTACCCGACGGGGGGAATCGGCCACCAACCTCATGGGATACTCTCCCCGCCCCGGCTCGCCGCCGTTGCAGATGATGGCGTCCACCCGCTTGAGCCGGGTGACCGGCTCGCGCAGCGGCCCCATGGGCAGCAGGCAGGCGTTGCCGAAACGGCGCGCCCCGTCCACCACCACCAGCTCGATGTCACGGGCCAGCGCATAGTGCTGCAGGCCGTCGTCGGTGATGATGATGTCCACCTCACCGCTCTGCTCCAGCAGACGCACCGCCTCGGCCCGCCTGGGCGCCACCACCACAGGGCAGCCACAGCGCCTAGCGATCAGTACCGGTTCATCCCCCGCCTGCACCGTGGTGCTGGCGGCATCGAGCCGGTACGGGTAATGGGGCGCCTTGCCGCCATAACCGCGGCTCACCACCCCAGGGCGATAGCCGCGGGCCTGCAACTGCTCCACCAGCCAGACCACTACCGGGGTCTTGCCGTTGCCCCCCACCGAGATATTGCCCACCACTATGACCGGCACAGAGGCACGATAGCCCTTGCGCCAGCCGTGGCGATAGGCGTAGCGGCGGGTGCCGCTGATGATGGCAAACAGCAGGGCAAAGGGGGCCAGCAACCAGCGCCAGCCACTCTTTGCATACCAGAGCCGCTCCAGCATCAGGCGTTGCCACCTGCGGTGGCATGGCCGAACTGGATGGCGCGCAGCTGGGCATAGGTCCCCTGCTGGGCCATCAGAGCCGCGTGGTTGCCGCGCTCGACGATATGGCCTTCGTCGATCACCAGGATCTCGTCCGCCTTCTCGATGGTGGAGAGGCGGTGAGCGATCACCAGCGAGGTGCGCGCCTTGCACAGCTCGTCGATGGCCGCCTGGATGTGGCGCTCGGACTCGGTATCCAGCGCCGAGGTGGCCTCGTCCAGCAGCAGCACTGGAGCATCGCGCAGCAGGGCGCGGGCGATGGCGATGCGCTGGCGCTGACCGCCGGAGAGCGACGCACCGTTCTCGCCGACCACGGTATCATAACCGTTGCTCATCTTGCTGACGAACTCGTCGGCGTGAGCGATGCGGGCCGCCTGCTTGATCTCGTCGAGGCTGTATTGCTCTTCCGCGGCGTAGGCGATATTGCTCGCCACCGTGTCGTTGAACAGGTGCACGTGCTGGGAGACCAGGGCGTACTGCTTGCGCAGCTCGCTCAGGCGGTATTCACGGATGTTGACGCCATCCAGCAGGATCTCCCCCTGTTCGATGTCATAGAAGCGGGTCAGCAGGCTGGCGATGGTGCTCTTGCCAGAGCCGGAACGCCCCACCAGCGCCACCGATTTGCCCGCCTCCACCTTGAAGCTGACGTTGTGCAGCGCCGGGGTGTCCTTGGTCGGGTAGGTGAAGGTGACGTTGCGAAACTCGATCTCGCCGCGGGCGCGCTCCAGGGTACGGGTGCCGGTATCCTGCTCCGGCTCGGTATCGAGCAGGCCGAACAGGCTGTGGCAGGCGGTGATGGCGCGCTGGAACTGGTTGTTGACGTCGGTCAGGCTTTTCAGCGGCTTGAGCAGCATCATCATGGAGGTGATCATGACGGTGAAGGTACCGGCAGTCAGCTCGCTGCGCACGCTATCGATGGTGGCCACATAGAGGAAGGCCGCCAATGCGATGGAGGCCACCATCTGCACCACCGGACTGCCGATGGCATCGGCCGCGACCATCTTCATGGTCTGCTGGCGCATGTTGTTGCTGACCTTGAAGAAGCGCTTCTCCTCCACCTTCTGACCGCCGAACATCAGCACCTCTTTGTGCCCCTTGAGCATCTGCTCGGTAGAGGTGGTGATGTCACCCACCGCCTGCTGGATGTGGCGGCTGATCTGACGGAAACGGCGGCTGATGAGGCCGATGATGATGCCCACCACGGGCCCCACCACCAGGAAGATCACCGACAGTTGCCAGGAGTGCCAGAACATCAAGCCGAGCAGACCGATGACCGTCGCCCCTTCCCGCACCAGGGTGACCAAGGTGGTACTGGCGGCCGAGGAGACCTGACTCGCGTCATAGGTCACCTTGGAGAGCAGGTGGCCGGTATTCTGACGGTCGAAGAAGCTCATCGGCATCGCCACCATGTGGTTGAATACCTGCTGCTGCAGGCGCATCACCACGTGGTTGCCGACCCAGGCCATGCAGTAGTTGGAGAGGAAGTTGGCGACACCGCGCAGGGCCACGATACCCAGCACGAAGAAGGGCATCCACTTGAGCACGGTCGGATCATTGCCGTTGATCCCCTTGTCGATCAGCGGCTTGATGGAATAGACGAAGGTGGTATCCACGGCGGCGTAGCCCAGCATGCCGATGATGCCGCCAATCAGGCCAAGCTTGCGGTCACGGACATAGCCGAGCAGACGCTTGAAGACAGGCCAGCTGTCTTGTGAGGTTTCTTGTTGCATGAATAGCCGTTAATAAGGGAAATGACGGGCTATTCTAGCCAAAGCGCAGGATTACACCAAGCAGTGCCCATCGCCAAGACGGCAAATGACGGCCGTTATCCCAGCCAAAGCGCAGGATTACACCAAGCAGTGCCCATCACCAGAGCGGGAAATGACGGCCGTTATCCCAGCCAAAGCACAGGATTACACCAAGCAGTGCCAGCGCATGCCCCTCGCCAAGACGGCAAATGACGGCCGTTATCCCAGCCAAAGCGCAGGATTACACCAAGCATCGCCAGCGCATGGCCCTCGCCGAGACGGGAAATGACGGTCGTTATCCCAGCCAAAGCCGGGTTTACGCTCAGCGCTCAGGCCAGAATGCAGAGCGCCACCAGTCACCATTGCGACGAAACCAGGGGCCCTGCTCCCGTTCGGCACGGATCCGCAGCCCGTCCGCCGCAGGCTCGACCAGGATCTCCCCGTCCAGTCCGGTGACCCATTGCTGCGCCTCCCGGTAGCGGGCCACCACCTCGGGGCGGGGAAAGCCCCACTGGTTCATGAAGCCGGCGCTGTGCACCACATAGCGGGGGGCCACCGCCGCCACGAACGGGGGCGTGGAGGAGGTGCGGCTGCCATGGTGGGGGCTTACCAGCAGGGTGCTGGCAAGCCCGGCCCCTTCCAGCGCCAGCAAGCGCTGCTCCGCCTGCCGCTCGATGTCGGCGCTGAGCAGGATACGTCGATCCCCGTCGCGGATCTGCAGCACGCACCCGTCGTTGTTGTGGCCGCCTCCCGGCTGCTGTGGCCAGAGCACCGCCATCTCGAGCCCCTGCCAGCGCCACTGCTGGCCACGCCGGCACAGGGTCGTGAAGCGGCCGAAGTCGAAGGAGGAGAGCTCGTGGCGCACCGGCAGAGCCTGCAGGATGGCGCGCCGGTTGCCGGCGTGATCCCGGTCCTTGTGGCTGATGACCAGATAATCCAGCACCCGCACATCGAGCCGGTTCAGCAGCGGCAGGATCACGGCATCCGCCATGTTGTAGCCGCCCGGGTAGCGATCGCCGGTGTCAAACAGGATGCCGCGCTCGCCCCGGGTGATCAGCACCGCCAACCCCTGCCCCACGTCCAGCACCCTCAGTTGCCAGTGGGTCGGCACCGGCCAGGCTGCCAGCAGCAGAGCCACGCCCCCTGGCAACAGCAGCGGACGGCCGCCCGGCACATGCCAGGCGCACCAGAGCAGGGTCAGCAGCGCCGTGAGCGGCAGTACCCAGCCCGGCACCGGCCACCAGAGCTGCCACTGGCTGGCCAACCTCTCCAGCGCCCACAACACCCACTGCAAGCCGACATCGGCCAGCCAGAACAGCAGGTGGGCCAGCTCCCCTGAAAGCGGCGCCAGCAGCACCCCGATGAGCGCCAGCGGTATGATGGCGATGCAAAAGAGCGGCAATGCCAGCAGATTGAGCAGCAGCGACAGAGGGGCTATCCCCTCGAACAGCGCCAGTTGCAGCGGCAGCAGCCCCAGCAGCAACAAGCCCTGCAGGCGAATGAGCCCGGATTTGGCCTCCAGCAGGCTCGCCACCAGCAGCAGAGCCACCGCCAGGAAGGAGAGCCAGAATCCCGCCGAATAGAGGGCGAAGGGATCCCAGAGCGTCAGCACCACGAAGGCCCACAGCCAGACGCGATGGGCCGGCCACTCCCGCCGTCGCCAGCGCAGCAGGCTCCACACCAGCACCATGATGAGGGCCCGCTCGGTGGCCACCGCAAACCCGGCCAGCCAGCTGTAGAGGGTGGCAAACAGCAGGGCGAGCAGAATCGCCCCCCGCAGTCCGAACAGCCGCCCCAGCCACCAGCCGAGCACCGCCACCAGCGCGATGTGCTGCCCCGAGATGGCGATGATGTGGGTCAGCCCGCTGCCGCGAAACAGGCTCCACTGCTCAGTCGTGATGCCGCCCTGCTCACCGAAGGTAAGCGCCGCCAGCAGCGGCCCCTGGCTCAGATCCTGCCAACTGGCGGCGGCCCGGGCCAGCCAGCGCTCGCGCAGCCCCGCCGGCACCGCTTCAATCAGGATCACCCGGCGCAAGTTGCCGGTGGCGGTGATCCCCTTGCCGAGCAGCAGGCGCCGCCCGTCCATCCCCGCCTCGTTGGCCAGGCCATGGGCCGGTTTGAGAGAGACCTCCAGGGTCAGGCGACTGCCTGCCGTCATGGTGGGCAGCGCCTGGTAGGCATTGATGCGCACCAGGGGCGCCGGAGTGAGCGCCTGCTCATCGAGCCTGTTCACCCGCAGCACCAGCCGGACAAATTTATCGCCCTCGGGTTCTGCACTTTGCAGTTGTGCGGTTATGATGTGGCTCGTTTTTTTGCCAAGCTGATCCAGCCAGGCAAACCGGTGCTGCAAATTCCCCTGCATCCAGAGGATGCCGCCCAGCAAGAACAGCAGCCGCCAGCAGCGGTAACCGGCGAGGGGAAACGCGAGCAGCAGCATCAGGCCACCCCATTCCCATGAAGGCAACCATGGCCAAAGCAGTGAGGAGCTTGCCCCGAGGGCAAACGACAGCAGGCGCAGATCCATGGTGCAAGTATTTAGCAAGGTTTCAATATGCCCAAACGACTCATACAACGCTGGCTGCCTGATCCGGCGACACTCAAGGAACACAAGCACTTGCGGCTGTTTGGCAAGCTGCTGCTGGACGCCAACCTGTGGCACCTCAATCGCCGCTCGGCGGCCGGTGCCTTCGCGGTGGGGCTGTTCATGGCCTGGGTGCCGCTCCCCTGCCAGATGCTGCTGGCGGCCGGCGGCGCCATCGCCTGTCGGGTCAATCTGCCGCTCTCGGTAGCCCTGGTCTGGCTCTCCAATCCCATTACCATGCCGCCGCTGTTCTACGGTGCCTACCTGACCGGCTGTCAGCTGCTGGGGCAATCCTCCCAGCACATCGAGATCGAGTTCACCTGGGCCTGGCTGGTGTCGGTGTTCGAAACCGTGGCTCCGCCACTGCTGCTGGGTTCACTGGTGCTCGCCCTGCTCAGCTCCCTCATCGGCTACGCCCTCATTCGCACCTGCTGGCGTATCAGCACCGTGCGGCAGTGGCAGAAACGCAAGGTGGCACGCGCATGCTGAATCGCTGGTTTGCCCGCTTCAAGATTGACCCCGATACCCTGCGCCAGCAGAAGTGGTTCGCCCTGTTTGGCGAGCGCCTGCTTGCCCCCGCCCTCTGGCAAGGGGGGCCGCGCGCCCTGAGCGGGGCGGTGGCGGCCGGCATCTTCGCCTGCTGGTTTCCCATCCCCATGCATTCACTCATTGCGGTCGGGCTGGCGTTGGCGTTCAGCCTCAACCTGCCGCTGGCGCTGCTGGCGGTCTGGTTCAACAACCCGCTGACCCTGCCCTTCATGTACCTCTACGCCTATCGCACCGGTTGTCTGGTGCTGCACAAGACGCCGGAGCCATTTCACCTCACCTGGACCCTGCACTGGCTGGAGCACGAGGCGGCCACCCTGGTGCCTCCTTTCCTGCTCGGCAGCCTGCTGCTGGCGGTACTGACCGCTGCCACCGGCGGCCTCCTCACCCTGCTGTTGCTGCGCCTCGGCAAGCTGGTCCGCCCCCGCTGATCTCACCCGCCTCGTCAGCCTCTGGCGCGCTGACGAGGCACTGCCTTGCCATCCCCTGACCTCGCTACCACACTCCTTGTAACCCGTTGTTTTTCGTCCCCCATTTGCCACAAGGAGCCCACCATGGCCGAACCGCTCACGCTGGCCCATGCCAGTGGTCATCCCCTCGCCCTGCTGCCAGCCATGGCCAATCGCCACGGCCTCATCACAGGGGCCACCGGCACCGGCAAGACTGTCACCCTGCAGGTGCTGGCGGAGGGATTCTCCCACCTCGGCGTGCCGGTCTTTCTGGCGGATGTGAAGGGGGATCTGAGCGGCCTTGGCGCCGCCGGGGCTGGCTCGGCCAAGCTGGATGCCAGGCTGGCCCAGCTCGGCATTCCGGCCCCCGCCTTTGCCGCCAACCCCACCCTGTTCTGGGATCTGTTTGCCGAACAGGGCCACCCGGTGCGGGCCACCATCTCCGACATGGGGCCCCTGCTGCTCGCCCGCCTGCTCGGCCTAAATGACACCCAGAGCGGGGTGCTGGAGCTGGTGTTCAAGGTGGCGGACGACGAGGGGCTGCTGCTGCTCGACCTCAAAGATCTACGCGCCATGGTGCAGTTTGCCGGCGACAACGCCAAGTCCCTCACCACCCGTTACGGCAACGTCTCCACCGCCTCCATCGGCGCCATCCTGCGCAACCTGCTCACCCTGGAGAGCGCGGGCGGCGATCACTTCTTTGGCGAACCCATGCTGGACATCCAGGATCTGCTGCAGACCGATGAGGCCGGCCACGGTCATATCAATGTGCTGGCCGCCAGCAAGCTGACCCAATCCAGCCGCCTCTATGCCTGCTTCCTGCTCTGGCTGCTCTCCGAGCTGTTCGAGCAGTTGCCGGAGGTGGGGGATCCCGACAAACCTGTGCTGGTGTTCTTCTTCGACGAGGCGCACCTGCTGTTCAACGACGCTCCCAAGGCGCTGCTGGAGAAGATTGAACTGGTGGTGCGCCTCATCCGCTCGAAAGGGGTGGGTGTCTACTTCGTGACCCAGAGCCCGGCCGACATCCCCGACAGCGTGCTGGGGCAGCTTGGCAACCGGGTGCAACACGCCCTGCGCGCCTTTACCCCGAGCGATCAGAAGGCGGTGCGGATCGCCGCCAACACCCTGCGCGCCAACCCGGCCTTTGATGCCGCCGGCGTCATCACCGAGCTCGGGGTCGGTGAGGCGCTGGTCTCTCTGCTCGACGAGAAGGGACGGCCCAGCATGGTGGAGCGCGCCTTCATCGCCCCGCCGGCCAGCCGCATCGGCCCCTTGAGCGACGCCGAGCGGCAGGCGCTCATTCAGGGCTCATTGCTGCACGGCCGCTACGAGACGCCGGAGGATCGCGAGTCGGCCTTCGAGCGGCTCAACGGCGCCAAGGTGACAACCACAAGCGAACAAGCCAGTAAACCGTTATCCAGCGAGGAAGGCGGCCTGCTCGATGCCCTCAATGGTATCCTGTTTGGCCGCACCGGCCCCCGTGGCGGCCAGCACGACGGGGTTGTGCAAACCGCCGCCAAGAGCGTGGCCCGCACCATCGGCAGCGAGGTGGGTCGCCAGCTGGTGCGCGGGGTGCTCGGCTCCCTGCTGGGGGGTGGCAAACGCCGTCGCTAAGGCCTGAGCCGAAAAATGAAAAAGCCCGCTGGGTCTCCCCGGCGGGCTTGTTACTGAGCGGATGGCGATGACTCGCTTACAGCACCTTGGCGATGGCGTCGCACAGAGGATCTATGTTGGCACGGGTGATACCGGCCACGCTGATCCGGCCGGAGCCGACGATGTAGATGGCGAACTCGCTCTTGAGGCGCTCCACCTGATCCTTGGAAAGACCGGAGAAGGAGAACATGCCGTTCTGCTCGCGGATAAAGCTGAAGTCCTGGTTCACGCCGCGGGCGGCCAGTTTTTCCACCAGCAGCTCGCGCATCTCGCGAATGCGCACCCGCATGGCCGCCACCTCTTCCACCCACTCGGCATAGAGGGCCGGATCATTCACCACGGCGGTGACGACGGCAGCGCCGTGTGACGGCGGGTTGGAGTAGTTGGCACGAATGACGGTCTTGACCTGGGTGAAGGCCACATCGGCAATCGCCTTGGTCGCGCTGACCAGGGTGAAGGCACCGACCCGCTCGTTATAGAGGCCGAAGTTCTTGGAGAAGGAGCTCGCCACCAGCAGCTCGTCGTGGCACTCGGCGAAGATGCGCAGACCTTCGGCATCCTCTTCGATGCCGCGGGCAAAGCCCTGATAGGCGAAGTCAAACAGCGGCAGCCAACCGGCGGCAGCACTCTGCCTGGCCAGTGCACGCCACTGATCCGCGGTCGGATCGATACCGGTCGGGTTGTGACAGCAACCGTGCAGCAGCACCAGATCGCCAGCCTGCGCCTCGGAGAGAGACGCCTGCATGGCGGCAAAGTCGAGTCCCTTGGTGGCTGCGTCGTAGTACTTGTACCACTTGACGGTCAGACCCGCGGCCTGGAACACGCTGACGTGGTTGGCCCAGGTGGGATCGGAGATCCAGATGGTCTTGGCGAGGTTGTTGCGCACCACGAACTCGGCGGCGATGCGCAGGGCACCGGTACCGCCCGGCGCTTGCGCCGTCTTGGCGCGGCCGCTGTTGACCAGCGCGGAATCCTGTCCGAACAGCAGTTGCTGCACGATGCGGCCGTATTCGATATTGCCTTCGATACCGAGATAGTTCTTGGTCTTCTCGTCGGTCAAGAGCTTCTGTTCGGCTTTCTTGACGCAGTGAAGAATGGGGGTGGCGCCGGTCTCGTCCTTGTAGATCCCGACCCCCAGGTTGATCTTGTGGCTGCGAGAGTCGGCGCGGAAGGCTTCGGTCAGGCCCAGGATCGGATCCGCTGGGGCGGCAACAACCTTTTCAAACATGGTATTCCCTGTATTCCGTTGAGTTCGTTGGCTGGCAAAGCGTGTTGGCACACCGTCCGTGACACGCAAAACACGTGGCAAACAAAAGCGCCCACTGGCGAGCGCTTCGTCAACTCTTTATATCACCGTGCAGGATGGGGGAAAACCGCTTTTTCGGCTGGATCTGCGGCAATCTCAACCGATGGCATGCCACTGTGGCGCCAACGCGCACACCTCGGCAGACAAGCCACCATTAGACTCAACCAAACCGCTACAAACTGCTAACAATGACTTGGGGATCCGGCTCGGCTCCCAGGGGCGGGAGTCAGTCAGTGGCAGGGAATAGGCCGTCATGATGGGAGCAAGCACTGTGGGCAGCCACCAGCTGGCCGGCCGACCCAAACGCTGGGCCAGAGTCAGCACCCGATCCACCCCGCTCGGGTCGAGGGAGGTAAGATGACTCCACTGCACCTGAGGCGGCAGCGCGGCGATCACTTGCTGCAGCGCCTGCTGCGCCGAGGCGGGAGCCCAGATCAGCAAGCTCCCTGCCGGCAGCACCAGCTCGGCAAAGGCACCGACGCTGTCGGTGGTGATCACCCGCAGCAGCTCCCCCTCCCCCCACAGGATCTTGCCGAGACTGGCCAAGGTACGCTCCGGCAACGCCACCTCGCCGAGCGCCTGCAGCCAGGGGGACGCATCGAGCAGGGTGCCGCCGCTGAAAAAGAGGCTGAACGGCTCGGGGGCACGCAGGCGCACCTGTTGATCCGAACAGAGCCGGATCCCCTTGTCTTCGAAGTCGATCTGCTCGTTGGGGGTAAAGCTCACCTCGCTCTTGCGATAGAGCGCGGCCAGCACCCGCTCGTTGACCTGCTCCGCCAGCTGCCAGCCCTGCCCATGGAGCCACTCCTCCGGGGTTGGCGGCGCCGTGGCGATCTCGGCCAGCGTCAGTTCACGGGTCAGGTAGCGGCGACCGGCGGGGGTGAGCTCATAGTGGTGATTGCCCAGTGCCAGCAGCAGCTGGTTGTCCTTGAGCAGGCCCAGCAGGGGTTGCCACTGGCGGGCGCGGACCACCGAGGTGGGGTTGTCCAGCAGCTGGCGGGCCAGCTCCCGCCACTGTGGGTGACTAAAGTCAATCAAACGTCATCCTTCCCTGTTTGCCGAACATCCTGCAACGAGCTGAATAATCTAGCGATTCGCTGACCGGGAGCCAAGTACAGAAAAGAGACAACGTGAACTGGCGCAAGCCAAACAGGAGAAGGAGAGGATCATCAACAGAGGAGAAGAGAGGCAATCAGGTGGGAAGCAGATAAAACAAAACGGCCAAGCAAGCTTGGCCGTTCATCAACTCAATCAGCGCAGAGGCTAGATTAGAAGTTGTATTGCAGGGCAACGGTCCACTCGTCGTCCAGCTTGTCGATACCCTGGATCTTGTACTCGGTGTAGGCTTTCAGCTTGGAAGTGAAAGCGTACTGTACGCCCAGCAGGGTTTCGTCAACGATGTCTTTGTACTCGGCACCAGCGGTGTTGGAAGCAGCTTTACCTTCAGTAAAGTTGTAGCCGGCCAGGAAGGTCCAGGCATCAACGTTGTAGGAAGCAGCCAGCTCGTAACCACGACCCTTGTCCTTGTTACCAACGGTGGTGGTGTCGTAGCTCAGATCTGCTTGGGTGTAGACACCAGCGAAGTAGAAACCGTTGATGGCGTAGTGTGCGCCCAGAGCCCACTCTTTCTTGTCACCATTGGTGTTGCTAACGGAGTTCTCGAGGTCAGAGTAAGCATAACCAGCATTCAGACCCAGACCGAAGTCGAAGTCATAACCGGCAGCAGCGGCATAACCGTAGTTACGCTTTACATTCGGACCATAAACAGCAGTTTCTTTGATGCCCTGACCTACGTCAGTAACCTTGACGGCCTTGTCGTCGTTGGTCTGATAGGACAGTTTGCCTTTGAAGCCACCGTAGGTGTTGGAGTAGATGATCTGACCTTCTTGACGACCGTCATAGAAGTTACCTACGTCGCCCCACTCGTTGAAGATATCGGTCGGTTCCAGCACGTCATAGAACGCGGTATCGGTCTGACCGAAGATGATCTTACCGTACTGGGTGCCGTCGAAACCAACGTAGATGTGACGGGAATCGAACTTGTTGGCGGAGTTTTCAGCAGAAACTTGCCACTCGGTCTTGGCGATACCGGACCAGGTGTTGTTCAGGGCAATCTTGCCGGACCAACCCAGACGGGAAGAACCGATCAGCTCACTGTCAACATCCTTGTAGCCGGATGCTTCGGTGGAGTCAGCCTTGTTGTGGTCACCGTAGTAGTTAGCCTGGACACGGCCGTATACGTCAAAAGTGGTACCGTCTTTGTCGTAAACCACTGCAGCGTTAGCGGCGGATGCAAACAGAGCCGGGATAGCAATAGCCAGAATTGTCTTTTTCATAGTTTCCAATGCCTACTGTAATTAAACACTAAGTCGTTGTTATTCCCTGTGTTAGCGATGTACTTTGCATCACTATGGCGCCGAGACTAGCACCGGGTTTTCCAATCCGCAATGAAAAAACTTGGAACTTTTTACGAAAAGCATAGTCACAGCGGAAAAATTGTGACCTGAATCCCACATTGTTTGCACGCTATGGGAAAACGTTTACAGCGATAACCGCTGGCAAAATTCGTCCGAATTGGTGATTTATCACACAATAACGACGACTCGCCTTATAAACAGAAGAAGAGGTCGGATCTGTGCGTTGCCACACACCTCGACCCAGGTTGCCGGTTGCAGGTATCCTGTCTTCCTTCACCCTGTGCAACGGTCATTTTCTTCATGCTGTCTACCCGTCTCAAAACCACCATTCGCAATACCTATCGGCAGATTGCCGATGGTTTACCCGGTTTTGTGCCGCGCAAGGAGCAGAATTTTCTGGTGGCCGAAATAGCCAAGACGCTGACCGGGGAGTATGACAAACAGCGTCGCATCCTGGTGGCCGAAGCCGGCACTGGTATCGGCAAGTCCCTCTCCTATGCTCAGGGGGCCATCCCGGTGGCACGGCTCACCCAGAAGAAGCTGGTGATCTCCACCGCCACCGTGGCGCTGCAGGAGCAGCTGATCCACAAAGACCTCCCCTTCTATCACCGCCACAGCGAGCTGCCGTTTCGTTTCATGCTGGTCAAGGGGCGCCAGCGCTACTGCTGCGAACACCTGCTGGAGCAGGCCGCCAGCGGCAGCGAGATGGCCAACTTCGAGTTCGACTTCGGAGCCCTCAGCAAACACAAGCCGTCAGACGCCGACAAGGATTGCTATCAGGCGTTGTGGCAGGCCTACACGGAAGGCAAGTGGGACGGTGATCGGGACAACTGGCCCAAACCCATCAACGATAACTGCTGGGATCGCATCGCCGCCGACCGCCACACCTGCAACAAGGCGCTGACTCATCATCAGCACTGCCCCTTCCACCGCGCCCGCAACGACATGGATGCGGCCGACGTGCTGGTGGTCAACCACGCCCTGCTGCTCTCCGACCTCACCATGGGTGGCGGCATCATACTGCCGCCACCGGACGAGTGTCTCTATGTGCTGGACGAGGCCCATCATCTGCCCACCATAGCCCGGGATCACGGCGCCGCCTCGGCCAGCGTCAAGGGTTCACGCCGCTGGCTGGAAAAACTGGCACAGGGGGCGGGCAAGCTGGCCAGAATCCTCAACAAGGAGAGTCTGCTCGATCCCCAGCTCAAGCTGCAGGACGCGCTGGCCTCCCTGCAGCCGGATCTGAAGGCGCTGGAGCAGTGGCTCGCCGCCAACGACCGCTTGTTCAATGAAGAAAAACATCATCGCTTCGCCGATGGTGTCTTGCCCGACCCCCTGCCCATGCTGGCGGAGAACCTCAAGGAGGCGAGCAAGAAGGCGCTGCGGGCGCTGGACAGGATGCAGGGCGCCATCGGCGAGGCGCTGAAGGATGGCGAGATCCGTCGCAAGGAGGCCGAACCCCTGCTGGCGGAGAGCGGCTTCTATCTGCAGCGGCTGGAGGGTTTCTGCGCCCTGTGGGAGATGCTGGGGCGGCACGTGGCAGAGGGCAAGACGCCGCTGGCCCGCTGGATGGTCAAGAGCGATGACGGCGACATCTGGCTGCACGCCTCCCCCATCGAGGTGGGCTACCTGCTGGAGGAGTGGCTCTGGTCCAGATGTCTTGGCGCCGTGCTGGTGTCGGCGACCCTGACCGCCCTCTCCTCCTTCAGCTATTTCCGCCACCAAGTGGGGCTCAAAGAGCACGATGGCACCCGCTATCTGCGCCTGCGCTCCCCCTTCGATTACCAGAAGGCCGAGCTCTATTTGCCCAAAATGGAACACGAGCCCAATGCCCCCGCCTTCACCCAGGAGCTCGTCAGCATCCTGCCTCGTCTGCTGGCTGGCAAGGAGGCGAGCCTGGTGCTGTTCTCCTCCTACCGGCAGATGAACGAGGTGGCGGTGGGGCTGCGGGCCAAGGGACTCTCCCTGCTGGTGCAAGGGGAAGCCTCCCGCAACGCCCTGCTCACCCTGCACAAACAAAAATGCGATGGCGGCCAGGCCAGCATACTGTTTGGCACCGGCAGCTTCTCGGAAGGGCTGGATCTGCCCGGTCACTACCTCACCAACCTGGTGATCACCAAGTTGCCATTCGCAGTCCCCAACTCGCCGGTGGAAGAGGCTACCGCCGAGTGGGTCGAGAAACGGGGCGGTAATCCCTTCTTGCAACTGACGGTGCCGGAGGCGTCGCGCAAGCTCATCCAGGCCTGTGGTCGCCTCATTCGCAAAGAGGCGGACAGGGGCCGGGTCACCATTCTCGATCGCCGTCTATTGACCAAACGCTACGGCAAGGGGCTGCTCGATGCCCTGCCGCCATTTCGACGCCGGATTGAGTAACGCCGGGGTTGACCAAGGTAGCCAACCCCACTGGCCCGATGAGTTTGCATCGGGAAAGCACGAGCCCAGACGCGGCAGAGGCGCCATAAACGCCTATTGCCGCCCTTGGGCAAACCTGCAAAAATGAGCCCCTGTTTTTCAGTGGGCACTCGCCTGACTGTTCAAGGAGATGAAATGAAACTGACTGTTCTGGTGCCAGCCCTGGCTGGTCTGTTGTGGGCAGGTAGTGCCCTGGCCGATGCCCAACTGGAAGTGAACAACCCCTATGTGGTGCAGCTGATCGATGGCCAATCCATCAATCCCAAGCTGCTCGACAAGACGAGTACCTATCCTATCAAAGCCGGCAAGCACCAACTGGTCGTCGCCTTCGAAGGCAACTACTCCAGCCGCAGCGACACCAAGCTGGTCACCGCCGAGCCGCTGGTGATCAACTTCACCGCCGCCGACAACCAGAAACTGGTGCTGGACTACAAGAAGCCGCGCAACGAATCCGAAGCCAACCAGTTCGTCAAGGAACAGAAAGTCGCGCTGAAAGACAAGAGCAGCGGCCAGGTCGTCACCACCGAGCAGTTCGTGCTGCCGAAGGTGGAAGGCTTCCAGCTGACCCGTGACTATCAGCAGGAGCTGATCAACATGGGCAAGGCGTTCAACCAGCCCAAGACTGTCGCTGTCTCTACCGCTGCCGTCATGGCCGCCAACAGCGCCCCGGTTCAGGTCGCCCCGAGCAAGGCCCAGAGCAATCCGGAAGCCCTGACCCAGCTGCAAAACTGGTACAACAAGGCCGATGCGGAGACCCGCAAAGCCTTCCAGATCTGGGTGATCCAGCAGCAGTAATTGCATCTGTTCGTCCCGAATTATCGGGCATGACAAGGGGAGCCTGGCTCCCCTTTTTCATATCTGCTCACAAGGCCCCGGCGTCATGTCACTGCGCATCTTCCATCATTCCCTCTACTCCGCCCTGGTCCTGCCAGCGCGCCACCGCTTTCCGCTGGCCAAATACCAGGCGCTGTTTGAACAGCTGGGAAACCTGGGTTATCCGCTGGCAGAGGCCGCGCCCGCCAGTCGCGCCCAGATAGAGAGAGTGCACGATGCGGACTATGTGGAAGCGGCCCTCACCGGCACCCTGGATGCGGATGCCATTCGCCAGCTGGGGTTTCCCTGGTCCCCCGTGCTGATTGAACGCACCCTGCGCTCGGTAGGGGCCACCCTTGCCGCCAGCCGACACGCCCTCGCGCAAGGCTGCGGCCTGCAGATCTCCGGTGGTTATCACCACGCCCACCGGGACTTTGGCAGCGGCTTTTGCCTGTTCAACGATCTGGTGATCGCCGCCCAGACCTGTCTGGATGAAGGGCGCTGCGAACAGGTATTGATCGTCGATCTCGATGTCCATCAGGGGGATGGCAGTGCCGCCCTGTGCCAGGATCGGCGCGACATCATCACCCTCTCCCTGCACGGGGAGCACAACTTTCCCCGCCACAAGCCCGCCTCCCACATGGATTTCCCCCTGCCAAGCGGCATGGAGGACGATGCCTACCTCACCACGCTGGCAGAGGCGCTCAATCTGGCGTTGCGGCTCTACGCCCCCGACCTCATCCTCTATCAGGCCGGGGTGGACGTGCATCATGCCGACGAACTTGGCTATCTCTCCTTGAGTAATGAGGGGGTGCGCCAGCGCGATGCCATGGTCTTTGACTGCGCACAACGGCACGGGCTGCCCATTGCCGCCGTACCGGGCGGCGGCTACCGCCGTGACTGGCAACAGCTGATCCCGCTGCATATGTCCTTGTTTGAAGAGGCGAACAAACGCTACGGCTAGCCGTTTATCTCTTCGTTAATCTCTGCCTGACAACCGTTGCAAACAACAAGGCGGCCCCTGGGCCGCCTCTGCTTTATATGCGTGCCATCCAGCCCCCTATCGGGAAGCGAGGATGGTGCCCTGCTGCCGACCACAGTTCAGGCGTGGGCCACCGGTGTCGAGTGTTTCCCCATGGGGCGCAGCAACATCAGCAGATAGAGCAAGGCCACACCGGCGATCATGATGAACAGCAGGTTGTCCGAAAAGTGCTGCATCAGGAGCGCGGTATAGGCCGGGCCGAGCAGGCTGCCGATGGTGTAGCTCAGCAGCAGCGCCTGGTTCATGGCCACCAGCTGATGGTGCTCGACCTTCTCGCAGGCCCACGCCATGGCCACCGGATAGAGGGTAAACCCGGCGGCGCCCAGGATGAACAGCGCCGGCCCCATCGCCACGCCGCCGAGCATGGCCCCGCACCCCAGGATCACCACCAGCACCTGCACCCGCAGCACCGGCAGGCGACCGAACCTGTCCGCCAGCCGACCCACCGGCCACTGCCCCAGGATGCCGGCACTCACCATCACCGCCATCCAGTAACCAATGCCGGCATCGCTCACCCCCTGATGATTCAGGTAGAGCGGCATCAGGCCGTAGAGGGAGCCCAGCACGATGCCGGAGATGATGCAGCCATCGACCCCGAGCCGTGCCTGACGCAGCCGCAACATGGACCAGACCCGGGTTGAGCCCTGCGCTTCGCTGCGCTCACTGACGATGCGGGTGAACAACAGCGGCAGGATAGCCGCCAGGATCAGCCCACTCGCCCAGGGCAGTACCTCCATCAGGCCGGTCGGCAACTTGCTGACCAAGAGCTGGCCGAGCACTGTGCCCAGGTAGTAGACCATCATGTAGGCGGCCAGCAGACGGCCCCGATTGTGCGCGTTGCCGCTGCACATCAGCGCGCTCTCCACCACCACCCAGATCATGGCGCAGCCGATACCGGCGATAAATCGCCAGCCGAGCCAGCTCCAGAAATCAAGGGTAATGCCGAGCCCGACACAACCTGCGGCAAAGAGGGCGGAGGCCAGGTAATAGCTGCGGTTAAAGCCGCAGCGCCTGATCAAGGTGCCCGCCAGCAGGGTGCCCAGCAGGTTGCCGCTGAAATAGGAGGAGCCGACCATGCCCACCTGCCAGGTCGGCAGCTGTTCATGGGCAAGCCAGAGCGGTACCAGGGTATTGAGCACCGCGATGGAGAGGGTCAGCAGCAACAGGCCACAGAGCAATAACAGCACTGGCCGGGTGTATATGGTCATGGGTAAAACCGTGAGGAGAGTCAAAAATGCGAGCGCATCATGCCACCGCCAATGCCATTGTCAATCGGCACTGAAAGCAGGATCGCAAGGTTTTATCGAATGCTGCTGGTGCGGTGCAGCACGGCACTGTTCGGCGCCCAACCTATCCCCTTGATTCACGGACTCTTTGGCCATGATGACGAGCAGATGCCGGTTGCCTGTCGGCCTCTTGGCCTCCCCCTCAATCCAGGACGCCATAACGAGAAGAGGCGACCCCGGGTCGCCTCTTCTTTATATACTTGGCACAACGCCAGTCAGCGCTGACGCTTCTTGGCGTACTTGCGGCGGGCCCGCGCCTGGCGCTCCTCTTCCCGCTCCGCCTTCTCCTTGGCCTTCTGTTCGGCCTCGGCATCGGCCTCCACGATCTCGCTGCTCACCATCTGCGGAGTCTCCAGCGAGATGCGGCCCAGCAGGCCAGAGCGGAACTCGTTGATCAGGATCTCGGACGCCTTGTGCAGATCCGACAGCCCCCCCTTGCGCATGAAGCCGCGCTGGCGGGCAATCAGATCCAGCAGTTCGATCTCGGTCTCAGGCAGCGCGTCAATCTGATAGCGCGCCTGGATCCGCTCCGGATAGGCCTTGAGGAAGTAGTCCGCGGCGAACATGGCGATGTCCGCATAGTCATAGACGGTGTCCTTGATGGCGGCCGTGATGGCCAGCCGATAGCCGCAGGAGGGGGGGTTGAGTTTGGGCCACAAGAAGCCCGGGGTGTCGGTCAAGATGACGTTGTTGTCGAGCTTGATCCGCTGCTGGGACTTGGTCACCCCCGCCTCGTTGCCGGTGCGGGCGATGATGCGCCCCGCCAGGGTGTTGATCAGGGTCGATTTGCCCACGTTGGGAATGCCCATGATCATGGCGCGCACGCCGCGCAGCTCCAGATTGCGCTCCGGCAGCATCTCGTGGCAGAGGGTCAGCAGTTGCTTGATCTTCTCCGGCTCCTGCTGGGTCAGGGGCAATGCCTTGATCCCCTTCTCCTGTTCCATGTGGGCCACCCACAGCGCGGTGATCTCGGGGTCGGCGAGATCCGCCTTGTTGAGCACCTTGATCACCGGAGTATCGCCGCGCAGCTCGGGCACCAGCGGGTTTTCGCTGGAGAAGGGGATGCGGGCGTCGAGCATCTCTATGATGACATCGACCTGGGGCATGACCTCGGCAATCTCTTTGCGGGCCTTGTGCATGTGGCCGGGGAACCAGTTGATGGACATATCCGTTACTCTCATCTAGGGACTGCGGGCGCGGGCTTGCGGTGGCGCGAGCGGCGGGCGATGGCGGACGCAGGGCGTCGCAAGGGGGCGCATTTTACCTGCACCCGCCCCGATTTGACAGGCCATTCTAGCCGCCAGCCGGCAAACCGGCCAGATTTTCGCCCGCCCTCTCCCCGCGTCAGCCGATGTGGCCAGCCCTGGCTATTGATAGATAAGCTATTGATACAACATAACATTCACGCAACACCTTCATCGGATTGTCATCCAGTTTCACTAAAAGTGTCATCTGCGACCTCTAGGCTGCGCTCAGGTTTTACAAGGAGCGAACCCCAATGAGAAAGATGGCAGGACTTGCATTGATGATCGGCGCCGCCCTGGCCGCCGGCTGCAACTCCAACAACGACAGCAGTGCGCCCGAGCCCGGTGCCAAGAACGTGATCTTCTTCCTCGGCGACGGCATGGGTCTCAACACCCTGACCGCCGCCCGCATCTACGGCGTCGGTGAAGAGGGCAGCCTCACCATCGATACCCTGCCGGAGACGGCCTTCATCAAGACCTTCTCCCACGACGCCCAGGTGACCGACTCGGCTCCCTCCATGTCCGCCTACATGACCGGGGTCAAGAGCAACAACGGTGTCATCAGCATGGACGGCGATGCCACCCAGGAGAACGACTGCAGCAAGAGCGCCGGCAAGCCGGTCACCACCTTGCTGGAGCTGGCCAAGGCAGCCGGTCGCGGCACCGGCGTGGTCACCACCACCCGGGTGACCCACGCCACCCCGGCCGCCACCTACGCCCACCTCTGCAACCGGGATCTGGAAGCGGACATCGCCGCCCAGCTGGTACCCGGCGGCGCCGGTTACAACAGCGCCCTCAAAGAGGGCGTGGACGTGGTACTCGGCGGCGGCAGCAGCTTCTTCCTGCCCAAGGCCGACAAGGGCAAGCGCGAGGATGGCCGCAACCTCATCGACGAGATGAAGGCCAAGGGCTATCAGTTTGCCGCAACCCTGGACGAGCTGAACCAGGCCGATGCGAGCAAGCCGCTGCTGGGGCTGTTTGGCTCAAGCCACATGAAATATGACCTGGACCGACCCGCCAGCGAGCCCTCCCTGACCCAGATGACCCTGGCCGCCATCAAGCAGCTCAAGGACAAGAAACAGGGCTACTTCCTGATGGTGGAAGGGGGTCGCATCGACCATGCCCTGCACGACACCAACGCCAAGCGTGCCCTGCAGGACACCCTCGCCTTCGACAACGCCATCAAGGCGACCATCGACGAGGTGAAGAAAACCGATCCCGAGCTGAAAAACACCCTGATCGTGGTCACCGCCGACCATGACCACACGCTGGTACTGAACGGCTACGCCAAGCGGACCGGCAAGACCACCGCCGACAACCCAGGCGTACTCGGGCTGGTGAAGAACTACGAAACCGGCGAACCGAGCAAGGATGCCGACGGCATGCCCTACACCATCATCGGCTTTGGCAACGGCTACAACCGGGTGGATGGTCCGCGCAGCAGCGTGGCACCGCTGGACGACGCCACCGTCTCTGCCAACGACTATCACCAGGAGGTGGTGGTCAAGGTAGGCGAGATAGGCAACGAGACCCACGGCGGCACCGACGTCTTCCTCGGCGCCATCGGCCAGGGAGCGGAGAGCTTCCACGGCTCACTCGACAACACCGCCGTGTTCGGCAAGGTCAAGGCTGCGGCCGGGCTGTAAGGAGCATTCCAATGAAAAGCGCCATGAAACAAAAACTGCAAAAAACCCTCGTCAGCACGGCCCTGCTGGCCGCCCTCGGCGGCGCGGCCCAGGCACAGGCCAGCGACGCCAAGAACGTCATCCTGTTTATCGGTGACGGCATGGGCCCCACCGTGCTCACCGCCACCCGCCTCTACAAGGTGGGGGAAGAGGGCAATCTGGAGATAATGAAGCTGGCCCGCAGCGCCCGCATCAAGACCTTCTCCAATGATGCCCAGACCACCGACTCGGCCCCCTCCATGGCGGCCTACACCACCGGGGTCAAGATGAACAACGAGGTGATCGCCATGAGCAGCGACACCAAGGCCGTCGCGCCCGGCAAGGACGTCAACGGCAACAAGGGCATCAACAACTGCACCAGCGACAACGGCAAGCCGGTGCCCACCATTCTCGAACTGGCCAAGGCGGCCGGCAAGTCGGTGGGAGCCGTCACCACCACGGAGCTGACCCATGCCACCCCGGCCGCCACCTACTCCCACATCTGCCACCGGGATGCCGCCTACGCCATCGCCGAGCAGGCGGTACCGGGCGGCGCCGGCTTCAACACCGCGCTGGGTGACGGGGTCGACGTGCTGATGGGGGGCGGCGCCAACCACTGGACGCCCTACAACAGCACCAGCAACAAGGGCGGTCGCGCCGACGGACGGGATCTCACCGCCGAGCTGACTGCCCAGGGCTACCACTACGTCACCACCAAAGATGAGCTCTCTGGCGTCAACTCGGGCAAGGTGCTTGGGCTGTTCAGCGCCAAGTCCCACCTCGACTACGAGCTGGACCGGGTCGCCAAGGGGGCGGCAAGCACCCAGCCCTCCCTCTCGGAGATGACCGCCAAGGCGATCGATCTGCTCAGCCAGAACAGTCAGGGTTACTTCCTGATGGTGGAAGGGGGTCGCATCGATCACGCCCTGCACGGCACCAATGCCAAGCGCTCGCTCACCGACGCGGTGGCGCTCGACGAGGCGGTCAAGACGGCGCTCGGCAAGGTGGATCTGAAAGATACCCTGATCGTGGTCACCGCCGACCATGACCACACCATGACCATCAACGGCTACTCCGCCAAGGGCAACAAGGTGCTGGACCTGGTGAAAAATGGCGACGGCTCGACCCAGAACGACGTGGATGGCAAACCGTTCACCACCCTGGTGTTCGGCAACGGTCCCAACCGCGCCGACGTGCGCCCCACACTCACCAGCGATCAGGTGATGGCGGACGACTACCTGCAAGAGACCGGGGTCAAGCTAGGCTCCGAGACTCACGGCGGCGGCGATGTGATGCTGTTTGCCGACGGCGCCGGCAGTAGCCGCTTCAAGGGCACCCTCGACAACACCAAGGTGTTCGGCAAGCTCAAGGAGGCGCTCGGTCTGTAAACGACAGGGCCCGGCCAGATGCCGGGCCCTGCTCGCTCGAGCGAGACGGCATGATGCGATATTTATTACCCTTGTGGCTGCTTGGTTGCAGCCTCTCTTTTCCCCTCCTGGCCGACGAAGTCCCCGACCTGGCTGCCCGCATCCGCTATCAGGACAGGGTGACCAGCAGCGACGGCATCAGCAAGGAGAGCCAGTGGCAGGAAAAATGGTTGCGGGTCGGCGACCAGGTGTGGAGCCAGCGGCTCATTCCCCTCCCCCTGGCCCGTGCCTACCACGCCGCCCACGATGCCACCCCGGGCCACAAGCACTTTACCCACCAGATGGCGGCGCGCTGGGTGACCCGCAACCAGCAGGATGAGCTGCAGCTGCGCTACGCCGACAACTGGCACAACCAGCTGGTGGAGGTACCGGAGGAGGAGTATGGCCAGGTGGCCTTCAAGCCCGACTGGCCCAGGATCCGCCACCTCATCAACCCGGCCCTGCTGCAGGAGATGACCCCCCTCGACGAGGCGGCGCCCGAGCAGGCGCGCTGGTATGAGAAGCACGAGGGCAAGCAGCGCACCCGCATCCTCTGGTCGAGCCGCTGGCAGCTGCCGCTGGTGGTGGAGTCGGCGAGCCTCGACGGCTATCGCAGCTACCGGATGGAGGTGACCCTCAAATCCCTGCCCAAAACCCTGCCCTGGCAGCAGCTGGAGGGCTACCAGACCCTGGATCTGCGAGATTTCTTCGACTGACGGGACGCCCCGAACAGGGTGGGCTGACTTGTGCCGACGGGGTGGTACACTCTGGGTACTCATCCCGGATCAGGTCTGCCATGCGAATTTCCGCTCTCCTGCTGCTGTTTTGCTCCCTACTTTTTTCCGCCCTGCCGGCCCGGGCCGTGGTGGTCATCGCCGCCGAGATCCCGCCTTATGTGATCCGCTCCAATCAGGGGGCCCCGAGCGGCATGGTCATCGAGGTGCTGGAAGAGGCCGCCCGCCGGCTCAAGGAGCCGCTGATCATCGAGCTGATGCCGCTGGCCCGCGCCCTCAGCCAGGCCCGCTATCGCCGGAATGTCTTGCTGGTGCCGCCGGTGCGCAGCCCCCAGCGCGACCCTCAGTTTCTCTGGATTGTCCCCCTGATGGACGAGGCCTTCGTGCTGGTCAGTCATCGCCAATACCACCCGACCCCTCTCACCATCAATGCCCTGCCCGGCCTCACCGTCGGCGTGATGCGCGGCTCCTTTGGCCAGAGTCTGCTGCGACCCTATCCGCAGGTGAAACAGGCGCTGGTGGCCGAGGAGATCCACAACGCCGACAAGCTGGCGCTGGGCCGCATCCAAGGCTGGGCAGTGGCCTGGAACAGCGCCCGCTACAACCAGCAGCAGGCCGGCCTGCCGCTGGCGGATCTGGTGCGCGGCGAAACCCTGCAACAATCTCCCCTGTACCTGGCTGCCAGCCCCCATTTTCCAACCGCCGAGGCGACCCGCTGGTATCAGACCATCACCGCCATGCGCGACGACGGCAGCCTGGCGCGCATCATCAAGCAGTACGATTACCAGGCGCCCTGACAAGCTTGTCAGGAGAATTGCCAAAGCAGTTCAGAATGGTTATGGTATCCCCATGAAAGCGCTCATGATTTTGTCAAGTCTGCTCACACCCCGTTGAGCCCCCGCCCTCGCCCCTGACAGCGAGTCGTTGGGGGCATCGCATTCCCGATCTGTTTTTTCGTATCGCACACTCTTTTTTCGGCCAGCTTGCCCGTCATCCTAGCCATCAGACCCATTGATAAGGAATATCTTATGAAACAGCCACATCTCGTGATTTCCAGCCTGGATCTCGACCGCATCGAGCAACTGCTCGGCAACCATCCCCAGCACCTGGCCCTGCAGGAGGAGCTGGACCGCGCCGAGATCCGCGAACCGGCCGACATGCCGCCGGACGTGGTGACCATGAACAGCACGGTGCGCTTCAAGATGCAGAGCAGCGGCAACGAATTCTGCCTGACCCTGGTCTACCCGCGGGACGTACAGGGAGACGAGTCGAAGATCTCCGTGCTGGCGCCGGTCGGCAGCGCCCTGCTCGGGCTCAAGGTGGGTGACAGCATCGCCTGGCCGGGCCCGGCCGGTCGCACCATCCAGGTGGAGATCCTCGAGGTGGTCTACCAGCCGGAGCGTGCCGGCGAGCTGCACCGCTAGCCACCCCGGGCACGCGCCAGCCTGCATGACGGCGCCGGGCGTGCCCCTGCAGCTGATCCCGATCAAGCTTTGCCGCAGAAGTGGCGCCGATCCTGCCCTCCGGTCCCGCTTTCACTTGAGCCGGGACGAGGGGGCAGGTATCTTGTTGGCCGCGCCAGCACCCTGGCCGCAGATTTCAGGCTGACATCATGATTAAGATTGCCCTAATCGACGATCACCAGATCGTCCGCTCCGGTTTTGCCCAACTGCTCAATCTCGAACCCGACCTGCGGGTGGTGGGCGAATTTGGCTCCGCCGCCGAGGCGCTGGCGGGTCTGCCCGGCAGCGGGGTACAGCTGTGCGTGTGCGACATCTCCATGCCGGATCAATCCGGGCTGGACCTGCTCAAGCGCCTCCCCTCGGGGCTGGCCGTGGTGATGCTGTCGGTGCACGACAGCCCGGCCCTCATCGAGCAGGCCCTGCAGGCCGGCGCCAAGGGGTTCCTCTCCAAGCGCTGCAGCCCGGACGAGCTGATCGCCGCGGTGCGCACCGCCGCCCACGGCGGCTGTTACCTCACCCCGGACATCGCCCAAAAGCTCGCCTGCAACAGCCAGGATCCCCTCACCAATCGGGAGCGGGAGGTGGCACAGCTGCTGGCGCGGGGACTGGAGGTGAAGGCCATCGCCGAGCAGCTCGGCCTCTCCCCCAAGACGGTGCACGTGCACCGCGCCAACCTGATGGACAAGCTCAAGGTCAGCAACAACGTGGAGCTGGCCCACCGCATGCTGGACAGCTGGTGATCGCTCGTCTGGCCAGCTATGTCGCCATCTCGCTGGCGGCCTGCTTCATCTTTGCCGCCGGCTGGTTTTGCCTCTGGAGCATTGGCCTGCACCTGGCGGGCTCACCCATGCTGGCGGCCCTGCTGTTCCCCTTCGGCCTGCGGCTGGGGCTGCTCTTGCAAAGCCCGCTCGCCTACTGGCCACCGCTGCTGCTGTGCGAATCCCTGCTGCTCTACTGGCTCAACCAGGAGGTGGGACTGCCGCTGTGGCCGCTCATTCAGGCGGGCAGCCTGCTCACCCTGCTGCCGCTGCTCATCGCCCGCCGCCAACCAGTGCGCAACGACTGGCAGCAGTTGCTGGTGCTGCTGGCCACCGTCACGGTGGCGGCCGGGCTGCAATCCCTGCTCTGGCATCTGGCCGGCGAGGATGGCCTCACCGCCCTGCTGCTCACCCTCACCGGCGGGCTGACCCTCACCTCCACCTGCATGCTGATCTGGCACTACCTCACCCGCGCCACCTGGGTGCCGCTCGGCCCTGCGCTGGTGGATCAACCGGTGGACTGGCGCTTTCGCCACCTGGTCTGGTATCTGCTGCTGTTCGTGCTGAGCCTCTGGCTGCAGCTCGGCCTGCCGGACTCGCTGGTGCGCTTCACCCCGTTTTGTCTGGCCATTCCCATCATCGCCATGGCCTGGCGCTACGGCTGGCAGGGGGCCCTGCTCGCCACCCTGATGAACACGGTGGCGCTGATGGCTGGCCAGGCCTGGCACGATCACCCCCTCGATCTGCTGCTCTCCCTGCTGGCCCAGAGCCTCACCGGCCTGCTGCTCGGCGCCGGCATCCAGCGCCAGCGCGAGCTCAACCAGGCGCTGACCCGCCAGCTCGCCCACAACCGCCAGCTCACCGAGCGGCTGCTGGAGACCGAAGAGAGCATCCGCAAGGAGGTGGCGCGCGAGCTGCACGACGACATCGGCCAGACCATCACCGCCATCCGCACCCAGGCCGGCATAGCGCGCCGGTTGGCGCCTGACAACACCGGGGTCGGCCAGAGCAGCGCCCTTATCGAGACCCTGTCGCTTGGCATCTACGACGCGGTGCGCGGCCTGCTCGGCCGGCTGCGCCCCCGCCAGCTCGACGACATGAGCCTGGAGCAGGCGGTGCGCGCCCTGCTGCGCGAACTTGAGCTGGAGCGCCGCGGCATCGTTACCCGGCTGGAGTGGCAACTGGCGGACGCCGGCCTCTCCGATGCCCAGCGGGTCACCCTGTTTCGGGTCTGTCAGGAGGGGCTCAACAACGTGGTCAAACACGCCAACGCCAGCTCGGTCACCATCCGGGCCCAGCGTCAGGGGGAGCGTTTGACCCTGCTGCTGGAAGACGATGGCTGCGGCCTGCCCGAGCACCGCACGCCCCAGGGCTACGGCCTGCTCGGCATTCGCGAGCGGGTGCAGGCGCTGGGGGGCTCGCTGCAACTCTCCTGTGTACACGGCACCCAGCTGACCGTGACCCTGCCCGATCGCAAGCGGGAGGAAAACCATGAATAAGCCAACTCTCCGGCCGGGAGCGCTTCCATGCTGAGCTTTATGCGCAGTGCGCCGCCTCAGCCCCTCATCCGCGATCAGGCCGAGATCGACGCCTGTTATCGCCACTGGCGGCTGCACATACTGCTGACCATGTACCTGGGCTACGCGGTCTTCTACTTCACCCGCAAGAGCTTCAACTTCGCCATGCCGGACATGCTGGCCAGCGGCATGCTGGCCAAGGCCGACATCGGCATGCTGTGGACCCTGTTCTACATCACTTACGGCTGTTCCAAGTTCTTCTCCGGCATCATCAGCGACCGCGCCAACCCGCGCTACTTCATGGGCCTCGGCCTGATGGCGACCGGGGTCATCAATATCCTGTTCGGGCTCTCGTCGTCGCTGTGGCTGTTCGCCGCCCTCTGGGTTGCCAACGCCTTCTTCCAGGGCTGGGGCTGGCCCCCCTGCTCCAAGCTGCTCACCAGCTGGTATTCGCGCAGCGAACGTGGCTTCTGGTGGTCGGCCTGGAACACGGCCCACAACGTGGGCGGCGCGCTCATCCCCCTCATCGTCAGCACCCTCGCCCTGCAGCACGGCTGGCGCTACGGCATGATAGTGCCCGGCCTTATCGCTATCGTCGCGGGACTATTTCTCTGCTGGCGGCTGCGGGACACCCCGAGCGCCATGGGGTTGCCCACCGTGGGCGAGTGGCGCAGCGATGCGCTGGAGCTGGCCCAGCAGACTCAGGATGCCGGCCTCTCCCATCGCCAGATCCTGCGCAAGTACGTGCTCGGCAACCCCTACATCTGGCTGCTGGCCTGCTGCTACGTGCTGGTCTACGTGGTGCGCACCGCCATCAACGACTGGGGCAACCTCTACATGACCGAGCAGCGCGGCTTCAATCTGATGAGCGCCAACTCGGCCATCTCCATGTTCGAGGTGGGGGGCTTTATCGGTGCCCTGGTGGCGGGCTGGGGGTCGGACAAGCTGTTCAACGGCAACCGCGGGCCCATGAACCTCATCTTCGCGGTGGGGATATTGCTCTCGGTGGGGTCGCTGTGGCTGATGCCCTTCTTCAGCTATGTGATGCAGGCGGCCTGTTTCTTCACCATCGGCTTCTTCGTGTTCGGCCCCCAGATGCTGATCGGCATGGCGGCAGCGGAGTGCTCCCACAAGAACTCGGCGGGGGCCGCCACCGGCTTCGTCGGCCTGTTCGCCTACATGGGGGCGGCGCTGTCGGGCTATCCGCTGGCCAAGGTGATGGAGATCTGGCACTGGCAGGGCTTCTTCGTGGTCATCTCGGTGGCGGCCGGCGTCTCCGCCCTGTTGCTGCTCCCCTTCCTCAAGGCGCAGGCCCCCCGCCCTCGCGAGGTGGCCTGACTCCCCCCGGCTAACCGACCCGTCTCTTGATTTGATCGCGGCGCAGCCGGTCTGCGCCTGCCACCCACACCTCTCTGCCAACTCCCTTTACCACTTATGTGAAGCTGATTGTGGGCGCACGCCAGCCGGCTGAGCAGCAATTGGCACTGCTGACGGCGGGTCCCCTTGTAACAAAATGTGCTGAATACATTTTGGGCTTGAACCCGCCCCATTAGATAGATATGTTGTTTTCGTGTGATTTTATGAGTGTCGCCACGGGAAAAATGCGCCACTAACCTATTGAGTCATCTGGCACAATCGGCATTTGGTACATTTTTCACTCAGCTGGTGGCGAATAGAATCCCATATGGGGCTTTCGCCTCAATCAAGACAATAATCCTGTCTTGCCCTGTTGCCGGATGCAGCAGTCTCTTGTGCCACGGAGTCGCACGGGATCAGGTTCAAGGCTGAACACACTTTTGACAGAGACGTCACTTATGATCAAAAAACTCATTCTCTCTACCCTGCTGCTGTGCGGGCTGGCCAACGCGGCCCCCAGTTCCACCCTGGATGCCGTGCTAGAGCGCGGCGTGCTGCGGGTCGGTTTCGACGCCGGCTATCAACCCTTCGAGATGACCAACAAGCAGGGCCAGTACATCGGCTTTGACGTGGATCTGGCCAAGATGGTCGCCAAGGAGATGGGCGTGAAGGTGGAGTTCGTCAACACCGCCTGGGATGGCATCATCCCCGCGCTCTTGACCGACAAGTTCGACGTCATCATGGGCGGCATGACCGTCACTCCCCAGCGCAACCTGCGCGTCAACTTCGCCGACCCCTATATCGTGGTCGGGCAGACCATCGTCCTGCGCAAGGACAAGGCTGGCGAGATCAAGTCCTTCACCGACCTCAACGACCCCAAGTACAAGATTGCGGTCAAGCTCGGCACCACCGGCGAGCAGGCGGTCAAGCGCCTGATCCCCAAAGCCACCCTGCTGCAGTTTGAAACCCAGGATGACGCCAAGCTGGAAGTGATCAACGGCAAGGTCGACGCCTTCGTCTACGACCTGCCCTACAACGCCATCTTCGCCACCCAGAACAAGGGCGCCGTGGTGCATCTGGACAAGCCGTTCACCTTCGAACCGCTGGCCTGGGCCATCCGCAAGGGGGATCAGGACACCCTCAACTGGTTCAACAACTACCTGCGCCAGATCAAGGGCGACGGCAGCTACGACCGCCTCTACAAGAAGTGGTTCGAATCCACCGCCTGGCTTGATCAGCTCAAGTAACCTCGCAAGGGGCGGCCCGCCGCCCCTTCACGCAGATCCCCACACAATAACTACAACGAGGTTGCGACAGTGCACAACCCAACAAGACAGATGGAAAAACAACCCAATCAACTGCTCTGGCACGGCGTCTTTCTGCTGATCGTGCTGGCCGCCCTGTTCGGCATCTACAAGGCCGTGCAATCGGTGGATTACACCTGGCGCTGGGAGCGGATCCCCCAATACATCGCCTATCAGGCGGAGCAGAAAAATTACGCCGAGTTCGACGGCACCGTGGTCGCCGGCACCACCGAGGCCGACAAGGGCAAGCTGTTCCTGCAAAACGATCTCGATCCCAACCAGCGCCAGCCCATCGCCGTCAGCGGTGGTCAGGTGGCGCAGGGGGATACCGTCTTTCGCGGCGATACCCTCGACACCCAGCTGAGCTGGACCGCCGGCCCCATCGCCTGGGGCGTCTGGATGACCATCAAGCTCTCGCTGGTGGCGGGCATCTTTGCCATCCTGCTCGGCACCCTGGCGGGGCTGGCACGGCTCTCCCCCAATCCGGCCCTGCGCAACCTGGCGATCACCTATGTGGAGCTCATCCGCGGCACCCCGCTGCTGGTACAGATCTTCATTGTCTACTTCTTTATCGGCACTGTACTCAATCTGGATCGCTTCACCGCCGGGGTGGCGGCACTGGCGGTCTTCACCGGCGCCTACGTGGCGGAAATCGTCCGTGCCGGCATCAGCTCCATCCACAAGGGGCAGATGGAAGCGGGCAGAAGCCTTGGCATGACCTCGGCCCAGACCATGCGCTACGTGATCCTGCCGCAAGCTTTCAAGCGGGTACTGCCGCCGCTGGCGGGCCAGTTCATCAACCTGATCAAGGACTCTTCGCTGGTCTCGGTCATCTCCATCACGGATCTCACCAAGGCGGGACGGGAGGTGGTGAGCTCCACCTTCAGCCCGTTCGAGGTGTGGTTCACCGTGGCCCTGCTCTATCTGGTGCTGACCGGCACTCTCTCCTTCCTTGTACGCCGTCTGGAGGTGAAATATGCGCGCAGCAACTGATCCTATTATCAAAGCCAGTGGTGTAGAGAAGTTCTACGGCAGCGAGGTGCACGCCCTGAAAAACGTCAGCACCCAGGTGGCCGAAGGGGAAGTGGTGGTCATTGTCGGCCCAAGCGGCTCGGGCAAATCCACCTTCCTGCGCACCCTCAACCAGCTGGAGACCATCAACGACGGCCAGATCGTGGTGGATGGCATCAGCCTCACCGAGCCCGGCGACGTCAACAAGCTGCGGGAAGAGGTGGGCATGGTGTTCCAGTCCTTCAACCTCTTCCCCCATCTGAGCGTGCTGGAGAACATCTGCCTCGCCCCACAAAAGGTGCGCAAACTGCCCCGCAAGGAGGCCGAAGATCGCGCCAAGGCCCTGCTGCTCAAGGTGGGGCTCTCCAACAAGGCCCAGAGCTACCCCTCCCAGCTCTCCGGCGGCCAGCAGCAGCGGGTGGCCATCGCCAGGGCGCTCGCCATGCAGCCGCGCATCATGCTGTTTGACGAGCCCACCAGCGCACTCGACCCCGAGATGGTGGGCGAGGTGCTGGACGTGATGAAGGGGCTGGCCCGCGAGGGGATGACCATGGTGGTGGTCACCCACGAGATGGGTTTTGCCCGGGAAGTGGCGGATCGGGTGCTGTTCATGGAGAGCGGCGAACTGCTGGTGGACGAGAAGCCGGCGGATTTCTTCGACAATCCCCCCTCCCCGCGCCTGCGCCAGTTCCTGAGCCAGGTGCTCTAAGGGATAACGCACAAAAAGAAAGAGGGAGCCCATGGCTCCCTCTTTACGTTGATACCCTGCCGACTGCGTCTATTTTGTCGCTTTGCGCTTTGCTTCATCCAGCATGGTTTGCAGTGCCGGCATATTGCGCTCGGCCAGGGATTTACCCACCAGCGAGCTCTCCTGAAAGATGGCGGGCATGGTATCCAGGGATTTCTTCCCGACCGGGCTCTGATAGAAGGCGATCAGCTCCTTGAGCTCGGCTTCGGTGAAATGCTTGCGGTAGATGGCGGCCACCTCGGCACTCATGGCCGGCCAGGAGAGATAACGGGCAAACCAGGCCTCCAGTACATCGCGGTGCTGGGCCAACTCCTGTGCATGTTCACCGGCGCCCCGAATGATCAGCGGGATCATCTGTGCCTGCATCTGGGCCTGCAGCTGCTCCGCCTGCTGCTCGCTGTTGAGCAGACTGACCAGCTCCTGAGCGGGATCGGCCCACACTCCGCCACTCCACAACAGGGCGATCACAGCCCCTCTTTTCACCCACTGCATAACTGCCTCATCAACCATTTGAAAACAACAGGTTACATTGAATTTTCAAACAGACCAGTCGCCAGATGGTGGTGAGGCATGAGGGAGCGCGATTGTCATATGGGCAAAATCAGGTTGACTATAAAAGCAACAGAGGGACTCATAGTCCCTCTGTTGCTTGGCCGACACGACGGGAAGGCTGAATCTGACCGGCTCCACCATCAGTTCAGCGTGGGGACTTTCCCAGATAATGCTCCACTATGGTCCGGATCCCGTCCCGCTTCTTGAGTTCGTAGAGATGCTTGTCGAACTGCTCGACAAAGTCCTCCTTGAAGTCGAACTCCCCCTTGCGGCTGTAGCCGAGAAACCCCTGCTCCCGGCTGAGCACAGGCCCCTGCTTGAGCTGGGACATATCGGCCACTGCCAGCTGGTTGCCCTTGATCATGCTGAGCAGCTCATAGAGCAGCGAGAGCCGGTCGTTGACGGTGCAGTCCACCCGGCCGCGCACTATCTTGAGCAGGTTCTCCCGGTTGCTCTTCACCTCCTCCAGCCCGATCTTCTGCTCTTTGATGGCCTGCCAGAAGGGGGCGCCGCCGATGGTAAAACCGGCATTCATGCCAAAGCGCAGGCCGTAGTAGTCGGTCGGGAACTGCGCCTGCGGGGTGTTGACGGCCACCCCGGCGCCGCACATCACCACCAGCTCTTCGTCGAGCAGGGGCTGGGAGTAGGGCCACATCCAGGGGCGACCGTCTGGCTGGTAGTAGGGCGGGAAGATGGCGAAGGCGCTGCCCTGCTCCACCATGCTCAGACCCCGTCGCCAGGGCATGGCTTTGATCACCACCTCGTAGCCATCCATGGAGGCCGTCACGCTGCGCACTATGTCGGCATAGATCCCCTTGACCTCCTCTCCCTCCTGCCAGGAGTAGGGGGGATAGTTGGCATCGGCCAGGATCTCGACTCGGGTCTTGGCCTGCGCCAGTATGCAGACCCCCATCAACAAACAACACCACAGCCGCATCATCTGCCACTCCAGAGGTAGAAAGCCTCATCAAGCATAGTCACTGCACCCGCCGCTCAGGGAGTCGTCATACCAATTGATGGGCCGCCGCTGGCCACATGCCACATCAAGCTCCAGATGAACACACCCACTGCAGCAAAATGTTAATGAAAGTTTGCATTCATCCTTTATGCTGGAGAGCAATTGCTCTGACTGGATACCCGACATGGATGTGCAACTGCTCCTGCTCTACCTCTCGCCAATCTTTGTGGCCTTTATCGGCTGGGAGATGCTCTACCTGCGCAAGCATGGCGCCGCCTATCCCAGCGCCGGCTACCAGTGGAGGGATCTCTTCGCCAACGCCACCCTGGCGCTGATGCATCAGGGGGGCGACGCGCTGGCGGCCATCGCCATCGCCTACCTCTACGACTCCCTCTGGGGCTGGCGGCTGCTGGACATAGAGCTGAACGTCTGGAGCCCGTTGCTGCTCTTCCTGCTGCAGGATCTCTGCTACTGGCTGTTCCACTTCGCGAGCCACCATGTGCGCTGGCTCTGGGCCTCCCACGTGGTGCACCACAGCTCGGAGCGGCTCAACCTCTCCACCGCCTTTCGCCAGAGCCTGATGTACCCGGTCTCCGGCATGTGGCTGTTCTGGATCCCCATGATCCTTATCGGTTTCCCGCCCGAGGCCGTGGTGGCCACCGTGCTCTTGAGCCTGGGTTTTCAGTTCTTCGTCCACACCCAGGTGGTGGGCAAGCTCGGCTGGATCGAAGCCATCTTCAACACCCCCTCCCACCACAGGGTGCACCACGCCAGCAACGCCAACTATATCGATCGTAACTTCGCCGGAGTGCTCATCATCTGGGACCGGCTGTTTGGTACCTTCGTGGAAGAAGACCCCGCCGAGCCGTGTCGCTTCGGCATCACCAAGCCCATCCACAGTTTCAATCCGCTCACCCTCACCTTCCACGAGTGGCGCGACATGCTGCAAGAGGCCAGGGGCCTGCCCTGGCGACAGAAGCTCGCGGTGCTGTTTGGCAAGCCGGCCGGCCCCGCCAGCCGCTGAGCACGCACTGCAAGCAATCAGCAGACAAAAAGAGAGCGCCCCCTTGGGCGCTCTCTTGCATTGCCGGTCACAACCCGGTCAAACGTGGGCAAAGGACCAGACGGCGGGAATGAGGCTCAGCAGCGTCACCCCGGCCAGCAGCCGCTCGCGTCCGCTCAGGGGCTGCTCGGCCCCCAGCTGGCGCCGGCTGTAGAGGAACAGCAGCAGACCCGGCCCGTAGAGCAGAAGCGACAGCAGCAGGTACTCCACCCCGGCGGCGTAGAGCAACCAGAGACCGTAACCGCTCGACACCAGCGCCACTACCCGCATCAGACCATTACCCTCCCTACGCAAGGAGAGCTTGAGCAGGAACAGGCCGATCAGCAGGTAGGGCACCAGGATCATGGAGGTGGAGATAAGCAGCAGGTTGGTGTAGCCCTTGCCAAGCAGCCACACCAGCAGCAGGCAGCCCTGCACCGTCAGGCTGGTGAGCCAGAGCGAGGCAATGGGGGTGCCGTTGCGGTTCTGGCGCCGGAAGATGGCCGGGAAGGCGCCGTGGCGCGCCGCACTGAACGGCACCTCGGCCGAGAAGAGGGTCCAGCTCACGTAGGAGGCGAGCACCGAGACGATAAGGCCGGCGCTGATGAGCAGTTTGCCCCAGGAGCCGGTCATCTGGGCCATCAGCCCCGCCATGGAGGGGTTGGGCAGGGCCGCGAGCTCGGGGCGGCTCAATATCCCGAGCGCCAGCACCGAGATGAGCACATAGAGCAGCAGCGCCAGCACCACCCCGAGCACGGTGGCCGTGCCCACGTCCCGCCTGTTTCTGGCCCGGGCCGACAGCACCGCCGCCCCCTCGATGCCGGTGAAGACCCAGAGGGTGATCAGCATGGTGTTGCGCACCTGCTCGGAGACCGGCGTTGCCAGAGTGCTGCCCTGCTGATCCGCCGCGAAGGTGACCGGGTCGAACCAGTAGCAGGCGAACAGGATGAACAGCAGCAGCGGCAGGCTCTTGGCCAGGGTCGCCACCAGGTTGAACAGGGCCGCCTGCTGCACGCCACGGACCACCAGCAGGTGCACCGCCCAGAGGATGCAGGACTCGCCGACAAAAGCCGCCAAGGTGTTGCCCTCGCCAAACCAGACCCGCTCCGGGGTGTCGACGAAGCTGCCCAGGGCCGCGAAGGCGATCACCAGATAGCCCACCACGCCGATGGTGGCGCACAGCCAATAACCCCAGGCGGAGAAGAAGCCCACCAGATCGCCGAAACCGGCCCGGGCGTAGCTGTAGATGCCGCCGTCGAGATCCGGTCTGAGCCGCGACAGATAGAGGAAGCTGGCCGCCAGCGCCAGTATGCCGACCCCGGTAACGCCCCAGCCGATCAGCACGGCGCGCGCGCCGGCCACCTCGGCCATGTTCTGAGGCAGGCTGAAGACGCCCGCCCCCACCATGGAGCTGAACACCAGGGCGGTGAGGGACCAGAGCCCGATCTTGCTCTCTTTCATGGTCTCTCCTTAGCGCAGCCGGCTGGCCAGGGCCTGAATGTGCTCGGGCCCGATGCCGCAGCAACCGCCGATGAGGCTCGCCCCGGCAGTGCGCCAGCGCTCGGCCCAGCCAAGGTAATCCAGCGGCCCCAGATCGGTGCGGATCTCGTCCAGCCCGTCGTTGGCGGTCGCCTCCTTGGGCTGGGGCGGGAAGGCGTTGGCATAGGCGCCGAGGCGAACGTCGGTGCGCCCCAGGGCCTGCAAGCCGGCCCTGGCCACCTTGAGCGCCCCTTCGATCACCTCGGGCTGGCAGCAGTTGAACAGGATGGCGTCCACCCCGGCCGACGCCAGGGCGGCGACGGCGTCGGCCACCCGCTCACCGGAGCGCAGGGTCGGTTCGCTGCCCGGCGCCTCGTCTTCCAGGGTGAAGGAGACCCAGAACGGCTTGCCATCCTCGGGCAGCAGGGCCTTGAGGGCCAGCGGCTCGGCGATGAGGCTCATGGTCTCCGCCAGCCAGAAATCCACTCGGGGGGAGAGCGCCCGAATAAGCGGGGTCGCCAGCTCACTCACCCGTTTCGCGTCGAACAGGTCGGCGCGGTAGGAGCCAAACAGCGGTGGCAAAGAGCCGGCCACCTGCACGCTGCCCGCCTGTTCGTCAGCCACCTCGCGGGCCAGCTGACCGGCCAGCGCCGCCAGCTCCTCCCCCTCTGTCGCAAAACGCGCCTCACCGATATGAAACGGCACCAGCGCATAGCTGTTGGTGGTGATGACCTGGGCCCCGCTCGCCACATAGGCCCGGTGCACCTCGCGCACCGTCTCGGGGGCCTCCATCAGGGCCAGCGCCGACCACTCCGGCTGGCGAAACGGCGCGCCCCGCCGTGCCAGCTCCCGCCCCATGCCGCCATCCAGTATCCACAATGCCTGCGTATCCATCTGTCTTGTCTCTTGTTGTGTTGTTGTCTTGCTGTGCGGGACTGTGCGCTTTATCCGTTGCGCCTGCCCCGGCGGCGCGGCAACCCGTCGCCATCGTCACCCTGAACAAATCAGCCATAAAAACATATAGATGTTTAGATGGCCAAAATAAGATAAAGCAAAGCCAGCCCGACGGCAACCGGCATCACCGCCAAACCACAAACGCAGAAGGCAGAAAAGCAAGAGGCCACCCTAAGGTGGCCTCTTGTGGCAACAGATGAACTGGTGGCTCAACGCCCGGCCAGTACCCGCTTGGTCTGTTTGACCCAGTCGGAGACCCGACCCTGCTGAGGATACCCCTGCCAGATCTGCTCCCACTGGGCGGGGCTGAGCGGGCGGCCCAACCGGCGCTGCACCCCGGCATAGAGGTAGTCGTGGGCCGTGGTACGGGCCTGGGCCGAGGTAAGGAACTTGGCCACCGGGTCGGTCAGGCGCACGTCCCGCATGCCGAGCAGCGGATAGTCGCTGTGCACCGCCGCCAGCATGGTCTCGCGCATGGCCGATTCGATGTAGCCACGGGCAAACAGGGCGGTCACCGACTCGAGCGATCCTTGATCCGGGCCGTGATACTCCTCGTCGAACACCGGGCTCGGCTCGGCCACGGCGCTTTGCACCACCGCATCGGGATCCGGCTGCGGCATAACCACGGCTGCCTTGGGGGCTGCCGGTTTGGCTACCGTGGTCGCCTTGCGCGGTGCGCTCTGGCTGCAGGCACCGAGTGCCAGGGCAAGCGCCACACAGGCCAGCGCACGGGAATGAGACTGCATCTTCATGATTGCTAACGAGCTCCTTTTACGATTCCTGAGCGGGCTTGTCGGCCGGCGTGGCCTCTACCCGGGTGACCAGCAGCTGGTCAATCTTGTAGCTGTCGATGTCCACCACTTCAAACTTGTAACCGGCGTATTTGACCGAGTCGGTTCGCTTGGGGATCTTGCGCAGCATGTACATGATGAAGCCGGCGATGGTTTCATAATTCTGGTTTTCCGGGAACTCCTCGATGTCGAAGGCACGCATCACGTCGGAGATGGGGGTCACCCCGTCCACCAGCCAGGAGTTCTCGTCCCGCTGCACTATCTGCTCTTCCACCACGTGGGTGGCCCACTCCCCCATGACGGTACTCATCAGGTCGTTCATGGTGACGATACCCACCACCAGGGCGTACTCGTTCATCACCACCGCAAAGTCGCCGCGATGGTTCTTGAAGTACTCCATCGCCTCATAGAGGTTGAGGGTGTCGGGGATGATGATGACGTTCTGCACCAGGGAGCCGCTGTTGAGATCGATGCTCTGGCCGCTGATGACCCGGATCAGCAGCTCCTTGGAGTCGACGAAGCCCTTGATGCTGTCGAGGTTGTGGTCGCACACCAGGAACTTGTTGTGGGGGTGCTCGGCGATCTTGGCCTTGATGCTCTCCTCCCCCTCTTGCAGGGTGAAGTAGATGAGGCTCTCGCGCGCCGTCATGGCGGAGGTAACGCCGAGGGACTGCAGCTCGAACACGTTCTCGATGAGCTGATGCTCCTCGCGCTGGATGACGCCGGCCTCGGCCCCCGCATCCATCACCGCATAGATGTCGTCGGAGGTGATCTCGTCGTTGCGCACCATGGAGATGCGCAGCAGCCGGAACAGGCCGTTGGCCATGCCGTTGAACAACCACACCAGCGGCATCAGCAGGGTGACGCACAGCAGCATGGGGCGCACCACCACCACGGCGATCCGCTCCGGCATGGTCATGGCGAGGCGTTTGGGCATCAGATCGGCGATGAGAATGAACATGCCGGTGACGAACACGAAGGAGGTCGCCGAGCTGATTTCACTCAGCCAGGGCCCCTGATAAAACTCGGAGACCAGCTCCTTGATGGCCGGGTTCAGGGCGGATTCGCCCAGGATACCGCCCAAGATGGCGACGGTATTGAGCCCGATCTGCACCACGGTAAAGAAGTTGCCCGGCTGGGCCTGCAGTGCCAGTACCTTTTCGGCATGGCGGTTGCCCTCATCGGCCATCACCTGCAACTTGATCTTGCGGGAGGCTGCGAGGGAGATCTCGGAGAGAGAGAAGAACACGCTGCCGGCAACCAGCAGCATCAGGAAAAATAAACTATCGGCAAAACTCATGATTAACCTATTGCTACACCCGTCTTAGCACAAGACGGCAAACTGGGTCCGGGAGACCGGACCGTGAGTCGATCCGGGACTCACACAGGGGGCATATTCTAGCAGAAAAGCGCCAGTCGGGTGGCGATATCTTGCACTGACTGAAAAGGCAACAAAAAAGGCGCTCAAAGCGCCTTTTTATTCATTTCGCCATCAGAGTCACCAACCCGTTAAAACTAAGGGCATACGGCGCTAAGCCTTGTTCTACCTGACTTACAGCGTAAGGACCTCAGCTTGGCTAGGGGCTCTGATAAGCTTTCATTCCCACCCATAAACGCTAAGGTGTGGTCAATGATGTGGATACTCCACACCTAACCAGCCCCCCCCTGAGCGGGTTGAACTGCATTGCATCCTGTAAAAATCAGGCGTGAAATGAGCATAGGTCATCGTCTGTTGGATAGAGGCATGACCCAGGATTCGTTGCAGCACCAAAATGTTTCCCCCATTCGCCATCAAGAGAGCAGTAGCCTTTTTTAGTATGCCCTTTTCGCGCTCGAGCCGGTTGATACGGGTTTCCAACTCCTGGATTTTCTGCTGCTCCGGAGTCAGCGCTTTGCTGATTGAGGTACTGCCACTGCGTTTGGATTGAAGCTGCTGAACCCTGCGGCAAAATACGGTTTCACCGACATCCTGGGAACGGCTGGCTTCGGGGACTGAATACCCCTGGTCGACCACCAGGGATGCGGCTTCCAGTTTGAACTTGGCAGTAAATGAGCGACGCAATCTTGTCATTGAACACCTCAGATTATGGTGGCGACTCTACCACCTAAAACAGTGTCCGGGATGATTAGACCACTACAATCCAGAATTTCACGAGTGAAACGTTCAGGCTCCTAGATACAGCCAAATGAGCTGAATGGAAAGTAAATGGTAATGGAGCTAAAGTAACGTAAAGCTGAAACATGCCTTTGTATGGACAAGGTTCGCCCCATCAACTCCATCACCTAAATTTACATACACAGCATTTATTTACAGTGGTTTTCCACCATTCAAATGGAACCAATCAAAGTGATTAGGAGAACCATAGGTCATACTAATTAACAATGGAGCTTCTAAACATTTTTCTGATGTCCAAGTTAGCTCACCATACCCACTAGCACCTGATGTTGTACCTCTCAGGATCAGCTCCCCATGATTTCTAGAATTTAATGTTGCACCATCCGGATTTACAGGACTTCCGATGAAGTGACCGGAAGCAAAGAGGTTTTGACCTGGATTAGTATCTTCAGTGTATTCATTACCATCCGCATTTATCAGGGTTATTTTAACTTGAATCGGTGAGGATGATGTATTTACAACATTGTATACATATTCAGCGGTATTCGCTGTAAACCAAGTTGGCAGAATGATTTTCTTACTATACTGACAGTCTGCGTATGATTGAGTAGAAGAAATTATGAGTAAAGTGGCAAGCGCTAGTTTTTTCACTCTAAAACACCATGTGGTTAAGTTTATTGAAACTACTGATATTATGCGTGTATGCGTTTATAGCATACGCTAAACAATAATACCTAAACAAGCCTCACAATGGCAATGATAAAGCATATAGTTTTGTCTCGTATAAATGACATTCTAAAAATATCTATAACATATTAGATAACTCTTATTCTTTGAAGCGGCCATCACAATGGGATAAACGGGCAAGCCTTATGGCGCAAGGCTTGCCCAGTAATTTCTGGTAAGGGCCTAGAATTTCACGAGTAAAGCATTAAGAATCCATATTTCAGGGACAAGCCTCTCCATGATAAGAAAGAAACCCCAGCTGTGGCTGGGGTTTCTACTGCTGACGTGACCAAAACAAGGCCAGGGAATGGCGCCGCATGAACTGGGCATCACCGAACAGCGTGGCATCATACCTGCGCAGTCTCATCCCCTGCAATTGGCCTCCTAGAGTTTTGTTCTCATCCGAACCTGTGGCAGACTGCCCGCTCACAAAAAGGGCAGACAAATATCGGGAGAATTCATGGCGGCCAAAAACATCTGTGAGCTGAATCTCGACGAGTTCACCAGGATACAAGGCCCGGAGCGCGGCAGCGCCAGAGACGGCAGCAGAGTCATGGTGGGCCGAGCAGGGGATCGCGATAGCTGTGTGAAAATGGTGGACGGCAAACTGCAGATCACCGGCTCTGACGAGTTCCGTCGCACAGTCGAGGAAGCCTATGAGGCCAAGCAAACCCCATCCAGCGGGTTTGGTTCTGCCCCCTATCACCCACAACCTACTTCAGAACCCGAGCCTACCCTGAGCAAGCTGATGCCGGCAACCCAAGGCCCGGAGATAGAAATCTTTGACGTGGGGTACTACTGGAACGAATTCCACCAGAGCAAGGAAGCGATCTACAAGAAGTTGTACGGCCCAGAGGCCAACTTTCAGCAGCAATCGATGTTTGAACGCAATAACGAGCACCTGCAAGACATGGTGCTGCCAGGTGAGATTGTGATTCTGGCCAACAACCCTCAAATATTGGCAGAAAAAGACCGGCTGATCCTGCTTGAGACACAAGCGAAAGCAGCAAGTGGGGCGCTCCAGAAATTAACCCCAGAAGAGGCCTCAACACTCAAACAACATTTTGACGTCTTTGACTGGGTGGCGGCTCATAACCTAAGCACTACATCGGCAACATTCGGGGCAATAAGCACTGCAGCTTCCAAGAAGTTGGAGCAAGTACAAAATGTACTCAAAGAGCTCAATACCCTTTATGTTGCTCACGTCAGCAGCAGCAAAGGGAAACCTTTCCCCCCTGAATTTTACCTGCAAAGACAAATGCTATTCAGCAAGCTGGATGGACACTTGTCAAAACTAGCCGTGTCTGGAATCAGTATCTCGGATTACAGCCCCCTCAAAAAGCGACTCGGTCTATCCACAAAATCGGTACTGCATAACTGGCGAACTGTCTCACGCCATGGAGAAGTCCCAGCACTTGGAGAACGAATTGCCCATATGAGTAAGTTCGTTGCAGGCGCAAACCGGATTGGATATGTCAGTATCGGGCTGGACGCGGCGACAGGCTTAACCAAGATTCATCACGCATGTACCGAAGGTACTCAATGCCAAAAAACTACTGCGCGTGAAATTGGGCGCTTTAGTGGGGCCGTCGGTGGAGGGATCTGGGGAGCTGAAGTTGGGGGTTCTATCGCTATTGGGGCGGCCAGTGGTGTCGCTATCGCCTTTGGCGTTGTGCTATCAGCTCCTGTTATTGCTGTAGTTGGCATCGGTGGAGCAGTGGCCGGCGGCTATTACGCTGGTGACAAGTTCAGTGAGATGGGAGCTATGGTTGGAGAGATCATTTCCGATGCTGCCGACAAAGGTTCAGAAAAGATGATGGATGTTTTGTATAAAATGAAAGGTGTTCTTGATGACTGACATACTCAATCTGATTGGGGCCATCAGCAGCCTAATATTATTAGGGCTATTTTTCACATTGCCGTTCACTTTGCTCATGATGATTTTCATGACGCCAAAGCTGGATCAGTTTATGTCTGATAACCCAAAGTTTGAAAGCCAGTGGTTCGTTAATCGCTTCACAAGATTCCACCGGTATGGTATTGCACTAATGGTCGATTCAAAACGCTACAAATGCCCAAACGGACTAAAGTGGCTAGCTGTCCTATCAACCCTGATGAGTTTCATCTTCCTAGCCGCATGTGTTGGCACACTCTTAATACTTGGCTGACCCTAACCGGTAGACGATACCTCTTAAAGAATTTGATATAGCTCTAAATTAGAATAAAAAGACACCGGCTAGAGGCCGGTGTCAGAATATTACTAATATCCGCACACACATTTTTTAAAGAATTACGTTTTCTTGTAATTACCATTATTATCTAGGCGGTAATTCTCGTTATCTACAGATTTTACTTCTGGCTTCTCAGTTTTCAAGCGGCCATCACTGCGGGCTCTATTGTTAGCCCAATGCAGTGGCCTGAGGTTGCTAAGATTGTCAGAACCTCCTGACGACACTGGCGTGATGTGAACAATTTCCCACCCATAAGTACCTGTCGTACCGTAAGAACTTTTCTTAATCCAAGCGGTACACTGATCTTTCCTGAAGCCATTTCCTTCATTTTCGGTGCCACAATGTGTTGCTTTTGCCCAAACGGCATCTATCGTTTGTTGAGAAAATGCCATGTTATGCTTCCTCAGTTACTGGGATCAAATCGCTATCCCATGCTTTGAATTCATTTTCATTTGAGGTGTGATTACAATCGCTGCCTTTACAAAGAGGAAGAATGTATTCTTTGCCACCGTCTCCGGATTTGATGACATGTGCGCCAACTAGATCTTTGGTTTCTTCACAACCTAATCTCTCACATACAGTTGCAGCTTTTCCTTTCTTTTTTTCCCAAAAATCTAACCAGCTTGTGTATTCGGCTGGAGGGGTTTTATCCGATGTGTGCTTCTTATTCTTTACTAAAAGAAAAGCCATATAATGTAACTTTGTGGATTTATATCGTGAGCACCATTTCTCAATTCTCATATGGGGCTATCCATTATTGATTTCAAGGTCTTTTTTGAGGTTTCTCAAGCCGCCTTTGGAAACGAGGCCATCACCCATAAACAGGTGGTATAGATGATGCCTAGGAAGAATGATCACGGCTATGCTGCGTTGAAGTGTGCGTTCACAAACTCAGAGGTACGGTTTGATAGAAGAAAGGGGCCAATGGCCCCAAGTATTCTCGATGTGGTCAACATGCGGACAAAATTAGAAATAAATCCTTTTATTTCAATCGATTGAACCATTTCACCAAGGCGCTCAAAGCGCCTTTTTATTCATTTCAGACTCACCCTTTCCCCAGCAGGGTGCCCAGGTCGTCCGCCTTGGTGTGGCGCACGTCCTTGCCTTTCACGTAGTAGACGATGTATTCGCAGATGTGCTGGCAGCGATCGCCGACCCGCTCGATGGCCCGCGCCGCCCACAGCACGTTTAGCACCTGCGGTATGGTGCGGGGATCTTCCATCATGTAGGTCATCAGCTCGCGAATGATGGACTCGTACTCCCGGTCCACCTTGTCATCTTCCTTGTAGACCGCCAGCGCAGCATCGAGATCCATGCGGGCGAAGGCGTCCAGCACGTCGTGCAGCATCTTGATGGTGCGGCGGCCCATGTTCTCCAGCGACACCAGCGGCGGCTGCGGCTTGTTGGCGTTGTCGGTCAGCATGCGGGCGATCTTGTCCGCCACATCGCCGATGCGCTCAAGGTCGGTGATGGTCTTGATGATGGCCATCACCAGCCGCAGGTCGGAGGCAGTAGGCTGGCGCTTGGCGATGATGCGGGTGCACTCCTCGTCGATCGCCACTTCCATGGCGTTGACATTATGGTCGTTGGCCACGATCTTGCGCGCCGCGTCCAGATCCTGATCGTGGATCGCCGCGATGGCGTCGGTCAGCTGCTGCTCCACCAGCCCGCCCATCACCAGCACCTGGTTGCGCACGCTCTCGAGCTCGGCATTGAACTGACCGGAGATGTGTTTGTTGAGGTTCATATTGTCCATACCAATAATCCTTGATGCTCCGAGTATGCCCTAGTCGTTGAACTGACGGGTAATCTGTTTGTTGATGCTCATCTTGCTCATCCCCATAACCCTTGTTGCACCAACACGCCCTAGTCGTTGAACTGACGGGTAATCTGTTTGTTGATGCTCATCTTGCTCATCTCCATCACCAGCATCCCTTAGCCGTAACGACCGGTGATGTAGTCTTCGGTCTTCTTCTTGGCCGGGGTGGTGAAGATGGTGTTGGTGTCCGAGTACTCGATGAGCTCGCCCATGTACATGAAGGCGGTCTGATCCGACACCCGCGCCGCCTGCTGCATGTTGTGGGTCACGATCACCACGGTGAACTGGCTCTTGAGCTCGTTGATCAGCTCCTCGATGGTGAGGGTGGAGATGGGGTCGAGCGCCGAGGTGGGTTCATCGAGCAGCAGCACTTCCGGCTCGATGGCAATGGCGCGGGCAATCACCAGACGCTGCTGCTGACCACCGGAGAGGCCGAAGGCGTTGTCGTGCAGGCGATCCTTCACCTCGTCCCACAGGGCCGCGCCGCGCAGGGAGCGCTCGGCCGCCTCGTCCAGGGTGCGTCTGTCGTTGATGCCCTGCAGGCGCAGGCCATAGACCACGTTCTCGTAGATGGACTTGGGGAAGGGGTTGGGGCGCTGGAACACCATGCCCACCTGACGGCGCAGAGCGGAGACATCGACGCTCTTGTCGTAGATGTTGTGGCCGTGCAGCTGAATTTCGCCCTCGATGCGGCAGATCTCCACCAGGTCGTTCATCCGGTTGATGCAGCGCAGCAGGGTGGACTTGCCGCAGCCGGAGGGGCCGATAAAGGCGGTGACCTGGCCCTTGGGGATCTTCATGTTGACGTTGAACAACGCCTGCTTGTTGCCGTAGTACAGGTTGAGATCCTTCACCTCCAGCGCGGTCTGCTCCGGGCTCAGGTTGAGCAGGTCGGTCGCGGTATGCTGGGTCGCTGCGGTCGTTACGTTGATCATCTGTTACCTCAAAATCTGTCGATGGCGGCGGGCACTTTCAGGGCCCGCGGCCGGAACGCTTGGCTGGCAGGAAACCCTGTTCCCTGCCCGTCTCTGTAGTGGCTGGCCTATCAATGCTCCAGCGACCGGAATTTCTCACGCAAGTGGTTGCGGATACCGATGGCCGTCAGGTTGAGGCCGACGATCACCGTCACCAGCAGGAAGGAGGTGGCGTAGACCAGGGGACGCGCCGCCTCGACGTTGGGGCTCTGGAAGCCGACGTCATAGATGTGGAAGCCCAGGTGCATGAACTTGCGCTCCACGTGCAGGTACGGGAAGTTGCCGTCCATCGGCAGGGTCGGCGCCAGTTTCACCACCCCCACCAGCATCAGCGGCGCCACTTCACCGGCCGCGCGGGCGATGGCCAGGATGAGGCCGGTCATGATGGCCGGGCTTGCCATGGGCAGCACGATGCGCCACAGGGTCTCGGCCTGGGTAGCCCCCAGCGCGAGGGACCCCTGGCGGATGGTGCTCGGGATCCGGGCCAGCCCCTCTTCGGTGGAGACGATCACCACCGGCAGGGTCAGGATGGCCAGGGTCAGCGCAGACCAGATGACGCCGGGGGAGCCGAAGGTCGGGCTCGGCAGCGCTTCCGGATAGAACAGCTGGTCCAGCGAACCACCGAGGGTGTAGACGAAGAAGCCCAGACCGAACACGCCGTACACGATGGAGGGCACGCCCGCCAGGTTGATCACCGCGATGCGAATGATCTTGGTCAGGCTGTTCTTGCCCGCGTATTCATGCAGGTAGACCGCTGCGATAACCCCCAGCGGAGTCACGATGATCGCCATCAGGAACACCATGAAGACGGTGCCGAAGATGGCCGGGAACACCCCGCCCTCGGTGTTGGCCTCGCGCGGATCGTCGGAGACAAACTTGCCGATCTGGTGGAACCAGTAACCCACCTTGGCCGGCAGGCTCATGTCGTTGGGCCACACCACGTCCAGCACCTTGGACATGGGCATGGTCACCAGTTCGCCACGCATGTCCTTGACCGTGATGCTGTCTCTGTCTGCCTGGGCACGCAGAGAGAAGAGCTCCTTCTCCAGCACCTGATAACGATCGTTGAGGGCCTGACGCTCGCTCGCCAGCTCGGCTTTAAGCTGATCGGTCAGCTTGTCGTCCAGCTCGGCCTTGCGCTCTTTGAGGCGCAGCCGCTCCAGTTGATAGTTGATGCTGCCGATGTCCCCTTTTTGCAGATCGTCGGCTTGGCTTGAGAGGCCGTTGGCCCGCGCCAGCACCCGCTGCAGGGCGGGATGCAGATCCGAAGTGAGCTCGCGGCCATCCTCTTTCACCGCGACGATATAGCCGTAGAAGTTGCCGTTGGTGGCACGCTCCACCATGGCCAGCTCCGCCGGCAGGCTCTGGGACTTGATGTCGGTCTCCAGCACCCAGCGGAAGTCCAGGTCGACGAACTCGCGGTTGCCGGTCTTGACCAGATAGCGGGTCAGCAGCTCGCGCTCCTCCCCTGCCAGCGGCAGGCCGGCGGCCCGCAGCCGCTCGACCGGCACCAGCTCGCGGTCGTTGATTTCGCCGATCAGCACGCTCTTGTTGCCCTGGGCGTCTTCCAATTGCCACTCATAGATGGGGTGGGGCCAGAAGTAGACCAGACCACGCCAGCCGATCAGCAGCAGCAGACCCAGTACCGCTACCAGACTCAGGCTGACGGCGCCGCCGGTCATCCAGATCCAGGGGGCCCCCGATTTAAACCACTTACCCATTGTCGATTCCTCGATCCTTACAGAGCAGCCCATCACAGGGAGCTGTATTTTTCACGCAACCGCTGACGGATGAACTCGGCCAGGGTATTGAACAAGAAGGTGAACACGAACAGCACGAAGGCGGCGAGGAACAGTACCCGATAGTGAGAGCTGCCCACTTCCGATTCCGGCATCTCCACCGCGATGTTGGCGGCCAGAGTGCGCAGCCCCTGGAACATGGAGAAGTCCATGATGGGGGTATTGCCGGTGGCCATCAGCACTATCATGGTCTCGCCCACGGCGCGGCCAAGGCCCATCATCACCGCCGAGAAGATGCCCGGGCTGGCGGTGAGGATCACCACCCGGCTCAGGGTCTGCCACGGTGTGGCACCGAGGGCCAGGGAGCCCTGGGTGAGGTGCTTGGGAACCGAGAATACCGCGTCTTCGGCGATGGAGAAGATGGTGGGAATGACCGCAAAGCCCATGGCGATGCCGACCACCAGGGAGTTGCGCTGGTCAAACTTGATGCCCATGTCGTGAGTCAGCCAGATGCGCGAGTCACCGTGCATGAAGGCGTTCTCGATGAGCGGGCTCACCGCGAAAGCGCCCCAGCCAATCAGCAGCAGCACCGGGATCAGCAGGATGGCGTGCCACCCCTCCGGCAACCAGGCCTTGCCGCGCTCCGGCAGGTAGTTCCACACCAGGGCGGTCAACAGCATCCCCATCGGCAGCAGGATCAGCAGCAGCACCACGCCGGGCAGCGCCCCCTCGATGATGGGAGCGAGCCACAGACCCGCCAGGAAGCCGAGGATAACGGTCGGCAGGGCCGCCATGATCTCCACCGTCGGCTTGACGTATTTGCGCAGCCCCGCCGACATGAAGTAGGCGGTGTAGATGGCGCCGGCGACGCCGAGCGGCACTGCAAACACCATGGCATAGAAGGAGGCCTTGAGGGTGCCGAACACCAGCGGCACCAGGCTCAGCTTGGCCTCGAAGTCGTTGCTGGCGGAGGTGGACTGCCACACGTACTGGGGCTCGGGGTAGCCTTCATACCACACCTGTTGCCAGAGCGCCGACCAGGTCACCTCGGGGTGCTCGTTCTCCACCGCAAACAGCTTGAAGGCGTCCCCCTGCTGCATCAGCAGCACGTTGTGACGGGGGGAGATGGCCAGCGCCGCCAGCGGACCGCCCTCCACCTTCTCACTCAGCAACTTGGTTTCGCCGGTGGCGTGGAAGAAGCTGATGGTGCCACTCTTGTCGGCACTGATGAAGCCCTTGCGAAAATGTTCGGGGGTCAGCTGCGCCACGGCGCCATCGCCCTTGAAGTCGCGGATCTGGGTGAACTGGCGCTTGCCGTCCCGGGCCACTTCGAACCACTGGGAGATGACGCCATTGTCGTTGCCCACCAGTAGGGAAGAGGCACCAGACAGCAGCTCGACCCGGGTCACGTTGGCATCGGGGGCATTGATCTCCAGCACGTTGCGCAGGGAGATGTCGTTCAGGTTGTGAATGTCGTAGACCGAGAGGCGATTGCCCTCGCGCACGAACAGGATGCGCAGGTTGGGGGTCAGCAACATCTGATCCACGTGGCGCGGCAGGGAGGGGATGCTGTAGTTCTGGGCGCTCCACTCGACTTCGCCGGAGAGGAAGTTCTCCTCACCGCTCATCACCATCATGACGCCGCGACCATCGGCGGTCACGGCCGCGGTGGCCATCTTGTCCTTGGTGGCTTCAAATACCATCAGCGACAGCGCCTTGCCCGCAGGGTCCACCACGACCGGCTCTTCGCCGAAGGGGTACTGCAGACTGGGTTCGATGACCCGCACGTCGTTGGGATAGGAGACCTTGAAAGCGGGCTGCACCACCTGGGCCTTGCCGTCGGCAAAACCGTAGGCCATCAGCTTCTGGCCCGGCGACGGTGGCGCGACGGCGGTGATGTCACCCTTTACCTGTGCCTGACCGAGCGACTGGCCCACCTTGACCTTGCCATCATTCTGGACGGCAAAGAAGTTGACCTGGCCCTGGTCGCTGAAGCGATAGCCGATCTCGTTCTGCTCCTCCACTCCGAGCCAGGCGGTCTTGCCCTGAATGGGCAGGGTAAACGATGCGGTCGGCTCCATGGAGGCGCCATTGAAGATGGGTTTCACCACATAGAGCAGATAGAAGAAAATAAGCAACAGGGCGACCAGTACCAGGGCTCCGCCCGTGGTCACCCCGTACTTGGCCAACTTATCCTTGATACGGCGCTTTCTGCTCCCCGCCATAACCAGGTGCAACGATTCCGATGACATGCAAAACCTCAATGTGAGCTAGGCTTGGCGGCATTATATGGCGGTTGCATGACAGTTTTGTTACATGAAGGTCCCGTGAACCGGGCTTATTTGCAGGCAAGAAAGCGGCATCAAAGATGCCATGGAGAAGATGACAACCAACTGTTTTATAAAGTTAAAAATGTAGCGCAAGCGCCGCGGGAGCGCACCGCTTGCGCTGATGCGCCTCAATCGTCGGCGGCCGGGGTTTGTTGCAGTGCCAATCTGGCGGCCTTTTTCTCGGCGCGGCGACGCCTGAAGAAATCCGACAGCTGGGCCGAGCAGGCCTCTGCCAGCACGCCGCCGGTCAGCTCGACCCTGTGATTGTGACGCGGGTCCTGCAGGATCTCGAACACTGAGCCGGCTGCCCCGGTCTTCAAGTCCCGCGCGCCATAGACCACCCGCTTGACCCGGCTGTGGATCAGGGCACCGGCACACATGCAGCAGGGCTCCAGGGTCACATAGAGGGTGGTGTCGAGCAGACGGTAATTTTGCAGCCGCTCGCCGGCAGCCCGGAGCGCCATCACCTCGGCATGGGCGCAGGCATCGTGCTCGCTGATGGAACGGTTCCAGCCCTCTGCGACGATCTCCTCCCCCAGCACCAGCACGGCGCCCACCGGGATCTCGCCGATCCCCTCGGCCCTGGCGGCCAGCGCCATGGCATGGCGCATCCAGCGTTCGTCCTGCTCGTGCTGGCTCGCCTGTGCTGCAACGTCCGATGGTTTCACGCCCTGCTCCTCTCTGACTGGTTGATGACGACAGATCATGCTGTCGGCGAAAGACGGTATCACGGCCCCTTGCCACCGCTCTCTATGGCAGGAGTCCCGCCATCCATGCCAACGGCGGGGCGGCGATTATGCCAAATCCCGCTGGCGCCCCCAAGTTCCATCTGTGCTGAGCAATAAAGAAGCAGTCAGCATCTCTATGATAAAAAAGGAGTTGCGTCCAAAGGTGCGGAACATTAGACTTCCTCCCCGTCAGCACAGACTGACCTTGTCGGCGTGTAGCGCAGCCAGGTAGCGCACTGTCATGGGGTGTCAGGGGTCGGAGGTTCAAATCCTCTCACGCCGACCATCATTCCCCGAAAATAGCCCAGTCCAGCGACTGGGCTATTTTTTTGCCCGTCATCCCGATCTTCACCCGCCGCTCTCCGTTAGCCTCTCGTGTCACGCCCTCTCCTTCAAAGAGTCACCAGTCAGTTGCGGTACGGATTTTATTCAGAACCGCTTGAAACCTTTCGAGAGTATCGCTAGGATACGCGACTTTTCCGCCGGCATTTCGTACAGGGAGGTGGAAACCCGGGTGATGGAGTCACCAACCGGCTTGCAATCCAGTGAGGCAAGCACCCATGACGCAAGCAGTTGAAACACAACCCGAACACTCTCCCCTGCCCCAGCCGGCCACCGAAACCGGAGCCAACCAGTATGTGGCCGAGCATGGCCCCGTCGTACGGCTCGACATCGTCGATCTGGCGGCGCCGGACGATGACTACTGAACCGTCAACCCTGGCGTCAACCCTTCCTGTCACGGGAGATCAGGGTCGTGACACTCGGGATCATCTCCCCTTGATACCTCCTTTGAGGGCCAGGATGGCCCGCTGATACAAATAACAACAATATCCTGCGTAACGAAATAGCGGCAGTCATATCTGCTACCAGCGTTCCTCCCCTCACCTGCACACGCCATCCCCTGAGGTGATACAAACCTACGTTATTGCCCATCACTTTCTCACTCGGCTGCCACCGGACCCCATTTGGTCCCATTGAGCGACTTAAGTTTTAAACAACCGTTCTCCAGCCAATGCCAGAAGGCACCAAGCGCTTGCTGGGTTGCTCAAACGCATTTCATACGGACGTTTTTTGAAAGCTTGGAGTGAGGTCGGGATTTGTTTTTGCATTTGTAATTTTATTACGTAATAAGTTACATCCCATCGACTGTTCTCCCCCCGATATGGGGCCGCCGCAAAGGGGTGGAAAACAAGAGCATAACCATCTGCATAGAGTTTTTGCGCTAATCAAACAAACTCATTTAAAACATATAGTTAACATCATGACCAAAACAGGTGTTTTAAAAAAGCTGTTGACGAATAGAGCAATATTTCGCACCTTATGAATCGTGTTACCCCGTTGTTACGGGAAGATTGAAAAAACAGGGATCGACTTTAGTCGTAGTTAATTAGTTCAAAATGTAATTCTCAAAGGAGTGAACACTATGTCGGCACCGGCCCAGACCCACTGTAGCGCCCGTCTGCGCATCCAGGGCGAAATGCATCCCGATTACGCGCAAATTCTGACGCCGGACGCGGTGGCCCTGGTATCCGAACTGGTGGAACGCTTTGCTCCCCAACGGGACGAATTGTTGAAACAACGTGTGGCACGCCAGGCCCGTATCGATGGCGGCGAGCTGCCGGACTTCCTGCCTGAGACCGCCCACATCCGCGCCGGCGACTGGACGGTGCGCGGCATTCCCGCCGACCTGCAGGATCGCCGTGTGGAGATCACCGGCCCGGTCGAGCGCAAGATGGTGATCAACGCCCTCAACGCCAACGTCAAGGTGTTCATGGCGGACTTCGAAGATTCACTGGCCCCCGCCTGGAACAAAGTGATCGAGGGGCAGATCAACCTGCGCGATGCGGTCAATGGCACCATTGCCTACCAGAGCCCGGAGGGGAAATCCTATACCCTCAATGCCGATCCTGCGGTGCTCATCTGCCGGGTACGCGGTCTGCACCTGCCGGAAAAACACGTCACCTTTGATGGAGCCCCCATTCCCGGCGGCTTGTTCGACTTCGCCCTCTACTTCCTGCACAACCACAAGGCGCTGCTGGCCAAGGGATCCGGCCCCTACTTCTACGTACCCAAGCTGCAGAGCCACCTGGAAGGGCGCTGGTGGAGCGAGGTGTTCGCCTGGACCGAAGACAAGTTCGGCCTGCCCCGCGGCACCATCAAGGCCACCGTGCTGATCGAAACCCTGCCAGCGGTGTTCGAGATGGATGAGCTGCTCTATCAGATGAAGGATCACATCGTGGCCCTCAACTGCGGCCGCTGGGACTACATCTTCAGCTATATCAAGACCCTGAAGAATCACCCGGATCGCGTCCTGCCGGACCGCCAGGTGGTGACCATGGACAAGCCGTTCCTCTCCGCCTACTCGCGGCTGCTGATCAAGACCTGTCACAAGCGCGGCGCGCTGGCGATGGGGGGCATGGCCGCCTTCATTCCGGCCAAGGATGCCGCCGTCAACGAGCAGGTCTTCGCCAAGGTACATGCCGACAAACAGCGTGAAGCCGACAACGGCCACGATGGTACCTGGGTGGCCCACCCGGGCCTGGCCGACACCGCCATGGCCGTGTTCAACGCCACCATCCCGGCCGGCGCCAAGAACCAGATCGGCGTGCTGCGCGAGCAGGATGCCCCCATCACAGCCGCCGACCTGCTGGCACCCTGCGAGGGCGAGCGCACCGAGGCAGGCATGCGCACCAACATCCGGGTCGCTCTGCAATACCTGGAGGCCTGGATCAATGGCAACGGCTGCGTGCCTATCTACGGTCTGATGGAAGATGCGGCTACCGCCGAGATCTCCCGCACCTCCATCTGGCAATGGATCCGCCACGGCAAGAGCCTCTCCAACGGCCAGGTGGTGACCAAGGATCTGTTCCGCCAGATGCTGGCCGAGGAGCAGGAGGTGGTCAAACGCGAGGTGGGCGAAGCCCGCTGGCAGTCGGGTCGTTTCGCCGAGGCGAGCGCCCTGATGGAAGAGATCACCTGCGCCGATACCCTGATCGATTTTCTGACGCTGCCCGGTTACGAGCGGCTCTGAATCACGGGCTCCGCAAGGAGCTCGCCAATAACAAGTCAATGGAAACGTGAAATCAATGAAAGAGGGAACTGATATGGCACTGACCCGTGAGCAACAGATCCAGGCTATCGAGAAAGACTGGGCACAGAACCCCCGCTGGAAAGGGATCAAGCGTGGCTACAGCGCCGAGGACGTGGTCAACCTGCGCGGCAGCCTGCAGCCGCAGCACACCCTGGCCCAACGTGGCGCCGACAAGCTGTGGGAGCTGATCCACGGCGGCGCCAAGAAGGGCTACGTCAACTGTCTCGGCGCCCTGACCGGCGGCCAGGCGGTGCAACAGGCCAAGGCGGGGATCGAGGCAATTTACCTCTCCGGCTGGCAGGTAGCGGCAGACAACAACCTCTCCTCCACCATGTATCCGGATCAGTCCCTCTATCCGGCCAACTCGGTGCCGTCGGTGGTGGAGCGCATCAACAACTCCTTCGCCCGTGCCGACCAGATCCAGTGGGCCAACAAGGTCGGACCGCAAGACGAGGGTTTCATCGACTACTTCCTGCCCATCGTCGCGGATGCGGAAGCCGGCTTCGGCGGCGTGCTGAACGCCTTCGAACTGATGAAGGGGATGATCGAGGCAGGTGCCGCCGGCGTGCACTTCGAAGATCAGCTGGCCTCGGTGAAAAAATGCGGCCATATGGGCGGCAAGGTGCTGGTTCCGACCCAGGAAGCGGTGCAGAAGCTCGTCGCGGCTCGTCTGGCGGCCGACGTGTGCGGCACCAGCACCCTGGTGATCGCCCGTACCGACGCCAACGCGGCAGACCTGCTGACCACGGATGCGGATCCTTACGATGCGGACTTCCTGACTGGTGAGCGCACCGCCGAAGGCTTCTACAAGGTGCGTGCCGGCATCGATCAGGCCATCGCCCGCGGTCTGGCCTACGCCCCCTACGCCGACATGGTGTGGTGCGAAACCGCCAAGCCGGATCTGGACGAGGCGCGCAAGTTTGCCGAAGCGATCAAGGCCCAGTTCCCGGATCGCATCCTGGCCTACAACTGCTCCCCGAGCTTCAACTGGAAGAAGAACCTGGACGATGCCACCATCGCCCGCTTCCAGCAGGAGCTGTCCGACATGGGTTACAAGTACCAGTTCATCACCCTGGCAGGGATCCACAACATGTGGTTCCACATGTACGAGCTGGCCTACCAGTACGCCCGTGGCGAAGGGATGAAGCACTATGTCGAGATGGTGCAGCAACCCGAGTTCGCCGCCGCCGAGCGGGGCTACACCTTCGTGGCGCACCAGCAGGAGGTGGGCACCGGTTACTTCGACAAGGTGACCACCGTCATCCAGGGCGGCCAATCCTCGGTGACCGCGCTGACTGGCTCGACTGAAGAAGATCAGTTCCACTGATTAGGCAGAACTCTTTGAGAGAGTCCTTGAGATAGCAAAACCCCGGCCACTGGCCGGGGTTTCTTTTCTTTTTATTCATTGCTTAGGCGTCGCTCACGCTCAAGCACACCCGAAGGACTCAGAGCTCGAGGATCTCTTTAACAAAGGGGATGGTCAGCTTGCGCTTGGCACGAAAAGAGGCGTTGTCGAGCTGATTGAGGGTGGTGAGCAGGGTACGCATATCGCGCGAGAGACGGTTGAGCAGGAAGCGGCCCACGTCGATGGGCAGTTTGAAGCCCCGCAGCTCGGCACGCAGCTGCAGGGCACTGAGCTTGCCCTCATCGTCCAGCTCGTCGAGGTGGAAGCTCACCCCCCAATCGAGACGGGAGGCGAGATCCGGCAGCTGCAGCCCCAGTTTGCGCGGCGCGCTGCAACCGGTCACCACCAGGGTCCCCTCGCCCTTCTCCTTCCAACGATTGTAAAAGTCGAACAGGGCGCGCTCCCACAGGGCATTGCCAGCGATAGCCTCCAGGCTGTCGAGGCAGACCAGCGGCAGGCTTTCGAGGGCATCGAGCATGCTGGGATCCAGCTGTTCGAACTGATCGAGGGAGAGATAAGCGGCTGCGGCGTCGCGGGCATTGACCTCGGCACAGGTGGCGTGCAGCAGATGGGAGCGGCCCGATCCCTTGGCCCCCCAGAAATAGAGGAAAGGCGAACCCTGACCAATGGCCGCATTCTTGAGGGCGGTGATCAGATGAGCATTGTTGCCGGGATAAAAACTGACGAAGGTTTCATCATCCGGTAGTTGTACGGCTAAAGACAGTTGGGCCGGTTGCTTCACTCGTTGGGCTTTGACTGTGACATTTGCGGGCAAGTGTATCATCGCGAAGGCGGATAGAGAACCGCCCGGACGATGCCGGGCGGTGTGGATCCTCATAAAGGATCCAGGCTGCGACCATTGCTAACGGGAACGGCTACTCCTTGGCCGGCGCGCTCAAGCCCTGGCAGGAGAGCGCCCATGCCTCACAGCCGAACGGTCAGGATCCTCGGCCAGGATCAGGGCTGCGACCACTGGTAGCTCAGCCCCTCTGGGGTATCCGCCAGCTGGCGCAACCGGCTCTCCAGCTGCAGCCCGCGGATGAGCTCGGCCTTGTCCCCCTGCAGGCTCAGGTTGAAGGTCACCTTGTCCCCCTCCAGTTTGCCAATCTCCACCTTGGTGACGCTGGCCATCCCCTGCAGCATTTTCTGCACCGTGATCATGCCGTCGATGCCTGACAACCCCTCCACCACCAGTGTCTGGCTGGAGGCAACACCGGAGATGCGCGCCCCGTAGTTCTGCACCAGCCAGCCTGCCAGGGCATCGGCGAACGTCTGCGCCACCTCGGCCTGGGTGCCAGAACCCTCGCCTCTGGTCAGTTCGCTCAGCTCACCGCCGGCCTTGGGCCCGTAGAGACCCCAGTCGATGCTCCACTTGTCACCTTCAGGGGTGAGCTTGCCCAGCACCACCATCTCGGCACCGTAACGCTGGCTCGCCTTGAGGATGGGATCGGCGAAACGGCCCCAGACGTCGGTGGCATTGACCGCCATGTTGTCGTCCAAGTCCATCAGCGGAATGCTGACCGGCAGCCCCATCGCCTGGGCCTGGGTACGCAGGGCGACGGCCCAGCCATCGCTGGACTGATCCGGCAGAATGCGCCGCTCCCCTTCATTGATCACCAGCCAGATGGCCACTTGCGGCCGGGCCGGGCCCAGCAGGGCGAACTTGCTCTCGGCCACCAGGGCATTGACCTTGGTCACGTCGAAATCGGCCTTGAGAAACTTCACCGGCCCCACGTCCTGATAACCGTAGTGCTGCACGAACGCACCGGGGGCCGCCAGCGCCTTGACCACCGCCGGCTGGGTCAGGATGTCGCGCTTGCCGGTCACCTTGATCAGCACCTCGCCCAGAGCCTGGGACTGGGCTGCCGCCATGTCGCCGCTGGTGGGGGCCTTGCCCTGATAGAGATCGGTCACCTGAGCGGCCGACACCATGAATGACAAGCCGCAGCAGAGGGCGGTCACAACACGTTTGAGCATGAGAAAAGTCTCGAAATGGGAGATGGTGCTTATGGTAGCGGCAAGGCGCGCATGGCAGCAAGCCAGGGGCGGGAGAAACAGCGGAGCCGGCGAGGTGCCGGCTCCATTTGCGCGCCTGCAGGCACGCGATGAGGCGAGCGAGGCTTACTTGGTGCCGAAGATCTTGTCGCCGGCGTCGCCCAGACCCGGGACAATGTAGCCCTTCTCGTTCAGGCCCTGGTCGATGGAGGCGCAGAACAGCTCCACGTCCGGGTGAGCGGCTTCCAGCGCCTTGATGCCTTCCGGCGCGGCAACCAGCACCAGCACCTTGATGGACTGGCAGCCCTTCTTCTTGAGCAGGTCGATGGTGGCGATCATGGAGCCGCCGGTGGCCAGCATGGGGTCGATGACCAGCGCCAGACGTTCTTCGATGTTGCTGACAATCTTCTCGAAGTAGGGAACCGGCTGCAGGGTCTCTTCGTCGCGGTAGATACCGACCACGCTGACGCGGGCGCTCGGCATGTGCTCCAGCACGCCGTCCATCATGCCCAGACCGGCACGCAGGATGGGCACCACGGTGACCTTCTTGCCCTTGATCTGGTCAACTTCCACTGGCCCGTTCCAGCCATCGATGGTAACCTTCTCGGTTTCGAAGTCAGAGGTCGCTTCGTAGGTCAACAAACTGCCCACTTCCTTGGCCAGTTCACGGAAACGCTTGGTGCTGATATCGCCTTCACGCATCAGACCGATCTTGTGCTTGACCAGGGGGTGTTTGACTTCAACGACTTTCATTATTATCTCCTCTAACTGCCGCAAAAAAATCGCGGAATCATACAACAAAAGCCGCCGCTTGTAGAGCATTTCCGCGCAAAAACGCGCAAACGATTTCTTTTCTGGTTTTTCACCGCCACTGTTAGAATACGCCCCGAATTTTACCCTCCACTTCTTTATATGACGGGGAATACGCGTGACTGACAAAACCTCACTGAGCTACAAGGATGCTGGCGTGGATATCGATGCCGGCAATGCACTGGTTGAACGTATCAAGGGCGTGTCAAAGCGCACTCGTCGTCCTGAAGTCCTTGGTGGTCTTGGCGGCTTTGGGGCCTTGTGTCAAATCCCTGCGGGCTACAAGGAGCCGGTGCTGGTCTCCGGCACCGACGGGGTGGGCACCAAGCTGCGCCTCGCCATCAACCTGAAGAAGCACGACACCGTGGGCATCGATCTGGTGGCCATGTGCGTCAATGACCTGATCGTGCAGGGCGCCGAGCCCCTCTTCTTCCTCGATTACTATGCCACCGGCAAGCTGGACGTGGACACCGCCGCGGCCGTGGTCACCGGCATCGGTGCCGGCTGCGAGCAGTCCGGCTGCGCCCTGGTAGGCGGCGAAACCGCCGAGATGCCGGGCATGTATGAAGGGGAAGACTACGACATCGCCGGTTTCTGCGTCGGTGTGGTGGAGAAGAGCGAGATCATCGACGGCAGCAAGGTCGGCGAAGGGGATGCCCTGATCGCCCTGGCCGCCAGCGGCCCCCACTCCAACGGCTTCTCCCTCATTCGCAAGATCCTGGAAGTCTCCAAGGCCGACGTGCAGCAGCCACTGGGTGATACCACCCTGGCCAATGCCCTGCTGGAGCCGACCCGCATCTATGTGAAACCCGTGCTCAAGCTCATCAAGGAGTGCGAGATCCACGCCCTCTCCCACATCACCGGTGGCGGCTTCTGGGAAAACATCCCGCGCGTGCTGCCCGCCAACACCCAAGCGGTGATCGACGAGCAGAGCTGGCAGTGGCCGGCGGTGTTCAGCTGGCTGCAAGAAGCTGGCAACGTCACCCGCCACGAGATGTACCGCACCTTCAACTGCGGCGTCGGCATGATCATCGCCCTGCCGGCGGATCAGCTTGAAAAAGCGCTGACCCTGCTCAAGGCGGAAGGCGAGAACGCCTGGCATATCGGCCACATCGCCAAGGCGGCCGATGGCGAGGAGCAGGTCATCATCCAATGATGCGGATCCTGGTCCTTATCTCCGGCAACGGCAGCAACCTGCAGACCATTCTCGACAGTTGCGCCGACGGCAAGATTGCCGGTCAGGTGGTCGGCGTCATCAGCAACAAGGCCGATGCCTACGGGCTGGTGCGCGCCAAAGAGGCGGGGGTGGCCACCGCCATCCTGGCCCAGCAGCAGTTTGCTAGTCGGGAGGAGTATGACGCCGCCCTGCTGGCGCTGATGAACGACTATCAGCCCGACCTGGTGGTGCTGGCCGGCTTTATGCGGATCCTGAGTGCCGACCTGGTGCGGCACTTTGCCGGTCGGATGGTCAACATCCACCCCTCCCTGCTGCCCAAGTACCAGGGGCTGCACACCCACCAACGCGCCATCGACGCCGGTGACGACGAACACGGCGCCAGCGTCCACTTCGTCACCGAAGAGCTCGACGGCGGCCCGGTGATCCTGCAGGCCCGCGTTCCCATCTTCGAAGGGGACACGGCCGAAGAGGTGGCGGCCCGGGTGCAGGTGCAGGAGCACAGCATCTACCCGCTGGTGGTGCAGTGGTTCTGTGAAGGCAGGCTGCAGATGCTGGAGGGGGCCGCCCTGCTCGACGGCGCCCTGCTCGGTCCCGCGGGTTATGCCAGCGAGTAACGGTTAACCGCAGCATGCAAAATAGAACAAGGGAGGCTCAGGCCTCCCTTGTCATTTCTATCTACCAGCACACTTGCTGCTGTCAGGTCCGATTACCCCGCTACGCGGCTAATCGAACCTAGACCGGATTGTCGATATCGATAAAGGTGACATCCAGCCCATGCACCGTCGCCAGCCACTCCCCCAGCGCCTTGACGCCGTAACGCTCGGTGGCGTGGTGACCGGCAGCGTAGAAGTGCATGCCCATCTCGCGGGCGGTGTGGATGGTCTGCTCGGAGGCTTCGCCAGAGATGAAGGCATCGATGCCCTGCTCCGCCGCCAGATTGATGTAGCTCTGGCCGCCACCGGTGCACCAGGCCACCGAGCGAATGAGCTCGGGGCCGCTGTCGCCGCAATGGAGCGGTTCACGGCCAAGGCGCTCGGCAATCAGCTTGGCAAAATCGGCGCCGCTCATGGGCTCTTCCAGCTTGCCCACCATGGCGACGCTCTTGCTGTTCCAGGGCTCGAGGCCGCGGCGCACCTTGATGCCCAGCAACTGGGCCAGCTGGGCGTTGTTACCCACCTCGGGGTGCACGTCCAGCGGCAGGTGATAGGCAAACAGGTTGATGTCGTGGGTCAGCAGGCTCTTGATGCGGCGCTGTTTCATGCCGGTGATCTGGGCCGGCTCGCCGCTCCAGAAATAGCCGTGATGGACCAGGATGGCGTCAGCATCGGCAGCCACGGCCGCGTCGATCAGAGCCTGGCTGGCGGTCACGCCGGTCACCACCTTGCGAATGCGCTCACGCCCCTCCACCTGCAGGCCATTGGGGCAGTAATCCTTGATGGCGTGGGGTTCGAGCAGATGGTTGAGTACGCTTTCCAGTTTTCGATGAGAGATCATAGGGGTACCTTATAAAGGCGCCGACCCCTGTGCTGCGATACAGACAGGAATCGGGCTCATAACGCCGAGGCCCCATGATAATCGAGGCGGGCCGGCAAGACCATGATGCCTCCCGCACTGCGGCCAATGGTCGGGCCCGGAATGGCCTCAGGCTGGCAGGTCGATCCCCGCCTCGCGCATCTGGGCCAGCTTGTAGCGCAGGGTGCGCGGGCTGATGCCGAGCCGGTCGGCCACCGCCTTGCGGCTGCCGTTGCAATCCTGCAGGGTGTCGAGAATGATCTGGTGCTCCTGCTGCTTGAGCTCGCTGCCCAGGTGTTCGCTGCCGCAGCTGCGCTCGTTGCCGACCAGGCGGATCTCCTCTTCCTCCACCTCTTCCAGAATGAGGTGCTCGCAACCGATGAGGCCATCCGGGCTCAGAATGAGGGCGCGCTGCACCACGTTGTCGAGCTCGCGCACGTTGCCGGGCCAGGGGTGAGCCAGCAGCCGTTCGCGGGCCGCCTCGGTCAGTTGCGGCGTCGGCAGTCCCTGCTGACCGGCATGCAGCGCCAGCAGGTGCTCCGCCAGCGGCAGTATGTCGCCGGGACGCTCCCACAGCGCCGTCCAGCGCAGCGGGAAGACATTGAGGCGATAGTAGAGATCCTCGCGAAACAGGCCGTCTTGCACCGCTTTTTTCAGATCCCGGTTGCTGGTGGCGATGACCCGCACGTCGAGCGGGATCAGCTTGCGGCTGCCGAGCCGCTCCACCTCTTTCTCCTGCAGCACCCGCAGCAGCTTGGCCTGCAACCCCAGATCCATCTCGGTGATCTCGTCGAGCAGCAGGGTCCCCCCCTGGGCCTGTTCGAACTTGCCGGGGCAGCCCTGCACCGCGCCGGTAAAGGCCCCCTTCTCGTAGCCGAACAGGGTGGCCTCCAGCATGTTTTCCGGAATGGCGGCGCAGTTGATGGCGACGAACGTCTGTTCGGCGCGGCTGGAGTTGTCGTGGATGTAGCGGGCCAGCACCTCTTTGCCGGTCCCGCTCGGACCGGTCACCATCACGGTGGCCTCGCTTCTGGCCACCCGGGTCGCCAGCTGGAACAGCTCGGCAGTCTTGGGATCGCCGTAGACCACGGCCCGTTTCTCCACCTTCTGGGCCGGCACATAGCGGCTGACCTGATTGAGCAGCACCTCGGGGGAGAAGGGCTTGGCCAGGTAATCGATGGCCCCTTCGCGCATGGCCCGCACCGCGCCGTCAATATTGGCGTAGGCGGTCATCAACAGCACCGGCACCTGGGGATATTGCTGACGAATGGTGGCCAGCAGGGTCAGGCCGTCCATTCCCCCCATCTGGATATCCGAGATCACCATGTCGAAACTCTGGCGCGACAGGGCCAGCAGGGCCCGCTCACCGCTGTCCACCTCGCGGCACTCATAGCCACCGAGCAACAGGGTATCCATCAGCGCTTCGCGCAGGCCATTGTCATCTTCCACTACCAGGATCCGGGCCTGAGTCATGCTACACCTCCCACCACAGCCAGCCTGGCCGCATTGATATTGATCCCTGCCGGATGGCGCTGACGCCCAACATGTCTCATGCGACACCTCCTAACTGCACCGCCTGCTGATGCAGGGGGAACGACAGGGTAAAACAGGTGCCCTCGCCGGGGACTGAGGCCACGCTGACCTCCCCCTGATGGGCACGGACGACGGATTGCACCACCGCCAGCCCAAGGCCTGTGCCCTGAGAGCGGGTGGTAAAAAAGGGTTCGAAGATCTGGCTGAGCAAGTGAGCAGGCATCCCCTTGCCGTTGTCGAGGATGCGCAGCTCCACCCGGGCGCCGCTGCGCACTGCGCTCACCAGCAAGGAGGTTGCCCCCGCCTGCTGGGCGTTGGCGATGAGGTTGTTGACGGCCCCCGCCAGCGCACTGTTGTTGGCCAGCAGGCAGAGATCAGGCTCCGGCGCCTCCATGTGCAGCTCGCAGCCCTGCTGGGCACAGAAGGCTTCGGCCCCTGCCTGCACCTCTGCCAGCAGTCCCTGTACCGAGGTGGGGGTCACCACCTGGTTGTCGCCGTTGCGGGCAAACAACAGGATGTCGTTGATCTGCTTCTCGAGATCCTGCAGGCGTGCCATCAGCTTTTGCTGGAACTGGCTGCGGGATTCGGGTTTGAGGGTGCGGTTGGCCAGGTTGGCGGCATAGAGCATGGCGGCGGAGAGCGGCGTGCGGATCTGGTGGGCCAGCGAGGCGGCCATGTTGCCAAGGGCCGACAACCGCTTCATGTGGTTGATGCGGTCTTGCAGCTGGCGGGTTTCGGTCAGATCGTTGATGAACACCAGCTGGCCCGGCTGATCCGGCAGCGGCTGAGTCGAGAGCTGAACCCGGCGCCCATCGCGCAGGGAGATCTCGTGGCCGTCATCCTCGCGGGGCTGAAAGCAGCGGTCGATGATCTGGCGCCAGGCCTGCCCTTCCAGCGGCTCCCCCAGCAGCGCCTTGGCGGCCGGGTTGGCCCGGGTGATCCGGCCCTCACCGTCGAGCAGCAAGACACCGGTGGGCAGCGCCGTGAAGATGGCGTAAAGCTGGCTCACCTCGTGAGACTGGAGCGGGTTTTCCTGCGGCTGGGCTGTCATAAAGCTGACCTCAAACTGGCGACTGAGTCAGCTTATTCAATTTCCATGCCACTAAATTTTATATATAAAATCAAAGCCTTGAAGCCAGGCGTCAAGGCTTTGACCCTTATGCTTCCTTGCTCATCCCGTATTTTTTCATCTTCTCCACCAGGGTTGTACGGCGCATGCCGAGCAGGTCGGCGGCTCGGGCCACCACCCCATCCTGGGACTCCAGCGCCTGGCGGATCAGCTCCACTTCCAGGTCGGCCAGCATCTCCTTGAGGTTGACCCCCTCCTCCGGCAGTTGCATGGCGCGGGCGTGGCTGGCGGGCAGATCCAGCTCGGGTGGATCCTGGAACACGGCGGCCAGTGCATCGCGCTCGTCCATCTCGGTCAGCCGCTCGTCCCGCGGCTCGCACGGCAGCAGCCGATAGCGGCTCGGCAGGTCGGCCACATCGACGATCTGCTGCGGGTAGAGGATGAGCAGCCGCTCCAGCAGGTTGGAGAGCTCGCGCACGTTGCCAGGCCAAGGATACTGCATCAGGGACTCCATGGCGCGCTGGGTCAGGCGGATCATCCCCTGGTGCAGCTCGGCGTGGCGATTGAGCAGCTCCTGCAGCAGCAGCGGGATGTCGTCGGCCCGATCCCGCAGCGGCGGGGTTTCGATGGGGAAGACGTTGAGGCGATAGTAGAGATCTTCACGGAAGACCTGGGTGCGGATCATCGCCTCCAGATCCCGGTGAGTGGCCGCGATGATGCGCACGTCCGCCTGAATCGGCTTGCCACCGCCGACCCGATCAAACATCCGCTCCTGCAGCACCCGCAGCAGCTTGACCTGCATCGGCAACGGCATGTCGCCGATCTCGTCGAGAAACAGGGTGCCCCCCTGGGCCAGTTCGAAGCGACCGCGCCGGGCGGCGATGGCGCCGGTGAAGGCCCCCTTCTCGTGGCCGAACAGCTCGCTCTCGAGCAGCTCGGCCGGGATGGCGCCGCAGTTGATGGGCACGAAGGGGCCCGCGCTTCGGGCCGATAGTTCATGGATGGCGCGCGCCACCACCTCCTTGCCGGTACCCGATTCGCCGAGGATCAACACATTGGCATCGGTCTCGGCCACCTGGCTGATGAGCCGGCGCACCTCCTGGATCCCCTTGCCCTTGCCCACCAGCAGGCGCAGCAGCGCCTGCCCCTTGTCATGGGTCTGCTGACGGGGGTGGAGGGAGACGAAGGCCTGGCAAAAGTGCAGATGGCGGGTCAGGGATTCGTAGGTGAAGGGGGACTCGGCCACCCCGATAAAGTTGCTGTTGGGGAAGTCGGCTTCCACCAGCGACAGGAAGGGTACCCGGGGAAAACCGGTCAGCAGCTCGCCCAGCGGCCGGCCATTGAGGGCACCGGTCAGTACCCCCTGCAGCGGGCCGGATGACTCGATGGCAACCTCCAGATCACCCTCGGCAACCTCCTGCCAGGGGATCCCCATGAACGAGAGAACTGTCCCCAACTGTTGGCGCCGCTGCGCATCGGCGTCAACAATCAACACTCCCATTGCCATCATATCCATCCCTCTATTCTCGACGTAACTTATTGTTTTATTGTGCTTATGTGGTCAAGCCACGCACTTTATGCAGGATGCACAAAGTGCCAAAATTCCGACGCATTGTCAAAATTTGTCGCATTTCACCTAAGTTTATCGACCCAACGGCGCCACAAGATAAATTTTGTCGACTCTTTTTTTGGGTAACGCGGGCAGGCCGCAGGCAAACAAGAGGATGAGAGGAACAGGAGCGAGAGCGCCTGCTTGCGGCCCGTAGCGGGCCGCAAGCAGGCAGGATGGTCAATGGCGGGCGTGAGTGTGGGGCGCGGCGTAACGGCACTCGGGGAAGCGGCTGCAGGCCAGGAACAGGCGGCCGGCATGGGGTCCCTTCTTGGCTTCCCGCTCCACCAACGGCGCATCGCAACGGGGGCAGTGCGGCACTTGATGGGGAGCCTCGTCTTCGTCCTCTTCCACCTCGGCAAACAGATTGTCCACCAGCTCGGCGTCGGCCGCCGGCAGCGGCGCACTGCGTGGCGATACGATGGCCTTGATGGGGGCCACAGCCGGGGCTCGGCCACCATGGTGGGGCTCTTCCACCTCGACCCTGTCCAGCTGCAGAGGGCTGAAGGTGGGTTCGCGGCGCTCGCCCGGCAGCAGATCCTCTTGCGGCAGATCCGTGCTGCGGTTCAGCAGCGGCAGGATCTGTTCGCGCAGCTCCTCGACCTGATAGTGGCTGCTAGCCGGGATCTGCAGCAGCGGCAGACCGGCACTGTCAAAGGCGGCCTTGAGGAAGCTATCCCGCGCCTTGCGCTTCTGATGGCGGTGGGAGCTGTCATCGAGCTCGATGGCGCAGATGAAGGAGAGATCCGAGGGGTGGCAGAGCAGATAGTCCACGTGCTTGGCGCTGATCTTGTTGAAAGCCTGCTGCCACTTGCTCTTGCCCATCCCCGCCTCCGGCGTCAGCACATCGGCCACCCGCACCTTGGCAAAGACCCGAGCCTGGTCGCCCACCGCCAGATCCAGCACACCGAGGAAGGAGCGCTCCGCCGGGCTGAACAGGGTCTCCTGCAGCTCATAGGGCAGCGCCTTGCCCTTCTTGCCCCTGCTCCAGAAGATCGCCAGCAGAAGCAGCACCAACAACACCAATCCCGATACGACAAGGCTATTCATACGCGCACATCCCGCTCACCAGAGCCAGCTAGTTTCACAATACAAAACAGGGGCATCACTCTACCACGCAGCTGCGGGCGCAGGCAGTGCAGAAATGGCGTCAGCCCCCTCTTCGCCGCGCTTTTTCGCCATTTTTGCTGCCGGCGGGGCTTCATATGGCCTGTGACAGCAGGCACAATGCTGGAGAAACCCAATTCCAAGGAGAGCAGGATGCAAAAGCAATTGGTCGTGACCGTGATCGGCGCAGACAAGCCCGGTATCGTCGAGAGTCTGGCGGACGTCATCAGCCACCAGCAGGGCAACTGGCTGGCCAGCTCCATGAGCGAGCTGGCGGGACAGTTTGCCGGCATCCTGCACGTGAGCGTGCCTGACGAGCACTACCGCAGCCTGTGCGAGGCGCTGGCGATGCTGCCCGGCCTCACCGTCAGCTTCGCCGAAGGCCAGCTCAGCCAGGAGCCGGAGCGGCAGGTGATGGTCAGCGTCACCGGCAACGACCGGGCCGGCATCGTCCACGAGGTGGCCAGCATCTTGCGCCAGCTCAACGTCAACGTGGCCGACCTCACCACCGGCTGCGAGCCCGCCCCCCATTCCGGCGCCCCGCTCTTCTACGCCCACGCCCTGGTGGCGCTGCCGCCCCGGCTCGAACTGGGGGATCTCATCAGTGCGCTGGAGTCCCTCTCCGACGATCTGGTGGTCGACATCGACCAGGCCTTCATCGACTGAGCGGATGGTCATCAATCTGTCATATTTCCACGCCATAACTGCCGCGCAGACGCGACCTGACCACAGAGGCATCACATGAGCACCGACAAGCAGTATGAAGAGAAGGAGCTGAGTTGGCTCTCATTCAATGAACGGGTGTTGCAAGAGGCGATGGACAAGACGGTCCCGCTCATCGAGCGGGTCCGTTTTCTGGGGATCTTCTCCTCCAACCAGGACGAGTTCTTCAAGGTACGGGTGTCGGACGTCAAGCGCCGCATCCTGATCAACGAGGTGCACGGCGGCGACGACGATGCCAAGGTGTTGCTGCGGGCCATCCAGCAGAAGGTGATGGCGCTCGGCGAGGCGTTCGACAACACCTACAAGGAGCTGCTGATCGCGCTGGCCCGCCACAACATCTTTCTGGTCAACGAGAACCAGCTCTCCGAATCCATCCAGCAGTGGCTGCGGGTCTTCTTCAAGGAGAAGGTGCTGCGCCACATCATCCCGATCCTGCTCAACAAGGAGGTCAACCCGGTCAAATTCCTGAAAGACGAGTACACCTATCTCGCCATCGAGATGAAGAAGAACGGCCAGGTGATCCAGTACGCCCTGGTGGAGGTGCCGACCGACGATCTGCCCCGCTTCTTCCAGCTGCCGCCGGAGGGCACCCGCCGCAAGAAGCAGATCATCATCCTGGACAACGTCATCCGCTTCTGTCTGGACGAGATCTTCAAGGGCTTCTTCGATTACGACGAGATTGCCGCCTACGCGGTCAAGCTGACCCGGGATGCCGAGTATGACCTCTCCGACCAGCTCGACCTCAGCCTGGTGGACAAGATGAGTGATGGCTTGAAACAGCGCCTCACCGCCATGCCGGTGCGCTTCGTCTACGAGCGGGAGATGCCGGCGGCCATGATAAGCTTCTTGAAGCTCAAGCTGCAGATCAGCTCCTACGACGCCATCATGCCGGGCGGGCGCTACCACAACTTCAAGGATTTCATCGGCTTCCCCAACGTGGGTCGGGACTATCTGGAGAACCCCAAGCTGCCGGCGCTCGATTGCCGCGACTTCGACGGTTTCGTCAACGCCTTCGACGCCATCACCAAGCAGGACATACTGCTCTACTACCCGTACCACAAGTTCCACCACTTCACCGAGCTGGTGCGCCAGGCGGCCTTCGATCCGGCGGTGAGCGCCATTCGCATCAATATCTACCGGGTGGCCAAGAAGTCGCGCATCATCCACTCCCTCATCGACGCCGCCAACAACGGCAAGAAGGTGACCGTGGTGGTGGAGCTGCGCGCCCGCTTCGACGAGGCGGCCAACATCGACTGGGCCAATATCCTGACCAATGCGGGGGTCAAGGTGGTGTTCGGGGTGCCGAGCCTCAAGATCCACTCCAAGCTCTGCCTCATCACCCGCCACGAACATGGCGAGGCGGTGCGTTACGCCCACATCGGCACCGGCAACTTCAACGAGAAGACCGCCAAGATCTACACCGACTTCTCCCTGCTGACCCGCCACCCGGACATCACCGCCGAGGTGGAGAGCGTGTTTGAATACATCGAATATCCCTACCGGCGCTACAAGTTCAACCACCTGCTGGTCTCCCCCATCAACAGCCGGCGCCAGCTCTATCGGCTCATCGACAACGAGCTCACCAACGCCAAGGCGGGGCAGCCAAGCGGCATCACCCTCAAGATCAACAACCTGGTGGACAGGGATCTCATCAACCGGCTCTATGCCGCCGGCCAGGCCGGGGTGCCCATCCAGATGATCATCCGCGGCATGTGCGCCCTGCGCCCCGGGGTGCCGGGTCTTAGCGACAACATCCGGGTCATCAGCATCATCGACCGCTTCCTCGAACATCCGCGGGTGATGGTGTTCCACAACCGGGGCAACCCCCAGCTCTATATCTCCAGCGCCGACTGGATGAGCCGCAACATTGACGGTCGCATCGAGGTGGGTACCCCCATCTACGACGAGCGTCTCAAGCAGCGCATCCTGGATATTCTCGAGCTACAACTGAGTGACACCTGCAAGGCGCGGGTCATCGATGCCGACCAGAAGAACGAATACGTGAAGCGGGGCAACCGCCGCAAAATTCGCTCCCAGGTCGCGATTTACGACTACCTCAAACGCATAGAGTCAAACAATGGACAATAGCCTGTACGCCGCCGTCGATCTCGGCTCGAACAGCTTTCACATGGTGATCGCCCATCTCAGCGAGGGGCGCTTTCGCATCGTCGATCGCATCAAGGAGCGGGTGCGGCTGGCCGAAGGGATGGATGCCCACAAGCGGATGAGCCCGGAGGCGATGGCTCGCGGCCTCGCCTGTCTGTCGATCTTTGCCGAGCGGCTCACCAACATCAATCCGGATCAGATCCGCATCGCCGGTACCTACACGTTGCGCCGCGCCAGCAATGCCCGCGAGTTTGTGAGCGAGGCGGCCAAGGTGCTCAACCACCCCATCGAGATCATCAGCGGCCAGGAGGAGGCGCGTCTCATCTATCAGGGGGTCGCCCATACCCAGCACATCGAGGGACAAGTGCTGGTGGTGGACATCGGCGGCGGCAGCACCGAACTCATCATCGGCGAAGGGTTCGAACACAAGGCGCTCACCAGCCGCAAGATGGGCTGCGTCAGCTTTACCCAGAGCTTCTTTGCCAACGGCAAGCTCGGCGAAAAAGCCTTCAACGGCGCCGTGCTGGAGGCTCAACACCAGCTCGCCCCCATCATCAACCAGTACCGCAAGCTGGGCTGGCAGAGCTGCCTCGGCAGCTCGGGATCGATCCGCACCGTGCGCGATGTACTGCAGGGTGAGGGCTGGACCGACGGCAGCATCACGCTCGCCGGGCTGGAGCAGCTCAAACGGGAGATGCTGGCCCACAAGCGGGTCGGCGATCTCAAGCTGGCCGGCCTCACCGAAGAGCGCCAGGAGGTGTTTGCCGCCGCGGTCGCCATCCTGATCGGGCTCTTCACCTCCCTGCCCATCGAACGGATGGAGTACTCCGACGGCGCCCTGCGCGAAGGCTTGCTGTATGAGTTCGAGGAGCGGCTGCAGCACCACGACATTCGCGAGCGCACCGCCCAGGCCCTCGGCACCCACTACCGGCTGGACCGAAAGCAGGCCGCCCGGGTGGAACAGAGCGTGCTGACCCTGTTTGATGCCCTGCAGGTGCCATGGCAGCTGCCGGTAGAGCCCTATCGCGCCATCCTCGGCTGGGCGGCGCGGCTGCACGAGATTGGCCTTGCCATCAACTACAGCGGCATCCACCGCCACTCAGCCTATATCCTGCAGCACACCGACCTGCCCGGCTTCAACCAGGACGATCAAGCCCTGCTGGCGGCCCTGGTGCGCTTCCAGCGCAAGGGGCTCAAACTCGCCGAGCTGCCCGCCCTGCCCAACCACGACGAGCAGACGGTGCTGCGCTGCATCCGCATCCTGCGCCTCGCGGTGGCCGCCCACCACAGGCGTCAGGACAACCTGCTGCCCGAGTGGAAGGTCGCGGCGCAAGGCGATCAGCTGGTGGTGACCCTGCCACTCGACTGGTGCGAGGAGAACAAATTGCTGATGCAAAATCTGGAGAAGGAGCATCGCTACTGCCAGGAGCAGGGCTGGCCACTGCTGTTCCAGCTCGGCTGAGCGCGGGCGACGGGTGCAAAAAAGGCAGCCCATGGGCTGCCTTTTGCGTTTTCGGATGGCGACTTACTGCAGCTCGGGCAGCAGCAGCTTGGCGATCTCGAAGTAGATGATGAGACCAGTGCCATCCACCAGGGTGGCGATGAAGGGGGCGGACACCACCGCCGGGTCGATGCGAAAGCGACGCAGCACCATGGGGATCACAGAGGCGACGGTGGCGCTCCACAGCACGATGGCGATGATGGTCAGGGTGACGACCATGCCGATCTGGGGACCGACCCCCAGGCTCCAGGCCCGCACCCAGGCCGCCAGCGCGATGGCGGCCGAGATGAGCAGACCGGTGGAGATCTCTTTTTTGAGCACGGTGCCGAGGTTGCGCAGGCTCACCTCCCCTACCGCCATGGCACGCACAATCGTGGTGGTGATCTGGGTGCCGCTGTTGCCGCCGGTGCCGATCAGCAGCGGGATGAAGAAGGCCAGCGCGATGGCGGCCTCCAGCTGCTCTTCAAACGCCCGCAGCACGGTACCTGTATAGGCTTCGGCCACGAACAGGATCAGCAGCCAGCCCACCCGCTTGCGCCACAGTTGCCAGGGGGTCGCCTGCAGATAGGGAGTGTCGAGCGGCGAGGAGCCACCCTGCATCTCCGCATCCTCGGTGGATTCGAGCTCCAGGATGTCGGCTGCATCGTCCACGTGGAAGATGCCCACCAGCTTGCCCTGATCCTCGACCGGCAGGGTCGAGAGGTCACGATCGATCAGCAGGCGGGCGGCCAGCTCCTGATCCGCCCGAGCGTTGATGCGCACCACCTCCCGGTCCATCAGCTCGCTCACCGGCAGTTGCGGGTCGGCAATCAGCAGGGATTTGAGCGAGATGCTGCCGAGCAGGCGTTTGTCGTTGTTGACCACATAGAGGTTCTGGAACAGCTGGGCGTTGTCCCAGGCATCGTGGATCAGCTGCTTGGCACTGCCCACCGTCTCCTGATCGCCGATGGCCAGAAACTCGTGACGCATGTTGGCGCCCACCGATTCGGTCGGCCAGTCGAGCAGGGAGTAGAAGGTGGACTGTACCTGCTCCGGGAAGCGGGCAAGCAGCATGGTGCGATCACTGCTTCCCAACCGGCGCAGAATGGCCAGCATGTCGCGACGGGGCATGGCCCCCTGCAACAGGCTGACGATGCTGACATGCAGCCGCATCAGCAGCCGGCCGGCACACTCTGCCGAGAGCGAACCGAGCAGCGCCGCCCCCTCGTTGATGGGCAGGGTATCGAAGATGCAGTTGAGCTCTTCCGGACGCAGAGTCAGCAGTTGATCGGCGCGCTGCACCGGGTCCAGATTGTGCTCCAGCCAGCCCTGCAGGGCGGCCAGATCGAGCAGTTGGTGACGATTGAGTAGTGTCTGTGTTTTCTTCATCACAAATGACCTCATGTGATTTCAGGCAAGCCTGAGCGCGAACGGTGATCCGTCGCCGTCTGAAAGAAAACAGCAATTTGATTGACGAGTAATAGGCAGGAAATGACGCCGTTCGGCGTGTCATCATCCCCACGTACCAGCTTTAGCACTGCATAACGTATCCGGCATGCCGGAAGCCACTTGGGTTTACACCTTAATCCGATGAAAACTGTCCTGATCTTGGGCGTCTCTGGACGTCGTGAGATCAGTGGCCTGTGTTTATACAGGAGCCTCGCCTAACGAGATGCTGCAAATAGTCGCACAACCCTCTGTTGTGCGGGCAGCATGATTATCGAACGCTCAATAGGAGTCAACCCGGGGCAAGGGGCTAAATGGCCCATGGCAACAGCTTGTTACAATTGGTTGGCAAGGGGAGTTGAATGAGGATAAAAAAGCGGGGAAAAGGGACTGGAACGGCAACCATCGCTTGCGGCCAGCCAGGGCCGCAAGCGATGAAAAAAGCTCAGCGGATGTAGTCGAACAGGGTCAACTTGCTGATCTTGCTAAAGGAGAGCTGGGTGGCGCTCAGGGCCGCATCCTCTTTCGACAGGGTGGCGATCACCTCATAGAGATCCGCTTCGGAGACCTTGGCCCTCGCCTGCTGGTTGAGGGTACTCAAGCCCTCGTTCGAACCCATCACCTGCTCCAGCCCGTTCATGCGTCCGCCGATCTCCCCCAGCCCCTGATCCACGTTCAGACGGGCATTCTTCATGTGGGCGGTGGCATCCGCCACCTTCAGCTGGAAGGTATCCGGCGTGATGTTGGGATCCCGCAGCGCCGTGATGAAATCGGACATGCCATCCAGGATGTTGTTGTTCTGGGGCGGATCCAGCACGAAGTTCTGCGCCGCGCCCCCCGCCGGCAGCGACAGAGTCAGCTCCAGCCCGTTGAAGGGGATCTTGTTGCCCGCCACATAGTCGCCGCTTTGCAGCAGGGTACCGCCGCCATCCCGGATCTCGTAGGTATCCGGCGTGCCGGCGATGGTGTTCACCGTGTACTGGTTGCTGGCGAGCGAAGGGTCGTAATTGTTGCGGTAAAAACTGTCGAAGTGGCCCTGATCGGCCACCCCGACCTGAATATTGGCGCTGGCCGCGCTGCTGGTACGACGGGTCGGCACGATTTCGAACAGGTTGAAGCCCGAATCGTTGGCGGCAATCTGCACCGTCGGTGACACCTGGATCTTGCGCTGACCGGTATCCCCCTGAAAAATGTAGTTGCCGCTGGCATCCTGAATGAAGGGCTGGGTCTTGCTCTGGTTGCCGCCGAAGATATATTCGCCCTGGGAGTTCTTGCTGTTCATCAGGTCGAACATCTGCTTTTGCAGCCCCTCCAGCTCGCTGGCGATGGCCTGGCGATCCTCGTACCCCACCGCCGAGTCGTTCGCCTTCTGGATCAGGGTCTGGGCGCTGGTCATGGCGGTGTTGAGGGCGGTCAGCACCGTCTCCTCGTGGCCCAGGCTGTTTTCCAGCAGGCTGCCGTTGACCCCGTACTGCTTGAAGAGATCGATCTCCTTGGTCAGCGCCAACTTCTGGCTCATGCCGGAAGGGTCCTCCCCCGCCGTCTTGAACTTGTTGCCGGTCATCAGCTGTTCATAAGCAGTGCTCAGCCGCTCGTTGGCGCCGTTCAGCGAGGTGATGTTGCGGTCATAGACCATGTTGGTGGTGATACGCATCGGGTTACCTCACTGATGACAGCAGGGTGTCGAAGATGGTCTTGGCGGTGCTGACGATCTGGGCGGAGGCGGCATAGGACTGCTGATAGCGGATCAGGTTGGCCGCCTCCTCCTCCAGACTGACGCCGGAGACACTCTCGAAAATCCCCCTGCTCTGGGTCAATTTCGTTTCATCGGCCTTGAGCTGGCTCTTGGCCTGGCTGGTGGTGTTGCCCACCCCGGTCACCAGGCTGGAGTAGGCCTCGTTGAAGGTCATCTTGTCGTTGCTGGTGCCGGCGTTGCTGCTCTTGCGCACCAGGTCCTTGTTCTGCAGTTCGGCCAGCGCCAGGCCGTTGGCGTTGTCGGCAAAGCCGTCGGTGTTGTAGCTCAGGGTGAAGCTGTCATTGGCTTCCACCTTGCCGGTGATGCTGAACTCATAACCCGGGGTCTGGGTCGGAGTGGCATACACCTTGGGGCCCCCCAGCGGATTCTCGAGTGCCGCCATCAGGTTCTGCCCCTGGCTGGAGGCGGGGGCAACCCCGATCAGGGTGGTACCGTCCGCGGCATAGACCTGGTAATTGCCGCTGCCATCTATCTTCACCACCTGAGGTGAGGCCGGATCCAGGCTGTTGGTGCCAAAGCCGGAACCGGCGCCGGTATTGGTAATGCCAGTGAGCTTGATCTCGCCCGAACCGAAGTTGTTTTTACCTTTATCCGCCTTGAGCGGCGATGCCAGCGCCAGATCTTCGGCCCGGGTCACCAGCTGGTCCAGCCCGGCTGCCGCCCGCTTGGTGGGTTGCAGTAGGATCCTGTCCCCCGCCGCCGGCGTGCCGGAGAGATCGAACTGGATGCCGTGCCCCGCCACCTGCACGGTGGCGGGTGGCGTGGTGCCGGTGGCCAGCGAGGTGCGGTTGCCATCCTTGTCCACCGAGAACACCTCGTAGCCGGTGGCACTGCTGAACTGCACCTCGTAGTCGAAGGTGGTCACTTCCGTCCCCTTGCCGGGCACGAAACTCACCTTGGCGGCAGCGTTGCCGGTGTTCTGGCTGTAGGGCAGGCCATCGCTCGTGGCGAGGGAGAAGAGATCCCCCCCCAGCTCGTTGTCCAGATCCATCCCCAACCGGTTTTGCTGGTTCATGGCATCCGCCATGGCAGCCGCCAGCTGACCCAGCTCGCGCTTGGCCGGCTCCAGATCGTTGCGGGCAGAGAAGAGCCCCCCTATCCCGCCACCTATGTCCTTGTCATTCAAGGCGACCTTGTTGGGGTCCATGACCAGCTGCAACTCGGACTCACGGGCATCGGGATTGCCCGGCACCACGCTGAGCTGGGCAACGCTGCCGTTGAGCACCAGGGAGTGACCGGTGCTCATGTTGACCAGCATGCTGCCGTTGTCCTGCGGTACGGTGCGGATCTCCATCTTCTCGGAGAGCTGGCGAATGGCCTCGTCACGCTGGTCGAACAGCATCAGGTTCTCTTCCGGCGTGCCCTGAGTGCGAATGATGGCCTGGTTCAGATCGTTGATGCTGTTGATCAGGCTGTTCACCCGCTTGGCTTCATCCCCGATGGTGGTGTTGATGGTGTCGGTCTGTTTGTCCAGCTGGGCCGACAGGGTATGAAAGCGGTTCACCATGCCACTCAGTCCGCTCAGGGTGGTCTTGCGGCCCGAGATGTCGGCGGGGGCTTCGTTGGCGGTATGGAACCCCTCGAAATAGGAGCTGATGGCGGCGCCGACGCTGTTGCTGGTGTCCCCCAGCAGGGTGTCGGTGTTGGCGAGCTGCTGATAACGGGTGGAAGAGGCATAGAAGGCCGAGGTGTCGCGTCTGACCTCCCCCTGGGCATAGGCATTGATGACCCGCTCGGTCAGCATGTCCCCGGTACCGAGTCCGTTGGCATTGGTATAGATCAGGGTACGTTCACGCACATAGCCCTGGCTATTGACGTTGACGATGTTGTTACTGGTGGTCTGCAGCAGTCGCTGCTGGGCCATCACACCCGAGGTACCAATTCCAAGCAGATCGCTTGCCATGACTTACAGCTCCATTTCTGTCGTGTTGGTCGCGGAGTAGCCGGCAATGGCGTCACTGCGCAATACCTGTTTCAGTTTCCTGGCATAGTGCGGGTCGGTAGCGTATCCAGCCTGTTGCAAGGCTTCGAAATAGCGATCCGGACTGTCCACCTTGGCCAGCGCCCCCTTGTAGCGGGAGCCCGATGTCAGGAAATCGACATAGTCGTTGAAGCTCTCTTCGAACGACTCGTAAGAGCGAAACGCGGCCTTCTGGCGCGACGCCACTCCTTTTTCATATTCCAAGGTGCTGACCACCGTCTTGGGCCCTTCCCAGCGCGGGTCGGCCTTGATGCCGAACAGGTTGTGGGTCACCTGCCCCGCCCCGTTCTTGATCACCCGTTTGCCCCAGCCGCTTTCCAGTGCGGCCTGCGCCACCAGCACCGCCGGGCTCAACCCCAGCTTGGCGGCCGCCTTCTTGGCCAGCGGCATCAACCGGTCGACAAACTCTTCAGGGGAGTCGAACACCTGCGCGGTATCATCCAGCGCCTTGCGACTGCGCATGCCGTGTACCTCTGCCGCCGGCCCCATGGGCGGTACGGTTCGGTGGGTACGATGCAGCGCTGTCTGAGGCTGGGTATCCCCTTGCATCTCTTTCTCAGCAAAATCTTTGCCAACTTTTGAGACAGAGATGAGATCGTTGGCGGCGGAGGTGGGCGGCTGATAGGGCTTGTAGACCCGCTCGGTGCGCTGGGGCATCTTGAGCACCCGCCCGTCGTGATGGGTGAAGGTCTCCGGCGAGAGCTGCTTGGCCACCATGGCGGCCAGGCCTATGCCCCCCTTGCTCGACATGTCGGCGACCCGCTGCTCATCCAGCATCCCTTCGTAGAACTGGGTGTAGCTGCTGTTGAAAGGGCTGTCCTGGGTCAGTACCTGGTTGGCCTGGCGCATGCTTTGGAACAGGGTCTGGGTGAAAATGGACTCGAACTGGCGGGAGGCGGCCATCAGCGCATCCGCTTTCCCCTCCTTGCTCTGGCTCAACTGGCGCAGGCGATCCAGGTTCTGGATGTCCTGTACCATGCCCAGATTCACGCCGCCGTTGTTATCTAACTCTGCCATTTTGCTTACCTCATTGCCGCCCGTGGCAACCCCTTGCCGCTTGTTGATTACAGTATGACCAGCTGGCCTTCGATGGCGCCAGCCTGCTGCAGCGCCTCCAGGATCGCCATCAGGTCGCCGGGTGCCACCCCGACCTGGTTCACCGCCCGCACCAGATCATCCAGGGTGGCCCCGGTATCCAGCTTGAACATGCGCCCCTGCTCCTGCTGCACATTGATGGTGGAGTTGTTGGTCACCGCCGTCTGGCCACCCGAGAGCGGATTGGGCTGGGACACCTGCTGATTCTCGGCGATGGTGACCGTCAAGCCGCCATGGCTGATGGCCGCCGGCTTGAGCCGCACCTGGCTGCCGATGACGATGGTGCCGGTACGGGAGTTGACGATGATCTTGGCCGCCTCGGTGGCCGGATCCACCTCCAGGTTCTCGATGGTGGCGAGATAGGAGACCCGCTGACCCGGATCCCGCGGCGCATAGACCTTGACCGAGGTGGCATCGAGCGCCTGCGCGGTGTTGGGGCCGACCAGATCGTTAACCACGTCGGCCAGCCGGCGCGCCGTGGTGAAGTCGGGACGATTCAGGTTGAAGGTGATGGTATCCCCCTGGCTGAAGGAATTCGGAACCTCCCGCTCCACGGTGGCCCCGTTGGCGATGCGGCCGACGGTGGGTGTATTGACCACCACCTTGGAGCCGTCAGCCCCCTCGGCCCCCAGCCCGCCAACTACCAGGCTGCCCTGCGCTACGGCATAGACCCTGCCATCCAGCCCTTTCAGGAAGCTTTGCAGCAGGGTGCCGCCACGCAGGCTCTTGGCCTCACCGATGGCCGATACGGTCACATCTATGGTCTGCCCCGGCTTGGAAAAAGGGGGCAGATCGGCATGGATGGCCACCGGCGCCACGTCCTTGATCTTCGGCTTGATGTTGTCCGGTACCTTGATGCCGAAATTGTTCAGCATGGTGCGAAACGTCTGCTCGGTGAAGGCGTTGCTCTTCTCACCCGTGCCGGGCAGACCCACCACCAGGCCGTAGCCGATCAGCTGGTTGCTGCGCACCCCTTCCACCGAGCTGATGTCCTTGATCCGGGAGGCATGAGCCATCCCCAGGGGCAACAGGCAGCAAAACAGGGAAACAAGACGGAGCGACTTCATAACACCTCCTAGAGCGGCCACCAGGGACCATTGAAAAAGCTGGTGAGCCACCCCTGTTCCTGGCTGTTGGCCAGATCGCCGGTACCACCGTAATGGATGCGGGCATTGGCCACCTTCTGGGAGGAGACGCTGTTGTCCGTGGTCACATCCTCGGGGCGGATCATGCCGGTGATCCGGATATATTCATTGCCGTTGTTGAGCATGATCCACTTCTCGCCGCGCACCAGCAGGTTGCCGTTGGGCAGTACCTTGGCCACGCTGACGGAGATGTTGCCCTGCAGGCTGTTGCTCTGATCCGCCTTGGCCTGCCCCTTGAAAGCGCCATTCTGGCCAAGAGAGGCCGACAGATCATAGGGGCCGGCCGTTACCGGCACACCACCCAGCATCGCCGTGTTCATCGTCAGCTTGTTGTCCTTGCCGCTCTGGGTATTGGCCTTCTTGGAGGCAGAGGTGGACTCGGCCAGCTCGATGGTGATGATGTCGCCCACCTTGTGCGCCTTGATGTCCGAGTAGATGCCGTTGACCTGATCGGGCTGGAAAATCGCCCCGGTCGGTCTGACCGAGACCGGCTCCGACTCCCCGTAAACGGGGGCAAACTCGGGATCATCGGGCTTGGGGGTATTGGGGGTGCTGCTGCAGCCCCCCAATACCATCAGTCCCAGCATCCATATGGCTTTCATGGTGCGCCTCCTACTTATGTGCGCTGGATCAGGAAGGACATCATGCCGTCCACCGCCGAGAGAACCTTGGAGTTCATCTCGTACACCCGCTGGGCCTGGATCAGGTTGACCAGCTCTTCGGTCACGTTGACGTTGGAGGTCTCCAGCATGCCCTGCTTGATCACTCCAAGCCCGTCCGTGCCGGCCACCCCCTGAATGGGGGCACCGCTGGACTGGGTCTCGACGAACATGTTCTCCCCCATCGGCTGCAAGCCGGAGGCATTGACGAAGTCGCTGGTATTGATCTGGCCGATGACCTGGGAAGCCCCATCCCCCTTGAGCTGCACCGAGACCTGCCCATCTTCCCCTATGGTGACGCTCTGGGCGTTCTCGGGGATCTGGATTTCCGGCTGCAGCGGATAACCGTTGCCCGGCGTGACTATGGTCCCTTCATCGTTGAGGGTGAACTGGCCGTTGCGGGTATAGGCGGCGCTGCCGTCCGGCAGCTGGATTTCGAAGTAGCCGCGGCCGCTTATCATCAGATCCAGCGAGTTGTCGGTGGTCTGCACGTTGCCCTGGCTGTGGTTCTTCTGAGTGGCCACCACCTTGGCACCCGCCCCCAGCATCAGACCGGAGGGGAGCTCGGTGTCGGCCGACGAACGACCGCCCGGCTGATTGATGTTTTGATAGAGCAGATCCTCGAAGATGGCCCGGGATTTTTTGTAACCCACGGTGCTGGCGTTCGCCAGGTTGTTCGAGGTAACCGAGATATTGGTCTGCTGTGCATCCAACCCGGTCTTGCTGATCCAGAGTGCAGGGTTCATGTAAAACTCCTTGGTTAGCTGATACGCAGCAGCTGGGTTTGGGCCTCGTCATTCTCTTCCGCGGTCTTCATGATTTTGACCTGGGTTTCGAACTGACGTTGCAAGCGAATAAGGTTGGTCATTTCATCGACCACGTTAACGTTGCTTCCCTCGAGGGAGCCGGCGATGAGGCCCACATTGGCCGACGCCGCTTCATTCTGGCCATCCTTGCGACGGAACAGGCCATCCTGCCCCTTCTCCACCGCATCGGCTGCCGGGTTGACCAGCTTGATGCGCTGGTACTCCTCCGGCAGGTTGGGGGCGGCCCCCTCCGGCCGGCCGCTGATGGTGCCGTCCCGGTTGATTTCGATCTTCTCCATCGGCAGCGGCAGCACGATGGGCTGGCCGCCATCGTCCACCACGTTCAGGCCGGTGGAGGTCTGTAGATTGCCAGTGGCACTGAGCTGCAGGTTACCCATGCGGGTATAGGCTTCACCGCCCTTGGGATCCTGCACCGCAATCCAGCCCGGGCCGTCGACGGCAACGTCAAGATCCCGCCCCGTGGTCATCAGCATGCCGTGCTGCAGGTTCTGCCCCGGCCGCTCCGCCATGGCGAACACCCGGGTGGGCAGCCCTTCGCCAAACGCCTGCATGCTGCGCGCCTGCTCGAAGTCAGACTTGAAGCCGGTGGTGTTGGCGTTGGCCAGGTTGTTGCTTCGAACAGCCAGGCTGTTCATGCTCTCCTTGGCCCCGGACATGGCGATGTATAGCAGGTGATCCATGGGATCCTCCGTCAAACTGATGACTCTGACAGAGGAACTGCAATTTGAATGCCAATCCCCATCAAGCTTGTCAGTTACCGCCGCAATCCCCCGCAACAACAGGCAATAAAAAGGGGCGCCGAAGCGCCCCTTGTCGTGCATGCAACCAGACTTAACGGATCTGCAGTATGGTCTGCTGCAGGGAGCTGTTCACTTCCAGCGAACGGGAGTTGGCCTGGAAGTTGCGCTGCGCCGTGATGAGGTTGACCAGCTGGGAGGTCAAATCCACGTTGGATTGCTCCAGCGCAGAGGACTTGATGCTGCCCAGGGTACCCGAATTGGGGGTGCCCGGCAGCGCATCACCTGAGAGCAGAGACTGGCGCCAGGAGGTATCGCCGACCTGGGTCAATCCTTGCGAATTGGCGAACTTGGCAAGTGCCACCATGGCAACCTTCAACGTGGTCGCATTGCTGTAGGTCGCCGACACAATGCCGTCCGGCGTGATCTCCACCTTGGTCAGATTACCGACAGTGGCGCCATCCTGGGTCAGCTTGGTGACGTTGAAAGGCGAGCTGTATTGCGTCACGTCACCGAGACGGATCTCCAGTGTCTGGGTGGGGTCGGCACCGTTGGTGATAATCCCGGCCGCAGTACCAAGCGTAACGGTTTTGATCGGATCTGCCGGAACGGTCAGCGCTGTATCCAGTTTGCCACCGGAGGTAAACGTCATCTGGACGCCGGTGGGGACACCTGCGGCCGGGCTGGGTGAACCACCAGCGATGTCGATGGGCTTGTCCCCCTCATACATGTACATGCTCCAGGTACCCGGGGTCAGCGGTGTTCCCGGGGCAGCCGGATCCTCGTGGCGGACAAAATACTTGGTGATCACGTGGGGGGCACCCAGCGAATCATAAATCGTCACGGAAGTTGAGTGTGCAAAGGTGGCGGAGTTGGTGTGATCAAACGCAGCCGGTGACGTCGGTTTGGTTTTCGACTCGATACTCAGGTTGAAACTGGCTTCCACCAGCTCGGTCATTTTGGGCTCGCCCGCCCGATCCGGAATTTGAATCGGCTTGGTGGCGTTGATGCTGACCGCCTTGGGTGTCCCATCCGTGTTGATTTCATAACCTTGCAGATAGTTGCCCTGATTGTTGACCATATAGCTGTTTTCATTCAGCTTGAAGGCACCTGCCCGGGTAAAGGTACGATCCAGGTTGGTCAGACCGTCCGACGTCACGAAGAAGCCGTTGCCCTGGATGGACAAATCAAGGGCGTTGTTGGTGAATTGCAGCGCACCCTGATGGAACTGCTGCGCCACCGCCCCCGTTGCCACACCGTTGCCGACCTGGGTTTTGGCATTGACGAAGATGGAGTTGGCGTAGACGTCCGCAAACTCGGCACGAGACTCTTTAAAGCCCGTGGTATTGACGTTGGCAATGTTGTTGGCGGTAACGTTCAGATCTTTTTGTGCCGCGTTGACACCGCTCAAGGCATTGTTAAATGACATATCCAGCTCCTTAGATCGATGCTGTTGGCGTGGTGGTTGATGGTGTTTTCACCGTACCTGCAATCTGCAAGATACTGTTCAAGCTTGTTGTACCGAGGCCTTTCAAATTGAGCTGGGTCGGATTGCTTGCCGAACCCAGGATCACGCTGTCGACCTTGCCGTAGGCAAAGATCGGCACACTCTCCGACTTACCGTCCACGGTACCGTTGGCCTTGAGGGTGTATTTGCCCTCTTTGGCCGGGTTTCCGTTCTTGTCCTTGCCATCCCATACAATCTCGACGTTACCCTTCTGGTCACCTTCCAGCGGAAACTCCTTGATGACCTGTCCGCTCTCGTCTTCGATGGTGATCTTGACGTTCGAATACTTGTTTTCTGTGCCCACTGCGACCACACCCGGCAAAGAACCATCTTTTTCCAGGTAGCCGACGTTGCTCTGCAGCAAGACGTTTTGCCCCACCAGTGCCGACGCCTGCAGCGCCTGGCTGGAGGTCATCAAGGTATTGAGGCTGCCAATCTGGTTCGACAGGCTGCTGATCCCCTGGGACGTCGACATGGACGTCATCTGGGAAAGCATCTGGGCGTTGTCCACCGGTTTGAACGGATCCTGATAGGAGAGCTGCATGGTCAGCAGCTTCAGGAACGACTCCTGATCCAGCTCCTTCTTCGGAGTGGTGGTCGTGCCCGTGGTCTGGGTGGAGGTATAGCCAATACCGTTCACACCACTGGTTGTATCTGCCATTTATGCGTCCCCCTGTCAGGACTTGCCGAGGTTGAGCGTCTGCTGCAGCATCTTCTTGGCAGAATCGGCCACCTGCACGTTGGTTTGATAGCTGCGCGAGGCGTTGATCATGTCCGCCATCTCTTCCACCATGTTGACGTTTGGCTTGAAGATGAAGCCATCCTTGTCTGCCATGGGGTGGTTGGGGTTGTACTCCTTGAGCAGAGGGGCATCGCTCTCGACAATGCCCTTCACTTCAACCCCGGCCGACGCCTGTTTGTCCGACATGGCCTGATCCAGCTGGGCGGCAAAGATTGGCCGCCTGGCATGGTAAGTTTTTTCCACGCTGGAACTCACGCTGTCGGCGTTGGCCATGTTGCTGGCTACCGTGTTGAGTCGAACAGACTGTGCACTCATGGCCGAGCCTGCAATGTCAAAGACCTTGAACAAACTCATCACTGTTCTCCTTTCAAGGCCTTCAGCAGGCCACTGATCTTGCTGTTCATAAATTCAAGGGAGGTCTGGTATTCAAGGCTGTTGCGCAAGAACTCGCTGCGCTCCTGCTGCACGTCCACCGTGTTGCCATCACCGGTATCCGGCTGCAGGGGATTGCGGTACTGCGTCACGCCGGGCGCATCCATCTGCAGGGCAAAGTGCTTCTCGCTGGTCGTGGCAAGGCCAAAGCCCTGATGTTGCTGGGCCTCTTCCAATGCTTGCGAGAAGTTGATGTCTCTGGCCTTGAAGCCAGGGGTATCCGCGTTGGCAATGTTGCTGGACAACACCTCGGCACGCTTGGAGCGAACGCTCAGCGTGTATTGATGAATACCAAATGCCTTGTCGAATGAAATTGCCATAGCACACCTCCTGCTTGAGAAATTATTAGCAAGAGGTGTGCCAAAGAGGGATTTAAGCGGGGATCATTTAACCTTGTAGACGATGCCGGGGTTGCAGCGGATCATCTCGAACCTGTCGGTCAAACCGGCCAGCGACTCGGAAGCCCCCAACATCAGGTAGCCGCCAGGATTGAGGCTGGCTGCAAACTGGTTGAGGATCTTGGACTTCACTTCCGGGGCAAAGTAGATGAGTACGTTGCGACAGAAGATGATGTCAAACTTGCCAAGCAGGCTGTAGCTCTCCAGCAGGTTCAAGGGCCGGAAGGTGGTCAATTTTCTGACACGCTCCACCACCCGCATCTTGTTGTCACCATGGGGTTCGAAGAACAGCTTCTTGCGTTCGGGCGACAAACCACGGGCCAGTGCTAGGCTGTCGTATACCCCCTCCTTGCACTGATTGAGCATGGTGGTCGAGATGTCCGTCCCCACGATCTGGACGCCACCTGGCAAGGTGCCGGGCTTCTTCATCTGCTGTTCCAGCGCCGTCATGGCGATGGAATAGGGCTCCTGTCCGGAGGAAGAGGCCGCAGACCAGATCTTGATGGGCCGACCGCTCTTGCCCAGTTCGGGAAAGATCTTGTCGGTCAGCAGCTGGAAGGGATAGGTATCGCGAAACCACAGGGTCTCGTTGGTGGTCATGGCATCAACCACTGCCATTTTCAGGTCACGCTCACGCACACTCATCGCTCGAGTAACCAGATCAGACAGACTCTCAATACCAAACTGAGTCATCAAGGGTGAAAGCCGACTCTTGACCAGATACTGTTTGTTGTCACCCAGCACGATTCCGCTCTGTACCGCCAGAAAATTGCTGAATTGTTTGTATAAGTCGTCCGAAAGTGTCTTCATGCAGTTTGTTCTTCTTGATTAGAGTGCGCCTTGTACGGCCTTGGCCAATTCATCCGGCTGGAATTTGGCAATGAAATTGTTCGCACCAACTTTCTGCACCATGGCCTGATTGAACACCCCACTGAGGGATGTGTGCAGAATAACATGTAAGTCCTTGAGATTGGGATTGTTGCGGATCTCTGCCGTGAAAGTATATCCATCCATCTCCGGCATCTCGATGTCCGAGATCACCAGGGCGATCTGATCCTTGATGGGACCGTTTTTGGACATCTCCAGCAACATGTTGAGCGCTTCGCGTCCATCCTTGGCCAGCACGCACTGTACCCCGATGGCTTCGAGGGCGCGCTGCACCTGCTTGCGGGCCACAGAAGAGTCATCAGCCACCAGCACCGGACGTCCCAGGGTCGGGTGTTCTACGCTGGCCTCCACCAGCTCCTGGCTCACTTCGGTCGACACCGGTGAAATCTCGTTGAGGATGCGCTCCACGTCCAGGATCTCGACCAGCTCCCCATCCACCTCGGTGACGGCCGTCATGTAGTTGATGCGCCCAGCCCCTTTCGGCGGTGGCAGGATGGATTCCCAGTTCATGTTGATGATGCGCTCGACCGAGTGCACCAGAAAGCCCTGAATGGAGCGGTTGTATTCAGAAATGATGATGAAACACTTGGTCAGATCCTCGATAGGACGCTTGCCCATTGCCATGCTCAGATCGATGACGGAGATCGTCTGGCCACGAATGTGGGCCACCCCGCGAATGCAGGAGTTGAGCTTGGGCATGACGGTCAAGGGAGGACACTGCAACACTTCACGAACCTTGAATACGTTGATGCCAAATCTTTGACGTCCGTTGAGACGAAACAACAACAATTCCAGCCGGTTTTGCCCCACCAGCTGGGTACGTTGGTTGACCGAGTCCAGGATACTGGCCATAAACACTCCCTAAAAACGCTTGGCATTAATCATGCATGCGTGTTGGCTTGCGTCAGACTGTCGATGTCACTACGAACGAATTCTGAAGCAAGCATAGTTAAATATGGTGATATACGTGAACAACTTATCGGCCTGCGAGCGAAAATGATTAGTAGACTTTTCCTCACCTTACTGCTGTTTTGCGGCATTTCTCACGCCACGGCATCCGAGGTGACCAGTTACTTGCAAGAAAAGGCGCAGGAATTTGTGCTCGGCCAGCTCGATGTCCCCCTCGACGCCCAGGCACAGGTGCAGGCCGCTTCCATCGATGAACGTCTGCCCCTGAGCCGCTGCGAAGAGCATCTGTCCATCACCCTGCCCGCCAAGATGGAGATCCGCCGCAATACCACCGTCTACCTCAAGTGTGAGGAGGAGAAGCCTTGGGATCTCTACCTGCCGGTGCGGATCAGCATACAGAAGCCGTATGTGACCGTCTCCACGCCGGTGGCCAAGGGCGACATCCTCAGCGAGAGCGTGCTGACGCAGGCTTACCAGGATCAGACCCTGATCCGCGGCGACTATCTCAGCGATACCACGGCCCTCATCGGCGTTCGCAGCAAACGGGAACTCAAGCCGGGCCAGCCCATCCGGCTCAGCCAAGTCTGCGTCATCTGCAAGGGTGACCAGGTGACCCTCAGCGCAGAAAATAGCAGCATGCAAATCAAAACCATGGCCCGAGCCTTGCAAGATGGCAGCTTCGGAGACATGATCAGGCTCGTCAATATCCGGTCAGGCAAAACGGTGCAGGGAAAAGTCAACGCAGTTGGCTCCGTGGTGGTCACCTTCTGAGTATTTTCGGATCACTTTTTTTCTAAAGTTATGACGGCAGCCACCGATAAACAGGTAAGCGAACAGCAAAGCAGGCGAAGGTAAACACTATGGCTATTAACAATATCAACAACTTGGCGAACAATCGGTTGCAAAATACCGGTAGCAGCCAGGGTGCCAGCACCAAACCAGCGACCTCGTCCTCCGACAACCGTGCGGCGGCCGTCAAGACCGACTCCGTCTCTCTGACCAGCGAGGCGCAGCAATTGCAACAGATGCAGAAGAACCTCAACTCAGCCTCCACCGGCAATGAAAGCCGGGTCGAGAGCCTGAAGAAAGCCGTGGCCAATGGTGAATATCGGGTCGACAGCGAAGCTGTGGCCAAGAAGATGTTCAGTTTTGAATCCAACCTCGACAAGTTGCTGGGATGATGGATTTACCTTCGCTGCTGCACACCCAAGACGACTACCTCTCCCAGATGCAGGGCTTGCTGGAGGAGGAGTTCAACCTGCTCAAGCAGCACCAGGCACTGGCGCTGCCCGAGCTGGCAGAGCGCAAGCAGAAGCTGCTTGCCGATATTGAAGAGCTGGACAAGGCCATGGCCCTGCTGCCCGACCTGAAACAGCAACTGAATGCCTATCCCGAGCAGATGCGCGTACTGCGCGAGAAACTAGATGCCTGCCAGGAACAGAACGATCTGAACGGGCGCCTGCTCGAACTCAGCATCGTCTCCAACCGCCGGCTGGCAAGCTACCTGAGCAAGCTGCGAGATCGCAACTCCCTGACCTATGACGCCAAGGGCAATACCCGCTCCGGTACCCGCTCCATTGGCATCAAGGCCTGACCTCCCCCGCTACGACGACAGGCTGCCCCGCAGCACAACCATCCCCTCTTCTCTTTTTTACAGCGCCAGCTGCAACAGTACTTCGCTGTCCGCACAGGCGTGAATGCCAAGCACCCCATCCTCGTAGCGGCCATAACTTGCCGCCAGGTTGCCGCGTGGAAAACAGATGGATCCCGGGTTCATCAGCACCAGCTCCCCTTCCCGCTGCAACATGGGTAGATGGGTGTGACCGCTGATGAACAGGCTGCCGGCAGGCAGCGGCACCGCAGCAGGCTGATAGAGATGGCCGTGACTGACGAACCAGCGCCGGCCGTCCACCAGCAACTGGTTGTAAGGGGCGGTGATGGGAAAATCCAGCAGCATCTGATCCACTTCCGAATCACAGTTGCCACGCACCGCCATGATGCGGGAGGCCAGCCCGTTGAGCCGCTCGGCCACGGCCGCGGGAGCATAGCCAGGCGGCACCGGGTTGCGCGGGCCGTGATTGAGCAGATCACCGAGCAGCAGATAGTGATCCGGCTGCCAGGGGGCGAGCTGGCCGAGCACCTGCTCCAGCGCACTCAGGCTGCCGTGCAGGTCGGAAAGAATGGCAATCTTCATGGCGAGCTCCTTACTGCTGACTGAAGTAGAGATCCTTGGTGGCGATCGCCCCCTTCAGGTTCTGCACCGGCAGGCCGCGCAGGGTAGGATCCACCAGTCGCATCTGGTTGTAGTGATAGACGGGGATGGCCGGCATCTCGTCCATCAGCAACTGCTCTGCCTGGTGGTAGATCCCGCTCCTGGCATTGCCATCCAGGGTATCGGCCGCCTGTTGCAGCAGGCCGTCGAAGGCGGGGTTGCAGTAACCGCTCTCGTTCTGGGGATCCTGGCAGCGGAAGCTGTTGAGCATGGCTGAGGGCTCCACGTAATCCCCGAACAGGAAGGATCGGGCCAGCATGAAATCGCCGCTGTCTTTGGCCACCTGATAGGCATTCCACTCCATGTTGTTGAGCGTCACTTCGACCCCCAGCGGCTTCCACATGGCTGCGACGGCCAGCGCCAGCTTCTTGTGATTCTCAGAGGTGTTGTAGGTGAGCGTCAACTTGAGGGGATGTTGACTGTCATAGCCCGCCTGGGCCAGTAGCGCCGCAGCCCTGGCCAGCCGGCTCGGCTGATCCTGCAGGGCCAGGGGGGAGCTCAGCGCCTCGTAGCCCGGCATGCCGGGCAGCAGCGACCAGGCGGGTTGCTCGCCCTGCCCGCTGACCTTTTCGGTCAGCAGGTGACGGTCGATGGTCATGGCCAGAGCCTGACGCACCCGCACGTCCTGCAGTTCAGGGCGGCGCAGGTTGAAGGTGTAGAGGTAGGTACCCAGCAGCGGCAGACCCCAGATCCGCTCGGGGGTTGCCTCTCTGGTTTTCTGGTAATACTCCAGCGCCACCTTGTTGGTGAGCTGGATCTCCCCCGCCTCGTAGCGCAGCCGTTCGGCATGCTGGGAGGCGAGCGGCAGATAGGTCACCCGCTGGATCCGGGTGTGGGCATCATCCCAGTACTGCACGTTGCGCTCCGCCTCGATGCGCTCGTTCGGTACCCAGTTCACCAGCTTGTAGGCGCCGTTGCTGACCAGCTTGCCGGGCTGGGTCCACTGCTTGCCGAACTGGCTGATGGCTTTCTCGTTGACCGGTACGAAGGGGCGCTGGCTTATCAGTTGCAGGAAGTAGGGAACCGGCCGCTCCAGCGTCACTTTCAGGATCTGCTCGCTCTCGGCTTCCACCCCCAGGGTGTTGAGATCGAGCGCGCCGGCGTAGATGGACTGGGCATTGTTGATGCCGGTTGCCAGCAGCAGGCCGGCAGAGGGGGAAGCCTGAGCAGGGTCCAGCAGACGGCGCCAGGCATAGACGAAATCGGCGGCGGTGAGCGGCTCACCGTTGGACCACTTGAGCTGCGAGCGCAGGAAGAAACGCCAGACCAGCCCGTCTGCACTGGTCTCCCAGCGCTGGGCCTGGGCCGGCACGATCCGGCCCTGGCCATCCTCGCTCACCAGCCCTTCAAACAGGTCCACCAGCACCACTTCACCGGGGAAGCCGGAGCGGATCTGGGCCGGGTCGAGGGATTCGGGCTCGGCGCCATTGCCCTTGACCAGGGTCTGGCGATCCGACAACGCGGGATCCTGGGATACCGTGGTCGCCTGCAGCGGCGGGGTCAGCAGCAGCCCCAGCAGCAAGGGGGAGAGCCAGCGTGGTGCCGGCCGGCGTACTAAGCGGTAAACCATGACATAAACCTCGTTCAATGCACTTATTTCAGGAAAGGGGGAAGGCCGGCGGCGCGCCTGGATACGAATGCATGATGCCGCGCTTGTTATCCCCGAAGACGCCCCGTATTGTATCGGGCTTGCCCAAGAGATGGAGTCTCTCGGGCTATTTTTTTCAGGAGTTTTTATGGGGTATGAGTGGCTGGCGCTGGCAGCGGCCAGTTTATGGGCAGTGGCGGCCCTGATTTCCGTCAAACCAGCTCGCCATCTGGGGCCATTTGCCTACAGCCGCTGGCGGATGTGCCTGGTCAGCCTGATGCTCGGCAGCATGAGTCTCTTGACCGGCGGCTGGCATACCCTCTCGGGCAGTGCCCTCCCCCTGCTGGCCATCTCGGGCCTCATCGGCATCTTCATCGGCGATACCGCCCTCTACGCCTGCATGAACCGGCTGGGTCCCCGTCGCAGCGGTCTGCTGTTTTCTTGCCATGCGCTGTTTTCCGCGCTGCTCGGGCTCTGGCTGTTCAACGAGCAGTTGACCGGTTCCCGGCTGGCCGGCGCCATGCTGGTGTTTGTCGGCGTCATGCTGGCCATTCTGTTTGGTCGGCGCAGCAGCGGCAGCGAATGGGAGAAAATACGGGGCAGCCTGGCGGCCGGGGTCGCGCTAGGGCTGACCGCCGCCCTCTGCCAGAGCCTGGGCGCCATCATCGCCAAACCGGTGATGATGGGCGGCGACGTCGATGCGGTCAGCGCCTCCGGCGTCAGGATGGGCAGCGCCCTGCTGGCTCACTGCGCCCTGCGCATGACCGGGCTGCCACTGAGCAAGCCGCTGCATCCCATCAACCGTCGCATCTTCGGCATGATAGCCCTCAACGGATTCCTCGCCATGGCGCTCGGCATGACGCTGATCCTGGTGGCCCTGAAACAGGGGGATGTGGGCATGGTGGCCATCCTCTCCTCCACCACCCCCGTCATCTTGCTGCCACTGCTGTGGTGGCACTCGGGCGAGCGGCCGTCCGCCGCCGCCTGGGCCGGCACCCTGCTGGCCACCCTGGGGACAGTGCTGGTGCTGGGCGCCAGCGGCCACTGACTCCTGGCGATCAAAAGCGGGCGATTTCGTCGACGGTCAGCTCGCGATATTCGCCCGGCGCCAGATCGTCGTCCAGCACCAGATCGCCCACCCGCTCCCGGTGCAGCCCCACCACCTTGTTGCCGATGGCGGCAAACATCCGCTTCACCTGATGGTACTTGCCCTCGTGGATGGTGAGGCGCGCCTCGCACTCCCCCAGGATCTCCAGCTGGGCCGGCCGGGTCTTCTCGGTTTCGCTGCGCAGCAGCACCCCTTCGGCAAACAGCGCAATGGCATCCGGGCTCACCGGATCGGCCAGCCAGACGTGATAGGTCTTGGCGCACTCGTGACGGGGAGAGGTGATGCGATGGGACCACTGTCCGTCATCGGTCACCAGTACCAGACCTGTGGTATCGAGATCGAGCCGCCCCACCACGTGCAGCTTGCCCATGGCCGGCTCGTCCATCAGGAAGAAGACGGTGGGGTGATCCGGATCCTCGTTGGAGCAGACATACCCTTCCGGCTTGTGCAGCATGAAGTAGCGGTTGCGCTGATCCAGGGTCAGGGTGACGCCGTCGAACTCGATCTGGCTCTGCTCGTTGATGTGGAAGGCGGGCTGCTTGACCACGATGCCGTCCACCATCACCTCTCCCTGCCGGATCAGTTTGCCCGCCAGCGAGCGGGTCAAGTCGGAACAATCGCAAAGAAATTTATCGAGCCGCATGCACAACCTCAGAGTCCATCAAGAAAGGGGCGTCATTATATCGGCCGGGGCCGACAACTCCAGCACTAAGCGCCAAGGCCGGCCAGCATGTCGCCATGACGAACCCGGGCGCCGGTGTTAGACTGCCAACAGAGGGCCTAACGTCACGCATAATAATAATGTCAGGAAGCCGTATGAAGTCGCACACTCCTCATCCCGTTATCCCCGTCAACCAGCTGCAACCCGGCATGTACGTGATCGCCATTACCAGCCAGACCGGCGGCATGGAGATTGCCCAGATGGGGCTGGTGACCACCCGTCAGCAGATCAACGATCTGGTCAGGCGCGGCGTACTCACGGTGCGGGTCGATCTCGCCCGCAGCAAACTGCCCGGCATCGAACAGGTCATCTCCCCCCAGCCCGCCGTCTCTTCGACCAGCTCACAGCGTCCCTCCGGCAGTGGCAACGGCGAGGGGCGCGAGCTGAAGATCCGCCGGCTTTATCAGGAGGCTCGCGAGTTGCAGGGCAAGTTCATCCGCCACCTCAAGGCGGGGGAGCCCATCGACATCACGCCGCTGGCGGCAGTGGCCGAGGAGATGGTGGACACCATGTTCACCCACGGCGATGCCATGCTCTGTCTGGCCCGCATTCGCGCCAAGGATGCCTACCTGATGGAGCACTCCATGAACGTCGCCATCCTGCTGGCGAACTTCGGCCGCTATCTGGACCTGGATCGCAGCGTGCTCAAGGAGCTGACCCTGGGGGGCCTGCTGCACGACGTGGGCAAGATCATGACCCCGGACGAGGTGCTCAACAAGCCGGGCAAGCTCACCGACGAGGAGTTTGTGGTCATGCGCCAGCACGTGGTGCACAGCTACGAGATCCTGAGCAACACCCCCGGCATCACCGCCACCATGCTGGAGGTGGCCGCCAACCATCACGAGCGGCTCGACGGCACCGGTTATCCGCAGCGGCTCAAGGGCGAGCAGCTCTCGCTCTATACCCGCATGAGCGGCATCGTCGATGTCTATGACGCGGTCACCGCGGATCGGGTTTACAAGCAGGGGATGCAGCCGACCCAGGCCTTTCGCATTCTGCTCAAGGGGATCAACCACCACTTCGATGCCGAGCTTGTCACCAAGTTCATCAAGTGCATGGGGGTCTATCCGGTGGGTACCCTGGTGCAGCTCTCCAACCAGCGGCTGGCCATCGTCATGCAGCGCAATCCCCATGAGCCGCTCAAACCGGTGGTGAAGGTGATCTATCACGGGACCCAACGCCACTACCTCGAGGTGCAGTGGCTGGATCTGGCCAAGAACGGGGTGCAGGAGACCATCGAGAGTACGGTTGATCCCAAGGAGTTCGGCATCAACCTCGCCAACTTCGTCTAGTTGGCGCCCCCTTCCCGCGACCGCTCGACGCAGTGCTGGATGAGGAACTCCTCATCCAGCGGCGACAGATCGAAGCGGATGCAGGCCTCTTCGATGGCACGGATGTCGTGTTGATGGTGCTCGCTGAGCCAGCGCACGGCGCGGCGCAGATCTTCACCGTGGGGCAGCAGGGTATGGTCGCTCATGGGGCACCTCCGATCAGCCATCGATAGCGGCCCGTCACAGTGGGCCCTCTCTTCTAGCTTAGCCCGCCTGCAGCCCCTTCATCATCCGGCCTTCAAACAGGCTCAGGCAAACGCCCGCTGCCAATCCTGATCAAACTTCGCCAGCGCCGCGTCCACCGCCGGCACCCGCAGCAGCTGTTCGGCCACGTCGAGCGGCAATGTGATGGACTGGCAACCCGCCAGCAGGCAGTCAAGCGCCTGGCGCGGAGTGCGGAACGATGCCGCCAGCACCTTGCTCTTCGGCGCGTGCAGCGCCAGCAGCTGTTGCAGCTCCTGCACGGTGGCGATGCCATCGCCCCCCTGGGCATCCAGCCGGTTGACGTAGGGCGCCACGTACTCGGCCCCCGCCACCGCCGCCAGCCAGCCCTGCAGCGGGGTATAGACCGCCGTGCCCAGGGTCGGCACCCCGTTGGCCGTCAGGGTCTTGATGGCCGCCAGCCCCTCTTCACATACCGGGATCTTGATCACCAGGTCCCGGTCCAGCTCACGCAGGGCAAATGCCTCGCGCACCATCTCGGTCTCGGTTTTGGCCATCACCTGGGCAAACAGCCGCGCCTTGGGACCCAGCGCCTCCCGCAGGGCAGGCAACAGCTCGGCCAGCGGCATGCCACCGGCAGCGGTAATGGACGGGTTGGTGGTGACGCCGGCCAGCGGCAGGATCCGTGACCAGCGGCGCACCGCAGCCACATCGGCAGTATCGAGATAAAGCTCCATCTCTGACTCCTTAAGGGGATGTGCAATCTGTCGCCATTCTAGCGAGATAACATCCGCAATTTAGTTGATCGAAATCAAATCAACTTTCAAAAGAAAGAAAATAGAATGCAAAAACAAAAGGAGGCGGTATGATTTTCGACCTGCAACGCTATTCAACCCACGATGGCCCCGGCATTCGCACCCTGGTGTTTCTCAAGGGGTGCTCGCTGGCCTGTCGCTGGTGTCAAAACCCGGAAAGCCGCTCTCCCAAGCCGGACATACTACTCGACCGGCGCCAATGCATCGAGGGATGCCGGCTCTGCAGCGACGCCTGCCCGGCAATCTTGCGTGACAGCCAGGGGGTCCAGCTCACCCGCTCATCCCTCGGCAATCAGGATGTGGAACGGCTGCGCGGCCTCTGCCCCAGCGAAGCGCTGCAGGTGTGCGGCCGGGAGGAGAGCCTGGACACCCTGATGGCCACCATCTTGCGAGATCGCCCCTTCTTCGAGCGCAGCGGCGGCGGAGTGACCCTCTCCGGCGGCGAGCCCTTCATGCAGCCAGAATTTGCCGCCAGCCTGCTGGCCCGCTGCCAGGCCGAGGGGCTGCATACCGCGGTGGAAAGTTGCCTGCACGTGCCCTGGCACCAGATTGAACCCAGCCTCCCCCACCTCGACCTGCTGCTGGCGGATCTCAAGCATGTGGATGAGGAGCGCTTCTTCGACTGGACTCGCGGCAAGGTCGCCCTGCCCCTGGCCAACCTCAGGCGGCTGGCCGAGCGCGGCGTGGCCATGCAGATCCGGGTGCCGCTCATCCCCGGTTTCAATGCCGACCACGCCTCCATCGAGGCCATCACCCGGGCCGCCGCCAACCTCGGCACCGTACAGGAGATCCACTTTCTCCCCTACCACACCCTGGGCGCGGGCAAATACACCCTGCTCGACCAACCCTATCAGGCCCCCCTGCAGCCACTCGATGACCCCGCACTGCTCGCCTTTGCCCATGAGTGTGCCCGTGCGCAGGGGCTGACCCCGCTCACCCGGGGCTAGCAACACCCCATGACATCAGCCACTCACTGCCCTATGACCAGAGGATAAGACCATGACCCAGCTCGACCTCACCACCCTGCCCCCGCGGATCCGCGCCCACAAGGAGAGCCTGATCCACATCGTCCAACCGCCGGTCTGCACCGAGCGGGCCCGCCACTATACAGAGGCCTATCAGGCCCACCTGGCCCGGCCGCTGCCGGTACGCCGCGCCCTGGCACTGGCCCACCACCTCGAGGAGCGCACCATCTGGATCAAGCACGACGAGCTCATCGTCGGCAACCAGGCGAGTCAGGTGCGGGCGGCGCCGCTCTTTCCCGAATACACGGTGGGCTGGATCGAGAAGGAGATCGACGAGCTGGCCGACCGCCCCGGCGCCGGCTTTGCGGTGAGCGAGGCGGACAAGCTGGCCATCCACGCCCTCACCCCCTTCTGGCGCGGCCAGACGGTGCAAGATCGCTGCTACGGCCTCTTTACCGACGAACAGAAGGGGCTGCTGGAGAGCGGCATCATCAAGGCCGAGGGCAACATGACCTCGGGGGATGCCCACCTCGCGGTCAACTACGAGCAGCTGCTTGCCCTCGGTCTCGACGGCCTCAAGGCCAGGGTGGCCGAGCGGCGCAGCCGGCTCGATCTGGCGGACTGGGCCGATCTGCAGCGCGAGCAGTTCCTGCAGGCCGTCGCCATCACCCTCGATGCCGTCAGCCAGCATATCGAGCGTTACGCCGCGCTGGCCCGCGAACTGGCGCAGCAGGAGCCACGCCCAGAGCGCCGCGGCGAGCTTGAGACGATCGCGCTCAACTGCGCCCACATCGCCCACCGGCCCCCCGAGACCTTCTGGCAGGCGCTGCAGCTCTGCTACTTCATCCAGCTCATCCTGCAGATCGAGTCCAACGGCCACTCGGTGTCGTTTGGCCGGATGGACCAGTACCTCTACCCCTGGTATCGCCGCGAGGTTGAGCTGTCGGAACTCCTACCGCGCACGCGCGCCATCGAGCTGCTGCAAGGGTGCTGGCTCAAGCTGCTGGAGGTGAACAAGATCCGCTCCGGCACCCACTCCAAAGCCTCCGCCGGCAGCCCGCTCTACCAGAACGTCACCATCGGCGGCCAGAACTGGCGCAATGGCAAGGCCCACGACGCAGTCAACGGCCTCTCCTACGCGATTCTGGAGTCCTGCGGCCAGCTGCGCTCGACCCAACCCAACCTCTCGGTGCGCTACCACGCCGGCATGAGCGAGGATTTCCTCGACGCCTGCATCCAGGTGATCCGCTGCGGCTTCGGCATGCCCGCCTTCAACAACGACGAGGTGGTGATCCCCGAGTTCATCAAGCTCGGGGTGAGCGAGGAGGATGCCCACCACTACGCCGCCATCGGCTGCATCGAGACCGCGGTGCCCGGCAAGTGGGGCTATCGCTGCACCGGCATGAGCTTTATCAACTTCGCCCGCATCCTGCTGGCGGCGCTCGATGGCGGCCGCGATGCCACCACCGGCAAGGTCTTCCTGCCCCAGCCCCAGTCGCTGCAGGACGGCACCTTCGGCCACTTCGACGAGGTGATGGCCCGCTGGGACGAGCAGGTGCGCTACTTCACCCGCAAGTCCATCGAGATCGATTGCGTGGTCGACAGCGTGCTGGAGGCCCAGGCCCACGACATCCTCTGCAGCGCCCTGGTGGATGACTGTATCGAACGCGGCAAGACCATCAAGGAGGGGGGCGCCGTCTATGACTGGGTCTCCGGCCTGCAGGTGGGGATCGCCAACCTGGGCAACAGCCTGGCAGCGCTGAAGAAACTGGTGTTCGAGCAGGGGGTGGTGGATCAGCGCGAGCTGGCCGAGGCGTTAGATCAGGATTTTGCCGGATTGCAGGGCGAACAGCTGCGCCAGCGCCTCACCAATGCCGCCCCCAAATATGGCAACGATCTGGACGAGGTCGACCTGCTGCTGGTACAGGCCTACCAGAGCTACATCGACGAGCTCAAGGGGCTGCACAACACCCGCTTCGGCCGCGGCCCCATCGGCGGCACCTACTATGCGGGCACCTCCTCCATCTCGGCCAACGTGCCGTTCGGTGCGGCCACCATGGCCACCCCGGATGGCCGCCACGCCCGCACCCCGCTGGCGGAAGGGGCCAGCCCAGCGTCGGGCTCGGATCGCCTCGGCCCCACGGCGGTGTTCAACTCGCTCGGCAAGCTGCCCACGGCGGCCATCCTCGGCGGCGTGCTGCTCAACCAGAAGCTGAGCCCGGCCAGCCTCGAGAGCGAGCGGGACAAGGCCAAGCTGATGAGCCTGCTGCGCACCTTCTTCGAGGTACACAAGGGGTGGCACGTGCAGTACAACATCGTCTCGCGCGAGACGCTGCTGGCGGCCAAGGCCCATCCCGACCAGTACCGGGATCTGGTGGTGCGGGTGGCGGGCTATTCGGCCTTCTTCACCGCCTTATCCCCCGATGCGCAAGATGATATCATCGCCCGCACCGAGCACTGTCTCTGACGGGCTCCACCAGGGGCAGCTGTGCCCCATTATGACCGGCAAGCCACCCGCGCGGTGGCTTGCCGCTATCCACTGCCAGCCAGCGAGGTCCCATGAACCCACGCCACCAACTGATCCTCACCCTGGTCCATCAGGCTCGCAAGATGAGCGTGAGCGAGCTCTCCCAACGTACCGGGGTCTCGGAGGTGACGGTGCGCAACGACCTGACCGCCCTCGAAAAGCAGGGGCTGCTCAAGCGCGTGCACGGCTCGGCCATGGCGCTGGAGAGCGACGACCCCGACGCCCGGATGAACATCAACTACCTGCTCAAGGAGCGCCTCGCCGAGCGCGCCGCCCAGCTGGTGGAGGATGGCGAGACGGTCTTTATCGAGGGGGGCAGCGCCAACGCCCTGCTGGCCCGTCATCTGGCCCTGCACAAGCGGGTCACCATCATCACCATCAGCAGCTACATCGCCCATCTGCTGCGGGACACCCAGGCCCAGGTGGTACTGCTCGGCGGCCTGTTCCAGCATCAGAGCGAGAGCGTGGTAGGGCCGCTGACCCGGCTGTGCATCGAGCAGGTGCACTTCTCCAAGGCCTTCATCGGGGTAGACGGCTTTCATCCCGAGGTGGGCTTCACCGGCCGCGACATGATGCGGGCGGATGTGGTCAACAGCGTACTGGCCAAGGGGGTGACCAATGTGGTCATCACCGACAGCAGCAAGTTCGGCGCCATCCACCCAAGCCCCCTCGGCACGCCGGGCCAGATCGGCGTGCTGGTCACCGACGACGCCCTGCCCGCCCCCATGCGATCCACCCTGGCCGCACGCGGTATCACAGTGCACTGCGTCGCCGCCTGAGTAGTACCTTGCCGCCTGTTGCAGGGTCACTCCCCCGCCTGGCAGCTTGACGGCGCCCACCCAGACGAGGGTATGCTCGTCCTCTTTTGGCCACCACCTGGCAAGGACCACTCTTTCAAGGACGTCACATGCACACCAAGGACAAGTTTCTGGCCGCTCTGGTCATCCTCTGCTGGGGGCTCAACTTCGTCGCCATCAAGTGGGGGCTGGAGGGGATCCCGCCGCTGCTGCTGGGGGCGCTGCGCTTCGTCGGGGTGGTCTTTCCCGCCATCCTGCTGGTCCCCAGACCCGCCATGCCCTGGCGCTGGCTGCTGGCCTACGGCGGGGCCATCAGCCTCGGCCAGTTCTCCTTTCTGTTCTGCGCCATGAAGTTCGGCATGCCGGCCGGCATGGCCTCGCTGGTGCTGCAATCCCAGGTGGTGTTCACCCTGCTGTTCGCCATGATCTGGCTGGGGGAGCGCTGGCAACCCCACCACTGGGTGGCTCTGCCGCTGGCGGGGGCCGGCCTCTACCTCATCGCCACCCATGGCGAGGGCAATCTCACCCTGCTCGGCTTCGTGCTGACCCTCTGCGCCGCCGCCTGCTGGGGCCTTGGCAATGTCATCAATCGCCAGATCGGCCTGCGTTACAAGACCTCTCTGCCAAGCCTGGTCGCCTGGGGCGGGCTGGTGCCCATCCTCCCCTTCTTCGCCCTCTCCTGGCTGTTCGAGGGACCTGAACTGATGGCCAGCAGCCTGCTCAACATCAGCTGGCAGGGGATCCTGTGCGTGCTCTATCTCTCCTTTGTCGCCACCTGGCTCGGCTACGGCCTGTGGGGGCGGCTGCTGATGCGCTACCCGGTGGCGCAGGTGGCCCCCCTCTCCCTGCTGGTGCCCTGCGTCGGCATGGTGGCGGCGGCCCTATTGCTGGACGAGCACCCCACCCCCTTGCAGTGGCTGGGCTCGGCCCTGGTGCTGCTGGGGTTTGTGGTGCATCTGCTGGGTGGGCGGCTGCGCTGGTTCAAATCGCAGACCGCCGCCTGACGCTTATTTATCCGTCGCCATTGACCGGGGCGGAGAAACTTTTCATGATGAGCCAGCCCCCAACGGGGCTCGCGTCATCAACACATGGCCTGCAGGACGCAGCCATCAGGAGAGCAAGGACATGCCATCGACAGTCACCGCCGCCCCCCGGATCATCCCGCGCCTTCTGCGCACCAGTGCCATCACCCTGACCCTCTGCCTGAGCCACTACGGCTGGAGCGCCACCCTGCCGGCTGACCTCAAGTGGGAGAGCAACAACGCGGATCCGGTGTTCGCGGATCCGGCCGCCAAGCGGGGCGGCACCTTTCGCGGCTTCATGACCAGTTTTCCGCTGACCCTGCGGGTGTACGGTCCGGACTCCAACGGCGGCTTCGCCGGCTATGTGCGGGAGACCAACCTGCCGCTCTTGAGCACCCATCCCGTCACCGGCAATCCCATGCCCATGCTGGCCAACGAATGGGCCTTCGGAGCCGACCACAAGACCCTCTATCTGCGCATCAATCCCAAGGCGCGCTGGTCGGATGGCCAACCGGTCACCGCCGATGACTGGCTGTTCACCCTCAAGCTGCTGCGCAGCAAGGAGATCAACGACCCCTGGTACAACAACTACTACAGCACCCAGATAAGCGACGTCACCAAGTTTGACGACCACACCCTGGCCATCTCCAGCGGCAGTGCCAAGAGTCGCCAGGATCTGCTGGAATCCCTCCCCTTCACCCCGGCCCCCAGCCACGCCATCAAGATCACCACCGACTGGGTCAAGGAGTACAACTGGAAGGTGCTGCCGGTGACCGGCCCCTACCAGCTTGGCGAGGTGAAGAAGGGCAAGTCGGTCACCTTCGAGCGGGTCAAGGATTGGTGGGGCAATGACGAGCGCTACTTCCAGCACCGTTTCAACCCGGACCGGATCGAGCTCAAGGTGCTCAGGGATCAGAACATCGCCTGGCAGCACTTCCTGCGCGGCGAGCTGGATACCTTCCCGCTGGTCATGCCCAACTGGTGGCACGACAAGACCAGGACGCCGGAGTTCGAGCAGGGCTATATCGAGCGACTCTGGTTCTACAACCAGACCCCCCAGTCCCCCATGGGGCTCTATCTCAACACTGCCGATCCGCTGCTGCGCGACCTCAATGTGCGGCTCGGCATCCAGCATGCCCTCAACCTCGACAAGATGCTCACCACCCTGCTGCGGGGGGACTACCAACGCCTCAACAGTTACGGCTCAGGCCAGGGGGAGTTCACCAACACGGAGCTCAAGGCTCGCCCGTTTGACCCCGAGCTGGCGCGCCAGTACTTCGCCAAGGCCGGTTTCACCAAGCCCAGCCCCGACGGTACCCTGCAAAACGACAAGGGCCAGCCGCTGACCCTGAGCATCACCTACACCACGGCGGAGCACGCCCAGCGCCTCACCCTGCTGCGCGAAGAGGCCAAGAAGGCGGGGCTCAACCTCGAGCTCAACCTGATGGATGCCTCGGCCGGCTTCAAGTCGATGCTGGAGAAGAAACACCAGAGCGCCTGGATGGGCTGGAGCACCAGCCGCTATCCCGCCTACTGGGAATATTTCCACAAGGTCAACGCCAACAAGCCGCAGACCAACAACATCATGAACATAAATGACGACGCCATCACAGCCCTGGTGGAGCAGTACGACAAGGAGTTCGACTTCGCCAAAAAGGCGGCGCTGTCGCGCCAGATCCAGCAACGACTCTATGAACTGGCCAGCTTCGTGCCCGCCTATCAGGTGCCCTACACCCGGGAGGGGGCCTGGCGCTGGATAAAACTGCCCAAGTTGCCGGCGACGCCCAAGAGCGAACTGCTCTACTGGCCGCTGGACGGCAGCAACAGTGGCTACAGCTACGGCGGCCTGCTCTGGATTGATGAAGAGGCCAAGGCGCAGACCCGGGCCGCCATCAAGGCAGGCCAGCCCTTCCCGCCCGTCACCCTGGTTGACACCACCTATCAGCAGAAATAGGGCAACCTGCTTCTCTGCCAGGGTGTGCCAAGGCCATCAACAAAAAGACCCCGCACAGTGGCGGGGTCTTTCTTTGCAACCTGGGTTGCTCGCTGAGGCAGGAGGCGCTTAGCCGCGCTTGGCCTGCTTCTGGGCGATGGCGTCGGCCACGTCGGCCGGCTCCAGCACGATACCTTCCTGATCCGGCGTCGGGAAGACGGCCACGCACAGCTCATCCTGCTCCATGCCGTCAATCCAGCGCTCCAGCCACACCTTGAGGGTGATGGACTGCGGCTTGCAGTCGGCCCACTCCCCTTCGGCCCACGCCTTGGCGTACTCCGGGTGCGGCCATACCGGGATGCAGTCTTCATCGTCGGTGGTCAGCATCATGACGCCGTGCTCGTCGGTCAGAACGAACAGCTCTTCGTGCTCGACCAGCTTGCTGATGAAGTGATCAAAGCGGTAGTCCGCGTTCAGTTGCAGCGCAGCATTGCGCTCGGTGTCGCTCAGTTCATAGCTCATCGGTCAAGTCTCTTGTGCAATAAAGGGCGCCATGTTCACATCTTGCCGGCGCCTTGTCCAGTATGAGAGATCGGTCACCGATTTTTGAGCAGGTTCACCCGAGCTCAGGAGTCACCAGGTCGATCTCCGCCATCTCGCCAAGGCGCTGGCGCAGCCAGTAGGCCGCCTCCACTTCGACGAAGCAGAGCTGATCCCGACCGGCCCTCGCCCCCGCCAGGATCTGTGCAAGACGAGCCTGCTGCGCGCTGTCCCAGGCATCGGCCAGCTTGCCGCCATGAGCCTCTTCCACCACCTCGCGGCGCAGCTCGAACAGATTGTCGGTGATCGGGCTGTTGATCTTGGCCGGGCTGTGCCAGTACATCTGCAGGTTATCCATCATCTCGCTGTCGTAGTTGGCCAGCGCGTCCAGCTCAGGCGTCGCCCCCTCTTCACCGGTCGCGAAGTCACACCAGGCCGCCGTCAGCGGTGCCAGGCTCTGGGCGGTTGCGCCCTTGCCATGCTGGCGCAGGGCGGCGACATCAGCCCCCTTGCAGGCGGGTAGCCAGAGATCCCCTTCATGTTGTTCGAGCAGCGGCAACAGCAGGGAGGCCGGGTAGACGGAAAAACGGGAACCCAGGGTGTGCAGCAGGGATACCAGTGTGATCTTGACCATGGAATGCGCCTTGAACCGGGGGCCGACAGACAATATCGGCCAGATAGACAAAGGAAGCCCTATCCTATCATGTTTGGCGCCGCAAAGCCGGACTCAAACAATTCTCAATTGATTCACCAGATGACGACCAAAAAAGCAGCGTTTGAGCACGCCAGGGAGAGAGAAAGCCCAATAGTTTGAGCCAGCGCCCACTAAAGTGGATCCGGGAGTGCTAGTTTGCATACATCTTTAGCGTAAGGAGTGCATTCATGATCGGGATCGACCAGGTTTCCAGCGAGTTTGTAAACGATTTGAAAATACTGGCATGCTTTGATCCGGCCAACATGAGCCTGGGGATCAAGTTGCGCAGCGACATGTCCGACGAACTCTGCCAGGCGGCTGTTCGCCTGCACCAGCAGGGACTCATCAGCGCGGAAGATGGCGGCTATCTGACACCATTCGGCATGACCATGGTCGAGCACCTGCAGCACCTGCTGGTGGCACTCAAACCGCTTTGACCGCCTTGGGAGCCCACAGCGAAAAGTTGAGCAGCTCCCAGCGTTTCCCTTGACGCAACAGACAGGCAAACAGCAAAGGACCTTCGGGTCCTTTTATCTTGCCATCGACCATCCACTCCCCCGCCCGTTGCGGCAACGACTGCGCCCTGATCTCGTCCGGGAGCCTGCCAGCGCCCACCCGCACCTGCACAAACTGCTGGCACACGACCATGGCCTCTTTCTCAACGAGGTTCGGCCCCTGTTTATCGGTGGAGGCTATCAGAGTGGCGGCGAGCAGAAGGGATGGCAGCATAGTCGGCACAACATGCAGAAGTAGAAGGTCACGCCTCCCACCGACGGACGGTGAAAAGCGCCCATAAACAAAAAGCCGTGGAACCCAAAGGCACCACGGCTTTCTTAAATTCTGTAAGAATTACAGAGCAGTTACGTTCTCAGCCTGCGGGCCTTTTTGACCTTGGGTCACGGAGAACTGTACGCGCTGACCTTCAGCCAGGGTACGGAAGCCGTTACCTTGGATGGCGCTGAAGTGAACGAAAACGTCCGGGCCGTTTTCTTGCTGGATGAAGCCAAAACCTTTGGTTTCGTTGAAAAACTTAACGGTACCGGTGATCATGTTAGACATATCTTTAAACCTGTATTCAAAATAATTACTTATGCTTTTCAGCGGATAAAGCTCAAAAAACGGGATTAACTTATGAACAACAGGAAAAGATGTAAAACATCATATTCATTGACATAACTATCGCCCTTTCAAGCTGGTTGAGATTATACGTGGCTTTGGGGATTACGCAAACAATTTGTGCCCTGCCACGGCAGGGCACAAACGTTACAGCGTAGGTGCTTCCAGCGCCTGAACCAGGGCTTTGAGGAAGCGTGCCGCCTCGCCGCCGGTACAGGCTCTGTGGTCGAATGTCATCGACAGTGGCAACGCTCTGACCGGGCGCGCCTCCCCATGGATGAACACCACCTTCTCAAACAATTTGCCCGCGCCAATGATGGCCACCTGGGGCGGCGTCACGATCGGGCTGGCATAGCGGCCCGCGATGGCACCGAAGTTGGTGAGGGTGATGGTCGCCCCCTGCAGCATCTCGCGCGGTACGGCGCGCGCCTTCACGTCGGCGATCATGCGATCCAGCCCCTGGCGCAGATCGGCCCCTTCCCGCTCGGCCACGTTTTCCATTACCGGCACGTAGAGCCCATGTTTGGAATCCACCGCAATGGCCACGTTGACCTCCCTGAACAGCCGTCTTGACAGGGTGTCGCCGTCAAACCAGGCATTCATGGAGGGCTCGGCCCGACAAGCCACCCCGATGGCCTTGATGAGGCGCACCGTGACGTCTTCATCGGGACGCCAGTGGCGCAAGTCCACCTCGTCGGTGATGCTGACCGGCACCACCGTCTGGTGCGAGAGTTCCATCGCCTTGGCCATGGCCCGGCGCGAGCCCTTGAGGAACTCGTTGCCGCTGCTCTGCTGGGCCTCGAACGCCTGCTGCACGTCCTGCTCGGTCACCATGCCGGCACTGCCGCTGCCCTTGATCCGCTCGATGTCGAGCCCCAGTTTCTGGGCCAGCAGGCGCACCGCCGGCATGGCCTGCACCAGGGCGCCGCCGGGGGCGATGGCGCCCACCACGAAGTGATCCTCGATATGCTGTTGATGAGCGTTGACCTTGCCGACCACGGTGCCGTCATCCTCGCCGCCTTCGAACTCCACCAGCGGTGCACCTATGTGCAGAATGTCCCCCTCGGCACCACACAGCCTGGCGATGACCCCAGCTACCGGCGAAGGAACATCCACCAGCGCCTTGGCCGTCTCTACCGACAACAACACCTGGTCGACACTCACGGTATCGCCGGCGCTGACCTTCCATTCGACGATCTCGGCTTCGGCCAAGCCTTCACCCAGATCCGGTAATTTGAAAAATTTCATAGCCACTGGTTCTCCATCAGCTGATGAGCCGCATCGGCAATGTCCTGCTCGGTGATGAGGTAATACTCTTCGTTGCGGTAGTAGGGGACGGCGGCGTCCACCCCGGTAAGCCGTCTGGGCGGTGCCTTGAGGGAGGTGAGCGCCTCCTCGGTGACCCGTGCCACGATTTCGGCGCCGACTCCGAAGCTGCCGCACGCCTCGTGCACCACCAAGAGGCGGCCGGTCTTGCGCACCGATGCCAGTATGCTCTCCATGTCCAGCGGCTTGATGGTGGCCAGATCCAGCACCTCGCACTGGATATCCTGTTCCGCCAGCAGGTTTGCCGCCCGCATCACCTCCTGGATGCAGGCCCCCCAGGCGACGACCGTGAGGTCGCGGCCTGGACGCAGGGTGAAGCAGACATCCAGCGGCAGGCCGATGCCGTCATCCACCACGTCGGACTTCATGGAGCGATAGATGCGATCGGGCTCGAAGAACATCACGGGATCCGGGTCACGGATAGCCGACAACAGCAGGCCATATGCCCGCTTCGGGCTGGAGGGGATCACCACCCGCAGCCCGGGAATGTGGGCAAACAGGGCTTCCACGCTCTCGCTGTGGTGCTCGGGGGAGTGAATGCCGGCGCCGTAGGGGGAGCGGTAGACGATGGGACAGGTGATGCGGCCCCGGGTGCGGTTACGCATCCGCGCCGCCTGGCAGATGATCTGCTCCATGCCCGGGAAGATGAACCCCTGAAACTGGAATTCGGCCACGGGTTTGAGCCCCTGAGTGGCCATGCCGACCGCCACCCCGGCGATCAGCCCCTCGGCCAGCGGCGTGTCGATCACCCGCTTGAAGCCGAACTTGTCGCGCAGGCCCACGGTGGCGCGAAACACCCCGCCGTTGACCCCCACATCCTCGCCGAGCACCACCACATCCGGGTCCCGCTCCATCTCGTGATGCAACGCCAGATTGACGGCCTCGAGCAACGTCATATCACTCATGCTTCCTCCCCGCTGTGCTGCTGCATGCCCTTGGCGATGATGCGCTGGCGCTGCGTGCGGTAATCCTTCGGCAACTCGGCAAACTGATAGTCGAGCAGGGTTTCCGGCGCCTGAGCCGCCGTTCCTTCATAGACGGCCACGGCGCGCTCGACCTCGCGGGCCGCCTCGGCCAGCAGTGCCTGCTCCTGCTGCTCGTCCCACCAGCCCTGTTCAAACATGAACTGACGCAGCCGCTTGACCGGCTCCTTGGCCCAGGCGGCTTCCACTTCGGCCGCCTCCCGATAGCGGGTCGCATCGTCGGCCGTGGTGTGATCCCCCAGCCGATAGCTGACCGCTTCGATCAGGGTCGGTCCTTTGCCGCTGCGGGCGCGTTCGACGGCGCTGCGGGTGGCCTCATAGACGGCGACTACGTCGTTGCCGTCCACCTGGATGCTGCGCACACCGGCCCCTATCCCCTTCTGGGCCAGGGTGGGGGCGCTCGACTGCAGCTTGCGCGGTACCGAGATAGCCCACTGGTTGTTGTTGATGATCATCACCATGGGCAGGTGCCAGACGCCGGCACAGTTGAGCCCCTCCAGGAAGTCACCCTTGGAGGTGCCACCATCGCCGATGGTCACCACGGCGACCCTGGGCTGATTGCGCAGTTTGAAGGCCGCGGCGATGCCGGCGGCATGGGTGATCTGGGTGGCGATGGGCACGCAGATGGGCAGATCCTCGGAGAGTTCACCGTCGGCCTTGTAAAAGACGCTGCCGCGCTCGTCCCCACCCCAGTACTGCAGGTTTTTCTCCATGGGCACGCCCCGCACATAGAGGGTGGGCATGTCCCGGTAGTAGGGCACGTAGACATCCTGCGGCTGCATGGCGAGCCCGACGCCTATCCCGACCGCTTCGGCCCCCAGATGGGAGGGAAACGTGCCGAGCTTGCCGGTTCGCTGCAGCGCGATCGCTTTCTTGTCATAACTGCGCACCATCACCATGTTTCGGTAGAAGGTGTGCAGCATCGCCTTGTCCAGCCAGGTCGGTAGTGTGGCGACCGGGCGCCCTTCCTCATCGAGGTAACGAAGGAAAGGGATGTCGACATGGGTCATAACTGGCTCCTTGCCGTTGTCAACGTCACCACCATGAGGTGACCCTTTGAATGTAAATAGATTGTTAAACAAAGGGCAATGAGATTTAGCCAGGTAAGACCAGTAGAAACTTCTTTAATTTCAGAAAGAAGCTGGATTTTTCAGCTGAAAGAAAACGAAACAGGGAGCCACGTCGGGCTCCCTGTCAGGGCGGAGCGGGAGCACCTGGGGTTCCCGCTCCGAGCTGCACGGCCGGCAAGGCCTGAGATTGTCATCAGGGGTCGTGCCGGGTTACTCCCACAGCCGGGTCGGCACCACCAGCAACACGGTGCGCTGGCCGATGGCCACGTTGGCGTTGGGGAACACCACCGCCTCCCGCGGTTTCTCTACCGTGTAGCGCAGTTCGCCATCCTCGGCCAGCACGAAACCCTGGGGAAATTCGGTGAAATTGTCCACATCGCTGGCAAACAGGAAACGAAACTGCTCCGAGCGCTTGTTGATCACCCGATCGATGGCAAAGATGGTGAAGTCATCCGCTCGCCAGGGCTCCAGCTCCACCTCATCCCGGGTCACCAGATCCTGCAGCGCCTGCCGGGTTTCGATGAAACGGGTCATGTCGTTCTCGCCGAACGGGCGCACCTTGCCCAACTCCACCGTGAAGGCGTGAGCGCCGTGGCAATTGGAGCTGTAATAGCTGAAGGTGGTGGTGGGGCCGCTGGAGAGCAGAATGGTGCGCACGCCGCAGGCACCGAGAAACTGTACCTGCTCCTTGCAGTGAGGCCGCTCGTGGGGGAAGGGGTAGACGGCAAACTTCTCGTGGCGCGAGCCGCGAATGGCGGTGTGCAGATCGTAGTGGTAGCGAGGCCTGGCCGCGTCGGCAAAGAAGCGGCTCACATACTGCTCGAGGCGCATGGCGCGGATCCGTTCCTGATTGCACAGCCCCTCCCCCTTGCTGTGGGCGCCGGAGAAGAGCCGGTTCATGTTCTCCTCCACTTCCCGCACACCCAGGTTCATGGCTGCCGGGTTGCCGAACAGGAACAGTACCCGATGGCGGGCCTTGAGCTCACCGCAGAGCAGGCGGGTCAGCAGCTGGTTGCAGATCTCGATGGGCGCGGTTTCGTTGCCGTGGACGCCGCAGGAGAGCACGACATCCTTGCGCCCACCGGGTTGATCACCGGCCCCGGAAGCGGGCTCGAGGCAGAGCACGCCGGTATCCCAGACACTCACCCTGTCGCCATTGGCCAACGCATAGGAAAAGGGCTCAAGCTGCCACTCGTGGCGGCGGGTCAGAGCCAAAAAGTCATGCTGGGGAATCATCCATCTCACCCTTTTGTCAGGAACGCTATGGGCGGATTATACGCAAGGCGCTTCGGCTTAAAATCAATTTTTAAACAAATTCAAACAGTAATGTTACAAGTTTGGGTGAGGAGCAGGATCGGGGCGCGGGGAACAGAGAGGGGTCGGCACAAAGCCGTGAGGGAAGAAATGGGGTAAGGCAATCAGCGTGAAGCAGCTGATGAACAGGGCAATCCATCAACCCGCGACGGCGGCGGTCTGCGGCCGTGGATCAGCAAAAAAACGAGGCATCCTTGCCCGGCAGATCAACCACGCCAGAACGGCTTGGTGGTCTCTTGATAACGATCGGCTTCGTTCAGACCGATGTCCTTGAGCAGGTATTCGGGCAGCTCGGAGAGCTGGCGACGGCTGCGGCTGCGTTCCAGCCAGGTCAGTACGGTCATTTTGACGCGAGCAACCAGATTCAGTTGGCTGGAATGCTGGTAACCGGCGGCGGTATAAGTCATGTTGGCCATGATATGGCTCCTCTGTAGGGTGTCTGCGCGGGTGCAAATTTGTTGCGCAAAGCTTAGTCAGGGGGTATGGCCGACTCAATTGACGAATTTTGATAGCAGACATTAGTAAAACTAATGGTTGATGTCCGTGGTGAGATAAACATAAGATACTGATTATAAAAGACTAACAAACCTTTTCTGGGCCTGATGAAAGGCTGCAGCATATTCTCCTGCATGGCTCCCTTCTAACTATGCAGTTTCCTCTGCTGGCTATGCACTCCCGTCCCTGGCAAAAAGCAGGGTCAACCGGCTGTTTACATTCAATTGTTAATGAAGAGATCTTTCATTGATCTTCAATTAACACATTGATACACAACAGTTACCTTCCAGTGACCCATCGCCTTGCCCGCCTCTTGCTCCCACTTGGCACGCATACACAGGGCTGATATGGTTATTTATACAGTACCTTTACCGCCTTGCCGTTTCCCACCCCATGGGCCGGCAAGGGCGACACAGGATATGCCGATGGAGACATTCACCCCCACCGCCGCCTTGCGCCAACAGATGGAGCGGCTCGAAGAGGCGCTGGCCAGGCTGGCGGATCAATTGACGCAGCTGGAGCTGCTGGAAGCCCACGTCTATCCCCTGCCCGCCGTCGCGCAGGGAGAGGAGCACGAGCCCATCGACACCATCACGGTGGGCTACCTCGATGGTGAAGAGGCGCTGGCCGCCACCCTGGCCGCCTATCGGGATCACAGTGCCCGCGCCGGCTGCTCCACCAAGGCCACCCATCGCCTGCCGGGCTGGCTGCGCTTGCCCGCCGCCAGCGCCCCGCTGCTGCGACCGCTGATCGACGAGATCAATGAGTGCAAGCTCACCTTCAAGGCCCTGGTACAGCAGGCGGGCAGCCGGGACGAGAAGTTCGAGCTGGTACACAGGGCGCTGCCCGGGGTCATCACCCTGCAGGTCTATCGCAAACTGACCCTGCTGGAGGGTGACCTGCATTCGCTGGGCTTTACCTGGGCCGACAAGCAGAGCATCAACCGCCTCAGCCGCGAGCAGGTGCTGGAGATGCTGGAGCGCAGCCGCCGCTATGTCCCGGCGCTGTCGGACAACGAGGAGTGGAGCAAGATGGTGGATCAGGAGGTTTACGATATCCGCCGCCTGCCGGCGGATGCAGAGCTTCGGATCCGCCGCCCGGTCAAGACCCACCCCATGATCAACCTGCTCTGGCTGGATCGGGAGCCCCGCAAGCAGCAGATCAAGGCAAGCCTGCCTCTGTTGCTCTGCGCGGACAGCCAGCCGGCCGTCACCCATCTGGGACACTACCCGCCCAAGCTGCGCCAGGCCAGGCGGGATCGCAAGATTGGCGGCGAGCCCGTCATAGAGCGACTCCACCTCTACCTCTATCAGGGGTAAGGGGGCCTTGCCCACCAGGCACAACCCACTCAGCTCACCGCCCGTATCACCCAACAACAAGGGGGAGCATCACAGGATGCTCCCCCTTGTTTCTTGCGCCGTGTCAGCCCCTCGTCAGCTCATCAGCAGGGCCCGCAGGCTCTCCACATCCAGCCCGCGCACTTCCGACTGGCCGCTCAGCAGGCCATCGGCCAGCGCCCGCTTCTCATCGTGCAGGGCGACAATCTTCTCCTCCACCGTCTGCTCGCACACCAGGCGATAGACGGTCACCGGCTGGGTCTGCCCCATGCGGTGGGCCCGGTCGCTCGCCTGATCCTCCACCGCCGGGTTCCACCAGGGGTCCAGGTGCAGCACGGTATCGGCCTGGGTCAGGTTGAGCCCAGTGCCCCCCGCCTTGAGGCTGATGAGAAACAGCGGCACCGCTTCGTGGCGAAAGCGCAGGATGGAATCCTGCCGCGCCTTGGCCGAGCAGCCACCATCCAGATAGCAATAATCCCACTGCCGCTGCTCGATGCGGGTGCGCAGCAGGCTCAGCAGATCGACGAACTGGCTGAACACCAGCACCCGATGACCACCGTCGATGGCCTCCTCCAGCAGCGCCATCGCCTCGTCCAGCTTGCTGCTGGCCTCTGCCCACTCCGGCATCACCAGCTGGGGCGAGCAGCAGAGCCGGCGCAGCCGGGTCAGGCCGCTCAGCACGTGCATCAGGGCGCGACCATCGGCACTTTGCACCTGCTGCACCACTTCGCGCCGGGTCGCCTCGTAGAGCTGGCGCTCCGCCGGGGAGAGGCTGATGTGGTGGATGATCTCGGTCTTGTCCGGCAGCTCGGTCAGCACCTGGTGCTTGAGCCGGCGCAGGATGAAGGGGCTGATCACCGCCCGCAGCAGCGCCATGTGCTGGGGATCCTTGACCGCCTTGCCAAAGCGGCGCTTGAACTCGCCGAGGCTGCCGAGCAGCCCCGGGTTGATGAAGGTGAAGAGACTCCACAGCTCCCCCAGATGGTTCTCGATGGGGGTGCCGGAGAGGGCGAGCCGAAAATCACCGTCGAGCTGGAACAGCAGCTTGGCCCGCTGGGTACCGGCGTTTTTGATCTGCTGGGCCTCATCCAGCACCATGCTGGACCAGCGCCGCGACTTGAGCGCCTCCGCCAGGCTGCCGAGCATGCCGTAGTTGAGCAGGATGATCTGCCCCGCCCTCGCCTCGCGCACCATCCCCTCCCGCTCGGCGGGGTTGTCGAACACCACCACCTCCAGCTCGGGGGCGAAACGGGCCACCTCCTCCTGCCAGTTGGTGACCACTGACTTGGGGACCACCACCAGGGCCGGCCCCAGATGCTGGCGCATGCGCAGCACGATGAGGGCCTGCAATGTCTTGCCCAGCCCCATGTCATCGGCCAGACAGGCACCGAAACCGTGATGGGCCAGGGTCGCCAGCCAGCGCACCCCCTCCTTCTGATAGTCCCGCAGCGGCCCCATCAACTCGTCCGGGCACGCCACCTCCTGTTGCCACTCCTGCTGGAGGTTCTGCCAGGCGGCATCCCCCTCAGTGGTGATGACGGAGAGCAGCCGGGTGAGCGGATAGGCCAGCTTGTTGTTGATGCGCTGCTCGTCATCCAGCATGGCCCCCAGCATGGTGAGCCGCTCCACCAGCTTGTCGCTCAGCATCAGGCTGGTCTTCTCGTCGAGCTGGACGGTGCGCTGGCCCGGCGTCAGCTGGCGCAGGATCAAGCGCAAATCGAGGATCTGGTGCTCATCGAGGGAGAGGGCCCCCTCCACCTGGAACCAGTCCTGACGCCGCTCGATGCGCAGGCTCAGCGCCGCCTCATCGAGGCTCTTCAAACGCGCGCTGTCCTGATGCCAGTGAATGACCACGCCGGCATCCACCAGCTCCGGCAAGGCGTTGACCAGCGCCAGTGCCTGCTCCCCCTCGAGCCGCCATTCGCTGCCCGGCAGCTCGATGGGCAGCTGGTTGCGCAGCAGCTGGGCCTCGCCCCGCTCGGCCGCCAGATCCCGCTGCCAATAGTGATCATCCTTGATCCCCTGGCGCACGATGGCCTCCCCCTTGCCAAGGGGCAGCGGCGGCAGCTCCTCGAAGCGGGTCACCAGCCTGACCGCCAGCTGGCCATCCTGCCAGTCGAGCTGCACCGAGGCCACTCCGGGCCAGGGCGTCAGCTCGGCATTGCCGTGCAGCCCCGCCACCTGGCTGTGCCAGGGCAGATCCGGGATGGCATCCAGAGTGCGTTGCAACTCCGCCAGCCCCTCGGCCGGCAGGTCGGGAATGGCCTCCAGCGCCGGCAGGCGATCCTGCAGGGCCTGGGGGGTGAGGATGAGCTGCCACAGATCCTGCGCCAGCGGCAGTATGTGCGCCCCTCGTGCGGCCGCGGCCGGGCTCAACACGGCCCCCATGCCCTGCTCGGTGGCCACGATCTGCAGCAGTGGCGCCGTGATGGCGAGCTGCAGCTTCTGCCCTCTGGCATTGAACAAACGGGAGTGGTTGGCCAGCGGCGCCCACACCTCGCGCGGCAGCCGCCCCATGTTGCGCGGCAGGGTACGCACCAGCGCCCAGTCCTCTTCGTCGAGCAGGGCGGCGTACTGGGTGGAGAGCAGGGCGGGATCGACCCGGCGACCGGCGGTCCACTCCCCCTTGGCGCTCTGTTTCTGGATCTTGCACTCGAGCTCGGGCCCTTCGGCGTGAAGCAGCCAGACCAGCCGCTCCTGCGGTTTGCGCACGCCGCTGGAGCGGCCCAGTCCCTGCAGCCAGTTGAGCCAGCTGGCCGAGGCGGGAGCCTTCTCCTCATCCTCAGGCGCACTCCCCTGCTCATCCGGCCCGGCGGCCCGCAGCTGCTGCAGCGGGGCGCGTTCTGCCCCCTGCCCCAGCAGCAGGCGCAGCAGATCCTGGCAGAAGGCCATCAAGCGGTGGCGGGGCGCGGCCTCCAGCACGTGGGAGAGATCCCACTTGTGCAGGATGGCCACCTGGGGACTCTGCTCGCCGTGCCGGGCCAGCGCACAGAGATCGAGCCAGAGGTAACCCCAATGGAGCTCCTCCAGCGGCAGTTGCAGGGTGTCGAACAGCCCGACCGCCTGGCCGTGGCGCTCCCCTGCCCACTGTCCCAGCAGATCGGCCAGCAGGGGGAACTGACTGGCCAAAGTGCGCAGCCACTTCTTGCGCTGCTCGCTGGCCAGCACGGGATCCGCCTGCTGCAGCCAGCCCAGCCAGAGCAGGGCACTGAAGGTGGCAGGCCACTGACCCGCGCCCGTCGCGCCCGCTGACGCCTGCCAGGCCCCCAGCGCAGCCAGCAGGCGCTCGGCCAGCGGCTGCTCGTCTTCCTGCTCCGCCAACTGTTGCAGGGCGGGCCAGTGAGTGGTCGCTTCCCCGCTCGGCTCGCCGCAGAGCCATTGCCACTCGGCGGCAAAGCCCTCGGTCAGACCGGCCAGCTCGGGCGCACAGTACTGGGCAAGCGGGGTGAGCGGCCACTGCGGTTGGGGCTCGGCATCGAGCAGGGTCTGCAGGGCGAAGTGCTGCAGCAGCAACCGCTGCCACTGCGGGCTCGAGCTGGCCAGCAGCAGCTGGGCGTCGGGCAGATCGAGCAGACTCAGCAGGTCGGCCGCCAGATAGTAAGCGGGCACTTGCCCGGCCTCCCCCAGACAGAGCTCACGCACCAGCGCCTGGGCCATCTCCTGACCGGTGACCGACGGCACCCGTGCCCAGTTCGGCATGGGGCAGTCGCCGCGGCGCACCGCCAAGATGAGTGCCAGCGTCCCCTCCGCCGTCAGGCTCCACTGCTGCTCCCCGCGCTGGCGAACCAGCCCCTGCTGCTGCAACTGACTCAACTTGTCGAGCAGGGCCTGCCCAGATGGCAGTTGTTCTTGCAAATAGCGGGTACTGGCGGTGCGCTGCAACTGCAGCTCGCCAAGCAGGGCATAACAATCTGAAGAGAGAGTGGACGCAGACATCGAGACTCACGGGCCGGTGCAAAAGCGGAATTTTAACGGGAAAGCGACTGCGGCTCGACCCTTAAGCGCGAAATAACGCAAAAAAGCTGGCGCCTGCTGGTCGGGCCGACCATGACGACGGGACGCAGACAACCCGTCATTGCCGCCCCCGCAGCCCTGACGGGGAAACTCGGCCATAAAAAAAGGCGCCGTAGCGCCTCTTGGAAAAGATCCTGTTCTGGCGTCAGCCTTCCAGCCGGGCCAGACGCTCGGCCAGCGCCTGCAGCTGCGCCTTGAGGCTCTCGACCTCCTCTTCCAGCGCACTCAGCCTGTCCGCCGCCGGCGATGCATAGTTGCCGACGGGGGCCGCCTCGGCCAGCGCCTGCAGATCCACCTCGCCGCTGAACAGGTGGGCGTAACGGGACTCCCGCTTGCCCGGCTCGCGCGGCAGCTTGACCACATAGGGGCCACGCTCGATGAGGGTTGCCAGCACCGCATCCACCTCGGTCACGTCATCGAAGCTGCACAGCCGGTTGGTGCGTGAGCGCAGTTCACCCGGCGTCTGCGGGCCGCGCAGCAGCAGCTCGCAGATAATGCCGAGCTCCTGGGCGGTGAACTTCAGCTCGCCGAACTCGGTGTTGCAGAAGCGGTGTTGATAACGGGGAACCCGGGCGTTGAAGCCGGCGGTATTGACCACCAGCCGCTTGCGGATCAGCTCATCCACCACGGCCCGGATGTCGAGCTCGGACAGCTCGAGCACCGGCTCGCGGTTGCTCTTCTGGTTGCAGGCGTTGACCAGCGCATTGAGAGAGAGGGGGTATTGATCCGGGGTGCAGATCTCTTTTTCGATCAGACAGCCGATCACGCGGGCCTCCAACGGGCCAAGCACTAACTCCATTTCATACTCCCTACTAAGCAAGACGTTGAGGCCACTATCTTAGCCATGGCGCCCCTGCCGTCCAGCAGTGGCCACCATTTTTGCGAGGCGATGGGGCAGTTGATGAAACATCGCGCAACCGCCCCGCCACCGTCAGGAGGAGGGTTTGCGCTCCAGCGCCGTGGCCACGGATTTAGCGGCCGTGCCGGTCAGCAAGGGATCTGCCGGATAGAGTGCCAGCGCTTCGCTGCGCAGGGCCCGTGCCTCCTCTTTGCGTCCCAGCGCATCCAGCGCGATCACCATGTTGGCGTAGATATTGGCCCTCGGCGTGTGGCGCACGAAGGCTTGCCCCCACTCTAGATAGGCCTCCAGCTCCGCCTTGTTGTTGCTCTGGAGGCCCACCGTCAGCCGCACCGAATTGACGTCAAACTCCACCCGGGTCAACCAGGCCATGGGATTGATGACATCGAGCAGCAGGGTCGGCTCCTTGTAGCCGCCGCGCTCGTACTTGGTCACCACCCAGGCGGTGTGCAGCGCCGTCAGCATGAAGGGCACCACCAACAGGGGGATGGCAATGGCGGTAAAACGCAACAACAGCCAGGGGCGGTAGACATGCTCGCGCCAGCTGGCTCGTCCTGCCTCAAGCAGCTCCTCCTCCACTTCCGCGTCCAGCACGTACACCAACATCAGCAAGGCCCACCAGAGCGCGATGGCGTGGTAAAGCGGGTATTCGGTCTGGGTGTGCAGCAGGATCGGAGTCACCAGTGCCAGCAGGGCTGTGCCCTTGCGCCAGCCGGCCCGGCTCGCCCGCCACAGCAGGGCAGCGCCCATCAGCAGCATACCCAGCATGGGGGCTATCCCCCCCTCTACCGCCCAGTAGAGGAACTCGTTGTGGGGGTGATCGAGGTTGTATTCGATCTGCACCATGGCCGGGTTCAGCGCCTTGTCGGCCATGTAGTGATGGAGGAAGGTGGTTTCAAAGCTGCCGTAGCCCCAGCCCACCCAGGGAGACTGGCCAATCAGCTTGGCGGCATAGGGCCAGTAGATGGAGCGCATGCCGCCGGATTGATAGGCCTCCAGCCCACGCCTGAGGCCGTCAATCCAGTATTGGGAGGCAACCCCCAGCAAGATGCCGAGCGCGACCAGCACCAGCACCCTGGCCAGCAGACGATGCCGACGCAGCTCGGTCACCAGCAGGAGCAGCGCCAGCAAGCCACCCAACTGCCCCACCCGGGATTGCAGCACCACCAACAGCAGGCTGGCAGCCAGGATCACCCCGTAGCGCAACCCACGCAGCCAGACATGGGGATTGCCACGCAGCTCCAGCCAGCTGGCCAGCGCAAGCCCGGTCGCCATGAAACTGGCCATCACATTGGGTTGTTGAAAGATACCGTAGGGGCGGTTGACGTGGGTGTCATAGCCGATCCAGTTGCCCGGCACCAGCAGGTAGTACTGCACCAGGCCCAGCAGCGCCTCGATGGCCACCGCCCCCAGCAGCAGATAGAGCAGTCGGTCACGGGATGCCCGCGCCAGTTGCCATTGATAGAGACAGAACAGAAACAGCAGACCGGCGAACAGCCCTAGCAAACGGGGAATGGCATAGTCTTTCAGTTCAAAGCCGGGATAGGCCATGGGCAGCAGCAGCAACAATCCCCCGAGCCAGAGCCAGCCCTGCAACGAGGAGAACACTAGCCGCTGCTGCAAAGTCACCCGCCACAGCCCCAATCCGATGACCAGACTGGCGAAGATCCAGCCCCAGGCGTTGAACGGCAGATAGAGCCCGGCCCCACCGGGGTTGTGCATGAAAAAATGCATGCCCAGCAACCAGTACAGCGCGCTGACGGCAGCAAAGAGACCCGTATTGGTCATCTTCCTTGATCCCCTTTATGTTGTTGAGCAATGTTCATACGTCAGTGGCGCTGATGCAAACATCAAAAAAAGGGGGGCCATAGCCCCCCGTTTCTTATTTCATTTTGTCATCATACCTGTTCTGGCCGGCGAAAAGCATGCCGAGCCAGTACGATGCCGATCCCCAGCATACCGCCAAGCAAGGTGGCCAGCACGACTACCAGAGGACGCTTGGGTTTGTCACGGCTCAAAGGCTCGTTTGGGGAAGCCAAATAGGAAAAAGACTGGAACGATTGTTGCTCAAGTTTGATAGCCCTTAGACTACTCAGCTGTAAGCGAAGATCGCTCAAGGCTGGATTGAGAAGCTCAAGATTTTTCAATTCTTTTAATACCTTGAGCTTCTCAGCAAGCGCTTTAGCCCCCCACTCGATATTAAATCCATCACGAACATTGAGGTTCTCGACCGGGGTCTCGATACCTGCCGCACGGCTGATACGCAGGCTGTATTCTGTACGCGAAACATCATCCTTCAGCTGGGTAAGAGTATCTGCTTTGATGCTGTCATACTGGGACAGCAGGATCTTGATCCGGTTTTGCCAGATTGTCTCCAGTTCCTTGCTCTTCGACACAATCTCCTGTTGCTGGATGAAAGCTATGTATTGTTCCAGCCGCTGCTGAGCTTCAGTTGCAGTGGCCGCCCCAAAAGAGAGGGTAATGTTGTCACTCGGTGCATCCAAAGCCACCGCGCTGATCCCATTGACCATTTTCCTCAGCAGAGCACGCTTCCCTTTATCATCCGTTATCCCGGCAGCCTCTGCATCCATATCCAGATAACCCTTTTCAATCAGAAACTGTCGTTTGTTATTGAAACTGTTGAAGTTGCTCACAAAGTCGCCATAAAGAGCAGCTTTGTTAAATGAATCGAAAATAGTGGCTGGTATCTGAGCGTTAATCAGCTGGTTAACTCTAAGCTCGAGTGATTCAACTTCCTGCAATGACGGTGGTTTTATCTGAGACTGGCTAACCCAAACCTGTGGCGCCAGCAGGGCATAACCGATACCCGCAACAGCAAACACGACGGTGATCATCAGGATTTGTATTTTCTGACGCCACAGCACCGAAAACAGTTCATACAAGTCAATCTCATTACCTGAAGTTGCCTGCCAACCTTGTGGTAATTTATTATCCAAATTATCTATTTGTTGTTTGTTCATATTTATCTCTAAAAATGAAAAAGTCCCAATAACGACATGCCACACTAACAACCTTCACAAGGCATAGTATAAACATCATTAATCAATAATTTAAAGCCGGTTTCCGTTCATAGCCTTGTATTAAACAAATCCAATAAAAGAATATGATTTAAAAACTAAACAGCCTAATTAAATAAAAGCTGATTCTGATTGCATCAAGAAAAACCATCACTGTTTTAACTATGTATAAGATCATCTAAATAAGTATTTGTTTAGCTGGACTGTTCTAATGAAATTCTCATATTTCTTTCACCTCTGATATCTTAAGGCTAAACAGCCAATCTTTCATCTGTTCCTGCCAGTGTGGCTGCTCAGTTCCAAAGAGATCTGAAAAATGATGGCAATCCAACCTCGAGTTCAAAGGTCGGCGCGCCTGTTGTGGCCATTCATCCGAATGAATAGCGTGAACATTTATCTGCTCTTTCAACATGCCTAACCGAAACGCCTCATTCACCAGAGCAGAGGCAAAACCATGCCAGCTTGTCTCGCCGCGGCACACCAGATGGTATAGCCCAGCCTTATTAGGTGAGTTCAACACTTGCGACAGCGCCAATACAGATGCTCTCGCCAGCCAATCAACCTGGGTCGGAGCTCCCCACTGATCGTCAACCACAGCAAGTGCTTGCCCCTGTCTGGCCCGCGCCAAAATGGTGCGCGCAAAGTGTCTGCCTTCTCCACCGTACAGCCAGCCAGTGCGAATAATCAAATGATGTGGGCATAGGCGCTGTATGGCGAGTTCACCAGCATACTTGCTCATGCCATAGACATTCAGAGGTCTGGGTTGATCCGTCTCACGCCAAGGCCTGGCTCCTGTCCCGTCAAACACATAATCCGTTGAGAAGTGCACCAGCAACGCCCCCGCATTACTGGCTTCCCTCGCCATACACAACAAGGCCTGGTGATTTGCCATGTCGGCCAGTTCCTGCTCACTTTCAGCCTCATCGACTGCCGTGTAGGCAGCACAGTTGATGATGACATCGGGACGGCAAGCATCAATCCAGCCACACAAGACATCCGGAATCGTGATGTCGCACTCTTCCCTTCCAGGTGCATCCACTTGCCAATGAGGAAACATCTGGCGTAGCGCAGAAAAAAGGGCTCGTCCCAGTTGGCCACGAGCCCCCAACAACAAGATCTTCATCCGGGATCACCGGGCCCCAAAACCGGTCAGGATAGTCCGAATGGTTTTGAACACGATGAGAACATCCAGCCAGAGGGAGAAGTGCTTGATGTAGTAAAAATCGTGTTCGATCTTGATACGGGTATCATCAGCATCAGCTGCATAGCCATGCACGACCTGTGCCCAGCCACTGATCCCGGGTCGTACGATATGACGATACATATAGAAGGGAATTTCCCGATCAAATTGATCCACGAAAGTACGCTGCTCCGGTCTCGGACCTATCAGGCTCATATCCCCCTTGAGCACGTTGAAGAACTGAGGCAGTTCATCGATACGCAACTTGCGGATCACCTTGCCCACCCGGGTGACACGCATGTCTCCATCTTGGGCAAATTGAGCACCATGCTGTTCGGAGTTCTGACACATGCTGCGGAATTTATAAATCCTGAAATCCCGATTGCCCTTGCCCACGCGGTTTTGCAAAAACATCACCGGCCCCGGACTTTCAAGCTTGATCAACACGGCAGTGACCAGCATCAGTGGTGAAAACAGCGGTATGGCAATCACGGCAGCCAGTATATCAAGGCCCCGTTTGACACAGGCATAGACCGGGGAAGGCAGCAGAGAGCCGAGCTGGTTTTCATGCAGATGATCAATCTTCACCCTGCCGGTCAGGGTCTCACTGATCTGCTTGATGTGGTAAACAGGAATGTGGGCCAGTGCACAACGGGCCAGGAAGCGTTCCCATTCCCCTGCCAGGTTGTCATCACGTAAATCAGCGACGACGGCATCATAACGCACGGCTCCCAGATCTGGCTTGTCCAACAGACGCCACTCAACCCCGGTGTGATGCATGAGCGCCTGGTAATCACCAAACGGGAGCAATGCATATTTGGGGGTACGGTAACGACGACCGATAAAGTAGACCACCCAGCAGCAGAGCAGTGCAACGATATATGACTCAAAAAGAACCTGCCTGCTATAGGGAAGACGCAGGAAGAAGAGGACACCTACCAACGACCCATAGAGAGTTGTTACCGTCGGGATCATGTAGGCAACGGGGCTTGCTCCGGGATAACGCAGGAACCGATAAAGCACGATTCCGGTCAACAGGAAGGCGATGAAAGCACCACCCAAGGTATTGATTCTGACAGCTTCAAGATGCTCCCAAAATCCCCATCCCCAACGCTCAAGGGCGGGCAGACACACAGCAAGCAAGGCTCCCAGGAAAAACAGGGAAGGAGGACTGAACAATACACGCTCATACCAGCGTGAGTGACGGCGTTGATAACTCAATGTATTACCCCATGAGCTTAAAGTTTGTGCACATTGCTTTCCAGCAAGCGATTTTAAATCTATTTTTGCAAATAACCAAGACACTGATTCACAATGGACTTCGCCCCTTCCACACTATCAGACTCGGCATAACAACGAAGCTCAGGTGCATTGCCTGAAGGTCGAAGATGCAATACATCTCCTCCGACAAATAAAACTCTCAAGCCATCGGTTTGATCGACTGACATTATATCCAGTTTGTCAAAATTCAGCTTCAGCATTAATGTAGAAATATTGGTTTGCCCAAGCTCAATTATTTCTTTGCTTTTCTCTCTGGGAAAATTTTTTAGCCGATCGGAACAGGTAAATCTATGGGGCAGCGCCTCAACCAATGTTGATATTCTGGAAGTGCGTGAGCTGACAAACAATATCAAGGCCGGCAATACTGCATCCCGCGTAGGCAAAGGAGCCAAAGTTTGTCCATTGAACGTCACCTGACTACCAAGCAGGAATCCACCATTGGCTTCAAAACCAGCCACGGATCCATATTGAGCATTCAATATCGGAAATGCTTCCAGAACATAGGGTGAACCAATTTTGGTATGGGTCACATTGGCAAATTTTCCGGATGCACTAACAGCAGTATTGCAACTGACCGGAATAGCTACTGCTTCAATACCCAGATTGGCGGCACAGAGCAAACCCAGTATGTCGCCTCTCAACCAGTTGCCTGACTCATCAGCCACCAAAGGTCTGTCACCATCACCGTCCGTCGAGAAGATGGCATCAAGATTATGCACATGGGACCATTGTCTGGCCTTCTCTTGATCTGCCTCGGAAACAGCCTCAGTATCGATGGGCACAAAATTCTCGGTCCGCTCAAGAGAAATGACTTCGGCCCCCAATGCCTCAAAGAGTACGGCATAGAGGTCGCGCCCCGCGCTCGAGTGTTCGTAGATACCAAGCCGCATGCCAGTCAGCGGTGCATGTTGGAACAGCGATGTATAGCGTGCTATGTAGGCTGTAGCAGCATCATTTTTTGCCGCCAGGCTGGCCAGGTTATTTGTAACACAAAAGGCTTCTTCTGCCGAGACAATGGCCAATTCATCACTCTTGGTGATCTCGCCGTCGGGACGATAAAATTTGAGCCCGTTGCGATCAAATGGAATATGACTTCCGGTCACCATGATGCAGGGGATCCCATCATTCATAGCCTTGTAAGCCAACGCTGGTGTCGGAACCACACCGTAATAGACAGGCTCCAACCCCATGGCCTCGAGGGCCGTTGCGCAGGCCATCGCCATATCATGACTGCTGGGCCGGTTATCAATGGCCAACGCGACCTGCTTAAAGCGATAAGAAGTCCTCATCACGGCAACAAAAGCACAGGTAAATGCAAAACATACGGGAATGGTAAAATCGGTGACAAGACCTCGTGCACCACTGGTACCAAATTCAATACCACTGTGCTTGATCACTTCACTGCTCACAAGATAGTCCTGCTTCATCATTTTTCTCCCCCATCAACTCGGCCATATTTATCACTGAAGCGAATGATATCATCCTCCTCCAGATATTTTCCGGAGCGTATCTCGATCAACTCCAGGTCAACCTTTCCAGGGTTTTCCAGAGAATGTATTGCGCCTATCGGGATAAATGTGGACTCATTTTCGGTGATCAGAAACTCACGTTCGGCATTGGTCACTTTCGCGGTACCTGAAACGACAATCCAATGCTCAGCTCTGTGATGATGCATTTGCGTCGATAGACGCTCACCGGGTCTTATCAATATTTTTTTGACTTGATAACCATTTCCATCATCAATGGAGTCGTACTGCCCCCAAGGTCTATATACCTCTCGATGAGTTTTATATTCCTTACGGCCACAACGTTTCAACTCTTCGACAATAGACTTGACGTCTTGTACCTTGTCTTTATTTGAAACAAGGATCGCATCCTTTGTTTGAATAATAACCAAGTTGTCCACACCTATGGTGGAGACAAGAATAGATTCGGCAGAAACATAGTTATTATGACTTTCGGTCAAAATAACATCACCACGACTGACATTGCCGCACGCATCTTTATCCGATATATTCCACAAGGATGACCACGAACCTACATCATTCCAGCCAGCGTCCATTGGGATAACCACCGCATCCGAGGTTTTCTCCATAATGGCATAGTCAATAGAGTCACTGGGACATTGCTTGAACTCATCATTGTTGATCCGGATAAAATCGAGGTCACTTCTGATATCGTTCATAGAAGCCAGACATGCCTGATATATATCAGGACGTGACAGCTTCAATTCGGCAAGATAACGGCGTGCACTAAACATAAACATGCCGCTATTCCAGTAATACTCGCCACTTGCCAGATAACCCTTGGCAACAGCCAGATTTGGTTTTTCGACAAATTGATTGACACCATATGCTTTTTCTTCATTTAGGAAGGATTTCAGTTCACTACCACGATGAATATAACCATAGCCCGTTTCCGGCGCATTCGGAACAATACCAAATGTAACCAACTTGCCCGATTCGGCAAACGGGATGGCACTGTTTACCGCGTTGGTAAATGCCTGTTGGTCCTTGATCAAGTGATCTGCAGCCAACACCAACAAGATCGGATCATGCGTATCATCAACATCCTTCAGACTCTGTATTGCAGCCAACGCAATTGCCGGAGCAGTATTTCGCCCTACCGGTTCGAGAATGATGTTATTGGCAAGAATATCGAGTTGGCGAAGTTGCTCAGCCACAATAAAACGATGTTTTTCATTGCACAAGATAAGGGGAGCAGTACATTCTATCTCTGCAAGCCTGTTGACAGTCTCTTGCAGCATCGAATTATTGCCATACAAGTTAAGGAACTGTTTTGGGAAATGCTCACGAGACATCGGCCAAAGCCTGGAACCAGAGCCCCCAGCCATAATTACAGGAATAACAGCCATATTAATTTTCACTTCTTGCCAACAAGTTATCAAGCCATGTAGATATGGACAACGCATCTACACTCAGCGCGGAATTCGACATCACATCCAGGTAGCTAGTACACTGGGAATCAGACCATCGTTTTCCTGTATTCCGGTCAATCACAATGACCTCTCTCATGTCTGCATGACAGAGCACTGCCGCATTCGTCGTTACTAATTGATGACCATCACCCAAGGTTTCCCAAGTACGCATGGTGAGGCCAGTTTGATTGGCATTATGTATGTCGATAACATATTCGCTATGCTCAGCCACATCAGTAATTGTTGCCCTTGCCAGTGGCTTGAATGTGAGCCACTCCTTTGGTGCAGCACGCAAGGCAGGATCAAGAAGATAGTAAAATGCAAATTGCAATTTACTCTGAAAAAATATTTTTACATATGTACTGGCATCATGTTCATGGGAGAAGATGCGTTGCAAGACGGCTACACGATCACCATGATAACTACCGATGAAACTATATTTATATTCCTTGGCAACAGCATGACTATGGTTTTTTTTATCAGAATAGAACAATGGCAAATAGCCATAGCCATACTTTTTACAATCGGCGATATCAAATGTATATGCCGCATCGGCCTTGATTGCCAATAAAGGAAACGTCTTTATATTTGAAATGGAATCCCAGCTATAACAAATGACTCTTGTTTTTGGACTGAGCTTTTTAACTTTATCGATCAGGCAAGGAGAGATACAGGTCCCCTTAACAATAATTATCTCAGCGATTCCAGAAAGCTTGTCAGCAATCGCATCAAAAATTTCAGCGCTATATCTTTTGGCTGCAACTTTTGTATATCCAAGAATATTAAATTTTATCAAAGCCTTTTCTATGGATGAGCACTGTGGTCGGTCAGAAAAAGAGAGAACCGATTCGTAGCGATGTTCAAGTTCATCTGTAAGCAAATTTTTATAATCAAAAAAATCCGGACATATCAACACGGCACCAGCATTACTTCGCATCCACAGCCACCCATTGCCCGCATTGGAAATCAAACCGCTTAATCACTCTTGCCGGATTACCTACCGCAATGGAATTTGCAGGTATATCTCTGGAAACCACCGAATTTGCGCCAATGATGGAGGCCTTGCCAATCGTTACACCAGGCAACACGACTACACCTTCGCCAAGCCAAACATTTGACTCAATCAAGACCGGCTTAGTATGCAGCATGCGCTCCCTGCAAATGGAATCAGGATGAGAGTGCTCTTCTCCACTGTAGCTACCATGATTGAGGTCCGTGATAAACACCCGGCTGGCGATCAACACATCATCACCAATAACAATGCTGTCCGCTGCTGCAATATGAACCGAGTCATTTATCTGGCAACGTTCTCCAATTATAACTTTGGTACCTTCAGAACCATGCGCTTCTAGTCTGCAGTATCTACCTGTAGTAAATCCGCGGCCAATTTTGAATAACTTTTTACCACGGCATTCAAAGGGAGTACGAATTATTTTCGCATTACGAAATCTGATTTTTGTGAAAATCACCTCTATTATTAACCTGATACATCCCCAAAAACCATAGTGCTCTATATAAAACTTCATGCCTTACCCCATCAATTCATGATATACGCGCAAGGTATCTTGATAGCATTTTTCCCAAGAGAATTTTTTAGCTTGAATCAAGCCATCAGTAATTAATTTTTTTCTAATACTCTCAGATTCAAGCTGAGTAAAGGCAATCCTGAACGCATCAACTGTTGCCTCTTTGACCAACAATGCGGCATCCCCAGCAACTTCAGGTATTGAGGAGGTATTGACTGCAACAACGGGGCATCCCGAACGCATAGCTTCGGCAACAGGAATACCGAATCCTTCATAGCTGGAGGGATAGAACAAACAGTAAGCCTGGTTATATAACTCATTTAATCCGCAATCGGAGACACGCCCCAACCACTTATATCTACCAGGGATACATTCTTCTAACAGAGCAGTTTCTTCAGGAGTTAGAGGCCCACCACCCACAATTCTGAGATTCAAATAAGGAAAGTGCTGCAATGTACGAACAGCGAGCACAAAGTTTTTATACCAACCTCGAGCCCCCACAAAGACAACATTGTCACTTTTCTCAACTCCATCAATTGGAGAATAGGACTCAGAAACCCCGTTGTATACAACCCTGATCTTATTTCTGTCAATGGGACAAAAGCGCATCAAATCATCAGCTGTATTTTGAGAGACGCAGATCACCAGATCGCTGTTTTTAATTGCTCGAAACTTTTGCCATGAATGCATCCAGCGGGCAGGCCCTTTCCTATACAACTCGTAAGTAAAATCATGCACTGTGGTTACTGTTTTTACTCTGCGAGTAGGCAATCTGTAGTGTGTCGAGTGGAAGATAATGTCATCACCTAGTGAAGATGTATCAACATCACGCCAACGCTCAAGAAATCGTTGCTTTTGGGTTACCAAGATACTACGTTCAGCATCTAATTCTATATTTTCCCCCATCACGGGAAAAAAACGCATAAAGGTCAGAAAGTTTTTTTTATCTTTCTGAAGAAATGAAAGAAACTGATTGAAATATACAGTACAACCGCCATTATTCTGAAGGCTTTCAATAATCCCGTCTATAACTAACTTCATAACTTATTTCTTCCTCTTGGGATATATTATTTTCTCACTTTATCAGATAGATAAAAAATACTAACTGAAAACATAAACAATGACGGACTAAAATACCCTACACCCCGAACAAAAAACTCTAGAGCACTGGATATAAATACCACTGACGCAAACATTTCTTTCTTGTTTTCAATTTGTCCTTTACGTATTTTACTGAACACCACAGCCAAACATGTAATATATATAAGCAGAGCTGTCACACCGAAAATGCCAAACTCACCCACAATCTTAGGTGCCGTTGAACCACCATCAAACTGGTTAATATCGAAACCGAGTAACTGATGCAACTTAACAGTCGCTTCTCCAGTCAATGTGGTAATACCGAATTGTTGAAAACCGCCACCAAACCATGACAGTTGCGTTAGTGTCTTTATTGCATTTTCCCATCCTTGGTAAAGCACTAATACAGAAAGATTATTACTGTTGCTAGAAAATGAGAGTCTATCATTAAAATAACTCAGACTTTCAGCATCAGCAAAAATGAATAATATTACTATTGCTATCACCAAGGCCAACATGGCTACTGCTAGATTTTTCCTAGTCGATAATACAAAAGCCAGCAGTGCTGAAATTAACATTGTAAAATTTTGGATATATCCAGCCCAAAAAACTACAAACAATAGTAGAGCCGTCCCTTTAGATCGACTCGACGTCAAGCAATAATAAGAAATAAATGGTGCGGCGACTAATGCGAAATGCGATGGCTCTAGATAAAGAAATGTGGGCTTTGCTAAACCAGTGGAAAAAACATCCACTTTACTCAATGAGAATATTGCATTGAGAAACAGAATTAGCGATATCATCAAGCAAGATCGATGAAAGTACTCGCTATCAACATTTCTCAAAAACGACGCTATTGATAACGAACTGGCCAATACGAATATCAATATAATATAGCTAAGAGAAAATCGCTCAGTGTCTGTCTTATTAAAGTCAAATTCAACTAAATTAATTATGTAATAATGAGCTAAAATAAATAGCAACAAACTAATAAGCCAGAACACACTTGATATACCATAAACTGTCTTCGCTCTTTCTCTACACAAGGATTCATAGACAAAAAACATCGATATAACAAGCAGAGAAGAGAGTAAAATACCAACAGAGAATGATGAGGCATTGTTAAAAATCATCAATAATGATGGAAGCGCAATAAGAATGAACCATCCAAACAATAGTCTCGTGGGAAAAAATGCTATTTTCATACTACATTTTCAATCCATCTAAAATCCCCTTACCAATAGCGCTACGCAATTCGGGATTTTTTATTGTCAGCATTCTGAGAACTCTAGTCATCAGTGTGTATAAAAGGCTGATGAACTTCTTCATACCTTTAATGTTCTTTTTGATAAAATAGATACGATTTCGAGTGAGGTGATACATTCCAAAACGGGAAATATCCCCTCCCGTAGAGCTACCAACCTTATGGTATATTAATGCACTAGGTATTAATTCAACTAAAAAACCTGACTGTACGATACGATATAAAAAGTCAGTATCATCATAATATGCAAAATAGCGTTCATCCATGAGTCCAACCAGCTCCCATACATCACGGGCAATCATGAGAAAACACGTAGGAGCATAAGTAAAACGTGCCCGCCTGATGGTTTGAGGCTGATACACCTCATCAATCATGAAATGTGGAGCAACCGCCTTGAGTTCATCGATTTCCCCACCTGCATACCAAATATTACCCGCAGGATAGTTTAGAATAAGCGGACTCAAAACCTTCACATTATCATCAGTTGCTACCTTGACCAGCTCCGAAAATACAGTTGGTTGCTCAAATAACAGATCGTTGTTAATAAATACTATATAGTCACAACCATCATGTCCTGCTGCAAGAGCCCCCTGATTATTTCCGGCAGCAACACCTACATTATTACCCTGATTATCGATAAATATTGTGCTAACTGCATACTGTTCTGATAAACTCTTAGCCAAATCCAGAGATTCACTGGTTGAGCTATTATCGACTACGTAAAGAGTATAGTTTTTATAATTCTGGCAAGATAGGCTCTTGAAAAAATCAGGTAATACAGAAGGAGTATTATATAAAACGGTGACCAGGCCCAATTTCGGCGATTTCATAATTTATACAGACTCCCAGCTTTGGCTGTCAAAATTGAATTTCTTTATTACTTTCGCAGGAGCACCAGCCACAACGGTATAGTCAGGTACATCTTTGGTGACAACAGAGTTTGCGGCAACCACTGAATTCTTACCGACTGATGCCCCAATTACACAGACATTTTCACCCAACCATGCACCTTCATTAATGGTAACAGACCCTTTGCACAATATCGGCTGATCTTTGATCGGCTTGCTAGTGTCATGATATTGATGAATATTATCAGATATGTATACTTTATCTGCAATTAATACATTATTACATATGTTTACATTTTTTATAGACACTATATGTGCATATCTTCCAACATATACATCATTACCAATATTTATATTAGGATTTATATTACTATCAGTTCTTAACGCTAAAATCCACAAACCCTGTTGAAAATGGGTCCGCTCACCGATACTGATAAACTTCATCCCTTGAAGCATGTCTGGCTTGTATATTGTAGATTTTCGACCAATTTTCTTAAAGCAAAAACAATAAATATAAAAACTCAGAATACCCTTAATTTTCCTACATACTCTAAAGTAAAATTCGTACACAATCATTCCTTTTGATTATCTTTATATATTTTATTTAGATAACAAGACAATTCAGCATCTTGTAACTCCCACCATGGCTTACCATCTATCATGTCAGGAATGGTTCTGTATTTAATTACACGGGCAGGAACCCCACCAACGACAGCAAAAGGAGGTACATCTTTTGTTACAACAGAACCTGCGGCGATGACGGCACCATCACCAATATTAACACCATCTAAAATAATAGAATCAGTCCCTATCCAAACGTCATTACCAATATTAATTCGCTTGGACTCTTCGTGACTTGGTAATGAATTAATGATTGCTTCATCTATTAATTTATATGGAAAAATAGTTTTTACGGAATACAATGCAGGATGAGTGGATATCAAGTTCAGAGGGTGTACCCCAACTCCAACCCTCACGCCATCAGCAATAGAACAAAAGGATCCTATCGTACAGTTATTTATATTTGCATAACCGGCTATATATGTATACCTTCCTATATCGGAGTGGCTAACATGGGCCATACGGAAAAGTATCGTCTTATCAGAGAATCTTGATGTACTATTTCGCACCTTATAAAAGGATGACTTTATTATTATTTTTCTTTTACTAATACTTTTCTTAAATGCTGTTAACAAGCCGCTTAACATTTTTTATTCCCCGGATAATAAATATAGCAACAGGAATTAATACTAGTAACTGTATAATCATTACCGTTTGTACATTGGAGTATAACTTGGAACTCTCTAGGAAAGAAACATTAATTACAGCAGCCAATGGAAGAATAAAGAAAGAGATTGACACTAGAATATACTTTTTATCCAAATTACAGTCTAATGTATATCTATATATGTAAGCCAGCATCAATACCAGTGCTGCACAAGTTGTGGCATATGCAATACCTAAGGCTCCATACTTGCTTACGAAATATATAGATAGGAAAAAATTTAGAACACCTTCTGCTAATGGGTAGTGAGATATACTCAATTGCCTACCTTCAGAGACCATCTTCATTCCATACGGCGATATGACCATCCTTATCGCAAATGCCACGAGCAAGTAATTGAAAATTATATTTGTTTGTTCTGCTTTATCTATACCTATCCATATAGAAAGTACAAATTCAGATATATAATGAGATATGTTAACACCAACAATGATAAACAATCCGAACAAAAATGAAAGAGTAATTACTAACTTGTCGACATCATCCTTTCTCTGTAGAGAGTTGAGTTTCACTATTGGCTGAATTATTGGGTTTATTAAAGCACCAATCACCCCAACAATTGCATTAATCATAGTTAGAGCCAGCATATAGTAGGCAAGGTTAGACACATCATACTTGCCAACTATGAACCCACCAGTACCGGATATAAAATACTGGGCCATATTCCATATAGCTAAACCGCCACAAAATGATAGTAATGACCTCATTCCTGAGCTTATTCTTAGGCTTACCCTTTTACGTTCCTTCCTCTTAAAGCATAAGAAAATAACAGCGTATGATAAAATGTTAACCAAGAGGTATGTAATAGCCATAGGTAACAAACCATACTTGGATGAAATAACTACTATTATTCCAAGAAAAACTCTAGAAGTAAGGTTAACCAAGGCTAATATGTCATTCCTTTCGATTCCAGTAAAATAGCCGGAGAATACTGAAGAAATAAGACCAAAAGAGAATGAGAGACAGACGATTATAAATGATAGTTTATATTCACCTTCATTACCATGTACAAGCTGTGGCATAAAAAAACTAAAATTGCTTACCACTACAGCTATAGTAATAAAAGATAGAAATAAACTAACAAGAGAAAGCACTAATGCATTTGACATTACTGCTTCAAATTCTGACTCATTTTTCGTGAATTTAGCTAAAGAGGTATATCTTCCAACTGCAATTTGGCTACCAAAACCAAGCAAACTAATAAAAATTCCTGATTGTAGGATAAGAGACCAAACAGAAAATTGCTCCAATGAAAGATTGGCCAATATAAAAGGGGATATAACTATCCCCAATATTACATTTGAAAAACCATTTATTATATTGGCCACTGAGTTCTTCAGCAGTCGATTAAATCCACTCATCAGTGTGCTGCCAAATGAGTTTTAAATTCCGCTATCATCAACTCAATGTCTTCGAGTACATTCCTTGGTTGATAATCAGGGATAAGAGAGATGATCTTACGAATAGCTGTCTGAGGGAAATTTTCATTCGGGAAAGCAATGTTATGCCACACGATTTCACATGCGGTGAATTTATGCAAGACATCCGCTATTTGCTTAGCCGTAATATTATATCCCGCAGCGATATTGATGATTTGACCCACACTATCAGGATGAGTGGCCAGGGTTATACAAGCACGGGCAACATCCGTTACCGAAACGTAATCTTTTGCATAATCCTGGTCAATATACATATCGACCTTGCCGTGATTGATTGCATTACGGGTGATTGCCGGCAAGAAGAGCGGACTGTGTAGCGCAACACCATAGACATTGCTAGGTCTGACGATGGTGATGTCACGGCCACTCTTCAAGCACAGTTCTTCTGATACCAGTTTGGTCAGGTTGAACAACCGGCGCTGATCATCGGAACATACCTTCAGGTCATCTCCTTCTACTGCCGTGTCCTGGTTCATGTATACACGGGTGGAAGAGACATAAAGGAGACGCTCAAACTTGCCTCGTGCCAACAGATCGGCCAGCAAACGACAATTGGCATCAAACACGCCCAGTGGAGCATTCTTGCAGTCACCCTGTCCCGCACTGTAGATCACCGTCCCCAGATCGGTGTCGAATACACTTTCATCGTCGCGCGGCGGAACCCAGACATTCTGGCCAGCAGCTTCCAGCATGCTGACGATCTCGCTGCCGATAAAACCCCGCCCACCAAACACTGTGTAACGTTTCATGCTCACCACCCATTCACCAGGTTGTCGCGGATCTGGGCCAGCGTTGGCTGAACACTGTCTTTAGGTGACAACAGCGGCGCCGTCAACGGCCACTCGATCCCCAACGCGGGATCATTCCACAACAAACCGCTCTCATCGGTAGGATCATAGTAATCGGTACATTTGTATTGGAAATCGGCAGTTTCACTCAGCACGCAGAAGCCATGGGCAAATCCAGGCGGAATGTAAAACTGGATCTTGTTTTCTCCCGTCAGCAAGACAGATTCATGCTGACCAAAAGTAGGAGAGTCTGGCCTCAAATCGACGGCAACATCAAATACACGGCCTTGGGTCACTGTGACCAGTTTTCCCTGTGGCTTGGTTTTCTGGAAATGCAGACCACGCAGTACATTTTGTGTAGAACGAGAACGGTTGTCCTGGACAAAATCCGGCGTGATTCCGGCAGCCTTGTAACGCGCTTCCTGGTAGGTTTCATAAAAGAAACCACGTTCATCGCCAAATACTTTCGGCTCAATAATCAGCAGATCTGCAATTTTTGTTTTGATTACATTCATGTCGATATCTCTTATTTGATCAGACTCAACAAATATTTTCCATAACCTGTTTTTGCCATACTATTGCCAATAGCCTTGATCTGGTCACGGCTCAACCAGCCATTGTTAAGCGCAATCTCTTCAAGACATGCGATCTTGAATCCCTGACGTTTTTCAACGGTTTGCACGAACTGAGAAGCTTCAATCAGAGAGTCATGGGTACCGGTATCAAGCCATGCGAAGCCACGGCCCAGCTGTTCTACCTTCAGCTGACCACGATCCAGATATGCCTGGTTGACGCTGGTGATTTCGAGCTCACCACGCTCGGATGGTTTGATGCTCTTGGCGATCTCGATGACGGAGTTGTCATAGAAATACAAACCGGTGACAGCCCAGTTCGATTTCGGTTTTACCGGTTTTTCCTCAATGGACTTGGCACGGAATTCTTCATCAAATTCAACGACGCCAAAGCGCTCGGGATCCATGACCTTGTAACCGAAGACGGTAGCACCTTCCTGATTGGCTATCGCTTTTTGCAACTGCTTGCCGAAGGCCTGACCAAAAAAGATATTGTCGCCAAGCACCAGGCAGACGCTGTCCTGGCCAATGAACTCCTCACCCAGAATAAAGGCCTGGGCCAGTCCATCCGGTGACGGTTGAACCGTGTATTGCAGATTGATGCCGAACTGCTCACCGTTGCCAAGCAGGCGCTGGAAACTTTCCGAATCCTCGGGCGTCGTGATGATCAAGATATCCTTGATGCCTGCCAACATGAGCACCGAGAGGGGATAGTAAATCATCGGCTTGTCATAAATCGGCAGCAGTTGCTTGGAAATGCCACGCGTGATGGGGTGAAGACGAGAGCCTGAACCACCTGCCAGAATAATGCCTTTCATTACTTCTTCTCCCCGTACTGCTGATCGATCCAGGATTGATAGGACCCGTTCTTGACATTGTTGACCCACTGCTGGTTATCCAGATACCACTGCACTGTCTTGCGGATACCTGATTCAAAGGTCTCTTGCGGTTGCCAGGCGAGCTCGGCGCTCATCTTGCTGGCATCGATGGCATAGCGGCGATCGTGACCGGGGCGGTCGGCCACGTAGGTGATTTGGTCGCGGTAGGAGCCGGCCTTGGGTACCATCTCGTCAAGCAGATCGCAGATGGTATGAACGACGTCCAGGTTCTGCTTCTCGTTATGACCGCCGATGTTGTAGGTCTCGCCGATCACACCTGTGGTGACCACGGTGTAAAGCGCGCGGGCGTGATCTTCCACATAGAGCCAGTCACGGATCTGGTCGCCCTTGCCATAGACAGGCAGCGGCTTGCCATCCAGCGCATTGAGGATGACCAGCGGGATCAGCTTCTCGGGGAAGTGGAACGGGCCGTAGTTGTTGGAGCAGTTGGTGACGATGGTCGGCAGGCCGTAAGTACGGCGCCAGGCACGCACCAGATGGTCACTGGAGGCCTTGGAGGCAGAATAGGGGCTGCTGGGGGCATAGGGGGTGGTTTCGGTAAAGAGCGGCAGTGCCACACCGGGGCCCACTTCATCCGGATGGGGCAGGTCGCCATATACCTCGTCGGTGGAGATGTGGTGGAAGCGGAAGGCCGCCTTGCGTACCTCGTCCAGACCGTTCCAGTAGGCGCGAGCCGCCTCCAGCAGCATGTAGGTGCCGACAATATTGGTCTCGATGAAGTCGGCAGGGCCTGTGATGGAGCGATCGACGTGGCTCTCGGCCGCCAGGTGCATCACGGCGTCCGGTTGATGCTGGGCAAACACCCGATCCAGTTCGGCGCGGTTGCAGATATCCACCTGCTCAAAGGCATAACGTTCACTGTTTGCGACACTGGCCAAGGATTCCAGGTTGCCCGCATAGGTGAGTTTATCGAGGTTGATAACTGAATCGTTGGTATCCCGAATGATATGACGAACAACCGCCGAGCCGATAAAGCCTGCGCCACCAGTGACAAGAATCTTCATAGTTATGCTCTTGAAAAGTAATAGAAATTCGGTTCTTTTTGAACCAGTTACCATTGTTCATAGTGGTGAAAATGCTCGCTCAAATGGCGGATTTCTGACACCAACCACGAAAAAGACAATAGCTACCGCCCCTGGGTTACAGCCCCCAGATTGCTGCTTTTGACCGGATTGTGTGTGCTGTTGGCCATAGTGCCCTCCAGCTTGGGAAAATTCTGTCACCGCTCCCTGATGACAAAAGTGCGATTTCTCTTGCACATTGAACATGCCAGTTTACAAAAAAACCGCCGTCAATCGTTGCCATGCCCCAAGGGCAAAGTCCGGATTTTAGCGCCTTTCCTGGCCGCTTGAACAGCCATAACAACCCTTCTTAAAGTAAGCGATTTACGCCCTCTCCCGTAGCGGTTTTCTGCTCTTCCAGCAGAAGAAGATGATCTGCCAACCGCCAACAAAGCCTCTTTTGAGGCCAAAAAGGTCGTTGCCAGCCGGATTCAAAAGTAAAAATAGTGACAAGCGACGCATTAGTACGGAGCGCGCTCACAAGACCGCCACTTTTTGCCAATCCGGATGGAGACACGTAACACTTTCTTACAATTGCCCCCCGCCGCACACGTAAAAATTCAGCTCTTCCACCAGAGTCTGATACCGATCACAACTCTGTCTGCACGACGTATTATGTCACTTGAGCTTCATATGTATATGTTTTTGCAGCAAACAAACAGGGCGAACCTGATGGTTCGCCCTGTGACGGTAAGATAACGCAAGGAGGAAAGTGTGGCTACTGTCAGCTTTTTCCTTTGCCACCCTCGCCATCGGCAGCTTGCCAGCCACCGCCGACGGCCTTGTAGAGCGCGATCTGGTTGCTGAGCTGCGCCAGATGGGTAGTGATCAGCCCTTGTTTGGCGCTGAACAGCGAACGCTGGGCATCGAGCCGGGTAAGATAACTGTCCACCCCCTTCTCGTAGCGTACCTCCGCCAGCTTGAAGTAGGTCTGACTCGCCTTCACCAACTCCTGCTGGGCCTGCAATTGCTGCTGATAGTCAGCCTGGGCGCCGAGCGTATCCGCCACTTCCTTGAAGGCGGTCTGGATGCTCTTCTCGTAGCTCGCCACCGCCTGCTTGGTGCTTACCTCGGCCACATCCAGATCCGCAATGCGCTTGCCACCGTCAAAGATCGGCAGGTTGATCTGCGGCATGAAGGTCCAGGTACCGGTGCCACCGTCAAACAACCCGCTCAACTGGTTGCTGGCGGTGCCCGCCGTCGCGGTCAGCGAGATGGTCGGGAAGAAGGCCGCACGGGCGGCGCCGATATTGGCATTGGCCGCTTTCAGGCTGTGCTCGGCCGCCAGGATGTCCGGGCGCTGTTGCAGCAGGCTGGAGGGGGCACCCACCGGGATCGCCGCCAGCTGCACCTCGGCCAGGGTCGCCGGCTCGGTCATCAGTGCGGGAACACTGGTCCCGAGCAGCAACGCCAGGCCGTTGCGATCCTGCTTCACCTGCCGTTGGTACTGGGCCAGGCTCACCTTGGCGCTCTCCAGCGCGGTACGGCCCTGGGCCAGCTCCATCTCGGAGGCGGCCCCCAGCCGGTACTTGTGCTCGGTCAGACCATAGCTCTCCTGCTCGGTGGCCAGGGTCGCCTCGCTCAGCGCGAGCAACTCCTGATCCGCCAGCAGGGTGAGATAGGCGTTGGCCACCGAGGCTACCAGGGCGATCTGGGTGCTGCGCTGGGTCTCGATTTGCGCCAGATAGGTCTCCAGCGCCTGATCTTTGAGGCTCTGGATCCGGCCGAACAGGTCCAGCTCGTAGGCGGTGATGCCGATGTTGGCGCCGTACTGGCTGCTGATGGTGCCCTGCCCCGTGCTGCTGAGATCGTCCGATCCCTGCTGGCGGGTACCCGAGCCATTGGCAGCCAGGGTCGGCAGCTGTGCCGCCCGCTGGATCCGGTATCTGGCCTCGTAGGCCTCCACGTTGAGGGCCGCGATACGCAGATCCCGGTTGTTCTCGAGGGCCGTGGCGATCAACTGCTGCAGGGCGGGATCGAGGAACTGCTGGCGCCAGGAGGAGACGGCCGCCTCCCCCGTCTGGTTGCTCTGCCAGGTGGCGCCTTGTGGCAGCTCGGGGCGCTGGTAATCGGGGGCCATGGAACAGCCCCCCAGCAGCAGAGTCACGCTCAAGGTGATCAGGGTCTTAGTCATGTTTGATCTCCTCGGCATGGGCCAGACGCGCTTGCTTGGTGCTGTGTTTGGTGAAATAGCGCATCACCAGCACGAAGAACAGCGGCACAAAGAAGATGGCCAGCACGGTGGCACTGATCATCCCCCCCATCACGCCGGTACCGATGGCGTTGCGGCTGCTGGCGCCGGCGCCGGTACTGATCACCAGCGGCAATACGCCGAGGATGAAGGCGAGCGAGGTCATCAGGATCGGACGCAGACGCAGGCGCGCCGCCTCCACCACGGCTTCGCTCAGCCCCATACCCCTGTCATAAAGCTCTTTGGCAAATTCGACGATGAGGATCGCGTTCTTGGCCGACAGCCCTATGGTGGTGAGCAAGCCCACCTGGAAGTAGACGTCGTTCTCCAGCCCCCGCAGGGTAGCAGCCACAATGGCCCCCAACACCCCGAGCGGCACCACCAACATCACCGAGAACGGAATGCTCCAGCTCTCGTAGAGGGCGGCCAGACAGAGGAACACCACCAGCAGGGAGATGGCGTAGAGGGCCGGCGCCTGGGAGCCCGCCTGCCGCTCCTGATAGGAGAGACCGGTCCACTCGATGCCGATGCCTTCCGGCAGCTGCTTCACCATCTGCTCGATGGCGGCCATGGCGTCACCGGTACTCTTGCCCGGTGCCGCTTCCCCGACGATCTCCATCGCCGGCACGCCGTTGTAACGTTCCAGCCGTGGCGAGCCGAAGCTCCAGTCTGTGCTGGCAAAGGCGGAGAAGGGCACCATCTGACCGGCGCTGTTGCGCACGTACCAGAGCTTGAGATCTTCCGGGTTCATCCGGAAAGGGGCATCCGCCTGCAGATACACCTTCTTGACCCGGCCTCTGTCGACAAAGTCGTTCACATAGGCAGAGCCCCAGGCACTGGAGAGCGTGCTGTTGATGTCGCTGATGGAGAGACCCTGCGCCAGCGCCTTCTCGTAGTCGATCTTGATGTCGAGCTGGGGAGTATCTTCCATCCCGTTCGGGCGCACCCGCACCAGGTTGGGATCCTGCGCCGCCATGCCGAGCAGCTGGTTGCGCGCCGCCATCAGCTTGTCGTGGCCCACGCCGGCCCGATCCTGCAGATAGAAGTCAAAGCCGGTGGCCGTCCCGAGCTCCGGGATCGGAGGCAGGTTGAAGGCGAACACCTGGGCTTCCTTGATGCTGAACAGGTAGCCCATGGCGCGGCCGATGATGGCATTGGCGCTGCGATCCGGCGTGTTGCGCTCCTTCCAGTCTTTCAGCTTGATGAAGGCCATGCCGCTGTTCTGACCGCTACCGGCGAAGCTGAAGCCCGCCACCGTCAGCACGGAGTCGACGTTATCCTTCTCGTTTTTCATGAAATAGTCGCGCATGTCCGCCAGCACCACCTCGGTGCGCTGCTTGGTGGCACCGACCGGCAGCTGCACCATGGACATGATGACCCCCTGATCCTCTTCCGGCAGGAAGGAGGTGGGCATGCGCATGAACAGGATGGCCAGTACCGCCAGCATGGCCGCATAGATGATGCCGTAGCGGACCCCTTGCTTGACCACTTTGCGCACGCCGCTCTGGTAGCGGTTGGCGCTGGCGTCGAAGGCCCGGTTGAACCAGCCGAAGAAACCGCGCTTGGCACCGAACTCGCCATGCTTGATGGGCTTGAGCAGGGTGGCGCACAGGGCCGGAGTCAGGATCAGCGCCACCAGCACCGACAGCACCATGGCCGAGACGATGGTGAGGGAGAACTGGCGATAGATAGCACCGGTGGAGCCGCCGAAGAAGGCCATCGGCACGAACACCGCCGAGAGCACCAGGGCGATCCCCACCAGGGCGCCGGTGATCTGGGTCATCGACTTGCGGGTCGCCTCGAGCGGAGAGAGATCCTCCTCGCTCATCAGGCGCTCCACGTTCTCCACTACCACGATGGCGTCATCCACCAGCAAACCGATGGCCAGCACCAGACCGAACATGGTCAGGGTGTTGATGGAGAAGCCGAACGCCGCCATGACGCCGAAGGTCCCGAGCAGCACCACGGGCACCGCAATGGTCGGGATCAGGGTGGCGCGGAAGTTCTGCAGGAACAGATACATCACGCAGAACACCAGGAAGATCGCCTCCACCAGGGTCTGTACCACCTCCTCGATGGAGATCTTCACGAACGGCGTGGTGTCGTAGGGGTAAACGATCTCCATGTTGGCCGGGAAGTAGGCGGAGAGCTCGCCCAGCTTGCTGCGCACCTTCTCGGCGGTATCCAGCGCGTTGGCACCGGTCGCCAGCTTGATGGCCACCGCCGCGGTGGGTTGCCCGTTGTAGAGCGCCTCGGCATCGTAGCTTTCACCGGCCAGCTCAACCCGGGCCACGTCTTTGAGCCGCACCTTGGAGCCATCCTGATTCACCCGCAGCAGGATGTCGTTGAACTGCGCCACGGTGGAGAGTCGGGTCTGCCCCATGATGGTGGCGGTGAACTGCTGATCGGTCACCGCCGGGGTGCCCCCCAGCTTGCCAAAGGCCACCTGGGTGTTTTGCGCCTTGATGGCGGCCTGTACGTCACCCGGGGTCATCTGCACCCGGTTGAGCTTGTTGGGGTCGAGCCAGACCCGCATGGAATACTGGCTGCCGAACAAGGTGATGTCCCCTACCCCGTCCAGACGACTGAGCGGCTCCTTGATGTTGGCCACCACATAGTCGGCCAGGTCATCGTTGGTCATGGCGCCATCTTTGGAGATGAAGGCCGCCACCATCAGGAAGCTGCTGGAGGTCTTCTGGACCCGGATCCCCTGCTGCTGCACTTCTTGCGGCAACAGCGACATGGCTTGCTGCAGCTTGTTCTGCACCTGTACCTGGGCGATGTCAGGGTCGGTCCCCGGCTGGAAGGTGAGGGTGACCGATACCCGGCCGGAGGAGTCCGACTGGGAGGACATGTAGAGCAGGTGATCCAGCCCGGTCATGTTCTGCTCGATGATCTGGGTCACCGAGTCTTCCACCGTCTTGGCGGAGGCGCCCGGGTAGCTGGCAGAGATGCCCACCGCCGGCGGCGCAATGCTCGGATACTGGGCAACCGGCAGGCCTATGATGGCCAGGCTGCCCGCCAGCATGATCACCAGGGCGATCACCCAGGCGAAAATGGGTCTGTCTATGAAAAATCGTGCCATGAGGCGACTACTCCATCCTACTTGTTGGCCGAGGCATTGGCCGGCACCTGGGCAGACGGCGCAGCGGCGCCCTGTTCAGCCGGCGCCACGACAACCCCGGGTTTTACCTTTTGCAGGCCGGCGACGATAACCCGCTCACCCGCCTTGAGACCGGATTCCACCACCCAGTCACTGCCGACGATGCGGCCCAGCTGCACTTCACGCAGCTCCACCTTGTTGTCCGCCGTCACCACCATCACGGTGGCACCGCCTTTCGGGGTACGGGTCACCGCGGTCTGCGGCACCAACAGCCCTTCGGCGCGCTCGCCCTCCTGCAGGGTGGCACGCATGAACATGCCCGGCAGCAGCAGCTGATGAGGGTTGGGGACGATCACCCGCAGGGTCACCATGCCGGTGGTCTCATCCACGGTCACATCGGAGAACTGCAGCGAGCCCTCTTCACCGTAGGTGGAGCCATCTTCCAGCTGGAAGCTCACCCGGGCGCCTTTCTGCTCGTCCTGGGTCAGCTTGCCGGCCGCCACCTGGCGCTTGAGGCGCAGCAGATCGGCGGTAGACTGGCGCACGTCCACATACATGGGATCGAGCTGCTGGATGGAAGTGAGGCTGTCGGCCTGCTGGGCCGTCACCAGCGCCCCCTCGGTCACCGCAGACTTGCCGATGCGACCGCTGATGGGGGCCGTGATGCGGGTGTAGGCCAGGTTGATGTTGGCGCTCTGCAGCGCCGCCTTGGCGGCACCGATTTCGGCCAGCTGCTGCTTCCAGGCTGCGTCGGCGTCGTCATACTCCTGGCTGCTGATGGCCTTCACCTTCACCAGCTCGGCATAGCGCTTGGCCTTGAGGCGGGCGCTCTGCTCGTTGGCCTGCGCCTTGGCCAGGTTGGCCTTGGCACTGGCGACGGCGGCCTGATAGACGGCGGGGTCGATCTGGTAGAGCAATTGACCGGCCTTGACGTCGCTGCCCTCGGTAAAGAGGCGCTTGAGAATGATGCCGCTCACCTGGGGGCGCACCTCGGCGACCCGCAGCGGGGCGCTGCGGCCGGTCAGCTCGGTGGTGAGCTGCAACGGCGCCGTATGCAGGGTGACGACATCCACCGCGGCCGGCGGCATCGCACCGGGTCCTTGCTGGGCGGGGCCCTGTTCGCCGCAAGCGGTCAGCAGACCGCTCGCCAGCAGCGCAAGGCCGACTGAACGTGCGAGAATATGTTTATGCATGAAAAACCTGAGCCTCTGTCTATCAATGAAAAACCACAGGGTTTATAGGACCCGGTTGGTAAAATTGGAAAGATGAGGCAATATACATACATTCATAAATGTATGTAAGTGACTTTTTTTACTTTTACAAGGTGCGCAGAGAGATGGCCAGAAGAACCAAAGAAGAGGCGCAGCAGACCCGCTGCCACATCATGAGTACGGCCCTGGATCTGTTCTGCTCACAAGGCCTGGCCAAGACCAGCCTGACCGACATCGCCAGGGCCGCCGAGCTGACCCGGGGCGCCATTTACTGGCATTTCAAGAACAAGGAAGAGCTGTTCGTCTCCCTCTGGGAGGAGCTCTGCCAGCCCCTCTCCCACCAGCTCGATGCCTGCGTCTCCGAACAGGAGCCTGACCCCCTCGGCAAGCTACGCAGCTTCCTCAAGGGGGTGATCATCAAGATAAGCACCGAGCCCGCCCATCAGCAGATGTTCACCATACTATTCAACCTGGAGTCGCTGGAGGGAGAAGCCATCTCCTTGCGCGAGCACATGCGCAGCCAGTCCAACAACTTCTTCCGGGATCTGGAGATCACCCTGGGCAATGCGGTGCGCCTCGGCCAGCTGCCGCAGGAGCTGGATCTGCAGCGGGCCGCCACCCTGCTGCACTGCACCCTGGATGGCTACATCATCAACTGGCTGCACTTCCCGGATCGCATCGACTTGCGCCAGGAGGCCGACTTTGTGCTGGACAACCTGTTCGCCCTGATCGCCCAGTCCGGCGGCCCAGCCACCCGCCGCACCTGACTCACAGCCGCTCAGCACGGGTCCATTGGCCGGCGCAGACACTCTCCAGTTTCCTCCCCTTCCTTTGGCGCCCCGGCGCCAAATTGGCTCAAATTTGCTATAGTCACGCCCCCGAAACAGAGTAGCGTCCCCGAAAAAGTGCCCGCCATGTCCCGTTCGTCTCCCCATTGCCCGCCGATGTCCCTTGCCACCCCCTCAGCCGACCCACTGTCAGTCGCGCGTCAGCAGTTTCTGGCCTTGCTCCATTGTGGTGCCCATCTGCTGGAGGCGGGCTGCGGCGAAGGCGACGATCTCTGCTTCTTTCGCCAGCAGGGGCTGGTGGTGACGGCCTTCGATGCCCGCCTGGCACAGGCCAGGGTAGCCTCGCGGCGCAGCGGCCAGCCGGTGCGGGTCTGCCGCATCGATCAGCTGCGCAGCGTGGTGCCCTATGACGGCATCTGGGCGCGCGGGGCATTGCCGCTGCTCGCGGCCAGCGAGCTCAGCGAGGCGCTGGCGCACCTGGCTGGCCTGCTCAAGCCTGCCGGGCCGCTCTACTGCGCCTTTCCCCACCCCAGTGGCCAGCCGGCCTCCAGCGACGGCACGCCTGAAGCCGCCTCTCCCTTAGCCGAAGATCGCCTCTCCCGACTCGATGAGGAGGGGCTGCGCCGACTCATCGCCCCGCTGCCGCTGCAACTGCAGCAGTGCTGGGAGAGCGAGCGGACGGATGGCCGCTGGCTGCACGCCCTGCTGCTTCGCAGCTGAAGGGCCGCACCAAATTAATCACCCGCAGCACTTCGCGATCGCCTGGCCAGTGGCTATCACCACCATGATCACATTTAACAATATTTAACTCGACATTAACGCACCTACGACAGACATGATGCGGATTTTGTGTTAAAAAGCGGCATTAAAATCAAAATTAAATAACAAATCAGACACTAACACCTGGATTTACTTATGAAACTTGTCCTCAAACTGGTTGCCGGCATCCTCGCCGGTCTCTTGCTCGGTCTCTACGCCCCTGAATGGGTCGCACGCGTGCTGTTTACGGCCAAGACAGTCATAGGTCAGCTGATCACCTTCACCATTCCGCTCATCATCCTCTTCTTCATCATGAGCGGCATCGCCAGCCTGCCGAAGAACTCCGGCAAGCTGCTGGGCAAGACGGTCGCCCTCTCCTACTGCTCCACCATACTGGCCGGCCTGTTCGCCTTTACCGTGGCCAGCAACCTGATCCCGCGTCTGACCAGCGCCGCCGAGTCCACCGCCGAGAGCGCCATCAAGCTCACCTCCTACATCAATCTGGAGATCCCGCCGCTGTTCGGGGTGATGTCGGCATTGGCCGCCGCCTTCGTGTTCGGCATCGGCATCAGCGCCACCCAGGCAACCGATCTGCGCCGGGTCGCCGATCAGGGCCGCGACATTATCGACCGCCTGCTGGCCAAGGTGATCATCCCGCTGCTGCCGTTCTACATCGCCGGCGTCTTCGTCGAGATGACGGTGGAAGGAACAGTGTTTGCCACCCTGAAGACCTTCGGCGTAGTGCTGGTGATGGCCATCATCATGCACTGGCTCTGGCTCTCCGTGCTGTTCATCGGCACCGGTCTGGCCCTGGGCCGCTCCCCGGCTCAGCTCATCAAGAACATGCTGCCGGCCTACTTCACCGCCCTTGGCACCATGTCCAGCGCCGCCACCATCCCGGTCGCCCTGCAGGCCAGCAAGAACAACGGCGTGAGCGCCGGCATCGCCAACTTCACCGTGCCGCTGTGCGCCACCATTCACCTGTGTGGCTCCACCATCACCCTGGTGACCTGTGCCACCGCCGTGATGTTCCTCTCCGAGCATCTGGCCATTCCGGGCATCGGCACCATGCTGCCCTTCATCATGATGCTGGGTGTCATCATGATTGCCGCCCCGGGTGCCCCGGGTGGTGGCGTCATGTCCGCACTGGGTCTGCTCACCTCCATGCTGGGGTTCGGTGAGGCCTCCATCGCCCTGATGATCGCCCTCTACCTGGCCCAGGACAGCTTCGGCACCGCCTGCAACGTCACCGGCGATGGCGTGATTGCCCTGTGGGCCGACCGTTTCGCCCAGAGCGGCGAGACAGCCCTCAGCGCCGAGCAAGACGCGGCCTGATAGTGCAAGCAGATAAAAAGACGGGAGCCATCGGCTCCCGTCTTTTTATTAGGCGTTTTCTTCCGGCGGCAGCGGCTCGGTAAACACCAGCCGGTTACCGAAGGGATCCCGGACCTGTAGCTCGCGGCAGCCCCAGGGCATGGTCTCAATGGCGGGGTTCGCATAGGCATAACCCTTCGCCCGCCACTCGGCCAGCAATGCATCGAGCTTGTCGGTCGAGAGCCGCAGGGCCGCCCCCGGGCAGGCATCCCCGTGATGCTCGGAGAGGTGGATGATCCAGTCTCCCCGTGAGACCTGCAGGTAGAGCGGCATACCCGGGCCAAACCTGTGTTCCCAGTCGATGAGAAATCCCAGGTAATCGAGGTAGAAAGCGCGCAACTTGCCTTCATCGAAGCTGCGCAGGATGGGTATGATCATGATGTTTCTCCTCTGCCGTTTGGGTAGTCGGGGTAAAGCCCCAAAGTCTGACCTGCGCAAAACTGCGCAGGTCAGACACTATCATGGCGTTCCTCTTCGGCCATGTTGCCTGCTCATGGGTTACTGCCCCGGCGGCGGATCACCCCCTCCTGCGCCGTGCTCGCCACCAGCACCCCATCGCGGGTAAAGAACTGGCCGCGCACCAGGCCACGACCGGCGCTGGCGCTCGGGCTGTCCACCACGTAGAGCAGCCAGTCGTCCAGCCGGAAGTCCCGGTGGAACCACATGGAGTGGTCTATGGTGGCCACCTGCATGTCCGGCTCCCAGTACGACACCCCGTGGGGCTGCAGGGCGGTGAACAGGAAGTGGAAGTCGGAGGCGTAGGCCAGCAGGTATTTGTGCACCCGCTGATCGTCCGGCATCTGGCCATTGGCCTTGAACCAGACGTGGCGCACCGGCTCGTGCACGTCGGGGCGGATCGGGTCGACCAGGGTCACCGGGCGAATTTCGATGGGCTTCTCGCACATGATCTTGTCGCGCAGGGCGGGCGGGATCTGCTGCTCGTAGGGGCGCACCAGCTCCAGCTCGCTCTTGAGCTGCTCGGGGGGCGTGATCCCCGCCGGCATGGCGATCTGGTGTTCAAACCCCTCGGCCTCGACCTGGAAGGAGGCGTTGAGATAGAAGATGGGCTTGCCGCCCTGAATGGCCTTGACCCGGCGGGTGGAGACGGTTTGACCGTCGCGGATGTTCTCCACGTCGTAGACGATGGGACGGTTGGCATCGCCGGGGCGCAGGAAGTAGGAGTGGAAGCTGTGCACCTGGCGATCGCTGGCCACCGTCTGCTTGGCGGCTGACAAGGCCTGCCCCATTACCTGTCCACCAAACACGGCCCGCAGACCGAGATCCTGGCTCTGGCCCCGAAACAGGCCCTCCTCGATTTTTTCGAGCGCCAGCAACGCCAGCAGCTCATCAAGTACCTTGCTCATTATTATCTCCTGTGTCAGTGCCGGAAGGCTAACAAGCCCGCCCCCGCCGGGCAACCATCCCGGCCCCCACCAGCCGCCTGCCTGGCCCCATTAATTCAGCAATCCTGCACATTGAACAATAACGGACGCAGCAGGCGCCAACGAAAAGGCCCGCCGAAGAGGCGGGCCTTGAATGGTGCGACCTGGCGGCCGACGCGGCGCTTACTTGCTGCCGGTGCCGGAGTTGCGGGTCGAGGCTTGCGGCTTGCGACGGGCGGTAATGGCACGGGCGCGCGGCTCCTTGCCCTGCATCTCCTTGTGACGCTTGACGGCGCGACGGATCTGGGCGGCCTGCTTGTGGCGGCTGGCCTTGCCATCCTGCTGCAGATCGACCTTGGACTCGGTCTCCGGCGGCAGGTTGACCAGGCCGCGCAGGTAGTTCACCTCGGGTAGTTTGAGCTCCTGCCAGCCGCCGCGCGGGATGCCGCGATCCAGCTTGACGTCGCCGTAGCGAATACGCATCAGGCGGCTCACCTGTACTTCCTGGGACTCCCACAGGCGGCGCACTTCACGGTTGCGCCCCTCGGTCAGGGTAACGTTGAACCACTGGTTCAGACCCTCGCCGCCAGCCGGCTTGATCTTGTTGAACTTGGCCATGCCGTCTTCCAACTGCACGCCCTTGCGCAGGCGCTGCAGCATGGCTTCGGTGATCTCGCCAAACACGCGCACCGCGTATTCCCGCTCCACTTCGTGGCTCGGGTGCATCAGCCGGTTGGCCAGCTCCCCGTCGGTGGTGAACAGCAAGAGACCTGAGGTGTTGACGTCGAGGCGGCCGACCGCGATCCAGCGGGCCCCTTCCATCTTGGGCAGACGATCAAACACGGTGGGGCGACCTTCCGGATCGTGACGGGTACACATCTCCCCTTCCGGCTTGTGGTAAGCCAGCACGCGGCAGATCACTTCCTCTGCCCCGCGGGTCTTGACCTGGTGACCATCCACCCGGATCACGGCGTTCACTTCGACGCGATCCCCCAGCGTGGCGACCTTGCCATCCACACTGACCCGACCTGCGGTGATCAGGGCCTCCATCTCACGACGGGAGCCGTGACCCGCGCGGGCCAACACTTTTTGCAGTTTTTCACTCATCGGGGTTACCTGATTGTTGATCGCTGCCCGTCTCTGCCAACGTCAGAGTGGACAACGAGGGTTGCAGTTCGGGATCAAGCTCGGGGAGCTGCTCCAGACTCTGCAGATTAAAATAATCCAGAAATTCTCGGGTGGTGGCGAGCAGCTCCGGGCGACCCACCACCTCCTTGTGACCTATGCTGCGCACCCAGCCACGTTCTTTCAGGGTATTCACTATCTGGCTCGAGACCGCCACCCCACGGATGGCTTCGATCTCGGCCCGGGTGATGGGCTGACGATAGGCGATCAACGTCAGCGTCTCCATCACGGCGCGCGAATAGCGCGGGGCCCGCTCGCTCCAGAGCCGCGAGAGCTCCTCGGCGTACTCCTGGCGGGCCTGAAAGCGCCAGCCGGAGGCGACCTCCTTGAGCTCCACCCCCCGCTCGCTGTAATCCTGTTTGAGCTCGGCCAGCAGCAGCTGCACGTAGCGGCTGGTGACCGGGTAGTCCGCCAGCACGCTGCTCTTGAGCTCGCTGACGTTGAGCGGGCGCCCGGCGACGAACAGCGCCGCTTCGATCAGCGTCTTGAGTCGTTCAGCCGGCAGCGCCATGGTTCGCTCCTCGCATTATCGGCCGCAGTCGTTCAGTGGGCAGCGCCACGCTCGCTCTCCTCATGCTGGCCGGCCAGGGCAAAGTGAATGGGCCCCAGGGGTTCCGCCTGCAGGATCCAGATCAGTTGTTCCTTGCAGAGCTCCAGCAGCGCCAGAAACGTCACCAACACCCCCATGCGCCCCTCTTCGGCGCGCAGCACCTGCTCCAGGCGCAGGGTCTGGCCCAGCGAGAGCATGGCGAGGATCTCCGCCATGCGCACCCGGGTCGGGATCTGCTCGCGGCGGATCTGGTGATGTTCAAAATGAGTCGCGCGTTTTACCACACTTTGCATGTAAAGGGCGAGCTCAACCAGCGAAACATCGGGCGTCAATGGCTTGAGACCGCCAAAATCCGGCGCCATGACGCTGGCGACAAAGATCTCCCGCTCCAGCCGCGGCAACTCGTTGACCCGCTCAGCCCCCACCTTGTAGCGCTCGTACTCCTGCAGCCGGCGGATGAGGGTGACGCGGGGGTCTTCCCCCTCCTCTTCATCCTCCAGCTCCGGCGCCTTGGGCAGCAGCATGCGGGATTTGATCTCCGCTAGCCAGGCCGCCATCAGCAGGTATTCGGCCGCCAGCTCCAGATTGAGGCCCTGCATCAGCTCCACGTACTCCATGTACTGGGCGGTGATCTGCAGGATCGGCAGGTTGAGGATGTCGAGCTGCTGGCGCCGGATGAGGTAGAGCAAGAGATCGAGCGGCCCCTCGAAGGTATCGAGAAACACCTCCAGCGCATCGGGCGGGATGAACAGGTCCTGGGGCAGCTCGTGATAGGGCTGCCCCAGCACCCGGGCGATGGGAGACGGGACGGCCTGGGGGGGAATGGCTTCCCCCGCCGGGTTCGCCACCCTCTCGCCCGCCATGGGCGTGGTCGTCACCGGTACAGGAGCAGCAGTATCACTCAAACGGAGTCGGGTCCCCGGCACCACGCCGACGCAGCACGGGTTCATCGTCGGAAAAGTCCACCACGGTAGTGGGCTGCTCGCCCAGATAACCGCCGTTGACCACCAGATCCAGCTGTTTGCCCAGCTTGTCGAAGATCTCCTCCGGGTCAAACTCCGCCATGTCAGATTCCGGCAGGATCAGGGTGGTGGAGAGCAGCGGCTCACCGAGGGCCTCCAGCAGCGCCTGGGCAATCTTGTTGTCCGGTACCCGGATGCCGATGCTCTTCTTCTTCTCGTTCATCAGGCGACGCGGCACCTCTTTGGTGGCCTTGAAGATGAAGGTGTAGGGGCCGGGGGTGTTGTTCTTGATCAGGCGAAACGCACTGTTGTCCACCTTGGCGTAGGTGGAGATCTCGGAGAGATCGCGGCACACCAGGGTGAAGTCGTGGTTGGGATCGATGCGGCGGATGCGGCAGATGCGCTCCAGCGCCCCCTTGTCACCCATCTGGCAACCCAGCGCATAACCCGAATCGGTGGGATAGACGATGACGCCGCCATTCTGGATGATCTGCACCGCCTGGCTGATCAGACGGGCCTGGGGGTTTTCCGGGTGTACGTAAAAGTGCTGACTCATGACTCGTTCTCGCAATGGGGGCAGCAATCTCTGCCCGCTTGATGGCCGCGAAGCCGGGCTTCACGACACTACCTTACTCTGTTTGGCGCCCGTTGGCGCCCTGCAACTCCGGGACGGTTACCGGCTCGCCAGCAACTCTGCGTGTTGCTCAGTGGTAAGCCCGAAGTAACCGGGATATGCCAGCCATAAATATGGCCATACCCTCTTGTCCGGTGTGTTCCCTATTTCGCAAATACTGTTACCGACTCGCCAGCAACTCTGCGTGTTGTTCAGTGGTAAGCCCAAAGTGGCCGGGATACGCCAACCATACCGGCATCCCCTCCTTGGGCAACCAGAGGTGGCGACCCAGCTCGGTCCAGTTGGAGGGGAAGTGAAAATCCGACCCCACCGAGATATAGAGGTCGTGCTCTTTGGCCCACTGGCCGAGATTCGCCCGCTCCTGCGGGCTCTGCTGGGGCAGGGAGACCTCCATGGCATCGCCACCGGCGGCCTTGAAGGCCACCAGCAGCCGCTTGATCCACTTGGCGGTGAGATCGTAGCGGCTCGGGTGGGCCAGCACCGCCAGGCCACCGGCGCCGTGAATGGCGTCGATCGCCGCGCCCATCTCGGGCCACTCGGCCGGCACATAGCCCTTGTTGCCCCGGCTCAGGTACTTTTTGAATACCTTCTGCATGTTGTCGGCCACCCCGCGCGCCACCAGCACCCGGGCAAAGTGGGCCCGGGTCACGGCCGCATCACCGGCCAGCTGCTTGGCCTCTTCATAGGTGCCGGGAATGAGACACTTCTCCAGACGACGCCCTATTTCCTGGGCGCGCGCTTCGCGACGAGCCTGTTGGCCGACCAAAAAATCGGTGAGCGCCACATTTTTTTCATCCACCCCCAGCGCCACGATATGGATCTCGTGATGCTCCCAGCCGGTGGAGATCTCGACCCCGCTCACCAGCCGCAGCGGCAGTTGCTCGTTCTCGATGGTGCGGCGCACCTCATCAAGCCCGGCAAGGGTGTCGTGGTCAGTAACCGCTAACACCTCGACCTGTTTTTCGGCGGCGCGGCGCACCAGTTCGGTGGGGCTCAGCACCCCGTCCGAGGCCGTGGTATGGCAGTGTAGATCGAATCTCATCAGATTATTCCGCTCTCGTGGTCAGGTCACCATGGGTACACATTCGGTGAAAGAAGGCTAAAAAGCGACTTGACTTGGCCGCGGCTTTATCGTTTTCTGTAGGCACTTCATTGCAAACATCTTTTTACAGGACTTTATCATGCAAACGACTTCCATCCTGACCATCTGGTGGTGGCACACTCCCTGACATGCGGGCGTGTGGTCGTTGCTGTACCTGTAAATCTGACAGCAAATAAAGAACCCAAAGAAAAAGCCCGCTGACCCCAGCGGGCTTTTTTATTATCCGGCAAATGGACCTGTGATGAAACCGAGAATTCAGACAAGCAAGCTGACCTGGCGATGGCGCCCCTGAACCAGCCACCCCGGACCCATTAAATTTTCAAGGAATTCAACGTCATGAACATCGGAAAACAGCATCACACGCAAGGGAACGCACTATGACAGCCAGCCATCGTCTTCCTCTGGGTGAATTCGATACCCTCACCCTCAACGCCCCCTATGTGGCCGATCCGCTGGCACTCTACAGCGAGCTCTGCCAGGGTCGCCCCAACAACCTGCTGCTGGAATCGGTGGAGATCGACTCCAAGGCGGGCAAGCAGAGTCTGCTGCTGGTGGACGCCTGCCTGCGCATCGAGTGCCGTGGCCGCACCGTGCGGGTGCGCAGCCTCAACGACAACGGTGCCCAGCTGCAGAGCCTGCTGGCCGAGCGCCTCCCCGCCGCCGTTGCCCAGAGCCTGGTGGCCGGCGAGCTGCAGCTCGACTTCCCGGCCTCCGATCGGGAGCAGGACGAAGATAGCCGCCTCAAGGGGATCAGCGTGCTGGACGTGCTGCGCACCCTGCAGCGGGAGCTCGATTGCCATCTGGGCAAAGAAGCCCTGTTTATGGCCGGCAGCTTCGCCTACGACCTCATCGCCTCCTTCGAGGATCTGCCAGAGGTGCCGGAAGGAAGCAACGACTGCCCCGACTACTGCTTCTACGTGGCCGAGACCCTGATCACCATCGACCACATCGCGCGCTCCACTGCACTGCTCGCCTGCATCTTTGGCAGCGACAGCGACGAGAGCCGGGTGGAAGACAGATACCACCGCCTGAGCGAGCGTCTCGCCCAGTTCAAGCACGCCTGCCAGCAAGCCCCTGCACAGGCCCCGGCCACCCCGCCCCTCGCCGGCGGCATGAGCGTGGACAAGAGCGACAAGCAGTTCTGCGCCGAGGTGGAGAAACTCAAGGGCTTCATTCGCCGTGGCGACATCTTCCAGGTGGTGCCGTCCCGCTGCTTCTCCCTGCCCTGCCCCAGCCCCATTGCCGCCTATCGCCGCCTCAAGCAGACCAACCCCAGCCCCTACATGTTCTATGTGCAGGACGAGGGCTTCACCCTGTTTGGCGCCTCGCCGGAGAGCGCGGTGAAATTCTGCGCCACCAGCCGCGACGTGGAGATGTACCCCATCGCCGGTACCCGCCGCCGCGGCTTCAACCCGGATGGCAGCATCAACCGGGATCTCGACGGTCGTATCGAGCTGGAACTGCGTCAGGACGAGAAAGAGGTGGCCGAACACCTGATGCTGGTGGATCTGGGCCGCAACGACATCGCCCGCATTTCGGAGCCGGGTACCCGCTACGTCAAGGAGCTGCTGAAGGTGGATCGCTACAGCCACGTGATGCACCTGGTCTCCAAGGTGGTCGGCACCTTGCGCGCCGACCTTGACGCCCTGCACGCCTATCAGGCCTGCATGAACATGGGCACCCTGACCGGCGCCCCCAAGATCCGCGCCAGCGAGCTCATTCGCATGGTGGAAGGCAAGCGCCGCGGCAGCTACGGCGGTGCGGTCGGCTACCTCAACGGCGCCGGCGAGATGGATACCTGCATCGTCATCCGCTCCGCCTTTGTCAAAGATGGCATTGCCCACGTACAGGCCGGTGCCGGGGTGGTCTATGACTCCAAACCCCAGGCCGAAGCGGACGAAACCCGCGCCAAGGCGGCGGCCGTGCTGGCCGCCATCGCAGCCAGCCATGGCACCTCCCTGCAAGCCCTGAGCGCCCAGCAGGAGCAACATAAGGACGCGAGCCAATGAGTACTGGATCAACAGCCACTAACATCTTCCTGCTCGATAACTTCGATTCATTTACTTACAACCTCGTCGACCAGTTCCGCTCCCTCGGCTATCCGGTGCGGATCTACCGCAACAGCCTGCCGGCGAGCCGCATCATGAGCGAAATTGCCGCCTGTGAAGGGGACGCCGTGCTGGTGCTCTCGCCGGGCCCGGGCGCCCCCCACGAGGCGGGTTGCCTGATTGACCTCATCAAGCTGGCCCGTGGTCAGGTGCCCATCCTCGGTATCTGCCTCGGTCATCAGGCCCTGTGCGAAGCCTACGGCGGCACCGTCGGCGCGGCGGGCGAGATCGTCCACGGCAAGCGTTCGCTCATTGAGCACAACGGCCACGGCGCCTTCGCGGGGCTGCAAAGCCCCTTGCCGGTGGCCCGCTACCACTCGCTGGTCGCCACCTATGTACCGGAAGAGCTGACGGTGATTGCCCACTATCAGGGCATGCCCATGGCCATCGAGCAGCAGGATGAGCGGGTGCTGGGCTTCCAGTTCCACCCGGAATCCATCATGACCTCGGAAGGGGCCCGTCTGCTCACCCAGGCGCTCGCCCATATCACCCGTCCAGAAAGCAGCGTGCGGTAAGGAGACCAACATGCATCATCATCTCAACACCCTCTATCAGGGTCAGTCTCTGAGCCGTGAAAGTACCCGCGACGCCTTCGGCCAGGTGGTACGTGGCGAAGTGGATCCCATAGTGCTGGCAAGCCTGCTGACCGCCCTCAAGATCAAGGGGGAGACGCCGGAGGAGATCGCCGGCGCCGCCGAGGCCCTCTTGGCGGAAGCGCGCGACTTCCCGCGTCCGGATTACGAGTTCTGCGATATCGTCGGCACCGGTGGCGATGGCCTCAACACCATCAACGTCTCCACCACCTCGGCGCTGGTCGCTGCCGCCTGCGGCCTGAAAGTGGCCAAGCACGGCAACCGCTCGGTCTCGAGCAAGTCGGGTTCAAGCGATCTGCTGGACAAGATGGGCATCAAGCTGGACATGAGCCCGGCGCAGGCGCGCCGCTGCCTGGACGAGCTCGGCATCTGCTTCCTGTTCGCCCCCCAGTACCACGCCGGGGTGCGCCACGCCATGCCGGTTCGCCAGGCCCTCAAGACCCGCACCCTGTTCAATGTGCTGGGGCCGCTCATCAACCCGGCTCGCCCCACCTATCAGCTGATGGGGGTCTATGCCCCCGAGCTGGTGCGCCCCATCGCCGAAACCCTGCTGGCACTGGGGCTGAAAACCGGTATGGTGGTGCACGGCGCCGGCCTCGACGAGATTGCCATCCACGGCCCGACCCAGGTGGCCCAGATCCGTGACGGCGAGATCCGCGAATTTATGATCACCCCGGCTGACTTTGGCCTCGAGACCTATCCGGTCAGCGCTATTCAGGGGGGGGAGCCTGAAGAGAACCGCGCTATCACCGCCGCCATTCTGGAAGGGCGTGGCACCCCGGCCCACAACGCCGCCATTGCCGCCAATGTGGCGCCACTGCTGCTGATGGCGGGCAAGGCGAAAGATCTCAAGAGCGCGGCGGCCGAGGTGCTGGCGGTGCTGGCGAGCGGCAAGACGGCGGAGCTCGCCGCTCGGCTCGCCACTTTGAGTCATCAGGAAACAGGCCATCAGGAGGCATGATGTCAGCCACCATGTCGCACAGCAGTCATTCAGAACGCCCGCAGGGCAAGAGCCAGTTTCGCAAGGATAACGAGATGTCAGACCTTATTGCCCCCCATGCTTTTCTGAACATGGCCTCCATCAGCCAGACCATTCTCGGCAAGATCGTGGCGGCCAAGCAGGCGTGGGTCGCCGCCCGCAAGCTGGCCCAGCCGCTGGAGAGCTTCCAGAGCGCGCTGACCCCAAGCGATCGGGATTTCGTTGGCGCGCTCAAGGCGGGCTCCACCCGCTTCATTCTGGAGTGCAAGAAGGCCTCCCCCTCCAAGGGCTTGATCCGCAACGACTTCAGCCCGGAGGCGATCGCCGACATCTATGGCAAATACGCCACCGCCATCTCGGTGCTGACCGACGAGAAGTTCTTTCAGGGAGATTTCGCCTTTTTGCCGCGGGTGCGCAGCTGCGTATCGCAGCCGGTGCTCTGCAAGGATTTCATGATTGACCCCTATCAGGTCTATCTGGCCCGCCACTATCAGGCGGACGCCATCCTGCTGATGCTCTCGGTGCTCACCGACGAGGGGTATCGTGCCCTGTTCGCGGTGGCCAAGGAGCTGGGCCTTGGCGTGCTCACCGAGGTGAGCAACGAGGAGGAGCTGACCCGCGCCATCGCCCTTGGCGCGCCGGTGATCGGTATCAACAACCGGGATCTGCGCGACTTGAGCGTCGATCTCAACCGCACCAAACAGCTGGCCAAAGACATTCCAAGCGATCGGGTAGTGATCAGCGAGTCCGGCATCAACCACCGCGCCCAAGTGGCGGATCTGCGCCACCACGCCAAGGGCTTTCTGGTGGGCTCATCCCTGATGGCCGAGCCGGATCTGGAGGCGGCTGTGCGCAAGCTGGTACTGGGCCAGAACAAGGTGTGCGGTCTCACCCGCGCCGAGGATGCTGCCGCCGCCCATCAGGCGGGTGCGGTGTTTGGCGGCCTGATTTTTGTTTCCAAAAGCCCGCGCTATGTAGACATCCCCGCCGCCCGCGCCGTGATGGCGGGTGCGCCGCTCTCTTACGTCGGGGTTTTTCGCAACGCCCAACCCGCCACCATTGCCAAGACAGTGGATGCGCTGCATTTGGCGGCTGTCCAGCTGCACGGGGATGAGGATGCTGCCTATATCGAGGAACTGCGCCCACTGCTACCAACTGGCTGCCAGATCTGGAAAGCCGTAGGCGTCTCTCTTGGCAAGGAAAGCGGCGAGCCGCTGCCCGCCCTCGACTACCCGGCGGATCGCCTGCTGCTGGATACCAAAGTAGGCAGCCAGAGCGGCGGCACCGGTCAGGCGTTCGACTGGGCCCTGCTGGCCACGCTCGACAAGAGCAAACTGATGCTGGCGGGCGGCCTCAACCCCGACAACGCCCTGCAAGCCGCGCAAGTGGGCTGCCTCGGCCTTGATTTCAACTCCGGGGTAGAGAGTGCCCCGGGCCGGAAGGATGCGCACAAGATTGCAGCCGCCTTCGGCGCACTGCGCAACCTGTAACGCAACCCTTTTTGATGTTTCGATTTAGCTAATACAAGGAAGAAGCCATGACCCTGCTCAACCCGTTTTTTGGTGAATTTGGCGGTATGTACGTACCCCAAATCCTCATCCCGGCCCTGCTCCAGCTGGAGAAGGCCTTTGTCGATGCCAAGGATGATCCGGCCTTTATCGCCGAGTTTCAGTCCTTGCTGACCGAGTATGCCGGTCGCCCGACCCCGCTCACCCTGACCCGCAATCTGACCAAGGGCACCAAGACCCGCCTCTATCTGAAGCGTGAAGATCTGCTGCACGGGGGCGCCCACAAGACCAACCAGGTGCTGGGTCAGGCCCTGCTCGCCAAGCGGATGGGCAAGAGCGAGATCATCGCCGAGACCGGTGCTGGCCAGCACGGCGTCGCCACCGCACTGGCCTGTGCCCTGCTCGGCCTCAAGTGCCGGGTCTACATGGGCGCCAAGGATTGCGAGCGCCAGAAACCGAACGTCTTTCGCATGAAGCTGATGGGTGCCACCGTCATTCCGGTGCACTCAGGCTCCAGCACCCTCAAAGATGCCTGCAACGAGGCGCTGCGCGACTGGGCTGCCAACTACGAGTCGGCCCACTACCTGCTCGGTACCGCCGCCGGCCCGCACCCCTTCCCCACTATCGTGCGGGAGTTCCAGAAGATGATCGGCGAAGAGGCCAAGGCCCAGTGCTTCGAGAAGGAAGAGCGGCTGCCCGATGCGGTGATCGCCTGCGTCGGCGGCGGGTCAAACGCCATCGGCATGTTTGCCGACTTTATCGATGAGCCGTCGGTGCGCCTCATCGGCGTCGAGCCGGGTGGTCACGGTATCGAGAGCGGCGAGCACGGTGCGCCGCTCGGTCACGGCAGCAAGGGGGTCTTCTTTGGCATGCACTCCTACCTGATGCAGGACACTCAGGGTCAAATTCAGGAGTCCTACTCCGTCTCGGCGGGGCTCGACTTCCCCTCCGTCGGCCCGCAGCACGCCCACCTGGCTGCCATCGGCCGCGCCGAGTACCCCTCGGTGACCGACAAGGAGGCGCTGGACGCCTTCCAGGAGCTGGCCAAATCCGAAGGCATCATACCGGCGCTGGAGTCCTCCCACGCGCTGGCCCACGCCCTCAAGATGGCCCGCAGTGAGCCGGAAAAAGAGCAGGTGCTCATCGTCAACCTCTCCGGCCGTGGCGACAAAGATATCTTCACCGTTGCCGACATTTTTGAAAAAGAAGGAACCTTGTCATGAACCGTTATGCACAACTCTTCTCCCGTCTGGACGCGGCCAATCAGGGCGCCTTTGTGCCGTTCGTGATGCTGGGTGACCCCACCCCAGAATTGTCGCTGGCCATCGTCGATGCGCTGGTCGCAGGGGGCGCCGATGCCCTCGAGCTCGGCATTCCCTTCTCCGATCCGGTAGCGGACGGCCCCACCATTCAGGGCGCCGCCCTGCGTGCCTTTGCCAGCCACACCACCCCGGACGACTGCTTCGAGCTGCTCGGCCGCATCCGCGCCAAGTACCCGCAGCTGCCCATTGGCCTCTTGGTCTACGCCAACCTGGTCTATGTGCGCAAGATTGACGGCTTCTACGAGAAGTGCCAGCAGGCGGGCGTGGATTCGGTGCTGGTCGCCGATGTGCCGGTGCAGATGTGCGCCCCCTACAAGGCGGCCGCCGACAAGTTCGGCATCGACAGCATCTTTATCGCCCCGCCCAATGGCGACACCGAGACCCTGAAACAGGTGGCGGAGCTCGGCAATGGTTACACCTATCTGGTGAGCCGCGCCGGCGTCACCGGTGCCGAGACCAAGGCCGGCATGCCGGTGGAGGGGCTGATCAACACCCTGCGTGAGTTCAACGCCCCCCCTGCCTTGCTCGGCTTTGGCATCAGCGAACCGGCTCAGGTGCGTGAAGCCATTGCCGCTGGCGCCGCCGGTGCCATCTCCGGCTCCGCCGTGGTGAAGATCATCGAGACCCACCACCAGAACCCGGAGCATATGCTGATCCGTCTGAAAGAGTTTGTGGAAGGGATGAAGGCCGCGACCAATCGATAAAGGATGACTTTGGCCAAATGCTATTGGCCGTGAGTGATCCGGTTGCGTATTCGCCTTACGCATAGCGGCATAGCGGCATAGCGGCATAGCGGCATAGCGGCCATCGTTACATCACCCTATCAACGCATCAAAGGGAGCCTGACCGGCTCCCTTTCTCTTTCCTGCTTGCTGCCGCTCCCGACGTCTTTGTCCCCTCTCCCCTTGGGAGAGGGCCAGGGTGAGGGAACCCATAATCCCCCGGCGTTATCGAATAGTAGGTTCGAATAGCGCAGCGTATTCGGACGTTCGCGGAGTTGATATGGTGGCGCGGCTTCGCCACGCAGTGGAACATCGTAGGGTGTAATAAGCACAGTGCATTGCACCGCAGGAAATAGTCCGTTCCACGACGACAGACTCTCGCCGGATTCCCGAGCCAGCGGTTGGCCCCTTGATGCGGCTTCGCCGCATGGAACACGAGGGCTCCGCCCTCGATGGGGTTTCGCCCGTCCTTCGGGCTGAGGCGAGTGACTTTGGAAAGACACAAAGTCACCAAAGGTCTTCTCCCCCGCCAAGCCGCCCGCCTACGGCGGCTTCCCTCGCCTCACTCTCTGGGTCGGACGGAACGCCGCAGATGGTACATCCCTGTACCAACCGCGGCTGCGCCGTCATCCCTGACGGCGCCCCTGACCCATTGAGCTCGACTCAGCGGCTTGGAGGGGGATCAAAACAGTGCCAGCCCTCAGCCCCCGTCTAACCGCAGACAAGCGCCCTCTCCCCTTGAGAGAGGGCTGGGGTGAGGGGAGTTTTCGTACTTCAGCTGACCCAACAACCCACTTGAAACGGTAACTGTTCACTAATTGATTGAACCGGCTCAGATTTTTATCAACCTCTTCTTCCCATGCCCCGAACAGAGCCCTTAAGATAGCCAAACGACAATCCATCTCTCGGAAGAACGCCATGACAGCGATTGTTGCTATCTCGCAGGTTAGAAGCAGCGGACTGGGGGCTGGAACTCAGGGGCGGTAGCGTGATTTTTTGTAGGTTGGCGTGTAGCATAGCGAAGCCCAATAGGCGAGTATTATTGCGCCAATCAGTTCGGGACCAACAAGGATGCAACAATCCGTAAAACAAATTTTCAGATATATTCGCGGTCAACTTTGGGCTTCACTTCATTCAGCACCAACCTACGATTTTTAGATCAACATTCGAGATGTGGCAAAAAATACTTTGTTCAGGAAAGCCATAGATTTAATTTCCCTTGGGTAGACACCTAACTAGTGATCAAATCGCTCGCTTCACCCACTAGGAATATCCAAAAGCTTCGCTTTTGTACGCCCCTTAATCAAACTTTAGAGCCTAGGGCATAACTTTGACAGGCATCGAAATAAAAGACATCACAATCATAATTAGCGGCCTTATAACTGCTGTATCGACACTACTTGCAGTCGTCATCACAAATTTCTTCAATTTAAAGCTATCAAAATCCAATTCTGAGATGCAAGCAAAGCAGAAATATGCCGAGCAGCGAATTATAAAAATAGAAAAAACCTATCTTTTATTTGAAAAATGGGAAGTCAATTTCTCCAACATTTATCTGCATCATTTACGCTGTTATTCAGGAAAGCTAAATTACAACCAAGTATTAGAGCTGACCAATAAATGTGATCTCATGGCGCCTGGTGAAGCCCAAAAACTAAAGATGCTTATCTTGGTTCACTTCCCAGAGTTAGAAGAAAACTATAAAGAAGTTGACCTAGCCCGAAGCAAAATTGCAAAGTTCTTATGCGACCCAGAGAAAAGCAAATTACGCGCAAAAGACTTTGTCATTGCTCAGGAAGCTTTTGAGGCCACGTGCTACAAATTTAAAAAAGAAATTGGTTCCTTAGCGCACAGAAATTAACAGCAGCATGGCTCTAACAAATGGTTAAAATCTCTCGCTTTACTCCTAGGAACCGGTTAAAGCTGGCCCCTTAACCAAACGTTAAGCGCAGTGATAGTTCAGGAAACTAGAGAATGAGAGAGTTAATCCAACGGATTGGTGAGATGGAAAACTGCAAGGTATTGCCACCTTCAGGCATTCCTGACATGGATATTCCAGATGATTTAAAAGAATTTTATTCACTCTGCGGTGGTGTCATTCTTTTTGAGGCAAGTGACTATTGTTTCAAAATCTCGACACCAGAAGAATTAATTCCTGCGAATCCATCTATACTGCCTGAAGGATATGAGCAAGACACACCCAAAGATGATATTTCCAATGATTTCTATATCATCGCAATAAATGGCCCTGAACAAGCAATAAGCATAAACCTCGGGGATTCTCAATTTGGCTACTGTTACGATAGTTTCTGGGACCTCCATGCAACGAGTGATTCCACCATAATCGCATACAGTTTCACATCGCTCTTGAATAGTCTGGTCAAAAATAAAGGCTCTTGTCTTTATTGGCTCAATTCAAACTTTGTTAGTTTGGGGTACTTATATGACTAGGCGCTTTACAAAGGCCAGCAAACGACAGGGTAACGCCAATTAGCATACTGGCAAACAGGTGAGGCCGGGAGCATGTGCCCACAGCCCACAGTACCGACATATCGGATACCCACCTTGCTGAGCAAGGCGCTGGATAGCCAGAACACAAAAGATGGATGTCTACGTTTTTGATTTTCGATTCCCAAAGGGATACAGCTGCAATCGCTGCATCACCCCGCCAGATCGACTCCCTTTCGCTTTCTTGCTTGTCGCCGATCACGGCATTGTTGTCGCCTCGCTCGACGGGAGACGGCAGGAGCGAAGGGGCTTTTTTCATACATCTGCTCACTCAGCAGCCCGCTTAAAACAGTCATTTCTCACTAATGTATTGAAGCTAATAGTATTTTTCTCACTCCCCTCTTCCATGCCTCGATCTGAGCCCTTAAGATAGCCAAACGACAATCCATCTCTCGGGAGAAGACCATGAAAGCGATTGTTGCTATCTCGCAGATGACAGGCAGCAGACTGGGGGCTGGAACTCAGGGGCGGTAGCCTTGCCGGGATTGTGGCGCCAGACTCGAAAAAGATGGCGCTCAATGCAGGTTCAACCACTGCAAGGGCTTCGATATCGACCAATAATCCGGCAACATAGCCGGGACTTTTCCATCGTATCGAGATCTGAGTGTGACCAAGACTCCAATTCTGCTTTTAGTCGGCCGCGACGATTGACAAAGAGATGAAGCATTGAACATTGAACCAGGCCTTGCTGACCAGATTAAGAAAAAACAATGTCGACATTCGTTGGGAGGACCCAGCGGCCAACTTCATTTATTCATTCAGAAAATGGGTAAAACGGCTCCGTCTTTTTCCAAAACGCCTGGAACGATTACATCTTCGTGCGGCACAGATACTCTATGGTATCTTGCACCCATCGTACTATTCCTATCTGTATCACAGGAAAGACAACGCAGTGTTATCTCGTTGTGATTTTCTCAAGAAGACAATCAGCAGACAGGGTATCGCTGAACGTGTCATCGTACTTGCACGCTCTTCAGGTGGACGGGTGTCATCATTGATCGCCGATGAACTGGGTCTCAAGAAAATAATTTGCCTGGGCTACCCTTTCAAACATCCTGATTCGCAGGATGAGCCAGAACGTTATCAGCATATGGCAAATTTCAAAACTCCCATGCTGATTATCCAGGGTGTTCATGATGAATATGGTGGTCTGGGTATAGATGATCACTACCCTCTCAGTGAGAATATTCAGATCTCTTATTTTGATACGAATCATAATTTCACTGTCGATGATGCCACTATCACCCGATTGGTTGATGTCATTGAAAGCTATTCGGGGTTCATGAAACGGTCTTGATATTTATAAACAGATGCATGTGTTGAGACCAGGGACGGTCTGAAACAGGCAGGATAATCAGTTCACCTGCATATTGACCAGAGGTGGTTCTTCTTTGATGATGAGACCACCTTTTTATTATTACCGCCTTTCCGGCCAATCACTATTGAGGTAATCTTGAAAAGTGAAGGATGCCCAATCTGTGGCTTTACAGATATAACAGTGTTGGATAAGTTTAATTGCACCACGTTTGATATTTGCGAATGTTGTGGTGCCGAGTCAGGTTTTGATTATGATCAACACTCCACACCTGAGCATCTTGCCAAGATCCGTCATCAATGGGTTGAAACAAAAAATTGCGCATGGTGGGGGAATAAAAAATCGATTCCATTAAACTGGAATCCAAAAAAGCAAATGGCGCTTGCCAACATTGAGATGCCTCTGTAGCAGCCAGTTGTTGGCAAACCATACAGCACACCACTCACCAAAAACCAGCACTTGAAAACAGCCACGGGTTCTATATTAACCATTGAGAAAATATGAGCTACCGACTCACTGAAAAGGAAATGCAAAACGTCCTTGCTCTTCCGTCGACAGAGCGTGTCATGCATTTCATCAAACGCGTCGCAGACCAGGAGTCTGTCTGGGGATTGCGTGCATCTGACGGCTGGGTGTCTGGCGATATTGACGGTTGTGGCAAGCCAGCGTTTGCCATCTGGCCTCACCCTGAATACGCCAGCGCATGTGCCACAGGTCCTTGGTCAACGACGAAACCTGAGATCATTGGCCTGGACGACCTGATGGGCGAGTGGTTGCCTGAAATGTCCAGACTGGGCATTCCGGTCGCAATATTCCCCACCCCACAGGACGCCGCTGTGACCATGACGGCACAAGCGTTATCGGCAGCCCTGGTATATGAGCTGGAAAACTACTAGGTGTCTGCGGTCACCCATTCCTGTCGGGCTTCTCATAACGGGGCCTGAACTCGGATCTCAGCAGATAAAAGAAAAGGAGCATCTTTTGAACCCAGACTACCTTGAAACCGGCAAGCAGTTTTTTGTTGGGTGGGGGACATTGATGCTAATCAATGCTGTCCTCGCCCAAGGGAAGAATCGTAGCGGTTTAGCCTGGTTTTTTATTTCATTGCTGCTAGGCCCGGTTGCAACATTGATATTGTCTCTGGTTCCCAAAAGAACAGAAAGTCAATGACAAGACATGCTTTAACCATGATGCTTTTCAATTCTTTGATAACAGGTGGGTCATGCTGCAATTCATTTTTATCAAGTTGGCAGGCTCTAAAAATCAGTTAATATGCTTTAAAAAATAATATCGCTTTGAACTGGCGCTATATGTATTCTCTTGGTTGATGTTCATGTTTACATCACAATCCATGCTGCCTATAAATGCAATAAATCCATCTTCATGAATATATTTCAATCAGGCATATTCGGATATTCCGGTACGGGCTTGGTGTCTGATGGTGCGATCATTCTTTCAATCTAAGGCTCATCAAAAATGCCCCCCCTTTTTCTATCCGAAAGACATCCTGTTTCCCAGAAGGCGGCCATTCTTGCTGATGAAGGGGCTTCGGTATGGCTCTACATGACAGACTCCGGGTCTGATTACCCTGTTGCGGACTGTTGGCTGCTCAATACGGTACCATCCCCTGAACATCTGAATGAGTACCGCGGCGACAGCGCACCGCCAGCAATCCTCAAGTTTGTTGTTCCTGGTAGTGAAGGTGATGCACCGCTCGAAAGCGATATTGAGCTGCGTTGGGCGCCTGACGGTCATTCCGTCGCCCTGTTGGTCAAGGGTACGCCACTGGGGTTTATTGCACAGGGAAACAAACATGGCTACAGCAAGAATCTGGTGACTGCCAGCCCGTTTGGCATGCCATTTGAACAAGAGCTTTATGAGCGGTTGTTCCCATGATCACTCCTGTCTTGTCAGCCTGTCATTCAAGACGTTCATAGCCTTCACTGGTCTGGATTGAACACCCCATCTTGCCAACAGGTCGGGCAATATTGCAGCCAAATCCCAAACACAGAATCTGCCGCAGAACAATTTTCTGTTATGCATGTCGACCGCGAGATAGGTTGCCGCCGCTGGATATAACACGCCATAACATAGAATCTGAGAGGGAAAAATGGATAATCTGGAAAAAATAAAAAACCTTGTTCCGCTATGGTATGCACAAAGGAAGTGGGCTGAAGAGCTGCTCGTGCGTGTTTTTCATCTGGCCTCCGCAGAGGAAATATTGGAGCCAAAGCATAGGGGAAGAATGACCATACCAGGGACTAATTGGGTCTATCGTACTCATGGTGTTGGTGTCGATATATACCGAACTGCTTCTGTCGGTGGAATAGACTTTGATTTCAACAAGCCAGATCCCGACGATTGGCGCTTAAAAATATTCTTTGAAAAACAGTACAATGAAGGCAACCTCTCTTTCACCGCGTACCGCGAGCTGTATGAGGACGAAGAACTGCTTGACCGCGTTATAAAAATGGCGCTTGACAGGTGATCTACAACACCTGTCGTTTATCAAACCATTATCTGGTTTTCATGGAATACGTTACGACACGGCGGCGTAGATCTGTCTGGCAAGGTGTCATTCGACCTAGAGGATAGTGATGGACATTCGACATAGAGAGCCAGTCAAAGAGTATGTTATCAAGGCAGGCATGACGTCTGTTTCGAACAATTCCAAATGGAATCGTCTTTTTGCGTTGCTGCATCAAAGCAACAGGTTCTTCCAATACCGGCGAACGGATCTGGATGGTTCCACATTTCCAGAAGATGGTGAGAGCTATACACCAGAACTGGCACAATATGGGGGCAACTTCTGGGCCATGGAGTTCCTGGACGTCCTGGCATACCAGGCTCACTCCAGAGGGGCATTGCTGGCACCGGACATTGAAGATTTCACGGATGAAGCGATTCATATTGCGAGCCAGGCCGGTGTCAAATTTACCATGCTGGAGCGTGGTATCCGGGTCTGGGGCTATGTGAGAAAAGAGAGCCATCCCGTTTTCGTCTGCATGCACAACAAGCCTCTAGAGGCACAGCGGCAGGACCACTGCGCGAACTAGCGTACTGTGTTGCCCCTTATTTTTCTGCATTGCGCAAACGACTTTGATGTTGCAGGTAAAGCAATATGCCCGATGAAATACAGCTGGCATTTACGCCAGACAATGTAAAACAGGTTTTGACATGGGGCGCCCATCCAGAAAGTGCACCTCACCATCATGAGTCCATTGCTCACTGGTGTGAGGCTTTCTGGAACAAATACGCTGATATAGATGCCCCCGCAGAGATTGATGCCGTGATGCCCATACTCGCGGAGGTAGAAACGAACTGGGATATCCACGTTGCGTTGAATAAAGAGTCTGCCTCCATGCCTGCTGAATGGTTTGTCGCATGGTTATCTCAACTACCGGAGTGACAAGGCAACTCCCCGTCAGGCCGGAATCGCAAAATAGCACGCTCGTGACAGAATAGAGAGCCGGAAGAAGATGACCCATCGTTGAATCACACCAACTGGCATGGCTGATTAACGCAGTGAAAGGCTAGCGACAAGCGCCTGATCCTCCATATTTCGCATCCAATAAGTGAATCGCCCCATGATAAGAACACTTATCCAACTTCTGTTGACACCGCTTCTGGCGGTTGCCTTCCTCTATCTTTGCAGCCTGCCGGAGGATCTCTATTTCGACCCGCCGCTCTGGAGCTATGTCGTCATGTTTCTTGTCACTCTGGCTGGCACCGCCTATGGCAGGATCAAGGCCTGGCGCGCCTCCTGACCGACCTCATCACAGATTCTCAAGGCTGCGCAGACGCTGCCTTGAGCCCGGCGGGGCCATTGTCTACAATGGCGCACTTTGCATCCACAACAGGTAATGACAATGAGCGACAACAAACCGGCCCTGCCCGACCGCCTGGCGGCCAACCCGCGTAGCCCGCACCATGTGGCAGAGTGCTTCCAGCACGAGATCGGCATTCGCGTGAACGGCAAGGAGCGCACCAATGTCGAGGAGTACTGCATCAGCGAAGGTTGGGTGAAGATCCCCTCCCCCAAGGCCAAGGATCGCTACGGCAACCCCATGCTGATCACCGTCAAGGGTACCGTCGAGGCCTTCTACGCCTAAGCCGCGCGCCCCGTCGGGCCCGCCGCCATGCTGTTCAGAACACCGGCCTTGCGCCGGTGTTCTGCTTTGGGCCTTTCATCTTTACGTCGATGGCGGGCAAAGAGTGTCGCAGCGGGCGCCGCTCTCTCTTGCATCGAGGCTGCGTCTCGGCAATTCTTGCCGCCCCTTGAACTGGCAAGATCTCATCCATGAACAAGCTGTTTGTCCTGCTGGCGCTGTTGACCCTGAGCACAGCGGTCCGCGCCGATATCCTTATCAATCCCCAGATCGTGGTGAACGGCCAGAGCCAGGGTGGCGGGCGTATCCACATCTGTACCCTGACCCCCTTCAACAGCGTCTATGCCGATGCGGGGCGCAGCGAATGGCTGGCGCGCCAGAAGGTGAGCCGCCGCTGCCAGCAGGGCCAAGGCAACAACAGCCTGTTCTGCGAGGCGGCCAAGGCAAGCTGCATCACCACCACACTCGATGAGAGCGACGACGCCAGTACCCTGCTGGTGTTTGACGGTGCCCATCAGAGCGGCGACTCCCTGCGCATCGACCGGGATATTGCGGATCTCGGCCGCTACGGCTTTGCCAACCGTATATCCTCCTTCACCGTACCCGCTGGCTGGGTGGTGCGCTTCTTCGAGGAGACCGACTTTCGCGGTGGCTACTACACCCGCAAGGGCGGCGAGCAGGAGGCGACCGACTTCAACAATCTCATCCGCTCGGTGCGGATCCTGAGCCGCTAGCACCCTGCCCCATCACCTCTTCGCCATAAAAAAACCTCTGCCTAAGCAGAGGTTTTTGCTTTTCGAGGCTTACTGCCAGTTGGGGTCGGCTTCAACCTGCTTCATCAGGGCGGCCTGCATCCCCTTGTCCGGCTGGCCGAGCCAGGTATAGCGGGCAAACTTGGACGGGGTTTCGCGAGCGGCATCGCTATCCGGCAGATCGATCAGCACGCCCCACACCCGCTTGGCCTTGGCATCCACCAGCAGCTGCATGTAGTGGCTGGCGCAGTCGTGAGGTTTGCAGACCGAGCCGCTCTGATACGGTGTACCGGCCACGGCTTCAAGCGGGGAGCTGGTGCCGTTGCCGCTGCGCACCCACTTGGGCAGGTTCTTGATGCCCTGGGTCGCCTTGGCCCAGGTGGCCTTGAAGTCCGCCGACAGCAGCAGATCAGAGGTATAGGTGGCGGCGGCAAACGCCGGCGCTGCGCCGACCAGCAGCAGGGAGAGCGCCAATGCGCGAGAGAGACGGGTCATGGTGTGATTCCTTGTTATATGAATGCCTGAACGGGCGCGGACTGGCCGCGCGTCATCACGCTACCGCCTGCGCCCGCCCCTGTCGAGCCCACGCCGTGCCGAGGCGTCAGTGGCTGGCGCCAGATGAACGACACCCCGCCGCGCCAGTGGCGAGACGGGGTGTGCATGGAGGCAAGGGTCGCTTAGCCGAGGGAAGCGAACAGCCCCGCCAGGGTGGCGCTCATCAGGTTGGCCAGGGTCGCGGCCAGCACCGCCTTGAAGCCGAGGTTCGCCACGTCGTGGCGGCGCTCCGGCGCCATGGTGCCGATGGAGCCGAGCTGCACCGCAATGGAGCCCAGGTTGGCAAAACCACAGAGGGCGAAGGTGATGATGATCTGGGTGTGGGCGCTCAGATCCTGCTTGATGTTGGCAAAGTCCAGGTAGGCGACGAACTCGTTCATGATCACCTTCTGGCCGATGAGTGACCCTGCCGCCATCATCTCGCTGGCCGGCACGCCGATAAGCCAGGCCACCGGGGCAAACAGGTAACCCAGCAGCTGCTGCAGGGAGAGATCAGCCCAGCCGAACCACTCGCCCACCGTGGTGAGACCGGCGTTGATCATGGTGATCACGCTGACAAAGGCCAGCAGGATAGTACCGATGGCCACCGCGATCTTCATGCCGCTCATGGCGCCACCCGCCAAGGCGTCGATGGCATTGCTGTAGTCGCTCTTGTCGAGGGTGATCTCGGCCTGATCGTTCACCTGCTGCTGCTCAGGCACCAGCAGCTTGGCCATCAAGAGGCCCCCCGGCGCCGCCATAAAGGAGGCGGCGATCAGGTATTTCAGATCCACACCCAGCCCTGCGTAGCCACCGAGCACAGAGCCAGCCACTGAGGCCATGCCACAGGTCATCACCGCAAACAGCTCGGAGCGGGTCATGCCCGCCAGGAAGGGGCGGATCAGCAGCGGCGATTCACCCTGGGAGAGGAAGATGTTGCCGGTGGCCACCAGGGATTCGGCGCGGCTGGTGCCGAGCAGGCGGTGAATACCGCCCCCCAGCACCCGGATCACCCACTGCATGATGCCGAAGTGATAGAGCACCGCGATCAGCGCGCTGATGAAGATCACCAGCGGCAGCACCCGCACGGCGAAGATGAAGCCGTTGCTGGCCAGATCGCCAAACACGAAGCGGATGCCGCTGTCGGCAAAGCCGAGCAGGGCGGAGACGCCGTTGCTCATGGCGCCGAGCATGATTTGACCGGGGGGGAAGTAGAGCACCAGGGCGGCAAAGCCGGTTTGCAGGGCGAGCGCCCCCAGCACGGTCCGCCAGCGGATGGCACGGCGGTTTTCACTGGCCAGCCAGGCGATAAACATCAGGGCCAGCATACCGACCAGACTCAATAACAGCGTCATCTTGCACCTATGAAGAGAGAAGTTTCATACGGCAAGTCTGCAGACAGGCATCGCAGGGAGCGGGCGGGAAAGGTGCCGACCCCGCGACACGCAGACCACAAACCTACAGGTTAGTGGCGGGTCCCATCCTGGGGTCATTCACGTTCCGGGTGACGGCGAGTATCGGGTGACGCCAACCAGAACGCAGGGAGCCGCGCGCTAGGTGGCAGGTCGGGCGGCGATGGTACAGTGATCGCCGTCACAGAAAAAGCGGTAAAACGATTGGCACCGTCAACTTTTTCACAGTCATGGCCCCTTTCGCCGAAAACGCGGCAGGATTGCGCCACAACTGAGCCACTTCACAGGAAAACCACACCTCGCTCCCCCCGAATAGGGCAAACACCACCCCCTTCCCCGGATAACCGAAGCGGTTCACGTTTTTTCACGCCACGACGCGGTACACTGACCAATCACCAAGTTTATGTTTTTATTGAAAAAGCCCCATGGTCCTGGAATGGCCTGGAGCCATCAACCTTCGGTGGAACGCCATCATGATGAAAAGAACCGCGATTGCCCTGACGCTGGCCGGCCTGCTGACATTGCCTGCCGTGCTCCCTTCCGAAGCCTGGGCTACCCCGGTACGCTCCCTGCAAAAGGAGCAGAATTACGACCAGTACATCAGCAAGCGCCAAGTGGTGGATCAGCTGCTGGCGGACGCCTGGCAGATCTTCAAATCCCCCGCCCGCATCTCCACCGCCGGCTTCACCGCCAAGATGCCGAGCAACATGGAGCAGGTCACCGAGCTGCTGTTGCAGGCCTACCAGCTCGAGCCCTATCGCACCGACCTGCTCATCTCGGCGGCCAACGCCCAGATCTACAACGGCAACGTGGACAAGGCCATCGGCCTGTTCGAGCAGGCCCTCAGCACGGCGCCCGATGACATCGACCTGCTGACCTACCTCGCCACCTGGCAGACCTTCAAGCACAACGAGACCGCCGCCAAGGGGTATCAGAGCAAGCTGGCGACCCTCAATCCCGGCCGGGCCGCCGATCTGCAGCGCATCTTCGACACGGTCGAGCGCGTCATCGCCACCCCGCTCAAGGAGCAGGGTGAGCGCTCACCCAAGCCGGGCAACCGGGCCATCGTCACCCTGGGTTATGCTCTCAATCCCGACGGGTCCATGCACGACATCCTGCTGGGCCGGCTGGAAACCACCCGGGCGCTGGCCAAGGCCAACCCGGCGACCCTCATCATTCTGACCGGCGGCGTGCCCCAGCACCGTCAGACCGAGGGCAAGCTGATGGCGGACTGGCTGGTGAAAAAGGGGATCGACCGCTCCCGCATCATCGAGGAGAACTATGCCACCAGCACGGTGGAGAACGCCCTCTACAGCGGCTATGCCCTCGCCCGCCACCAGATTGAGTACGCCACCCTGGTGAGCTCCGCCAGCCATGTGCGCCGGGGCCAGACATTGCTGGAGATCGCTTGCTGGCAGAGCGGGCCGGCCGGGATCCGGATAGACAGCGTCAGCTACCCCGACAAGCCGCTCTCCGAGCTTGCCAAGGTGAGCGACAGCGAGCTGCTCGGCATCTACCGCGATGCCCTGCGCACCTACGGGCTCTGGAGCTACCGCTCCGCCCCCCTGCTGGAGCGTTGAGTCCGGGCGGGCCGTGCTCACCCGGCCCGTTGCCAGCGCGCGTCTTGCCTCAGCGGCATCCCCTGCCCCATACCAACCCGCCCAACCGGCGGGTTTTATTTTATCCGCCCAACAAGCCGGTTCGATATTCAATAAATGGGCAAGCATTGCCATATCCGTATAGGTTTGCCGATATTTAAAGCCGTTTTTTCGGCACCTATTGCCAACCTTCAAATATCGACTTGCCATATTGAGATATATGAATAAACGGATTGGGTTGCCGTTCTTTTTCTAAGAACCATATCTCATCAGCCATATATTTTCGGTCTTTCCTCAGCGCCCCGATAAATGGGAAAACTGCCGCTTCATTCCCCCGATGGAGCAATATCATGACAGGAAAAGGACATTCCCTCTGGCTGGCGGCGCTCGCCCTGCTCAGCCTGCAAGCCAGGGCCGTGGACGTCACTGTGGCCTACCAGACCTCGGCCGAACCGGCCAAGGTGGCCCAGGCCGACGACACCTTTGCCCGCACCAGCGGCGCCACGGTGAAGTGGCTCAAGTTCGACAGCGGCGCCAGCGTGGTGCGGGCGCTCGCCTCCGGCGACGTGCAGATCGGCAACATAGGCTCCAGCCCGCTGGCGGTGGCCGTCAACCAGCAGGTGCCCATCGAGGTGTTTCTGCTCGCCTCCAAGCTCGGCAACTCGGAAGCGCTGGTGGTCAAGCCCGGGCTCACCTCCCCCGCAGCCCTGGCCGGCAAGCGCATCGCCGTGCCCTTTACCTCCACCACCCACTACAGCCTGCTGGCCGCGCTGCGGCACTGGGGAGTGGATCCGGCCAGCCTGCAGATCGTCAACCTGCAGCCACCGGCCATCATCGCCGCCTGGCAGCGGGGTGACATCGATGGCGCCTATGTCTGGGCGCCGGCCCTCAACGAGCTGACCAAGGGCGGCAAGGTACTGACCGACTCGGCCCAGGTGGGCGAGTGGGGCGCCCCCACCCTGGATGTCTGGGTGGTGCGCAAGGCGTTCGCCAAGGCCCATCCCGAACTGGTGCAGGCCTTCGTCGACAGCACCCTGGCGGCCCAGCGCGACTACCTGGCCAACCCCGACGGCTGGCTCGCCAAGCCGGACAACCTCGCCAAGCTGGCCAGCCTGAGCGGCGTACCCGAGGCGGACGTGCCCGCGCTGGTCAGGGGCAACAGCTACCTGAGCGCCAGCCAGCAGGGTGCCGAGCTGGGGGAGCTGGTGAACCAGACCCTGGTGGACACCAGCCGCTTTCTCAAGGAGCAAGGCAAGGTGCAGAGCGCCGGCAGCGATTATCGCGCCTACGTGACCGACCGCTTCGTCAAGGCTCACGCCCGCTGACCCCGCAAAACAAGGAGGCATGCATGCTGCAGCTCACCCACCTTTGCGCCGATTACGCCGGGCGCAGAGTCCTCGACAACATCAACCTGACCCTGGATGCGGGCGAGCTGATGGTGGTGCTCGGCCCCTCCGGCTGCGGCAAGACCACCTTGCTCAACCTCATCGCCGGTTTTCAGTCCGCCCAGCAGGGCACCATCAGCCTGCAGGGGCGGCCGGTGCGCGGCCCCGGCGCCGAGCGGGGGGTGGTCTTCCAGAACGAGGGGCTGCTGCCTTGGCGCAACGTGCTGGACAACGTCGCCTTCGGGCTGCAGCTGGCCGGCGTGCCACGCCGCGAACGAGAGGCCAGGGCGCTGGCCATGCTGCGCAAGGTGGGGCTGGAGGAGGCCCAGGCCAAACCGGTCTGGCAGCTATCCGGCGGCCAACGCCAGCGGGTCGGCATCGCCCGGGCGCTAGCCACCCAGCCGCAACTGCTGCTGCTCGACGAACCCTTCGGCGCCCTCGACGCCTTTACCCGCGAGCAGATGCAGACCCTGCTGCTGCGCCTGTGGCACGAGCAGCGTCGGCAGGTGCTGCTCATCACCCACGACATCGAGGAGGCGGTGTTCATGGCCACCGAGCTGGTACTGCTCTCCCCGGCGCCGGGGCGAGTGATGGAGCGGCTGACCCTGGAGTTCGGCCGCCGCTTCGCCGCCGGCGAGCCCTGCCGCAGCATCAAGTCGGATCCCGCCTTTATCGCGCGACGCGAGTACGTGCTGGGTCGGGTCTTTGCCGAGCGGGAGGTGTTTGCATGAGCCTCACCCTCTCCCGCCCGCTCGACCCTGCCCGCCGGATACGCCTGCGCTGGCCGCTGCCACGCCGGCTTGGGGTGAGCCTGCTGACCCTCTGTGCCCTACTGGCGCTCTGGTGGCTGGTGGCCAGGCTCGGGCTGATAAGGCCGCTGTTTCTGCCGCCCCCTGCCCAGGTGCTTCAGCAGTTTGCCACCCTCGCCGGGCCGCAGGGCTTCATGGACGCCACCCTCTGGCAGCACCTCGCCGCCAGTTTGCAGCGCATCCTCATCGCCCTCGCGGCCGCCACTCTGTGCGGTGTGACGGTGGGTCTGGCCATGGGGCTCAGCCCCACCCTGCGCGGCATGCTCGACCCGCTGATCGAGCTCTACCGGCCGGTGCCGCCCCTTGCCTACCTGCCGCTCATGGTGATCTGGTTCGGCATCGGCGAGACATCGAAGGTGCTGCTCATCTATCTGGCCATCTTCGCGCCCGTCGCCATGGCCACCCTGGCGGGGGTGCAGGGCGCCAAACAGGTGCGAGCGCGGGCCGCCCGGGCGCTGGGTGCCAACCGCTGGCAGGTACTGTTGCACGTCACAGTGCCCGGTGCCCTGCCGGAGATCCTCACCGGGCTGCGTATCGGGCTCGGGGTCGGTTGGTCCACTCTGGTGGCGGCCGAGCTCATCGCCGCCACCCGCGGCGTGGGCTTCATGGTGCAAGCCGCCGGCGAGTTTCTCGCCACCGACGTGGTGCTGGCGGGCATTCTGGTGATCGCCCTGATCGCCTTCACTCTGGAACTTGGTTTACGTGCGCTGCAGCGTCGCCTGACGCCGTGGCATGGAGAAGGACTATGAGCAATTCCCTGCATATCACCCCCCTCGGCCCCCACATCGGCGCCGAGATCAGCGGCATCAGCCTGGCCGGGCCGCTCGATGAGGGCCAGTTCGCGCAGTTGCAGCAGGCCCTGCTGACCCATCAGGTGCTGTTCTTTCGGGATCAGCCCATCAACCCCCGCCAGCAGCGGGCGCTGGCCAACCGCTTCGGCGATCTGCACATTCACCCTGTCTATCCCCACGCGCCGGAGGCCGAGGAGATCATCGTGCTCGACACCCACGACGACAACCCGCCGGACAACGACAACTGGCACACCGACGTCACCTTCATCGAGACGCCGCCGGCGCTGGCCATTCTGGCCGCCAAGCAGCTGCCGCCGGTGGGGGGCGATACCCTGTGGGCCAGCGGCATCGCCGCCTTCGAGGGGCTCTCCCCCCGTCTGCAGCAGTTGCTGGCAGGGCTGGAAGCCGAGCACGACTTCACCAAGTCGTTCCCGGCCCATCGCCACAGCGCCAGCCCGGCCGAGTACCAGCGCTGGCAGGAGGCGGCGGCCCGCAACCCGCCGCTGCGCCACCCTGTGGTTCGCACCCACCCCTTGAGCGGTCGGCAGGCACTGTTCGTCAATGAAGGCTTCACCACCCGCCTGCCCGAGTTGCCGGCGCAAGAGAGCGAGGCGCTGCTCGCCTTCCTGTTTCGCCATGTCACCAAGCCCGAGTATCAGGTGCGCTGGCGCTGGCGGGAGCACGACATCGCCATCTGGGACAACCGGGTCACCCAGCATTACGCCAACGCAGACTATCTGCCGGCCCGGCGAGTGATGCACAGGGCCACCGTGCTGGGGGACAAGCCGTTCTGGCGCGCGCCCGCGTAACGCCGGAGCCGCCCCCTGCGCCGACCGGTTGCGCCGCCGTTATTGATCCCGCATAAAATAACGGTGCGCGTTGCCGGTCATTATTTTCAAATAGATCAATGAGACCACCAAATATCGCCAGAAATATGTAAATCGACACACCTTGCAATATTTCCATACAACTTCCGGCTGCCATCCGGTCGGCCCCTCCCCGTACTATTTCGGGGTTCAGGCTAGATAAGTGGAAATAGACAATGAAATACACGCTGCTCATGACCCTGCTGGCACCGGCATTGCTGGCAGGCTGCAATCTGGAAAAGAAAGAGGAGCCCTTCCAGGCTCGCCATATTCGCGCCGGCTATGACGCCGGCCAGGTCTGCCAACAGCTGCGCCAGGGCTGGCAAGAGGACGGTATCGCCATTCCCGCCAGTCAGGTCAGCTGTCACTACCTGACGGTGCCGCTCGATTACGACAAGGAGTGGGTCCAGATCAAGGAGACCAAGTGGGAAAAGCGCTCCGCTGTACGCGCCGACAGTTCCCTCTTCGCCGACAACAGCCCCCGCTTCTCCTCCTGGTCGGACAAACCCGTCCGCCCCCATGTCAAACAGGAGACCCGCACGGTCAAGGGCGACACCCTGGATATCTTCTATCTGCACTATCGCGCCAGCGGCGACTATCGCGGCACCCTGTTCTACAACCCGGGCGGCCCCACCTCGGCCACCCCGGATCTCGGCCTCCTGCTCGACATGCTGCGCAGCGCCAACCCCGCCATCCTTGAGCACTACGACATCGTCACCCTGGATCCCCGCGGGGCCGGTTACAGCGCCCTCGGCCACGAGCTGCGCAGCTGCCTGCTGACCGACAAGCAGGGGGTGCGGCCAGACATGACCCCGGCGCAGCTCGCCCAGCTCTTTGCCAGCCGTGACAAGGGCGCCCTGCCGGCACTCGAGAGCGGGGCGGATCAGGGCAAGGCCTTCGGCACCACCCTGCGCGAGCGCTGCGACGAGCCGTTGCGGCTGCATGCGCCGCACCTGGGCTCGCGGGCCGTGGTCGAGGACATGGAGCGCCTGCGCCAGCACCTGGGGCGCGAGCGGATCACCCCCATCACCTTCTCCTACGGCACTCGTCTGGCCGCCCTCTATGCCGCCCGCTATCCGAGCCACGTGGCCAATCTGGTGGTCGACTCGCCGATGTCTCCCGCCGAGAGCCGCTACCCGGCCATCTTTCGCCGCGATGCCGAGAATGCCAACCGCATCCTGGCCTGGCGCTTCGGGGATCAGGCGCTGCAGCGCAGCATGGCGGTGACCCGCCAGGTGCGCGACAACGGCCGCTATGTGGACAATCAGGGCAATGTGCTCGACCGCGCCAACTGGGTGGCGGTGCTGGGCGATGCCATCAGCGGCAGCCAGCGCGACGATCAGCTCGCCTTCTGGCAGCAGGACGATGCCAGCCCCCTGCTGGCCCGCCTCGCCAAGGAGCAGGCCGACGAAAACCCCTATTCAACGCTGCTGGAGATGCCCTTCTTCAGCACCATCCACTGTACCGACAACAGCGAGCCCTACGGCTGGCAAACGCTGGACCCGGAAGATGCCGCCTTCCAGGGGGCCGGTGCCCTGCTGCTGGCCAAAAGCTTCAACACCTGCGCCGACTGGCCTTATCCGCGCCAGCCCATCGCCAGCTATGGCGCCGGCGAGATAAAGCTGCCGGATGATGCCAGGGCCCTGGTGCTCGGCGCCGAGTACGACCCCAATACCCCCTTCGCCGGTGCCCGCCAGATGCAGGCCGCCTTTGGCAGCGCCGCGCGCCTGGTGCAGGTGACGCAGAGCAATCAGCACGGCCAACTGAACAGCTCCCGCTGCGCCCGGGCGGCTCTCAGCACCCTGCTGCTGGGAGATGGCGCGAGCCTGCCTGCCGAGCAGCGCTGCCAGGCCGACTGAGCGTACAGCACAGCTGGGCACAATCCAGCTGAATGGAGCCCAATAAAAAGCCCGCCGGATTGGCGGGCTTTTTCATGCTGGTCGGTGTCCTCAGGCGGCGACCAGCGACTCCAGATCGCGCCGGCTCAGGCGCTTGCTGTCCACCTTCACATAGACGGAGCGCTCCGCAGCGGCCAGCAGCACGTCGCTCACCCCCTCGCAGGCGCGGATCTTCTGCTCGAGCGCCGCGTCGGCCTCCACCCCTTCCGGCAGCACGATGCGCAGGCTGCTCACATAGGGGGGCTCGGCCATGGTGAGGCTGACCCCAAGCCAGACCAGGGCCAGCGCAGCGCAGCCGCCAAACACCAGGGCGCCGCCACCCAGGCTGTAGAGCAGGCCACCGAGGCTGCCGCCAATGGCCACCCCGATGAACTGGCTGGTGGAGTAGATCCCCATGGCGGTGCCCTTGTAGCCGGGGGGCGACTCCTTGCTGATGAGGGACGGCAGCAGCGCCTCCATCACGTTGAAACCGATGAAGAAGATCTGCAGCCCGGCGAGCAGGCCCCACAGCTGCAGGCCGCTTTGCCAGAGTACCAGCTCGGCGACGAGCATCACCAGCACGCAGATCTGGAACACCCGCTTCATCTTTCTGCGCTTCTCGGCATAGATGATGAACGGCACCACGCTGACGAAGGCGATCAGCATGGTGACCAGATAAGCCTGCCACTGGCTGTCACGGGGCAGGCCGGCGCGCTCCAGCAGCGGCGGCAGCGCCACGAAGCTCGACATCAGCAGGGTGTGCACGCAGAGGATACCGAAGTTGAGCTTGAGCAGGCGCGGGTTGGTCAGCACGGTGCGCATCCCCCCCTTCACCATGCCGGACTCGCGATTGAGCAGATGGCCACTCGGAGTTGGCACCAGCCAGAGGGTGACGGCGATGCCCGCCAGCGCCAGCAGGGCGATCAGCCAGAAAAGGCCGGAGAGCCCCAGCGCATGGGTGATGAGGGGGCCGGTCACCATGGCGATGGCGAAGGTGATGCCAAAGCTCACCCCGATGAAGGCCATCGCCTTGGTGCGGTTCTGCTCGCGGGTGAGATCCGACAGGAGCGCCATCACGGCAGCCGAGATGGCGCCGCTGCCCTGCAGGGCGCGGCCGAGGATCACGCCCCAGATGGAGTGGGTCAGCGCCGCGATCACGCTGCCGAGAGCAAACATCAGCAGACCGCCGACGATGAGGGGCTTGCGGCCCACCTTGTCGGAGAGCAAACCGAACGGGATCTGGAACAGCGCCTGGGTCATGCCGTAGATGCCGATGGCCAGGCCGATGAGCGCCTCGGAGGCACCCGCCAGCGACATGCCGTAGGTGGTCAGCACCGGCAGCACCATAAACATGCCGAGCATGCGCAACGAGAAGACGGAGCCGAGCGCCCAGGTGGCACGGCGCTCGCCCCTCGTCATGGTGAAATCATTCATGATGGCCTCGATAGGTCAGGAAAAAGGAAGACTCAAGGGGTGGCCGACACGCGCCATGCCACACCCGACACAAGGGAAAAGTGCCCGACGGGGCGGCCCCATAATAACAGAGCCGGGAAGGTTCCCGGCTCTGGATTCTACTGATTTTCCCGCGTCGCATCACAACACGGAACATGACAGGTATGCACCTTAGGGCAGCATGCTCACCAGTACCGCAGGCTCTGCCTCCGGTTGGAAGTCCACCGACATCATTACGCTCAGGCAGGTGATGGTGACGATGGAGAACATGAACAGCTTGCGCGCCCAGAGGGAGTCGTCCACCGCCGCCTTGTAGCCAGACAGCGCCATCCCCAGCCACCAGACGCTGACCGCGGTGGCCACCACCAGATACTTGTAACCGGCGTAGCCGCCGAGGAACAGCATCAGGGTCGGCACCATAAAGGCCAGGATGTAGAGGGTGATGTGGTGTTTGGCCACCGAAATTCCCTTCACCACCGGCAGTACCGGGATGTTGGCCGCCTGGTAATCCTTGAAGCGGAAGATGGCGATCGCATAGGAGTGCGGCATCTGCCACAGGCTGAAGATCGCCAGCAGGATCAGCGCGCCTGAGTCGAACTGACCGCTCACCGCGCAGTAGCCGATGACCGGCGGTGCGGCGCCGGAGAGGCTGCCGACCAGGGTGCCGTAGACCGAGTGACGCTTCATGTAGAGGCTGTAGACCCCCACATAGACAATGAAGCCCAGCACCGCCAGCAAGGCGGCCAACGGGTTGGCCGCAAAGTAGAGCAGTGCAATGCCCGCAATGCCGAGGGCGCTCGCGTACCAGAGCGATACGCCGGGGGCGATCAGACCCTTCACCAGAGCACGGTTCTTGGTGCGCTCCATGATGCAGTCGATGTCCCGGTCGATGTAGTTGTTGAACACGCAACCGGAGGCGACCACCAGTGATACACCAGCCATGGTCAGGATGAAGAGGGGCACATCCAGGCTCCCCTTGGAGGCCAGCAGGAACCCTCCGATAACCGAGATGAGGTTACCGAAGATGATGCCCGGCTTGGTCACTTGCAGGTATTGCTTCATCATCATTGCCAACCTGCTCAGTGAACCATCATGTTGATGTTGAGGTTGTACATGATCCACAGCGAACCCACGACCACGATGGCGATGATGAGCACGGTAAAGATCAGTGCCACCAGGTTCCAGCGCTCCTCGGACGAGGTGTTCATGTGCAGGAAGTAGACCAGGTGCACGAAGATCTGCACCACCGCCATGCCGACCACGGTGGCCAGCACGGTAGTGTGGGAGGCAGAGCCGTCCATCACCATCCAGAACGGCACTGCGGTCAGGATCAGGGACAGCACGAAGCCGATCAGGTAGCTCTTGGCGCTGCCGTGGCTGGCGCCGTGATTGTCAACGGAATGACTCATTACATGACCCCCATCAGATAGACCACGGTGAAGACGCAGATCCACACCACGTCGAGGAAGTGCCAGAACAGGCTCAGGCACATCAGACGGGTACGGTTGCGATCGGTCAGCCCCTTCTTGGCTACCAGCACCATCATCACGATGATCCAGACAAGACCGCTGGTCACGTGGATACCGTGGGTACCCACCAGGGTGAAGAAGGCGGAGAGGAAGCCGCTGCGATCCGGACCGTAACCCTCGGCAATCAGGTGATGGAACTCGTAGATCTCCATCGCGATGAAGCCGGCACCGAACAGGAAGGTGATGAACAGCCAGGTATTGACCGCCGCCACCTTGTTCTTGTTCATGGCCAGCATGCCAAAGCCAAAGGTGATGGAGCTCAGCAGCAGCAGCATGGTTTCGGCAAACACGAACGGCAGTTCGAAGATGTCCTTGCCGCTCGGACCGCCGGCGGTGCCGTTGACCAGGACCGCATAGGTCGCGAACAGGGTCGCGAACAGGATGCAGTCACTCATCAGGTAGATCCAGAAGCCGAATACCTTGTTGGCGCCGGCATCATGGTGCCCATCCTCATGGGCACCGTGAGTGTGATGTAGAACGTCAGTCGCCATGGAATTAAGCCACCTTGTTGAGATTTTCAAAATGCTGACGCTCGATCCGCTCGATCTCGTCAACCTGCACGTAGTAGTCCACGTCGTCATTGAAGCTGTGGATGATCCAGGTGGCGATCATGCCGACGAAGCCGGCGATGGCCATCCACCAGATGTGCCAGATCATGGCAAAGCCGAACAGGGTGCTGAAGGCGGCGATGATGACGCCGGCACCGGAGTTTTTCGGCATGTGGATCGGGTCATAGTGCTTGGGCTGCTGATAGGCAGAACCGTCCTGCTTGGCTTCCCAGAACGCATCCAGCCCTTTGATCTTCGGCTCGATGGCGAAGTTGTAGAAGGGGGGCGGCGAGGAAGTGGACCACTCCAGGGTACGGCCACCCCAGGGATCGCCGGTCAGGTCGCGGTTCTTCTCGCGGTCGCGGATGCTGACCACGATCTGGATCACCTGGCACAGTACACCCAGCGCAATCAGACCGGCGCCGCAGGCAGCCACCACCAGCCAGCCGTGGAACTCGGGATCGATGTTCTGGCTGACACGACGGGTCATGCCCATGAAGCCCAGCACGTAGAGCGGCATGAAGGCCACGAAGAAGCCGGTGATCCAGCACCAGAAGGCACGCTTGCCCCAGACGTCATCCAGCTTGAAGCCGAACGCTTTCGGGAACCAGTAGGTGATACCGGCGAAGCAACCGAACACCACGCCGCCGATGATGACGTTGTGGAAGTGGGCGATCAGGAACAGGCTGTTGTGCAACACGAAGTTGGCAGCCGGCACGGAGAGCAGTACCCCGGTCATGCCACCCACGGTGAAGGTGATGATGAAGCCGACGGTCCACAGCATGGGTGAGGTGAACTCGATGCGACCGCGGTACATGGTGAACAGCCAGTTGAAGATCTTCACCCCGGTCGGGATGGAGATGATCATGGTGGTGATGCCGAAGAAGGCATTCACGTTGGCGCCGGACCCCATGGTGAAGAAGTGGTGCAGCCAGACGATGAAGGAGAGCACGGTAATGGCGATGGTCGCCCACACCAGCGAGGTGTAACCGAACAGCTTCTTCTTGCAGAAGGTCGCCACCACTTCGGAGAAGATCCCGAACACCGGCAGTACCAGGATGTACACCTCGGGGTGACCCCAGGCCCAGATCAGGTTGATATACATCATCATGTTGCCACCCATGTCATTGGTAAAGAAATGGGTACCCAGGTAGCGGTCTGCGGTGAGCAGGGCGATGGTGACGGTCAGGATCGGGAAGGAGGCGATGATCAGCACGTTGGCGCACAGGGCGGTCCAGGTGAACACCGGCAGGCGCATCATGGTCATGCCAGGGGCGCGCATCTTGATGATGGTGGCGAAGAAGTTCACGCCGGTCAGCAGGGTCCCCAGACCCGAGATCTGCAGACTCCAGATCCAGTAATCGACCCCGACCCCGGGACTGAACTCCAGCCCCGACAAGGGCGGATAGGCCAGCCAGCCGGTCTGGGCGAATTCACCGACCCCGAGGGAGACGTTAATAAGCACCACGGCCGCGGCAGTGAACCAGAAGCTCAGGTTGTTCAGGAAGGGGAAGGCGACGTCACGGGCACCGATCTGCAGCGGCACCACGATGTTCATCAGACCGATCACCAGCGGCATGGCCACGAAGAAGATCATGATGACGCCGTGGGCGGTGAAGATCTGGTCGTAGTGGTGCGGTGGCAGTATGCCCTCGCCGCCGGCCGAGGCCATGACCTGCTGGGTACGCATCATCACCGCATCGGCAAAGCCGCGCAGCAGCATGACCATGCCGAGGATGAGATACATGATACCGAGGCGTTTGTGGTCGACCGAGGTCAACCACTCTTTCCACAGATATTGCCACTTGCCGAAATAGGTGATGAGACCGGCGATACCCAGCCCACCCAGAATGATGCCGGCGATCGTGACCATGATGATGGGTTCATGGTACGGAATGGCATCGAGTGTTAATTTTCCAAACATCAGTTAGTACCCGCTTTCACTGTCTTGTCGGCCGGCATGTGACCGGCGTGGTCCATCTGCTCGCCCTGGGCCTCATGGTGCATGGCGTCGCCGTGCTCCATGCCTTCATGGCTCATGGAGGCATCATGCGGCATCGCGGCCTGCGCTTCGCCGTGTTGCATGGCGGCGTGCTCGCCGTGCTTCATGTCGCCCATGAACTTGTTGATGATGTTGACGAACAGCTTGGGATCGGCGCTGGCGAAGTACTCCACCGGGTGGTTTTCGCTCTTCTTGGCCAGGGTATTGAACTCATCCATGGTGTTGAGCGCCTTGGAAGAGGCTTTCACCTTGGCGACCCAGGCGTCGAAACCGGCCTGATCCTGGGTGGCGATGGCGTTGAACTTCATGCCGGAGAAACCGGCGCCGCTGTAGCCACCCGAGATGCCCTTGTACTGGCCTGCCTCGTTGGCAATCAGGTGCAGCTTGGTCTGCATGCCCGCCATGGCGTAGATCTGGCCGCCCAGCTGGGGAATGAAGAAGGAGTTCATCACGGTGTCGGAGGTCACCCGGAAATTGACCGGGGTGTTGACCGGGAATGCCAGCTCGTTGACCGAGGCGATACCCAGCTCCGGATAGACAAACAACCATTTCCAGTCAAGGGAGATGACATCGACCTGGATCGGTTTCACCTCGGATTCCAATGGTTTGTAGGGATCCAGAGAGTGGGACGTTTTCCAGGTAATCACCGCCAGGATGGCGATAATGATGACGGGTACGGTCCAGACGACCGCTTCAATCTTGTTGGAGTGGGCCCAGTCAGGCGCATAGGTGGCATTGGTGTTGGACGCTCGGTATTTGTAAGCGAACGCCACTGCCATCACGATCACGGGCACCACCACGATCAGCATCAAGCCGAGTGCGGTCAATATCAGTGACTTCTGCTCCAGACCAACTTGCCCCTTGGGGCTCATCAGCGCCATGTCGCAGCCGCTCAGCAAGCCGGCAGTCGCGAGCAACAGCAAAGCGCCCAAGCCCCTCTTTACATCAAAAGGTCTCATGCAATGTCCTCATCTTCGCAAGGCTAAAGTGGTAAGAAAAACGCAGCATTCTATTTCACCGGGGGGGGATGTGAACAACATGAAAAATTAATCTTTCACTTGTGTGCGGTTTGCGATTTCTGTGTGTCGCATGTTAATGGCTTGACGCCGCTGAATTTATCCATATCGGGCCCTTCTCAATTAATCAGCGGCTGGCTCAATTTTATTCAATCAGCGTTGATTAAATGACCACTTCGTCGTTTAACCTTTTATTTCACAAGGATAAAGGGCGTCATTTAGTGGCCTTGCGGTGAAAAATCAGGCGATAATCAGGCCCTGTTTGTCGACCATGGCCGAATAAAGGTGAGACTCGAAATTAACCATAATTAATCAAATTAAATTTCAATTAATTCCTTGGTGTTGATGTGCCTTTGCCCCACAAACATGCATATTTCATCCATCTCACCGCCATGACCATCACATGATCCCCCATTTTGTTTAATAAGTTATTATCAAAGCCATGGACTCCATCGGGATATAGCGGTAGGTTGCGCCCCTTCGTTACTCGTCAGTCACGAATTCAACCCTATCCCACTTCTCATTCGACTCTTCATTTACAGGGATTGCCATGAGCATCACACGCAGAGACTTTCTCAACGGCGTCGCCATCACCATTGCGGCCGGCGTCGCCCCCATCCAGCTGCTGCAGGCCGCCGAAGGCGGCAAGGCGCTGGCCGAGAAGACGCTGGTCTATCCGCCCGCTCTCACCGGCCTGCGCGGCAACCACCCGGGCTCCTTCGAGCCGGCTCACAGCATCGCCCGCGACGGCAAGCAGTATGACTTCGCCCACCTCCCGCTGGAGGGCGAGTACGATCTGGTGATCGTCGGCGCCGGCATCAGCGGCCTCTCCGCCGCCTGCTTCTACCAGCAACTGCTCGGGGCGGACAAAAAGATCCTGCTGCTCGACAACCACGACGACTTCGGTGGCCACGCCAAGCGCAACGAGTTCACCACCCCGGACGGCCTGCGGCTGGGTTACGGCGGCAGCGAATCCCTGCAATCGCCGCGCTCCGTCTACAGCCCGGTGGCGCTGGGGCTGCTCAAGGCGCTGGAGGTCAACATCGACGAGCTGGCCAAAGGCTTCCAGCAGACCTTCTACCCGGATCTGGGTCTGAGCCGCGGCGTCTTCTTTGACGAGAAGCACTTCGGGGTCAACAAGATAGTGAACGGCGACCCGGGCCACAGCGTGGCCGACGACATCCCGCGCGATCGCTTGAACGGCCGGCCGCTGGCCGAGTTCATCGGCGACTTCCCGTTCGACGACACCGACAAGGCCGCCCTGCTGGCGCTGCACGAAGAGAAGACCGACTACCTGCACGGCATGACCCGCGAACAGAAAGACGCCTGGATGGAGAGCAACAGCTACACCACCTTCCTGCGCGACAAGGTGGGGCTGAGCGAGCGGGCCATCACCTTCTTCCAGCAGCGCACCGACGACTTCCAGGCGGTCGGCATCGATGCCACCTCCTGCGCCGACGCCCGCCTGTGCGCCCTGCCGGGCTTTGCCGGCATGGATCTCACCCCGCTCGATGCGGAATCCCAGGCCGAGCTGGACGACCCCTACATCTTCCACTTCCCGGATGGCAACGCCGGCCTCACCCGCTTGATGGTGCGCAAGCTCATCCCGCAGGTGGCCCCGGGCCACACCATGCAGGACGTGGTGCTGGCCAGGTTCGACTACAGCCAGCTCGACCGCCCCGAGCACAAGGTGCAGCTGCGCCTCGGCAGCACGGCGCTGCAGGCCAGAAACGTGCCGCTCAAGGACGGCAAACAGGGGGTGGACGTCACCTACATCAAGGAGGGCAAGCTGCACCGGGTACAGGCCAGGCAGTGCATCATGGCCGGCTACAACATGATGATCCCCTACCTGGTGCCCGAGATGCCGGAGCCCCAGAAGGAGGCGCTGCGCCAGAACGTCAAGGCGCCGCTGGTCTACACCAAGGTGGTGATCAGAAACTGGCAGCCGTTCGTCAAACTCGGCGTGCACGAGGTCTATGCCCCGGCCGCCCCCTACAGCCGGGTCAAGCTTGACTACCCGGTCGACCTCGGCGGCTACGAGCATCCCAAGAACCCGGATCAGCCCATGTGCCTGCACATGGTCTATGTGCCGACCCTGCCGGGCAGCGGCCTGTCGGCCCGCGAGCAGTCCCGCAAGGGGCGCGCCATGCTCCTCGGCATGCCGTTCGAGCAGCACGAGCAGATGATCCGCGAGCAGCTGCAGGCCATGCTGGGCGAGGCCGGCTTCAATCATGAGCAGGATATCCTCACCATCACGGTCAACCGCTGGTCCCACGGCTACTCCTACATTGCCAACTCCCTGTTTGACGATGAAGAGCAGTCGGAGCGCTTCATTGAGCGGGGTCGCCAGCCGGTGGGCAACATCACCATCGCCAACTCGGACGCGGGCTGGAGCCCCTATGCCCACGCCGCCATCGACGAGGCGTGGCGCGCCGTCAACGAGCTGGTCGCCCTGACCAAGGGAGGTGCCAAATGATCCGTTCCCTGACTACCAGTGCCGTGCTGCTGGCCCTGCCCACCTTCGCCCTGCAAGCCGCCCCCGCCATGTCGGCGGGTGAATACGTGGCCAAGCTGGGGGACTGCGCCGCCTGCCACACCAGCGAGGCGAGCAAGCCGCTCGCCGGCGGCAAGGGTTTCCCCACCCCGGTCGGCACCGTCTACGCCACCAACATCACCCCGGACAAGACCCACGGCATCGGCAACTACAGCCTGCCCGAGTTCATCAAGGTGATGCGCGAAGGGATCACCCGCAGCGGAGACCCCCTCTATCCGGCCATGCCCTACACCGCCTACGCCAAGATGAGCGATGAGGATCTCTCCGCCCTCTACCACTACCTGATGCAGGATGTGCAGCCGCAGGCTGTTGCCAACAAGGCGAGTGACATCCCCTGGCCGCTCAACATGCGCTGGCCCCTCAGGGGCTGGAACTGGCTCTATCACGATGACGGCCGCTTCACCCCGGTCGCCGGCAAGAGCGAGGAGTGGAACCGCGGTGCCTATCTGGTGCAGGGGGCCGGCCACTGCGGCAGCTGCCACACCCCGCGCGGGCTCGGCATGCAGGAGAAAGCCCTGACCGAGGCGGATCCCCTCTATCTGAGCGGCGCTACCCTGGATGGCTGGTATGCCCCCGACATTCGCGGCAGCCGCTACGACAAGCAGGCCCTCATCGATCTGCTGAAAACCGGCCGCAGCCAGCATCAGGCCGTCAGCGGCCCCATGGCGGAAGTGATCACTCACAGCAGCCAGTACTTCAGCGACGCGGATCTGGCCAGTATCGCCACCTACCTGACCGGGCTGGATGACGAGACACCGGCCGTCAGGGGCAACCGGGCCTACGCCAGTGCCGGCGGCAAGGCGGATTACGCCATGTACTGCTCCACCTGCCACGGCAACGACGGGCGCGGCAACGACCACGTCATCCCCTCCCTGATCGGCAACCAGACCGTGCTGGCCGAGGACCCGAGCAGCCTGCTCAACGTGCTGCTGCACGGCGCCGAGACCCCCATCACCCAGGGCAATATCGGCTACCACATGCCAGGCTACGGCTGGACCCTCAACGACCAGCAGATCGCCGAGCTGGTCAATACTCTGCGCGCCTCCTGGGGCAATGAAGGGGTAGCCATCAAGCCGGAGACGGTCAAGGCCCAGCGCGCCCTGCACCCATAGGTCACGCCGACCATAACGAAACGGGCCTCCAGTGGAGGCCCGTTTGCTGTGTGAGTGACGACTCACCCCTTGCGCGGTTTGGAGCCGGAGAGCGGCACCGCCCCCAGCCGGTAATCACCATAGGGGAAGATGTTGCGAAAACGCTGGGCCACCGGCTCCGGAATGGAGCGGGAGAAGACCAGCTTGACCCCATCGCCATCGCGCTGACCCAGGATGCGCCCGCGCACCGTCTCGTGACGCAGGATCTGTTTGGCATGCTCGATGAATGCGGGCGACACCTTGCCCCGCTTGACCTGCACCTTGCCGGGGGCAAGCCGGATCTCGAACAGGGCGCCACGCCCCAGCTTCATCAACCACCAGATCAGGGCAATCGCCACCAGCAACGACAACCAGGCCATCCTGTTTCTCCTTCTTCACACGGTTGCTGCCAGTATAAGCCGCAACTGGCCCCCAATTGTTTGGTGCGGATCACAGCCGCGTCTCAAGTCCGACCGCAAGCCACCCTGCTCGCCTAGCCCTCTAGCGGTTGCGACCCCAAGCCACCAGCGTCTCCCGATAGAGCGCCAGCAGCGCCTGCTCCCGCACCGCCACCCCGACCTGCTGGGCAGGATGGTCGGCCCACTCATCGTGGGGGTGGGACTTGCCGTCAAATTTCTGCAGGGTGTGACCGATGGCAGGGCCGTCGTTGATGACCCGCACCGGCCCCGCGCGCAGGGTGAACAGGGTCGGATCGATCACGTAGGCGATGGCGGACGGGTCGTGCACGTGGCAACCGTCGAGCCCGATCCGCTCGGAGTAGAAGCGCAGGTAGAAGCGGCTGACATCCCACAGGAAACGGCCTGGCTCCCCCGCTTCATCGCGCAGTGCGTCCAGATAGGCGCTGCTGAAGAAACTCTGCTGGGTCACGTCCAGCCCGATGATCACCACAGGCCAGCGGGCGGTGAACACCCGATCGGCGGCATCCGGATCGTCGTGGATGTTGGCCTCGGCATAGGGGGTCACATTGCCGCGATGGCCGTTGACGCCGAAGGCGCCGCCCATCACCACCACCTGCTTCACCAGGCCGGCAATCTCGGGGGCCGCCTGCAGCGCCAGCGCCAGGTTGGTGAGCGGCCCTATGGTGACCAGGGTGATCTCGCCGGGAGCAGCCTTCACCGCTTCGACGATATACTGCCAGGCCGGCCGGGGATCCGGTGTGAGCGTCACCTCCCCCGCCGTCACGTCGCCAAACCCGCTCGGGCCGTGTACCACAGTGGTCGGGCCCACCGGCTCGCGTCGCAGCGGGGCGGCCGCCCCCTGCGCCACATCCGCCTTCATGCCGTATTGCTGCTTGAGCCAGAGGGCGTTGTGGGTGCCGTTCTCGATGGTGGCATTGCCAAATACCGTGGTGATGGCGAGCAGCTCGATGGCGGGGTGGGCTTCGGCAAACAGAATTGCCATGGCGTCATCGATACCGGGATCGGTATCCAGAATGATCTTGTGAGTCATGGGGCCTCCTTGGGCAACAGAACCGCCAGTGTAGCGAGCCGCCGCCGCTTTAACAGCGACGGGATCACAGCCTGCCGTTTTGCCCTCTCGCCGCCCTGCACAAGTGGTTGCGTTTCATACAGCCGCGACGGGCAAGCAGCCAACGCAAGGGCGATGGCTGGCCTGACTGATGAAACTGATGAAATAGTGGGCGGGCAGTGCGGGACAGGCAGACGCAACCTTGTGGGCCGGCGGGCGGGATGGTATCACTGGGCCACACAATTCACTCCGCTCACCAACTGCCGAGGCGCCATTGATCACCCTGATAAAAGAGTCCGACCAGCTGAAGATGCCCTGGAAGAACAAGCAGGGCACCACAGCCCAGATCCTCATCTCCCCTGCCGGCGCCAGCCTCGACAAGCTCGATTTTGCCTATCGGCTGAGCTCGGCGCCCATCAAGGGGGCAGGCCTCTTCTCGAAATTCCCCGGCTATCAGCGCATCCTGCTGCCCATCAGCGGGGCCGGCTTCGTGCTAAACGGCCACCCCTACGCCACCTTCGAGGCGGCCCACTTCAGCGGGGATGACGACACCCACTGCGAGCTGCTGAAAAAAGAGGTGACGGATCTGGGGCTCATCTATGATCCGGCCCGCCTCAGCGCCAACGTGCGGGTGCTCAACCTCCCCTTCCCGCTCACCCTCACCCTGGAGACGGACAAGACCTATCTCTGCTACCTGCTGAGCGGCCAGCTCACGGCGGCGGGCCAGCCCATGGCGGTCAACGAAACCCTGCTGATCAGCGGCGAGCAGAGCATCCAGTTCGACTGCCAGAAGAAGAGCGCTATCGCCTTCTTTACCCTGCAGCCCAGGTAGGTGGCTGGCGCCGGTCAGCGTTTCGGCGCCCGGCCGCCGCTGTCGAGGCAGGCCTGCATGGAGTCATAGGGGGTGTAGTGCTTGGTGCGGCTGTAGTAGGTACCCCCCTTGGGATGGCAGATGCCGTTGCGGCTCTTCTTCACCGGCGGCTCTGCCGCCAGCGCAATGGCGCATACCAGCAGCAGGCAACAGCCGACCACCCAATTGATGGCGTTTCTCACGACAAACGACTCCTCTCACACGAACCATCAGGCCCGAAAGGGGCCTATCTTACCCGCTATGCTCGCCACTCACCCCGCGCCGGATCATATAACGGCACACAACTCCCGGCGCAGAGCCAGGGTTTCCTACGGCATGGCAAGCGGCCACAAAAAAGCCGGGCACTGCCCGGCTTCTGAATCGGCACCACGTCTTAGCCGACCTTGAAGGTGCCCTTCATCATGGCGAAGTGACCGGGGAAGGAGCAGAAGAAGGTGAGGTCTTTGCCGGCCAGGCCGTCGGTCTTGAAGGTGACGCTGGTGCTCTCGCCGCCACCCACCAGCTTGGTGTGGGCCAGTACGCGTGGATCATCCTTGGGCAGGTAGTTGTTCTCGGCGCCGGCGCTCATGCCCGCGGTGGCAACGGCCTGATAGTCGGCGGTGTTGGCCAGCGCCCAGTTGTGGCCCATGGCGGTCACCGGCATCTTGCCGGTGTGGTTCAGGGTCACGGTCACCTCTTTGCAGGTGGCCGGTACGCTCATCTCCTTGAGGTTGTACTGCATGGCATCATTGCCTTCGATGACCAACGCGCACTCATCGGCCAGAGCCGGGGCAGCCAGGGTGCTCAGAAACAGCAGGGTAATCGCCTTTTTCATCATCCTCTCCTTTGATTGGCAATAGATGGCAACACAATTGCCTGCAGGCTCGCACCATGGCTGGCAAACATGCTGTCAAAATCGACCTTATTCTACTCAACTGTCGTCATTCGGCTATGCCTTTAGCGCAAAGCTGCGGGTCAGGTCACCAGATTGTTCCCATTATTTGACTGGACAAACCGGCCGCGCCGCCCATTAACCATTCTTTGTTTAATTATCTCCCGCGCTTTTCTCCAACCGACGCTCGCCCGCCGCCGCGCCCTTGGCTAAGCTGGCGACCCCGGCTCGCAGCCCACGCCCGAGCCATCCGTTTTTAGCCAGAGAGATCTCGCATGTCGCTTCTTGCTCGCCCGGCCCCCCGCGGCCTGTTGTTGACCCTGCTGCTGATGCTGACCGCCTGTCAGCCAGCCCCGACCCAGACCCGTATCCAGGGCAAGACCATGGGCACCTATTATGCGGTGACCCTGAGCGATCCCTTCCCGGGCGGGGAGCCTGCGCTGCAGCAGGAGGTCGACGCCCTGCTGGCGCGCATGAACCACGAGATCTCCACCTACGACCCGAACTCCCTCATCTCCCGCTTCAATCAGGGCAGCGGCCAGCCCCCCATGGCCATTCCCGCCACCATGGCCAAAATCGTGCAACAAGGCATCGATGCCGGCCATCTCACCGCAGGCAAGCTCGACGTCACCGTAGGCCCCCTGGTCAACCTGTGGGGATTCGGGCCGGACAAACGTCCCATCAAGCGCCCCAGCGCCGAGCAGATCGCCAGCGCCCGCCAGAAGGTGGGCATCGACCGGCTGACATTGGTGCCCGAGGGTGATCACTTCCTGCTCGGCAAGGGCATTCCCGATCTCTACCTCGATCTCTCCACCCTGGGCGAGGGGGCGGCCTCCGACGAGATTGCCGGCCTGCTCGAGCAAAAAGGGGTGCACAACTACCTCATCGAGGTGGCCGGCGCCGTGCGCAGCAAGGGCAACAACGCCAAGGGCAAGCCCTGGCGGGTGGCCATCGTCGAGCCGTCCGACCAGCCCGGCGCCTTCTCGGACGTGGTGATCCCCAACGGCATGGCCCTCAGCACCGCCGGCAGCTATCGCAACTACTACGAGCTCGACGGCCAGCGCTACTCCCACATCATCGACCCCGCCACTGGCCAGCCCATCACCCACAAGCTGGTCTCCGCCAGCGTCATCACCCCGACTGCGCTCGAGGCCGACGCCCTCGACACCGCCCTCATGGTGATGGGGCCGGAACAGGCGATGGCCTTTGCCAAGGAGCATGGGCTCGCGGTCTACCTCATCGTCAAGACCGAGCAGGGCTTCGCCGCCAGCCACCCCCCCCAGTTCGCCCCCTATCTGGTTCCCAAGCAGCCATAAAGCGGCAACCATGACCCAGCAATCATAACAACGAGGCCCCGCAGTGCGGGGCCTCGTTGCTTTCAAGCCGGCGTGATTCGATGGGAATGCAGTGAGGCATTGGCGCATCCCCTCGGCGACAGCAAACCAGTGAGCGCCGTCAACGCACTTGCGTGTTAATCCTCGCAACCGGCAGGCGAGGCCGACGGACGCGCCTCCCGGCGACCCATCCCGTAGAGGGCAAACACCAGCATGCAGATCGCGGTCATCACGGCGAACAGGGCCGGGCCACCCCACACTTGCAAGAACCAGCCTCCCACCATAGGCGAGAACGCCCAACCGAGCCCGGCCAGGGCGCTGGCGCCAAAGTAGCTCCCCTTGAGGTGGTCCGGCGCCATCTGGTCGATCAGCACGTTGAAGAGCGGAAACAGCACCGCCTCCCCCACGCTCAGCAAGAACATCGCCACCAACCAGGGCCACAGCAGGGCCGGGCTCGACAGGGCGAACATCACCTGGGCCGATGCCATCAGCAGGATGGAGAACTGCAGCCGCAGGCTCACCCGCCAGCGCCGGGTCAGGTGCAGCAGCGGAAACTGCAGGGTGATGATGGTGAGCGCATTGGTGGCCACCAGCAGGGCCACCAGAGTCTCCACCTCGGGGGCGCCGGCACGGGTCAGGTACTGGATCAGCGGCGACTCCACCTGGGCGTAGACCAGATTCATCAGCAGGTTGGCGAGGATGAACAGCATGAAGGCGCGATCCCGCCCCACCACCCTGAGCATGGCCCCCAGGGTGAGACCGGCATCCGGCCGACCGGTGCAGTCGCGGCGAAAGCCGAGCAGGAAGGCGATGCCGAGCAGACCATAGCTGGCGGCCGTCACCACGAAGGTCTCCTGGCGCGCACCCAGCCCCACCATGACGCCGATGAGGGGCCCCACCCCCGCCCCCACGTTGAGCAGGAAGTAGCGCAGGTGCAGAGCCAGCTCCCGCAACGCCTTCTCGGGCAGCAGATCCCCCATCAGCGCCTTGCCCGGGGTATCGATAAAGGCGTAGGAGAGCCCCGACCCAAACACCCCGAGGGTGATGAGCCAGAGGGAGTGGCCGAATCCGAGCAACAGGTAGGCACCGCACGACAGGGCGCAGCCGAGCAGCAGTATGGTGCGCCGGCCGAGCCGGTCGGAGAGCCAGCCAACGTAGAAGCCGATGAGGCAGGAGAGCACGGCCGCGCCGCCCAGCAGCATCCCGATGCCGGACGCCGAGAGAGCATACTCCCGGTAGAGCAGGATCGAGAGAAAGGGCCAGACCATGAAGAAACTGGTGCGCACCATGAAGGTGCCCAGGATCACGATCCAGACCAGCGGAGGAAAGGGGGGCAGGCGCATGGGAACTCCTTGTCGCGCAATGGTGGCTGATCCGCAGGGGAAAGCATTCAGTGGTATCAAAAGAACCCCACTTGCACAATCCCCTTCTGAAAAAATCCACCCGGAGGGGCTGTGCCGGAGCCGAGCGGGGGCGGCCTTGTGATCAGGAACGAGCCGGGGTCGCCGCCAGCTATCCCTGCCCTCTCCCCAGCCTGCTCCCCAACCGCCATAAAAGAGCGAGGCCCCGCACTGCGGGGCCTCGTGGTGTGCAAGCCGGCGCTACTCGATGGGGATGCGGTGGGGCGCCGGGGTCACCGCCTGCTTGGGCAGTTGCAGGGTGAGGATGCCGTTGTCGAAGCGGGCGACCACCTGCTCCGGCGTCACCTCCACCGGCAGTTCGACGGTGCGCGATACGCTGCCGAAATAGCGCTCGCTGCGCAGGGTGCGCTCATCCTGGCTCTGGCTGTCGTGCTGGCGGATCTCCGCCTTCAGGGTCACCAGCTTGCCGTGCACATCCACGTGGATGTCCTCCTTCGCCACCCCAGGCAGCTCCGCCTGCAGCAGATAGCCGCCGTCGCTCTCCTTGAGGTCCAGCTTGATCTGGCTCGGCAGCGGATCCCCGTGCAGGGGCCGGATGTAGAAACCGGAGGCCATGTCGTGAAACAGGTCATCAAACAGACTGGTACGGCCTGGTAGCAAACTCATTTGATTCCTCCTTGTGGTCACTGGATGGTCGAAGGCAGGCCCGCGGCCCGCCTCTTTTCAGTCTAAAAACCGGTGTGGGCGCCGCCAGTGCAATCCAGCGCCCGTTTGACCGGGATCAAGGGCTGCGGCGATTTTTTTCAGGCCCGGCGCCCCCTTGCCAGAGGAAAAACGGCGGCGGCATGGATGTTCAATTGCCTGTCTGCGCGCTTTGGTGGCACACTTCTGTTATCCGCCCGTAGCGCCCTGACCAGACAGATGCAGACACCGGAATCCGAGCCAGAGAAAAAAGCCCCACCCAAACCGAAGCGCATCCTGCTGGTCAACGAACAGCGCTCCTTTCAGGTGATGATGAAGGCGATGTTGATCAACATCGGCATCAGTCGCATCACCTATGTCAACTCGGCCGAAGAGGCCAGACGGCGCTGCCAGAAAGAGTCCTTCGACATCTACCTCATCGATTACGAGCTGGGGGTTGGCGAGAACGGTCGCCAACTGCTGGAGAGCCTGCGGGATCAGAAGCTCATCCCGCCCCAGAGCGTGGTGATCATGGTGAGCGGCGACAGCTCCCGCGCCATGGTGCTGAGCGCGCTGGAGGCCGAGCCCGACGAATACCTGATGAAGCCCTTCTCCCAGGAGCAGTTCTCGTTTCGCCTCAAACGTGCCCTCGCCCGCCGTCAGGCGCTGGAGAGCGTGTTCAGCGCCCTCGCCGAGGAGAACCTGACCACCCTGCTAGCCGCCTGCGCCGAGCGGGCCGATGCGGTGCCACGCTTTGCCAACTTCTGCCGCTGTCTGCAGGCCGATACCCAGCTCAAGCTGGGCCAGGCCAAGGAGGCCCGCAGCCTGATGCGCCAGCTGCTGGCTGGCCAGGAGAACAGCTGGGCCCGGCTCACCCTCGGCAAGGCGTGCCACACCCTGGGTCTGCACGAGGAGGCGGTGAGCCACCTGCAGGCGACCCTCAAAAACACCCCGCTGATGGTGGAGGCCCACCTCTGGCTGGCGGAATCCCTGCTGGCGCTCGGCAATGACGAGCAGGCCCAGCAGGAGCTCAAGCGGGCGGTGGACATCTCGCCCCAGTCGGTACAGCTCTCCCGCCGGCTGGCGGAGGTGTGTCTGCTGCGCCACGACTACGCCCAGGCCAAGGACGTGCTGCTCTCCCTCATCGACCTGTCGCGCAACTCGATCCACCGCACCCCCCACTATCTGGGGGCCTATATCCAGGCGCTGACCCTCTACGCCCTCAACAGCAACGACATCTACCACATCGCCAACCTGCAAAAGCAGGTCAACTCGGCCCTGTCGCGCATTCGCGATTCGTTGATGATGGCGGAGTTCAACTACCCGGTGTTCGAGCAGATCTGCCAGGCCCGGGTACAGATCGCCCTGGGGGAGCTGCTCAAGGGCAAGAAGATGCTCTACCGCGCCAACCAGAACTGGCTCGATCAACCGGCCACCATGCCCCCCAGCCTGCTGGGCGAGACCATACTCGCCCTCTATCAGCTCGGCGAGTTCGAATATGCCGAGAGTCTGCAGGCGCTGCTGGCCGAAGACGAGGATCGACTGCTCACCACCTGCATCCAGGCCACCCGCGACGACAAGACGGTGCTGGAACGCCGCCAGCGCTACCAGCAGCTCAACGAGCTGGGCATCAAGGCCTATCAGAGTGGCGAGCTGGAACAGGCGCTCGGCCACTTTCGCGAGGCGCTGCGCCGGGCGCCGGCCAATACCGGTGCCGCCCTCAACAAGATCCAGGTGCTGCTGCAGCTGATGCAGAAGAATCGCAAGAGCCCGGAGTTTGGCGCCGAGTGCAAGGAGACCCTGGAGGTGCTGGACGGCATCCCCCTCAACCCGGCCCAGCAGGACCGTTTTCGCAAGCTGCGTCAGGAGTTTACCCAGCTCAGCTGACCCCGCTCGCCGGCCGCTCGCCTATGCTGATACTGACTCGGCAAGGGGAGGAGACGGGCGATGGCCATGTGTCGATATCTGGTGGCGGATGGCCGCCACTGCAGCGAAGAGGCGGGGGAGCATGATCTGTGCCGCTGGCACGATCCCCATGGCCAGCATCAGGATCCCCACACCGCTCGCGAGCTGGAGCACTACGTCCACCAGGGCGGCCTGTGCCACGGCCTGCAACTGGCCCGCGCCAACCTGGCCGGCCTCAATCTGGTGAAGAAGGGCTCGCCGCACGGCTTTCTGCTGGAGCAGTGCAACCTCTACCGGGCCAATCTGCAGGGGGCTCACCTCTACGGCCTGCGCATGAAGGGGGGCAGCCTGATGAAGGCCGATCTGAGCGATGCCAACCTGCACTGCGCCACCCTCGACGACGTCAACCTGCTCGGCATCCGCTGGCACAACACCCGCCTCGACAACCTGGATACCGGCAAACGGCTGATGCAGGACAGAAAGGGGCGCCGCGAGCGGGACCCGGTGCAGGCCCGGATCTGGTTCAAGGAGGCCGAGGAGACCTACCGGGATCTGCGCAAGGCCTCGGAGGCCCAGGGCATCTTCACCATGTCCGGCCGCTACATTCAGCAGGAGCTCACCATGCGCCGGCTGCAGCTGCCATTCTGGTCCGGTCGCCGCTTCACCTCCTGGATAGTCGATCTCTTCTGCGGCTACGGCGAGGCCCCCATGCGGGTGGTGCTCTTCTCCCTGCTGCTCATCTTCATCTGCAGCCTCTTCTACTTCTTCTTTGGCCTGAGCTTCAACGGCAACCACCTCGTCTATCGACCCGGCGCCCCTTTCGAGCAGAACGCCATCTTCCTGCTGGAGTGCCTCTACTACAGCGTGGTGACCTTCACCACGCTAGGGTACGGGGACTTCACCCCGGTGGGGCTGTCGCGGATCTTCGCCGCCTTCGAGGCCTTCACCGGCAGCTTTACCCTGGCGCTGTTTGTGGTGGTGTTTGTCAAAAAGATGACCCGTTGAGCCCAGGCGCAACGGGCGTGCCACCCCAGAGGTGGCAGCTCGCCTTCACTTGCATCCACCGCCGATTCCTAGTCCAATAGCCACTTATAAAAATGACATGAGCATCCCGGACATGAAGATCATCTCTTTCAATATCAATGGCCTGCGCGCCCGTCTGCACCAACTGCAAGCCATCATCGACAAGCATCAGCCGGATGTGATCGGCCTGCAGGAGATCAAGGTACACGACGAGGCCTTCCCGCTGGCCGACGTGGAGGCCATGGGCTATCACGTCGAGTTCCACGGCCAGAAGGCCCACTACGGGGTCGCCATCATGAGCAAACAGAAGCCGGTCAAGGTGGAGAAAGGCTTCCCCACCGACGATGAAGAGGCCCAGCGCCGCATGATCATGGCCACCTTCGAGCGCGAAGACGGCTCCCTCATCAAGGTGATGAACGGCTACTTCCCGCAGGGGGAGAGCCAGGATCACGAGACCAAGTTCCCGGCCAAGCAGAAGTTCTACGAGGATCTGCAGCACTACCTCGAGACCAATCACACCCCGGGCGATCAACTGGTGCTGATCGGGGATATGAATATCTCCCCCACCGATCTCGACATCGGCATCGGCGAGGCGAACCGCAAGCGCTGGCTGCGGGACGGCAAGTGCTCCTTCCTGCCCATTGAGCGCGAGTGGATGGAGCGTCTGAAAGGGTTCGGCCTGACCGACACCTTCCGCGCCGCCAACCCCACCGAGTGCGAGCGCTTCTCCTGGTTCGACTACCGCTCCAAGGGCTTTGACGAGAACCGCGGCCTGCGCATCGACCTCATCATGGCCTCCGACTCCCTCAAGGACAAGGTGACCGAGACCGGCATCGACTACGAGCTGCGCGGCATCGAGAAGCCCTCCGACCACGCCCCCATCTGGGCTTGCTTCGCCTGACAATGACAACTGAGGGGGCATTTGACGCCCCCTCTGTGACCAAGCCCCCACTTCCCCCGTTTTTTCCTTCTTATAATTTCTCCCTGAGCCCTCGCATCCGGGCAACACCACGCCGAAAGAGGCCTGCGGGCTGACACAGATTGTCGCTGGCCCCTCGCCCCCATGCCGCCAGATGCAAACAACTTTCACTGCCGAGCAGCTTGGGTTCAATATTCGTGCTTTATCATTAAAAAACTGTCAGTAATCCAATAAGTTAAATTTGTAACCATGCAGTTAACCATGTTCATGAAGAGAAAGGGTGGGCGCGGCAATCGTGCACCATCCCACAGGAGTGTGATGATGAAGGTGCAATCCGTCAGGGAAGAGATGTTCAAGCGCGGCTGTATCGCCCTGGCACTGGCCAGCGCACTGACCGCCTGTGGTGATGAACCCGCCGCCAGTGCCCAGGCACTGCCAGCGGTGCCCGTGGTGGTGGCCGAGGTCAAACTGACCGACGTGCCGCTGACCACCGAGATGGTGGGCGAGACCGCCGGCTTTCGCGAAATTGACGTGCGCTCCCGGGTGAGCGGCATCCTGCTCAAACGCACCTACATCGAAGGACAGCCGGTCACTGCCGGTCAGGCACTGTTCCTGATCGACCCCGAGCCCTACAAGGTGGCGCTGGAGCAGGCCAAGGGCACCCTGGCCCAGGAGCAGGCGCGCCTCAACAAGGCTCGCGCCGACCGCGATCGCATCATCCCGCTGTTCAAGCGTCAGGTGGTGAGCCGCAAGGACTATGACGACACCATCGCCAACTACGAAGCCGCCGTCGCCAGCCACCAGGCCGCCCAGGCCAAGGTGAAAGAGGCCGAGCTCAACCTCAGCTACACCCAGGTCACCGCCCCCATCAACGGCATGGCGAGCAAGAGCTCCCAGTCCGAGGGGAGCCTCATCTCCACCAGCGGCGAGAACGGCCTGCTCACCACCATCACCCAGTTCGACCCGCTCTACGTCAACTTCTCCTACTCGGAGCAGGATCGCCTCAACTTCGATAATGCGGTGAAGCAAGGGTTGATTGAAGCCAAGGACGCCACCAACTGGCGTACCCACATCCGGCTGGCGGACGGCTCCGTCTATCCCCAGGCGGGCAAGCTCAACTTCTCCGACAGCCGGGTCGACCCGGCCACCGGCACCATTCGCGCCCGCGCCATCTTCGACAACAAGAACGGGGTTCTGCTGCCCGGCCAGTTCGTGCGCATGACCATCGATCTAGGCACCCGCAAGAACGCCATCGTGGTGCCGCCCCGCGCCATCGTCCAGTCCCAGGCCGACCGCATGGTGATGGTGGTGGATGCCGACAACAAGGTGGTGCCCCGTCCGGTCAAGCTGGGGTCGGTGGTCGACAGCGGCGTATTGATCGACAAAGGCCTGCAGGCCGGCGATCGCTACATCGTCGAAGGGCTGATGAAGGCTCGTCCCGGCGCCGTGGTCAAACCGGTTTCCGCCGAGGAGATGAAGGCGATCAACGCCAAGATCACCCAGGGTGCCGCTGGCAAATAAGGAGCCCCCATGTTTTCCAAGTTCTTTATCGAACGTCCCATCTTCGCCAGCGTGATTTCGATCATCATAGTGCTGGGCGGGATGGCGGCAATGCGCGCGCTCCCGGTGGAGCAGTATCCCCAGATCACCCCCGCCGTGGTCTCGGTGACCGCCTTCTACCCGGGTGCCACCCCGGAGGTGATCTCCCAGACCGTGGCCGCCCCCATTGAACAGCAGGTCAACGGGGTCGAGAACATGATCTACATGCAATCGGGCTCCGCCTCCAACGGCCAGATGAACCTCAACGTCTACTTCGACATCGGGGTCGATCCCGATCAGGCGACCATCGACGTCAACAACCGGGTCTCGGCCGCCATGGCCCAGCTGCCGGAAGAGGTGAAGAAGCAGGGGGTGACGGTGCGCAAGAAGTCCACTTCCATCCTGCAGGTGATCACCCTGCAATCCCCCAGCGGCTCGTTTGATACCACCTATCTGTCGAACTACGCCCTGCTCAACATCATCGACGAGCTCAAGCGTATTCCCGGCGTGGGGGACACCTCCCTGTTCGGCGGTACCGACTACGCCATGCGGATCTGGCTGCGCCCGGACCGGCTGGCCCAGCTGCAGCTCACCCCGAGCGACGTGATCGGAGCCATCCGCGAGCAGAACACCCAGTTCGCGGCGGGCAAGATCGGCTCCCAACCCACCAGCACCCCCACCGACTTCACCTACACGGTGCAGACCAAGGGGCGCCTCGATGACGTGAAGGAGTTCCAGAACATCATCATCCGCGCCATGCCGGACGGCTCCAAGATCCGCGTCAAAGACGTGGCCAGGGTCGAGCTCGGCGGCAAGGACTACGACGTGCTGGCCCGCGCCAACGGCAAGCCGGCCATCGGCATCGCCACCTACCTGCAACCGGGTGCCAACGCGGTGGCGGTGGCCGATCAGGTGCGCGAGACCATGGATCGCCTGCAGGGCCGTTTCCCGCAGGACGTGGAGTACCAGATCCCCTACGACACCACAGAGTTCGTGAAGATCTCCATCGAGGAGGTGGTCAAGACCCTGCTCGAGGCGATCGTGCTGGTGTTCGTGGTGGTCTATCTGTTCCTGCAGAACTTCCGCGCCACCCTGATCCCCTGTATCGCGGTGCCGGTGTCACTCATCGGTACCTTCGCCGGCATGCTGATGCTGGGCTTCTCCATCAACCTGTTGACCCTGTTCGGCATGGTGCTCGCCATCGGTATCGTGGTGGATGACGCCATCGTGGTGCTGGAGAACGTCGAGCGGATCATGAGCGAGAAGAAGTGCTCCGCCAAGGAGGCCGCCATCCTAGCCATGCAGGAGGTCTCCGGCCCCGTGGTCGCCATCGTGCTGGTGCTCTGCGCCGTGTTCCTGCCGGTCGCCTTCATGGGCGGCATGACCGGGGTGATGTACAAGCAGTTCGCCATCACCATCGCCGTGTCGGTGGCCATCTCCGGCCTGGTAGCGCTCACCCTGTCGCCGGCCCTGTGCGCCATCCTGTTGAAAGAAGGCCACCACCAGCCGGCCCGCTTCTTCGTCTGGTTCAACAATGCCTTTGATCAGCTGACCCGCCGCTATGTGCGCGGGGTGGCCTTCCTCAACCGCCGGGTCGGCGTGGCCTTTGGCATCATCGCCATCATCCTCGCCAGCAGCTATGTGCTGTTCCACAAGGTGCCGGGCGCCCTGGTGCCGGACGAGGATCAGGGTTATCTCATCGGCTCGGTTATGCTGCCCGATGCCGCCGCCCTGACCCGTACCCAGGCGGTTGCCAATGATTTTGACAAAATGGCCATGGCCAACCCCAGCGTGAAGGACGTGGTCACCTTCTCGGGCTTTGACATCCTGTCCGGCTCCATCATCAGCAACCGAGGCCTCACCTTCATCACCCTGAAAGACTGGAAAGAGCGTCAGGGTGAGGGTCAGGACTCCTTCTCCCTGGCCAAGACCTTCCAGGGGATGAGCCTGATGGGGCTGGCCGATGGCTTCACCGCCACCTTCAACCCGCCTCCCATCCAGGGCATGTCCACCACCGGCGGCCTCGAAGGCTATCTGCAGAACCGCGGCACCGGCGACGTGCACGCCTTCGCGGGCGAAGTGCAACGCCTGATCGATGCCGCCAAGCAGCGCCCAGAGTTCGCCAGCGTGAGCACCACCTTCCGCGCCAACGTGCCCCAGGTCTACCTGGATCTCGACCGCGAGAAGGCCAAGGCGCTGGGGCTGCCCATCAACGCCGTGTTCGACACCATGCAGGCCACCTTCGGCCAGGTCTACGTCAACGACTTCAACCAGTTCGGTCGTACCTACCGGGTCCAGTTGCAGTCCGAGGCGGATTACCGTGCCAAGAAGGATGACATCCGCAACGTCTATGTCCGCTCCAACAGCGGCGAGATGATCCCCCTCACCAGCCTGGTGACGGTGCGCGACGCCACCGGCCCCGAACTGGTGGAGCGTTTCAACATCTTCCCGGCCGCCAAGATCATGGCCCAGCCGGCGCCTGGGGTGAGCTCGGGTCAGGCCATTGCCGCCCTGGAGGAGATCGCCGCCCAGACCCTTGGCAACGACGCCAAGCTGGAGTGGACAGGTGCCGCCTACCAGGAGAAAGCGGCTGCCGGCAGCGCCGCCACGGCGTTTGGTTTCGGCATCGTGATGATCTTCCTCATCCTGGCCGCCCAGTATGAGCGCTGGAGCCTGCCGTTTGCGGTGATCACCGCCGTGCCGTTCGCCCTGTTCGGCGCCCTGCTCGCCACCTGGGCCGTGGGGCTCACCAACAACGTCTACTTCCAGATAGGTCTGGTGACGCTGGTGGGGCTGGCGGCCAAGAACGCCATCCTGATCGTGGAGTTCGCGGTGATGAAGCATGAAGAAGGGATGACCCTCATCGAGTCGGCCCTGGAGGCGGCGCGCCTGCGTTTTCGCCCCATCGTGATGACCTCGCTGGCGTTTATCCTCGGCTGTGTGCCCCTGGTCACCTCCAGCGGCGCCGGTGCGGCGAGCCGCCACGCCCTCGGCTGGCCGGTCATCGGCGGCATGCTGGCGGCGACCTTCATCGCCATCTTCTTCATCCCGCTCTTCTTCCGCCTCATCATGCGGCGCTCGGAAAAACGGGCCTGACCACTCAAGTCACGCTCACCCGGCCCCTCCTTCATGGAGGGGCTTTTTTTATCGTCCCCGTTCGCCGGCAAGAGAACACACAGCCGGCTACCTCCCAACGCGACTAGTCAGGCCTCAGAACTGGTGCTGCACCCCTATGCTCAAGAAGTTCAGGTAGCTGTTGTGGTAGGTACCTGACAGCTGGGGGCGACCTACCCCCTGTTGATCCACCGCCATGTCGCCCAGCCAGGCCAGGGTATAGCTGGCTTCCAGCCTGGTGGCTGGTGTCAGCTGATAGCTGGCCCCCAGACCCCAGCGCCAGCTCTCGCCCAGCGGGAGGGTAACAGTGCGGTGCACGTCGTCCACGGCGCTGCTGTCATAGCCGATGCCGCTGCTCAGGCGCAGGGCCGGCGTCACATCAAACTGGGTGCCCAGGCTCAGGTGCCAGGTGTCCTGGTACTGCATATCAAGGGTTCGGCTCTGCTGTCCCGACGCGAGATCCACCTCGCCAAAGCGGGACCACTGCTGCCAGTTGGCACTGGCCAGCAGGGCCCATTGCGGGTTGAGCTGGTGATAGCCACTCAGGGTCAGGGTCTGCGGGATCATCATCTCCACCCCCAGCCCGGCTCCATTCAGTCGGCTCAACGGCTGATCGTCCAGCTCCCACTTCAATTCGGAGACGTAGCTCAACCCGATGCGGGAGTCCTGATCCAGCTCGTAGAGCCCCCCGAAGGAGGCGCCATATGCCCAGTCGCTGTCGGAAAATGCCTGACTGGTTGAACCGTTCGGCGTCATGTCCAGTGAGGCCTCCAGCGCCCCATGCATGGCGATCAGGCTGGCCCCCACCGACCAGTGGTCATCGACGCGATACGCCAGGCTGGGAGCAAAGGCGATCCCGGTCAGCTTGGCAGACTGCACATAGCCACGCCCCTGCCACCCCTCGCCATAATCGATCCCCAGCCCGTGACTGCCGAAGAGCCCGAGGCCGGCGACCCACTGCTCATCGATGGCGTGGGTCAGATAGAGGCTGCCGAGCGGGGCGCTCTGCAGGGCATTGCCGCCGTTGTTGCCCTCCTGCTCCAGATCCAGCTCGAGGTCGCCGTATACAGCGCCGCCATTGACCTGCAACTGGGTGCCTGCCAGCCTGGTCATGCCGGCCGGATTGCTGGCGATGGTCTCCGCCCCCTGGGCGCGGGCGGCCGCCCCTGCGTTGGCCAGGGCACTGTTGGCCGCGCTGGTTTCATACAAGGCAAGGCCGCCGGCCATGGCAGAGGGACTCAGCAAGGCTGCAAGCATCAGCACCAGCCGTCGTTGCTGCATATCGTTACTCCCGAACAATGAACTGGATGGAGACTCGCCAGAGAGACGGCTCAAACCCCCGGTTTGATGCCCTGGCAACTTCTGACTGGTACGCATCCTAACGAGAGAAGAAGCCGGCTTCATTAGGGTTGGCTATACGCCATCGTTAAGTGACGCTTAACGATTCATCAGGCCCCTCTCTGACACGGCCGGAGCCATTGACCTTCTCCTCAAGGCAAGGTTTACAGTGTCCCCAGTCATTGTCAGGATTTTCCCCATGCTCTCATCGAGATTGCCCACAGAACGCATTGCCCGGCTGCTGCTGGGGCTGATGCTCATCTGCAATCTCACCCTCTGCATCGGCTGGCACGGGATGGATGCCCTCAACGCCGCCATGGCGCAAGAGAATCAGGCCATGAGCAGCAGCGCCATGCAGGGACTCTCCTGCCACGGGGCATCCCAGGATGCCGGGGCACCAGATGCCGCCAGCCAGGAGTGCCAGATGCACGGCGGACTCACCTCGAGCAGCAGCCCGGGCTTGCCGCTGCTGGCCGCCCTGCTGACCCTGCTCGCCCTGCCGTTGTTGCTGCTGCCCCTCGGGACGGCTGGCAGCGTGCTGGACAACTGGCTGCGGGATCCCTTCCTGCGATCCCGCGGTACCCACCCTCCCTCCTGGCCGCGCCGACACCTGATGCTGTCGGTGCTGCGCCACTAGAACGCTCTTCTCCCGCGACCGCGACAAGCCTCGACTTGTCCGTTTTCGGCCGCCTTGCCTGACCCTGTGCCCTGGCCGATTCGGCACACGCACAGGGAGCCGTGCGCACGCTGACCATTCAGCCGCGCCCAGTTTGCCGCCCGGACTCTGGTGATGCCTTGCCTGCACACCCCTCCGGCGCTCTGACAGAAGAGAAGAAGTATCATGTCATTTGCCCCGATCCCCGGCCTCGTGGCCGAACACGGCCGCCCCGCGCCTCTTGCCCACTGCGCCGACCTGCCCCACCCGTCCCGGACAGGAGGTGCGCGATGAGCCGGACCCTGTTGCTATCCACCCTGCTGCTCGCCCTCGGCGCCGGTGGCGGCTACTGGGCCGCCAAACAGACGGACGATGGCGCCACCGCCAAGGAGAAGACACCGCTCTACTGGGTCAACCCCATGGATCCCCGCGACAAGCGCGATGCCCCCGCCAAGGACAACATGGGGATGGACTTCATCCCCGTCTACGAAGAGAAGCAGGGCGGCTCCCCCGGCACCGTCACCATCAGCCCCGAGATCCAGCAGAACCTGGGGGTACGGCTGGCCAAGGTGGAAAAACTGCCCGTCCACCAGCAGATCGAGACGGTCGGCTATGTGGGTTATGACGAGGAGCGCCTCGAAGCCATCAACTCCCGGATGGCGGGCTGGATCCGCAACCTCGCCATCAAGAACGAGGGGCAGCAGGTGGCCAGGGGCAGCTTCATCTACGATCTCTACGCCCCGGACCTGGTGAACGCCCAGCACGAGTACCTGCTGGCCCTCAACACCACCAATCCCCTGCTGCTGCGCGCCGCCGAGGGCAAGCTCAAGTCCCTGCAGGTACCGGCGGATCAGATTGCGGCCCTCAAGCGCACCCGCAAGGTGCAGGAGACGGTGCGCATCTATGCCCCGAGCAGCGGCTATGTGTCAGAGCTCAAGGTGCGTGAAGGCCAGTATGTGGAGCCCGCCGCCCCCCTCTTCAACATCAGTACCCTCAAGCAGGTGTGGGTGAGCGCCGAGGTGTTCGAGCGCCAGGCCGCCCAGATCAGGGTCGGCGATCCGGTCACCATGACCCTGGACTATGCCCCTGGCCGCCGCTGGCAGGGTCGGGTGGATTACCTCTACCCGACGCTCGATGCCAGCACCCGCACCCTGCGGGTCCGCCTGCGTTTCGACAACCCGGACGAGTTCCTGAAACCCAACATGTTCGCCAAGGTGAGTATCGGTACCGGCAAAGGGGAGCCCCGTCTGGTGGTGCCGAGCGAAGCGGTGATCCGCACCGGCAGCCAGGACAGGCTGGTGCTGGCGCTGGGGGATGGCAACTTCAAGTCGGTGGCCGTCACCCTGGGCCCCCAGTTTGGTGACAAGGTCGCCATCGACGAGGGGGTCGAAGCCGGTGACAGCATCGTCAGCTCGGCCCAGTTCCTGCTCGACTCCGAGTCGGCCATCAATTCGGACTTCCAGCGCATGACGGCGGTGCGTCCCATGCAGGTATGGACCCAGGGCCAGGTGCAGAACATCGATCTCGCCGGGCGTACCCTCGGCATCTCTCACCAACCCATCCCCGAGTGGCAGTGGCCCGCCATGGAGATGGACTTCACCGTGGCCGACGGCGTGGACATCAGCCAGCTGAAGCCGGATCAGACCCTGCATCTGCAGGTGGAGCAGGAGGGGGACGAGTACCGCATCATCCAGATCCATGTGGAAGACAAGCCGGCAGCAGACGAGCCGATGAAAGAGGCCAAGGGCGAGATGCCAGGCATGGAAGGCATGGATCACAGCCAGCACCAGATGGGAGATAAATCATGATCCCTGCCATCATTCGCTGGTCCGTCGGCAACCGCTTTCTGGTGTTGCTGCTGACTGTCATGCTCACCGCCTGGGGGCTCTGGTCGGTCAAGCAGACCCCGGTGGACGCCCTGCCGGATCTCTCCGACGTACAGGTGATCATCAAGACCTCCTACCCGGGCCAGGCACCCCAGGTGGTGGAGGATCAGGTGACCTACCCGCTCACCACCGCCATGCTGGCAGTGCCGGGCGCCACCACGGTGCGCGGCTACTCCTTCTTCGGCGACTCCTTCGTCTATGTACTGTTTGACGACAGCACGGATCTCTACTGGGCCCGTGCCCGGGTGCTGGAGTACCTGAGTCAGGTTGCCCCCAATCTGCCTGCCGGGGCCCAGCCCCAGCTCGGGCCGGACGCCACCGGGGTGGGCTGGGTCTACCAGTACGCCCTGGTGGACAAAACCGGCAAGCACGATCTCAGCGAGCTCACGTCGCTGCAGAACTGGTTCCTGAAATACGAGCTGCAGACGGTGAACGGCGTCTCCGAAGTCGCCACCGTGGGCGGCATGGTGCGCCAGTACCAGGTGCGGGTCGATCCGGACAAGCTGCGCGCCTACGGCATCCCGCTCTCCCTCATCGAGACCGCCATCAAGCAGGGCAACCAGGAGACCGGCGCCTCCGTCATCGAGATGGCGGAGGCGGAGTACATGGTGCGCTCGAATGGCTATTTGAAGAGCGTGGAGGACTTAAAACAGATTCCGCTCGGCACCAATGTACGCGGCGCCCCGCTGCTGCTGGGTGACGTGGCGGACGTAGTCACCGGCCCCCAGATGCGGCGCGGCATCGCCGAGCTCAACGGCGAAGGGGAAGTGGTGGGCGGCATCATCGTCATGCGTTACGGCGAGAATGCCCAGCACACCATAGACGGGGTCAAGGCACGGCTGGCCGAGCTCAAATCCAGCCTGCCGGAGGGGGTGGAGATCGTCACCGTCTACGATCGCTCCGATCTTATCCAGCGCGCCATCGACAACCTCTCCGGCAAGCTGGTGGAGGAGTTCGCCGTGGTGGTGCTGGTCTGTCTCGCCTTCCTGTTCCACCTGCGCTCGTCCCTGGTGGTAGTCATCACCCTCCCTATCGCCATTCTGACCGCCTTTATCGTGATGCACCTGCAGGGGATCAACGCCAACATCATGTCGCTGGGGGGGATCGCCATCGCCATCGGCGCCATGGTGGACGGCGCCATCGTGATGATAGAGAACGTCCACAAGCACATGGAGCGGGAGGAGCTCACCGACAAGAACCGCTGGCGCATCATCACGGAGGCGAGCATCGAGGTCGGGCCGGCGATCTTCTTCTCCCTGCTCATCATCACCATGAGCTTCTTGCCGGTGTTTGCGCTGGAGGCGCAAGAGGGGCGCATGTTCCACCCGCTGGCCTTCACCAAGACCTACGCCATGGCCGCCGCCGCCGTGCTCGCCATCACGCTGGTGCCGGTCATCATGGGCTATTTCATCCGCGGCAAGGTACTGCCCGAGCAGGCCAACCCCCTCAACCGTGGCCTGAGCCAGGCCTATATCCCGTTGCTCAACGCCGTGCTGGCTCGCCCCAAGACCACCCTCGCCGCCGCCGCAGTGGTCACGATCGCAGGCTTTTGGCCGCTCCAGCACCTGGGCTCCGAGTTCATACCGCCGCTCGATGAGGGGGACATCATGTACATGCCCACCACCGCGGCCAATATCTCGGTGGGCAAGGCGCGGGAGATTTTACAGCAGACCGACAAGCTCATCCGCACCGTGCCCGAGGTGCAGAACGTGTTCGGCAAGGCGGGACGCGCCGACTCGGCCACCGACCCGGCGGATCTGGTGATGATGGAGACCAGCATCCAGCTCAAGCCCCGGGATCAGTGGCGCCCCGGCATGACCCCGGAGAAGCTGAAAGAAGAGCTCGACTCCCTCATCCGCTTCCCCGGCCTCACCAACGCCTGGGTGCCCCCCATCAAGACCCGCATCGACATGCTGGCCACCGGCATCAAGACCCCGGTGGGGATCAAGATTGCCGGCCCGGACCTCAAAGTGGTCCAGCAGATCGGCCAGCAGCTGGAGCAGATCGTTGGCAAGGTGAAGGGGGCCTCTTCCGTCTACGCCGAGCGGGTGGCCGGTGGCCGCTATGTGAAGGTGGACATCGACCGGCTGAAAGCGGCCCGCTACGGCCTCAATATCGCCGACGTACAGGCGGTGCTCGCCACCGCGGTGGGTGGCATGGAGGTGGGGCAGACCATTGAGGGGCGCGAACGCTACCCCATCAACCTGCGCTATCCCCAGAGCTATCGCGATTCGGTAGCCAGCCTCGAATTGCTGCCCCTGGTCACCCCCAAGGGGGAGCGGATCGCCCTGGCGGACGTGGCCCGGGTCTACATCAGCGACGAGGCACCCATGCTGCGCAGTGAAAACGCTCGCCTCAACGGCTGGGTCTACGTGGATATCCGTGGCCGCGACATCGGCTCATTCGTGAAGGAGGCCAAGGCCGAGGTTAGCAAGCAGCTGGTGCTGCCACCGGGCTACGCCCTCAGCTGGTCAGGTCAGTACGAATACATGGAGCGGGCCATGGAACGCCTCACTTACGTGGTGCCGCTCACCGTCGCCATTATCGTGCTGCTGCTCTATCTGGCGTTTCGCCGCTTCCAGGAGGTGCTGCTCATCCTCACCACCCTGCCGCTGGCGGTCGTGGGCGGGATCTGGACCCTCTGGCTGCTCGACTTCAACCTCTCGGTGGCGGTGGGGGTGGGCTTTATCGCCCTGGCCGGGGTGGCGGTGGAGACCGGGGTGCTGATGCTGGTCTACCTCAACCACGCCTGGGACGATCTGGTGGCCAGCGGCAAACCGGACCAGGCCGGTCTGCACCGGGCGGTGGTCCACGGCGCCGCCCTGCGCCTGCGCCCCAAGATGATGACGGTGGTCACCATCATCGCCGGCCTTCTGCCCATCATGTGGAGCCAGGGCACCGGCTCAGAGGTGATGCAGCGCATCGCCGCCCCCATGATAGGCGGCATGGTGACCGCCCTAGTGCTGACCCTGCTGGTGCTGCCCGCCGCCTATTACCTCTGGCGCAGCCGCACCCTGAAAACCCTCGACCACACGACTGCGCAGACGGATACGCCCGCTGCGCCCTGATCAACCGGACAACACAAACAAGGAAACCATCATGAACTACAAGACGCTGACACTGACCCTGCTGCTGGGCCTCGCCACCCACACCGGCCTGCAGGCCGAGGAGATGATGAACCATCAAGGGCACGACATGAGCCAGATGGGTGACATGCAGCAGATGGAGGGGATGCAGGAGAGGGTGATGACCAAGGGGGTCATCAGCCGCATCGACGTGGCAAATGGCAAGGTGGGCATCAAGCACGAGGCCATCGCGAACCTCAAGATGCCCCCCATGACCATGGTGTTCCAGGTGGCCGACCCGGCCCTGCTCAAGGATCTGCAGGTGGGGGATGTGGTGCGCTTCCACGCCGAAAGCCCGGCTGGCAAGCTGACGGTGACGGCTCTTCAGAAGCAGTAACGGGGCCGGGATCAACATGGATGGGGGGCTCTCCTCCCCCATCCCTTTTCGTGAGCGTGGCTGCCGCCCCACTTCAGCCGATTCCCCTCAAACATCCTGAATATAATTCGACATAAGGGGAACACGATATTTTGAATATCATCCTGCTTGCTATGCCTCGCATTTAAAACAACAGCCTCATATTGACCAAGACAGAAATAACAAAACATTAACAACCGTTCAGTTGGCATTCAGCAAAAAACAAACTTATCCCCTTACTATCGAGACTCCCATTGATGACAGGAGTCGCACCAAGACAATAACCAAACAGCCAACAACTCCATCCAATATAACCCTGTATGAGAGCAAGGATATTGCTTTCGGCTCTACTGCGCTCTTGTAGAGATAACTAAGGATATTATATGAAAAAGCATGCTCTGTTCGGTATATTCACGGCACTGGCTGCCGGCCATGCGATGGCACAATCCCCGGAAATCGCCGCTTACTATTTGAGTGGAGCGGATGCCCCGGCTAATACTCCCGCCTATTATGCCTCGCTGGATAATCTGGAAGCCTTGAGTCAGCAGGTCGCCAGCCAAAAGAGCAACTTCAATAAACTGGTGCTGTCGTTCGTCCAGCCCAGCCTGATCAATTACACGCAAAACGATCTCGCCTGCACCGGGTTATTCGGCTATGTCTGCGACACGGCCACCGTCAATAAAAAACCAAGAGACAATAAATCCACTGCCGATTTCTCCCAGCTTAAGGAGATCATCAACACCTTCAAGCTGCACGGGGTGGAGACCTATATTGCCGTCGGGGGTTGGAACTTCAGCTGTATCCCGGAATACTACGATGTCACCGCGGGCAAGGTGGATGCCTGTGGCCCGGCCGGGGAAAAATATGACTCCTTCCCCAACCCTGGCCCCGGCAACCGCTTCGACAATCCCATCTCCGGCCAGGCCGCGGATCAGGCCTATCGAAACGTGGTTCAGCTGGCCAGCGATCTCGGTGTGGCGGGTATCGATCTAGACTACGAAGAGTTCTGGCACGCGGACCTCAACGCCTACAGCTGGCGCCTGACGCCGGATTCGGTGCAGCTCCCGGCCAACAATCTGGAGTACCTCGACACCGCCGAGCTGATGAGTCAGGGCAAGGGGCCGCAGGTCTATAACAACGACATGCAACTCGATCCCGCGCAGCAGCCCTATCCCAGGATCATGCCGGACACGGTCGACAAGTTTGCAGCCATACTGGGCTCTCTCTACAGCGCCATCGATGCCATCGATCCCGGGCTTGCGCTCAGTACGGCGGCGCCGGCCACCGGCGGGCTCCCCAATATGTCGGCCAACTGGGGCAGCAATGCCCAGACCAGCCACACCTATGGCGGTGCCTGGTGGGGCGGCAACCTGTATGGCCTCATTTACAACACGGCCCTGCAATATCCGGATAAAATAGACCGGCTCAGCACCATAGGCATCATGTCCTATGACCTGAGCGAAACGGACTGCGGCGGGGATACCAATATTCCCTGCGATCTGGCGGGGCAGGTCGATTATTATTACGGCTCCTTCTTCAGCTGGTTGAAATCCGGCGATACCCTGCGACCAGGGCATGCTCTGATAAAAGGGGCCCCCAATTATGCGACCGCATCCATTCAACCGCAGAAGTTGCTGATTGCTCCCCCCATCACGGTCGGCTTCGAAGTCGGCAGGCCGGCCACCGGCAATTTGGTACTGAGCAAAAAACTGCTCGATGACATTGCCAAGCGCACCGCCAAATATGCCCCCTCCGGCATGATCATGTGGGATCTTTATAAAGACAAACGCCATGATGAACCCATGGGTGGTTGGGACCCTGCCTGGGCAAGACCCAACGACGTATTGACCGTCACCTGTGACGTCATGGGATTAAAAGGCGAGCAATATGACTGTGCCAGCACTGTACCCAACCCCTGATACCGAGGCTGGAAATATAGCCTGAACGAAACATGCCGGCGCACCTTGCACCTGCATGCTGTCGTCATATATTCATGGCCTCCGATATGATTGTCGGTCTTATTGATAACCATCCCGGTTCCAATTTCCCAGGCAGATTGTTGAAATGACGGCTCAATAAAAATGGGCAGGTTATTCCTGCCCATTTGTTATATGGAAACGCCGTTCTCAGCCGCGAATATGTGCGATAAAGGCGTCGATCTGCTCGCGGCCGCAGGCCGGGTTCATGAAGACCGCCTTCTCCCCGGCGATATAGGAGTACTTGCCACGGGCATCGTAGTCGGAGTGGGCGATGGCCTCAACCCAGTTGGTGTAGAGCCCCACCTTGCCACGCCCGGTAAAGAGGCTGCGGTGATAGTCGGTGTTGCGCTGCAGGCGCGCCTTGTAGGCGGGGTCCGTGCTGCGCGCCAGCTCGAAGGCGAACTCGGCCTCCGGATCGCTTACCCACTCGGGGTTGTAGATCTTGAAGCCCACGCTCGGCCCCTGGTTCTCCTGGGCCACCAGCTTGACGTTGCCAAGCTGGCTTAACCGGAAGCGGAAATAGTTGGCATTTTGCAGGCAGTGGGCCAGCACGGTGCGATACCCCTCGACCCCCAGGTAGTTGAGGGCTGCATAGGCGCCGAACAGGCCGCTCGCCCCGCGGGAACACTCGATGGTGGACTGCAGGTGGGTCTGACCCTGGATGTCCCGCTCGAAGTAGGAGAAGTTCTCCGGGTCGTTCTCCATCGCCTTGAGGTCGTCCTGCTCCTTGATCATCACCAGGCTGGAGGTGTAGGGCACATAGCCCCACTTCTGGAAGTCGACGGTAAAGGAGTCGGCATATCTGAGCTCGGCGAAGCGGCTCACGTTGCGCTCTATGCCCGCCAGAGTCGCGGCGTTGATGGCCAGCGGGTTGGCAGCAAAGTCGTAATCCAGGAAGAAGATCATCGACCAGCCGATGGCGGCGTCCACATGGATGTGGGGCTTGACCGCCACCTCGAAGCGCTCGCAGAGGCGATCCCGCAGCTCGACCACGGGTTTCACCTGATCCACCCCGAAGGTGTCGGTGGTGCCCATGGTGAGCATGATGGTGGGCACCACGTGTTTCAAGGCAAAGCAGGCGGTCAGGGTGCGCTCCAGATGGTCGAGATCGATGTCGTTGTTCTCGCCCACCTGGATGCGGATGGTCTTGTTCTCGATGTCCACTCCGAGCAGGGAGAGGTTGGTGATGTTGGAGTAGTGGCCGCCCTGGGAGTTGATGATGCGGTAGTCCTGATAGTGGCCGAGCCCCTTGTGCTTGGCCTCGGGCAGGCTCTTGCGAATGCCGAGCAGGTAGCCATAGAGGTTACAGAAGGTTCCCCCCTGGGTGAAGATGCCGGTGGCGCGGGCCGGATCGTAACCCGCCAGCAGCGCAACCTGGCGCACCACCTTCTTCTCCAGCTCCTCGGCCACCCCGGCATACTCGGAGTAGACCAGGTTGGGGTTGGCGAGGATCCCCATCTGGGCACCGTAGATGGCGGGATCTGCCGACATGGTGACCACGTTCTCGACGCTGGAGGGGTTCTCCCAGTCTTTGGAGAGGGCGCCGGCAAACAGCAGCTCCGCCATGGGCTCGCCCGGCGTGCGCATTGCTTGCGGCACCGTCATGGTCTCGCACAAGTCGGCGAGACGGGCGCGACCATCGGGCCAGGCGTTCAGCCGCGCCGACGGGGCCAGGCCGCGGGCGCGAAACTCGTTGAGGGTGGCGAAGCCGGGTTCACGAAAGACCGGCCAGAGATCGGGGTTGCGCGAGAAAAAGTTGGCTTTGACTGTGGCAAAACGACGTTTGAATTCGGGGTGGATGGCGTTGACGCCTTCATCTTTCAAATAGACCAAGTCACTCATTTTTATACCATTAGTACAGCAAATGTGCAGCCCTTATACCCCTGGGTCGCCGTTTGAAACAGCGACAATAACTAATGGCCTCCCCTACTTTTTGTCATGCATGAGGGCGGACAACGGTTGGCAAAAAGGCGCCTTTCGGGCGCCTCTTTTGATTTTGTGATCCACCCGCCCCAGTGGCGAGAAAAGCGTCAGCGCAGCGATGCCAGCAACCAGCTCGAGAATGCCTCCAGCTCGCTCTGCAGGGCCGGGAACTCGCCGCGCCATTGGCGCAACAACTCGTCGATGGCCTCCACCTGATAAGCCACCCCGGGCAAGCGCGCGGCCAGCGCATCCAGCGGCACCGGCTCCAGGCTGTCGCTGAAGATCTGCGCCCTCCCTATCACCCCCTTCTCCACATCGAAGTGCAGCTCCACCCCGCCCCAGCCGAAACGCTCGTCCAGCAGATGGGTAAACGCCGGGGCGTGGCCGAAGTTCCACTCCCAGCTGCGCTGGCGGGCGAAGGTCTCGGCAAAGCCAGGCAAGTCTGGCAGCCGCTCGGGGGAGATGTGCTCGGGCTGTACCCGCTCGCCGTAGTGGCTGAAGAAGGCCTCCTGCAGCGCCTCGCTCACCCCTTGATGCTCGATGCCCGGCAGCAGCTCGCCGAGGTTGGCCACCCGGCTGCGCACCGAGCTGATCCCCTTGGCCGCCAGCTTCTTGGGGTCGGGATTGAGGTAGTGGGCGAGCCGGCCGAGGTCTGCGTCCAGCAGCAGGGTGCCGTGGTGAAAGCCGCGATCATGGGTCTCACGATAGGCCGAGCCCGACACCTTGCGCTCCCCGTCCGGGGTCGCCACCAGCAGATCGTTGCGACCGGAGGCGAAAGCCTCGACCCCGAGCCGCTTGAGCGCGTCCAGCACGATGGCGGTAGAAATACTCTTGTCATACTCCGGCTTGCCCGCCATGAAGGTGAAGCAGCTGTTGCCAAGATCGTGAAACACGGCGCCACCACCGCTGCTGCGGCGAGCCAGGGTCACCCCGTCCTCTTCCATGCGGCGGGTATTGCACTCCTTCCACGGGTTCTGGGCCCGGCCGATCACCACGGTGATGACACATGTTTCAAACAAAAAATTCTCAACACGAAGCAGTCGATTGATATGAAATCATATCCACATAAAATTATGGTGATAATATTAACGTAGGCCTTGGACTTTACTATCTATATCATTTAGTTACTTGCTTTCACAAGTGTATTAAAAACCATTCTATTTGCTGTTTTTCTGGATATCAATGATATTACCCTTGCCTTAAACTATTCGATTAAATACAGATCTTATTTTGTTACATATTCATAATGATCCGGCAAGACTAATCTTCCTCTCATTCTAATGTGAATTTCATTCTGTCAATGGCACCCTGATCTATACTCACTGGTATCCTCACCACAGCTTGAAAACTGTCAGATGAGGATACCAGAAAGGGACAAGCACGGCCATATTCAGTTACTTACAACTTCTAAAGAAATCCAGTAACGAGTAATTCCATTCATAGGAGACCAATCAACTTTAGGCAACATAAACCCCGATCTTTTTTTCTTTCATATACAAAGAGTCATTTTTATATACAGAAATGTACATATAGTGTAATCCAAGATAAGCGGTAGGTTCAATTTGAATGGCTAAATATGAACCAGCCCCTTGATGTACAGCATCGACAAATGTTTCATGATTACCATTATTCTTCGGCTCGGCTAAACGAGCATCCAAACCATTATTTTCTACTCTATACCTGACTTTATAGTTAGCGAAATTGGCATCCGTAAAAGATACTTTAAACTTAACATACCTTTTTTTAGAAACAAATGAACCACATGGATAATATTTCTCTTGAGAAGGGCTACCTTTACTGTCAGTTATAGACATTTCTACATAAAAATCATTATCGAGATATGGAATCATATTCAAACCACTACTATTATCCAGTGGTAACAGCTTAAAGTAATCTTCGTTTTTAAGTTCAAATTGCTTATAACAAATTTGCTTTCCACTCTCGTCACTATAATTAGGTTTTACGTAACGGTCACTATCACTTCTCACGTTAAGATAATGAGATGGAATATCTATCAACCTCTTTAAACTATCACCTATCATTATTTTGTTTTTTGATGCTGCTTGCTGTAATTTTGCCGCAACATCTACATGGAATGATGTTGCTGTTACCTCTGATGCACCATGATATCCGTACATTCCCCATAAAACACTGTCATCATCACCATAATCAATGCCGATGCGAATACCAACGGGATCAATATCCTGTTGTTTTAGCCCTGGGGACACAACATCTTCGATAAACTTAACAAGACAAACAGCACAATTAATAGCGTTGATTGCAGAGTTCTCAGGTCTTTCTCCTGACCGAAAGAATGCCAAAACTGCATCACCCATAATTCGATGAACATGTCCATCAAATGCCAATATGGTCTCTATGGCACATTTTATAATCCCATTTTTTATAGAGAAAACCATTTCAGGCTCATAAATCACACCAAGTTTTGTAGAGTTTTTGATATCAATAAAAAGGGTTGTGACATAGCCCCTTTGGGTATCCCCTGTAGAGGCAAGAGTATCAAAATCTGGATGGCCTCCAATTTTATTTGTATTAACACCTTTCTTGCCAAACCCTCGCCTCAGTTTTCTCTGTATATCAAAATCATTTTCAACAGATACGTCACGCTTCTCAACGCCTGCAACCGACTTGTATAAACCATCATCACGAGCCTCCATTGAAAAGGATTCACCAATAGCGTGTGCAGAATCGCCCATGCGATTGCTTGCTACAAACCGCCTGCTTTTATTGTAATAATCACTATATATATCTTTTATTGAACTAGACATATTACCTCCGAGACATTGGCAATCCAGCCTATCATAATAAGGGTTATAGGAAGAAGGTTATACTTTGAGAATTTCCCTGCCCTTTCGATTGAAATCATTTTAAGGTTTGTTATTACAGCCATTTCATGAACCTGTATCGAAAGATCTCGAGCATAATCCTTGTATGATATTTCTTGCATTTTTTTAGAATAGGAATCAGCATTAAAATTTTTATTAACGGAGGCAAAGAAAATTACTGATGGCTCTCTTGCACCGGAGGTACTACCACTTGATAGATTTGGCCATATAGTATTGAAAACATAAAATAAGCTTGTAATACATAGCAATAGTGAAATGACACATATTAAAGCCATCAAAGATTTATATTCAGGTAGAGTTTTAACGATTGAATCAAATTTCGATAAGATGCTAAACGCGATAGCTGCATTAAATGTGGTCAGTAAGCCACACTTGAAGTTTACTGTCACAATATAAGCATCATACCTCTTTAGGGTATCCCACATACCGGAGATAATGAGCTTTTGGGAATCATCAACCTTTGTATCATCAACCTTTTCTTCTTGTTTTTTGAACCACACCGATAGCATCCTTCTATAAAATGCCTCATCAACCATGAGGCAAATAGTTATCGTTCTTTGTTGGCCTGAGCCAAGATGCTAGCTGCCAGAGTCTTTGTATCCGCACTGTACTTACTGCTTTGCAGCACCATCGACGCAAAAGACTCCATTTCTGCACCTGTTTGCTTTCCGGCTTTAGTTTGAGACAGTGCAGAGGCTGCAAGAGAACGTGCAGTTACAGAGGAGGAAGCATCATTAAGCACTTGTGAGGCGAGTGTTGCGACCTTATCAGAGGTGGTTTTTTTGTTCATAGCCATTACCATATCCTGTGCTTGATTGTTAACTTTGATACTATATGTAGTGCTGTATATACAGACAGCAAAAAGATACCTGATCCGATTGAGACGTTCAAGGAAAACGATTGATGTATCATCAGGATTATTTTTTAAGCAAAAAGAGACTTATTATCATCCTCAAAAACTCTTGAGCCGACATGCGATGTCGCTCTGAGAAAACGTCTTTATGGTCTCGATTGGTACATTAATGATAAAATCTCCTCTTTGTCGGTTTTGTCATTGATAACAAGGAGAAGGGTTTGAGTAAGAATGCCGCGAAAGTAGGAGACATTGGCACAGACCATGACGGGTTCCATCCCACGGCCATTACAGCTGGCTCACCTGATGTGTTCATTGATGGCATCCCCGCTGCCCGTGTAGGCGATCCACTCGCCCCTCATGACAAGCCAAACAACCCGCCACATCCACGCACAATCGCCTCTGGCTCTTCTACTGTGCTCGTGAATGGCAAGCCTCTGGCTATCACTGGTGGTGCCGTGGATTGTGGCGGTGTGATTATCGGTTCAGGGACAGTGATTGTCGGGGATCAAGCCCCAGCAGGGCAATCAAGCTTCATCCCCAGAGTCATTCCGTGGTTTGATACCAGTGTTCGCCTACTTGGCTCTACTGGTGATCCTCTCTCAAATTTCAAGTTCACCTACACCGACGATGCAGGAAAAACACATCGTGCCATGACTGGGCCTGATGGGGTAGCTACTGGTCTTGCCAAGTCACAGAAGCCTCAAAAGATCACTGTAGAAGGCAGCAGCAAAAGTTGGCTCGTAAAGGGGAAATGATGAACAACGTACTAACTACACCACTTGAAAATCTTTTTATCACCGATATTCGCCTGGATACTGATAGAGATTTTCTGATCCCTTTGATTTTTACATCATATCGCATCGCTGTTCGTGGAGATTTTGGGATCTATTATCTTGGGCATGCAGGGGTTCTACTTGTAAATGGCACAACAGGACAGACGCGGTACTATGAATATGGGCGTTATGCAGACCCTAAGGCCGTGAAGCCCGGCATTGTACGAGGAGGGATGAAAAAACCTGTTTCGCTCGACAGTGGGATGATAACTGAGAGTAGTTTCAAATCGATACTGAATGAGATCTCAAAGGACCATGGTCAGTCAGGCAACATCGCTGGAGTAGTAATGCGGGGCTACTTCTATGAGAAGGCGATTGATTGGATTAACCAGAAGCGACGTGAAAATCATAGCCCTAATAAGAAAGCATATGACCTATTAGATCACAATTGCATGACTTTTGTGATTGACCTTGCAGAGCATCTAGGACTTGATACCTATTGGCGTCCGCCGGTTGTTGTACCGACATTGTACGCAGAGCAGTTCCAGCTCCAACATACCGATTTGGACTACGATTTTAAGAATGATATCTTAGAGGTGTCAGAATGAGTACATTACTAACCATATTTAAGAAACTATATCACACATTTGCTTTTTTATGTGTTCTCGGCGTAGCTCTAATATTCATATTTTCCGTTGATATTCCCGTATATGATGATGAGCCATTCACAGATGGGAATGGTATTACTTGGATAAAAAACAAGGGAGTAATAAATGGCTACCAAGTCATAGAGTCGGAGCCAAGTACATACAACTTGAAGGTTTTTGAACTAGATAAGGACAAGAAACCTGTTGTTGTGGCTAATAATGATTTTAAAATTGAATTGCCATTAGCATCACCATTACAAGCTAGCGACCTCTCACTTTATGATGGTCAGAAAGTTATGTTGCAAGTACAATTAAAATTAAGGTGATTGCTTACCATCATGAAAAAGCCCCCAACTAAGGGGGCTTTCTGAACTTCATTGGGAGGTTGTGTTATCCCTTCCCAATTCAACAATGCCATGACTTCAATCACTTAGTCAAATGGATTAAGCACCAGCACTCCAATCCCCACAACGTCGAAACTACATAGAGACTCATCAGTAACAACTATTTCGTTGTATCTCTTATTATCACTGGTCAAGCTATACCCTTCAGAAACTATCTGCACTCTCTTGTATAAGTAGTTCCCAGCCTTACGCAAAACAACTACTTTGCTATCCCTGAGCTCTTTCTGGCCCTGATCTATGACTAGAACACTTCCCACGCCAAACGTAGGCTCCATCACATCACTATCCACTTGCAGAGCAGCAAGACGACTAGCTTTCTCCTGGAGAGCCGGGAATGCTTCAGAATCCAAATAAAGGAATTTTTCTTTATCAACAAAAGGAATATTTAGCACTCTGCCATTTTCTGCTTCCTGAGCAACAGCTAGAGCAGCCCCTCTAAATTCTTCACCAGTTGCCAGCCATTCCACCGAGACATTCCCAGCCTTAGCGAGCAGCACAAGGTTCTCTAGAGTAGGACTAGAAACGCCCTGCAAGTAGTTATGGACAGTGCTGTAGCCAATCCCAGCCCTCTTAGCGAAGTCTCGGCCTGAGCCTGCCGGAACGATGGATTTTAGCCTCTCGCTGAACTGCAAAACGCTCTCTTTCTTCTCAGTCATAGCGTCACCTATCACCACAACAAAAGGAACAGGAGATCCTTATTATGGTTTGACATGTTCCATATAATGATCAAGCATATACTTAATGTAAGTAACGAGTGATCATTATGAGTATTCATAATCCTGAAGAATCGCAGAAAAAGGAGCGGAGTGCCAGTACAAAGAACTGGCACAGAGCAGACATACTGGCAGCGATTAAGAAGAAGGGAGGAACACTAGCACAGCTTTCAAGAGATAACGGATTACATGAGAGAACTCTCTATAACGCACTTGAACGGCACTGGCCTAAAGGTGAGCAGATCATTGCTGACTATATAGGCGTTGCTACCCATACCATTTGGCCGGAAAGATATGTACCATCGAGCATTGGTAACGAATGAATCCCATTTAATTTTTTAACCGTAATGGAACTACAGATATCATGAAAAAAAGAATGCAAGCGTTAGTATATAGCCTATGGGGATTAATAACTCTAATCTTTGGGCTAGGTACTTATAAAGAAATATATGAGCCCGGAATGGGTTTCTGGTCAAGCACGCTTACTATTATATCTGCCACATTTATGACATTAGTCGCTTTGTTAGCTTTGTCCTGGGCACTACTTTCCATAGAGCGAATTAGGAATAGACTGTTACCACCTTCAAAATACAAATACGTAAACAATTATACTGTACCTTGTTTATTAATTCTTTTGGTAAGTATCTCGAATACACTGGGATCTTCAGCAAGTGCAATGCAAGGTAAAGAATTGGGATTTCTATCTGAAGCAGAGTTTTCAGATGCCAAGAGGAAGAAAATTTTTGATAAAAGTGAATACTCAACATATTTAGTAGAGAAAAGAGAAAAAGACAGGGCGAATGAAGAAAAGAGAGAAGCAGACAAAGCTGCTGAAGAGGCCTTGTTAGCGAAAAAAGAAAAGGAAGATAAAGCCAATTGTCTTGAGGATGCATACTGCTATGCAACAAAATATGGTAAGGGGGGCAATTATTCCTGCTCGAATGCTGTCGAAAAGTCAGCTAAATACCAATTTGAATGGACGGATGGTGTACTTGAACAGAAATTTTCTTCATACGACTGGTATGATAAAGAAAATAAGTTAGTAACCCTCTATGGGAATAAAGCTAAGGCTCAAAATGCTTTCGGTGCATATAAGAACGTTATATATTCTTGCACGTTCAATGCTGATACTGGTGAAATAATTAATATTCTGATTCAATAGCAAGGGGATACCGATGAAAGTAACATTAATGCTTTTACTATTTTTCAGCACAACAGCCCTGGCAACATATAGAACATACGATCCTTACAAGGATAGGAAGTACATAAATGATGCAATCACAGGAAAATGTAGTTCTGAACATCAAAGATATGACGATCTTGATTTTGAGTTAAAGTCTAGTCTAAGTGACATGAGTAACACTGAGGCAGATAAAACCTTTGCCGATCTTAAGGTTGCTACACGTAATCGCTGGAAATGCATAGAAAGGGAATTGAATAAGAAAAACATAACTTTAGATCTAGAGCAATTATATAAAGAAAATGGTCTTTAAAGCATAGGAAAGCATCCAATAAGAAGAAGGATCTAATCCTTCTTCTTCCTTCTAGATAATCTATACCTGTTCTGTACTCATCATTTCCTTTTTGACACGAAACACTGTCGCCCTGCCACAATCGCACAGCTTCGCAATCTCATCCGGCGTATTCTTTCCAGCCAAGAGCATTTCAGTGATCTTACTGTGTAGTTCCTTGTTCTTCTGCTTGCCCTTGTACCGACCAGCCTCTTTAGCAATCGCTATGCCTTCATTACGCCTTGACGCAATCATGCCTCGCTCGAACTCCGCAACAGCCCCCATCATGGTCAGGATCAGACGACTTTGCGGAGAGTTGTCAAAGCTCATCCCGTTGGCCAAGAAGCGAACGACTATGCCCCGCTCAACAAGAGCATCAATCATTTCGAGTAAGTCACGGGTATTACGTGCAAGACGATCAATGGAGTGGGCTACAAGGGTATCCCCCTCGCGGAGGTGAGAAAGCAGGTTCAACAGCTCCGGCCTTTCGCTGGTGGTCTTCCCTGATTCTTTTTCTGAAATGATCTTGTCGCAGACAGGTTCCAGTACAGCTAACTGACGTTCAAGGCTCTGATCTTTTGTCGAGACTCTCGCATATCCAAAAATCATCTACTCACCCCCACTCTGCCATCAAGTATCATTTAAGTTACGATAACGATACAGTATCATATAGATTGTTTCAATATCTAAATGATACTAAACGAGACTCGGCAGATCGGTATCACTAGGGAGTACTCAAAAGAGATTTTCCTCTAGTGTCTTTTTCAACCGGGATCACACTCTATCAAATCAGTAATTGCCGTTTACTTAGAATGGTTGAGTTTGATGGGTTATCACGAAACGCTTTTCTGCTGTTGAGAGTTGGGATAGCCTTAAATTTGTAAATGTCCTGTTAAAAACTGTTTTAGGTAGGCCCATATGCTTTTTAATCAGTTGCTTGCACGTTCTGCGGTATTGGAGGAGCGACTAGCTGACTTCTTCTCGTTACCGCTGGTAAATGATTCCAGTCGTCTACAGGCTGCTAGGGCACTTGCTAGCCTTAGCTTTGAACATGCTCAAAGCTTGAAGTATCTAGTGGCAGCAGGCCTACATACATCAGCCGCAGCTCTACTTCGCGTGCAGTATGAGTCGCTGGTTCGTTCTCTTTGGGTGCTTTATGTTGCAACAGACAGCCAAGCTGAATTGATGCTCGCTGAGCTCACGCAGGATACTGCTAAGCAAGCCAACAAAATTCCGATGCTCAGCCAAATGCTAGAAGCAATCGAAGAGAAGGCACCACATGCACCAGTGGCTCATCTCAAGGAGTTCAAACATTACTCGTGGCGGCCTCTGAGCTCTTTTGTGCACGGTGGCATCCATGCAGTGAATCGTCATGGCAGAGGCTTCCCGCCTGAGCTGGTTCTGATGCAAATCCGACACTCGAATGGGCTGCTGGGGATTGCAGGTAATCTGCTTTTGATCCTGGCTGGCGTACCAGCAGAGGCCGGTAAAATGGCTGGCATATATACTGAGTTTCAAGACTGCTTTCCCCCGGCCGATTCACCTTACCCGCGAACCACTGAGCCATCTTACTAATTCACATCTGAGGCTCGTGGGTAATCACAAAAAGATAAAATATATCTTGACATTTTCCAGTTTTGCCACATCAAATATTATTCCAGTGGCTCAGATGATTTTTAACCAGTGCAGATAAAAACAGGCTGATTTCTGTTCTAAGTATGAGATTCCTTGGACTTTTCAATTCAACAGCCGTGGGGCTGGAGTCTGATACTTTTGAGGAGTGAAGGCCAGTCAGCCTAGGTCAAGACAACAAGAAGAGCTCAGAGGGAAAGCATCCTATCCCCTACCCCGCACAGCCCTTGTCTTCCTTCTATCAAGACCATCGCAGCGACGCGACTGTCTGCGATTTTTGAAATCTTCCCCCCTCCCTGTGTTACAAATTACGGACACCCATGCTACGCCATATCAAACCCTAGAGCCTCCGGCCCTACAGTTTCTCTGTATGCATATGCATGAGTGAAAAATCACCAGTAAACAATGATTTACTGGGATGTATAAAAAGGTATCTCATGAAAATAAAAACAATAAAACACCCCATTCTAATGAATTTCAATCTACTGTTCCCACACCTTCATAAGTTCAAATTCGGCACTTATGGGTGTGGGGCTGGTAAAACTACCGCCTTGATTCAAGAAGTGAACAGCTCAAAACCCGATCAATTTTTCATTCTCGTTTTCGGCACTAACAAGATGCAAGAGTATGTGGCGTCAAAGATCGATGGAGCCCACACCTTAGTCAGCGATAAGGACTCGCAGAACTACTGCCATGACATTCTACAAGCAGTTCTGGACTACCTACGAGCCCCCCAGATCAGCCACAAAGCACTGATAATTAGTGATAAAATCTTCTTTAAACTAGATCCTAAGCTACTGAAAAAATTCAAAATCTATCTGGATGACGTTGTAACTTTCAGTTCTCATATAACTCTCAACGACGCCACACCAGCAGCAAAGCGACTAGTCCAAGATGAGTTGTTGAAGCTGGCCCCCTATGACATGACCACCAGTAAGAAAGCGAAAAAGGGACAATCCAGCGAGCAGTACTGCATAGGAACAAAGCGTGATTTTTCGGGCGATATAACCACTACAGTGGGAAAAACTCTCGACATTATTCAGGATAATGACCAGTTCTTCATGGATTCGAGCTGGTTTTATGACAGTTCAAAGTCCCAATTGAACATCACTGCTTGGCGAGATTTGCAGAAGTACATAGATGCTGACCTAGATATGACCTTCATTGGAGCGAACTTCACTAACTCCATGATCTACAAGGCACACAAGCACTTATTCAGACAAATCACACTACCCTATGTACAAGAAAGAACTGTCCCTTTGGATGATCGCCTAGAAATCTTCTACTTTCTGGAGCACACACGAGCATCAACGACCTGGAAGAATGATAGCAATGAGTGCTTAACCAAAATTTATGACTACTTACGCACTAATTTAGGTACTGATTACTACTACACCCACAACAACTCTGACGACAAACGTAAGAACGCTCGCGGGGAGGCATATGAGCTGCCAGGACACAAAATCAGTGTAGAAGCCCGTGGCTTGAACGATTTTAGGGCGTACGAGACTTGTGTTTGGTTAGCCACGCTCAAACCAAGCCCCAGCGAGGCTGCACACATTGAACATTTATTCGGCATTATCTATGGCGAGTTCATTAGCTCTAGGGAACACGAGGCTATGCACCAATTCGTACTGAGGGGGTGTAGTAGGGATTACAGTTCAACCCAAATCCAACGCGTCTATGTTCTCGACCGCGAGCAAGCAGAAGCTCTGGGGACAAGCATCAAGCACATTGACCTACAACTCCCGTCAGATAATCCCATCAAGAAACCTGTCGGTGCACCTGTTAAGCAGTTCAAGCTGGATTCCGCCGCTTCTGAACGCTGTAGAAGGAAGCTCCAAAAGAACCCAGGTTTGGAGGAGTTCAGGGAGTGGATGTTCAAGAGGGCCAATGCTAGCTGTTCTGACTGGGAACGGGAGATCTTCATGGAGAGATACGAGAAGCACCAGTCTACAGCCGGACTGAGGAAGGCTGCGTAGTGGATACGAGGAAAGAGTGGGATTTAATACCTTATATATTATAGGGAATTATTCCCACCTTTTGAGTTCTGATCAATCAAAAGGCGATGAAGAACGCCGCTACCGCTTGCGGTAAGGAGTTCTTCTCATGTAGTCATGAGTAACGAGTGCAGCGAGTTCGCTTGACTACTGCCGACTTTCTATAGCAGTACATTTTTTAATACAGAAATGCTACAGATACCTACTTATACATATGTACACCAGCAGTCACTCGTGGACTCGTGACTACATGGGGAAAAGAGCCTACTGCAAGCAGTGACGGCCTTTTCATTTTCATTACTTAAATAAGTGTGGCTTTTTCAAACAAATGTAAATCCAATGAATCCAATGAATCCAATGAATCCAAACAAGAAAGCAGGATAATTCTTGCCCTTGATATTGTCAGTGCTACTGAACACGACGAATGGGCGATCAGGCCAATCGGAGGCCCTAGATCCCGTGTAGTGATGCATCTTAGGAAGGCATCACGGAAGTAACTCATACATCGGATGATCCAAAAGGGTACTGTTCTTTAAAAAAGAACCTAGCTAGGCTCATCCATATTTTCATCTGCAACCCTGTAATTCTACCTCCTCCCGAGATCTCATTATAAATTATTGAGAAGTCAAATCACTAACTAGAAATTTGTAGCTAAATATCGTACCTAATACGATGTAGAGACACTATAGTACTAGGCGGTATTCCTAAAGTGGTTGAAAAACTGTCTCCCCACTTGATAAAACCTCCCTGACAAAAGGGCCATGTCCTGATTACGTGTTACATGGGGTGCCCCCAATACTAGTTGCTTACTCACAATTTTTTATTTACGGACCATTTTTAGAGTGATAACATAATGATGTTAAATGTATTGCATTTATTTTCAAGGACGAACTTTGAACCTACCACTTGTTAATGTTTTCCATAGAACATATAAAAAATACAGATATGTTAGATTAACACTCCAAGAGATGATGTCTCGCAACTTTCCAGCAGGAAATTATATAGATAATGAACGTAAAGAATTGGTTTTTACTTTATCAAACCCATACACCGCTGCCATGCACATGTGTAAAGTTGGTGCAGATAATTGTTTAGGAAACCATATAGAAGAATCACTAGATAATGATAGAAACTTCCAAACAATGCTATCTCTCATGCCTAAAGAAATCCCTGAGATATTCATTAAATATAAGTTAGCACCAAATAGTGTAAGCTTTTTGGATTTACACGGGGCAATATTAGACATTAATATGTGCCTATCAAAACACCAATATCTTTACCATGGTGGTATATGGGACAAAAATAGAGAATCAATCATAACTCAAAGACCATTATCAACGTCATTTTGCCCACAAGTCGCTTTGAGGAATGCAGAGCATAATAATAAAGCTTTTGATGCGGGTAGAATAGATCTATTTGTTCTAATGGTTGTTGAATCTAGCACACCCGTTTTTGTTTATCCAGAAATAGAAGACTCTGTTAATGAGAAAGAAGTTCTTTTTTCTTCAGGTGCTAGATTAAAGAAAAGATGGGAACATAAAATCACTGATAACTACCTAGCTCCGTCAACGAGACATGAACCTAAAAGGATACCAGCTTACGTCATTTTTGTGGAAATTTCATAAACATTAAAAAATACTATTCATTACATTCTACATTTACTAATGGAAGTCTATACGTTAATTGCTTGAATTATATAAATCGCTTGCACACCTCACTATCACTTACTTTCAATGAATTTTACTATAGTACTGATGTTATTCCATCGGAAGATACAACATCAGTACTGATATGGCATTTTATTCAGTCCAGCTTACTGTCAATACGACTACTGGCCATTTTGGTTTCTATACCATCTATAAATAATTGAACAAAATCCATCATTACTGTTACATCATCTTGTGAAAGATAAATAATATCACCATTGGTTTTCATTCCGTTTCGATGAACAATGTCATGACGAATTGAGACATAATCAATCAAGCGTGAAACATCTATATGATTAAAATCACAGTCGAGAACATCTATATATAGGTTTTTTACTGTCACAACATTATGGAATGAAATCTTCTCAATTTCATCAGAAATTATTTTATCAATCTTATCTATGTACTCAAATATCTCATTTATCTTTATTTTTTCTGAAAATGCCTTATGTTTTTCAATGAACCTAATCTTAATCGCTTTTCTACTTAGAACTGTGCGTTTTATTGTATCAGACAAGTATGATTCCATTGCTGTGATCACGTTTGAGTAAATCATACGTTGAAGTATTTGATTTTCCCTCTCTTCATTTAGAAGTCCTAATTTACAGAGCGTAACTATAAAGTTATCATAGAACTTAGAGTTTAATGATGATGATACTATATATGAATCATCTACCCACCCGTCTCTAACCAAAGCAGTCAAGTCCAGAATGCATTTATCATCTTCATTGCATATGTCTAATAACAGAAGTGCTATAGATTCTTTCCTCATGCAAGGGAAATCATAATTTGCATACCCTGCATTTTGTTCTGATACTAAACTTTGGATCCCATCTTTTATTATCTCATATAGTTCTAAGTTTACATCCCGCGTAACAATATCTTTCTTCTCACTATCTCTCAAGAATATGAAATAGAAAACCTTTTTGTAATCATCTAAACTTGCTGCACGAATAACTTCTAGAGAGCGTTTTATATCATCAACAAGGTTACGAAGATATTTACCTCTAGCAAACGGTGATACACTCTTTTGATGGTAGTATGCGAGTTGCTCTTCGATATCATCAATCCATATTTTTTTTGTATTGTTGAAATCATGTTCAAGAGACTTATCATCATAGCCAGCCAAAAAGAGACGATGACGAATTTTTTTTGCAGTAGACTCATAACCAATGAAATCTCTAGAATCACTACCTATAGTTTCTTCATAGTAAACTCGCCGATCCCATTCTTCTTGTAGAAAGAACCATGGATCATAAGCTGCATCTAAAAATTCTAAAACATATGAGCCAATTACAATTGCTGATGATGGAAGCATAATCTAATCTCTCCAGTCCCAAATGCTGCCATCATAGCAGCCTGAACGAGCTGGGGCACCTCCCTATCCTGGCTGATCCCATCATCTGATTGAGGCACTTCGGATCCCGTAATCCGTGGGACTGAACAAGGTTCTCTATCTCACGGTATCCAAGCTCGTACTTCGTCCCACATAACCACAACACCACGCATTCACAATCGCCTGTAGGCCATCCCTGAACCTCTGCATTGCTGCTCTGATACACACGCCAGTTTGATTCTTTGGTAACTCGCTTCCCTGTCTTTATTTCTTGACAAAATAACTCTTATTCCCTCCTTATCACAAAATAAAACCGATGGACAGTTAGTTAAGTTGAACCTGATTTTGAATGAACTGAGCATCAGTCTAGTGCGTCTTACTAACATTAGAGAATATGCATAAAACAAAGGCACCTGATGGTGCCTTTTTATTTTAGTAGTAAGAACCCATCAGAGATTCATCAACATCAAACGACATGATTAAAGCCCCTTCCTGAAAGTGCTTAACTCCATCCATAACAACAAATGGAAAACGCTCCTCTATTTCTTCTTCTGTGGCTTCATAGCTAATATCATTTCCATAAATGGATAAGAATGCTTGAACCGTTAACCACAATCCCGAATCAGAAGCGTAGGCTCCATCATGAATCTTCTGCATTTAAACTATCCTTGTATCTTGTAAAACTCTTTCAAGTCCTTTGCCCTGAAACCTCTGACAGTTCTATATTCCCCTATCTTGGGAATGACTGTTATGTGATCATCATTGAAAATCCTTGATATGCTAATTGCATCCAAAAGATTTGCATCGTTGTTGTTTGGTATGATCCCGTGCTCTTTCTTAAATGACCAAACACTGTACCACATGACATCACCAATCAGATAGACACCATTACTTTGTCTTTCTGGCATCCCGATTTGATATTCCTTCCCTATACTCTCCACTTTTTAGTTTTCTAGTACTGCTTCAACATTCAATGGATCATTCATGCAATCGATAATCCATCGTTTCCCCTCTACCCCATCCATATAGGTTGCAAGTAAGAAATAATCCTCAACACTCACAGAATCAAGCCCCTTGAAAGTACAAGTTCCTGCCTCTTCATCTTCAATGATTGAGAAGCCCTTAGTACTGTACTTAATCAATCCATCTTCTTTTACTATGCTTATCTCATGCAATACAGTGCTAACTTTAGAGTCAGTGATCAAGACATGCCTAAACACATCCTTGTTATAAACAACTTCGATTAGAATGTTATCATCAATACTTCTGAATATAACCTTATCCAATACCTGAACTAAGTATTTTCTCAAACTCATTCTTAGTTCTTTCTTGGTTGGGTCTAGTAAGTCATTAATGTTATAGTTCTCTATCGCCACAAGGGGTTCATTTACACTAACCTCTTGCAGTTCCTTTCGTACCTCTTCAATCCGATCTTGAATGTCTGTTAGGGCATCAGCCAGTGCCAAGTAAGTTTTTTTTTCCTTTTTGCGTTGCTCAATCTTTGCAATGCAGTTCTTTTCATCTACCTCTAAACCTTGCAATTCACTTTGTAATTTGGTCTCAAGGGAAGTATCTACTTCTTCATATGAGAATATCTTACTCATATCAAGTTGCTTGGCGTAGGCAGTAACAACCCTTTCTAGCTCTGACAACCTAATACTTTTCTGTCCGCAAACTTCATGATTACGACGATTAAGGCACACAACATACCTTACTCCTCTTGAATTCTTTGAGGTTGTTACCTTTGAGTTACACTTACCACAACGTACAAATCCAGTAATGATATTGTTAATCTCTCTGGTTTTGTTGTTCTCTCTTGGTCTTCCCTTAATACCTGCTGCATTCGCCTGTATTATTCTATTGGCTATTGTAAAAAGTTCTTCATCAACAACAACAGGAAACACATTCGGTATTAGTGATTTATCGGCTGCCCTTCTAAAGCTACCCATTAGCCGTTCATCTTTTATTAGTTTTGAGATAGTTGTTGATCGCCATAAAGAACCTGTAGAAGTCTTTACACCTTCCTCATTGAGCTTTCTTGCAATCATGGGACAACTTAGGCCGTTGGTGTATTCTTTAAAGATATTGTTGATTATCTCAACTTGATCAGGAATAACTACATAGTTACTGTTTTTATCTGCACTAAGCCAAAATGGAAGTTTCTTAGTAAAGACTTTCCCATTCTCTAATGTATCTCGAAGTCTCGCCGCCCATCCTGCTGTTGAACGTTCAGACTTGATCTGTGATTCGTTGTTACCCCGAGAGACAATCAGTAGCATTAGAATTTGACTGAAGGAATCATCACTTCTCAAAACAATATTTGCGGAGACATCATGAATGTCTACACCTGCATTCACTATCTTTTGAATCGATGAATCATCCCAACCAGAACGACGAGAAAGGCGATCCAGTGAATAGATCACAATAGCATGACCCTTACCTATCTTTCCCTCGACCACTAGTTTGATGAATTCCCCAAGTTGCCCATCAACAATGTTCTTGTTCTTGAAGGCTGATAGACCTATGTCTTGCCAATACTGGGGTTCACCTTGGAATTGCTGGGGCTTGTCCTGAATGTATGCCTCAATGCGGGCTAACTGCTCATCTAGCCCGCAGCCCTCTTGCTGGGAAGTCTTTGATATACGGGTATATATGTGTGTTTTTATGTAGGCCATGACAATCACCAATGGCGTGTTTGATATGCATTACATTACCACGGTATTGGCGTTGCGCCACAGAAACAGCACCCGCTGGTGCGGGTCCATCTGGCGAAAAATGCACTCTTCCACCGCCAGATTGAACAAAGGATCGTGGGAGTCGGACAACAACAGACGCAATCGGGACATGAGAAGGCCTCATCGGGATGGGAGAACCGCTATCATACCACCCGGGCAGCAAGGATCCGCTTCCCCCTCCCGCCAATAATTGACTCATAACGCAATAATCGCAGTTTCGACACATTTCGACAGCAAGTTGAAAGTATCCCGTGATACGGCGACACAGACTGACGCATTGCGCTAAAAAGAGCCCAAACACTCGCGCTTATTGAGGTAATCGACAATCAAATACGACTAAAATGCGACCATTTTTATAGGTCATATGGCTCCGTAATTCTTCGCTTAATTGCCAAAAATAACGAGCAGGAAGGCCAAATGTGATGAATGACACAGAAATCATTTTTTCTGTTACGCATCCCCTGTTATAGCGCCCTTTCGCCCCCTTGCGGGCAACAAGGAATTGTTTGACTCTAGGACGGACCATCGTCTCCCGAGAGGAATGAGTATGAGCGTCGTAAATTCCTCCCTTCATCGCCTGCTCTGGTACCTGCCAATGCTTGGCTCGGCGATGTTTTGCGCCTTTTTTTCACCGCCGTCGAAGGCGGTGATTGACAAGGTGACAGTGCAGTTGCCCTGGCAACACCAGTTCCAGTTTGCCGGCTATTACGCGGCCCAGGCCAAGGGTTTCTATCGAGCCGCCGGTCTGGATGTCACGCTGCGACCCGCCATGACCGGCACCGATGTGGTCAACGAGGTGATGTCGGGCAATGCCCAGTTCGGGATCAGCGGCAGCGATCTGCTGCTGGCCCGCGCCAGCGGCCAGCCCATCGTGGTGCTGGCCTCCATGTTGCAGCACTCGCCACTGGTGCTGCTCACCCTGGAGCGACCCGACATTCGCCAGCCGGCGGATCTGGCGGGCAAGCGGCTGATGCTGGAGCCCGGCTCCCAGGAGCTGCAGATCTACCTCAACCGCCACACGCCACCGGAGAGCTGGATAAAGCAGCCCTACCGGCAGGGCTTGAAGGCATTGCTGGCGGGCAAGACGGATGCCATCAGCGCCTACAGCACGACGGAGCCCTTCTACCTAACCAAGATGGGCATCCCCTACAGGGTGTTCTCCCCCCGCAGCATCGACTTCGACTTCTATGGTGACAACCTGTTCACCTCGGAGCGCGAGCTGAACAGCCGGCCGGAGCGGGTCTATGCCTTCCAGCAGGCGACCCTCAAGGGGTGGCGCTACGCCATGGACAACCCGGCCGAGATGATCGACTGGATCGTGACCAAGTACCCGAGCGGCGCCGGCCGTGATCTGCTGCAGTTCGAGGCCGACACCACCCGGGAGCTGATGCAGCCCGATCTGGTCGAGCCCGGCTACATGCAGCCGGAGCGCTGGCAGCAGATCGCCAGGAACTACCTCGAGGCCGGCCTGCTGTCGGCCCTGCCCGATCTGGAGCACTTCCTCTACAACCCGGATAGGGAGCGGATCCGCCAGCAGCGCCAGCTGCTCGACAAGAGCGTGGCGGTGGCCATGCTGATCACCCTCTCCCTGCTGACCCTGCTCGGCATCTTCTGCTACCTCTATCTGCGCCTGCGCCAGGAGGCGCGCGGCCGACAGCGACTGACCCGCGAGCTGGCCCAGAGCGAGCAGCACTACCGCTTCGTGGCGGAGAACAGTGCCGACGTCATCTGGACCATGGACACCACCACCCTGCGCTTTCGCTATGTCAGCCCCGCCATCCAGCCGCTCAGCGGTTACGACCCCACCGATGTGCTCACCCTCCCCCTCAGGCAGCTTATTCCGGAGACATCCAGAAAGCAGCTGCGCGCCGAGCTGAGCGGCTCCCTCGCCGCCTGGCAACGCGGCGATCACGAGCAGACCCGCTGCGTCATTCGTACCCAGCTGCGTCACAAGGAGGGACATCTGGTGGCCACCGAGACCATCACCACCCTCCACGGCAACGAGCAGGGCCAGCCCGATGCGATCCTGGGGGTCACCCGCGACATCACCGAGCGGGCCGCCAGGGAGGAGATGATGCGCCGGCTCGCCTTCTACGACCCGCTCACCAACCTGCCCAACCGCCGCCTGCTGCAGCAACGGCTGAAGGAGGTCATGGAGGGCAAGGTGGCCCAGCTCGCCCTGCTGTTCATCGATCTCGACCACTTCAAGCCGATCAACGACACCTTCGGCCACGAGACAGGTGACGTGCTGCTCAACATGGTGGCCGAGCGGATGCGCCACTGCGTGCGGGAGCGGGATCTGGTGGCCCGCTTGGGTGGGGACGAGTTCGTGATCCTGCTGCCCGATACCGGTGACGAGGCGCTGACGGTGGCCGATCACCTGCACCAGCGCCTGCGCCACCCGTTTCGCATCGACGAGGAGCAGGAGCTGCGCATCTCCAGCAGCATAGGGGTGGCCCTCTACCCGGAGCACGGCACCGACCCCAAGACCCTGATGCACCACGCCGATCAGGCCATGTATCAGGCCAAGGGACGAGGGCGCGGCCGGGTCTGCCTCTATACCGCCGGACTGGATCCGGAACAGGGCTCGCTGGTGTGGCAGAGCAGCCACGAGTGCGGCCACCCGCGCATCGATGCCGAGCATCGCCAGCTGTTCGTGCTGACCAACCGGCTGCTGGAGCACATGAAGGATCACCAGGAGCACCCCGCCCTGTTCCTGGAGTGCATGGAGAATCTGTTCGACGTGGCACGCCACCACTTCACCTTCGAAGAGCAGGTGCTGGCCGAGCTGGGTTACCCCGAGTTCACCAGCCACCAGCAAGACCACCAGCTGCTGCTGCAAAAGGCTGACCAGCTGATGACCGCCGCCAGGGCGGGTACCCTTGGCAACGACGAGTTGCTCAACTTCATCATTCAGGAGCTGGTGGTCGGCCATATGAGCCAGGCCGACCGGCGCTACTTCCCGCTGATGAAGGGGCGCTGAGCCCCGCCAGCCGGCATATCTCCTCCCTGAACGTGTGAAACGAGAAGGGCCACCCGGGTGGCCCTTCTGTCATTGTGCGCCTGGCACATCTGCCGCGCCCCCCTCCGCCCGGCGCGACATCAGGCTGTAGTAGAGCAGCGGGATCACCACCAGGGTGAGCAAGGTGGAGACCAGAATGCCGAAGATGAGGCTGATGGCCAGGCCGTTGAAGATGGGGTCATCGAGGATGAACAGGGCACCGATCATGGCCGCCAGCGCCGTCAGCAGGATGGGCTTGGCCCGCACCTGAGCGGCGCCGATCACCGCCTGCTCGAACGCCACGCCGGCGCTGCGCTGCTGCTCGATGAAATCCACCAGCAGTATGCTGTTGCGCACTATGATCCCGGCCAGCGCTATCATGCCAATCATCGAGGTGGCGGTAAACTGGGCCCCCAGCAGGGCGTGGCCCGGCATCACCCCGATCAGGGTGAGCGGGATGGGCGCCATGATGATGAGCGGCACCAGATAGGAGCGGAACTGGGCCACCACCAGCAGGTAGATGAGGATCATCCCCACTCCGTAGGCAATGCCCATGTCGCGGAAGGTCTCGTAAGTGATCTTCCACTCCCCGTCCCACAACAGCGCCACCTCCCCCAATTTATCCGGCTGCTGCACGTAATACTGGGGCAGCGAGATGTCGGCTCCGGCGGCAAACATGCCGTAGAGCGGGCTGTCGGCATGGCCCCCCATGTCGGCCACCACCATCACCATGGGCCGCATGTTCTTGTGCATGATATAGCTGGGCGCAACCTCGTCACGGCGGCTCACCAGCTCGGATACCCGGATGAGCTGGCCGCTCTGGCTGCGCACCTTGAGCGCCAGGATGCCGGCCAGATCCCGCTTGTCGCCGGGGGCGAGCTCGACACGGATCGGTACCGGGTACTTGGCGCCCTGACCATGCAGCCAGCTGGCATCCTGATAGCCGACGCCGCCGTTGAGGGTGGCCACCAGATCGCCGAGATCAACCCCGAAACGAGCCGCCTTGCTGCGATCCACCACCAGCCGCCACTTGGGCTGGGGGTCGGTCAGATAGATATCCACATCCACCAGATCCGCCGTCGCCACGAAGCGGGCCTCTACGGCGCGGGCCGCCGCCTCACGCTGATCCGGAGTGGGGCCATACACCTCGGCGACGATGGGTGACCAGACCGGCGGGCCGGGGGGCACCTCCACCACTTTGAGGTTGCCGCCAGCTGCGGATGCGATGGCCTGCAGCGGCGCCCGCACCGACTGGGCAATCTGGTGGCTGCTGCGATCCCGTTCATGCTTGTTCAGCAGATTGACCTGGATATCCCCCACGTTGGCGCCGCTGCGGATGAAGTAGTGGCGCACCAACCCGTTGAAGTTGATGGGGGCGGCGCTGCCGGCGTAGATCTGGTAATCCTTCACCTCGGGCACCCTGGCAAGCTCTCGCCCCAGCGCCAGCAGGGTGCGCTCGGTCTGCTCCAGGGTCGCCCCCTCCGGCATGTCGAGCACCAGCTGGAATTCCGACTTGTTGTCGAAGGGGAGCATCTTGAGCACCACCCACTGCACCATGGGCATGGCGGCGGCGCCCGCCACCAGCAGCAGGATGACCAGCCAGAGCTTGCGTCTCGCGCTCCTGGCGCCGTCCCCCATCATGAAGGGGGTCATCAGCCGGTGAAAGAGGCCGGCCCTGGCCTCGCCATGGGCTGCATGTCCCTCGCTCTTGAGCAGGTGATTGGCCAGCCAGGGGGAGAAGATAAAGGCCACCAGCAGGGAAATAAGCATCCCCATGCTGGCATTGATGGGAATGGGGCTCATGTAGGGGCCCATCAGGCCGCTGACAAAGGCCATCGGCAGCAGGGCCGCGATCACGGTCAGGGTGGCGAGAATGGTCGGCCCCCCTACCTCGTCCACCGCGCCCGGAATAAGGTCCCTGAGGGATCCCTTGCCCAGGCCGCGATGGCGGTGGATGTTCTCCACCACCACGATGGCGTCATCCACCAGGATGCCGATGGAGAAGATAAGGGCAAACAGCGACACCCGGTTGAGGGTAAAGCCCCACGCCCAGCTGGCAAAGAGGGTCAGTGCCAGGGTGATGACGATGGCGATGCCCACCACCAGCGCCTCGCGCCACCCCATGCTCACCAGCACCAGCAGCACCACCGCCGTGGTGGCGAAGATGAGCTTGCCGATGAGGGTGTTGGATTTGGTCTCGGCGGTGACGCCATAGTCCCGGGTCACCGTCACCTCGACCCCGGCCGGGATGAGCCGATTCTTGAGGCTCTCGACCCGGGCTTCCACCCGCTTGGCCACCTCTACCGCGTTCTGCCCGGGCTGTTTGCCGATGGCCAGGGTCACCGCCGGATGGCTCTGCTCCCCCTGCCCCATCCAGCTGCGCTGCACCGGGGTCTCCTCCCCAAGGGACACCTGGGCCACCTCGCCGAGGTAGACCGGCTTGCCGCCCTGCAGCCCCACCACCAGCTCGCGGGCCTCCTGCTCGCTTTGCAGGAACTGCCCCACCTGCACCTTGATCTCCCGATTGTCCTGCACCACGGCCTGCTCGCTGCCCACCTGATTGGCGACGGCGAGACGTTGGTTCAGCTCGCCCCAGCTGATGCCATGGGCGCTGAGGGCCGCCGGATCCGGCATCACCCGCAGCACGGCGCGCTGGCTGCCCAGGCTGTAGATATCGCGGGTACCGGGCAGGCGCTTGAGCTCGGTCTCCAGCTCGTGGGCGACCCGGGTCAGCTCGGCGGCCCCCAGCTGCTTGCTCCAGAGCGTCAGGCTGACGATGGGCACATCGTCGATCCCCCTGGGTTTGACCAGCGGCTGGCCGACGCCAAGCCCCTGGGGCAGCCAGTCCCGGTTCGAGTCGAGCTGGTTGTTGAGATCGACGATGGCCTGCTCGCGGCTCACCCCCACCTTGAACACCACCACCAGCAGGGCGCCGTCCGGGCGAGAGAAGGAGTAGAGGGTGTCTATCCCCTTGATCTGGGAAATAACCTGTTCGGCGGGAGTGGTGACGAGGGATTCGACCTCGGCGGGGCTGGCCCCCGGAAAGGGGATATAGACGTCGGCGAAGGTGACATCGATCTGCGGCTCCTCCTCCTTGGGGGTCACCAGCACCGCAAAGAGGCCGAGCAAGAGCCCCACCAGCGCCAGCAGCGGGGTGATGGCCGAGCCCTGAAACAGGGCCGCCAACCGGCCGGCTGGCCCCAGTTTGTTCTTGCTGTCGTGAGCGTCGTTACTCATGGGCCACCGCCTGCTGGCGCGCCCAGCCATCCGGAGCCACCCGATCACCGCTCTGGACGCCCGCCAGGAGCTCGCACTGCCCTGCCTGGCAATGGCCGACCCGCACCGGCGTCAGCACCCAGCTATCCCCCTCCTTCAGGTAGAGACCGCTGAACTCACCCTGCCTGAGCAGGGCCTGCTCCGGCACCTGCAGCAGCTGACGCTCGCCCTGTTTGAGCTGCACCTTGAGCCACATACCGGGCAGTACCCCCGCTGTGCTCGGCGGCAGATCGAGGCGCAACCGAAAGGCGTGGCTCTGGCTGTCGGCATAGTTGAAGCGGGTCAGTTTGAGGGGGGTAACGGCCTTGCCATCCGGCAGCAACACCTGCGCATCCGACGGCTGGCCGGCGAGGGCCAGCGCGGACTGGGGCAGCTCCACCTCTACCCGCAGGGCATCGAGGGAGAAGCCCGAGAGCAGCGGGGTGCCGGGGGCCACCGTCTCCCCCAGCTCCACCAGCCGCTTGGTGACCACCCCGGCGTAGGGGGCGAGGATGCGGGTATAGCCGTAGGCCTCCCGAGCCTGGGTGAGGGCGGCCTCGGCGGCGTTCACCTCGGCGCGGGCAGATCTGTCGCTCGCCAGGGCGCTGTCGAGCTGGGCGCGGGTGATCACCCCCTTGGCTATCAGCGCCTGGAAGCGGGCGAGCTGGCGCTCGGCTTCCACCTGCTGGGCCTGAGCCCGGGCCAGTCGCGCCTCGGCGCCGGTCACGGCGGCAAACTGCTCCTTGCCGCTGATCTCCAGCAGGGGTTGCCCGGCCACCACCTCATCGTTCACATCCACCAGCATGCGGGAGACCCGACCGCCAGTCTGGGCCGCCACCGTCCCCTGATGGATGGCACTGACGGTGCCATCCAGGGTGAGCCAGTCAGTCACCTGACGGGGAGCCAGAATCAGGGCCGCCTCGCCATTCGTCTCGGCAGACCATGCCGTCGACAGCGTCATGGGAGAGACAAGCGCAGATGTCACGGCCAGCAGAATGGCCCCCGGCAAGCGGATCGGTTCCATGATAGTCCTCCTTCCCCGGCAGCGGGGCAATCCATTCAGGCGGAGCGGGCGTGGCAGCGCTTCTCCCGCACCTTCACCAGGACCCGATCAACCAGCAAGATCCCGGCCACCATGGCGGCTACGAACAACAATATCATGGGCTGGCCGCTGGAAATGAGACTCAAGGCAGGCCCCGGGCAGATACCGACCAATCCCCAACCTATGCCGAACAGGGCAGATCCCCCGATGAGGCGGCGATCCAGCTTGGGGGCTGGCACCACAGCCATGGGCTCTCCCAGCAGGCTCAGGCGCCGCGGCTTCACCAGCAAGAAATAACCCGGCATGAAGACCAGCAGGGCGCCCCCCATCACGAACCCCAGGCTGGGATCCCAGGCGCCGGCCAGATCGAGAAAACCGGTGACCCGGGCGGGGTCTATCATGCCTGAGATGGCCAGACCCAGACCAAACAGCAAACCGGCGAGCAGACTTGTCAACAAGGTCATCGCAATAGCCTCCTAGAAGAGATGATGAGTCAGAAACACGGTCAGCACACCGGTTGCCATGAAGGTGAGGGTCGCCACTATGGAGCGCACGGAGAGCCGCCCCATGCCACAGATGCCGTGGCCGCTGGTACAGCCATTGCCAAAACGCGTGCCGATGCCCACCAGCAGACCGGCCAGCAGCACCAGCGGCCAGGCGGGCAGCGCGGTGAATGCAGGCATGCTGGCCCAACCCAGCGTCAGTGCCAACCAGGCTCCCGCTCCCAACCCCAGCAGGAAGAGCAGTCGCCACGGCGCCCTGTGTTGCAGCGCACCGGCCAGAATGCCGCTGATCCCGGCCACCCGGCCGTTGCACAGCATCAGGATCAGGGCCGCGAGCCCCACCAGCATGCCGCCCCCCAGGGAGAGCAGCCATTGGCTTTCCATCATCAAGATTCCTTATTTTCTGAGTGACAAAAATGGGTTTGCAGCGCCGCCAGCACATCGGCGGCCGCCTCGCTCACCAGCGAGTAGTAGATCTGCTGGGAGACCTTGCGCGAGCGGACAAGCCCCTGGCGCTTCAATACCGACAGTTGCTGGGAGAAGGCCGACTGGCCGAGCTGGCTGCGGGCCAGCAGCTCCCCGACTCCCTTCTCCCCCTCCACCAGCTGACAGAGCACCAGCAACCGCTCGGGATGAGCCAGCGCCTTGAGCAGGGAGGCGGCGGCCGTCGCGTGTCTGTTCATCTCGTCGAATTGGCTCATGGGAGTAAATTAGCAATTACTGATATTTGGTTCTATTGTATAAAGCGACACTAAATTAGCAATATCTAAATTAACTAAGGAGAAGGTCATGACAGTAGAAAACGGAGTAAGAGTGGTCGCGGGCTGCATGTTGTTGCTGTCGCTGCTGCTCACCGCTTGGGTGCACCCGGGCTTTGTCTGGCTGAGCGTCTTTGTCGGGGTCAACCTGATCCAGAGCGCCTTCACCGGCTTCTGCCCGGCCGCAATGATCCTCAAACGGCTGGGGCTGAAATAGCGGCGCGCCAAGGTAGAGAAAAACCTGCCATCTGGGGCGGGATGAGGGGGCGGGGCATCTCGCCGCCCTCTTAATGGCCACAGAGGTAGCCAGCCGGCCCCGACTATTGACGAACTTGTATCTAAATGTTGCTAAATGGGCGATGAGGCTTTACCCCACCGCTCTGGATGAGTACCATCAGGCCGTCCATCAACAGCGGAGACCATCAGTGGGCAACTCATCAAGTGACAGTTGTAGACCGACCCTCGTCGTCGGTCCCCGGGTCGCGAGCTAGCCGCAGGTCATCCTCTGCCGCATGCTCGCAGCCCTGCGAGAAGCGGAAATCCACTCCCCTCTTCTCTTTTTACACTTGACGTCTGGTGACCATTGGCCAAAAGCCATGGCCGCCATGCCTGCATAGTTTCTGCTTCCCACAAGGAGGCTGCTATGCGTTTTATTTCAACCCTGTCCGTAACCAACCGGACTCACCCCCTGCTGAGCAGACTGGGTCGCGGCATGTTGCCGCTCTGGCTGCGTGGCAAGGAGCGCCAGCACCACTACCGGCTGCAGATCCGTTGCGAGGATCGGGCCGACATGGAGCAGGTGCTGGATCTGGTGAACCACACCCTGCAACCGGCGGGCCTGCACCCCTTGCAGTCCCTGCGACCCGGTCGCAGCGGCGGGCGGGAGCTGGTGCTCAATCTGCACTGCACCCCGCCCCAGCGGCGCTACTTGGTGCAGTTCGTGCACCAGGTGGGGGTACATCACCCGGTTCGCTGGGAGCTGCATCCGCGCCGCGACCCCGAACCGGCGCTCAATTGAGCAAGCCATAACCGGGGCCAGCCATGCTGGTCCCTTTCAATCCGTTTCGCAGCCCAGCCCGCCATCCTGCATGGCCGGGCCGGGCTTTCCGTGCGTTTTTTCGATGAGGTGATGGCCTTCACGCACGGGGATCAGGCAAGGGAACCCTCGCCCGCCTTCAGGAAGGCCATCTGCAACAGAAGGAGTACGCCATGAGAATGTGGCAACAATTGGACATGATTTCCCTGCTCGACACCCTGGCCAGCCTGCTGCTCGCCTTCGTGCTCGGCAGTCTGGTGGGGCTGGAGCGTCAGTACCGCCAGCGTACCGCGGGCCTGCGCACCAATGTACTGGTAGCGGTGGGCGCGGCCCTGTTCGTCAACCTGGCCCAACGCATCTATGACCTGCACGGCGGCACCTACGGGGTGGTGCACGTGGTGGCCTACATCGTCTCCGGCATCGGTTTTCTCGGCGCCGGCGTCATCATGCGCGAATCCGGCAACATCCGCGGCATCAACACCGCCGCCACCCTGTGGGGGGTGGCGGCGGTGGGCGCCGCCAGCGGGGCCGGGCTGGCCATGGAGGCGATCCTCGGCGCCCTGTTCGTGCTGGCCGCCAACACCCTGCTGCGCCCGCTGGTGAACCAGATCAACCGCCGCCCGGTGGACAACACAGACACCGAGGTGACCTACCGCGTCACGGCCCTCACCCAGCGCGAATACCAGAAGGAGGTGCTGCACTGGCTGGAAGAGATGCTGGAGCAGGCCAACTACCCGCTGAGCGAGCTCGACATCGAGCCCTTCGGCGAGCGGGATCTGGAGATCTCGGCGGTGCTGCTGGCCACCTCCATCGATGGCGACGAGCTCGACGCCCTGATGGTGAAACTCGGCATCCACCCTCACATCAAGCAGGTGTTCTGGCGCGCCAGTACCACGGATTGAGGCGAGCCCTCGCCCCACAGCAAAAAGCCCCGCACTGGCGGGGCTTTTTCATCTTTCCGGGTTAGCGGCGGCTGCGCCAGCGCACCCTGGGGGGGATGACCTGGGCGGTCTGGATGGGGGGATTGCCCGCAATCAGCTGTTGCATCAGCTCGAAGGCGGCGCGAGCCAGGGCCGGGCAATCCTGCGCCACGGAATCGATGCGCATGGGGATGCAGTCGAGCAGGTCGTGGTCATCGAAGGTGCACAGGCGCATCCCAGTCTCCATCAGCCCCGCCTCGTTGAGGTAGCGCAGCACCCCTTCGAGCAGGGTGAAGGAGGCGGTAAAGAGCCCCTTGGGTGGCGCGCCGAGCTCGTCCACCAGCTCGGCCATCAGCTGATAGCCCGAGCTTGGCTGGTAGTCGCGGTGACGGACCCGGTCTGATGTGGCCTCCAGCCCGGCGCGGTGCAACCCCAGCTCGTAACCCGCCAGCCGGTGGCGGCTGGGGGAGAGATCCAGCAGGCCGCCGAAGTAGTAGATCTCCTCCCCGCAGCCGGTCGCCATGTCCTGCACCAGCTCGGCGGTGGCCTTGCAGGCATCCGAGATCACCATGGGCAGGCGCGACTCGCCGATGTGACGGTCGAGCTGCACCACCGGCAGACGATCGTGGATGCGGGCATAGATGTCGTCGCTGTGGCCGCTGGAGGCGACGATGAGGCCGTCCACCTGGCGGCTGATGAGGTTGTCCACCACCCGTTGCTCCAGGGTGGGGTCATCCTCGGAGCAGGCGATGAGCAGCTGGATCCCCGCCTCCCGGCAGTGGGCCTCGAGGGCGCGGGCGATGCTGGCGAAACCGAAGTTGGTGAGGTCGGGGATCACCAGTCCCCAGGTGTAACTGCGCACCGCCCGCAGGGAGCGGGCATGGATGCTCGGCTGGTAGTGGCACTCGTCCGCCACCGCCTGGATCCGCTTGCGAGTGTCGTCGGCGATGCGGTACTCCGCACTCTTGCCGTTGAGCACCAGGCTGGCGGTGGCCTTGGAGACCCCCGCGAGCGTGGCTATCTGGGCAATCGTGATCCGTTTCTTCTTCTCCACCTGACCTCCCGGCAAACTGACACCGGGCTATTGTACAAGGCAGGCCGCCAGCGGCCAGTGATCGAGGCAAATTTTGCTGTCGTTACCGTCACAACGTGCGGAAAGTATTGGGTTTTCACCGGGGAAGTAGCGGGTAGACAGGGTCTGGCGACCGCCATCCACGAAACACTCCAGGCTGGAGCGATCGCACAAGACGGTGATCTTGCCGCCCAGCCAGGGGCAGGATCGCTCCTCCCACTCCCCGCTCTGCCAGTTCTGCCGGCGCAGGACAAGACGCCCCGGCTGCCACACCAGCTCAGCCACGGCGCCGAACCCGAGGCGCCCCTCCCCGCTCAAGGCCAGGTCCAGCCAGGCCGAGTCGATGGCCAGGGCAGGCAGCTCGTCCGGCGCTCCCTCGAAGCGGGTTTGCTCTCCCTTAAGGGCTGAAATCTCCGCCACCGGCCGCTGGCAGAGCCAGTCGCCTTGCCAGAACAGCTCCCGCGGGCAGCTCATCTGGTGGATCCAGCCATGCTCGAGGGTCGGCTGGCTCATCTCATTCTCCTCCGGCAGCCCCAGCCAGGCAAACAGCAGGCGGCGCCCCTGGCTGTCCTGGGTGGTCTGGGGCGCGTAAAACTCGAAGCCTCGGTCCAGCTCGTGGAAGGCACCGTGCTCGAAGTGCGTGCCATCGAAGTCGCCCGCCAGCCAGCCACACTGGTAGAGGTTGCGATAATCCTCCCCCCGAGGCGCTATGCCCTGAGGGCAGCTGATCAGTACATGGCGCTCACCAAGTGCAAACAGATCCGGGCACTCCCACATATAGCCGAACTCGCCGAGGCCCCCGCGCCCGCTGCCGGCAATGGGGCCGACCAGCGTCCAACCATCCAGCGCGTCGCCGCGATAGAGCAGCACTTCCCCCTTGTCATCCAGGGTGCGGGCCCCCAGCACCATCAGCCACTGCCGGCCATCGTGCCACACCTTGGGGTCGCGCACGTGGCCGCTGTAGCCTGCGGGCAGGTCCAGCACCGGCCCCAGCTTCTCGAAGCCGCCTATACCGTCGGCCCGCGCCAGGCACTGGTAGGCGGTGCGGCTACCGTCCGGGTACTTGACGTTGCCGGTGTAGATGAGAGTCAGGCGCCCCTGCTCGTCGCTCACCGCCGAGCCTGAGTAGCAGCCGCTCTGCTCGTAGGGCTCGATGGGCAGCAGGGCCGGCAGCTCGTGCTGCCAGTGCAGCAGATCGGTGGAGGTAACGTGACCCCAGCCCTTGTTGGCGTGTGCGCAACCCAGCGGGTTCCACTGGTAGAAGAGGTGATAACGCCCGCCGTGCTCGATAAAGCCGTTGGGGTCGTTGAGCAGCCCCACCGGGGCTGCCAGGTGCCAGCGGGGCCGATGGGGATCGGCCGCTGCCTTGAGCTGGCCGGCCAGCAGGGACCGGACAACCTGTTTGAGGAGATGGCTTTCCTTCATCACTCCACCTTGTACTTGAGCAGGTAGGAGGCGGCGAAGGCGGCGCCAAAGGCGATCACCAGGCCGATGACGTAGTGGATGAGGCTCATGGGCTGGACAATGGCCATGCCCGGGATGCCGGTCAGGCCCACCGCCGTCATGCCCACCTTGGCCGCCACCACGTAGGCGCCGCCGCAGGCCCCGCCGAACAGACCGGCCAGGAAGGGTTTGATGTAGCGCAGGTTGACCCCGAAGATGGCCGCCTCCGTGATGCCGAGCAGGCAGGACATAGCCGCCGGCACCGTGATGGCCTTGATCTTCACGTCCCGGGTCTTGAAGTAGACCGCGAGACAGGCACCGCCCTGGGCCACGTTGGCCATGGCCCAGATGGGCAGCAGGAAGTTGACGCCGATGGCCGGGTTGGCCAGCAGGCCCGCCTCGATGGCGTGGAAGCTGTGGTGGATGCCGGTGATGACGATCAGCGAATAGGTGCCGCCAAACACCAGACCCGCCAGCCAGCCCGCCTGCTCATAGAGGGCGCTCAAGCCGAACGAGATGCCATCCCCCAATACCCGACCTGCCGGGCCGATAAAGAGCAGCGCCACGAAGCCGGTGATGATGATGGTCAGGAACGGCGTGAGGATGAGATCCAGGGCGTCAGGGACGCGCCTTCTCAGCTGTTTCTCCAGGTGGGACATGAACCAGACCGCCAAGAGCACCGGGAAGACGGTGCCCTGATAGCCGATCATGGCCACGTCCAGCCCGAAGAAGTCCATGGTCTTGAAGCCACCGGCCACCCCCCAGGCGTTGGTCAGGGCCGGGTGGGTGAGGATGCCGCCGAGGGTCGCCCCGAGGTACGGATTGCCGCCAAACTCCCGCGCCGCGGTGAACCCGATGAGGATCGGCAGGATGACGAAGGCCGCCGAGCTGAACATGTCCAGCATGATGAAGAGCGCGCTGTCGGCGTTGACCCAGCCATAGGTGCGCACCATGCCGAGCAGCCCCATCAGCAGGCCGGAGGCGACGATGGCCGGAATGATGGGCACGAAGATGTTGGAGAGGGTCCGCGCCAGGCGCTGGGCCACGTTGAGCTTGGCCGCCGCCATGTCGGTCAGCTCCGCCTTGCTGGCGGTACCGGTCCCGGTCAGGGCCACGAACTCCGCATGGACCTTGTTGACCAGGCCGGTGCCGAAGATCACCTGGATCTGGCCGGCGTTGCTGAAGCATCCCTTGACCCCCTCCAGCTTGTCGATGGCGGCCTTGTTCACCTTGCTGTCGTCCGCCAGCACCAGCCGCAGCCGGGTGGCGCAGTGGGCAGCGCTGACGATGTTCTCCTTGCCCCCGAGCAGGGGCACCAGATCCTTGGCTATCGCACTGATATTCATATTCTTCCTCTTATGGCCCGCCATCGGCAGGCCCTTGTCACATGAGAGTAGGGTCTGTTGACCCGGGGTTCTAGCCGCGGATCAACAACCGCTTGCACCCGATCGCAAAAAGGCATCCAGTTCGATGCGACTCGGCAGTGCCGTCATCGCCCCCTTGGCGGTGGTGGCCAGCGCCCCGCAGCCGTGGGCCCGGGCCAGGATGGCAGGCAACTCATCCAGAGCGGGCAGCGAGATCCGTTCGGCCAAGGCCGCCAGCAGACCGGCAACGAAGGCGTCCCCCGCCCCCGTGGTGTCGATGGGAGTCACTTTGGGCCCCACCCACTCCAGCAGCTCGCCGCCGAGGCGAGCCACCACGCCGGCCGCCCCCCGGGTCACCAGCACCAGGGCCGGGCCTGAAATGGTGGCGAGCCCCGCCGCCAGATCGTCCAGACCGCTTAGCAGTTGCAGCTCCTCCAGCGAGAGCTTGACCACGTCCGCCTGCGCAATGGCCTCGCGCACCACGGGCAGCATCTCGGCGGGGTTGCCCCACACCTCGGGCCTCAGATTGGGGTCGAAGCAGACCCGCCCCCCTGCCGCCTTGATGGTCGCCATGGCTTGCAGGCAGCTGCTGCGTACCGGCTCGTTGGCGAGCGCGATGGAGCAGGTCAGCAGCCACTGCCCGGCCTGGAAGAGCGGCAGATCGGCGGGGGTCAGGAACTGATCCGCGCTGGGCCTCACCATAAAGGTAAAGCTGCGCTCCCCTGCCTCATCGAGCTCCACCAGCACCGTGCTGGTACTATGGGCCGGATCCTGGATCAAGTGACGGATGTCGACTCCTTCGCTGGCCAGGGTATCGGCCATGAAGCGGCCGAAGGGATCGGCGCCGACCCGGCCGATAAAGGCCGACTCACCGCCAAGCCGGGCCACCCCGACCGCCACGTTGGCCGGCGCGCCGCCCGGACACCTGAGGTAGTGCTGCTCCCCTTCCGGGATCAAGTCCACCACCGCATCCCCCATTACCCACACACGATTCGTCACCTTGCTACTCCACTGCTGCATCGGATCGACTGTCAAACCCGGACTCTGTTTTGTTGGCTGGCATTATCAGCTAAACCGTTTTAGCCAACCAACAGATCCCGACGCCGGCTGCCATTTTTGTGATCGGGATAACGAACTAGAACCAGGTTTCCATCTGCACGCCGAAGTTCCACTCGCCGCCGGCGGTGAAGTTGCTCTGGCCCATGGCGTCGGTGCTGGCGTAGTTGTCGAGCTCGGAGGACCAGTCCATCCAGGTGGCGAATACCCGCAACTCGGGCCGCTCGAAGAAGCCGGCGGTCTGCGCCTTGAAGGTGGGGGCGAAGGTGAGCTTGGTGAAGTCGCCGCTCACCGCCTGACGCCCCTTGTAGCCCTTGGGATCGAGATCCATGTACTGCCAGGTGGCCTCGTAGACCAGCTCGACGTTCTGGCTCAGCACCTGGGCAAACCGGGTGTTGAGGGTGGCCCAGCGGTACTCGTCCCCCTTCACGTAACGATCCTTGCTCTGCTCGGCCAGCAGGGCCGGGGCGATACGCCAGCGCGAACTGAGATCCGTGGCGCCAAACACGGCGACCCGCACCGCATCGGCGTCCGCCAGCAGCTCGCTGTCGGAACCCAGCCCCTTGAGTTCGGCACCCAGGCCGTGGCCATACAGCACGGCCGCCTTGGAGAAGCCGGGGTTGATGCCAAAGAAGCTGTCGGCGTGGTAGGCCAGCAGGGTATGCGCCCCCTTGTTCGCCGCTTCGCTGCCGGCGCCGCCGTCGTTGATGCGCGCCTCGTTGTCCTTGGCGGAGAGGCCGTTCACCATCCACTGCCAGTTGCCGACCCGGTTGTTCATGGTGAGGATGTAGCTCTCGATGTCGGAGAGACCGCTCGCACTGATGTCGCCGTAGTCGCGCCCGTAGAGGGAGAAGTTCGCCTTCCAGCTGTCGGCCAGCTGCACGTCGTAGACGCCGCCGCCAGTGCCGGCCAGGAACACCACGTCCGAGTCGAGCCAGTGGATGTCGAAGTTGTCCCGGTCAAAGCGCTTGCCCGCCCACAACACAGCATGCTTGAAGGGACCGTCGAAACTCGCCAGATCGCCTATCTCGGCAAACACCTGGCGGGTGTTGAGACTGGAATCGCTAGCGGTCCAGTCGTTGCTGGTCTCCACCCCGTCCGCCAGCATCAACTTGTAGCGGGCCCAGCTGCCATCGGCGAAGGTCTGGGTCTTCAGCAGGTTGGCCTCCATGTAGGTGTCATCCTCGTTGCCAAGGCGACCCACGGCGCCACCCACCGAGCCGGCCGGGGTGATGTAGGGGCCGCCGCGACCGCCGTTGCCATTGCCGTTGACCAGCAGGCCCGAGCGGGCATAGCCGTGGAACTCGAAACCCTGGGCCCCGGCGGTCTGCTTGTCCACCTTCTCGCTCTGGGCCTTGGCCACCACGGCCGTCTCGCGGGCTTCGTTTGCCTTGCTCTGGGCCTCATCGGCCCGCGCTTCGGCGGCGGTGGCGCGCGCCTCGGCCGCCTGCACCCGCGCCTCCAGCGCCGCCAGACGGGCCTCGATACCGCCATCCGCCGCCCACAGCGGGCTGCTCATCCCCAATCCCAGCGCTACCGCCAGCGCCAACTTGTGCTTGCACATCGTCATCGTCCTCACCTGTCATCTGTCGCCCGGTCGGGCCTGTTGTTATCGACGACGAGAGCATAGCTAAACCAATTTAGCTAACTCAATACACAAGCTAAACCGTTTCAGCTCAAGTGTGAGCGGGATAACATTCGTACAGCAGGAATTGGCGGAAGTTGTGAGGAAGATCCCTCATCGGGATCCACTCAATAAGCGGGGATCTTGCTAAAGCTGGGGCAAAAAAAGAGCCGGCACAGGGCCGGCTCTTGATATCAGGGTCGCGAACATCAGCTGGTCAGATCGTCGAAGAAGCGTTTCACCCCTTCGAAGAAGCCTTCCGATTTCGGCTTGTGGGTCTTGGCGGCTGCGCCGCTGAAGGATTCGTCCAGCTGGCGCAGCAGCTCTTTTTGCTGCTCGGTCAGCTTGACCGGGGTCTCCACCACCACCTTGCACATCAGATCCCCCACCTGGCCGGAGCGCACGGACTTCACGCCCTTGCCCCGCATGCGGAACATCTTGCCGGTCTGGGTCTCAGGGGTGACCTTGAGCTTGACCCGGCCATCCAGGGTCGGTACTTCGATCTCGCCGCCGAGGGCTGCCGCGGTAAAGCTGATGGGCACTTCGCAGTAGAGGTTGTTGCCGTCACGCACGAAGATCTCGTGCTCCTTGACGTGCACCTGTACGTACAGATCGCCCGCCGGTGCGCCGGCCTCCCCCGCTTCCCCTTCGCCGGAGAGGCGGATGCGATCGCCGGTGTCGACGCCAGCCGGGATCTTGACCGACAGGGTTTTAGTCTTCTGGTAGCGACCTTCGCCGTGGCACTTGCGGCACGGATCCTTGATGATCTTGCCGCGGCCGTGACAGTGCGGACAGGGTTGCTGCACCGCGAAGAAGCCCTGACGCATCTGCACCTGGCCGGAGCCGTGGCAGGTCGGGCAGGTCTGGGCCGAGCTGCCGGTGTGGGCTCCCGAGCCGTTGCACACTTCACAGTGGACCAGGGTCGGTACCTTGATCTCCTTGGAGACCCCGCGTACCGCCTCTTCCAGGGTCAGCTCCATGGTGTAGCGCAGGTCGGAGCCACGAGCCGGGCCGCGACGGCCGCCACCACGGCTGCCACCGAAAATATCGCCAAACACGTCGCCGAAGATGTCGCCGAAATCGGCGCCACCGCCGAAGCCACCGTGGCCACCGCCACCCTGGCTCTGATCCACGCCGGCGTGGCCGTACTGGTCATAGCGGGCACGCAGGTTGGCATCGGTCAGGATCTCGTAAGCTTCCTTGACCTCTTTGAACTTCTCTTCGGCACCGGCATCCCCCTGATTGCGGTCAGGGTGATACTTCATGGCCAGACGCTTGTACGCCTTCTTGATCTCGCGCTCGTCGGCATCTTTCGATACCCCCAGCACTTCGTAGAAATCGCGCTTCGACATACTTATCCTGTTGCTATATCAGCAGTTACGCAGACGGGCGTTGGTCACCCAACGCCCGTAAATTCATTGACGAATCTGCTCACACTCTTACTACGAAGCCGTGATCAAGGCTCATGTGCTGCTCGGAATCCTCATGTATTCACATACACTCCGGTTCCTGCGCTGCGCTTTACCTTGCTGACGGCCTCTCGTGACAGACCGTGAACAGATTCTGAGCCGATGGGCGAAGCGGACTTCGCCCATCTGGGTCGGGCTTATTTCTTGTCGTCTTTCACTTCTTCAAACTCGGCATCGACCACGTCGTCGTCAGCCTTGGCGGAAGAGGAGGACTGACCGGCGTCAGCACCGGCGGCGCCTTGCGCCTGAGCCTGCTGCTGGGCAATCTCCATCAGCTTTTGGGACGCTTCCAGCAGTGCCTGCTGCTTGGCCTCGATAACGGCCTTGTCGTCGCCCTTGATGGCGGTTTCCAGCTCGCTCAGTGCAGCTTCGACCTTGGTCTTGTCGTCGGCAGGCAGGGCTTCACCGGCTTCGGTAACCTGCTTGCGCACGGAGTGGACCAGACCATCAGCCTGGTTGCGGGCCTGCACCAGCTCTTCAAACTTCTTGTCCTCGGCCGCGTTGGCTTCGGCTTCACGTACCATGCGCTCGATCTCGTCATCAGACAGACCAGAGGAGGCCTGGATGGTGATCTTCTGCTCCTTGTTGGTCTCCTTGTCTTTGGCGGAGACGTGCAGGATGCCGTTGGCGTCGATGTCGAAGGTCACTTCGATCTGCGGCAGACCACGCGGTGCCGGACGGATGCCTTCCAGGTTGAACTGGCCCAGAGACTTGTTGTCGCTGGCGCGCTTGCGCTCACCCTGCAGCACGTGAATGGTCACGGCAGACTGGTTGTCTTCGGCAGTGGAGAACACCTGGGACTTCTTGGTCGGAATGGTGGTGTTCTTCTCGATCAGCGCAGTCATCACGCTGCCCATGGTTTCGATACCCAGAGAGAGCGGGGTCACGTCCAGCAGCAGAACGTCGGTCTTGTCACCGGACAGCACGGCACCCTGGATGGCAGCACCCATGGCCACGGCTTCGTCCGGGTTGACGTCTTTGCGCGGCTCTTTGCCGAAGAACTCGGCAACTGTCTTCTGAACCAGTGGCATACGGGTCTGACCACCAACCAGAATCACGTCGTCGATCTCGCCAACCGCCAGACCGGAGTCTTTCAGGGCGACACGAACCGGCTCCAGAGAGTCCTTCACCATGTCTTCCACCAGGGATTCCAGCTTGGCGCGGGTTACCTTGATGTTCATGTGCTTCGGACCGGTGGCATCGGCAGTGATGTACGGCAGGTTGACGTCGGTCTGCTGGGCAGAAGAGAGCTCGATCTTGGCCTTCTCGGCGGCATCTTTCAGACGCTGCAGGGCCAGCTGGTCGTTGCGCAGGTCGATGCCCTGCTCGCGCTTGAACTCGTCAACCAGGTAGTTGATGACGCGGTTGTCAAAGTCTTCACCACCCAAGTGGGTGTTACCGTTGGTTGCCAGTACTTCGAAGGTGGTCTCGCCTTCCACTTCGTCGATCTCGATGATGGAGATGTCGAAGGTACCGCCCCCTAAGTCATACACGGCAACCTTGCGCTCGCCCTTGACCTTGTTGACGCCGTAGGCGAAAGCCGCGGCAGTCGGTTCGTTGATGATGCGTTTTACATCCAGACCGGCGATGCGACCGGCATCCTTGGTGGCCTGACGCTGGGCGTCGTTGAAGTAGGCCGGTACAGTGATGACCGCTTCGGTGACCGGCTCGCCCAGGTAGTCTTCAGCGGTCTTCTTCATCTTTTTCAGCACTTCGGCAGAGATCTGCGGCGGTGCCATTTTCTTGCCTTTCACCTCGACCCAGGCGTCACCGTTGTCGGCCTTGGCGATGGCGTACGGCATGATTTTCAGGTCACGTTGTACTTCGTCATCTTCGAAACGACGGCCGATCAGACGCTTGATGGCGAACAGCGTGTTCTTCGGGTTGGTGATGGCCTGACGCTTGGCCGGCTGACCAACCAGGATTTCGCCGTCATCGGCATAGGCAATGATGGACGGAGTAGTACGGTCGCCTTCCGCGTTCTCGATCACGCGAGCATGGTCGCCATCCAGAATAGCGACGCAGGAGTTGGTAGTACCCAGGTCAATACCGATGATTTTACCCATTTGACGAATCTCCAAATACTTTGAATAAACTGGCGAGGGGCTCGCCTTAATGCGTTAACGGCTAGGTGGGGCCTGCCAATCTGGCTTTCAAGCTCCCGGCATCAAATTTTTTGTGCCGCCGTGGCCTTGCATCCTATATGGGGTCGCAAGTGGCCACTTCAAGCCCCGCCCTGCAAAAACCCCACCTTTTGTCATGGCCGGGCCATGACGCACCGCAGGGATACACAACAAAAAGCCCGCCAAGCGGCGGGCCTGGGCATCAAGCACCGACTCAGTCGACGGCCTTGGATACCATGACCATGGCCGGACGGATCACGCGACCGTTCAGCTCGTAGCCTTTCTGCATCACGGCGATGACGGTGTTCGGCGCCACGTCGGCACTCGGCACCATGCTCATCGCCTGATGGGCGTTGGGGTCAAACGGCTGGTTGGTCGGATCCAGCGCCGCCAGGCCGAACTTGGCCACGCCGCTCTGCATGGATTTCAGGGTCAGCTCGACCCCTTCGATCATCGGCTTGAGGGCGTCGTTTTCCTTGTCGGCCAGCTCGATGGCGCGTTCCATGTTGTCCAGCACCGGCAAGAGCTCGGCGGCGAACTTCTCCAGCGCGAACTTGTGCGCCTTCTCCACGTCCTGCGCCGCGCGACGACGCAGGTTCTCCATCTCTGCGACGGCACGAATGGCGCGCTCGCGCTCTTCGGCAGAGGCTTGCTGGGCAGCTTCCAGCTGCGCCTCCAGCTCGGCAATGCGGGCCTGCTCGGCTGTCACTTCACTGTCTACATCGGTCGGCTCGACTGGCTGGGCTTCCACTTGCTCCATCGCTTCAACCTTTTGTTCTTCGTGGTTCATGACATCTCCAATTGCGGGTTACTTATGAGGGCCCGCTCTCCGGTTGCGCGACCGGACGGCAACGGGCCGACTATGTTGGCGCTATTATGGGGATGGATCCCCGGCTTTCAAGGGGAAAAGGGCGCCATTATCGCCAAGGAGGTGACGCGACAGGCAATTTACGGTGTTTTCCCGCCCCATGGCGCAAGCGGACACGCCGGCAGCAGACAAATCCCCCCCAAAGCGCGGTATACTCCCCCCAATACTCATCCCAGACCCGACAGACCATGGATTCTCCGTTCAAAACCATCGCCCTGATTGGCAAGCCCCACCACGAAGGGGCCAACCAGACCCTGACCGGCCTGCATCAATACCTGACCACCCGCGGTTTTCGGGTGCTGGTAGAGAGCCGGGTGGCCCACGCCCTCGGCATCATGGACGAGAACGTGATGGATCTGGTGCAACTGGGCCAGCAGGCGGATCTCGCCATCGTGGTCGGTGGTGACGGCAACATGCTGGGGGCCGCGCGGGTACTGTCGCGCTTCGACGTGGCGGTGATCGGGGTAAACCGGGGCAACCTCGGCTTTCTCACCGATCTCTCGCCGCAGGATTACCTGCTGCCGCTGGAGCAGGTGCTGTGCGGCCACTACAAGAGCGAGCACCGCTTCCTGCTGGAGGCGGCGGTCTATCGCCACGGCGAGCGCAAGTCCAACAACCTGGCGGTCAACGAGGCGGTGCTGCACCCGGGCAAGATTGCCCACATGATCGAGTTCGAGGTCTACATCGACGGCAGCTTCATGTACAGCCAGCGCTCGGACGGCATCATAGTGGCCACCCCCACCGGCTCCACCGCCTACTCCCTGTCGGCGGGCGGCGCCATCCTCACCCCCAAGCTCAACGCCATCACGCTGGTGCCCATGTTCCCGCACACCCTGAGCAGCCGCCCCATCGTGCTGGACGCCGACAGCGAGGTGCGGCTGCTGGTCTCACCGGACAATCAGGACGACGCCATGCAAGTGAGCTGCGACGGTCAGGTGACCCTGGCGGTCCACCCGGGGGACGAGATCCTCATCAAGAAGAGCAGCCACAAGCTGCATCTGGTCCATCCGCTGGATTACAGCTACTTCCACGTGCTGCGCAACAAGCTCGGCTGGGGCAGCAAGCTGTTCTGATCCCCAGCCCTGCACTCCATCTCCCTCACAAAACGGTCCCTGGCGCGGGCCGTTTTGCATTCCGTCCCGCGGCGACATCTTTACTGTATGGAAAACCAGTATATACTGGATGCATACACAGTAATGTTGGCCCATACAGGATGAGACCATGCTGACCCAGCTGACCGTCAACAACTTCGCCATCGTCAAGTTTCTCGAACTCGATCTGCAACCGGGCATGACCTGCATCACGGGTGAGACCGGGGCGGGCAAATCCATCGCCATCGATGCCCTGGGCCTGTGCCTGGGGGAGCGTGCCGAAGCGGGCATGGTGCGACCGGACAGTGACAAGAGCGAGGTCAGCGCCCGCTTCCTGCTGGACGGCAACCCGGCCGCTCGCGCCTGGCTGGCCACCAACGAGCTGGAAAACGAAGGGGAATGCATAGTGCGGCGGGTCATCTCCGCCGAGGGGCGCTCACGCAGCTACATCAACGGCGTGCCCGTGCCCCTCACCCAGCTCAAGAACCTGGGCCAGCTGCTGGTCAACGTCCATGGCCAGCATGCCCACCAGATGCTGCTCAAACCCGATTACCAGCTCGCCCTGCTCGATGGCTACGCCGGCCACCATCTGCTGCTCGATGAGGTGCGCCGCCAATACCAGCAGTGGCGCCAGCTGCAGAACGAGCTCAACCGGCTCAAGGCCGAGCAGCAGCAGCGGGAGGCCCGCCGCCAGCTCATCGAATACCAGGTGCAGGAGCTGGATGAATTTGCCCTGCAACCGGGGGAGTTTGAAGAGATTGAAGAGGAGCATCAGCGCCTGGCCAACGGCACCGAGCTGATGCAGGAGTGCGGCGCCTGTCTGGATCTGCTCTATGACAACGAGGAGACCACCATCGCCGGTCTGCTGCAGACCGTCGTCGATCGGGCCGAGGGGCTGGTCGCCATGGACAGCCGGCTGGGCGACGTGCTCGGCATGCTCAACGAGGCCCTCATCGGGGTGCAGGAGAGCCACAGCGAGCTGCGCAGCTACCTGGATCGGCTGGAGCTGGATCCAGAGCGCTTCAACGAGCTGGAGAGCCGCCTCTCCAAGGCCATCAACCTGGCCCGCAAGCACCACGTCAAACCGGCCGAGCTGGCCCTGCACCATCAGGAGCTGGCCGCCGATCTGGCGCGCCTCAACTCCGACGAGGAACGGCTGGAGGGGATGGAAGACGAGCTGGCCGAGGCCCGCCAGGCCTTCGTGCAGGCCGCCGAGGCCCTGAGCCAGAGCCGCCAACGCTATGCCGAAGAGCTCGGCGCCAAGGTGAGTGCCAGCATGCACGAGCTGGCGATGCCGGACGGCCGCTTCGCCATTGAGGTGCGCCCCGATGCCCAGAGCAGCCTGTCACCGCTCGGCATCGACCGGGTGGAGTTCATGGTCACCACCAACCCGGGCCAGCCCATCCAGCCGCTCGGCAAGGTGGCCTCCGGCGGCGAACTGTCGCGTATCAGCCTCGCCATCGTGGTGATCAGCGCCCGCAAGATCTCGACGCCGACCCTCATCTTCGATGAAGTGGACGTGGGGATCAGCGGCCCGACAGCGGCCGTGGTAGGGCGCCTGCTGCGCCAGCTGGGGGAATCGACCCAGGTGATGGTGGTCACCCACCTGCCCCAGGTCGCAGGCAAGGGGCACCAGCACATGGTGGTGAGCAAGCACACCGACGGCAAGACCACCGAAACCCAGATGCAGGCGCTGGATCAAAGTGCCCGTCTCAACGAGCTGGCCCGTCTGCTGGGGGGCGATCAGATCACCGACAACACCCTGGCCAACGCTCGCGAACTGCTGGCCTGCTGAGGCAAAGGTCAGCCATCTGCACGCGGGGCCCACGTTGAGGATCAGGTTCCCCGCGTAACCCCGCCTGCTGGTGACGGCGGTTTGCTGCGCCGCGGCGGGTGCATCATCACCATGCCGCCGTTGCCGCATTCTGGAGAGCTCACCCCCCGAGAGATCACTTTCTGGCGGTTTGAATGGTCACGGCCTGCCTGGCCGGATCGAAGCCTCATAGCCTCTCGCTCATACCGAGACGCGGCCTAATCTCCTTGCTTGCCCATCCCCCTATCCACCTCTTGCAGCGTGAACCTTGCGGCCATGGGCGATCCCCCGGCGCTTGCCACACAGCTATCTCCTTCCGCTTGTCTCCCTGTCCGAGTTTGCCTCCCTGCCCTAATCTGCTGCCCGGGTCTGCCTCCCTACCCAGCCCCAAGGCGATTCAGCAGCAGGAGTGAGCGCCCCTTTTACAACAGGATCTCGCCCGCCGCAGGGCGGCCTGCGCCGGTTGCCATGAGCGGGGGCGGCGCATAGAGTGAATCCAGAGCAGGGCAAGCCCCTGTTTTCCCGTTTGCCCCGCATACCTGATCTTGCCTCAGGTACGTCATCAACCGCAGGAATGGCACCATGCTCCACGTGTTTGGTCACAAGAATCCCGATAGCGACAGCATCTGTACCGCCCTGGTGGCTGCCGACTGGCTCAATCGCCAGGGCCGCCCTGCCCAGGCCTATGCCCTTGGCGAACCCATCGCCGAAACCCGCTTCATTCTGGACACCGCCGGCGTCGCCGCCCCGCCCCTGCTGCAGGGCAGCGTGGCCAACAAAGAGGTGTTCCTGGTGGATTTCAGCGAGCTGGAGCAGGGGCCGGATGGACTGGCAGAGGCCGACGTGCAGGGCCTCATCGACCACCACCGCATCGGTACTCTCATTACCCGTGGGCCGCTCGATGCCTGGATCCGGGCCGTGGGTTGCAGCGCCACCGTGCTGCTGGAGCTGATGGGTTACCATACCCTCTCCCGCGCCCAGGCTCGCCTGCTGCTGGGGGCCATCATCAGCGATACCTTCAGCCTCACCTCGCCCACCACCACGGCGCGCGATCGCGCCGCCGTCCATGCCCTGCTGCCGCTGGCGGATCTGGCGCTGGAGCCCTTTGCACAGACCCTGCTGGAGCGCCGCACCCAGCTTGGTGACGCCCCCATGGCCGAGCTGCTCACCGCCGACGAGAAGGCCTACCAGATAGCCGGCTACCAGCTCTATGTCAGCCAGATCTGCGTGATGGATCCGGGTCAACTGCACAGCCGGCAGGCGGAACTGGAACAAGCCATGCAGCTGCGGCTGGCAGAGGATGGGCTGGATGCCTATGTCCTGATGCTGACCGACCTGGCTCAGGGGGGCAGCCAGCTCCATTTCGCCAGCAACGGCATCCTGCCCGCCCACCCCATCCAGCTGATCGGCGCCGTCAGTCGCAAGAAAGAGGGGCTGCCTTGGCTGACGAGCTATCTGGCAGGCAAGCCACTCTGACGCTGACCCGGCGAGTCCCGCTTCACGCCGGACTCGCCGTTCTGCTCACCCGTCCCACCCACTCTCTTGTTATCTTGCCGTCTGCCAACCAACACCCTCCGGCATGGCTCCAGAGAGGGGCCAATCCCGGCTTTGCTCGCACTTTTGACGGCTCGCACGTCATTTGCCCGTCCAGCCCAGGTTTTCCTTCATTTTCCATTCAACTCAGTCTGTTATGATGATGTAAACGAGCATGCCCTGGCGCTGCATCAGCGACACCCGCTGACACCGACAGCCACAGAGACAGGTTCGTGCTATGCGACACATAGCGGGTACACAGTGATCTGGGACAGGCCGTTTGTCCCTGGTGGCCCGCACCATGCCAAGGGAGAATTGCTTATGACCTCAACCAATATCGTGCTGTTGCTGGAAGGCAAAGATTACGAGCAGGAGACGCTGGCCAAAGCGAGTCAATTGGCACAAGGAATGGGGGGCGAGCTCACCCTGCTGCACCTGACCCACAGCAGCAAGATGCGCCGCAACAGCCTGTCGCTGTCGGAAGAGGAGCGCAGCGCCCAGGGTACGCTGGACGCCAAGGCCATCATCAGCGAGCTCATCACCACCCTGCAACACCCGGTGGATTACCAGTGCCTGGTGGTCGATGACGTGGTGCCCGACCTGAAACGCTGGCTGGCCACTCACCCGATGGATCTGCTGCTGGTCGGCAGCCGCCACCACTGGATGGAGGGATCCCTGGCCCGCCTGCTTATCTACAAGCTGCCGCTCGACATCCAGATCTGCCACGAGCCCTACGCCGAACAACTCAAGGCCGTCAGCTGACGACCGGCCCCCGCCGACTCAGGCCGGGTGCCCGAATGACCTCCCGCAGCGGGCTTTTTCGCCCGCTGCCCCCCCGCCCCGTCTGCTCGCCAGGAAGCCCAACTAAGGCACGCTAGTGACAAGACTATCTACATGTTTTCTTACATATTCATCACTGTTTTTTGAGCCTCGTTTGCTGCAGGATGTTGCCCTTGCACGCCTTCGTTCGCTTCTTTCAGGTGAAAAATGAACATCACTCCCAAGCAGAGAAAAATTGCCCTGCTCGCCCTCGTGCCCGTGCTCGCCATCGGCTGGCTGGCCTGGCCGAGCAAGGCTCCCGAGCCGGTACTGACCGCCGAGGTGACCCGCCAGGACGTGGAGCAGACCGTACTGGCCAGCGGTGTGTTGCAGGCCATCGAGCAGGTAGACGTCGGTGCCCAGGTCTCGGGCCAGGTCACCTATCTGGCGGTAGAGGCAGGTCAGAAGGTCAAGCAGGGAGACCTGCTGGCCGAGATCGATCCGCTGATCGCCCAGAACAACCTCAAGACCGCCGAGGCGGATCTCGCCAGCCGCCGCGCCCAGCTCAAGATCAAGCAGGCCCAGCTCAAGCAGAACGAGCTGAGCTGGCGTCGCCAGCAGCAGATGTTCAGGCAGGAGGCGAGCTCGCGCGCCGATCTGGAGAGCGCCGAAGCCCAGCTGGCCGTGACCAGAGCCGAGCTGCAGGGGGCATTGGCTGAAGTCGACAATGCCCAGATCAAGGTGGAGCGAGCCAAGACGGAGCTCGGCTACAACCGCATTCAGGCGCCCATGGATGGCACCGTCGTCAGCATAGTGACCCGCCAGGGGCAGACCCTGGCCGCCAGCCAGACGGTGCCGACCCTGCTCAAGCTCGCCAACCTGGAGACCATGACGGTCAAGGCGCAGATCTCCGAAGCGGACGTCACCCGGGTCAAGGCCGGCATGCCGGTCTACTTCACCCTGATGGGGGATCCGGACACCCGCTACCACGGCACCCTGCGCACCGTCGAACTGGCCCCCACCAACATCAACGAGCAGGCCACCAGCACCACGGCCACCAACAACGCCGCCGTCTACTACTACGCCCTGTTCGACGTGCCCAACCCGGATCACACCCTGCGGGTCGCCATGACCACCCAGGTCACCATAGTGCTCGGCGAGCGCAAGCAGGTGCTGACCATTCCGCAGACCGCCCTTGGCAAGAAGCTCGGGGAGAACGAGTACGAGGTCACCCTGCTCAAGGAGGATGACCAGAAGGAGACTCGCCGCATCAAGACCGGCATGAAGGATGACATCAAGGTGGAGGTGGTCAGCGGCCTGAGCGAACAGGAGAAGGTCACCCTGAACCAGGGTTCGCCGGTCAGTGGCAATGACGTGGAGATCATGCTGTGAGCGAGCCTCTGATCCAGCTCAAGGGGATCGAGCGGCGCTACCAGAGTGGAGAGCAGGAAGTGACCGTGCTCCATCCCCTCGATCTCGCCATCGAGGCGGGAGAGATGATCGCCATCGTCGGCGCCTCCGGCTCCGGCAAGTCGACCCTGATGAACCTGCTCGGCTGCCTCGATCGGCCGAGCAGCGGCCAGTACCTGTTCCGCGGCCAGGACACCGCCACCCTGGACGCCCTCTCCCTCGCCAGACTGCGCTGTCACCACTTCGGCTTCATCTTTCAGCGCTACCACCTCTTGCCGCACCTCAATGCCGCCGCCAACGTGGAGATCCCGGCCGTCTACGCCGGCACGCCACGGGCCGAGCGCCAGGCCCGCTCCCAGGCACTGCTGGCGCGGCTGGGGCTCAGCGAGCGCAGCCATCACACCCCGAGCCAGCTCTCCGGCGGCCAGCAGCAGCGGGTCAGTATCGCCCGGGCGCTGGCCAACGGTGGCGAGGTGATCCTGGCGGACGAACCCACCGGGGCCCTCGACAGCCAGAGCGGCAAGGAGGTGATGGCCATCCTCAGGGAGCTGCACGCCCAGGGCCACACCATCATCCTGGTGACCCACGACATGGAAGTGGCCAGCCACGCCGACCGGATCATCACTCTCAAGGATGGCCGGGTACAGGAAGACAGCGGCCGCAAACCGGCCGCCGCCCCCGTGACCCCGACCGCCGCCCCTGCCGGCAAGGAAGGGGCAGGGCACGACTGGGATCGCTACCGGGAAGCGGCACGCATGGCGCTGCACGCCATGCTGGCCCACCGCATGCGCACCTTCCTCACCATGCTCGGCATCATCATCGGCATCGCCGCCGTGGTGAGCGTGGTGGCGCTCGGCCAGGGGGCCCGTGCCAAGGTGATCGACCAGATCAATGCCATGGGCACCAATACCATCGACATCTTCCCCGGCAAGGATTGGGGGGACGAGAAGGCCGCCAGCATCCAGACCCTCAACAAGCGGGATCTCGACGCCCTGCTCGGCCAACCCTACCTGGAAGGGGCCAGCCCCCAGATCGCCGCCTCCGGCCAGCTGCGCTATCGCAACAAGACCAACAGCGGCAGCATAGTCGGGGTCGGCAGCGACTTCTTCCGGGTCAAGGGGATGAAGCTCACCAACGGCCGGCTGTTTGACGAGCGCGACATCCAGAACCGGACCGCGGTGGCGGTAGTGGACGGCAAGACCATAGAGAGCCTGCTCGGCAAGCAGGATCCCGTCGGCCAGGTGGTGCTGGTCGGCACCCTGCCGGTGCGCATCGTCGGCGTGGTGGAAGAGGAGACCGGGTTTGGTCGCAGCGGCCAGTCGGTGAACGTCTGGCTGCCCTACAGCGCCGTGATGAGCCGCCTCATCTCCCAGAACCACTTCAGCCAGCTCACCATCCGGGTCAAGGACGGGGTGCAACCGGCGCTGGCCGAACAGGCCGCCATCGAGCTGCTGACCCAGCGCCACGGGGTGAAGGACTTCTTCACCTTCAGCAGCGACAGCATCATCAAGTCGGTGGAGAAAACCACCGCCACCATGACCCTGCTGGTCTCCGCCATCGCGGTGATCTCCCTCATCGTCGGCGGCGTCGGGGTGATGAACATCATGCTGGTGTCGGTGGTGGAGCGCACCCGCGAGATCGGCATCCGCATCGCGGTCGGTGCCCGCCAGTCGGACATACTGCAGCAGTTTCTGATCGAAGCGGTGATGGTGAGCCTGCTGGGGGGCATGCTCGGGGTCGGCGTCTCCCTCTTCATCGGCCTGCTCTTCTCCCTGTTCGTGGAGAGCATCCAGATGCACTTCTCGCTCTTTTCCATCCTGATGGCGTTTGGCTGTTCCTCGCTCATCGGGATCCTGTTTGGCTATCTGCCCGCCCGCAATGCCGCCCGGCTCGACCCGGTCGAGGCGCTGGCGAGGGAATGACGATGTACCACTTATCCAAACTGGGGCTCTGCCTCACCCTGGCGCTCGGCCTCGGCGCCTGCAGCCAGCAGAGCAGCTATCAGCGGCAGGAGCTGGCATTGGCCGACCATTGGCAGCAGCCGGAGGACGGTCTCACCCGCCAGCTGGCCGGCCCCTGGTGGCAAGGCTTCCACGATCCCGAGCTCAATCGGCTGATCGAGGCCGTGCTGGCTGCCAACCCGGACATGCAGGTCGCCGGCCTGCGCCTGCGCAGCGCTCTGCTCAGTGCCGATCTGGCCGACACCAACCTGACCCCCTCGGTCGATGCCAGCCTCGGCGGCAATGGCACCAAGAATCTGAAGAGCGGCAAGAGTGAAGGCAGCATGGGCCCCTCCCTGACCCTCGGCTACGAGGTGGATCTGTGGGGCAGGCTGGCCTCGGTGCGGGATCAGGCGAGCTGGGAGGCCGAGGCGTCCGCCCAGGATCTGGCCGCCACCCGCCTGATGCTGATCGGCAAGGCGCTCGAGCAATATTGGCAGCTGGCCTACCTCGGCTCGGCCATTTCCCTGGGCCAGCAGCAGCTCGCCAACTATGAGCGCGCCGAGCAGCTGACCCAGGCCAAGTACCGGGCCGGCGCCGTGACCCGGCTCGATCTGGTGCAGGCCAGCCAGCAGAAGGCCGGCAAGCAGGCGGAGCTCAGCTCGCTCTTGATGCAGCAGGTGCAGGCCCGCAACGCCCTGCGCCTGTTGCTCGGTCGCAGCAACGGTCCGCTGGCATTCGAGCCCAAGGCGCTGCCGACGGCCGCCATCCCCACCCTGGCGGTCGGCATTCCGGCCGATGTGCTGGCGCGGCGCCCCGACGTGCGCGCCGCCGAGCTGCGCCTGCGCAAGACCCTGGCGAAGGGGGACGAGATCCGCACCGGTCTCTACCCCACATTGAAGCTGACCGGCGGCGCTAGTAGTAGCTCGGATACCCTGACCCAGGTGCTGCAAAACCCGGTGGGCACCCTGGGCGCCACGTTGGCGCTGCCCTTCCTCGAGTACAACAAGACCCGGCTCGCCATCGCCGGCGCCAAGCTCGATTACCAGATAGCCGAAGCGGAGTTTCGCAAGCAGCTCTACGGCGCGCTGGTGGAGGTGGAGGATGGTTTGACCGCCCGCCACCACGGCGAGCAACGCCTGAGCTACCTGGCCGAGCAGCTGGACTTTGCCAAAGAGGCGGAGCGGCTGGCGAGAGCCCGCTACCAGGCCGGCGCCACCGGGGTACAACCCTGGCTGGATGAACAGAACCGGCTGTGGGACGCCGAGCTCGCCCTGCTCGGCCAGCAGAAGGAGCAGCTCAACACCATGGCGAAGATCTACAAGGCGCTGGGGGGCAGCGATCGCCCCTGAGCCAGCCCCCCCCCTCGCCCCATGGCGAGGGGGGGCTATTTTTCTGCACGCCACTGAACTTCCCTTCGCTTTTCCCTCTCTGACTCTGTCACACAAATCAATTGATAATAATTTTCATTTAATAAAGAATGGGCGCCATTATCAGTCAGGAGTATGCCCATGTCCCAGTCCGCCCCGGTCAACCGCCCCCGCCTGCTCACGGTCAAGCACATTCAGGATGTGAGCCCGCACCTGCGCCGGATCTGCCTGACCAGCCCGGAGCTCGCTGACTACCCCTTCACCTGTGGCGGTGCCCATATCAAGATCATGCTGCCCCAGCCGGGCCAGGCCCATGCCGTGCTGCCCACCCCCACCCCGCAGGGGCCGCGCTGGGAAGACCCGAGCCAGCGTCCCATCATGCGCACCTTCACCATTCGCGCGTTTCGCCGCGAGGCGCTGGAGCTGGATATCGACTTCGCCCTGCACGATGATGGCGGCCCCGCCAGCCGTTTCGCCAGCCAGGCCAAGCCGGGCGACCTGCTGGCCATCTCGGGCCCGGGTGGCCCGGATCCCATGCTGCAACCGGCCAGTTATTACTACATGGTGGGGGATCTCACCGCCCTGCCCGCCATCAGCGCCATGATTGAGGTGATGCCTGCCGATGCCCGCGGCCACATCGCCCTGCTGGTGCCCTATCAGGAAGATGTGCAGGATCTGTCGCTGCCCGCCGGGGTAAGCCTGCGCTGGTTTGTCGGCCCCCCCGAGCAGACGGCGCCGCTGGTGGAGTACTTCACCGCCCTGCCGCTGGAGGAGCAACAGAGCTACTTCTGGTTTGGCGGGGAAGAGGGCTTGGTGGTCCCCATGCGCCGTCACGTACGGCGCACGCTCGAGGTGGATCGCACTCGGGTCTACGCCGTGCCCTACTGGCGCCACGGCAAGGATGAAGAGGCCTATCACCATGCCCGTCACGACGTGATGGACAGCTAAACCAGCTGATTTTGTCCTGAAATATCAAGCCCATGGCCTGCCGGTCATGGGCTTGATTGCCATTGGAGCGGCCTTGCCCGCCGGCGCTCTCCCCCCATTCTGGTGTGCCACTCGGTTGTGCTTGCATTTGCGGCCGACAACAAGATAATGATAATCACTCTCAACAATAACAGGTGATGACGCCCCATTGCAGCTCCCGTCCGGGTTCCGGTGTGGAGTGCACGTCACTCACTCCTATGCACAGCAAGGTAATCCAGATGGCAGTTTTAAACTCGGTAATGCGCGCCTTCGCGGTGGAGGCACTCCCCACTCCTGCCGACCTGTTGGCACTTCATCCCTGTCCCGCCGAGCTGGCGACCCGGATCGACCAGCACCGCCAGCAGGCTCGCCGGATCCTGGCTGGAGAGGACGATCGCCTGCTGGTGGTGATTGGCCCCTGCTCCATCCACGATCCCCTCGCCGCCCTCGACTATGCCAGACGGCTGGCCTCGCTGGCCCACGCCTATCAGGATCGGCTGCAGATAGTGATGCGCACCTATTTCGAGAAGCCCCGCACCACGGTGGGCTGGAAGGGGCTGGTGTTCGATCCCCATCTGGATGGCAGCAACGACATCAACCACGGCATGCGGCTCGCGCGCCAGCTGCTGCTCGACATCAACCAGCTGGGGCTGGCCACCGCCACCGAGTTTCTCGATACCACCAGCTTCCTCTACCTGGCCGATCTCATCAGCTGGGGGGCGATCGGTGCCCGCACCACCGAGTCGCAAGTTCACCGGCAGCTGGCCTCGGCCCTGCCCTGCCCCGTCGGCTTCAAGAACGGGACGGACGGCAACATCCGGGTGGCCATCGATGCCATTCAGGCCAGCGAAGCCTCCCATCTGTTTACCGCCCCCGGCAGCCAGGGCGGCATGGTAGTGATTAAGAGTGAAGGCAACCCGGCCGGCCACATCATTTTGCGCGGCGGCACCCGCCCCAATTACCACCAGAGCGACGTGGAAGAGGCGGCCGAGCGGCTGGCACGGCAGGGGCTCTCCCCCCGACTGATGGTGGATTGCAGCCATGGCAACAGCCAGAAGCTGCACAAGAACCAGATCCGGGTGGCGGGGGAGCTCTGCCGCCAGCTGGCAGAAGGCAGCGACGCCATCGCCGCCGTCATGGTCGAGAGTTTTCTGCAGGGCGGCAGCCAGAAATCGGCCCCTCTGAGCGAACTGGTCTACGGCCAGTCGGTCACCGATGCCTGCCTCTGCTGGGACGATACCCAGACCCTGCTCGCCATGCTGGCGGATGCCGTCGAGCGGCGCCGCCAATATCCGGGACAGCCCCGGCCGGACCCTGTTCGCTGGCCAGCCCAGCTGGCAAGTTGAATCCATAGGGTGAATAAGGCTCCCGTAACGGGAGCCTTATTATTTCCCCACTTTCCTTTTCCAATCTCCCCGCCATACCACCGATTAAATGCCCAGGGCATCTCTTTCCCATAAAAAGTGCGCAGGTATCCGGCGCCTGCCGCAATAAAACAACCGGGGTAATACGCTGTGGTTCGTCCAACCAGGTCGCAGACAGTGAGCAGACCGATTAATGCCATGAACAACAACCAAAGGGAGGAGGCAAGGCGCCAGAAACAGGTGATCTCTTAATGCCGATGGTATCGCCCTGGAATGGCCGACCTAATACTTGACGGGCTATATGAGTCCAGCAACAGGAGGGGAAGAAGGCAGCCAGTCACACCATAAAAACGATGTCGGTGATGAAAAAACCAGCCAACTGGAAATTAATCGTTCAATCAGGCGGCAACAAATGGGGGTGACATCATGCGACAAAAACCAGTCGGATAAAACAGCATGGGGAATTGACAGGGGCGGCTTTCAATGAGCACAAATAATAATGCCGCCTCATGGGCGGCATCATTCATGATCGACCCTTAGGGATCAGATCAGGAAATCATTCAGATCCTTGCCCAGCGCAACTTGCTCGGCAATGGCCTTGGGCATACGGCCCTGACCGGTCCAGGTCTTCTCCTGGCCATCTTCCTGGTACTTGTACTTGGCAGGACGCGGAGCACGCTTGCTCTTGGTCGCGCCAGCAGCGGCAGCCGGGGCGACAGCGCTGTTCAGCAGTTCACGGGGATCGATACCAGCCTGCTGCAGCATTTCGGTGAACTCGTTCAGCTTGCGCTGACGCTCTTCCTGCTCGGCACGCTCCTGTTCAACAGAATCGGCGCGCTCGTTATATACCAGATCGAACTTCTCTTTTGCTTCTTGCAGCTGTTCAAACGGCAATTCACGGATGGCCGCACGCAGGCTGCGAATGTTCAGCAGAACTTTCAGAAACTCGTTCATTACTTCCTCACAGAATTATTTTTGTTTGTCACAGGGATAACACAGCTTGAGAATAGCACGGCAGTTTGAGAACAACATAATGTTTTTATAAGTGCTGTCACTTTCTTAACAAAAAAGTTCTGGCTGAATATAGCGGCTACTTTATTCAGCCATTACTCATTGGCCCGCCTGCAAGATGGTTTACCATACAATTCCCCCATGTAACGCATGGCAAATAGATCCGGCACAGCTTGTCATATTTTTCGGCAGGTGATGCCAGCTATTTTTACAATTAGCCACGGCTGTTAATTTTTCCGCCACTCACTCGAGACTCTAGGTAGACAATTGACACTATATATTGCCGGCGATGGCTGCCGGCAACCTCTCCTGTGTGGATTGGCAAACTGGGCAAGGCAAACCTGCTTATTCCAGGATCAGTCGCCGCCAGGGGCCGGTGATCTCGCAGTGGCCGGTTTCCGCCGTATTCTGCCAACCCAACCGGTGATAAAACGCCAGCGCCGCCGTGTTGTTGGTGGCCACCTTGAGGGATGCTGGCTTGTTGAAGGGGGCCAGCCCGTGCTGCAGCAGAGCCCGTCCCATGCCCTGGCCATGCCAGTCGGCCGAGACATAGAGGTGGTGCACGAAGCTCTCATCGCCCCAGATGGAGATGAAGCCGCAGGGTGTCCCCCCCTGCTCGGCCACCCAGATCTGCTCGCCCCGGGTCTGCTCGTCAAAGTCTTCCAGCCGAAACTGGGCGGGATCGACCCAGTGAAAGGTCTGACGCCGTCCTTTCAAAAACAGCTGCGCCAACTGGGGAATATCCGTCTCTCGCATGGCTCTGATCATCAAACTGTCCCTGTCATATGAGTACCACCCCACTCTCCATGGAACACGGGGGCCCTGTCAAATCGCCGGCACAGAATAACGCCGCCGCAATGGCAGGGGTGTGACACACCTCTGTCCATTTCATGAGCCATGGGACTATACTGCCTGAGTCCCGTGTATGGATGTTTTGAGGCTCGCTGATTTATGGATAACAAGCAGATAGAAGGCAATATCTTTGTTCCGGCCCATATCGACGACGTCTGGCGTGCCTGGACAACCGAAAGCGGCCTGCGCAGTTTTCTGGCGCCGGAATGCCTGATGGTGCCGGAACCGAATGGTCCCTTCGAAATCTATTTCAGACCCGATGCCCCGCTGGGCGAGCGTGGCAGCGAAGGTTGCCGGGTGATGGCCGTCATGCCCCACGACCTGCTCAGTTTCAGCTGGAATTTTCCCCCCTCCCTGCCCCATATCCGCCAACAGAAGACCCAGGTCTGCCTGCGCTTCGTGCCGGAAGGTCAGGGCACCCGACTCTACTTCCTGCAGACCGGCTGGGCCAACGACCCGGACTGGGATCAGGGCTACGCCTATTTTCGGGATGAGTGGCTGGAGACCAGCCTGCCCCGCCTGCAATACCGCTTCACCCATGGCCCCATCGACTGGAACAACCCGCCGGACAAGCAGCAGTTGAAATCCCTGGCCCAATAAGCGCCCATAGAAAGCAAAACACCGCCAGCTGGCGGTGTTTCTTTTTCCTTGATAGTAAGCCCGGCACGGGCCGACTCATACCCCCAGCCGATCGCGCAGGGTGTACCAGGCGGCGCCGGCGGCGGTGAAGGGGATCCGGAACAGGCGGCCACCCGGGAAGGGGTAGTGCGGCAGCTTGGCGAACGCATCGAAGCGCTCCGCCTGACCGCTCAACACCTCGGAGAGCAGCTTGCCCGCCAGATGGGTACAGGTGACGCCATGGCCGCTGTAGCCCTGCATGTAATAGATGTTGTGACCGATGCGGCCAAACTGCGGCAGGCGCGACAGGGTGAGCAGGAAGTTGCCGGTCCAGGTGTACTCCACCTTGACGTCCGCCAGCTGGGGGAAGGTCTTGAGCATCTTGGGGATGATCAGCCGCTCGATGTCTGCCGGATCCCGCGCCCCATAGACCACGCCACCGCCATAGATCAGCCGGTGATCGCCGGAGGTGCGGTAGTAGTCGAGCAGGTAGTTGCAATCTTCCAGGCAGTAGTTTTGCGGCAACAGCGAGCGGGCCCGCTCCTCTCCCAGCACCTCGGTGGCGATCACCTGGGTGCCGCAGGGCATGCTCTTGCCGGCGAGCTCGGGCACCAGGTTGCCGAGATAGGCGTTGCCGGCCACCACCACGTAGCGCGCCTTCACCGCCCCTTTGGCGGTCTTGACCAGGGCAGGCTGACCCGGGGTGAGGCTGGTGACGGCGGACTGTTCGAAGATCTTGCCCCCCTGCAAGCGGATGGCCTCCGCCTCCCCCAGCGCCAGGTTGAGGGGGTGGATGTGGCCGCCGCTCTTGTCGAGCAGGGCGCCGACGTAGCGATCGCTCGCTACCACTTCGCGCACACCGTCGGCATCGAGCAGCTCCAGCTTGTCGTTGCCCCACTTCTCCCAGCGCGCTTTCTGCGCCTTGAGCTCGTGCAGCTGCTTCTCGGTCTCGGCGGCGAACACCCCGCCCTCCTGCAGATCACACTGGATGTTGTAACGCTTGATCCGCTCGCGGATGATCTGGCCCCCCTCAAACAGCATGGAACCGAGCAGCCTGGCCTGTTCGGGCGGGCAATTCGCTTCTATGGTGTCGATGTCGCGGCTGTAGGAGTTGACGATCTGGCCGCCGTTGCGCCCGCTGGCGCCAAAACCCACCCGGGCCGCCTCCAGTACCACCACCGAATAGCCCTTTTCCACCAGATGCAGCGCGCTGGAGAGGCCGGTATAACCCGCCCCGATGACGCAGACGTCGCACTCCAGCTGTTCGGTCAGCGTCGGATAGGGCGCGTGTTGGTTGGCACTGGCTGCGTAGTAACTGTTTACATGTTCGGTCATGATCCCTGTTTCCTTACAAGTTCTTTTCCCAAACGAGACGATGTCTCGACACTAGAAGTTGGCCGGGGTGTGGGCACTGACGATACGGCACACCTGCCCCGACGGATTGCTGAAACTGTGGGGCTCGCCCGTGTCGATCACGTAGCTGTCCCCGGCACTGAGCTGATAGGTCTGGCCCGCCACCGTCAGGATCACCGACCCCTCCAGCACAGTACCCACCTCCTCCCCCAGATGGGTGACCTGGCCACCGGTGTCGGTGCCGGGGGCGTAGGTCTCCAGCATGAAGCCGAGCTGGCGGCGGTTGTTGCCGTTGTGCACCAGCTTCATGGAGACCCCCTGGCTGCCCAGCTCGATCAGCTGTTCGGCCCTGATCACCACGCTCGGCGTGCTCGCCACCTCCTCTTCGGCGAAGAAGCGCGACAGCGGCAACTCGTAGACGCTGAGCAGCTTTTGCAAAGAGGCCACCGACGGGCTCACCTTGTCCTGCTCTATCATGCAGATGGCGCCATGGGTCAGCCCGCTCAGCTCGGCTACCCGCCGCTGGGAGAGCCCCAGCCGGCGGCGAGTGGCGGCCAACCGCTCCCCCATGCTCTGCGCCTGGGTACTCTGCGCCAGCGGGTTGTCGGTCATGGACTGCCAGCGCGTCTCGCCCTGTGGTTGCTGCATTCGGCCACCTCCCTGTGTGCCTGGTAGGAGCCATTGGCGGCCCCGGTTAAAATAGCGAGTCAATCCGACCGACCTGTTTGTTATCCTGCACAGTGCACTCCGTTCATTATTTTGCACACCCTGCACCACAGAAACCGGTAAAATCGCTCCAACAGCTCCATTTCTAGCACGCGAGACACAGTTTACTCAAATATATTTAACACTTGAAAAACATTTCAGCTCAATTTATGGTCTTCCTGTGCTTATTATTCTATACGGTGGCGGCACAGGATGAGCCGGCCCCCTGACCCACAATCGAGGCTTGCTATCTATGTCAGCATCACAACCCGCACTCTCCCTGATCAAATCCCTTGCCTATATAGATGGTCGCTGGTGCGAAGCCGGCGGCGGACACCGGTTCGAGGTGCACAACCCGGCCACCGGCCAGGTCATCACCCAGGTACCCGACATGGACGAGGGCGACACCCGCCGCGCCATCGCCGCCGCCCACGCGGCCCAGCCGGGCTGGGCCGCGCTCACCGCCAAGGAGCGCAGCAACCGGCTCTACGCCTGGTTCGAGCTCATCATGGCCAACCAGGAGGAGCTGGCCCGCATCATGACCTGCGAGCAGGGCAAGCCGCTGGCCGAGGCCAAGGGGGAAGTGGCCTACGGTGCCAGCTTCATCCAGTGGTTCGCGGAAGAGGGCAAACGCGCCTATGGCCGCACCATTCCGGGCTTCTCCAGCGACCGCCGGCTGGCCACCATCAAGCAGCCGGTGGGGGTAGTCGCCGCCATCACCCCCTGGAACTTCCCCATCGCCATGATCACCCGCAAGGCGGGCCCGGCGCTGGCCGCCGGTTGCACCATCGTCATCAAGCCGGCCGCCGAGACCCCGCTCTGCGCCCTGGCGCTGGCGGCACTGGCGGAGCAGGCAGGGATCCCAGCCGGGGTCATCAACATCGTCACCAGCCATCAGGCTGCGGCGGTGGGCAACGAGCTGTGCAACAACAAGACGGTGCGCAAGCTCTCCTTCACCGGCTCCACCCGCATCGGCAAGCTGTTGATGCGCCAATGCGCCGACACCATGAAGAAGCTGTCGCTGGAGCTCGGCGGCAACGCCCCCTTCATCGTGTTTGACGACGCCGACCTCGACGCCGCCATCGCCGGGGCGCTCGCCTCCAAATACCGCAACGCCGGCCAGACCTGTGTCTGCGCCAACCGTATCCTGGTGCAAGCCGGCATCTACGACGCCTTCGCCGAGAAGCTCACCGCCGCGGTCAAGGCCTTCAAGGTGGGCGACGGCATGAGCGAAGGCACCCAGATAGGCCCGCTCATCAACCCGGCCGCCGCCAGCAAGGTGGCCGAGCTGGTCAAACAGGCCACCGCCGCCGGCGCCGAGCTGCTGCTGGGGGGCGAAGCCCACCCCGCCGGCCCGCTCTTCTACCAGCCCACCATTCTGGGCAAGGTGGATAAAACCAACCCCATCCTGCAGGAGGAGATCTTCGGCCCGGTCGCCCCGCTGGTGCGCTTCGAGACCGAAGCCGAGGCCATCGCCCTGGCCAACGACACCCCCTATGGTCTGGCTGCCTACTTCTACGGCCGCGACATCGCCCGTGTCTGGCGGGTGGCCGAGCAGCTCGAATACGGCATGGTCGGCATCAACGAGGGGATCATCTCGACCGAATTGGCCCCCTTTGGCGGCATCAAGGAGTCGGGCCTGGGTCGTGAAGGGGCGGCCGAGGGGCTGGAGGAGTACCTCGAGACCAAATACCTCTGCTTCGGCGGCATCCGCTAGGCAGCCACATCTTGCGCCGGCGGCCGGGCCTGCAACAGGGGCCCGCCCCCCGCCGGTGCAGCCATATCGCTTAACAAGGACGAAGTGAGTGCACCCAAGGGGCCTCGCCACATTGAGACAGGGGCCCCCGGCCCCTCAGGGAGGAAAGATGAGTCAGTCAGCATCAAACAAGGCGTGGCAAGCGCGCCGCGAAGCCGCCGTGGTCAACGGCGTCGGCACCCTGCTGCCGGTGTTTATCGAGCGGGCGCAAAACGCCGAGCTGTGGGATGTGGAGGGCAACCGCTACATCGATTTTGCCTCCGGCATCGCCGTGCTCAACACCGGCCACAACCACCCGAAAGTGGTGGCTGCGGTGCGCGCGCAGCTGGATAAGTTCAGCCACACCTGCTTCCAGGTCACCCCCTACCCCGGCTATATCGAGCTGGCGGAGAAGTTGAATGCCCTGGTGCCCGGCCCCACCCCGAAACGCACCCTGTTTCTCTCCACCGGTGCCGAGGCGGTGGAGAACGCCATCAAGATCGCCCGCGCCCACACCGGCCGCAGCGGCACCATCGCCTTCAAGGGGGGCTTTCACGGTCGCACCATGATGGGAATGGCGCTCACCGGCAAGGTGGTGCCCTACAAGACCGGCTTCGGCCCCTTCCCGGGGGAGGTCTATCACCTGCCCTTCCCGAGCGACTATCTGGGAGTGAGCGAGGCCGATGCGCTGGCTGCGCTGGATCTCTGCTTCAGCTCGGATATCGAACCGACCCGGGTGGCCGCCATCATCATCGAGCCGGTGCAGGGTGAAGGGGGCTTCTACCCCGCCTCCGCCAGCTTCATGCAGCGCCTGCGCCAGCTGTGCAACCAGCACGGCATTCTGCTCATCTGCGACGAGATCCAGAGCGGTTTCTGTCGCACCGGCAAGACCTTCGCCACCGAATACAGCGGCATCGAGCCGGACATCATGACGCTCGCCAAGAGCCTGGCCGGCGGCTTCCCGCTCTCCGCCGTGGTGGGCAAGGCGGAGGTGATGAACGCCGCCAAGCCGGGTGGTCTGGGTGGCACCTACGCCGGCTCCCCCATCGCCTGCGCCGCCGCCCTGGCGGTGCTGGAGGTGATCGAAGAGGAGCGTCTCAACCAGCAGGCCCAGGCCCAGGGCGAACAGATCAAGGCGCGCCTGCAGCAGCTGGCCGAGCGTTTTGACTGCATCGGCGACATCCGTGGCCCCGGCGCCATGGTGGCCATGGAACTGGTCAAGCAGCGCGATGCAAACCAGCCGGATGCCGACCTCACCAAGCGACTGGTGGCCGAGGCGGGCAAGCGCGGGCTGGTGCTGCTGGCCTGCGGCGTGCGCGCCAACGTCATCCGCTTCCTGGCGCCGCTGACGGCCTCGCCGGCCATCATCGAGGAGGGGCTGACCCTGCTTGAACAGGCCCTGCAGGCGGCTCACGCCTGATCTGAAACAGAGCATTCGCCCATTAGTGCAAAAAAATGCGTTTTTGCCCCCTTGATATGCTTGTCAAGGGGGCAACACGAATGCACAATGCGCCGCCGCGTAAAAGGACCGACCACTTGCTGAGTCAGGTTCTTTTTTTGCGGCAAACAAATCCACAACGAGGCCGGAACCGACCGGAAAAGATAGCGAGATGGGTTGCCATCTCACGACACCCGCTTCTCTAGTGAGGAACACCATGGGGTATTTCACTGCTTTCCTGCCGGCCCGCGCCGGTCTGCGCCGCCTTGCTGGCGCCCCCTATGCCCAGGTTGATGCCGTCAGCCTGATCCCTTCGGCCCGGATTGAGGGGAAAGCACAATGAATGCCCAACCCGTCGGCCTGAAAAAAAGCCTGAAGCTGTGGCACGTCGTCATCATGGGTCTGGCCTACCTGACCCCCATGGCGGTGTTCGACACCTTCGGCATCGTCACCGAAATCACCGAAGGCCATGTGCCGACCGCCTACCTGTTCGCCCTCATCGGCATGCTGTTCACCGCCATGAGTTACGGCCACCTGGTACGCAAGTTTCCCTCGGCAGGCTCCGCCTACACCTATGCCCAGAAGGTGTTCCACCCTTACGTGGGCTTCATGGTGGGCTGGGTCTCCCTGCTCGACTACATGTTCATGCCGATGATCAACATGCTGCTGGCCAAGATCTACATGGAGGCCCTGTTCCCGAGCGTGGAACCCTGGACCTACATCCTAGGGCTGGCCGCCGTCATGACCTTCCTGAACCTGCGCGGCATCAAGCTGGTAGCCAACTTCAACAGCCTGATCGTCATCATGCAGTTCAGCATCATCGCCGTCTTCATCGGCCTCATCGCCTGGGGTGTCTACCATGGCGAGGGGCTCGGCACGGTGGCGAGCAGCCGTCCCTTCTTCTCCGATCAGATGGCGGTGGCTCCCCTGCTCACCGGCGCCTCCATCCTCTGTCTGTCGTTCCTCGGCTTTGACGCCATCACCACCCTGTCGGAAGAGACGCCGAACGCGGATCGGGTGATCCCCCGCGCCATCGTGCTGACGGCGCTGATCGGCGGCGTGCTGTTCATCTCCGTCTCCTACTTCCTGCAGCTGTTCTTCCCGGACATCTCCCGCTTCCAGCAGCCGGATGCGGTACTGCCGGAGATCGCCCTCTATGTGGGCGGCAAGCTGTTCCAGGCGGTGGTGCTGGTCTGCACCACGGTGGCGGTGCTGGCCTCGGGGCTCGCCTCCCACGCCGGCGTGTCGCGCCTGCTCTACGTGATGGGACGGGATCGCGCCCTGCCGAGCCGCTTCTTCGCCTATATCCACCCGACCTGGCAGACCCCGGCGCTGAACGTGCTGCTGGTGGGGATCCTGGCTCTCTCGGCGGTGTCGTTCGATCTGGAGATGGCGCTGGCACTGATCAACTTCGGCGCCCTGGTGGCCTTCACCTTCGTCAATCTGGCGGTGATTGCCCACTTCTACGTCAAGCTCGGTCACAACAAGACGCTGCGGGATCACCTGATCTTCCTGCTGCTGCCCCTGTGTGGCGCCGCCTGCATCGGCGTGCTCTGGCTCAACCTGGAGCCGGCCTCCTTCGAGCTTGGGCTGATCTGGGCCGCCCTCGGCGCCCTCTATCTGCTGCTGCGCCTGACGGTGTTCCGGGTCCAGCTGCGCCGGCCCGAAACCGACGCCTCCTGAGCCCCCTTTTCATGACTACTGCGCCCGCCTTTCGCGGGCGTTTTTTTACCCCTGTTCACCCGCCGTGACAGTGCCCTTCGCGCCAGAGCGGCTCCGCTCGCACCCCTGTCAGCACAGGCTGCCAGCCAGGGGCTCAACCCCGACCTGACCCAGGTCAACAAAATCCCCTGACGGGGGCATTTTTGCTTGTGTCCTCCCCCCCCTGAGGGCACAATACGCCGCCCCTGAGAGCCGATGTTTTTTGCAACATCGGTTCTTCGTTTTTAAGGGGTAAACCACATTCACCAAGAGGCCGGACTTTGTACCGGAATTGATACCGAGATTGCCAGGCAATCTCCCGACGTTGTGAGGAAATACATGGGGCATTTCATTGCTTTCCTGCCGGTCCCCGCCGGCGTGCGCCACTTGTCTGTGCCACAGACCGGCGCCCCCTGTGTCCAGCGACGCGCTGCGTCCCTGATCCCGTCCCCCTTCGCCGCCCTGGCGATCACAGAGGAGAAAGCGTGATGGCCGGTGCCAAGCTGCTCAAGACGCTCACCCTCTTCCAGGTAGTGGTGATGGGTCTGGCTTACCTCACACCCATGGCGGTATTCGATACCTTCGCCATCGTCGGTGACATTACCGAAGGCCGCGTCGCCACCGCCTATCTGCTGGCGCTCGGCGGCATTCTGCTGACCGCCATCAGCTACGGCCACCTGGTGCGCAAGTTCCCCTCCGCGGGCTCTGCCTATACCTACGCCCAGAAGGTGTTCAACCCCTACATCGGCTTCATGGTCGGCTGGTCCTCCCTGCTCGACTACATGTTCATGCCGATGATCAACATCCTGCTGGCCAAGATCTACCTGACCGCCATGTTCCCCGGCGTCGAGCCCTGGATCTTCATCTTCGGTCTGGTGACCGTGATGACCTTCCTCAACCTGCGCGGCATCAACCTGGTGGCCAACTTCAACGGCGTCATCGTCTTCATCCAGCTGGCCATCATCACCGTCTTCCTCGGTCTGATGGGCTGGGGCATCTATCAGGGTGAAGGGGCTGCGACCCTGCTGAGCAGCCGTCCGTTCCACTTCGAGTCGGCCGGCATGGTGCCGCTGTTTACCGGCGCCACCATCCTCTGCTTCTCGTTCCTGGGCTTCGACGGCTTGAGCTCGCTCTCCGAAGAGACCCCGAATGCCGGCAAGGTGATCCCGCGCGCCATCGTGCTGACCGCGCTCATCGGCGGCATCATCTTCGTCACCGTCTCCTACTTCCTGCAGCTCTACTTCCCGGATCTGGCCCGCTTCAAGGAGCCGGACGCCGTGCTGCCGGAGATCGCCCTCTACGTCGGCGGCACCCTGTTCCAGAGCGTGGTGCTGGTGTGCACCACAGTAGCCGTGCTGGCCTCCGGCATGGCCGCCCACGCAGGCGTGTCGCGCATCCTCTACGTGATGGGGCGCGATCGGATGATCCCGGAGCGGGTATTCGGCTACATCCACCCGAAATACCGCACCCCGGCCATCAACGTGCTGATGGTGGGTGCCCTGGCCCTCTCCGCGGTGTCGTTCGATCTGGACATGGCGCTGGCGCTGGTGAACTTCGGTGCCCTGGTGGCCTTCACCTTCGTCAACCTGTCGGTCATCGGTCAGTTCTGGGTGCGCGAGAAGCGCAACAAGAGCCTCAAGGAGCACCTGCTGTTCCTGCTGCTGCCGCTGCTGGGTGCCGCCACCATAGGCGCGCTCTGGATCAACCTGGAGCAGAGCTCGCTGGAGCTGGGCCTGATCTGGGCCGGCCTCGGCGTCACCTACCTGTTCCTGCGCCTCGCGGTGTTCCGCATCCCCTTCCGTCAGTACGAAGAGGCGGCCGACTCGCAGTAAGCGGCCAGCGCCAACCAAGCAGAAGGGGAGCCATGGCTCCCCTTCTTCGTGCACCTCATCTGATCACCGCCCTCGCGGCGGCCGGGCTCAACCCTGGTTGATCACCGCAGTGGCGGCCGCCTTGAGCGGATCCTTGGCCACCGCCTTCACATCCTGCTGGGTCTGCTTGAGCTGCTGGCCGGCCTGATCGACCTTCTGCTGGGTCCCCTGCAGCTGGCTCTTGCCCTCCTTGAGGCCGGCGCTCTTCTGCTCCAGCACATCCGTGGTGTGCTTCTTCACCTCGGCCCCGGCCTTCTCTTTCTGCTGGCGCACCAGCTTGTCGGTATCACAGCGCCCCTTGACCCCCAGGGTCGCATTGAGCGCCTCGTTCTTCATTGCCTTGTCGAGGTTGCACTCGGCTTTCAACACGCTCGCCTGGGCACCGACAGACAGCAGACCCAGGGACAGACACAACACCCATGCACGCATAACAACACCACGCTGGTTGAGATAAGGAAGGCCGCAGCATAACGCCCTGTCCCCCGGCTGCAAGCCGCCAGACACATTCGCAGCCAAACGGGGCGAGATCCCGGCCCAATCCGACACCTTCTGTCCCATCTCCCCCATCCGGCCATGTCATCAAATCATCACAAAAGTGTCACTTTGTCATATTTCTGTCATGGAGCCCTGCTGTAATGCGCCCGTCCATTTTCAAGCAGACTGTCCCAAGAGGCTTCATGCACAGCACCCCATCTTTTGCACAACAGCAGACCCGTCGTACTGGCCCACTGTTCAACTGGCTCGCTGTGATCACCCTGATCTACCTGATCCTGGTTGCCGTCGGCGCCGTCTCCCACGGCTTCAAGGGCTTCTCCGGCGGCGCCGAGGGCGCGGCCCAGATCTTCGCCTTCGCCAACAACCCCTTCGTCGCCCTGCTGCTCGGCATCCTGGCCACCGCCCTGGTGCAATCCTCCAGCACGGTCACCTCGGTGATCGTTGGCCTGGTGGCTGGCGGCCTGCCCATCGGCATGGCCATCCCCATGGTGATGGGCGCCAACCTCGGCACCACCATCACCAACACCATCGTCTCCCTCGGCCATATCCGGGATCGGGGCGAGTTTCGCCGCGCCTTTGCCGCCGCCACCGTACATGACTTCTTCAATCTGCTGGCGGTGTTCATCTTCCTGCCGCTGGAGCTGATGTTCGGTCTGCTGCAAAAGAGTGCCGAGGCGCTGGCCACCCTGCTGGTAGGCTCCGCCGACATGTCGATGAAGGGGATGGATTTCATGAAGCCCCTCATCTCTCCGGCCCTCAACTTCATCGATGACCTGGTCGCCTTCCTGCCGGGCAAAGGGCCGGCCATCGCCACCATCGTCATCGGCATCCTGCTGATCCTCGGCTGCGTCACCTGGCTCGGCAAGGTGCTGCAACGAGTGCTGGTCGGCCGTGCCAAAGAGGTGCTGCACAAGGCGCTGGGCCGCGGCCCGCTGACCGGCATCGCCTCCGGCACCCTGGTTACCGTGATGGTGCAGTCCTCTTCCACCACCACCAGCCTGATGATCCCGCTGGCCGGCGGCGGCGTGTTCAGCACCCGTCAGCTCTATCCCTTCACCCTGGGCGCCAATATCGGCACCACCATCACCGCCCTGCTGGCCGCCACTGCCATCAGCGGTGCCGGGGCCAAGCTGGCGCTGACCATCGCCTTGGTGCACGTGCTGTTCAACCTGTTCGCCGTGGTGCTCATCTACGGGGTGCCCTTCCTGCGCGAGCTGCCGGTCAAGGCGGCCGAGGGGCTGGCCCGGGTCGGCAGCGAGAACAAGCTGCTGGCACTTGGCTACGTGGCGGGCCTCTTCTTCGCCCTGCCCGCCCTGATGATGGTGGCCGCCAAGTAACGACCGCCCTGACGACGAGGGGGAGGCGCCAGTCGCCTCCCCCTGCTCATTTGCCCGTACGGTCACATCCTGCCCCGCCCCGGCTCGCCCTGACGCCCCGGCTGGGATAAGATGCCGCACTCACTGCCCTCCCGGCATTTCACGACATAGGGATACCCGATGAAACTCGTTTTGATCGCGCTGCTGGTTGCCGGCGTCGCCTACTACTTCTACTCGAGCAGCAACAACAGGAAGCTGGCGGAAGAGAATGTGCGCAAGGGGGCCGAGTTCCTCGCCGCCAACAAGGAAAAACCCCTGGTGACCACCACCGCCTCCGGCCTGCAGTACGAAGTGCTGACCCCGGGCAGCGGCACCGTTCATCCCACCGCCACCAGCAAGGTGAAGGTGCACTACGAGGGCAAGCTGCTGGACGGCACCGTCTTCGACAGCTCGGTCGCCCGCGGCGAGCCCATCGAGTTCGGCCTCAACCAGGTGATCAAGGGCTGGACCGAAGGGGTACAGCTGATGGTGGAAGGGGAGAAGACCCGCTTCTACATCCCCGCCAACCTCGCCTACGGCGATCGCGCCGCCGGCAAGATCCCGCCGGGATCTGTATTGATCTTCGACGTGGAGCTGCTCGGTATTCAGTAGCCGGCCAGACCCCACCCAGCGCCCGTGTTGATCTTCGATGTGGAGTTGCTGGGTATTCAGTAAATTGTTGAGGGCAGGCCTGTCGCCTGTCTGCTCCCCCAGGGCCGGCCACTGCGCCGGCCTTGTTATTGGTGATCCCCCCTCCTTCCCACCCAACACTATCAACCAATAGTGAATAGTGCTTATTCATTGAGCTGGATTGTTAACTCACATCTCGGGGCAGATAATGACCATATCGTCAGCGGCATGTCGCCCTGGCCCACCGTTTTCGGTGCCCTGGCACCGGTACAACGCATATGGAGTCTGTCATGTCTATCGCCCCCGTCTGGTTCATCTCCCATGGCGCCCCGGATCTGGTTCTGCGCGACCAGCCGGCGACCCACTTCCTCAAAAATCTGCGCCTTGGCGATCTCAAGGGGCTGGTGGTCATCTCGGCCCACTGGTTTACCCGCAGCGAGCTGCAGATCAACGTCGAGCCCAATCCGGCCTTGATGTACGACTTCTACGGTTTCCCCGAGCCGCTCTACCACATCCGCTGGCCGGCCAGCAGCCCGCTCTGGTTGCAGGAGGCGGTGAGCGATCAGCTGCTGCTAGCGGGCCTGCCCGCCGATCCGGTGCGCCGCGAGCTGGATCACGGGGTCTGGTCGCCGCTCTCGCTGATGGATCCCGCCAGCAGCGTCCCGCTGGTGCAGCTCTCCATCCCGGCCAGCTTCACCCCGCGCCAGCTGTGGCAGCTGGGGGAGGCGCTGCAGCAGCTGCGTGCCCAGGGGATCGGCATCCTGGCCTCCGGCGCCATCACCCACAACCTGCGGGCACTGGGGCCGGAAAACTCGCCGGTGCCGGGCTGGGCCCGCAGTTTCGTCGACTGGCTGGAGCTGACCATGGCTGAGGGCGACAGAGCGGCGCTGGAAGATTACCGCGCCCGCGCGCCGGGGGCGGTGGAATCCCATCCCCACGACGATCACCTGCGCCCGCTGTTCGTGGCGCTTGGCGCCGCCGGCCAGGACAAGCCCGTCAAGCTGCACGACAGCTGGGATGGCGGCAGCCTCTACATGGGCTCCTACCGCTTTGCATAGACGCGGCGGCCATTCAGGCCAAGGTGACGAGCAGGAGAATCGGATACAAACGCCTGCGATTAATGCTAAGTTATGTTGCAACTCATTTGATACCACTTGGGATCGACGCAGAGCGCCCCCTTCGCGCTCTGCGTTTTGAATGCGGGATATCTGGGTTTACTTTCAATGCATTAACGCTACTCTGGCCAAAACGGCAGAATCGTCACATCGGGTGTGTTCTACGTCATCAGCGAGGCAAGGAGGCTTCAGCTTGCGCAATCACCACCCCTTTTTAGGGTTGAACCGCAGTGCAGGCCTGGTATTGCTCATCGGCCTGCTGCTCTCCCTGCTCGGCACCCTCCTCCTCCATTACAGCAATGACAAGCAGGTGCAAGCCAGCATCACGGCGGCCACGGAGCACGTCGCAGATACCGTCAAGGCGCGACTCGATCTGTATCAGTACGGTCTCAGAGGGGTACGTGGCGCCATCCTGACCGCCGGCGAACATGCCTTCGACAACGAGGACTTCGTTCGTTACAGCCTGACCAGGGATGTGGACAGTGAATTCCCCGGTGCCCGGGGTTTTGGTTTCATCAGGCGAGTGAAGGATGCCGAGCTCGACGACTTCATCCAGCGCGCCCGACGTGATGGGCGGCCAGGTTTCACCCTTCAGCTGCTCTCGCCCTATCGGGGTGAACATTTCATCATCCAGTTTATCGAGCCGCTATCACGCAACAAGGCTGCCATCGGGCTGGACATCGCCTCGGAGCCCTCGCGCCGTGAGGCCGCCCTCGCCGCAATCCGCAGCGGCGAGGTACGGCTGACGCCCCCCATCACCCTGGTACAGGCCACGGGCAAGCCAAGGCAATCCTTTCTGATGCTGATGCCTATCTACCGCACCGTGACCACCCCTGCCACCCCCGAGGAGCGAGAGGCCGCCGGGTTTGGCTGGAGCTATACCCCCTTGCTGATGGAAGAGTTGCTGGACGCCCTGCATCTGGAGAGCCCGGCCTTTCACATCAGACTGATCGATGTGACCGACCCCCGGCATATCCAGCCCTTCTATACCAGTGCCATCGACCACGAGTCGCGCAATCCGCACCACATCTCCATGTCCAGAGCCGCCGAGCGGGAAATTCATGGCCGCCGCTGGCAGATCAGGCTCGACGCCCACCCCCTGTTCGTGGCGCAGCTCAACCAGACCTCCCCCTATGTGGTGTTGTTCACCGGCGGCCTCTTCACTTTGCTGCTCACCCTGCTCGCGCGCATGCGGGCTCAGGGGCAACAGCAACGTCTACAACTCATTGAGGAACAGGCCAGGCTGGCCGCCATCGTGGCCGGTGCCAGTGACGGCATCATCGCCAAGACCCTGAACGGCGTCATCGTAAGCTGGAACAAGGGGGCCGAAGATCTGTTCGGTTACCCGGCCGGCGAGGCGCTGACCCGTACCGACAGCGCGCTGTTTCAGACGGATCACGACAGCGCCAGCGAGAAAGCGCGGCTCGCCGACCTCAGGCAGGGCGTCCGGATCCCGAGCTTCTCCGCCCGGCGTCGGCACAGGGACGGCCATCTGCTGGATCTCTCCATCTCCATCGCTCCCATCTATGACCATAGGGGCAAGCTGGTCGGCACCTCAGAGACCATCCGGGACATCACGGCCCAGAAACAGGCAGAGGCCAAGATCCTGGAGCTCAACGCCAATCTGGAACATCAGGTGGCAGAGCGCACGGCTGAGCTGAGCAAGATCAACGTGTTATTGAGCAACGTCCTGCGCTCCGCCTCGGCGATCTCCATCATAGCGGCCGATCTGGAGGGCACCATCACCCTGTTCAACGAGGGGGCCGAGCAGTTGCTGGGATACAGCGCCGCCGACGTGGTCGGCAAGGAGACCCCCGGTATCTTCCACACCCGCGACGAGATGCAGGCCCGCAGTGTCGAGCTCAGCGCCCAGTACGGCGAGCAGATCAGCGGTTTCCAGGTGTTCGTCTACAAGCCGGAACGGGAAGGGGCGGAGAGCCGGGAGTGGACCTATGTACGCAAGGATGGCAGCCGCTTCCCCGTCACCCTGGTGATCACCGCCATCCGTGATGAACAGGGGATCAGCCGGGGCTACCTTGGCATCGGCCTGGACATCACCGACAGCAAGGCGGCCGAGAAGAAGCTGGCCGAGAGTCTCGAGATCACCCGCGCCATCCTGGACACCGCCGTCAACCCCATCATGACCATGGATCCTGACGGCCGCATTCACTCCCTCAACCCGGCCGGTCAGACCGCCTTTGACTATCAGGCCGGCGAGATCCAGGGCCGACAGGTGCAGACCCTGTTGCAAAGCAGCGATGGGCACGCGCTGGGTGAGGCCCCCCTCGGTGCCCTCAGCGACAGCCAGCTGGCCGCCCTGATGGAGAGGGAGTTTATCGGACGGCGGCGCGATGGCAGCGAGTTCCCGCTGCAGATGTCGATCGGCCGGATGCAGGCGGCGGGCTCCAGCATGTTCGTCTGCATCATGACCGACATGACCCAGCAACTGGCCCAGCGCAACGAGATCCTGTCGACCCGCGATCAGCTGCAGATGGCGGCCGACGTGGCCGAGCTGGGGATCTGGTCATGGGAGCTCGGCAGCAACGCCCTGAGCTGGAACAACCGCATGTTCGAGCTCTACGATCTGCCGCTGACGCTCAGGGACGAGGGGCTCAACTACCAGCACTGGGCAAACCGGGTGCACCCGGACGATCTGGCGGCCACCACCGCCAGCCTGAACCGCGCCGTGGCCGGCACCGGCATCTACGACCCCGTCTTTCGGGTGATGCAGGACAACGGCGATCACCGGGTGATCCAGGCCGGGGCCAAAGTGGAGCGGGACAGCAGCGGTCAGGCGCTGCGCGTCATCGGCTTCAACCGTGACATCACAGCCCAGACCGAGCTGGAGTCCCGCCTGCTCTATGCCAAGGAGCAGGCAGATGCCGCCAGCCAGACCAAGTCCTCCTTCCTCGCCAACATGAGCCACGAGATCCGCACCCCCCTCAACGCCGTGCTCGGCATGTTGCAGCTGATCCAGTACACCGAGCTCACCGCCCGCCAGCTCGACTATGTGGTCAAGGCGCACTCGGCGGCCAACTCCCTGCTGGGCTTGCTCAACGACATTCTCGACTACTCGAAGATCGAGGCCAGCAAGCTGCAGCTCGATCTGCACCCCTTCGACATCGAGCTGCTGATGCGGGACCTGGCCATCGTACTGGACGGCAACCAGCGCCAGAAAGAGATCGAGGTCATGTTCGATATCGACCCCCACCTGCCCAATCTCCTGATCGGTGACAGCATGCGCCTGCAGCAGGTGCTCACCAACCTGGCGGGCAATGCCCTCAAGTTCACCATCAAGGGCCAGGTGGTGATCACCATGGTGCTGCTGGCCCGCCATGAGCAGACGGTCACCATCCGCGTGGCCGTCACCGACAGCGGCATCGGCATCAGCGCCCACCAGCTGGAGCGCATCTTCGAGAGCTTCACCCAGGCCGAGGCCTCCACCACCCGTCGCTTCGGCGGCTCCGGGCTGGGGCTGGTGATCTGCAAACGCCTGCTCAAGCTGATGGGGGCAGAGCTGCGGGTCGAGAGTGAACCTGGCCGTGGCAGCCGCTTCTGGTTCGACATCACCCTGGCACAAGCCGCCCCCCAGTCTCTCAAGGAGGCCTGCCCGGATCTGGCACCGCCCCCCTACATTCTGGTGGTCGACGACAGCGAGCTGGCGGCAGAGCTGCTGCAACGCACCCTGCTGCAGCTCGGCTGGCAGGCCGAGCTGGTCCACTCGGGGGCCGAGGCCGTCCGCCGGGTCGGCGAGGCCCGTGCTCTGGGCCGTCCCTTCGACATAGTGCTGATGGACTGGAGCATGCCGGGCATGGATGGCCTGAACGCCGCCGCCCAGATCCGGCAACAGGCCGGGCAAGACCCAGCCCCCAGAGTCATCATGGTCACCGCCTACGGCCACGAGGTGTTCACCGAGTCGCACCAGTCGGGCGCCACCCCCTTCGTCAGCCTGCTGACCAAACCCGTGACTCCCAAGCAGTTGGCAGAGGCCATCTATCAGGCCCTCCATGGCCAGGACGTCGCGCCCGCTCTCCCTGCCCAGCACACCCGCCGCCTGAGTGGCCTCACCCTGCTGGTGGTGGAGGACAATCTGCTCAACCGCCAGGTCGCCTGCGAGTTGCTGAGCTGCGAAGGGGCCAGGGTGCTGCTGGCCGAATGCGGGCGGGACGGGGTGGCCATGGTATTGCAGCAAGCCCCCTCGTTTGATGCGGTGCTGATCGACATGCAGATGCCGGATATTGACGGGCTGGAGGCCACCCGCCAGATCCGGGCCCACCCGCAGTTTGCCAACCTGCCCATCATCGCCATGACCGCCAATGCCTCGGAAGCGGATCGCCAGCTCTGCCTGGCTGCTGGCATGAATGAGCATGTGGGCAAGCCCATTGCCCTCGAACAGCTGGTCTCCACCCTGCTGGCCCAGCTTGGCAAGGCTGGCCAGCCAGCCCTTGCCCAGCCCCCATCCCCCGCAGCCAGCGAAGCCCTGCTGGAGGCGGAATCCGTCATACGCCAGCGTTTTGACAACGATATCGAACTGCTGCAACGGATCCTGAGCCTGTTCGGCCCCGACATGGCAGAACAGCTGGAAGCCTTGCACCAGGCCATCGCCGCTGGCCAGGTCACGGAGGCCTGTCGCATATTGCACGCCATCAAGGGCAGCGCCAGCACCATGGGGGCCTGCCGACTGGCCACCCTGGCCAAGGCGCAGGAGCAGGCCCTGCTCCACGCCGACCAGCAGCAGGCTGTTGCGCTGCTGGCTGACGCCGGCTGGCAGCAGCTGTTGGAGGAGACGGTGCGGCTCAGCCTTGAGAGCCTCGAAAAAGCTTTCGCCCCGCCCCCCGACACCACCACGCAGCCGGCCGATGATGCCTTGTCCCTCGCCGAATGGCGGGAGGCCATGCAGCGCATCCTGGCGCTGCTGGAAGATGGCAATCTGGCGGCGGTCGAGCTGACCGAGGCCCTGGCACCCAAGACACCGCCACAGTTGCACACCGCCTTTCGCCAGTTTGCCGGCCTGATCGACAACCTGGAGTTCGGCGCCGCCCTCAAGCTGGGACACGCCCTATGCGACAACCAATGATGGAGCCCAAGATGGTCCCCTGGAACCTGCCCACCAACCGTCGCCCCAAACTGCTGATCGTCGATGATCAGGCGATCAACATCAGGCTGCTGCACCAGCTCTTTCGCGAAGAGTGCGAGATCTTCATGGCCACCAGCGGGGAGCAGGCACTTGCCCTCTGCCGCAGCCTGCTGCCAGACCTTGTCTTGCTGGACGTCATCATGGATGGCATGAGCGGCCACGAGGTCTGTCAGCAACTCAAGGCGGATCCCGACACCCGGGACATTCCCGTCATCTTCGTCACGGCCCAGCAGGAGGAGACGGACGAAGAGTACGGCCTGTCCCTCGGCGCGGTGGATTTCATCAGCAAGCCCATCAGTCCCAACATCGTCAGGGCCAGGGTAAAGGCCCACATCACCCTCAAGCTGCAGGGGGACTTGCTGCGCAACCTGGCCATGCTCGACGGCCTCACCGGCATACCGAACCGGCGCCAGTTCGATGATGAGCTGATGCGGCAGTGGCGCCAGGGTTGCCGGGACAACACCCCCCTCTCCCTCATCATGCTCGATGTCGATTACTTCAAGCGCTACAACGACCGCTATGGCCATCAGGCCGGCGATCACTGCCTGCAGGCCATCGCCGCCGTGCTGGCCGAGCGGCTGGGCAGGCCGCACGATCTGGTGGCCCGCTACGGCGGCGAGGAGTTTGCCTGCGTGCTGCCCAACACCCCCCTGGCCAGCGCCGTCCATCTCGCCGACAGCATGTGCAGCGCCGTGCGCGAGCTGGCCATCGAGCACCTCGCCTCAGAAGTGGCAAGGGTGGTGACCATCTCCCTTGGCGTGGTCTGTACCATCCCCAGCCAGACCGGCACGCCGCAACAGCTGCTGGAGGCGGCCGACCGCCAGCTCTACCGGGCCAAAGAGGCAGGACGGGCCAGAGTCGCCGCCGATGGCGAGGGGGTGTGACTCCTCTGCCGTGCCTGCCCCAGTCCAAATCAGGAGTAAGAGCAGGCCGCTGGCGAGTCCCGCCCCGCCAACGGCCTTGCCGTTTGCACTGACAAACTGCTGATTAAAGGTTCATTGTGCGCCGCTCTTAGGTAGAATCGCCGCTTTCGATCACCATCCAACCGGCGGGAGGGGCACAATCTGGCAATGAACCTGATCCGACCCCTGCTGCTGCTCTGCCTGCTGCTGCCCCTCTGCGCCCAGGCGCTCACCCTGCACAGTCGCCCCTACCTGCAAAGCCCCCCGGCGCCCGCCAGCACGGCTGACCAGCCCTGGCTCGCCGAAATGACGGCGCTGCGGGTCGGCGTGCTGCGCCACGACTATCGCCCGTTTGCCATGATCGGGCCCGATGATCACTTCGAGGGGATCGCCGCCGACTACCTCGACATCCTGGCCAGGGCGCTGCAAAAACCGGTGAAACTGCGGGCATTCAACGATACGCGCAGCGCGCTGGCGGCGCTGCGGGCCGGGGATCTCGACCTCGTCAACCTCGGCAACCTCAACCTCGGCGCGGCCGAACAGGCGGGCATCGCCCTCAGCCGGCGCTATTTCAGCAGTGCCCCCGTCTTCTCGGCCCTCGCCGCCGAACAGGGGCCGCTGCTGCTGCCGGGCCAGCGGGTCGCCACCGTGCGAGGCTACGTGAACGAGGCCGCCTTCAAGCGCTACTACCCGGATCTGGTGCTGGTCAACTACCCCTCCAACGTGGCGGCCTTCGATGCGGTCTTCTTCGGCCACGAGCCGCTGCTGCTAAGCGACCCCCACTCCCTGCACTACCTCAACAGCGAGCGCTTCGACAAGATCCGCCAGCGCGGCCAGGCGCAGCCCGCCATCGCGGCGGACGGCTTTCGCTTCGCAGTGTCGGCCGCTCATCCCGGCTTGCTGGCCCTGCTCGACCAGACCCTGGAGGGGGTGAGCGACGTCACCCGCAGCCTCATCTTCAACCAGTGGAACGGCCCCATCCGCGACATCATCGAGCGCCCCAGCGATCTCTACAGCCGCGAGGAGCGCGCCTGGCTCGCCAGCGCCGGCCCGGTGAAGGTGTGGCTGATGGACGACCTCTACCCCTACGGGGTGCGCGACTACGACAACCAGCTCACCGGCATGTCGGTGGAGATGCTGGAGAAGATCAGCAAGCGCTCCGGCCTGCGCTTCGAGTTCGTCAGTTACGGCTCGGAGCAGGCCCGCAAGGAGGCCCTGCTCAGGGGGGAGCTGGATCTCATCGGCGCCATCTCCCGCCCGGTGGCCGAGGGCTACCGGCTGCGCCCCTCCCTGCCCTACGCCACCGACGACATCTATGTGCTGGTGGCCCGCAAGGGGGATTCCTTAAGCGGCGATCTGGCACAGCTCGCCGGCAAGCGGGTGGGCAGCACCATCTACAACCCCATCGCCAGAGGACTTGGCGACAGCCAGGTGAGCTTTCTGGAGAGCGCCGACGAGGCGATGGAGGCGGTCAACGAGGGGCGCCTCGATGCCGCCATCGTGCCGCTCTATTTTGCCCAGCATGCGGTGGAGGGGGGGCGGCTTCAGCAGATCCGCATCGCCGGCCCCGCCGACGACCAGCCCATCCGGATGGGCTTTGCAGGCCTCTCCACCAACCGGATGCTGATGGACATCATCGACAAGACCATCCTCTCCATCGCTCCCAACGAGCTGGCGATGATGAGTTACCAGTGGCGCAACCGCAAACTGCCGGCTCCCACCTTCATGGAGCGCAACGCCCCCTACTTCTACTTGTTGCTGGCGGGGCTGTGCGCCGTCGCCCTGCTGCTGTTTTACCGCAATCGCATGCTCAACCGGCTGGCACGCTCGGAGCAGGCCTCCCGCCGCCAGCTGGAGGAGCACGTGCGCTTCATCGAGGCGCTCGGCGAGAGCCTGCCCCACCCCATAGTGGTGCGCGACAAGGGAGGCAAGGTGATCCTCTGCAACAGCAAGTACCTGGCCACCCTCAACGCCCCCATCGAGCGGGTACTCGGTACCTCGTTTGCCGAGGGGCTCAAGGGGCTGCTCGGCGCCGAGGCCATCGCCGCCCTGGAGCAGGATTTTCAGCAGGTGCTGCGAAGCGGCAGCCCCATACTGTCGGATCGCATCTTCAGCCAGCGCGGTCCGCGCCAGTTCGTCTACCACTGGATGGTGCCCTACTTTGACTACCGCGGCGCCATCAGCGGGGTGATCAACGGCTGGATCGACATCACCGAGCGCAAGACCATGGAGGAGGCGCTGCGCCGCGCCAAGGAGCAGGCCGACCGCGCCAGCCGGGCCAAGAGCGACTTTCTGGCCACCATGAGCCACGAGATCCGCACCCCCATGAACGCCATTCTCGGCATGCTGGAGCTGGCGAGCCAGGATCCCGCCCTCGCCCGCCACACCGGCGAGCAGCTGCGCATCGCCTCCGAATCCGCCAACGGCCTGCTCGATCTCATCGGCGACGTGCTGGACATCTCCAGCATCGAAGCGGGCCAGCTGACCCTCGCCCCCGAGCCGTGCGAGCTGGCGCCCCTGCTCCACTCGGTGGCCCGCGCCTGCAAGGGGATGGCCCAGCAAAAGGGGCTTGGCTACCGGGTCGAGCTGCCCCCCCTGCCGCGGGTGCTCATCGACCCGCTGCGCCTGCGCCAGATCGTCTTCAACCTGCTCGGCAACGCCATCAAGTTCACCGAGCGGGGGGAGGTGAGCCTGCAGGCCAGCCTCACGGGGAGCACGGAGCAGCCGCTGCTGCACCTCATCATCCGCGACAGCGGGGTGGGCATAGCCCCCGACAAGCTGCCCGGGCTGTTCAGCCCCTTCTACCGCGCCCACGACCCCTACCAGTTCGCCGGCACCGGCCTTGGCCTCAATATCGCCCGCATGCTGTGCCAGCTGATGGGGGGCAAGATAGCGGTCAGCAGCGAGCTTGGCAGCGGCACCGAGCTCAGGATCCGGCTGCCGCTCACCCCGCTGGCCGCCCCCCTCGAGCCCCTCGACGCCGCGTCGCCGCCGGCCGTGCCACTGCTTGTGCCCTCCCCCTGGCCGTTCGCGCCAACCCCGCTGCGGGTGCTGGTGGTGGACGACAACCACGCCAACCAGGTGCTGCTGCGCCAGCAGCTCAAGCACCTGGGCCACGAGGTGTGCGTGCGCGGCAACGGCGCCGAGGCGCTGCAGGCCAGCCAGAGCCAGCCCTTCGACCTCGTCATCACCGACTGCCAGATGCCGCTGATGGATGGCTTCGAGCTGACCCGCCGTCTGCGCGCCCGCGGCCACACCCAGCCTATCTGGGGCTTTACCGCCCACGCCACAGCGCGCGAGCGGGAACTCTGCCTGGCCGCCGGCATGGACGACTGCCTCTACAAACCCATCGGCCTGGCCCGGCTGCGCACGGCCCTCGCCAGCCTAGAGCAGAGCGGCGCCAGCGCTCAGCCCCAACTCTGATGATCCGGGCCAGTTGGCAGGGTTCTGCGCCCCGTCCATTCTGGCCTGCCAGCCCGATCCCCGTCACACCTTCGCATGCCTGTGCCGACCCGCGGCCTCTCTAGACTGGAGTCTGCCAGCGGCAGGGTGTGTAATAGCCGTTTGTTTTCAGCAGGCGCGCACATCATGCAACTCAAACCCCTTCTCAAGGGACGCTTTCAGCCCCACTGGCAAGCCGGCCACGATCTCATCGAACAGGTGGTCAGCTCCTGCATCACGGAGCGGCGTCTCATCCCAGAGGGGGAGCCCCTGATGCACCAGGGCGAACCGCTGCGGGATCTGGTGCTGGTCAAGAGCGGCCGCATCGCCATGGGCCACACCGCCATGAATGGCCGCCGCTTTCAGCTCGGCACCCTGGAGTGCGACCACCAGCTCTTTGGCGAGATGGAGTTCTTCACCGGCTACCGCTGCCAGCTCGACATCATCGCCGAGGAGCCGCTGGAAGTGGCCCGCATCGACGGCGAGCAGCTGGAACAGGCGCTGGTCGCCCACCCAAAGGTGGCGCTCTTCTTTGCCACCGCCATTGCCATCGACTATCAGGACACGGTGGATATCTTCACCTGCCGCATGCTCTACCCCATCAGCTACAACATCGCCCTCGACCTCTACCACAGCCACTGCCACCACAACCCGGTGAGCGGCTTTCGCAAGGGGTATCAGGAGGCGGAACGCTTCGGCACCACGGACCGGGTCTACCGACGGGCGGTGAAAGAGCTGATGGATAAAGGATTGGTGGAGCGCGGTGAGGAGGGGCTGCAGATCCGTGATCTGGCGGGGCTCAAGGCCTTTCTGGAACAGCCATAAGTCGCGGGCATCAGTTGCCGCCTGAACAGCAACAAGCGGAACAGCAACAAAAAAAGGGGCGGTTTATACCGCCCCTCTTGCTGTTTACGCCCCCGCTCAGGCGAGACAGGGCTGCGGCCGGGCCATGCGCAGCGACGCCACCAGCATGGCGAGGATCACGCCATAGATAAGCGGGATGGCGTACATCACCGCCTGCAGGCCGATCACCTGCTCGAACAGGGCGCTGATGGCCGGGCTGAACATGGCCCCCGCACTGCCGCTGATGAGGATATAGGAGACGTTCTTGCTCGATGCCTGCCGCACAAACGACACCCCGTAGGCGATAAAGGCGTTGTAGAGCGCGGCGCAGACAAAGCCGTAACCATAGGTGAGATAAGGCAGCTGGCTCAAGTTGTCGGTGGTGACGATAAGCGCCGTCATCCCCATCGCCAGGGTGATGATCACCAGCAGGAAGGTGCGGATCGCAACGCGGGTCACGATGGCGGTCGACACCAGCGCGCCGAGCAGGGCCGCCGTCCAGTACTGAGTGATGATATTGCCCGCCTCCTCGAAGGGGATGCCGAACTTGTTCTTCACGAACATGGGCGCCCAGGTGAGGAAGGTGTAGAGCGCCAGCATGCCGAGAAAAAGCCCCAGCCCGCCGCTGATGATGCCGAGGTTCCACTCCGAGTGCTCGTTACCGGCGCTCTCGCCGCCCGCCTCGCAGCTACGGAAGTTGGTCAGCACTGCCACCAGCATGGTCGCCAGCGCCACCACCCCCACCGCCAGATAGCTCCAGCTCCACGCCATGGCGTGAGTCAGGGTGTAGGTAGTGATAAGCGGGAAGACCACCCCGGCCACGTTGAAGGTGGCATCCTGCACCACCAGCATGGTGCTCTGCATCCGCGCCTGCCATACGCTCACCACCAGGGTCCCTGCAATGCAGAGCCCCACCCCGCCACACAGGCCAATCACCGTCATGGCCGCCATCACCACATAGAGCGAGCCGGTCAGATGGAGCGAGGCCGCCGCCAGCGCGATCAGGCCGTAGCAGAGCAGCGTCATCCGCTTGAGGCCCACCTTCTCGATGAGGAAGAAGGCGGCAATGGTGCCCGCCAGCGCCCCGCCGTTGAGCAGGGAGAAGATGGAGGCCACCTGATTGACGTCGGCGCCGAACTTGGCGGCGATGGGGTCGATCAGCATGCCGAACTGGGTCGCAAAACCGGCCATCACGAAGTTGGCCAGGAAGCTGATGGCAGTGAGGGAGAGCTTATTGTTCATATTGGATCTCTCATAGGGTAAGGGTGCGTGCAGGGTTGGGCGGGCTGCGGCGCTTACAGCGCGGTGTGCAGCGCCAGCTCGATCATCTGGTTGAAGGAGAGCTGCCGCTCTTCGGCAGTGGTCTCTTCACCGGTCAGGCAGTGGTCGGAGACGGTCAGGATGGCGAGCGCCTCGATCCCCTGCTGATGGGCCAGCCCGTAGAGACCGGCCACCTCCATGTCGATGCCGAGCACGCCGAACTTCTCCAGTGCCGGAATCAGGTTTTCGTCCGGATCGTAATAGAGGTCGCCGGTGAAGATATTGCCCACCTTGACCGGAATGGCCTTCTCCTGCGCCTTGGTAAACGCCTTGTGCAGCAGGGCGAAATCGGCCGAGGTGGCCATCTGGTAGCCGGCGCTGCGCTTGGCGTTGGTCGGGGAGTCGGTGCCCGCCGCCTGCGCCAGAATGACGTCACGCATCTGCACATGGCGCTGGGTCGCCCCCAGACTGCCGATACGGATGATCCGCTTGACCCCGAAGTCGTTCACCAGCTCGTGGGCGTACAGCACCATGGAGGGGATCCCCATGCCGTGGCCCATCACCGAGATACGCTGGCCGTTGTAATAACCGGTGTAGCCCAGCATGTTGCGCACATTGGTCACCTCGCGCGCATCGGTCAGAAAGGTCTCGGCGATATAGCGGGCCCGCAGCGGGTCCCCCGGCATGATGACGGTCTCGGCGAAATCGCCAGGGTTGGCATTGATATGAGCGGTCATTGTTGTTGTGCTCCAGTTTGACTCGTGTGGATGAGGGCATCCTAGCCCCCGCCCCCTCGCCCCTTGCAGGACAAAAGTCCTGTTGCCCCGATCGAGATCCCAGTTCCGGCAACTTCTCCGAGGCTGCCCCCGCTTACCCCCCTTTACCGCCGCTCAGCTGCCCCCGCACAACCCAGCCCTGCCCTACCCTGTCCTTGCGTCACCCGTTCAGCGATAACCCCTGCGCCCCAAAATAGCGCGGGGGGCCATCAGGCCCCCCGCAAACACACCGGACAAGAAAACCCCTTACTTGGCGGCGCTATCCTTCACGCACTTCTGGACAAAGCTGTTCTTGGCCGCGCCCGCCAGCTTCTTGTCGGCCGCCGCCTTCTCGCACTTGGCCGCCGGATCCATCGCCGCGCCCGTCTTCACGCACTTCTGGATAAAGCTGTTCTTGGCCGCGCCGGCCAGCTTCTTGTCGGCCGCCGCCTTCTCGCACTCGCCAGTTGCGGCGCCGGCGGCATCTTTCACGCACTTGCCGACAAAGCTGGTCTTGGCGGCGCCCGCCAGTTTTTTGGCCGCGGCCTGCGCCTCGCACTGCAACTGGGCTGCGTCGTTGGCAAAGACCGGATTGGCCAGCAGCACGCTGCCGCAGAGCAGGCCGAACAGGATGGCAATACGCTTCATATGACGTTCCTTATTGTGATGTGTTGGCATGGTGACCTGTTTGCATGGTGATGGTTTGCAAATAGCGGTTATTGCAACAGCTGATTGTTACCGCAGATCCCCCGCCTCGCCAGCCAGGGCCACGGAGCACAGGGCACAGGGCACAGGGCACCATAGCCGCACTATAGCGCCGATTGGCTAAGCGAGATTCTCCCCGGCCAGCTCAGTCTCAACAGCAAGCCAACCCCATCGGCCCCGCGATGCTCGCCGACCCCAATCAAATCAAGGGCCATAGGAATCCCTCTATCTGTATCTGCCATTTTTTGAGCTGGCGCATAAAACGCAGATATTCCTGATAGTTACGTCAATTTTTGACTGGTGAGACCAGATTCGATTGGCTTAACATAGCCATCCGGTGCCTATTGCTGCGATGGGCTGCTGCCCTTGCTGGTTAATGGAGCATATTGGAAGCTGTAATCCACGGGCGGTAGCGTAGATTTACTGTTCTTAGCAATTATTAAATTTTCATAGCCATGAAATTGTAAACACTTAGTGTGTAACTATTGTTGGTGGCAGTTATCATCAATATTTTCACAAAAAAAATCAGCGAAATAGTTATATCAAATAAGGTTTTTTATGCGCGTATTTATATCTCACTCAAGTATAGATAAAGAATCACATGTCAGGCCAATCGTAAATTGGCTTGGAAAAGACAATGTAATTTATGATGAATTCTCTTTTGAAGAGGGAGAAAAAAACCTTGACGAAATAATAAGCGGCCTAAATGAATCAGATATTTTCCTGTTATTAATATCTGATAACTCACTAAATTCAAAATGGGTTAGAAAAGAAATAACAGAGGCATCACAGTTAGAGCAAATAGGAATCATCAATAAAATCCTCCCAATAATAATAGATAAAAACATCACTTACGATGACCCAAGAATTCCGAAATGGATGAGTGAAAGCTATAACTTACAATATGTTGGAAGTAGTAAGATAATTGCTAGAAGAGTAACCAATAAAATCAATGATCTAATATGGAATAGATACCCTAAAATTAAAGCCCTACACGATATATATGTAGGTAGAAACGAAGAAATCAATGATTTCGAAAAAAGGATTTTTGATTTCAAGCGCATAAAACCTATTGCGATTTTTTGTTCTGGTATAAATGGGGTCGGCCGAAGAAGCTTTCTCCATAAAGCATCGCTTAAAACTAAAATTATTAACTCTCCTCATCGACCACCATCTATAACTCTCAATAGAGATGATTCTATTGAAGACTTTATTATAAAATTAAATGAACTTGGCTTCATAGACCTTGAAGACCAAATTCATTCACTTTCCATCAAGGATATTGAATCAAAAATCAACCTTGTATGTGACATTGTAAAATCAGCTTCTGATGCTCGCGAACGTATATGGATTGTCGATGAAGGTTGTTTGGTAAATTATAAAAGAGAAGTCAGCTCATGGTTTCAACTAATTCTATCTAAACTGGAAAGTTTAAACACTACTTTCTTTATCGCCTCATTATATGCCGTCCACCCAAGGAACAGACCAAGAAACGATCTAATTCATTTTATTGACCTGTATGAACTTAGCGAAGATGAGCGACAGTGGTTATTTGTTCAGCTATTAGAAACGACAGGTGATTCTTTATCACATGATAAAATACTAGCTGTCCTAAGCTTAGTCTCTGGTATACCAGAACATGTAAGGTACGCACACAGAATAATATCTGAAACATCACGATATAAGTTTGACGACAAACTTTATCTTATTAATGACTACACCAGAGAGAAAGCATCATTAATATTGAAAGAATATCATGACAATGCTGAGGCTCTTGATTTAATAAGACTAATTGCACAGTTCGACATGATATCAACATCATTCTTATCTCAAGTCGTAGATATTAGAAAATTTAATGATCTGATCGATGACTTTAGCGCGAGAAATATAATTGAGTTCATGGGGCTAGACAATGAAATAATAAAGATGAATGACCTTATTAGAACTTACATGGTAAGGAATAGATTACACATAAGAGATGAATATGCCAATGCAATAGCATCTTATGTAGAGAGAATTGTTAATGAAGATGACCTATTACATCTTGACTCAACAAAATATACTTATGCCATAAAGGAAATATTGAAGTCAGGAGGTAAGATAGACACAAAATACATAATTCCATCCCACTATTTGAAATGCATGAAGGATATTTACCACAATCATGGCGACATGGCTCAAGTGATAAAGCTTGCATATACCGCCCTTCAGAAAAAAGATTTCATGCTACCAGAGATAGTACAAGACATTAGATATTACTTATGTCTTGCACTAGCAAGAAGTAAAGATAAGAAAATGCTCTCAGAAGTTCAAGAGATACATGGTGATGAGCATGATTTTCTCTTAGGGTTCTATTACAGAAGAGTAGGGAAATATAGTGATGCACTACGAGTTCTTTTGAAAATACAGGATGCACCGTATGTAGGCGCTAGGGCAAAAAGAGAGTTGGTACAAGTTTACCTCTATTTGGAAGAATATGATGACGCACTTATGCTTGCGGAAAGAAATTATCAAGATAACATTTCTAATCAATTTCACATCCAAGCATACTTCAACTGCCTAATATATTCAAAGCATGCCCATAGCAAGAAAGAAACCCTTTCAAAACTGATTGGTGAATTCTCAGAAATTGATTCAGAACAAGCGCGAGAGATGGGTATAATTAGTCAATCTCTATTTCTGGCAAAGATTGAAAGCAAGTTCTCTGATGCATTAAAATTAATAAAGACTTGCAAGATAAAATTTCCAAAGAGTCACTATCCACTTTTAACTTGGTGCGATATAGGGCTAATGTGCAATAATATAGAAGAGATGAACATTGCAGTTTCAGAACTAGAAAGGTTAGGTAAAAACAATGTATCGTCTCGCACATTAAATAAATATAAAGCGTATACACTAGCACTTGATGGACATGTAGACAAAGCAATAAAAATAATTAGTGCAGATATAAATTCATTCCCTGATAAATCAAGAGAAAGATGGATACAGAAGCTACACGAAATATCTAGGCCAAATGTTGCAGTAAAATAAAAGTAGATTATCTTTAATATTTTACCCTCATAGACTAAAAAAGGATGGTGCTAAAATGCACCATCTTTTTTATTTCCCCTCGCCTGTTTTTCTCTTAATTATCAACCTCTACTCTCAACCAATACTCCCTTTCAACCCCTACCCTGGCTACAAAGGCGGGATCGTGGGAGACCAGCAGCAGGGTGCCCGGATAGTCGGCCAGCACCTGAATAAGCAGCTGGCGCGAGGGGTGATCCAGATGGTTGTCCGGCTCGTCCAGCAGCAACAGGTCGGGCAGTTGCGCCAGCACCATCAAGAGGCCCAGTTTTAGCCGCTCGCCGCCGCTCAGGCCGTTGCTGGGTTGCAGGGCGCGATCGCCGCGCAATTGTATCCCCGCCAGCCGGGTTCTCGCCTCGCTCTCGGAAAGAGTCGGTGCAACCGCCAGCAGGTTGGCCAGCGGGCTGAGGTCTCGCGCAATCAGGCTCAGCCCCTGATCGAGACAAGCCAGCCGGCCATTGATGCGAAAGCTGCCGTCGTCGGGCGCCAATTCACCGCGCAGCATCTGCAGCAGGCTCGATTTGCCGCTGCCGTTGCGACCGGCCAGCAGACAGCGCTCCCCCCGCTGCAGCACCAGGCTTACCTGCTGACCATGCCAGCGCCTGTGGCGCGCCGCCGTGATCGCCAGCGGCTGGGCCGCCCCCTTGCGATCGTGCTCTGCCGGCCACTGCATGACAAGCGGCTGCACCGCCGCCAGCGCGGCTGCCGCCTGGGCGCGAGCCTCCACCTGGGCACTGTGGCCCCGCTGGTGGCGTTCCAGCACCTTGCCAAGGGATTTACCCGCCTGCTCCGCTTTGAAATCGAGCAGGATCTTGGCCTGGGAGCCACGCTCGCGCCGCCCCTGACTGGCTCGTCTGGCCGCCTGTTCTCGCACCTTTTGCACGCTGCGCGCAGCCGCCTTTTCACAGCGCTCCGCCTGCACCAGCCGGGCGCTGCGGGCAGCCTGCAGCTCGGCCTGCTGCGCCAAAAATGCCTCAAACGAGAGGCTGGCACTCTGCAGCCCCTGCTCGCTCAGCTCCAGTATCTGGCTCCCTTGATTGAGCAGGCGCCGGTCGTGACTTACCAGCAGATAGCCACCACTGTGGCTGGCCAATCGCTGGCTCAGCCACGCGATGCCGCTGGCATCCAGGTGGTTGTCCGGCTCATCGAGTAGCAGAAAGTGAGCAGATCTCGCAAACAGCGCCAGCAGGCGCAAGCGGGTGAGCTGGCCGCCGCTCAGGGTGCTGACCGGGGCATGGGCATCGAGTCTGAGGCCCGCCTCTGCCAGCAGATCGGCAAGATCGCTGCGCAGGTTCCAGCGATCAGCCAGCCGCTCGAAATCGTCCAGGGCGCAGCTCCCCTGCTCGATGCGCTCTAAAGCCCGCAGCGGCTCGCCCCAGCCAATAAGGTCGGCCACGCTGGCTGCGTCATGAGCCTGCGCGGGCGCAAACTGGGACAACCAGCTGATGGGGGTCAGCCACTCAATCTTGCCAGAAGCCACGCGGCGCTGACCCGCCAGCAGTTCGAGCAGCAGGCTCTTTCCGATGCCGTTGCGGCCGATCAGGGTGCAGCCCGCAGCGGGCAAAGTGAAGGTAAGGGGCGCAGTGCAGGCGCCGAAGGGCAGCTGCAAGGCGTTGATATGACATGCGATATGGGTCATCTGAACTCCTGTGGGCCAATGCGAGAGCCGCAGGCCAAGAGCCAAGCCAAATGACAGGGACACGTGTCCACAAGTGGGAAAACAAACAAGGAATCAGCATCAACCTGTCACGGTAAGACGCACCCGCTCTCCCTGGCGGGAGAGGAATCAAAAGCGGGGTGCGGACAGGTTAAATGCGCATCGGAGGAAGTACTCATATATCAGAAGAGCCAAGAGGCTAACCCGGCGAGTGCGGGCAGGTCAACCGCCATGACCGGGTTCACGCAGCTATGCCGCTGAATTTTCACCCACAAAAAGCCTCGTATGAAAACCAGTCAAGAGAGGCAATTCAATACCCATATGGAGCACAATTGATGACTGACTTGATCTAGACTGTGCGCTCTTTTTTATTCGGGACTCGACAATATGAAACGCGCTTTCTTCGCCGCTCTGACCATGCTGGCTGCACCTGCCATGGCCGAACAGACCATTGCCCACCACTTCGCCACACTGGAATACCAGCGGATCATCGATGGCTGCCAGATGTATCGCCTCAATACCCCGCAAGGCGCGACCCTGCTGTTCGGACACAACTTCAATGACACCGGCGTCAATGCGGAGGGAGGTGCCTCTGCCGGTACCATGGATCTCTACTCCTACATGTATTCCGACCCGAAATATCGCAGCTACTTCCTGCGGGGCACCAATAATCTCTATCAGCCCTCCACCAGCGACTCTTATACCTTTATGACCCTCTCCGTCGGGGCCGGCAGATCACCCGACAACTTCATGTTGTCCCAGCGCAAGAACATCGAACGGGCGACCTCTTACTCCAGCGGCGATACCCAGCTCTCGATGCATTTCTACGACGGACAGGATCAGCCGAAATATGACAAGGCGATGCCGAAATATCTCTCGCTGTGCGGCAGCAATATTGCCTCCTTCGACTCATTGACCAGCCTTAGACTGCGCATCGCCAGCTCCACCATCAAGGTGCAGTACCCAAGATTCAACCAGCCTGCCGGGATCAAGGCCAGCAATGATCTGGTCAGCGAAGTCCAGCTCGCCTGGAACAATGCCGACAACAGCGCCATCACGACCCGTCAGCATAAATACACCCGCATCTCCCGCGCCGAGAAACTCGACAAGCCGCAAGATCAGAAGTTTGTCGAACTGGCCAAACTCGGCATCAACGACGACCGCTATATCGACATCAATGGCGACCAGAATCCTCTGATCCCGGGCAAGGAGTATGTCTATCAGGTGCAGTACTGCGACGATTACGACTTCTGCGAAGCAAGCCCTCAAGTGATTGGTAAAGCCAATTAAGCAGCACGCTATCGAAGCAATAAAAATCCCCCGCGCTTGGGGGATTTTTATTTCCTGTTTATCCTGTTTGGCGAGTCACTATCTGCGCCGGCGCTCGCTATCAGCGGTTCTTGAGCGCCTCCACCCTGGCGATCAGGATGGCCATAAAGCCGGAGATGATGATCAGCCCGATACTGACAGGCAGCATAGAGACGGCGTAAGGAACAACAATTGCGCCACCGACCAGAGAATCCGAGAAGATGCTCAAGGGCAGCGGCAACAAGATTAACAGTGCGATATAAACCAGCACCCTGGCGATCACCAGAGGGGTTTTAAGAGATTGCGTTACGACTCTTCGGTACGGCCACATGATGGTTTGCTCCCTGATCCGTTATTATCCGGCCATCGGCCACCAACCCTGAGCAGGGTCCCGGCCTTGTTCGTCCATGATGGCTTCATGCAGCACCCTGATTAACAGCCACCGAACGACTGGTCAAGGGACTCCCCATCGGCGGCTTTTTCCCACGATTTTTATTCTTCTGCGCGCCGCCACTATGGCGGAGAAAACCTACAACAAACCGGCGCCGCACCACAGCAACCTCTAACAACTGTTTCTATATCAGCAGCTTGTTGATTGCCTGCCATTCGGGGGCTTGTAGCAGCCCCCACTCTGGGATAGCCCCTGGGAGCGTTCAGACAGAAGGCGCGGGGTCCGCCGCGGCCAGCAACGCAGTGCCATAGGAGTTGTCTATGGTGCAGCGCCACTGCCCATCGGCTTCTTTGCGAAACACATAGGTGGCGCGGCGGGTTTCCTCAGTCAGGCTCCCCTGACCATCGGGGTAATTGAGCCGGGTCTCCATGATCACCAGCGCATTGTCGGCCCCCTCGATCACCTCCATGGCGCCCTGCTCCACCTTGAGCTGCCCCTGAAAGTAATCCGAGATGGCAGTAAAGGCGCCGCGGATAGCGGGAATGCCGCGCACCACCATGTCGGGCTTGACCACCAGGGCGGCGTCCTCGGCGTAGAAGACCATCAGGGAGTCGAAATCGCGCCGGGAGATGGCGGCGTCGCAGGTCTCGATGAGAGTTCGAAGGGGATGCTGACTCATCTTCACTCCTTATGGGGCGGCTTGCTCGCCCTGTCATGAATAGAAAGCAACGGATAGAAAAATCCCCCGAGCTCGGGGGATTGGCAATCAACTTAACCGAGCAGGAAGGCCCTTAGCGGGGCAAACTCCGCCGGCAGATTGTGGGACAAGAGCGGCAGCACGGCGTGCTTGGCGAGCGGCCCCGGCAGCGGCACGTCCAGCCCCAGGATCTCGTCCACCGACTCCTTGAACTTGGCCGGATGAGCGGTGCAGAGGAACACCCCCACTTCGTCCTCGGCCAGCTGTTCGCCCAGCAGATCCCAGGCAATGGCGCCGTGGGGCTCGCACAGGTAATCCAGCTGGTGCAGGCGTTTGAGCGCATCACGGGTCTGGGCATCGTCACGCATGCCTGACCCCAGGGTCTCCAGCGCCCAGCCTTTGCGACGGCACAGCTCTTCTACTCGCGGCCAGTTGTTGGGGCGGCTCACATCCATGGCGTTCGACAAGGTAGCGACCGTCTGGTGCGGATCCCACTGACCGGTTTTCAGGTAGCGCGGCACGGTATCGTTGGCGTTGGTGGCGGCGATAAAGCGCTTCACCGGCAGCCCCAGCGCCTTGGCGATTAAGCCTGCGGTGAGGTTGCCAAAGTTGCCGGACGGCACGCTGATGACCGCCTTGGCGCGTTGGGCTTTCGGCAGCTGGGCCACCGCCTCGAAGTAGTAGCAAACCTGGGCCAGCAAGCGGCTGATATTGATGGAGTTGGCGGAGTTCAGGCCGATCGCCTTTTTCAGCTCTTCGTCATCGAAGGACTGCTTCACCAGCGCCTGGCAGGCATCGAAGTCGCCGTCGATGGCGATGGTGCGGATGTTGCCCCCCAAGGTGCAGAACAGCGCCTCCTGCAGCGGGCTTATCTTGCCCTTCGGGTAGAGGATCACCACCTCGATCCCCTCCAGCCCGTAGAAGGCGTGGGCCACGGCGGCGCCGGTGTCGCCGGAGGTGGCGGTCAAGATGGTGATCTTGTCGTTGGTTCTAAACGCCGCAAGGCACTGGGCCATAAAGCGGCCGCCGAAGTCCTTGAACGCCAGGGTCGGGCCGTGGAACAGTTCGAGGGCATAGGTGCCGTCTTTCAATTTGACCAGCGGTGCCGGGAAGGTGAAGGCGGCCTTGACCAGCTCGTGCACCTGAGGCGCGGGCACTTCGTCCCCCAGCAGGTGACTGAGAATGTGGGCGGAGCGCTCCACCAGCGGCAGATCCAGCAGGGCATCCACATCGGCCAGCGGCTCAAGCTGCTCGGGGAAGAACAGACCCTGCTCGCGGCCCAGACCCTGACGCACCGCCTGGGCGAAGCTCACCTGTTCACTCTTGTCCTTGATATTGTAAAGATTCATAGCTCGCTTCCTGTTACCCGTGCCCCGGCCATGTCGAGTTTGCAAACCCGGGCAAATCCATCTTCGTTCTGCACGAAATGTGCATCCATCCAATCTTTCATCCGCTCGGCCTGGGCCAGATCCTTCATCACCACGAACACGCTGGGGCCGGAGCCCGAGATGCCGGTGGCCAGCGCCCCGTTCTGGGCGGCCTGGGCCCGCACCTCGGCAAAGCCTTCAATGAGCGCCGCACGGTAGGGCTCGGCAATCACGTCTTTGAGTACACTCGCCGCCAGCCCCTCCTGCCCGGTGTAGCTGGCGTGCACGAAGGCGGCCAGCCGGCGGCCATAGGTGAGGCAATCCTGGCGGCGATACTGGGCCGGCAGAATGGCGCGGGCGGCAGCGGTGGAGACGACTGTGCCCGGGTAGCAGACCACCCAATACCACTGCTCAAACACCGGAATGCCCTGGCTGATGACGCCGTGCTCTTCCAGCACCAGCTGCATGCCGCCCAGATAGCAGGGGGCGACGTTGTCATAGTGGACGGAGCCGGAGATCTTGCCTTCCATCTCCCCCATCAGCAGCAGCAGGTCATGTTCATTGAGGGGCGCGCCGTGAAAAGCGTTCAGCCCTTCGAGTGCCGCCACCACGCTGCAGGCGCTGGAACCCAGACCCGAGCCCACCGGCAGGTTCTTCTCCAGCACCATCTCGAGCGGCTTGAGACCAAGGCCCCGCTTCTCCAGCGCCTCGCCATAGGCGAGCCAGCAGTCATGGAGGATGTTCTTTTTCGGGTCAGCCGGCAACTTGTGGGCGTAACGGCCCACGGAGGAGAGAGCAAACGGCACATCGGCTGCCTTGACCTGGACGCGATCCCCGAGCAGAGATCCATCCACGGGGGCGAGCGCCGCCCCCAATACATCGAATCCCACGCTCAGGTTGGCGCTGGAGGCGGGGGCATAGGCCACCACGCTGCTGCTCTGGTACATGTCTGAACTCATGCTTACAACTCCTGCTTCCAGTTCTGGGTGCGCAGCACGTCGGCAAAGACGCCCGCAGCGGTCACTTCGGTACCGGCGCCATAGCCGCGCAGCACCAGCGGGATCGGCTGGTAGTAGGTAGAGAAAAAGGCGAGCGCGTTCTCCCCATCTTTCACTTTAAACAGCGGCTCGTCGGCACCGACCGCCTTGATGGCGACCTTGCACTTGCCCCCCTCGATGGAACCCACGTAGCGCAGCACCTTGCCCTGAGCTTGCGCGGCCGCGAACTGGTCGCGGAACCAGCCGTCAGCCTCCGGCAGGCGAGCCATGAAGGCTTCCACGTCGCCGCTGACGTCGAAGCCTGGCGGCAGCGCCTGCTCTACCTCGACATCGGACAGCTCCAGCGCCATGCCGGCCTCGCGAGCCAGAATGAGCAGCTTGCGGGCCACGTCCATGCCGTTGAGATCGTCGCGCGGATCCGGCTCGGTAAAGCCGTTGCCACGGGCAATCTTGGTGGCGTCGGAAAAGGCCATCCCCTCGTCCAGCTTGCCGAAGATAAAAGAGAGCGAACCGGAGAGCACACCGTCGAAGGCGCGCAGCTTGTCGCCGGCCTTGATCAGGTTCTGCAGGTTCTCGATGACCGGCAGACCGGCGCCCACGTTGGTCTCGTACAGGAACTTGCGACGGGTCTGACGAGCGGTGCGGCGCAGCGCCTTGTAGTAATCGAGCGACCCGGTATTGGCCTTCTTGTTCGGGGTCACCACGTGGAAACCGGCGGCGAGGAAGTCGGCGTACTGGACGGCGATGGCCTCGCTGGAGGTGCAATCGACGATCACCGGGTTGATGAGGTGACTCTCTTCCACCAGCTTCTTCACCGCTTCCAGGCTGAAGCTGTCGCGGGCCTCCACCAGCTGTTCGCGCCAGTTGGCGAGGTTCAGGCCATCCTTGTTGACCGCCATCTGGCGGCTGTTGGCGATGCCCACTACCCGAAGGCCAGTGCCCTGCTCGGCCAATACCGGCTGCTGGCGGGCAATCTGATCCACCAGGGCCGCGCCGACACCGCCGACGCCGACCACGAACAAGTCGATGAACTGCTGGCTGCCGAAGAAGTTCTGGTGGCAGGCCTTGATGGCTTCGGCCACCTTGCGATCCCGCACCACCGCCGAGATGGAACGCTCGCTCGAGCCCTGGGCAATGGCGACGATGTTGATGGAGGCCTGAGCCAGCGAGGTGAAGAAGCGGGCCGCCATCCCCTTTGAGGTGCGCATGCCGTCACCGATGAGGGAGATGATGGCGAGATCCTGCATGATCTCGAGCGGATCCAGCAGCTGATTCTTGAATTCCAGCTCGAACTCGCGCTCCAGCACCTTGCGGGTCTTGTCGCAGTCGTAGCTGTGGATACAGAAGCTGACGCTGTACTCGGAGGATGACTGGGTGATGAGGACGATGCTGACCCCGGCGCGGGAGACGGCGGAGAAGATGCGGCCAGCCATGCCCACCATGCCCTTCATGCCGGGGCCGGATACGTTGAACATGCACATACCGGAGAGATCCGAGATGGCCTTCACTTTCAGGTCGTCATCCCCCTGCTCGACGCCGATGAGGGTGCCCGGCCCCTGCGGGTTGAAGCTGTTCTTGATGAGGCAGGGAATGTGGAACTGGGCCACCGGCGCGATGGTTTTCGGGTGCAGTACCTTGGCACCGAAGTAGGAGAGCTCCATCGCCTCCTTGTAGGAGAGGGTTTTCAGCAGATAGGCGTCCGGCACCAGGCGCGGGTCGCAGTTGTAGCAGCCCTCGACGTCGGTCCAGATCTCGCAGCACTCCGCATCGACACAGGCGGCCAGGACGGCGGCGGAGTAGTCGGAGCCGTTACGGCCCAGCAGCACGGTTTCGCCCTTGTCGCTGCCACCGGTGAAGCCCGGCATCAGGTAGAGACAGTCGGAGCGCAGGCCCTTGGCGGCGAAGCGCAGGCGGGAGGCTTCGATGTCGACGTGAGCTTCGAGGTAGCCGCCGTCGGTCACCAGCAGCTCTTCTGGCACAATGACGTCCAGCTCGAGGCCGCGCACCCGAAGCAGTTCGTGCATGAAGGCGATGGAGAGGTTCTCGCCCCGGCTCAGGATGCGAGCCTGCACGTTGTCCGGGCAGAGCCCCAGCAGGCGGATCCCCTGCATCAGCCGCTCCACCTGATCCAGTTCGCTGGTGAGACGGGCCTGCAGCGCCTTGTCATCCAGCGCCGGATAGGCTGCCTTCAAGCCGGCCAGCAGGCGGGAGAAGATGCCGTTGATCTCAAACAGGGTGCTGCTGGCATCCATGCCGCGGCTGGTCTGCTCCACCAGGGCCACCAGGTGGTTGGTCACCTTGGCCGGTGCCGACAGCACCAGGGCAACCTGGGATTGGCCGTGGGTATTCACCGCGATATCGGCGACCCGTAAAAAACGCTCTGCATCGGCCAGTGACGACCCGCCAAACTTCAACACTCTCATCGCTATCTCCCTGTATTCCCTGCAAATTGATCCGCTAATCGGTCTGAAAACTGTCTAAAAACAACCCAACAAAAAAGGCCCGTACTGGGTGGGTACGGGCCTTTTTCTGATTTCTGTGCTTGTTCGTCAGCGCATCAACCGGCCCCAGTGCCACCTGTGGTGGTACCGGTAATAATGGTGGTGGTGATGACGCTGGTGAATAACTGCATGACGAACACTCTTGAACGAAGCTGGCTTTTAGCAATACCGCGCCGGGCGCCGGGCTGTCAACCTAAACCTCTTTGCCAAGTTTGCGGGCAAGGTCTTTGCAGAGCAGATGGAGCATGTTCAAATCCCGCTGCGGCAGCATGGGCACTCGGTCCATCACCCACTGATGCAGTTTTTCATCCTGTGAAACTCCGAGTTCACCGAGAATTTCTGCTGTTTTGCTTTTCAGCACCCGAACCTGTCCGGCGTTATCAATATTTTCTGCTAGCGCCTCGGGCTCATCAAGCAACTGGCTCAGCTCGTAGGCGTACAACATGATCGCCTGGCCCAGGTTCAGGGACGGGTAGCTCACCTTGAGCGGCAGATAGCTGATGAGGTCGACCTGGGCCAGCTGCTCGTTGGAGAGGCCCGACTCCTCGCAGCCAAACACGATGGCGACCTTGTCCAAGGAAGGCTTGGCCTTGATCTGGTCACGGATCTCGGCCGGAGTGAGGTAGTGCTGGTAACGGCCGCGCTGGCGGGCAGTGGTGGCCACCACCAGATCCATGTCGGCCAGCGCCTCCTCCAAGGTGTCGAACGCCTCGGCCTGGGCCAGGATCTCCTGCGCACCGTGGGCCACCCAGCTCGCCTCCTCCTCTTCGTGCACCCGGCTGGCCACCAGTCGCATGGCATCAAAGCCCATGGTTTTCATGGCGCGGGCGGCGGCGCCCACGTTGGCAGGGCGGGCGGGGGCCACCAGCACAAAATAGAGTTTCATCGGGTCTTCTCCTGGGCAGGGCCGAACGTGCAAACCACAGCGGAACGTCGGCAAAACAGGGGCGCAATCTACCGTTTTCACCCGAAAATTGCCACTTGAACAGACGTTTGAATGTTGCCATAGTGGCCAGGAATGTGGACAAATTGCAGCCAATCCCAGGCGCCATCGGCCCGACAGATCACAAGGAAGAGAGAGATGCAGCAGCCATTGGAACAGGCCGTCGCCGAGACGATTCTGCAACGCTTCGAGTCGTTTTACAGCCGGTTTCTCGAAATCACCCAGGGCAGCAAGAGCCGTTTTGAAAACAGCGACTGGCTGGGGGTGCAGCTGGCGGGGCGCGAGCGCATCCGCCTCTATGACCACCACGTGGGGGCGACGGCCGGCTCCATCCGCCAGATGATGGGAGAACACCACGCCACCCAGGAGCTGCTCAAGCGGGTCAAGGGGGCCTTCAGCGACCTGCTGCCCAAGTGCGAGAACTTCGAGGTGGCGGAATCCTTCTTCAACTCCGTCTACCGCCGCATCTTTCGCCATCGCAACATCCGCGACGAGAACCTCTACATCCACCCCTTCGTCAGCCGCGGTGACAAGCCCGATCTGAGCGCATTGCTGCGCATCTATCGCACCGATCTCGCCCACCTGCCGCAGACTCTGAGCCAGCTGCTCGGGGATTACAGCTTCACCCTGCCCTATGAGGACAAACAGCGGGATATTGTCGATATCCATCGTCATCTTGCCGAGAACGGCCCGCATATTCTGCACGATGAGCCTTTCGCCATCGAACTATTGAGAGAGGTCTTCTACCGCAACAAGGGGGCCTATCTGGTGGGGCTGATCCGGGCAAGGGAGCAGGTCTTTCCCTTCATCCTGCCCCTGCTCAGCACCGGCCAGAGCATCTATGTGGATACCGTCATCTTCGAGCCGGATCTCGCCTCCATCGTGTTTGGCTTCGCCCGCGCCTATTTCATGGTCTATGCCCCGGTGCCGGCACTGTTCGTCGCCTTCTTGCGCCAGATCATGCCCCACAAGCCGGACTACGAGATCTACAACGCCATCGGCTGCCAGAAGCACGGCAAGACCGAGCTCTATCGCCACTATCAGCACCATCTGGCCCAGAGTCGCGAGCAGTTCGTCATCGCGCCGGGCATCAAGGGAATGGTGATGAGCGTGTTCACCCTCCCCTCCTACGACGTGGTGTTCAAGGTGATAAAAGATGAGTTCACCCCCCCCAAGGACGTGAGCCACGAGCAGGTGAAGGCGAAGTACCGGTTGGTAAAGCAGCACGACCGGGTGGGCCGCATGGCCGATACCCAGGAGTTCACCAACTTCGAGTTTCCCCTCGATCGCATCTCGCCGGAGCTGCTGGCCGAACTCAAGGCGGTGGCCCCCTCGGCGCTCACCATCACCGCCGACAAGCTGGTGATCAAGCACCTCTACACAGAGCGCAAGATGATCCCGCTCAACCTCTATCTGGACAAGGCGGACGAGCAGCAGACCCGGCTCGCGCTGGAGGAGTACGGCAACGCCATCAAGCAGCTGGCGGCGGCCAATATCTTCCCGGGGGACATGCTGTTCAAGAACTTCGGGGTCACCCGCCACGGCCGGGTAGTGTTCTACGACTATGACGAGATCTGCTACATGACGGAGTGCAACTTCCGCCAGATCCCGCCACCGCGCTACCCCGAGGACGAGTGGAGCGCCGAGCCCTGGTATTCGGTCGCCCCCAACGACATCTTCCCCGAAGAGTTCGCCACCTTCCTGCTGCAAAAGCCGCAGGTGCGCGAGATCATGCTGGCGCTGCACAAAGAGATGTTCGACGCCAACTACTGGAAGATGCTGCAGAGCAACATCAAGGAGGGGGTGTTCGAGGATGTCTATCCCTACCGGCGCAAGAAGCGTTTCAAGTTCCAGCGCGGCGGCTAATCGATCCGCGCCCGTTGCAAAAGGGAGTGCAAATAGCAAAAGGGACGCCGTGGCGTCCCTTTCTGCATCCGGCTGCGTGCGCTACGACAGCCTCTGACAAAAACGTCAGTTACTTGGCGACAGGCATGGCATCGAAGGTGAGCAGTGCCGCCTTGTTGGCGTCGCTCAACACCAGCTGCTGGCCGCTGATCTGGAAGCTCGCCACTTTCTCCAGCGTCTGCAGGTAGAGCATCTCCTTGCCGGCCAGCTCGCCCATGCACATCATGCGGGTCGATCCCATGGGGCCCAGCGCCAGCACGCCGTCACCCTGCTGGGTGATGCTGCCGAAATAGCGGTTGCAGCCGCCTTTGCCCGCCACCTTGTCACCGGCCACTTGCAGGGTAAAGGTGTCGCCGCTCGCCCCTTGCAGTTGCCAGGTGGAGGCTTGCAGTTGCGTCAGTTTGGAACCAGTGGCCATGGCGCAGCCCCCCAGGGCCAGCGCGGCCAGCAGAGTCAGTTTCTTGTTCATGGATTCACCTCTCGATATCAGCGAAATAGGGGAAGAAACAGGATGATGGGGGCCTGTGTATCATGAGACCAGAGCAAATCAAAACTGTTTTATTGTGATCGGGGTTCCCTTTACTAACAGCTGGCATGTGCCATGCTTGTATTCCTGTTCCGGACCCAGGGAGGGGAAAAGAATGGTCAAATCATCCGTCATCGCACTCGTCTCATGCCTCAGCCTCACCGCCCAGGCCGCCGACTGGGATTTCCTCAAGAACGACACCGACAGCCAGCTCTACGTCAAAAGCTACTCAGGCGTGCTGCTCGGCAGTCAGACTCATCACAACGACAGTTTCGATCTCTGGCTCATCAATACCGGCTATCAATATCCGCTGCACGATGGCGTCAGCCTCTACATGGAAGCGGGCCCGGCCATCGGCCCCAGCAGCGAGCAATCCGGTTACAACCTGAGCTCGGGGGTGCGCTACCAGCTCTCCCCCATGCTCAACATCGGCAGCCAGCTCAAACAGCTGGAGGTGAACAAGCCCAGCACCCTGCTGGAGCTCAACACCAGCCTGCTGTTGACCCCGCAACTGGCCATCACCGCCAACTACGGCGTCAGCGCCTTTCGCACCGAACAATCCCTCAGCGTCGGGGTCGGCTTCAACTTCTAGCGAGATCAGATAAGCCGGGTGGCGCTCACCAGCACGCCGTTGAGATCGGCGTAGACGTAGTCACCCGGATGTATGGTCACCCCGGCAAACGACACCACCGCATCCAGCTCACCCAGCCCCCGCTTCTCGGTCTTGACCGGGCAGGGCGCCAATGCCTTGACCCCCAGCGCCAATGTCGCCAGCGTGCCCACGTCGCGCACGGCGCCGTAGATCACGATGCCTTCCCAGCCCTGCTCCGCCGCCTTGATCGCCAGCTGATCGCCGAGCAGAGCGCGGCGCAGGGAGCCGCCGCCATCGATCACCATCACCCGCCCCTGCCCGGGTCGGTTGACCAGCTCCCGCACCAGGCTGTTGTCCTCGTAACAGGAGAGAGTGACCGCCTGGCCGTGAAACAGCGCCTTGCCACCGAAATTTTGAAACAGCGGCTCCGCCACCTGCAGAGCATCGCCGTACTCGTCGCAGAGATCGGGCAGTAGATCCAGCATCATAAGTCTCCTTCCATGGACATGAATTCGCTCATTCTTTCATCAAGCAGAGCCCCTGACAATCCAGTGGGATTCAATTCTGCCCAGATGGTGTGGCTCCCCCGCCAGCAACACCGGCAGCAGCCAGAGCTCCCCCTGTTCCACCCAATAGATGGCATTCTGACCAAAACGGGCTGCCAGCCGGATGGCCTCGCTGCGCGGGCAGGCCAGCAGCAGCGACGACTCCTGCCAGCTTTCATCCAGCGAACTGCCCCGGCAAGGTCCCATCACCTGCCAGCCAGGCATGGCTGCAATGGCTCGCCGCAAGGCCCGCTGACGGCGGGTATTGCGACGCATTCCCAGCTGGTGACTGGCCGGATTCCAGGCCGTCACTATGGCGTAAGCAGGCCATTTCGGCGCCGAAAAGGGTGCAATAAAGCAGATTTTTCTGTAGTTTTCCCACAAATTCATGTCAACCACATGTTACATTCCATTACATTTTATAGGGGCGAAAATGGGGGCAACCCCAAGTATCATGCTGTGAACTCAGGGTTTGACCTATATCAAACCAGAGTTAAAAAGTTGCTATCTGACGGCAAAGAGTGTTGTTATGCGCCTGTTAACTGATAAAATGCAGCCACTTTTGTAATGGACTACCTTTCCAGGCTTCTCTCGATCAGACTTATTGAGAGCCTATGTGTGGCACAGGGATGTTTGCCAACGCTGATGCCAAATTCGCGATAATCCGACCTGATATTCATACCCAGGATGACGTAATTAATTTTCAGGACCGGTCGGGTAACGCCAAAGAGTGTTAAAATTTAGATAATTAACTGATAAGAATCTGGGAATACTCATGCAAACACCACACATTCTGATCGTCGAAGACGAACTGGTCACTCGCAATACCCTGAAAAGCATCTTCGAGGCAGAGGGCTATATCGTGCTCGAAGCCAACAATGGCGACGAGATGCATCAGGCCCTGACTGCCCACACCATCAACCTGGTGATCATGGACATCAACCTGCCGGGCAAGAATGGCCTGCTGCTGGCTCGTGAGCTGCGTGAGGACGACAACATCGCTCTGATGTTCCTGACCGGTCGCGACAACGAAGTGGACAAGATCCTGGGTCTGGAAATCGGCGCCGACGATTACATCACCAAGCCGTTCAACCCCCGCGAGCTGACCATCCGTGCCCGCAACCTGCTGAGCCGCACCATGAACGTGGCCGCCGGTGGCGAAGAGAAGAAACTGGTGGAGCGTTACCTGTTCAACGGCTGGGCACTGGACATCAACAGCCGCGCCCTGGTCAGCCCGGCTGGCGACATGTTCAAGCTGCCGCGCTCCGAGTTCCGCGCCATGCTGCACTTCTGCGAAAACCCGGGCCAGATCCAGACCCGTGCCGAGCTGCTCAAGAAGATGACCGGCCGTGAGCTCAAGCCCCACGACCGTACCGTGGATGTCACCATCCGCCGCATCCGCAAGCACTTCGAGAGCGTCAACGACACCCCCGAGATCATCGCCACCATCCACGGCGAAGGCTATCGCTTCTGCGGCGAGCTGGAGCAGGAGTAATCCTCCCTCCCGAGTTGAAAAGGCGCCGATGGCGCCTTTTTCATTGCTGCTTATTTCAGGAGTGCCGGTCAGATAGTGAGCCCCGCCCAGAAACGGATAACAAAAAGCCCACTCGCAGGAGTGGGCTTTTTGCATCAAGGCTGGAGCGGGCAGCGGGAATCGAACCCGCATCATCAGCTTGGAAGGCTGAGGTAATAGCCATTATACGATGCCCGCCTGGCATCAAAACTTGCTTGGTGTGATGGGGAAACCCCACGACAGACAGCCGTTTCGGCTGAGGTGACAACAGCCTTGGCCATTATCAGGAATTTGGAGCGGGTGATGGGAATCGAACCCACGTATGCAGCTTGGGAAGCTACCGTTCTACCATTGAACTACACCCGCGTCAGGGCCTCTACTATATGCATTTTGCCGCCGAGCGCAATCACCCCGATACGGTTTTTTACCATAAATCAATCTGTTCGACCAACTAATGAGCAGCAAGCCGCTTTTTCCATCAATCGTTTTCACCGGCCGGAATTTACAAGGTTGCCAAGCCTGGGGGGCGAGGATAGTCTTGCGCCACTCGACGCGAGGATGGTGGTAATGGATAAAAAAACGCAAAAACGACTCTATGGCTGGTTGCGCAATCAATCAAGCCACGGCCGGCGCTGGATCGGCCTCTCCATCGGTTTTGGCCTGGGGCAGGGCATCCTGATGGTGGCGCAGGCCTGGCTGCTGGCCACCCTGCTGCACGGCTTCATCATCGAAGACGCCACCCCGGCGGGATCCATTCCCCTCTTCATTACCCTGCTGCTGGTCACCCTCGGCAAGGCGGTGCTGGCCTATGGCCGTGAGGTGGCCAGCTTCAAGGCAGGCAGCGCGGTGCGCCAGGCCATCCGCGAGCTGGTGCTCACCCGCCTCGGCCGGTTGGGACCGGCCTACATCCAGCGTCGACCGGCCGGTAGCTGGGCCAGTCTGCTGCTGGAACAGATTGAAAACATGCAGGATTTCTTCTCCCGCTACCTGCCGCAAATGGCGATTGCCGTGTTCATTCCGGTGGTGATCCTGGTGGCCGTATTCCCGGTCAACTGGGCCGCCGGCCTCATTCTGCTGGGCACGGCGCCCCTCATTCCCCTCTTCATGATCCTGGTGGGGGTCGGCGCCGCCGATGCCAACCGCCGCAACTTCCAGGCGCTGGCCCGTCTCTCCGGCCACTTCCTCGATCGCCTCAAGGGGCTGCGCACCCTGCAGCTCTTCATGCGCACCCAGGCGGAAGGGGATGCCATTCGCGATGCCTCGGAAGATTTTCGCGAACGCACCATGGAGGTGCTGCGCCTTGCCTTCCTCAGCACCGCCGTACTGGAGTTCTTCGCTGCCCTCTCGGTGGCGCTGGTGGCCGTCTACTTCGGTTTCTCCTATATCGATCACCTGAACTTCGGCCACTATGGCACCAAAGTTACCCTCTTTACCGGCCTGTTCGTGCTGTTTCTCGCTCCCGAGTTCTACGCCCCGCTGCGCGAGCTCGGCGCCCACTACCACGCCAAGGCGCAGGCCATCGGCGCCGCCGAACAGCTGCTGGAGTTCCTCGAGGCCGAGGTGAGTGAACCCGCCTCAGGCAATGCGCAGTTCCATGCCGACTCCCCCATCAGGGTGGAAGCCCGCGCCCTGGAGGTGCTGAGCGCCGAGGGCAAGGTGCTGGTCGGCCCCATCGACTTCACCCTGGCGTCCGGCTCGCGCACCGCCCTCATCGGCATCAGCGGCGCCGGCAAGAGCTCGCTGGTCAACGCCCTGCTCGGCTTTGCCCCCTATCGCGGCGAGCTCAAGGTCAACGGCCAGGAGCTGGCCAGCCTCGACATGAGCCAGTGGCGCAGGCAGCTGGGCTGGCTCTCCCAGAACCCGCAGCTGTTCCACGCCTCGCTGCGCGACAACCTGCTGCTGGCCAAGCCCGCCGCCAGTGACGGCGAACTGGAAGAGGCCCTGAAACGGGCCCAGGCATGGGAGTTCGCCATGGAGAAGGGGCTCGACTATGCGGTGGGGGATCAGGCCGGCGGCCTCTCGGTCGGCCAGGCCCAGCGCCTCGCCCTGGCTCGTACCCTGCTCAAGTCCACCCAGCTGATGGTGCTGGACGAGCCGACCGCCAGCCTGGATCGCCACTCCGAGCGAGCCATCATGGCCACGCTGGAGCAGGTCATCGCCAACCAGACCCTGCTGATGATCACCCACCGCCTCGATCAGCTCACCAAGATGGACCAGATCCTGGTGCTGGAGCGTGGCAAGCTGGTGGAGCAAGGCAACTTCCAGCAACTCAGCACCGCGCAGGGGCCGTTTGCCCTCCTGCTCTCCCAACGTAACGAGGGTTCTCTCGATGACTGATCTCTTGCCGTTTCTGCGCCTCTATCGCCAGCACTGGCTCAGCCTCTCCATCGGTCTGCTGCTGGCACTGGTCACCCTGGCGGCCGGGATGGGACTGCTGTCGCTCTCCGGCTGGTTTCTCTCCGCCGCCGCCGTGGCGGGGCTGACGGCGGCCACCCGCGATCACTTCAACTACATGACGCCGGCCGGCGGGGTGCGCTTCTTCTCCATCATCCGCACCGCCGGCCGCTGGGGTGAGCGAGTGGTGAGCCACGACGCCACCTTCCGGGTACTGACCCGGCTGCGGGTCTGGTTCTGGCAAAAGCTCTCGCCGCTCTCCACCGGCGCCCTGGCAGGCTTTCGCCAGGCAGACCTGCTCAACCGGCTGGTGGCCGACATCGACGCCATGGACCACGTCTACCTGCGGCTGGTCACCCCCATCGGTGCGGCCCTGCTCAGCACCGCCGGTCTGGTGCTCTTTCTCTCCTTCTTTGACAGTGAGCTGGCCCTCACCCTGGGCGCCATCCTGCTGTTTGGCATGATTGCCCTGCCGCTGGTGTTCTATTTCCTCGGTCGCAAGCCCGGACAGGCGCTGATAGCGGAAAAATCGCGCCTGCGTACCCGTCTGGTGGACTATCTGGACGGCCAGGCCGAGCTGCAGATGTTTGCCGCCGCCCCCCGGGCGCGCGAAGAGCTGCAGCAGGCCGAGCAGGCGCTGATCCAGGCCCAGGCCCGCATGGCCCGGGTGAGCGGGCTGGCCAACGGCTCGGTGCAACTGCTGAGCGGCTGGACCCTGACCCTGATGCTGTGGCTGGCCGGCCACGGGGTAGCGGGCGCTGCGCCGGATCCCATCACGGCGCTGATGGTATTCGCCACCCTGGCCAGCTTCGAGGCGCTGATGCCGCTGGCCGGTGCCTTCCAGCACCTCTCCACCAGCCTCACCTCGGCCCGCCGCCTCAACGAGATCCTGCAAGAGGCCAAGGCCCCCGATTGGGGCCACGAAGAGCGCCACGCGCAACAGGGGGCGCTGCAGATAAACGACCTCTATTTCAGCTACCCAGGCAACCCGCAGCCGGTGCTGCGCGGCTGCACCCTGCAGCTGCAGGCCGGCGAAAAGCTGGCGCTGCTGGGCCAGACCGGCTGTGGCAAGTCCACTCTAATGGGACTGCTGACACGCGAATGGCACCCGCAGGCCGGCAAGATCCTGCTCGATGGCAAGCCGCTCACCGACTACAGCGAAGGGGCGCTGCGCGCCTCTCTCTCGGTGGTGAGCCAGCGGGTGCACCTGTTTGCCGATACCCTGCGCGGCAACCTCAAGCTGGCCGCCCCCCATGCCAGTGACGAGCAGCTGGTGCAGGTGCTGACCCAGGTCGGCCTCGCCAACCTGCTGGAAGATGACAACGGCCACAGCGACAGCGGGCTCGATGCCTGGCTGGGGGATGGCGGCCGGCCGCTCTCCGGTGGCGAACGCCGCCGCATCGGCATCGCCCGCGCCCTGCTGCACGACGCGCCGCTCTGGCTGCTGGATGAGCCGACCGAAGGGCTCGACAGCCAGACCGAGCGGGAGATCATGGATCTGCTGTTCAAGCTGGGGGCAGATCGCACCCTGCTGCTCATCTCCCACCGTTTGCTGGGGCTGGAGCAGATGGACCGGATCGCCCTGATGGAAGAGGGGCAGATCCGCCTCTGCGCCCCCCATCAGGCGCTGCTGGCGGACGACTACTACCGCAGCCTGCATCAGCGGCTGACGCCGACCTGATCAGCAACGAGAGAGGGGCGCCCGGTGCGCCCCTCTCTCGTGACAGCAGGCCTGTCATCTCTGCCGGCAGCGTGAAGCTGCACAGGCAACACACAGCCGGCTCCTGGTCACACCCCGTCCATACGGCTAAAAATGGGGCTGGTCGCCACCGTCGACTGGCCCCTATAATGGCCCCTTCGCTATTCCACAAGATGCCGACATGGAGCACCTGCGCCTTGCTACTGTCCTCATCACCGACACAAGATACGAGACGATGAAACGCCTGATCCTGATGATGCCCCTGATTGCCTCCGGCTGCGCCGACTTTGCCTTCAACAGCAATCTGGACAAAGAGAACTTCGACGAGTACTTCAAGCCGGGCAGCGTTCAGATCTATGAACAGGGCCAGCTGGCCGATCTCAACTACCTCTACCTCGGCACCGTCGAAGGAGAGTCCTGCCAGAGCGATGCCAAGCAGCCGATCCCCAACGCCGGTGAGGCCCGTACCCTGGCCCGCCGCCGCGTGGCCGACATGGGCGGCAACGGCGTCACCTTCGACAAGTGCGCCGAATTCAGCGACACCCCGGGTTGCCTGAAACAGGTGATCTGCTACGGTCAGGCGCTGAAAGTCGCCACCGAGAAATAAGCGTCAACTGCAAGGAGCCTGCATGGCACTGGCCATCGTTCGCCTCGGCACACCCCGCCTGCCCGACGAGGGACTGCGGATCGGCACAGTGCGCCGCCCGCCCCGCGGCGTGCCCAAAACCGAGTTTGCCAGCCAGGATTGGTACGATGTCTGGTTCCCCAATCTCGCCCCCAGCAACGACACCATGAAGCTGGGCCAGGCTGCCGAGACGCCCGCCCAGTGGAGCGCCTTCTGCAAACAGTACAAGGCCGAGCTGGCCACTCCCGCCGCCAGGCACGATCTGGCGCTGCTGGCCGCCCTCTCCCACACCACCAACCTGTCGGTGGGCTGCTACTGCGAGCAGGAGTCCCGCTGTCATCGCGCCATCTTGCGCGAGCAACTGACCGCCGCCGGCGCCGCCATGCGCGCCGAGTAACGCCGCTCACGCCAGACAGAAAAGGGCATCTTGCGATGCCCTTTTGCTTTGCTGCCGCACTTGCCGGCTTCTAGCGGACCAGCTGACGCAGCCGCGTCTCCTGCTCGGCGGTGATGCCGGCGGCCACCACGGCGTCCGGCGCGCCGGCCAGCCACTCGGCCACATCCGCCACCGTCTCCTCCAGCGGCCGAAAGTTGAGGCCCTGCACGATGGCCGCCTCGGCGCTGATGAGGCCATAGCCGGCATACTCGGGCTGTGCATTGGGCAACAGGGTCGGGTAGCTCTGCCAGGGCTCCACCCCGGCGGCCAGCAGCGCGGGCCAGGGCGCCCACTCGGGCAGGATCGCAGTGGCGGGGGCCAGCCTGGCGGCCAGGCGATCCACCCAGTCGCTCAGCGCGATGCCCGGCTTGACCAGGTTGAAGATGCCGCTCAATTGCTGCTCGGCGGCCCGCAGCACAAACTCGGCGCAGTCGCGCACATCCAGATATTGCAGCCGATCTTCCCCCTGCCCCGGCAGCAGCCAGAGGCCGCCTCGCTGCACCCGCGTGATCCACCAGGCCAGCCGACCGGTGGGATCATGGGGGCCGCACAAGACGCCCGGGCGCAAGATGCAGAGCCGCTCGCCCCAGCGGGCACGATAGGTCGCCTCGCACAGCACCTTGAGGGGGCCATAATCTTCCGGCAGCTCCCCCTCGGCAATCTCGTGCAGCGGCGCCGACTCGTCCTGCCCGGGTTGGGCGAAGTCGCGATACACACTGATGGTGGAGATGAAGATCAGCCGCTCGCAGCGCCCGAGCAGGGCGGCTGAGAGGCTCGCCGCCTGTTCGGGACGATAGCAGCAGGTATCGATGGCCAGATCCCAGCCATCCTGATGATGATGCAGCGGGGTCAGGTCCTGATCCCTGTCCCCCTGCAGCTGGGTGAGCTCGCGCCAGTCCGGATGCTGGCGCCGGCCACGATTGAACAAGGTCACCTCGTGGCCCCAGTCCAGCGCCAGTGAGGCGAGATGGCGACCCAGAAATCCGGTGCCGCCGATGATCAGCAGTTTCATCCCTGTCTCTCCTGTGCGGCGCGGCCCATCCTCGATGGCCACGCCGGTTGTGCCGGCCCGCCCTGCCAGCGGACGGACCTTTCACTCTTCCTGCGCTCACCCTACGCAAGTTGGCGGCGCGATACAGCCTTCGGGCGGCCGGGATGGGAGCAAGATCACGGCAAACGGAGAGCCACCGGCTGGCGGGCAAGCCTGCGTTTTAAGGGCTGCTGTGCTACATTGCCGGGGTTTTCAGTCAGGATCCGCCATGAAGTTCGAAATCGACACCCTGGGTATCATCCGCTCTCCCTACAAGGAGAAGTTCGCCATCCCGCGCCAGCCCGGTCTGGTCAAATCGGCCCGCGCCCGCCTCGAGCTGCTGCCCCCCTACGATCAGCCGGACGTGCTGCGCGGCATCGAGCAGTTCTCCCACCTCTGGCTCAGCTTCGTGTTTCACCAGACCATGGCGCAGGGCTGGCACCCGACGGTGCGCCCGCCGCGCCTCGGCGGCAACGAGCGGGTCGGGGTGTTTGCCACCCGCTCCACCTTTCGTCCCAACCCGCTCGGCCTCTCGGTGGTCGAACTGCACGGGGTCGGCCGTGAGCGCGGCAAGCTGTGGCTGGAGCTGGGGGCGGTGGACCTGCTCGATGGCACCCCCATCGTCGACATCAAGCCCTATGTTCCCTATGCCGACAGCCTGCCGGATGCCCGCGGCGGTTTCGCCCCCGATGCCCCCACCCCGCCGCTGGCGGTGAGTTTCAGCCCCGAGGCGGAGCAGCAGCTGCAACCCTGGCTCAAGGCCCATCCAGAGCTGCGCCTGCTGGTGAGCGAGGTGCTGGCCCAGGATCCCCGCCCTGCCTACAAAAAGGGCAAGCCGGATGACAAGGAGTACGGCGTCAGGCTGTTTGACTGCAACGTGCGCTTTCGCATCAGCGAGCCCAGTTGCCTGGTGCTCGCCATCGAGCCGGCCCAGTGAGCCAGCCATAAAAAAAACCACCCATGCGGGTGGTTTTTTGTCAGTCGTGATCCTTGTGCCTGAGGGCAATCTGGCGAAATTCCTCCTCGCAGGCGAGGAAGGCGTCGACGATGGCCGGATCGAAATGGCGGCCACGCCCCTCCACTATGATGGTTCTGGCCTGCTCATGGCTGAAGGCGGGCTTGTAGACCCGTTTTGAGATGAGGGCGTCGTAGACATCCGCCAGCGCCATCAGCCGCCCCGACAAGGGGATCGCTTCCCCCGCCAGCCCGGCCGGATAGCCACTGCCATCCCACTTCTCGTGGTGAGTGAGGGAGATCTCCCGCGCCAGCCGCAGGAAGGAGTTGGAGCCGAGCTGGGCTTCGGCGCTCGCCAGCGCATCGGCGCCAATCTGGGGGTGGCGCTTCATGATGGCGAACTCCTCGTCCGTCAGCTTGCCCGGCTTGAGCAAGATGGCATCGGGAATGCCCACCTTGCCCACGTCGTGCAGCGGCGCCGACTTGAACAGCAGATCGATGGTGGCATCGTCCAGCGGATAGCGCTCCCAGTCGCTGCGGCTCAACTGCTCCGCCAGCACCTTGACGTAGAACTGGGTGCGGATGATGTGGGCGCCGGTCTCGTTGTCGCGGGTCTCCGCCAGCGAGGCGAGCCCCAGGATGGCCACGTCCCGGGTCAGGTTGAGCTCGTCCTGGCGCGCCTTCAGCTCGCCGATCATCTGGTTGGTGCCGGCGGCAATCAGGCCGAACTCATCGTCACGGATCACCGGCACCCGCGCCTCCAGATCGCCGCACTGCACCTGGGCCATGGCGCGAGTCTGATGCATCAGGGAGAGAGTCAGGTTGCGACCATAGCCGCGAATGATGAGCCAGAGATAACCGAAGGTCACCACCATCACGAAGGCGATCTCCAGCAAGATGTAGTGCTGGGCATCGAGCCGCGGCAGGCTCTTGTCCACCGTGACCAGCCACTCCAGATCCTTGTTGAACAGCAGGAAGAACACAGCGCCAAGCAGGGTCAGGGTGGTGAAGGCGAACAGGGAGAACTTGCGGGAAACCGGCATGGCCAGCGGCTGGTTCAGCACCAGACAGGCCTGATGTTCCCGCAGCTTGGCCCGCTGCCAGTCCCGCTGCAGCGACAGATCCGCCGCCACCAGGAAGCCCAGGGTGCTCATCCCCAGCAGGATCTTGAGGTGGCTCTCCAGCGGAAAATCATACCGGATACCGTTGTAGCCAGAGAGCAGCAAGGCCCCCAGCAGGTAGAAGCCCACCTCCAGCCCGAAGCCTCCCAGCCCCTGACCGGACAGCGTCACCTTGCGCAGCAGCTGATCGCGCAGGACAAACATGATGCCAAAGGTCACCAGCGCGGGCCCCAGCAGCTGGGGCAGCGTCAGGCTCTCCAGGAATGGGCAGACCTGCAGCCCGTAAAGACAAAACAGTGACAGTGTCACCCCGTAGTGAAGGGCGCAGCGCCCCGTGATCCTCTGCATGATTCCACCCAAACCTTATCGTCATGACGGCGGGGAGATGACCCCGCCCCTCACAGGCGCCGCAACAACAGGCTCCCGATCGAATAGCCGGCGCCAAACGAGCAGAGCACGCCGCGGGCCCCCGCGGGAAGGTCGCGATTGTACAGATGGAACGCGATAATGGAACCCGCCGAGCTGGTGTTGCCGTAGCTGTCGAGGATCACCGGCGCCTCCTGCTGGCTGGCATCGTGGCCGAGCAGCTTGCGGGCGATGAACTGGTTCATGGTCAGATTGGCCTGGTGGAGCCAGAGCCGGTTCAGGGAATCCGCCGCCCAGCCCTGCTCATCGAGCTGGCCGGCGATCTGGTCGCACACCAGCGGCAGCACCTCCTTGAACACCTTGCGCCCCTGCTGGCGGAACAGCTTGTCGTCACCGTAGCGGGTGCGCGGGCTGAGCCGGTTCAGGAAACCGAAGTTGTTGCGGATGTTGTTGGAGTACTGGGTCATCAGCTTGCTGGCCACCAGTTGCCAGGGGTTGGCCACCTGACAATCGGCCTCCCGCTCCAGCAGCACGGCGGTACAGGCGTCACCGAAGATGAAGTGGCTGTCCCGATCGCGAAAATTGAGGTGCCCAGAGCAGATCTCCGGATTGACCACCAGCGCGAGTCTGGCAGTGCCGGCCGCCAGCATGTCCGCCGCCGTCTTGATGCCGAAGGTGGCGGAGGAGCAGGCCACGTTCATGTCAAAAGCCATGCCGCTCGCCCCCAGATAGTGCTGCAGCTCGATGGAGAGCGCCGGATAGGGGCGCGGCATGTTGGAGGCAGCCACTATCACCAGATCTATTTCCCCCGGCTCGCGACCGGCGGCAATCAGCGCCTGCTCAGCGGCGGCCACCGCCATCTCCACCATGATGGAGGGCTTGTCATCGGGTCGCTCGGGCAGCAGCGGCTGCATGATGTCGGGATCCAGCACCCCCTCCTTGCTCACCAGATAACGGCTCTTGATGCCGGAGGCCTTCTCGATGAATTCGCTGCTCGAATGCTGTTTGGCGGGCAGCTGGCCGGCGTCGATGGCGGAAGCGTTCTCCTCGTTGTAGAGATCCACGTACTGGTTGAAGGCGGCCACCAGCGCTTCGTTGCTGACGGCAAAGGGAGGGGTATAGAGGCCTGAGCCACTGATCACGATAGAGGTCATCTTTGCTCCTCGCCGGGTTCACTCCCGGCTTGTTGGTCTGTTCGGGTAGAGAGGGTCACAGCTGGTCGATGGCCGCAGCCAGACCCGCCAGAGTCAGCGGGTGCATGCGCCCGCCGATCAATTCGTTCATCAACTTGATGGAGGGGTGCCAGAGCCACTCCCGCCGCGGGGTGGGATTGATCCACACCAGCTTGGGAAAATGCTGCTGCAAGCGGGCCAGCCACACCTGACCGGCCTCCTCGTTCCAATATTCGACGCTGCCGCCAGGCCAGGTGATCTCGTAGGGGCCCATGGTGGCATCCCCCACCAGGATCACCTTGTAGTCGCTGCCGTAGGTGCGCAGCAGGCGCAGGGTGTCGAAGCGCTCCTCGTGCCTGCGGGCGTTGTCTCGCCAGACGAAGTCGTAGAGACAGTTGTGAAAATAGAAGTACTCCAGGTGCTTGAACTCGTGGCGCAGAGCAGAAAAGAGCCGCTGCACCTCGGCCACGTGGGCATCCATGGAGCCTCCCACGTCGAAGAAGACCAGCAGCTTGACCCCGTTGTGGCGCTCGGGTCTGAGCTTCACATCGAGCCAGCCCTGCCTGGCCGTGCTCCGGATGGTGTCATCGAGATCCAGCTCGTCCGGGCTGCCCTGGCGCACCCAGCGCCTGAGTTTGCGCAGCGCCAGCTGGATGGCCCGTTGCCCCAGCGGCGAGTCGTCGCTGAAGTTGCGATAATGGCGCGCCTCCCACACCTTGATCGCCTTGCCATGCTGACCCTCTCCCCCCATGCGCACTCCTTCCGGGTGAAAACCGCCGTGGCCGAACGGGCTGCTGCCACCGGTGCCGACCCACTTGTTGCCGCCGGCGTGACGCTCCTTCTGCTCGCGCAAGCGCTGGTTGAGGGTCGCCAGCAGCTGATCCAGCCCGCCAAGGGATTGGAGCAACGCCTTCTCCTCGGCGCTCAGCAGCCGTTCGAACTCCTTACGCAGCCACTCATCGGGCAGGCTCTCCGGCAGCAGGGGGATGGCGGCCAACCCTTCGTAATACTCGGCGAAGGCGCGATCGAAGCGATCGTAATGAGCCTCGTCTTTTACCAGCAGGCAGCGGGAGAGCTGGTAGAACTCGTCCATGTCGAGGCTGGCCAGCCGGGCTGCCAGCGCCCCGTGCAAGTCCAGCAGTTCAGGCAAACTGCAGGGGAGCTTGTGGCGGCGCAGATGGGTAAAAAAGTCGATGAGCATGAGTCAGCTGCCGCGTCTGGCCAGAAAAGCGAGCTTCTCAAAGAGATGCAAGTCCTGCTCGGTCTTGAGCAAGGCGCCGTAGAGGGCGGGCACCAGCTTGCCGGGCTCGCGGGCGCGCATCGCCTCGGGGGCGATGTCGTCAGCCAACAGCAGCCGGATCCAGTCCAACAGCTCCGAGGTGGAGGGCTTCTTGCGCAGTCCCTCTACTTCCCGCAGCTCGAAGAAGAGATCCATCGCCTCGCCAAGCAGGCTCTCCTTGAGGTCGGGGTAGTGAAGTTTGACGATGGCCTGCATCTCGACCTTGTCGGGGAAGCGGATGTAGTGAAAGAAACAGCGGCGCAGGAAGGCATCCGGCAGCTCTTTTTCATTGTTGGAGGTGATGATGACCACAGGGCGCTGGCGGGCCTTGATGCGCTCGCCGGTCTCGTAGACGTCGAACTCCATCCGATCCAGCTCCTGCAGCAGATCGTTGGGAAACTCGATATCCGCCTTGTCGATTTCATCGATAAGCAGCACCGGGCGCTGGTCGGCAGTGAAGGCCTGCCACAGCTTGCCACGGCGGATGTAGTGGCCTATCTCCCCCACCCTGGGGTCGCCGAGCTGGGAGTCCCGCAGCCTGGCCACCGCATCGTACTCATAGAGCCCCTGCTGGGCCTTGGTGGTGGATTTGATGTGCCAGGCGATAAGTTCGGTGCCCAGATGGCTGGCCACGGCCTCTGCCAGCTCGGTCTTGCCCGTGCCGGGTTCACCCTTGATGAGCAGCGGCTTCTCCAGCAAGATGGCGGCATTGACCGCCATCTTGAGCGCCTCTGAGGCGAGATAGCGATCGCTTCCTGCAAATCCCATAGCGTCTATTCCTTTGACGACGAGAGACCTTTTCGCGAGGGAGGTCTCAATAAGAAAGAATAAGCTCTATATCTTGTAATAACATATTGTTATAACAAATCGTCACTTCTCATTCAGAAACCACAGGGTAATCTTGTTTCATCGCCGTAACAAACAGGGATAGCACCATGAGCAAAATTTTTGAGGACAACAGCCAGACCATAGGTCACACCCCTCTGGTTCGTCTCAACCGTGTTACCAAGGGCCGCGTGCTGGCCAAGATTGAGAGCCGAAACCCGAGCTTCAGCGTCAAGTGCCGTATCGGCGCCAACCTGATCTGGGATGCCGAGAAGCGCGGCGTTCTGACCAAGGGCAAGGAGATCATCGAACCCACCAGCGGCAACACGGGTATTGCTCTGGCCTTCGTGGCCGCCGCCCGTGGCTATCCCATCACATTGACCATGCCGGCCACCATGAGCCTGGAGCGCCGCAAACTGCTCAAGGCGCTAGGTGCCAACCTGGTGCTGACCGAAGGGCCGCTCGGCATGAAGGGCGCCATTGCCAAGGCCAACGAGATCCTCGAGTCCGAGCCCGGCAAATACGTGCTGCTGCAACAGTTTGAAAACCCGGCCAACCCGGAAATCCACGAGAAGACCACTGGTCCCGAGATCTGGGATGCCACCGATGGTGACGTGGATGTGTTCGTGGCCGGCGTCGGTACCGGCGGCACCATTACCGGTGTCTCCCGCTACCTGAAACAGACCAAGGGCAAGGCGGTGGTCTCCGTTGCCGTCGAACCGAGCGAATCGCCGGTGATCAGCCAGCGTCTGGCCGGCCTTGAAATCAAACCGGGTCCCCACAAGATCCAGGGTATTGGTGCCGGCTTCATCCCGGGCAACCTGGACCTCACCCTGCTGGACCGCGTCGAGCAGGTAAGCAGCGATGACGCAATCGAGATGGCTCGCCGCCTGATGGAAGAGGAAGGCATTCTGGCGGGCATCAGCTCAGGTGCCGCCGTGGTGGCCGCAGCTCGCCTCGCCGAGTTGCCGGAGTTTGAAGGCAAGACCATCGTCGTCATCCTGCCGAGCGCTGCCGAGCGTTACCTCTCCAGCGCCCTGTTTGCCGGGGTGTTCAGCGAACAAGAGCTGCAGCAATAAGTGATCGGATTATTTCAAAACAACGGCGCTCCCAGGAGCGCCGTTTCTTTATGGGCTAGACTGAGCACTTGGCAGCGCCAGTCGACCCCTTATTTTTCGGGGTAAAATAACAAGCAAACCAGTGACGAAAAAAGCAGACATTCTGTGATAAATCTCATATCCTGTGCCGCGTCACGAGGTGTTTGCCGACTAGGTATCACAAAGTAACAAAGTGTTATTTTTCGTTATAAAATAATTTCAGGCCAGCATTGACGCGGCTTGTAGCGCGATAACGGAAAAGAGTTGAGGCAGACACCGAATACTGCACAGAAAATTGACCTGGATTAAACCATTGCAGGTCTGATTTCGTTACTTTACAACATATCCATACTGACACGGTGCGAGAAGGAAGCGTCAAAAGCATCCCTCACACCAAAAAATATCAATAATATGGGGTGAAACCATGTACGAGAAGTCTGTTGTTATTACTGCTGAAAACGGCCTGCACACCCGTCCGGCAGCTCAGTTCGTGAAAGAAGCCAAAGAATTCCAAAGCGAGATCACTGTGGTCTCCGGTGGCAAATCCGCCAGCGCCAAGAGCCTGTTCAAGCTGCAGACCCTGGGCCTGACCAAAGGCACCAACGTGACCATCCAGGCCGACGGCCCGGACGCTCAGAAAGCCGTTGAGAAGCTGGTTGCCCTGATGGACGAGCTGGAGTAATCCAGCTTTATTCCTCCCCCACAGTCGTTTTAATAGGAAGGATTATGATATCTGGCATTCTTGCGTCCCCCGGTATCGCATTCGGCAAGGCGCTTCTTCTGAAAGAAGATGAAATCGTTATCAATCAGGGCAAAATCGCTGCCGAACAGATTGATGCCGAAATCAACCGCTTCCTCGAAGCCCGCACCAAGTCAGCCGCACAGCTGGAAGCCATCAAAGAGATGGCCGGTCGCACCTTCGGTGAAGAAAAAGAGGCCATCTTCGAAGGCCACATCATGCTGCTCGAAGATGAAGAGCTGGAAGGGGATATCAGATCCTTCATCAAAGACAACAAGGCCACCGCTGACAAGGCCATCTACGAGGTCATCGAGCAGTACGCGAAGATGATGGCCGAGCTGGATGACCCCTATCTGCGCGAGCGCGCCACCGACTTCCGTGACATCGGTACCCGTCTGGTCAAGAACGTACTGGGCATCGCCGTTGTCAACCTGAGCACCATCGACGAAGAGGTGATCCTGGTCGCCAAAGACCTGACCCCGTCCGAAACCGCTCAGATCAACCTGAAATACGTGCTGGGTTTCGTCACCGACATCGGTGGCCGTACTTCCCACACCTCCATCATGGCCCGCTCCCTGGAGCTGCCGGCCATCGTGGGCACCAACGACATCACCGAGCGCGTCAAGAATGGTGACGTGCTGGTGCTGGACGCGATCAACAACCAGATCGTCCTCAACCCGAGTGCCGAACAGCTGGCCAAGTTCAAAGAGATCCAGGCCCAGTTCCAGGCCGAGAAAGACGAGCTGGCCAAGCTGAAAGATCTGCCCGCCATCACCCTGGATGGCCATCAGGTCGAAGTGTGCGCCAACATAGGTACCGTCAAGGATACCGAGGGTGCCATTCGCAACGGCGCCGAAGGCGTGGGTCTGTACCGTACCGAGTTCCTGTTCATGGACCGTGACGCGCTGCCGACCGAAGACGAGCAGTTCAAAGCCTACAAAGAAGTGGCCGAAGCGATGCCGGATCAGCCGATCATCGTGCGCACCATGGACATCGGCGGCGACAAAGAACTGCCCTACATGAATTTCCCGAAAGAGATGAACCCCTTCCTGGGCTGGCGTGCCGTGCGGATCTTCTTCGATCGCGCCGACATCATGCACGCTCAGCTGCGGGCCATCCTGCGTGCGTCTGCCTTCGGCAAACTGCGCATCATGTTCCCGATGATCATCTCCGTCGAAGAGTTCCGCAGCCTGAAGGCCACCGTAGAGACGCTGAAAGCCGAACTGCGTGCCGAAGGCAAAGCCTTTGATGAATCCATCGAAGTGGGTATCATGATCGAGACCCCGGCTGCTGCCGTGATGGCTCATCATCTGGCCAAGGAAGTGGATTTCTTCAGTATCGGTACCAACGATTTGACCCAGTACACCCTGGCCGTCGACCGTGGTAACGAGATGATTTCCGCCATGTACAACCCGCTGTCACCCTCCGTCCTGACCCTGATCAAGATGGTTATCGATGCATCCCACGCCGAAGGCAAGTGGACCGGTATGTGTGGTGAGCTGGCTGGTGACGAGCGTGCCACCCTGCTGCTGCTGGGTATGGGTCTGGATGAGTTCTCCATGAGCGCCATCTCTGTACCGCGTATCAAGAAGCTTATCCGCAACACCAACTTCGAAGATGTGAAGGCCATGGCTGATCAAGCGCTGAGCTTTGCCACCGCCGCCGAAATCGAAGCCTGTGTAGATAACTTTATTAAGCAGAAGGCAGTCTGCTAAGATCGGCTGCAAACAGCGACAATCATCTCTAGGAGCTTTTACTATGGGTCTGTTTGATAAACTGAAAAAACTGGTTTCCGATGACAGCTCTGATACCGGCGGCATCGAAATTTTTGCCCCGCTGTCAGGCGAAATCGTACCGATCGAAGATGTGCCCGACGTGGTCTTCGCCGAGAAGATCGTCGGTGACGGCATCGCCATCAAGCCGGCCGGCAACAAGATGGTTGCGCCGTGCGACGGCACCATCGGCAAGATCTTCGAGACCAACCACGCGTTCTCGCTGGAATCCGACTCTGGTATCGAGCTGTTCGTTCACTTCGGTATCGACACCGTTGAGCTGAAAGGCGAAGGCTTCAAGCGCATCGCTCAGGAAGGTCAACAGGTCAAGCGCGGTGACACCATCATCGAGTTCGATCTGGCCGTTCTGGAAGCCAAAGCCAAATCTACCCTGACTCCGGTGGTCATCTCCAACATGGACGAGATCAAAGAGCTGGTGAAGATGACGGGTGCCGTGACCGTGGGCGAGACCCCGGTGATCCGCATCAAGAAATAAGGCTGCATGGGCCGAACGCCCATCGCTGCAACAAAAAACCGAAGCCCAGGCTTCGGTTTTTTTATGGGCGCCTTCCGGCTATTCCTTGCCGAAGACCACCTGGTTGCGCCCGTTGCTCTTGGCCTGATAGAGCGCCTTGTCAGCCACCTGCAGCAGGCTGTCGCTGCTCTGGCCCTCGCTTCGGGTGGCACAGCCCAGGCTCATCGTCAGGGAGAAGCTCTGCCCCTCCCACGCGACCACATGGCCGACAAACTGCCGACGCAACTGCTCGGCCCGCTCGACTACCAACTCCGCATCCACCCCGGGCAGGATCAGCAAAAACTCCTCCCCGCCCCAGCGGGCCAGGTGCTCCCCGGCTCTCAGCTGACCGGTCATGATGCGGGCCACCTCGCACAGCGCCGCATCCCCGGCGGGATGCCCGTAGCGATCATTGATCTGCTTGAAGTGATCGATGTCGCCCAGAATCACCGAGAAGGGTTCTCCCTGCAGCCAGAGCGCCTGTAGTTGCTGGCCTGCAGCCCGCCGGTTGCCAAGCTCGGTCAGTGGATCGGTGCAGGAGATCCGGCTCACCTCCTCTATCATGCAGTGCAGATCGTGAATGTCGCGCAAGGTTACTATGTGCCAGCCCGGCATGGCATCGGCTTTCAACTGGGCCGTGATGGTAAACCAGCGCTGCTGGCCGTTCTTGCAGTAAAGCAGGGCATTCATCTCGGCCACCGCAGCCCCGCTTGCCAGGCTGCTCATCACCGCCTGGTTCCAGCGCGAGATGGCCAGTGCCCGGCTCTCCTCGTCGCGATAGACGGTGGCAAACCAGCTGGCCATGTCAGGCAGATCCGTCAGGTCGTAACCCAGTTGCGTCACGAAAGCCCGGTTCAGGAACCTGTGATGGCGGGCGGGGATCTCCGACAGCCGGGTGGGGATGCTGTCCAGCGTCTCGCTGCAGGCCGATTCCGAGATCAGGATCGGAAACGGGATCACGTCGAAGGAGCGAAACAGGATCTGCTGCAGCTCGGTCAGGATCACGGGATCTGTGATGGTCAAGGTAATTCCCTTCACCTGTTGAGGATTTTATTAAAGGTAAATGAGGGGAGAAGAGGGGTAAAGCCCTCATTGAACTGGGCTGGGTGCCCGGTTCCCGGCCGCAACACACCCTGCTCTGCGGCTTTGCATCAGCCGTTCGCCCCCCTGGCAGCCTCTCCTTGATGAGCGAAACCAGTTCTTCGATCGGCGCGCTGCCAGCCTGTTACAAATAACATGTTAAAAACACACAGAGATCAAGGTTTTGACACATCTTCGCAGTAACATGGAAAAAGTGGCCCGGAGGCAGGACGCCCACCCGATGAGACCACCCGTGATGCAATGCAAGCTCCGAAAAGGATACGAACATGTTGAAAAATACCGAACAACGTTATGGCAGCCTGAGCATAGGGCTGCACTGGTTGACCCTGCTGCTGATGATCGCCGTCTATGCGCTGATGGAGTTCAGGGACATCTTCCCCAAAGGGTCGGCCGGCCGCGACCTGATGAAGGAGTTTCACTTCATGGTGGGCCTGCTGATCCTGGCGCTGGTGGTGGTGCGTCTGCTGGTGCGTGCGAGCAGCCCCTCACCGCGCATCGTGCCCGAGCTCTCCCCCCTGATGCTCAAGCTGGCCAAACTCGCCCACCTGGCGCTCTATGGCTTCCTGATCCTCACCCCGCTGCTGGGCTGGCTGCTGCTGAGCGCGGGCGGCAAGCCCATCCCCTTCTTCGGCCTTGAACTTCCCGCCCTCATCGCCCCCAACGACGGCCTGAAGGGCACCATCAAGGAGCTGCACGAGACGCTGGCCAACATTGGCTATGCCCTGATTGCCCTGCATGCGGCGGCATCCATCTACCACCACCACGTACTCAAGGACAACACCCTGACCAATATGCTGCCCGAGCGCAAATAGCCAGCGAGACGGGTTGCACACCAACAAGAAGGCCCCTTTGACAGGGGCCTTCTTGTTCATGAATGGTCATGGATAACGCGCTGTCATCCAGGCAGCACCACCCGGCTTTCGCCGCCGCCGAGGGCCTCCACCCTCACCTGCACACCGATCCGCTCCACCAGGGTCTGCACGTGGGAGATGACCCCGATCTGGCGGCCGGCCGCCTGCAGGGAGTCCAGGCTTGAGAGCGCCAGATCCAGACTGTCGGGATCGAGCGTGCCGAAGCCCTCGTCGATAAAGAGCGATTCGACCTGGGTCTGGCGCGACGACAGGCTGGAGAGGGCCAGCGCCAGCGCCAGCGATACCAGGAAGCTCTCGCCGCCGGAGAGGGAGTCCACCGAGCGCACCTCGTCCCCCATGTCGAGATCCACCACCTGCAGTGCCAGATCGGTGCCGGGCACCCGCTCCAGCCGATAGCGGGGGGAGAGCTCGGCAAGCTGGGCGTTGGCCTCCAGCAGCAACCGCTCCAGGGTGAGGCTCTGGGCGAAGGTACGCAGCTTGGCGCCGCTGGCCGAACCGATAAGATCGGAGAGTCGCTGCCAGTGATCCGCCACCGCCTGCTGGGCGGCCAGCTCCTCCTGCAGGGTGCCTGCCTTGAGGGCAGCCGCCTCGGCCTGGGCCAGCGTGCTCTTGCACTGGAACAGCTGCTCGTCGAGGGCGCGGCAGTGCACCTCCAGCACCGTCAGTCGGCTGTCGAGCTCCTCTGGCGCCAACGCAGCCAGCTCGGGGTGATGCTCGCGGTAACGATCCCGCTTGCTCTCCTCCAGCGCCAGCGCCCGCTGCCGCTCGGTCAAGCGGGTACGCGCCTCGGCGCGGGCATCCTCCAGCGCCTGCAGGGCAGCGCGCCGCGCCTTGAGCTCATCCGGGCTCATGGCCAGCAGGCGGCGCAGGTCATATTCGGCGATGCCGAGGCTGCTGGCGTGAGCAGCCCAGCGCCCCAGCACCTCCCGTCGGCGCCGGCTGCTCACCTGCTTCTCCTGCTCCAGATGGCTGAGACGGGTCTTGAGCTCGGTCTGGCGCTCGCGCAGGGCGCGGGCCGCCCCCTGCATCATCTCCAACTCGCTGGCCAGTTGCTGCAGCCGCTGCTGCCAGCGATGCTCGACCTGGGCAATCTCCTCGCCCCCCAGACAGGTGGCGCGGCTGGTGACCAGCCCCTGCCGCTGCTGTTCATGCTCCTTGTAGTCGCGCTCGAGCTTGTGCAGCAGCTCGCGCTGGGTCTGCAGGCGCGCCTCCTGGGCGCTCAGGGCCGGGGTGAGGCTGGCAATCTCGCCGGCCAGCCGCTCCCACTCGCTCTGGCCATGCAGCCAGGCCTCGCAGGCCCGCTGCCACTCGTGCCACTGCTGGCTGCCGAGCCACTGGCGCCAGGGCTGGCCCCCCATCTGCTCGTCGAGCCGGCTGCCCCCCTGCTCGAGGCGCTGGCGCAGGGTCGTCTCCTGCTCGCCCATGGCCTTCACCTCCCCCTCCAGGGCGATGCGCTGGCGGTCGGCCTCCTGCCACTGCTGCTCGAACTGCTGGTGCTGGCTGGCCAGCTGGCTCAACTGCTGGCGCACGGCCTGCAACTGCTGCTGCCCCTGCTGGGCCTCACGCAGTTGCTGCTGGCTACGGGCCAGCCCCTGCTCCAGGCTCTGGCCACGGCCCAGCAGGGTACTCATCAATTCGTTCCACTCTATTGGGCTCTGACCTAGCGGCAGCGGATGGCCGAGCAGGGTATCGCCCCCGAGCTGTTGCCAACGCAAGGTCAGCTGCTCGGCACGGGTCTCCAGCTCAGGCAGATGTTGCTGGCGCACCGCCAGCTGACGGGCCAGCTCCTGGCGTTCGCTCTCGCACTGAATGTATTGGTGATTGAGCCGCTCCCACTCGAGCTCCAGGCTGCGGGCGCGCTCCGCCAGCTGGCCCAAAATGCCCGCCACCTGCGGCTGGCTCTGGTGATAGGGATGCTCCTCGGCACCGCACAGCGGGCAAGGTTCACCGTCGCGCAGGATGTGGCGATGCTGCTCGAAACTGGCGATGGCGCGGGACTGCTCCAGCGCGTGGCGTGCCTCGTCCCGTTGCAAGGCGAGCCGCTCACGGGCCGGCGCCAGCTCGTCGCCGAGGATGGCCAGCTTGCCGAGCGCCTGCTCCAGCTGGGCTATCTCCTGCTGCAGGCGACCATGCTGCTCGCCGTGATTGCGGCCATAGTCGGCCAGCTCCAGCAGCTGGCGCAGCTGGCCCAGCTGTTCGGTCTGCTGCTGCCACTGCTCCTGCGCCTTGGCGAGGCGGCTCTCCCACTGCTGCTCCTGCAGCTCGTGCTGTTGCTGCTGCAGCCGCTCCTGCTCGCGCTGCCAGTAGTCGCGCTCCTGCTGCCCCTGCTCCAGCTGGTGCTGCAACTGCCTGAGAGCGCGCAGCTTGTGCTCGCGCAAGGTGAGCAGTTGCTGCAGCCTGCCGGCATCTTCGGCCCAATCCTGCATGGCGGTGAGCAGGGGCTGCCATTGGCGGGCCACCGGCGCCAGCTCCTTGTGCTCTTCAAGCCAGGCGCCCCACTGCTGGTGCTGGGCCTTGAGCTGCTCCACCTGCTGGCGCTGCTGGTGCCAGCCTTGCTCCAGGGTGAGCTGCACCTCCCGCTCCTGCGTTCCCTCCTGCTGGATCTTCTGCAGTTGCTGCTGCTTTTCCCGAATGCGGGTATCGAGCTCCTGCGCCCGCTTGAGCTCGGGCTGCAGGGCGCCCCACTCGCGCTCGGCGGCGATCTTCTCCGCCAGCAGCTGCTGCTCGGTGAGGGCGCTCTGCTGGGTCTGCTCTTCCAGCTTGCCAAGTTCGGGGCCAAGCTCGGCCAGCAGTTTCTCCTGCTGCTGCACCTCCAGGGTAAGGCGAGCCAGCTCGTCGTGATCGGCGCGGGCCACCTGGGCCTGCTCGGCGCGGGCAAACTCCTCGCGCTCGGGGGCGGCCGCACCGTGGGCGGCCTCCGCTGCGACCAAGGCCGCCTCCCCCTCCTGACAAGCCTGCAACTGGGCGGCGATGCGGCCGTTGAGATCGCGCAAGTCCTGCATCAGTTGCTGTTGTTGTTGCTCGTGTTTGAGGCTGGTGGCGAGGCTGACCTGCTGGCTTACCCACTGCTCGCGAGTCGCCTCGTCCATCAGCGCCACGTCGCCGAGCCGCTGGCGGATGGCGGCCAGTTGCTGCTGCTCCTCCCGCGCCCGTTCATGGGTCTGGATCGAAATGGCGGAGTAGAGCTCGGTGCCGGTCATCCGTTCCAGCAGGGCCGAACGCTCGTCGGCGCTCGATTTGAGGAAGGCGGCAAACTCCCCCTGCGGCAGGATGACGGCGCGGCGAAACTGCTCCCAGGAGAGCCCCACCAGCTCGTCGATGCGATCCTGCAGCTCCCGCTTGCTGCCACTGAACACCTGGCCCGATGCCACGTCGGTCAGGCTGCGCTCCTGAGCCTGAAAGCGCCCCTCGGCGCGGTTGCGAGCCCGGCGCACCGCCCAGCGGGCCAGCCAGACACGGCCGTCGCAGCCGCGAAACTGCACCTCGGCAAAGCCGCTGGCGTGGCCACGGCTGAGGATGCCGCGCACGTCGTTGGCCTTGAGCTTCTCCTCGTCATCCATGCGACCCACTTCGGCCACGTTCTTGCGATTGGCGATAAAGCGCGGCATCTCGTCGTAGAGCGCCAGGCAGATGGCATCGAGCAGAGTGCTCTTGCCGGCGCCAGTATTGCCGGTGATGGCAAACAGGCCGGCGGCCCCCAAAGCGCCACCGGCAAAATCGATGGTGAATTGACCGGTCAGGCTGGCGAGGTTCTCACCACTCAAAGAGAGGATCTTCATACGCCACACGCCTCCATCCATACCGACCCGATATCGCGGGTGCTCTTGCCCCCATCAGCCCGGGTATTGCCGGTGATGGTAAACAGGCCGGCGGCCCCCAAGGCGCCACCGGCAAAATCGATGGTAAAGGGGCCGGTCAGGCTGGCCAGATTCTCCCCTGACAGCGACAAGATTTTCATGCATTGGCCTCCTTCACCTGCTCCAGGATCTCTTCAAACGACGCCACCAGCTCGGCCTCCGGCTCTCCGTCAAACTGACGCTGATAGCAGAGGCGGAACACCTCTGTGGGGGAGATCTCATCGAGCCGGCGCTGGCCGGCTCCGTCCGCCAGCCCCTGGCCCGAGCCCTGATAGCTGGTCGTGATGCGGGCCAGGCGCACCGGCTTGTCGCCGATGGCGGCCAGCACGCGCTCGCGGATGCGGGCCTCGGGTTTGGGCAGCAGCAGCCGCACCTCGAGGAAGGGTTGTGCCTGCTGCGGGCAAGCGGGCAGCGCCAGCGCCTCGATGGCCTGGAGCGCCTCGTCGAGGCCGCTCTGGGGCAGCCGGATCATCTCCACCGCGCGGGGCACCGGGATCCGCTCAAGACTGGCCAGCTTGCCCCCCTCAAATGTCACCTCCAGCACCTGATGGTTGTAGTTCGACTCGGCCAGCGAGAGCGGCAGCGGCGAGCCGCTGTAGTGCACCCCCTCGGCCGGGCTCTGAGCCAGGTGCAGGTGGCCCAGCGCCGTGTAATCGGCGGCGGCAAACAGCTCGGCAGGCAAGGCGTGCTGGTTGCCGCCGAGCACCCGCCGCTCGGAGAGCTCGGAGAGCTGGCCCGCCGCCAGATAGGCGTGCCCCATGGCAATGAGGGCCTGATCCGGATTGCAGCGCGCCCGCCCCTCGCTCAGCACCGCTTCATAGACCTGGCGCACCCCTTCGATCAGTCTGTCCTGCCCCTCCCTGAGCCCGTCCGGGCGCAGATCGCTGCTGCGCAGAAACGGCACGGCGGCACACCAGGCGGCCACCTCGCCGTTTTTGCCTCGCAGCGGCACCAGCAGGCGCTCGGTCTCGAGGCGCCCCTCGTCGTCCCGGCTGATGCTGCCCACCAGATGCAGGTCGAAAGCGCGCAGCAGCTCGTGGGGAGCATCCAGCTTGGAGGGGGAGTCGTGGTTGCCGCCGATGAGCACCATCTCCAGTGCCGGGTGCTCGGCGCGCAGCCTGGCCAGAAAACGGTAGAGCTGCTGCCAGGCGCTGGCGGGGGGATTGGCGGTGTCGAACAGATCGCCCGCCACCAGCAGGGCGTCGATGTCACGGCTCTTGATGGTGTCGGCCAGCCAGTCGAGAAAGGCATCGTGTTCAAAATGGCGATCATGGCCATGGAGTTGATGGCCAAGGTGCCAGTCGGCGGTATGCAGGATCTTCATGAAAAAACGGCTCGTATGGAGGTGGTGCCAGCAGCACCCGATGCAGACAAGATGAGGATATGCCTCCCTTTTTTCAAGCCGGACCGGGTGCTGGCGTCAGATTCAGGCGGGCTCGCAGCACATCTGGTACTGGGGATGACCGGTGAGCGGGTCGGCCAGCTCCCCCTCGATCACGAAACCGTGGCGACGATAGAAACGCACCGCCTGATCGTTTTCCACGAAGACCCGGGCATGCAGCCTGGCCCCCTTGGACTTGGCCTCCTGCAGCAGGGCATGACCCACCCCCCGCCCCTGACGGTCGGGGCGCACAAAGAGGGCGGCCAGGTAGTCATCCACCAGCGCCATGAAGCCGAGCAGCTCGCCGCGCTCCTCGAACACCCAGATGCGGGCGCGCTCGAGATAGCGGGTGCGCAGATCTTCCTGCGCCTGCCACCAGCAGGAGGCATCGACAAAATCATGGGCCTGCAGGGAGGCCAGCAACCAGATCTCGACGATCTCGTCCATGTCGTCGGACCGACTCGCCCTCAGCATATTGGTATCCTTGTTAACAACCTTAACATCCGCAGTCTAGGGGAGTTTGATGACGGCTTTGGGGACGGATATGACTCCCTGTGAAGTCGATCGCCCTTTATTTAGCAAGAATGATTGGCTGATCACAAAGCGCCTCTCTAGTACAATGCCCGCCGGACAATCTATGAGACCGAGGACGCCATGTGGTTTAAAAACCTGCAGATTTATCGCTTTACCCGCCCCTTCGAGCTGACCGTCGAGCAGCTGGAAACCCAGCTGGAAGCCTGTGCCTTCACCCCGTGCGGCAGCCAGGACATCTCCCGGTTCGGGTGGGTCAAGCCCCTTGGCAAATTCGGCTCCACCCTGACCCACTCCGCCGCCGGCCACATCCTGCTGTGCGCTCGCAAGGAAGAGAAGATGCTGCCCGGCACCGTGGTCAAGGAGATGCTGGCGGAGAAGGTAGAGGCGATCGAGTTCGAACAGGGCCGCGCCCTCAAGAAGAAAGAGAAGGAAGCGCTCAAGGAAGAGATCATGCACACCCTGCTGCCGCGCGCCTTCAGCCGCACCAGCCAGACCTTCGCCTGGATCAACCCGGCCGACAACCTGATGGTGGTCGACGCGGGCTCCGCCAAGAAGGCGGACGATCTGCTGGCTCTGCTGCGCAAGTCCATCGGCACCCTGCCGGTGGTGCCGGTGGCCCTCAAGAACCCGCCCGAGATCACCATGACCGAGTGGCTGAACGAGGGCAACCTGCCCGCCTCCTTCACCCTGGAGGACGAGGCCGAGCTGCGCAGCGCCATGGAGCACGGTGGCATCATCCGCTGCAAGCAGCAGGATCTGATGAGCGACGAGATCAAGAACCACCTGGCCAACGACAAGCTGGTGACCAAACTGGCCCTCAACTGGGGCGAGACCCTGAGCTTCGTGCTAGGGGATGACCTCTCCATCAAGCGCCTGAAATTCAGCGAAGAGCTGCGCGAGCAGAACGACGACGTCACCAGCGAAGATCCGGCCGCCCGTCTGGATGCCGACTTCGCCCTGGTCACCGCCGAGCTGGCCCAGTTCATCCCGGCCCTGTTCGCCGCCCTGGGCGGTGAAGAGCAGTCCATCTAAGCGAAATGGCTCAGCCTGATTGCAAAAAACCGCCTCCGGGCGGTTTTTTTATGGGCGGGCGCCGGTACGACTTGTTGATAGATGAGTAACTTGTTGATCTGATTCGACAACTTGAGTCATTAGCGCCAATCGTGACATAGTCGCCCTTCATGCTCATAAAACAGACAAGGAGAGTGTCATGTTGCGCAAACCGCTGGGGCTGGCCATCGCCCTCGCTCTGCTGGCCGGCTGCGCCGCTCAGCAGAGCCCGCAAACGCCCCCCGCCCACACCCTGATCGCGCCGGAGGCCGCCAGCGGCTGGCAAGAGAAGCAGGGCTGGCAGGGTCACGACTTCATGGTGGCTGCCGCCAACCCGCTGGCGGTGGAGGCGGGCTACCAGATGATCCAGGCCGGCGGCAGTGCGGTGGATGCCGCCATCGCGGTGCAGCTGGTGCTGACCCTGGTGGAGCCGCAATCCTCCGGCATCGGCGGTGGCTCCCTCATGCTGGTGTGGGACGGCAAACAGGTAGCCGCCGTGGATGGTCGCGAGACGGCCCCCACCGCCGCCACCGATCAGCTATTCATGAAGGATGGCAAGCCGATGGCCTTCTACGACGGCGTGGTGGGCGGGCGCTCGGTGGGCGCCCCCGGCACGGTGCGGGCACTGGCGCTGGCCCACCAGCGTTACGGCAAGCTGCCCTGGGCCAGCTTGTTCGAGCCCGCCATCACCCTCGCGGAGCAGGGATTCGTGATAAGCCCGCGGCTGGCCGCGCTGCTGACCAAGGATCCCTATCTTGCAAAAGACCCGGACGCACGGGCCTACTTCTATCAGGCCGACGGCAGCCCCAGAGCGGCGGGCAGCCGGCTGACCAACCCGGCCCTGGCCAAGGTGCTGCTCACCCTGGCAAGTCAGGGGCCGGACGCCTTCTATCGCGGCCCGCTGGCCGAGGCCATGGTGGCCAAGGTGCACGCTCACCCGACCAACCCCGGGGTGCTGAGCGCGGTCGATCTGGCCAGCTACCGCGCCAAGCTGCGCGACGGCCTCTGCTTTGACTATCGCCAGAGCCGGGTGTGCGGCTTCCCGTCCCCCTCGTCCGGCACCATCGCCCTTGGCCAGATCTTCGGCATGCTGGAGAGTCGCGACATGGCGGCCCTCAAGCCGGTGCCAGGGGAGCAGGGCCAGCCGGCCGCCTCCGCCGAGGCGATCCACCTCTACAGCGAGGCGGCGCGGCTCGCCTTTGCCGACCGCAACCAGTACGTGGCGGACAGCGACTATGTGGCGGTCCCCATCAGCGGCCTGCTCGACAAGCACTATCTGGCCCGGCGCGGCGCCCTGATCGGCGAGCGCTCCATGGGGCTGGCCAAGGCGGGCACCCCGCCGCTGGCGCCGGCTCGCGGCCAGGATGCGACCCCTGAGCTCCCCTCCACCAGCCACATCTCCATCGTCGACAAGGCGGGGATGGCGGTCTCCATGACCAGCTCCATCGAAGACGGCTTCGGCTCGCGGCTGATGGTCAACGGCTACCTGCTCAACAACCAGCTCACCGACTTCTCTTTCACCTCGCTGGATGCCGCCGGGCTGCCAGTGGCCAACCGGGTGGAGCCGGGCAAGCGACCGCGCTCCTCCATGTCCCCCCTGCTGGTGTTTGACAAGAGCAGCGGCGAGCTGGAGATGAGCCTGGGATCACCGGGGGGCTCCGCCATCATCAACTACGTGGGCAAAACGCTGTTGGGCACCCAGGATTGGGGGCTCAACCTGCAACAAGCGATCAATCTGCCCAACTTCGGCAGTCGCAACGGCCCCACCGAGCTGGAGGCGGGCCGCACCCCGGCCGCCGTGGTCGAGGCACTCAAGGCGAAGGGGCACGAGGTGGTGCTGAGCGAGCAAACCTCGGGCCTGCAGGGGGTGCAGCGCAACGCCGGCGGCTGGCTTGGCGCCGCCGATCCGCGCCGGGAGGGGATCGCCAAGGGTCAGTGAACCCAGGGGTCTGCCCCCAACCCTCAATGCAACGAAGCGGCCGGTTGGTCGCTTTTTTTGTGAGATCAGGCTGTGCTCGCCCTGGCCACAAAAATCATCACCGATTGATTAATGCTGCCAAGCCAGGTCAATAAAAATAGAGCACCTCACCTTAAAAGTAACACTTATCCACTTTTAATCTCAAAAATCCCTTTAAATGTGGATAAAGATTGCCTTTACGCCAAAAACGTATTATTTTTCAACAGAAACGGCAACTGTTGTCCCTCAGACACGCCCCGTGCACGGGACCAGCATCTGTCTCTTTCGCCCCCTGCTCATTGACAGCTGCCCTCTTCACCCGCGCGGTGATCTGGTAGCCCCCTGACTGCCATTAGCGAGGTGACGACATGGACCACTCCCTTCCCCTGATTACCACCCTGGTCGGCGGCTTCGTGCTGGCCTACATCCTCGGCATGCTGGCCCAGCGCCTCAAGATCTCCCCCATGGTGGGCTATCTGGCGGCCGGCGTCATCTCGGGCCCCTTCACCCCGGGGTACGTGGCCGACATGAAGCTGGTGCCCGAGCTGGCAGAGCTGGGGGTGATCCTGCTGATGTTCGGGGTGGGGCTTCACTTCTCCTTTCGCGATCTGATGTCGGTAAAGCGGATCGCCATCCCAGGCGCCATCGCCCAGATCGCGGTCGCCACCCTGCTCGGCATGGGGCTCGCCTCGCTGCTGGGGTGGGATCCGATCGCCGGCCTGATGTTCGGCCTCGCTCTCTCCACCGCCAGTACCGTGGTGCTGCTGCGGGCGCTGGAGAGCCGCCAGAATCTGGAGACCCTGCAGGGGCGCATCGCCATCGGCTGGCTCATCGTCGAGGATCTGGTGATGGTGCTGGCGCTGGTGATGCTGCCCATCATCGCCGACATCCGGTTCGGCGAGCAGGCCATGAGCTGGCAGAGCATAGCGCTGGATCTGGGCTGGACCCTCGGCAAGGTGAGCCTGTTCGTGGCGCTGATGATGGTAGTGGGCAGCCGCTTCATCCCCTGGCTGCTGACCCACACCGCCAGCACCGGCTCGCGCGAGCTGTTCACCCTGGCGGTACTGACCTGCTCCCTTGGCATCGCCTTCGGCGCGGTCAAGCTGTTCGGCGTCTCCTTCGCCCTTGGCGCCTTCTTCACCGGCATCGTCATGAACCGCTCCGAGCTGAGCCACCGCGCCGCCAACAACACCCTGCCGCTGCAAGACGCCTTCGCCGTGCTGTTCTTCGTCTCGGTGGGCATGCTGTTCAACCCGGCGGTGCTGCTGACCGAGCCGCTGGCGGTGCTGGCCACCCTGTTCATCATCATGTTCGGCAAGTCGGCGGCGGCCTACGCCATCGTGCGGCTGTTTCGCTACAGCAAGCGTACCGCCCTCACCATCTCCGCCAGTCTGGCCCAGATCGGCGAGTTCTCCTTCATCCTCATCGGGCTGGCCATAGTGCTGAAACTGGTGCCGGAAGGAGCCCGTGACCTGATCCTGGTGGGTGCCAGCCTCTCCATCATGCTCAACCCGCTGGTGTTCAACGCCGTCGAGCGCTATCTGGAGAAACAGCCGGACGCCGACAACACCCAGGTGCTGGCCGAGTGCACATGCCCGCCGGTGGAGATGAAAGGCCACACCATACTGGCGGGCTATGGCCGGGTCGGCCGTCTGCTGGTGAACGGCCTGCAGCAGGCCGGGCGCGAGCTGGTGGTGATCGAGCAGGATCCGCACCGGCTGGAGAGCCTGCGCCAGGCCGACATTCCCCACGTCAACGGCAACGTGGCCGATGACGAGGTGCTGTGCCGCGCCGCCATCGCCGACGCCAGCTGGCTGCTGGTGGCCATCCCCAACAGCTTCGAAGCCGGCGAGGCCATCGCCCAGGCCAGGCTCATCAACCCGACCATCCGGGTGATCGCCCGTGCCCACAGCGACGACGAGGTGAGCTTCCTCACCAGGCAGGGGGCAGACAAGGTGATCATGGGGGAGCGGGAGATAGCCCTCGGCATGCTGGCCCAGGCCACCGCCTAAACCCACGTTTAGATGCAGAAGAGGGGCACTGCCCCTCTTTTTGATGGCTGCCGTCATGCCCGTCACTGACGCCGATGCACCCGGCCACGGCTTGCGCCACCGGCGGCGAGCAGCGATACGGCACAGTTTGACTCCCTTTGTCAGCCCCCCAGGTCAGGGCCGAGCGCCGCTGCTGCCGCGAGCACCCTGCTCACCGCCCCCTCGCCAGCACAAAGCTCCGCCAGCCACCCTCGCCGGCCCGCAGTAGACAGCAGATCCTGCAGCGACCCCCACCGGATTGGGGGAGCGCCGCGCCAGGTGGGCAAATTCGCAGGTCTGCCTCCTTGGCTAGACTGGGCCAGTCGTCTTATGACACCCATTTGGCACATGTGCCGCAACCAATCTGGAAGGATCCGCCATGAAACCCTTGTTGACTGCCCTCTTGCTCCCCCTGCTGCCCCTCGCCGTACAGGCCGCCGAGCCCGTCTGGATCACGGTCGGTGCCGACAGCGGCGTCGAACTCAAGCAGGTAAAAGCCAAGCTGGCCCCCCTGTTCAGCGCCAGCGGCGCCCCCATCCAGCTGGCCCAGGTCGAGGCGAGCGAGCTTGGCACCCTCTCCCACCTGATGCACGAAGGGCACCAGCGCTGCGGCGGCTACGTGGTGCACAGCACCCTGGCCGACGCCCTGCAGAGCATGGCCCAGCCCATCAGCCAGAACCTGTTCAGCGCCCCGCCGTTGACCCAGGGAGCCAGCGTCAACCGGCTGCTGCCCTATCTGGATCAGGGCAACATAGTCGGCACCATCAGCCAGCTCGCCAGCTGGCGCAACCGCTACTACACCACCACCACGGGGGTGCAGTCGGCTGACTGGGTGGCCGGTCAGTGGCAGACCCTGAGCGCGACCCTGCCCTGGGCCAGCGTCAGCCGGGTCAAGCACAGCGGCTATCCGCAGCAGTCCGTGGTGCTGACCCTCAAGGGCAGCCGCTACCCGGACGAAGTGGTGGTGCTCGGCGGTCATCTCGACTCCACCGCGGGCTCCGCCCCCAACAGCCGCACCCTGGCCCCCGGCGCCGACGACGATGCCTCCGGCATCGCCACCCTGACCGAGGTGCTGCGGGTCATCGCAGAGCAGGGCCGCCAGCCGGAGCGCACCCTGCAGTTCATCGGCTATGCGGCGGAAGAGGTGGGGCTGCGCGGCTCCAAGGACATCGCCACCCGCTACAAGGCGGCCAATACCAAGGTGCTGGCGGCGCTGCAGCTGGACATGACCAACTACCAGGGCTCGGCGGAAGACATCGTCTTCATGACCGACTACACCGACCAGGGGCTGACCGGCTATCTGGCCCAGCTGCTCGACGCCTATCTGCCCCAGATCCGCTACGGCTATGACAGCTGCGGTTACGGCTGCTCGGATCACGCCTCCTGGCACAATCAGGGCTACCCGGCCGCCATGCCGTTCGAGTCGCGCTTCAACGACTACAACCCCAACATCCACACCGCCCGGGACACCTTGCAAAACTCGGATCCCTCGGCTGCCCACGCCCTCAAGTTTGCCCAGCTGGCCACCAGCTTCGCCATCGAGATGGGCAAGATAAACTGAGCCGCCAAGGAGTAATGAAGCACCCAACACAAGAGGGAGGCCTGGCCTCCCTCTCTTCTTTTCAAACCTGCCGCTCAGGGCTGTCGATATGCCTTGGCAAGCGGGGGATTGGTGCGCGGCAAGCCTGGCTGCGCGCGGGCCGTGGCGGCCTGCGCATGCAGCCTTTCAAGGCGCTCGAACGCACGCAGCGTGCCATCGCGGGGAGCGGGATCGGCTGGCCAGCAGCTGGAGGGCAGCGCCTGCACGCCCAGCAGGGCAACGGACAACAGCAACAGATAAGGGGCCATCTTGCAGCACTCCGGTGGCAGCAGAGTGTCTATTCTTGTCGGGGACCGATGACGGTTTGATGAAGGGACGGGATCGTCATTTTACAACATTTGACGAGGCGGGCCGGCGCCGAGATACATATGGCGACATTTATGCCAAATCTGCGCTGACCAGTTAATTTATGCCCTAAAAAGTAGCCGGGAGGAAAACGTTATCCCTGAAAAGAAAACGTTATCTGGTCAAAACGTTGTTTCTGGATCATAAAAAGTATCCAAAAACTGGTGTATATTGCACGGCGGAAACTCCTTAACCATGAAGACTGACATGAAAAAGACCAAAATCGTCTGCACCATCGGTCCCAAGACCGAATCCAAAGAAATGCTGGCCAAGATGCTGGACGCCGGCATGAACGTCATGCGCCTGAACTTCTCCCACGGCGACTACGCCGAGCACGGTGGTCGCATCAACAACCTGCGCGCTGTCATGGCCGAAACCGGCAAGCACGCAGCCATCCTGCTGGACACCAAGGGTCCGGAAATCCGTACCATCAAGCTGGAAGGCGGCAACGACGTGGCCCTGGTCGCTGGCCAGACCTTCACCTTCACCACCGACCAGACCGTGGTTGGCAACAAAGACAAGGTCGCCGTGACCTATGCCGGTTTCGCCAACGACCTGCGCGTCGGCAACCGCATCCTGGTTGACGATGGCCTGATCGGTCTGGACGTCATCGAAATCACCGAGCGCGAAGTTGTCTGTAAAGTACTGAACAACGGCGATCTGGGCGAGAACAAAGGCATCAATCTGCCGGGCGTCTCCATCAAGCTGCCGGCCCTGGCCGAGAAAGACAAGCGCGACCTGATCTTCGGTTGCGAGCAGGGCGTTGATTTCGTTGCCGCCTCCTTCATTCGCAAGAAAGAAGACGTGCTGGAAATCCGTGAGCACCTGAAAGCCCACGGTGGCGAGAACATCCAGATCATCTCCAAGATCGAAAACCAGGAAGGCCTGGACAACTTCGACGAGATCCTGGCTGTCTCTGACGGCATCATGGTTGCTCGTGGCGACATGGGTGTCGAAATCCCGGTTGAAGAAGTTATCTTCGCCCAGAAGATGATCATCGAGAAGTGCAACAAAGCCCGCAAAGTGGTCATCACCGCCACCCAGATGCTGGACTCCATGATCAAGAACCCGCGTCCGACCCGCGCCGAAGCCGGCGACGTGGCCAACGCCATCCTGGACGGTACCGACGCAGTGATGCTGTCCGGTGAGTCCGCCAAGGGCAAATACCCGCTGGAAGCCGTGACCATCATGGCCACCATCTGCGAGCGTACCGATGCCGTGATGCCGTCCAACCTGTCTGCTGCCAACGACAGCAACAAGCTGCGCATCACCGAAGCGGTCTGCAAAGGCGCGGTAGAGACCTCCGAGAAGCTGGACGCCCCGCTGATCGTGGTTGCCACCGAAGGCGGCAAGTCTGCCAAGGCCATCCGCAAGTACTTCCCGAAAGCCTGGATCCTGGCCATCACCACCAACAAGAAGACCGCTGCCCAGCTGGTGCTGACCAAGGGTGTGGTTGCTCACGTGGTTGACAGCATCGCCTCCACCGACGATTTCTATCGCATCGGTAAAGAAGCGGCCCTGGCCAGCGGCATGGGTCTGAAGGGTGACGTGGTTGTCATGGTCTCCGGTGCTCTGGTACCGAGCGGCACCACCAACACCGCTTCTGTTCACGTTCTTTAATCGGAACTGAACAAGCTGAAAACGGCGCCCGCGGGCGCCGTTTTTTTTATCTCGCCCCCCTGCTGCCCCTTTCTGCCCGGTGTTAGAATCCACGCGGATTTAATCCAAGTGGGACATCTCCCGAATATCGCGTAATAACCCGGAAGTTTTATGCTCTCAATACCGTTCAAAAGAGCCTCGGCCACCCTGTTGCCGCTGCTCTGCTTACTCGTCAGCCTCTGCGCCCCGCAAGCCATGGCGCAGGACGTGCCCCAACGTACCAGCGTACAACGGGCACTCGACGCCCTCGGCAAGTCGGACACCCTCACCGTCAGCCAGCAGGCCGACCAGAAATTCCTGACCGACACCCTCTCCCTGCTCGACAGCATCGAGAAAGAGAAGAGCAAGGCAAGGAGCCAGAACGAGCGGGTCCGCTCCCTGCCGGCCGAGCTGCGCGACATCAGCGCCAGACTGGATGCCCTGACCCAGGGCAAGAGCGCCGAGCAGATCAAGAGCGAATACGCCAGCATGAGCCTGAGCGAGCTGGAGAGTCGCCAGCCCGACGTCATGGCCAACATGCAGGATGCCCAGGAGGCCCTCGGCACCATCGGCAGTCAGCTCACCAACCTGCAGACCCTGCCGGAGCGGGCCCAGGCCAGCATGAGCCGCGCCTATCAGCGCAGCCAGGAGATCCGTACCCGCCTCAACGCCGGTGACGGGGTGAGCAGCGCCGAGAAGATGAAGCTCAATGCCGAGCTGGCCCTGCTGGATCTGCAGCTGGCCAACCTGCAGAAGGAGCTGGACAACCGCACCAGCATGCAGGATCTGGCGGTCAAACAGCGCGACTACCAGACCGCTCGCCTCGCGAGCGAAGAGCAGAAGCTGCAACTGCTGCAGGAGCAGAGCAGTGCCAAGCGCCTGGGCGACACCGAGAAGACCGCCGAACAGACCGGTGAGCTGGTGGCCGCCGCCGACAGCCCGCTGGTGCAAAAGGAGCAGGAGCTCAACCACCAGCTCAGCCAGCAGCTGGTCAGCGCCACCGCCAGCCTCAACTCGCTGGTGCAGAAGAACCTGCAGGCCAAGAGCTGGCTGGAGCGCGGCACTCAGACCGAACGCAACCTCAACGAACAGGTGCAGATGCTCAAGGGCAACCTGCTGCTGTCGCGCATCCTCTATCAGCTCTACCAGCAGCTGGAGTCCTCCCCCTCCACCTTGGTGAAGAACCTGGAGGAGCAGATCGCCGACCTGCACCTGGCCCAGTTCGAACTGAGCCAGCAGCGTGACCAGCTGTTCCAGAAGACCCAGTATCTGGACAACCTGATCGCCAATAGCAGCGAGCCGGTGAGCGAGGAGGACAGAGCCAGCCTCTCCAAGCTGCTCGACACCCGCATCAGCCTGCTCGACCAGCTCAACCGCCAGCTGGATGCCCAGCTGACCAACGCCATCAGCCTGCAGCTGACCCAGCAGCAGCTGGCGCGGATCTACTCCTCCATCGAGTTCACCCTGCAGCAGCACATCTTCTGGGTGAGCAGCAACAAGCCCATCGACGGCAAGTGGTTCATCAGCTGGCCGGCCCAGGCCTACAAGCAGGCCTCCGACTGGGTGCTGAAACCGGACTGGAGCGGCTGGGGTGAAACCTTGCTGCCCATCACCCTGCTCGCCCTGCCGCTGCTGCTGATAGGTGGCCTGCTGCTCTGGAAGCGTCCGACGCTGATCGAGCGGCAGAAGAAGATCACCAAGGATCTGGGGCGCTTTCGCCAGGACAGCCAGTGGCACACCCCGGCAGCCCTCTGCTATACCGTGCTGCAACGCCTGCCGGGCAGCCTGTTCATCCTGGCTGCCGGCCTGCTGCTGACTGACTGCGGTCTGCTCAGTTCCAAGCTGATTTTCCAGATCACCCTCAACCTGGCGCTCGGTTATCTGGTGTTCAGCGTCTATCTGGCGGTGATGCGCCCAGGCGGCATCGCCGAGAGCCACTTCCGCATTCCGAAAGCCGATCTGCAGGCCAAGCGCACCAGCATGCGCTACCTCTGGGTGCCCTTGCTGCCGCTCATCATGCTGTCGACCAAGGCGGTGGTGGAACCCTCCTCCCTTGGCAACGACGTGGTGGGTCAGGCGCTGACCCTGGCCCTGCTGGGGCTGGCCGCCTACCTGGTATTCCCCATCTCCCGCGCCCGCATCAAGGGCGAGGCGAGCATGCAGCAGTCCATCACCGCCATCGCCCTGGCGCTGGCACCGGTGGCGCTGATCGTGCTGGTGGGACTGGGCTACTACTACACCGCCCTCAAGCTGACCGGCCGGCTGATCGAGTCCTTCTACCTGCTCATCCTCTGGAGCCTGGTCTACCGTACCGCCCTGCGCGGCCTTGAGCTCGCGGCCCGTCGCCTGGCCTATCGCCGTGCGGTGGCCAAACGCGAACACAAGGCCCAGGAGGATGCGGAAGGGGGAGACACCATCGAAGAGCAACCCATGGATCTGGAGGATGTCAGCCAGCAGTCGCTGCGTCTGACCCGCACCGTGTTGCTGCTGATCTTCGGCGTCGCCTTCTACTGGCTCTGGTCCGATCTGGTGGCGGTCTTCTCCTACCTCGACAGCATGGTGCTGTGGCACCGCACTGAAGGGACAGGGGCCAATGCCGTGATGTTCCCGATCAGCCTGAGCGACGTGCTGATAGGCTTCCTGCTGCTGGGCGGCGCCTGGTCGCTGGCCCGCAACCTGCCGGGTCTGCTGGAAGTGCTGGTGCTCTCCAAGCTGAACCTGGCCCAGGGCACGGCCTACGCCATCACCACCATGCTCAACTACGTGCTGATCGGGGTCGGCTCACTGACCGCCCTCTCCATGATGGGGGTACAGTGGGACAAGCTGCAGTGGGTCGCCGGTGGTCTGTCGGTCGGTATCGGTTTTGGCATGAAGGAGATCCTCTCCAACTTCGTCTCCGGCATCATCATACTGTTCGAGCGTCCGGTGCGGATCGGTGACACCGTCACCATCGGCTCCTTCTCCGGCACCGTCTCGCGGATCCGCATTCGCGCCACCACCCTGACCGACTTCGACCGCAAGGAGGTGATCATCCCCAACCAGCAGCTGATGACCGAGCGGCTCATCAACTGGTCGTTGAGCGATACGGTCACCCGGGTCATCGTGCGGGTGGGCGTGGCCTACGGTTCGGATCTGGAGCTGACCCGCACCCTGCTCAAGCAGGCGGCGGACGAGAACAGCCGCGTACTCAAGGATCCGGCGCCCATCGTCTACTTCCTCACCTTCGGTGCCAGCACCCTGGATCACGAATTGCGCTTCTTCGTGAGCGAGCTCGGCGATCGCAACCCGGCGGTGGACGAGCTGAACCGCAAGATAGACCAGCTGTTCCGCGAAAACGGCATCGAGATCGCGTTCAACCAGATGGATGTCTACATCAAGAACATGAAGGATGAAGAGCAGAAGGTGGAGTCCGACTCCACCCAACCTCCCGCCCTGCCGGGCCCCCAGCCCGGTTAAGGCAGCTCCTCATCTCATTCGAAGGCCCCGCAAGGGGCCTTTTTTGTGTCGGTGGCCCACCGCTTGCGCTGGTTTTGTGACGGGCCGGCCAGAATGGGGCACAGTTTGTCGCTAGCCTGAAACGCTTGCCTCCCCGGATGAGGGGCCTGCCAATCCCGGTCGGCCGCGATACACTGAGGAGCCGATCCCCCACATTTGCCAAGGTGCGCCATGAGTTCCCAACCCTCTCTGCTCTCTTTTCTCGGCTCTCCCCTGCTCGGGGTGGCCGCCACCTATGTCGACCCCGCCAGCAAGGAGACCGGCGTCTACATCTGCGGGGTCGAGATCCAGCCAGACAACGAGCTGCTGCTGACCTTCCCCAAGGGACACCAGCTGGCGGTGGGGGAGAAGATCACCCTGCATCTGGACAACCGCACCGGGGTCGACGAGTACGACGCCTCCTTGAGCGTCTATCGCGTCTCCTACAAAGGGGTGATCGCCCGCACCGCTCCGGACAGGGTGCAGGTCACCCCGCTGCAGTTCGAGCTCTGGTACGGCAACCGTGTGGTCTACGGCTTCGCCCAGCCGGGCTATCAACATCCGGCCGATGAACGCCCCGCTCGCGAGCTGCCCGTCACCCCGCTCACCGGCCTGCCGGTGCCTGACTTGCGTGAGGTTGAGAACAAGATCGGAGTGCTGGTGACCCGGGCCCAGTCCCAGCCCCACACCACTGTGCTGGCGTTTCTCTCCTCCGATGAGGACGACATCTTCTTCATCACCTTCCCCGAGACCTTCAAGTCGCAGTTGCTCAAGCGGGACGGCCGCTGCCACTTCGCCATCGACTCGCGGGCGGTGTTCACCTACACCCGCGCCATCGAGTGGAACTACACCATCATCGCCGCCGATGCTTACCAGATCCCGCAGGATCACCCGCTGTTCGAACCTATCCGCGCCGCCTTCGTGCAGAAGAACCCGTGGGAAGTGGGCTTTTTCAGCCACCCGCAGGTGGAGCTCTACCACCTCAAGGCCCGCCAGGTGGTCTGCCCGGGCCGGGCAAAAGAGTAGGCCCAGCCGGGCGCGAAAGGGGATAAGATGGCCTGCGGTTGCCCATGACAAGGAGTGAGAAACAGATGCAGCAGGTCGTTTATGTGGCGAGCCCCGCCAGCCAGCAGATCCACGTGTTTGCCCTGGCCGCTACTGGGGAGCTCACGCCATTGCAGGTGGTCGACACCCCGGGCCAGGTCCAACCGCTGGTGATCAGCCCGAACGGGCGCTGGCTCCATGCCGCCGTGCGCCCCGATTTCGCCCTGATAAGCTATCGCATCGAGGCCGATGGCCGGCTGGAAACGCAGGGAGCGGCACCGCTGGCGGGCAGCGCCTCCCACACCGCCATCTCGGCCGACGGCCGCTTCCTGCTGGCGGCCTCCTATGCCTTCAATCAGGTTACCCTCTCCGCCATCGACGCCGACGGCCGGGCAGAGCCCCCCCACCAGCAGCTCGACGGCTTGCAGGCCGCCCATTCGGTCACCCTGCTGCGTGCAAATAAACAGGGCGAGCAGGAGGTGCTGGTCGCCTGCCTCAAGGAGGATTGCATCCGCCGCTTTCTGCTCTGCAAGGAGGGGAGGCTGCGCCCCCATCCGCTGGGGGATCTGGTGACCGCCAGCGGCGCCGGGCCGCGCCATCTGACGCTGCACCCGAGCAATGGCGACCTCTATTGCCTCAACGAGCTCGACTGCACCATCAACCGCTACCGACCCACCGCCGATGGCGGGATCCGGCTCTGTCAGAGCCTCTCCATGCTGCCAGCCGGTTATCAGGGGGAGCGCTGGGGGGCGGATCTGCACGTGACACCCGACGGGCGTTTTCTCTACAGCAGCGAGCGGGCCAGCAGCCTGCTGACCCAGTTCGCCATCGCGCCGGATGGCGAGCTCGGCGTAGTCGGCCACTTCCCGACCGAGACCATGCCCCGCGGTTTTGCCATCGACCAGAGCGGCCACTGGCTGCTGGCGGCCGGGCAGGCTTCCCACCAGCTGGCGGTGCATCGCATCGACCCAGTCAGCGGCACCCTGACCCTGCTGGCACGCTATCACGTGGGGGACGGGGCCATGTGGGTGATCGTACTGGCACGCCATCAGCCATGATCAACAGACAGCAAAAAGCCATGGCAATGCCATGGCTTGCAAACCAGCGCACAGGGTTACTTTGCGGAGATCTCTGCCAGAAAACCGACCAGGCGTTGCCAGGCAAGGGCATCGGCTTCGGCGTGGTACCTGTCTGATCCAAACACACTGAATGCGTGAGGGGCGCCACTGTAACTGGTCGCTTCATGGCTGATGCCGGCCCTCTCCAGCTCGCCGATCAAGGCGGCAAACTGCCCCAGGCTGACCGCCTCGTCAGCACTGCCATGCTGTATCAGCACACGTCCCCTGACCTGTTGGTAGTTCTGACCTGGCGGCGTCTCCAGCCCGCCATGCACGCTCACTGTACCGTGCAGCTCCGCCCCGCTACGGGCCAGCTCCAGCACGGCGGCACCTCCGAAACAGTAACCGAGCGCCACGACCTTTTCCGGTTTGCCTCCCAACCTCGTGGCCTCGGCCAGCGCCCCGACGAGCAGGGCCCGCATGCTCGCCCTGTCCTGGTATAGCGCCCCTGTCAGCCGCTTTTTATCCTCCACCGCAGTGGGTCTCACGCCAACGCCGAACAGATCGGCGGCAAACACCCGGTAACCCAAGGCCGCCAGCATGTCGGCACGCTTCATTTCATACCCGGTCAACCCATCCCAGTCATGGACCAGCAGCACCAGGGTTGACTGCTGACTGGCCCCCGCCAGATGATAACCTTCGAACGTCCTCCCTTCGACCTGATACCTGACGGACCCGGCCTGCAATCCTCCTGCCCACAGAGCCCAAAACAGGACAAGCATCCTGGTTATTCCCATCATCCACTCCTCTGCCTGGACGGCCAGCTCGCTGACGCCCGGCGATCACACCCTGAACTGTTTGAGCAGGCTGTCCAACTGAGCCGACAGCTGGCGCAAATCACTGCTGGCATCGGCTACCTGCCCCACCCGCGCCGCACTGTCGTTGTTGAGCCCGGCGATGCGATTTACACTGTTGCTGACCTCTTCCGCCACCGAGTGCTGCTCTTCCGAGGCCTGGGCGATATACATGTTCATTTCACGGATAAGGCCTACCTGGGTCTTTATCTTCTCAACCGAAAGCTGCACGTCGGCGGCTTGCGCCCCCGCCTGAGAGGCCTTGTCCTGACTTTGCTGCATACCAGAAACCAGATTGTGGGTCGCCTGCTGCAGGCGCGCGATACTGGCACTGATCTCCTCGGTCGACTGGCGTGTACGGCCAGACAGCGTTCTTACCTCATCGGCCACCACGGCAAATCCGCGCCCCTGATCCCCGGCTCTTGCCGCCTCTATGGCAGCATTGAGAGCCAGCAGGTTGGTCTGTTCGGCAATGCCGTTGATCACTTCGATGATGTTGCCGATGCTGCTGCTCTCGCTCGACAAGGAGCGGATCAGGTTGGCGACACGCTCCACCTCGCCGACCAGCTGATGAATGGCTTCATTGGCCTGGCCGGCCAGCTTGTAACCCTGCTCCACATAGAGGCTGGCTTCATCGGTCGCACCGGATGTCTTGACCGCATTGCCCGCCACTTCCTGTACCGCATGGCTCATCTGGGTGATGGCGGTCGCGACCTGATCCAGCTCTGACTGCTGTTCAGCGCTGCCGTGCCGGGTATCGGTCGCCAGCGAATCGCACAGCTCCGCCGTCTGCAAGACGCCTGCCGACAGGGTGTTTATCTCCGACACCGTCCCCTGCAGCTTGGCAATGAATTGATTGATGTTGCCAGCCAGCGCCCCCATCTCGTCATGCCGGCGGATCTTGAGGCGCTGGGTCAGATCCCCATCTCCCTGGGCCAGATCGAAGACTGCGGAGTTCATCTGCCGCAAGGGGCGCAGCACATTGCGATGGATCAAGACCATCAGCAACAGGATGATGCCGACGTCCAGCACCACTATCTGCCAGACGGTGGTGATGAGCAGATGGCGCAACTGGATCAAAATGGCCCGATCACTGCTGACCACCAGCAGATTGGCCACCGTCTTGAGCTGGCCGTTGTCGTCGTAGACCAGCTCATGGCTGGCATGGCTGCCCAGATCGGCAGGCAGCTTTGCCACCACCTGAATTTCACCGGCATCATCACGGACAAACCCCGCAACCAGCTTGTCCTTGTTGACCACCAGCAGGCTGCTAAGCGCATCCGTGGCCAGCTCGGATTTGAGGGATGCCTCGACAAAAGCCGATTCGTAATTCCACAGCGGACCAGGCAAGGAGAGCTGCAACCGGCTGATGGCCTGCTCGACCATCTCGGCCTGTCTGCGGTAGCTCTCCTCCCTGGCGGCGTTGTAGTTATACCCACCAAACAACACCAGCAGCAGACTCACCGACAGGGAGGTCAGCACGGCAATCCTGAACGTCAGACTATTCCAACCCATGGTTCCCTCCCGATATCGGCAACGACGTCTTGTTACAACTTAATGGTACTTGGCATTGATCTTGTCGATGGTGCCATCCGCCTTCATGGCGGCCAGGATCTCGTTGAGCTTGTTGATGAGCTCATCCGGGGCTTCCTTGTTGAAAGCCAGGCTCATCTGGGTTTCCTTGAACACAAACACCGGCTTGGGACTGGACGTCTTCTCCTGGGCGGCCAGATAGGGGGCCAGGTACTCCCCGGTCGCCCAGAGATCGATGCGACCAGCCTCCAGTTTCTTCACGTTGGCGGTATCGTTGGCCGCCAGTTGCAGCTTGCCAAACCCTTGCGCCTTGAGATATTCGGCAGCGGCATCACCGTTGTAGCCCCCAACCGAATACTGCTTCGCATCTTCCAAGGAGTTGACCGTGATGGTGGAAGATGGATTGGCAAAGAAAACCCAGTTGTTGTTGACCAGCGGCCCGACCCACTTGAAGAGGGTTTCCCGCTCCGGCGTGCGCGTGGTGGAGTACAGGGCGGTATTGGGCGTGCTGAGGGTATCTTCGTAGGCACGCTTCCAGGGCATCATGCTCAGCTTGTATTCGACCCCGGCCCGCTTGAACAGCTCCTCCACCACCTCCGTGGAGAGGCCGACTATCTTGCCACCCTCCCCCTGCATGTTGAACGGCGGATAATCCTCGGTCATCACGTTCAAGGGTGCCGCCTGTACGGCTCCCAGCGCCAGCACCGAAGAGGCCGAGAACAGGGCGCTTTTCCACAACAGTTGATATTTCATTGCAACCTCACTTTGCTCACAGCTCGTCCCTCAATGTCCGCACCGGTCGATGAACGGACCCTTTTGACCCTTACCGGATCGTGCCGGCTTGCACGGTTTGCCGCGCCTTCGTCATGTCGGCGGCAAGCAGATGGGGTGGTTTCGCAGGGTGTGACGGCCAGAACAGCATCATAAGAAGAGAGGAAGATGCATCCCATGATGGGGGGCGTAAACGCCTCTTTTTTTCATACTGATCCGCACAGCACAGTGTCAAACCTGACCTTTAGCAAAGGTCAGGAACAGGGATCCGTCAAATGGTGCCCTGGCCAGACAGGCTTCATTCAACCCCCATCTTGAGGCTGGCGGATACTCTCGGACGACAACGCCTGCCGGCGAGCAAGCTATTGACTTTATACGTATTAACGCCTCCGCCGGCCCAGCGATGCGTCAGATGGCGGAAAAGAGAGAGGCCACCCTGAGGTGGCCTCTGCAAGACAGGGATACGCCGTCCGTTGACTCAATCCTTGGCGCTCTCCATGGCACCCTCTTCGGAGTGCTGGGGCAGGATGAGGTTGAGCAGGATGGCGGCCACCGAGGCCAGACCCACGCCCGCCAGGGCGAAGTCACCGATCTTCATCTCCAGCGCGCCGACACCCACGGTCAGGGTCACCGCCACGATGGCGATGTTGCGCGACAGCCCCAGATCCACCTTGGACTCCACCAGGGTCTTGAGACCGATGGCGGCGATGGATCCGAACAGCAGCAACATGATGCCGCCCATCACCGGCATCGGGATGGAGGTGAGCAGGGCGTTGAACTTGCCGAAGAAGGCCAGAATGATGGCGAACACCGCGGCCCAGGTCATGGTGACCGGGTTGAAGTTGCGGGTGATCATCACGGCACCGGTCACTTCGGCATAGGTGGTGACGGGAGGGCCACCGATGAAGCCGGCGAAGCAGACACCGATGCCGTCACCGGCCAGGGTACGGTGCAGACCCGGGTTCTTGGTGTAATCCTTGCCGGTCACGCCACCGATGGCCAGCACGCCACCAATGTGTTCGATACAGGGGGCGATGGCTACCGGCAGCATGAACAGTGCCGCAGCCCAGTTGATCTCCGGGGTCACGAAGTGGGGCAGCGCCAGCCAGGGGGCGTTGACCATGCCGTCGAAGCTCACCTGACCCATCAGCACGGCAGAGACATAGCCCGCAATCACGCCACACAGGATGGGGATGAGCTTGATCCAGCCCTTGCAGAACACCGCCGCAATCAGGGTGACCGCCAGCGAGATGCCGGCCAGGGTCAGCGCCGTCGAGGCAGGCATCACCTGCTCACCGCCGGCACGGCCCATGGCCATGTTGCAGGCCACCTGAGCCACCGACAGGCCGATCACCATGATCACCGGGCCGATCACCACAGGCGGCAGCAGCTTGTGCACAAAGCCCATGCCGCGGGCGCGAATGAGCGCGGCCAGGATGAAGTACATGAAACCGGCGGCAAACAGACCGAACATGGTGGAGGGCAGGCCCCAGGTCTGGGTGGCGTAAATGATGGGGGCGATGAAGGCAAAGCTGGAACCGAGGAAGATCGGGACCTGGCGGCGGGTGCAGAGCTGGAACAGCAGGGTGCCTACACCGGCGCCAAGCAGGGCCATGGAGGGGTTCAGTCCGGTGAGCAGGGGCACCAGCACCATGGCACCGAAGGCGACAAACAGGATTTGCAGCCCGGCGACGCTTTGCTTGACTAAGGAAAACATGGATGTCCTTAATTTTTTGATAACTGACAGGGATATTTGACACTTTTCAGTTATCACAAGACTTTTTCAAGGCATTGGATGAGCCATTCGGCGTCATTTGTTGCCTCTTACTGCTTGGGGAGGGCATGAAACTGGCTTTTTAGGCGGGATTCGTTGCTACAAGCATCGAGGAAGCGATTTTACGCACTTTTATGGCCGACGCCAATCGTTTTTCCAAGCTGTTTTGTTTGTCAATGGCTCCCCTGCCCCTCCATCAGCCCGCCCTATACTTGATGACGTGAACCCAGCCGGACAAGGAGTCCCCCATGTCACTGCCCGCTTTCAAGCCCAGCCAGCGCCGACTGCTGGTGGGTTCGGCCATCGCCCTGGCCCTGTTTGCCACCCCGCTGAGCTATGACTTCAGCCACCATCAGTGGCAGGTGAATCAGGCCTATGCCAAGTCCTGTTTCGTGACCGGCACCCGCATCCTGATGGCCGACGGAGAGGAACGTCCCATCGAGACCCTGCAGGCCGGTGAACGGGTGCGGGATCAATATGGCTGCAGCAACCTCATCCTCGCGGTCGAGCGGGTGCTGCTGGGAGCGCGCCGGCTCTACGGGCTCAACCGGCTGGCTCCCTTCTTCACCGCCGAGCACCCCTTCCTGACCACCCGCGGCTGGGCGGCCATCGCACCGGCCATGACCCGCACCGAAAACCCGACTCTCGCCGTGCTGCCGCTCTTTACCGGCATGCACCTGCTGGGATGGTCGGAGCACGGCAGCGCAGGCAACCTGGCGCAGGCTCCGCAGCCCGCCCTGCTGCTGGTGGAGTCCCTCTGCTGGATTGATGCCCCGCCCACCACGGCACTGTTCAACCTGATCCTGGATGGCAGCCACAGCTATATCGCCAATGGGCTGATCGTTCACAACAAGGATGGCGACGGCAATAGTGGCAGCGGTGGTGGTAGCAGTGGTGGTGGTGGAAGCAGTGGTGGAAGCAGTAGTAGTGGTGGTGGTGGCGGCAGTGACAGCGACGGCGGCAGCAACAGTGGCGGCGGCAGTGACAGCGATGGTGGCAGCCATGGCAGTGACGACAACGGCGGTGGGGAGCACGCCGGCGGCGAGCAACATGCCGGAGGGGATCGCCATGCCGGTGGCGAACAGCATGGCGGCGGGGAGCGCCACGCCGGCGGCGATCGTCACGGTGGTGGACGAGGCCTGGGCAATGGCCTCGATGACAACGGAGTGGATGCCGTCGATGCCAACGGCAACGAGATCCGAGGTGACGGCACGGTCGACGACAACGGCATGGATGCCGTCGATGCCAACGGCAACGAGATCCGGGGCGACGGCACGGTCGATGACAACGGCATGGATGCCGTCGATGCTGACGGCAACAAGCTGCGGGGGGATGGCACGGTCGACGATCGCGGCCAGACCCTGACCGATGCACAGGAGCAGGCCCTGATCCAGCAAGGGTTCAACAGCAAGGAGCAACCATGAGCCGTTATCTGTTGATCTGCCTGGCGCTTTGGCTGTCCGCCTGTGCCAGCCAACCAGCCGCCCCGCTCTACCGCCAGATGGACAAGCAGGACGTGACGCTCGCCAACCAGGCGCTGGCCGAGGCGCTGCAAACCCGTCCCAAGGGTCAGAGCCTCACCTGGTTCAACCCCGCCAGCCGCCACTCGGGCAGCGTCACGCCGCTGCGCACCTTTCGCCATCCCAACGGCCTCTGGTGCCGCGACTATCGCGAGCAGCTCTATATAGGCCAGGCCAGCCAGCAGTGGCAGGACACCGCCTGCCGCAGCAAGGCGGGGCACTGGCTGCCGCTGCGCGGCTGACAAGATAGCTGACCGCTCAAGGTGACAAAACAAGAGGGGTGGCCATGGCCACCCCTCTTCTATTGCAACTATTGCAAGTGCAAGCTTGCGTCCGTCATACCCGGCGGTAGGGCAGATAGACCGGCTCCCACATGTGGTTGAGAATGTGCTGCTGCAGATCCTGACCGATCAGCGGGTGGGAAGGATCCCGCCGCACTATGTCCTTGAGCACCGCCGTCGCTACGTGCACCGAGATGCTGCGCAGCTCGCGAATGCGCGGATAGACGGCCCCCTTCGCCAGGTCCACCTCGCTCACGCACTCCGCCAGCGCAAAGGCCGCGGTGGTGAAGATGTCCGGCGTGATCTCGCGGATCTGGCTGACGATGGCTGCCAGGCCCACCCCCGGGAAGATGAAGACGTTGTTGCCCTGGCCGACCCGGAACTCCTGCCCCTCGTAGTGCACATCCTTGAACGGGCTGCCGGTGGCGACGATGGCCTTGCCCTGGCTCCAGCGATAGATGTCCTCCGGCAGTGCCTCGCAGTTGGCGGTCGGGTTGGAGAGCGGGAACACCATGGGACGCGCACAGTGGTTGAGCATCAGCTGGATATGCTGCTCCTTGAAGGCGCCACCGGCACCGCTGGTGCCCAGCAGTACCGTGATGGGCACGTGGCGCAGCACGTCGGTCAGGTTGGCCTTGCCGGGCACTTCGGTGTCCCAGCCCGACAGCAACAGGCCCGGCTTGGCGTAGCGGCGCTTGTATTCGTCCAGCCCCTCACGGTTGTCGCACACCAGCCCCTGGGTATCCAGGATGTAGATGCGATCGCGGGCCGCCTGGGGGTCCAGCCCTTCGCGGATCATGCCCGCACAGATCTGATCCGCCACCCCGACCCCGCCGGCACCGGCGCCATAGACCAGGTAGTTCTGCTGGCCCAGGGTCTCGCCCTTGACCTTGACCGCCCCTATGATGCCCGCCAGCACCACGGCCCCGGTCCCCTGAATGTCGTCGTTGAACGACGGCAGGGACTGCTGATAACGGGAGAGGTTGTTGAAGGCGTTGGACTTGCTGAAGTCCTCCCACTGCAGCACCGCATTGGGGAAGTGGCGCTTGACCCCGGCCACGAACTTGTCGATGAAGTCGTCGTACTCCTTGCCACGAATGCGCTTGTGGGGCTGACCCAGATACATGGGGTCATCCAGCAGCGCCTGGTTGTCGGTGCCCACGTCCAGCGCGATGGGCAGGCAGCAGGCGGGATGGATGCCGGCACCCAGGGTATAGAGGGAGAGCTTGCCGATGGGGATGCCCATGCCGCCCACCCCTTGGTCACCGATCCCCAGGATCCCCTGGCTGTCGGTCACGACTATGATGCGCACCGACTTGGCATCGAGATGACGGGCCAGGGAGCCCATGTCCTCGACGTTCTTCGGGGTGATGTAGAGGCCGCGCGGCTTCTGGAAGCGGTGGCTGAACTCCTGGCACGCCTTGCCCACGGTCGGGGTATAGATGTAGGGGGTCATCTCCTCCACGTGGCGCGCTAGCAGGGCGTAGAACAGAGTCTCGTTGCGATCCTGCAGGGCCCGCAGATTCTGGTACTTCTCGATGTCACTGCAGGCGCTCAAAAAGCCTTGGTAAACCCGCTCCAGCTGGGCTTCAAACGTTTGAACCTGGGGAGGCAACAGGCCGTCGAGCTCGAAGTCGGCGCGCTCCTGTTCGGTGAAGGCGGTACCCTTGTTGAGGTTGCGATCGTTGAGCAGATCGGTGCCAGTCAGTGCAACGGGGCGAAAATCTTGTCCCTGTGCATCTTTCCACAGCAGATATTGTCCGGTAGCCATAGTCATTCTCTTTGATTTACGTGAAATTGCCGTTCGGCAGGAGAGCAAGACTCATAATGAAATCAATCATATGACGTTTGGTCGTTTCATTTTGTGAGCTTGGGCATACCCTGCTGCCAAAAACCGTGGCAGGACGGGCTTCGGCCTCATTCAGACCATTCATATCGGTTAAGTTGCGCGCACAACAAAGGGGCGCCGCAGCGCCCCTTCTCTTTCATCCTGATGTTATGGTCAGCCTCAGCCTGACTTGTCCGCCTTGGGCTCGTCGAGCTGGTGCTTCACCTCTTCATACCAGAGGTCGTGGTGTTCCCTGGCCCAGGTCTCGTCCACCTCGCCGGTCACCATCCCCTCCAGCGCCCCTTCCAGCTGGAACAGGCCCATGTAGATATGGAAGATGAAGCCGCAGATGAGGATCAAGGCGCCTACGATATGGATGAAGCTGGCCCACTCCATCTGGCGGCGCAGCTGGCCGAAGATGGGGAAGTCCAGAAACAGCCCGGTCGCCACCACGATGCCGCCAAACCAGATCAGCAGCCAGAAGATCGCCTTCTCGCCACCGTTGGAGAAGCCCGCCGAGGGGTGACTCCCCTTGTGGGGCCCCAGCATGCCGCCCGCCTTCATGAACCAGCGCACGTCCACCATGTTGACGATGTTGTGGCGAAACCACTTGATGAGTACCCCGAGCAGGCAGAGGAAGAAGAGCGGCCCCACGTAGTTGTGGAACACCTTGGCGAACCAGATCCAGTTCTCCCACACCCCGATGCTCACCACCGGCTTGATGAAGTGCTTGCCATAGATGATGGCCAGCCCAGACCCGGACAGGGTCAGGAACATGCCCGCCGTGGTCCAGTGCAGCGCCCGATCCAGCCGGCTCCAGCGCTTGAGCTTGCGCCCGGTGCGCGGTTTGGAGAGCTTGGTCGGCCCCACCGCCCAGTACATCAGGCCGCACATGGCGAGCGACCCGAAAATGGCGATGGCACCGAGCGGCGACACCCACTTGGTCTTCACCTCGAACCAGAGCTGGCCCGGCACCGAGATGAGCACCCCGTGCTCCGGCGAGCGGGAGGTGGTCACCCCCTCCTGCCCGTCCTTCACCGCCCGCCAGTAGTCGGCGCCGGCAAAACCGACCGCCTCTTTCTCGGCGTCGGCGAAGCTGGCGGTACTCACCAGCAGCAGAGCGGCAAACAGGGCCATTAGCCAGGTTTTCATGCCGCCCCTCCCTTGCCCGCCTTGCTGGCGTCGTAAAACAGCTCTTCACCGCTGCCCCAGCCCGCTTCCTTGGCGCCGCGATAGGCGACCCGCTCGCGGAAGATGTCGGAGATGACCTGCGCATCCCCCGCCAGCAGCGCCTTGGTGGAGCAGAGCTCGGCACACATGGGCAGCTTGCCCTCGGCGATGCGGTTGGCTCCGTACTTCTGGCGCTCCGCCTCGCTGTGATCCTCTTCCGGGCCACCGGCGCAGAAGGTGCACTTGTCCATCTTGCCCCGATCGCCAAAGGCGGCGGTCTTCGGGAACTGGGGCGCCCCGAACGGACAAGCGAACAGGCAGTAGCCGCAACCGATGCAGAGATCCTTGTTGTGCAGCACGATGCCGTCGTCGGTGTGATAGAAGCAGTCGGCCGGGCAGACCGCCATGCAGGGGGCGTCGGTGCAGTGCATGCAGGCGACCGAGATGGAGGTCTCACCCGGCAGGCCGTCGTTGAGGGTCACCACCCGGCGGCGCTGGATGCCCCACTCCAGGGCATCGTCGTTCTCGTTCTTGCACGCCGTCACACAGCCGTTGCACTCGATGCAGCGCTTGGTGTCACACATGAATTTCATTCTGGCCATGAGATCAGGCTCCTACTTGGCGAAAACGGCACAGGGTGACCTTGGTCTCCTGCATCTGGGTAACCGGGTCATAGCCATAGGTGGTGACTATGTTGACCGATTCGCCCAGCACATAGGGGTCTGACCCTTCCGGATATTTGGCGCGCAGATCCTGGCCCTCGAAGTGGCCACCGAAGTGGAACGGCATAAAGGCGAGCCCAGGTTTGACCCGCGGGGTCACCAGCGCCTTCACTTTCACTCTGCCCCCTTCCGGCCCCTCGACCCACACATCCTGACCGTCGCGCACGCCGACGTCGTTGGCATCCGCCGGGTTCATCTCGACGAACATCTCCTGCTGCAGCTCGGCCAGCCAGGGGTTGGAACGGGTCTCGTCGCCGCCCCCCTCGTACTCCACCAGACGGCCGGAGGTGAGGATGATCGGGAACTCCTTGCTGACGTCCTTCTCCTGCACCGAGGCGTACTGGGTCGGCAGGCGCCACAGGCTCTTGGCGTCCGGCCAGGTGGCGTAGTCGGCCAACAGATCCCGGCGCGGGGTGTAGAGCGGCTCGCGGTGCTTGGGCACCTGATCCGGGAAGGTCCACACCACGCAGCGCGCCTTGGCGTTGCCGTAGGGTACGAAGCCGTGCTTGATGGCCACCCGCTGGATGCCGCCGGAGAGGTCGGTCTTCCAGTTGCGCCCCTCGGCTTCTTTCTTCTCGGCCTCGGTCAGCTCATCCCACCAGCCAAGCTGTTTCAGCAGGTCGGCGGTGATCTCGGGATAGCCGTCCTCCACCTCGCTCCCCTTCGGCCAGGAGTCTTCGGCGAGCAAGGAGACGCCCTGATACTCGATGCCGAAACGGGCACGGAAACCGCCGCCCCCTTGCGAGACCGGAATGCTGGTGTCGTAGAGGATATGGCTGCCGGGGTGCTTCATCTCAGGGGTGCCCCAGCAGGGCCAGGGCAGACCGTACACTTCGCCGCTGACCGGCCCCCCTTCGGCCTTGAGGTTGGTCTTGTGGAAGGTGTGCCAGTTCTGCTGGTGCGCCTTGAGCCGCTCCGGGCTCTGGCCGGTGTAGCCCACGCTCCACATGCCGCGGTTGTACTCGCGGGTGATGTCTTCCAGCAGTGGCTCGTTGTTCTCCACCTTGATGTGCTTGAACAGCTCATCGGCAAAGCCGAGCTTTTTGCTCAAGAGATACATGATCTCGTGGTCGACCTTGGATTCGAACAGCGGCTCGACCACCTTGTCGCGCCACTGCATGGAGCGGTTGGTGGCGGTGACGGAGCCATAGGTCTCGAACTGGGTGGTAGCCGGCAGCAGGTAGACGCCGTCGGTACGATCGTTCATGACGGCGGCGACGGTGGGGTACGGGTCGACAATCACCATCATGTCGAGCTTTTGCATCGCCTTCTTCATCTCCGGGCCGCGGGTCTGGGAGTTGACCGCATGGCCCCAGTAGAACATGGCGCGGATATTGGCACCCTGCTCGATGAGATCGGCGTTCTCCAGCACACCATCCACCCAGCGGGAGACCGGAATGCCGTTGTTGTTCATCGGCAGCTTGCCGTTGTAGGCCTTGTTGTCAAAACGGGCCTTGATCCACTCGTAATCCACATCCCACACCCGGGCCCAGTGCTTCCAGGAGCCCTCTTCCAGCCCGTAGTAACCGGGCAGAGAGTCTGAGGTGACGCCAAAGTCGGTGGCACCCTGCACATTGTCGTGACCACGGAAGATGTTGGTGCCCGCCCCGCTCTTGCCCACGTTGCCCAGAGCCAGTTCGAGGATGCAGTAAGCGCGGGTGTTGTTGTTGCCGGTGGTGTGCTGGGTCCCCCCCATGCACCAGACCACGCAGCCGGGGCGATTGTCGGAAAGCAGCTTGGCGGCGCCATAGACCTCTTTTTCATTGAGGCCGGTCACCCGCTCCACTTCGGCCGGAGTCCAGCGCGCCACCTCTTTTTGCACCTCGTCCATGCCAAAGACGCGGGTGCGGATGAACTCCTTGTCTTCCCAGCCGTTCTTGAAGATGTGCCAGAGCATGCCCCAGATAAAGGCGACGTCGGTGCCCGGGCGCAGGGAGAGGTACATGTCCGCCTTGGCGGCGGTACGGGTGCGACGCGGGTCGACCACCAGGATCTTGCAGCCGTTGCGCTCTTTCGCCAGCAGGATGTGCTGCATGGCGACCGGGTGGGCCTCCGCCGGGTTGGAGCCGATAAACATGATCGACTTGCTGTTGTGCATGTCGTTCAGGCTGTTGGTCATGGCGCCGTAGCCCCAGGTGTTGGCGACGCCAGCGACCGTGGTGGAGTGGCAGATCCGCGCCTGATGATCCACGTTGTTGGTGCCCCACAGGGACGCCATCTTGCGAAACAGGTAGGCCTGCTCGTTGGAGTGCTTGGCCGAGCCGAGCCAGTAGACGCTGTCGGGGCCAGACTCCTTGCGCAGGCGCAGCACTTCGTTGCCCACCTCTTCGATGGCCTGATCCCAGCTGATGCGCTGCCACTTGCCGCCCACCAGCTTCATCGGGTACTTGAGGCGACGCTCGCCGTGGCCGTGCTCGCGCAGGGCCGCCCCCTTGGCGCAGTGACCGCCCAAGTTGAAGGGATGATCGAAAGCCGGCTCCTGACCGGTCCAGACGCCGTTTTGCACCTCGGCATAGACGCCGCAACCCACCGAGCAGTGGGAGCAGATGGTGCGCTTCACCTCGACCGGCACCCCGGCCGCCACGGTCTTGGCCTCGGCCCGCTGCATCATGACCGGCGCCAGCCAGCCGGCTGCCACGGCGCCACCGGCCACCAGACCGGAATTGACCATAAAGGCGCGACGGGTCAGCCCCTGACCGCGAGCGTTTGCATTACTCTGCAAGTGGCCCTGCTCGCCCGCCTGGGGCTGCTCGGCACGTTTCGTCAGTTTCATGAGTTCTCCTTCACTGAGCCGGCTCAGTCGGTGCCGCGCAGGGTGCGATAAAAGTCGTGAACATGGGGGGTCTCCCGATAGCCCTTGTCAGGCTCGGTGTCGTGGGTCAGCACCTCCTTGCCCACCACCCGGCCGGTGGCACCGGCCAGCACGCCTATGGTGGCAACCACCCCCACCCCCTTGATCAGATTGCGGCGGGACGGGTCTTTCAGCTGTTCATCGCTCATCTTTCTGTGACCTCTGTTGTTATGGTCGGCTGCGGTGAGCCGGTTTTGCTATGAGTGGGCGGCGCAGCGTCATGCCAGCGTCACCACCGGGCTGCCAAAGGGCAGGCGCAGTTCCTGTTCCAGTTTGAAAAAGTCTTCGGCAAGGGCCCCGACCGCCCGGTAGAAGCTGCCCCCTTTCGCCTGTTGCTGATCGCGGCAACAGGCGAGTACCCAGGGGGCAAGGTGGCGCTCATAAAAGCGGTTGCGATCCGGATGCTGCTCAGCAATCAGTACCGCCATCACCTCACAGAGGGCGGCCAGGTGATCTTCCGGCTCGCACACCCCGCTCTGGCGCTCGAAGCCGAGGGACTGCAGATCGGCGCGCAGCACTGCCAGCGGCAGCTCCATCAGGGAGCCGGTGAGATACCAGGAGGCAAACGGCACGATCTCCCCGCGCCCCAGCCCGATAAAGAGATCCTGATACTCCTCGGCAAGCTCGTGCTCGTGGTGGCTGCTGGCCGCCAGTTGCACCAGCCCCAGCCCTCTGGCAAAGGGGCCTGGCATGGCCTGCAACCCTTGCAGCCAGGCGAGCTGTTCACCACGGGGGGCGGCGCGCCAGAGACTCGCCAGCAGGGCGTAGAGATCGGCGCTGCTCTGTTCCAGTTCGGTCATGGTCAGTTCGCCAGCCTTTTCGTTATGTTGTTCACTCATCACTGGCCCCTCACACCTTGAGCTGGGAGACGGGATCCGCCGCCAGCGCCGCAAACACATCCTTGACCCGACAGTCCTCGCACATCAGCAACCGCTGGGCGGCCTCGTTCTGGAAGTGGGAGTGACCGGCCAGTTTTTGCTGGATGCGGCGGATCATCGAGGCGGGCGCGAACGGCTTGCCGCAGCGAATGCAGCAGGCCGCCTCTTCGGCTTTGAGGCTCTGCACGGCGCGGCGTGCCTCGGGCACCGGTTGCAGACGGGGCACCAGTACGATGGCCTGCTCGGGGCACGCCTTTTCGCACATGCAGCACTGGATGCAATCCTGCTCGATAAAGTTGAGACCCGGCGTGTGCCCCACCGCATGCAAGGCGCGGCTCGGGCAGACCGCCACGCAGCCCATGCAGAGGGTGCAGTCAGCTTCTTTCAATTCAACGCTGCCGTAAGGGGCGCCGTGTGGCACAACCAGCGGCTCGCGGCGCCCCTCGTTGGCCTGCCAGAGGGCATCGAAGGCGGCAAACAGGTTCTCCCGTTTGTCTCCTTTGAGCGGTTTGTCCAGCAGGGCTGCGGCTGGCTCGCCGGAGATCGGCTTATCTTGTTCGGCATCCGGGTTAAACAGGGCGATGCGGTCTGCTGTGAGGCCGGCGCCCGCCAAGAGTACGGCAGCGCTCGCCAGCTCCCGCTCAACCAATGCCCGGACGCTGGCGGGGACGTCGTCGCCCAGTGCAATGCGCACCGCGCTGGCGCCATAGGCGAGGGCGGCGAACCAGCTCTCGATGCCTAAACTGGCGCTCTCCTCCACCCAGATCGGCAGCCAGTTGGCGGGCAAGCGGGTGAGTTCCGTTTCCACCCATTCGCGATCGTTCTCACCTGAGATCAGCAGTTGCGGCGCGTCGCCCCCCGCCTCCCGGTAGTGCTTGAGCAGGCGAAAGAGGTAGTCGCCGCTGGTATTGGCATCGGGCTGGTGATAGGCAATCGCCCCGGTCGGACAGGCCGAGGCGCAGCTGCCAAAGCCCTGACAGAGATGGGGATCGATCTGGATGCGGCCATTGACGGGCTTGAGCGCATCTGTCGGGCAGACATCGAGGCAGCGGCTGCAACCGGGCACGCCGCGGGCGGTAAAGGCGCAGGCCTCGGGGTCTAGGCGAAAATAGCGCGGCTTGTCGAAGATACCGGTCAGCGCACAAAGCTCGGCAAGCCGTTCGGCCAGCCCTTGGTCATCAAAGAGATGCAGATAACCGACCGGCGGGCGCTCCAGCGCAAAGAGCGGGGCGCGGCCCAGATCGGCCACCAGATCGAAGCGCGGTTCGCTACCCACCGTCGCAGGTTGTGGAAAGCAGAGCGCAGCCAGAGAAATACGCTCCCCCTGCCCATTGAGGCCGGTGAGCTGGAACTGGCCGAGATACCCTGTCAGGCTCGGCTCGCGCAGGGTCAGGGCCGCGAGGGATGCGGTGGCATCAAAAATGGTTTCGAGATCGGCCGCCTCGGCATCGTGGACCGCTTCGCTCACCAGCAGGGTGGGCTTCACTCCGGCGGGCAGCAGGCTGGCGGCGCGGCGAATCCGATCTTCCGGGCCGACCAGCAGCAGGCGCCCCTGACTCTGGTAAGAGACAGTGGCCGGGATCAGGTTGTCGGTCTTGACCGTGTGCTGCAGGGCATGGGCGCGGGCACGTTCGTTGCGCGCGGCCACGCCATCGGCGGTCAGAGTTGCGACGGATGTTGTTATGGGTTGTTCGATGCTCACATGCACTCCTGTGCGCGCCACCTCGTGGGATGGCGTGCTTGTTGGTCAGCTGGGAGAGCAAGAGCCGAGCCAACTCCCCCAGGAAAAAAGTGACTGGCAGGGAGTCAGGATCCCAAATGCTCCATCTCCCCACCCTTGGTTGGGACATTTTGTCCATCGCGGTCAACCAAAATGTCCCGATCGTCGGTGTGGGTTTGAGAATGGTTATCAGCCAACCCTTGCGGCTCGCTGGTTATGGCCGTGGCGGCCACAATCGCCGGTTCGGGTGCGGCAGCGGTTGAGTGAGGCGCTTCGTCATCCGGCGCCGTCGCCTGCTCCACCAGCCAGTTGCGCAGCCCGGCGCTCAGGGCTGCGGGCAGCAATTCGGGCTGGCTGAAATCCTGGGTGTAGTCGTCGAGCCCATCCGGCTTGTGGCTGCGAAACATGGCCCGCAGCGCCTCCTTGTCAGGGAGCGCTGGCTTCTCTGAGGAGGCCATTTGGGGTTCTGATCCGCGCGGCTTGTCCCCTTCGATGGGGAGCGGAATATCACTCCCCTTGTCAGTGCTGACTACGGGGCTATCCAGCGCAGTATCTGGCATGTCACCTTCACCACTGCCTTCGATGGGGGTCGCAAGCACCTCGGGGGTGGCCTCTTCCCTCGGCTGCAATGGCTGATGCTTGCGCGCCTCGCTCTTGCGAGACGACCAGCGCTTGAGGAACTCACTCATGGGCGCTGTTTCCGCTGTGGCGACCATGCTCACGGCCATCGGGGCCGGTGGCCTTGACGGCACCGCAGCTGGCTTGATCCTGGCTATCGACCCCCAGCTGATCCTGCGCCCGCCCCTTGCCCTTCTTGCCCTTGCGACGGGCCTCCAGCAGCTCGCCGTGACGGCCGATAAAGGCCTCCACCCAGGCTTGCAGCGCCTCGGGCAGCGGACAGGAGAGCACCTGCCGCTCGCCATCCATATAGGCGGCGGCCACGGTCTGACTCAGGGTGAGGCCATCGGCCACAAAGCCACTGTCCACGCGGCTTCCGGTGACACTTCCGGTAACAAAAAGGCGGGGCGAGCCGGAGCTCAGATTGAAGCGATAATCCCCCCGCTCATCGCGAAACAGGGTAAGGGGCAAGGCACCTGCAGCCTCGGGCTCGGCGGGATGGAGCGCCGCTATCTCGAAACGGCGGCTCTGCCAGCGGCCAACCTGGCTGTCGATGGCCTTTAACTCCAGTTGCAGCCAGCGCTGCGGGGAGAGGGGTTTGGTTGTCTCTTGCACTGTCACGGCTCCCATCAGAAGGTCTCTGCCGGGCCGCCCTCCCCCGTGAACCACCCAGTTCGAGGCAGATCAGAGCAGGAGATTTATGGCGGCCACGGCCATCAATGGGCTAAGACATAGCAAGAGTGGGGCCAAGGCGAATCAACAAGCTACATTTGGCAACACCATAACTTACAGTTTGGGATAATTCTAAATACGACTATTTTTCAAGATTGTTAATTGCTTGAGCAAGTGACTCCTCAACTAAAACACTAATTTTATAACCACTAAGTTTTCCGGAAAGCCCTTCTCTTTTCTTATTAAACAGAAAGAAAACCTGTTTTAACCAATCTAACTCTGACATCAACTCTCGATGAAAATCGAGAAAGGAATAGCGCTCATCAAACATATGCTTAATGTGCCTTATATTATTCCCTGTCAAGGATAAAACTCTATCAACAAACTCTCTAGGCTCAATAAACTGTAAGACAGGTATTTTATAATACATGTTTTCACTATTATTACTAAGTATTAGCCTTAATTTGAACAACTCTACATTATCACTAATTAAAGTTAGCAATTCATTTGCCACATTAGTAAGATTACGATTTTTAGACTCTTGAATTTTCTCTCCTAAATACTGATCAAACTGTCTAAATTCATCAACATTACTCCCCACATAAGCTAGGCCATCCCAACCAGTATCATGATCATAATAACTTCTATCTTTAAGCTCATAAGGCAAAAGATTTGACTGAAATAAATAGTCTACATACGCCTTAAAGTAAGTTAATAAATCCCCCTTACTTCTATTGACAAGATTTATACTAGACAAATAAATGTATATACCCGCGAGATGTTTAACAATAAGATAATTTTCATATTTTTTACTATCCAAGTTATCCAATACTGTTTGTCTAAGATCCTCAAACTCAACATCAGTCAAATTAAGAAAATGCCATAATTTCCGCCAGTCCTCCATTACTATAATTTTGTAAAATTTATTTTCTTCTATTGATTTTTTCAATACATCTTGCTCTACCATTCCTTTTTCAAAAAAATCACTCCAAATAAAGCCCTCCATAATAAGGTCACTAAAATCTATAGTTTTATACTTTGAAGACAATATTGAGTATAGTGATTTGTCTTCATTAATGATGTCATCGAAAATACTCTCTTGAATTTTCGTCAACTGACTTATTTCATATTTAGCGCTTCGACTTTCAAATGAAAAGCATAGGAAAATTTTAAGCAACTCGACTTTCATGGCCACTTTATCAAATGAAGAGTCAGGTAGTACGTTATATATACGAGAGAAGTCCCAAAGAGCTTGCTTCAAATTCCTTAAGTTTTTACATCCGGAATCATGATAAATATTAACAATTTCACTACGACAATATTGATAGAATGATTTCAATGATTCAGGTGTCGCATCGATAAAAGCATCTAATGCCAGATCAATATCTGGCTCAATTTTGAAAGTTCTACCTATAAGCTTTTCTTTTGTTCTTAAATAATGTTTATCATCATCTCCGCCACTTTTTATCTCGCTTTCATTCGCTATTAAAACAACCTTGTAACCATGATGCTCAATAAATTGATTGATATACCCAAGAAGGTCTCCAATATTTATAGAACACCTTTCAATGTCATCAAAAACCAATATATATCCGCTAGTGTTTTTTAAGTAGCTTGGCAAACCTAGACTGTCTAATGAAAGATTAGTGGCAGTTTCTTTGTCACCATTACCATCTAAATCCAGCTTTATTGTGGCTTTAAGCGTACTTTTCAATATTTTTGCTGTTATCTTCATTCCCCTTGAAGATAACACCGGATGCATTTGCTCAAAAAATGCGTCTTCTATTTCAGAAAAGTTGCTCATTCCATACAGACTTACATATAGATACTTACCTGAGCTTCCCTTTAAATCATTCAGCGCCTTCTGAATAAACCAACTTTTACCAGCGCCCCACTCTCCATCGATAAGAATGGCATACTCGGGAGACTGCTCAAGATTAAAGTAATATTTAAGAAAATCATTAATATGCTTATTTTTCTCTATCATATAATTCTCTAAGGAAAACTATTTTCAATCATTCAGCTTGAAACAAAATTAGATTTAAAGCATCTATCCAGATGCCCAATGGTGCATCACTTCAGTCATGTATTACTACTGAATATTTAGTCCTTTTACAACTCTCTATAGTTCAGAACAACTTCCTGATTAACACATTTCTTTCATTGCGATTTTCGCGAAGATAGTCTGGAACAAAACTTGCTGTATCCCTCCCCTTAGATCCCGGCAACCGGTCGCGAGGGGCCCATGACACCGACCTTTATCAAAAGCAATGCCGCAGCCCAGCTCACCATGGCCGTCGAGGTGATGGATGAGCAGGGCACGTTGCAAACCCGCCAAATCGCCTGTGAGCGGCCACTGACGGTCTACCTCAACTGGAAGGAGATCGTAACCCTGATGACGCTGGGTGCCCGCCCCGAGGCGCTGGTGCTGGGTTACCTTAAAAATCAGGGCTTTATCGAGGATATTTCGGCCATCGAGTCGGTGATCGTCGACTGGGAGAGCGAGGCCGCCGCCGTGGTGAGCAGCCAGCAGGCCGACGATCTCGACAAATCCCTGGAGAAGAAGACGGTCACCTCCGGCTGCGGTCAGGGCACCATGTATGGCAGCGTGATGAAGAAGCTCGAAGGGGTGGTCTTGGCGGCGCCCGAGCTTAAACAGAGCACCCTCTATGCCCTGCTCAAGGCGCTGTCGGCCCATAACGAAACCTACAAGATGGCGGGAGCCGTGCATGGCTGCGCCATCTGTCGCGGCAACGAAATCCTCTCCTTTGTCGAGGATGTGGGGCGCCACAATGCGGTGGATACCCTGGCGGGCGAGCTCTGGATGAGTGGCGAGAGCGGCCACGACAAGATCTTCTACACCACAGGGCGGCTCACCTCGGAGATGGTGATCAAGGTGGCGCAGATGGGCATTCCGGTGCTGCTGTCGCGCTCCGGCGTCACCCAGATGGGGCTGGATCTGGCCCGCCAGCTCGGCATCACCATGATTGCCCGCGCCAAGGGGCGCCATTTCGAGGTATTCAGCGGCCACGACCATATCGTGCTGGACGAGAAGCCGCCGGTGCTGGCACCCAGTTCGGCCGGTCGCGGGATGCGGGATTAAACCATGAACGAGTTGATGAGTACCCAGCAGATCGCCCTGTATCTCGATCAGACCAGCCAGAGGGTCAAACGCAAGCCATGAACGAGTTTATGAATGTGAAGCAGGTGGCGGAATACCTCGATCTCAACGAGAAGAAGGTCTACCAGCTCGCCAACGAGGCGCGCATCCCCGCCACCAAGGCGACCGGCAAGTGGTTGTTTCCGCGCTCTCTGCTCGATCGCTGGCTGCTCGGCAGCTGCCACGAGGGGGTGATGAACGACCGCCTACTGCTGGCGGGCTCGGACGATGTGCTGTTGCACTACGCCAGCAGCCGGCTAGCCCAGCAGCTCGGCACTCAGGCGCTGGTGGGTTACACCCCGTGCGGCACAAGGCAGGGGCTGGCGATGCTGGCGCGCGGCCACGTGGATCTGTGCGCCATCCACTGGGGCCAGGCCGAAGAGGCCCACCTGCGCCACCCGGCGCTGGTGCAGCAGTATCAGGGCCACCGACAATGGGTGATCGTACATGGATTTCGCCGGGTACAGGGGCTGGTGCTGCGCCAGGGGCTGCAACCCAAAGAGGCGAAAGAGGCGCTCGACTGGCGCTGGGCCATGCGCCAGGAGGGGGCCGGCAGCCAGCGCGCCCTGCAGGAGTGGCTGCAAACCCAGGGGGAGTCGCTGACCCGGCTGGAGCGCACCCTCGAGGTCAACAGCGAGCGGGAGCTGGCCGCCGCCATCAGCCGCGGCGATGCCGATGTCGGGCCCGGCGCCCAGAGCACCGCCACCGAGTTCGGCCTCGACTTTATGCCGCTCTCCCAGGAGTGCTTCGATCTGGTGATGCCGCAGGGGGTCTTCTTTCGCACCCTGCTGCAGCAGCTGATCGGCTGGCTGCAATCCCCCGAGGGGCGCGAGCTGGCGGCCCGCCTCGGCGGCTATGACCTGACCCAGAGCGGCAAGCTGGTGTGGAGTCCGCAGTAAGTATCCCCTCACTCGCCCGTAAAAAAGCCCGCCACTTATTGGCGGGCTTTTTTGTGCCTCACTCTCAATTGCGACAGTCACATCCCTCCCCCCTTGAGGACAATGCGCGGCCTTCAAGTTCGGCGGGCTTTTTTGTGGCTGGCGTGGTCAAGACGGGTGGTCGCCACCGGCCTCACGCCCCTCGGCATTAAGGGCGATGCGCCACCCTTCAAGCTGGGCTGGCTCGCCACCGCTGGCCAGCCGGGCGTGGCTGCGCAATCGGATGGTAAAGCAGCTGCCCTGCCCCGGGGTGGAATCTACCAACAGCTCCCCGCCCCAGCGGCTGATGATGCGGTGACTCAGAGCCAGCCCCAGCCCGGTGCCGGTGGCGCGGGTGGTGAAGAAGGGGTCGAAGATCTTGTCGATGATGGCCGCCTCGATGCCGCTGCCGTTGTCGATGACCCGCACCTCGGCCCCCTGCAGGGCCCCGGCGTCATCCAGCCAGTCGCGGCTCTCGACCCGGATCTCCCCCTGCTCCCCCAACGCATGGCTGGCGTTGACCAAGAGGTTGATCAGCACCTGCAGCAGCTGCTGGCGATCCGCCTCGATGGGCTGCAGGGCCTTAAGATCGGCCACCAGGTTCACCTGTTGCTGGCGCAGGGCGGAGCGCACCAGAGTCAGGCTCTCCTCTATGATAGGGGTGAGGTGCTGCCATACCGGCGCCGTCTCGTAGTCGCCGGGACGGGAATATTGCAGCAGGCTGCGGGTGATGGCGCGAATGCGCTCGATCTGGGCCAGCACCAGTGCCAGCTCTTCGCTCACCGGCGCGGCCGCCTCCCCCAGCTCCAGCTTCATCAGCTCCACGTTGCCGAGGATCACCGCCAGCGGGTTGTTGATCTCGTGGGCCACCCCGGCGCAGAGCTCGCCGAGGGCCGCCAGCTTCTCGCTGATGAGCAGCTGCTGGCGGGCCTGGGTCAGCATGTGGATGTGGTGCTCGAGCTCGGCGGTCTTCTGCTCGAGGCTCTGGGTGCGCTCGGCTACCTTCTGCTCCAGCTCGTCGGCGCTGCGGGCCAGCTGCTGGCGGTGCGCCGCCTGGCGATCCAGCATGGCATCGAACTGACGGCCGAGCTGGGCCAGCTCGTGATCGGGGTCGAGGTAGAGCTCGCCGATGCGGGCCGGCCGACCTGCCTGCACCTGGCGCACCACCTTGTGCATCCGCTCGATGGGGGTGAACAAGTCCCGCGCGCCGCGATAGACCAGCAGGCCCGAGAGCAGCAACAGCAGCACCACGCCGGAGCCCAGCTCCAGCAGATTGGTGAGGTAGGTGCGAACGATGGGCCACTCGAGAAAGCCGACGTAGAGCATGCCGATGCGCTCGCCATTGGCGCCCAAGAGCGGCTCGTAACCCGACACATACCAGGCGTCGTGTACGAAGGCGCGGTCAATCCAGGGCTCGCCGCGGCCCAGCACTTGTTCGCGCACCGGCGCCGAGGCCCGGGTGCCCACCGCCCGTCCCAGCTGCTGGCTGCTGCTGGCGGGCACGTTGGTGCTCACCCGCAGATCGCCGAGAAACAGGGTGACGCTGCCGATGCTGCCGGCCGGCAGGGTGTTCTTGGCGAACACCTGGCCCTTGAGCTCGTCCACCAGCCGGGTGCTGCCGTTGATAAGCTCGCCCCCCTCCAGCACGCCCCAGAGGCTGCCGTCCCGCCCCATCACCGGGGTCAGGGATAGGCTGATCAGACCGCGGGTCTCCTGCCCAGCGCCCGGCTCCAGCTCTTTGTCCAGCACGGCGCGGCTGGCCAGCGCCGGCGAGAGGGCCAGCAGTTGCTCCCGCGACCAGACCACGAAGTGGCTGACGCTGCGCCCGGCGGCGAGGGCCGCGCGATCCTGCTCTGGCAGCTGATCCAGCTCGCTGCCGCTGCGCAGGCGCAAAAAGTCGAGACCGTAGTTGGCGGCCAGCGGCATCACCCACTGGCGCAAGCGGGCGGGGGATTCGCGCAGTTGCAGCTGGAAGTCCCAGGCATCGCGCAGGTGCTCGAGGTGCTCGGCCTGACGCTGCTGCTGCACGCTCACCGCGTGGTGGGCGACGCCAAGGTCGCTGCGCACCGTGGTGAGCAGGTTCTGCCAACTGTAGGTGAGGGTCCAGTAGAGGGTGAGCCCTATCATGCCGGCCAGGGTCAGCATGATGGGCACCGAGGTGAGCAGCAGCAGGCGCCAGCGCACCTTGGTTCTGAGCAGCCCCGGGAGCTGCGCCAGCCTCACGGCTCACTCCGGCGGCAAGGGGTGAGCCGGCTCATTCGATGGCCCACTCCTTGAACTTGCGCTCCAGGGTCTTGCGCGCCACCCCGAGTACCCGGGAGGCGGCCGACTTGTTGCCGTCAAAGCTCGCCACCACCTGCAGAATGTGGGCCTTCTCCACCTCGGCCAGCGCCCACTCCAGCGGATAGCCCTCCTCCCCCCGCGCCGACTCGGCCGGCTTGGCGCTCTGCCAGTATTCGGCGGGCGGCTTGCCCAGCAGCAGGCAGCGCTCGATGAGGTTGCGCAGCTCGCGCACGTTGCCGGGCCAGGGGTAGGCCTGCATGGCCACCACGTCCTCGTGGGTCCAGTGCAGGGCGCCCATGCCCATCTCGGCGGTGAGCTGGCGGGTGAAGTGGTGCACCAGGGCGGGGATGTCGTCGATCCGCTCGCGCAGAGGAGCCACCGGCAGCGCCACCACGTTGAGGCGATAGAAGAGGTCTTCGCGAAACCGGCCCGCCTCAACCTCTGTTTTCAGATTGCGGTTGGTGGCGGCCACGATGCGCACATCCACCGAAAGCTCCCGCTCGGCCCCCACCGGGCGGATGGCTTTCTGCTCCAGCGCCCGCAGCAGGGAGGCCTGCATGGCGAGCGGCATCTCGCCGATCTCGTCCAGAAAGAGGGTGCCCTGGTGGGCGACCCGGAACAGGCCGTCGCGCCCCTTGCGGGCACCGGTAAAGGCCCCCTGCACGTGGCCGAACAGCTCGCTTTCAAGCAGCTCGGGGGCGATGGAGGCGCAGTTGAGCGGCACGAAAGCCCCCATCCGGCCGGAGAGCTGGTGCAGGGCGCGGGCCACCAGCTCCTTGCCGGTGCCGGACTCCCCCTCCACCAGCACGGCGGCGTTGGAGGGGGCGACCCGGGCGATCAGCGTCTTGAGCTCGCGGGTCCTGGCGCTGTCGCCGATCAGGGTGGGCGGGAACAGCTTGCTCACCTCCCGGCGCAGCAGCAGGTTTTCCCGCTCCATCTGGCGGCGCTCGATGACCCGGTCCACCGCCTGCACCATCTGATCCAGGTTGAAGGGTTTGAGAATGAAGTCGCTGGCACCGAGCCGCAGCGCCTTGAGGGCGGTCTCCATGTCGCCAAAACCTGTCATGAAGATGATGTCGCTGCGCCGGGTGGCGGGGTCGATGGCCTCGTGCCACTCGATGCCGGAGCGCCCCGGCAGGCGGATGTCGGCAATGATGAGATCGAAATGCAGGCGGCAGCGCAGGGCTTCGGCCTCCTCCACGCTGGCGGCCGTCTCTATCTGGGCGAAGCGGCGGGCCAGCGCCTTGGCGAGGAAGCTGCGCATGCCGGGTTCGTCGTCGACGATGAGCAAGGAGAGGGCGGACCAGCGGCTGGCGGGTGCAGTCATGAAAAAAGTACCTCAGATTCGACAAGGTTCCGGGATTGTCCCACCGACCTTATAAACTGTGGGACATTTTGTCGCTAACCGACCCCAAGTGCCAACTCCGTTTATTAAAAGCGACGGTGCCATCACGCAATTAGGGTGCTTAACCGACTGTTTTCACATTAAAAACCGGGCCGAACAGGGCATGCGGTCAGCTTGGCACCCTGCTTGCTTAGTCCTGCCCTCTCTCCATCACCGGGTACCCTGACATCATGATCACAGCCACAGTGCGCAAACGCCTCGCCCTTGCCCTCTCCTCCGCCCTGCTGCTGAGCCTGCCGCTCTGGAGCGCTGCCAGCCATGCCGAGACCAGGGCCCCCATCCGCCTCGCCACCACCACCAGTACCGAACAGTCCGGCCTGCTGGGCTGGCTGCTGCCCCAGTTCACCAAGGAGACCGGCTACCCGGTGCAGGTGATGGCGGCCGGTACCGGCCAGAGCCTGAAAATGGGCGAGAACGGCGACGCGGATCTGGTGATGACCCACGCCCCTTCTGCCGAGAAGGCATTCGTCGAGGCGGGCTTTGGCATCGAGCCGGAGCACCTGATGTACAACGACTTCGTCATCGTCGGCCCGGCGAAAGACCCGGCGGGTCTTGGCAAGCTGCACGACGCCGCCAAGGCGCTGGAGGCCATCAAGGACAAGGGGCAGACCTTCATCTCCCGCGGGGACGAGTCCGGCACCCACATCAAGGAGAAGACCCTGTGGCAGGCGGCCGACGTCAAACCCGAGTTCGCCGGCTACAAGTCCATCGGCCAGGGCATGGGGCCGACCCTGACCATGGCCTCGGAGCTGGGAGCCTACACCCTGACCGACCGCGGCACCTGGCTCGCCTACCAGAACAAGCTGGATCTCGCCGTGCTGCTGGAGGGGGACAAGCGGTTGTTCAACCCCTACCAGGTGATCCTGGTCAACCCCAAGCGCTACCCGGATCTCAACACCGAAGGGGCGCGCACCCTGAAGAACTGGCTGGTCTCCAAACACGGTCAGCAGCTTATCGGTGACTTCAAGGTGGCCGGCCAGCCGCTGTTCGTGGCCGACGCCAAGCCGCAGTGATGCCAAGGCCGAGACTGCTCGAGATGCCCCTCGCCACCTTGAGTGACGGAGGCGCCCGGTGCCGACCCTGATCGAGACCACACTGGCGGCCCTTTCGCTGCTGTTCAGTGGCGACGCCGAGCTGTGGCAGGTGGTGGGGGTCTCCTTCTCGGTATCGGGCCTCGCGCTCGGGCTGGTGCTGCTGCCGGCCCTGCTGCTCGGCTTCGCGCTGGCCTATCTGCCTATTCCGGCGCGCTGGCTCTGGCTCTCCTGCATCAATACCCTGCAGTCGGTGCCGACCGTGGTGATTGGCCTCTTGCTCTACATGCTGCTGTCGCGGGCCGGCCCCTTCGGCGACTGGAAGATGCTGTTCACCCAGCAGGCCATGGTGGTGGGGCAGATGCTGATTGCCTTTCCGGTGATCGCCACCATGGCCCACGCGGCGTTCGTGCAGAGCGATCGGCGCGCCTGGGAGACCGCCCGCACCCTGGGGCTCTCCTGGCCCAGGGCGCTGCTCGGGCTGATGCGCGAGTGCCGCTTCGGCCTGCTGGCGGCGGTGATCGGTGCCTTCAGCCGCATCGTCACCGAGGTGGGCTGCTCCATGATGGTGGGGGGCAACATTTTGCACTTCACCCGCAACATCCCCACCGCCATCGCGCTGGAGACCCAGAAAGGGGCCTTCACCCAGGGGGTGGCGCTCGGCATCGTGCTGCTGGCCCTGGCCCTGCTGCTCAACCTGTTGCTGACCGCGTGCCGTGGTCACAGCTATCTGAAGAACTGACCATGGCGCAGCGCACGATTATCCATAACCAAATGCTGCTGACCCCACCGCTGTCGCGGTCACGGTTGTGTGAAGAACCGACCATGCACCCACCGTCCATCCACCGGAGTACGCCATGGCCCTGACCGCCCACCAGCTGATGATGCGTTTTGGCGAGCGCGACCTGTTCCAGATTGAGCAGCTCTCCATCGCGGCCGGCGACGCCATCTGGCTGCGCGGTGCGAACGGGGTGGGCAAGACCACCTTGCTCAAGATCCTGGCCGGCCTGCTCACCCCGACCCGGGGCCACACCAACCTCCCCTCTGGCTGGCGCGGCAAGCTTGGCCAGTGGCTCAAGCGCGATCCGGGGCCGGGCCGGGTCACCTACCTGCACCAGACCCCCTACCTGTTTGATCGCAGCGTGCACGACAACGTGGCCTGGGCCCTCGGCCATCGCGCCGCCGACGAGGTGCGGGTGTTCGAGGCGCTGCGCCGGGTCGAACTGGAGAGCCTGGCACGGGAGCACATCAGCATTTTGTCTGGCGGCGAGCGTCAGCGGCTGGCCATGGCCCGCGCCTGGGCACTGCAGCCCGCCTTTTTGCTGATGGACGAGCCCACCGCCAATCTTGATGCACATTCGGTTGCCCTGATGGCCGCCATGGCGCAAGATCTGCGGGAACAGGGCAGCGGCCTGGTCATCATCAGCCACCAGAGCAACGATCTGACCGATCTGTGCGAGCGGCAATGGACCCTCGCCCGGGGCCGGCTGCACGAACCCACTCCTTTGAAAATCATCGAGCGACATGACCTCACACAGCGAACCTCGTACTGACCGCTTTCCCGTCTCCGCCGTGGTGCTGGCTGGCGGCCGCGCTACCCGCATGGGGGGCGCCGACAAGGGCTGGGTCGAGTTGGCGGGCCGCCCGCTCATCGACCACGTGCTTGACCGACTGAGGCCCCAGGTGGACGAGATCCTGATCAACGCCAACCGCAGCCAGGCCCGCTACCAGGCACTGGCCCCGGTCATCGGCGACGACAACCCCGACTATCTCGGCCCGCTGGCGGGCATGCAGGCCGGCCTTGGTGCCGCCCGCCACGACTGGGTGCTGTTCGTGCCCTGCGATGGCCCCGCCCTGCCCCGCGATCTGATGGCGCGCTTTCGCGCCGCCCTCACCCCGCAGACCGAGCTGGTGGTGGCCCATGACGGCGACTGGCTGCAACCCGTGGTGGCCCTGCTGCACAAGTCCCTGCTCCCCTCCCTCTGCGCCGCGCTGGCCGAGGGTGAGCGCAAAATCGATATCTGGTTTGCCCGCCACAATATGGCGGTGGTGAGCTTTGCCGACCAACCGGATGCCTTCATCAATCTCAACAGCCCGGACGAGCTGGCCGCCTACGAGGCGCGCCTGCCAGACGCCGCGACCGGACAAGGAGCCACCTCATGACCCCGGCCCCCACCCTGCCCCTGCTCGGCTTTGCCGCCTGGAGCGGCACCGGCAAGACCACCCTGCTCGAGCAGCTCATCCCCCTGCTGGTGAGCCGCGGTCTGCGCCTCGGGGTACTCAAGCACGCCCACCACGACTTTGACATCGACCAGCCGGGCAAAGACAGCCACCGCCTGCGCCAGGCCGGCGCCAGCCAGATGATGGTGGCCTCCCGCCGCCGTCACGCCCGCATCGTTGAAACCGATCTGGGTGAGGCCGATTTTCGCGAGCTGCTGGCCAGCTTCGATCAGCGCAGCCTCGACCTGCTGCTGGTGGAAGGGTTCAAGCATGAGCACTTCCCGAAAATCGAGCTGCACCGCGCCGCCATCGGCAAGCCGCTGCTGTTCCCGAATGATCGCGACATCATCGCCGTGGCCAGCGACCAGCCTCAACAGACCGCCCTGCCCCGGCTCGACATCAATGATCTGGAGGCCATCGCCGACTTCGTCTGTAGCTGGCTCAAGGAGAGTCAGACGCGGGAGCAGGAGGCTGGCAACGGCTTTCTGTCGGTCGAGGCTGCCCGCAACGCCATTCTCGATGCCCTCACCCCAGCCACCGCCTGCCGTGACCTGCCGCTCGCCCGCTGTCACGGCGCCGTGCTGGCGGGGGATCTCGTCAGCCCCATCAATGTGCCGCCCCACGCCAACTCGGCGATGGACGGCATTGGCCTGCGCAGCGACGATCTCGCCGCCGGCCGCTGGCAACTGGTGGGGGAAGTGCTGGCGGGCCAGCCGCGCAGCGAGCCGGTACTGGCCGGACAGGCGGTGCAGATCATGACCGGCGCCCCGCTGCCCCCCGGCGTCGACACCGTGGTGATGCGCGAAGAGACCCGGCTTGACGGTGAATGGGTCAGCGTCAGCGCCCCCATCAAGGCGGGGCAGAACGTGCGTCAGGCCGGGGAAGATCTGGCGCTGGGGGCGGTCGCCATCGCGGCCGGCACCCGCCTCGGCGCCCCTCAGCTCGGGCTGGCAGCTTCTCTGGGGCAGGCAACCCTGACGGTACGCGCGCCGCTCAAGGTGGCGCTGTTCAGCACCGGCGACGAGGTGCAGGCACCGGGCGAGACGCTCGCCCCCGGCCACATCTTCGACAGCAACCGCTTCACCCTGATGGCGCTCATCGCCGGGGCCGGCTGCGAGGTGATGGACCTTGGCATCATCCCCGATGATCCCGCCATCCTGCGCCAGCAGCTGGCACAGGCCGCGGCCGACCTGGTGCTGAGCTCGGGCGGGGTGTCGGTGGGCAATGCCGACTTCATCAAGCAGGTGCTGGCCGAGCTTGGCCAGATCGCCTTCTGGCGCATCCAGATGCGGCCGGGTCGCCCGCTCGCCTTCGGCAAGCTGGGGCAGACCCCCTTCTTCGGCCTGCCCGGCAACCCGGTGGCCGCCATGATCTGCTTCCTGCAATTCGTCGAGCCCGCCATCGCCCGCCTGCAAGGCCGGGTGTGGCAGCCGCTGCGCCTCTCGGCGCTGGCCGAGCAGCAGATGAAGAGCCGACCGGGACGCACCGAGTTCCTGCGCGGCATCTTCCATCAGGACGCCAGCGGCGTGCTGCGGGTGCGCACCACAGGGCCACAGGGCTCCGGCATCCTCAGCTCCATGAGCGATGCCAACTGCCTGATTGAAATCGTCCCCGCCCAGCCGGCCATCGCGGTCGGCGAGCGGGTCTGGATCCACCCACTCCAGGGACGAGTGGCCTGATACCGGTCTCCACCCCGCCGGGCGTGGCGGGGTGGCTGCCCCCATGAATCCGAGGCTTGTCCCTTGCGCCTGAATGCCCCCCTCTCCCGACTCGATCTGCTGATCTACGGTCACTACCGCATCGTCCACGGCCTGCGCATCGCGCTCGCCTTCATGCTCACCTTTCTGCTGACCCGCGAGCTGAAACTGCCGGAAAGCACCTGGCCCCTCATCACCCTGGTGGTGGTGATGGGCCCCATCTCGTTCTGGGGCAATGTGCTGTCGCGCGCCCTGCAGCGGGTGGTCGGCACCATCTTCGGCGCCAGCTGCGGGGTGGTGGCGCTCTATCTCGAGCTCTACTCCCTGCCGCTGATGTTGCTGTGGTGCGGTTGCATCATGTTCCTGTGCGGTTATCTGGCGCTCGGCAAGCGCCCCTACGTGGGGCTGCTCATCGGCATCACCCTCGGCGTCACCATGGGGGCCATGCCCGGCGATATCGAGACCGCCCTGTGGCGCAGTGCCGACGTGATCCTGGGCTCATTGCTGGCGCTGCTGTTTTGCAGCATCTATCCCCAGCGCGCCTACAGCCACTGGCGGCTGCAGATGCACGATACCCTGCAGCAGGCCCAGCGGCTCTATCACACCCACCTCTCCCCCAACGTGCTGGAGCGACCGCGGCTCGCCCACAGCCACGCCAGATTGCTCTCCAAGATGGTGAGCCTGCGCCCCCTGCTGACCCCGGCGGTCAAGGAGACCCGTCTTGGCAGCGCCCTGTTCGAAGCGATCCAGACCACCATGCGCAACACCCTCTGCACCCTGGAGATGCTGGCCAACACCTACTGGCGCGATCGCCAGAGCCACTTCCTGATGCAGAGCACCCCGGAACTGCGCGCCTGCCAGCAGGCGACCGAGGCGCTGATGAGCGAGCTGGCGCTGATGCTCAAAAGCGGCGAGCTGCAAGGCTCGGAGCTGGCCATTGCTCGCTTGCAGGAGGCGGCCGGCAGGGTGCGGATCGACGCCGGCGGCGAGGCAGCCATCAGCGGCTATCTGTGGCTCAACCTGCAGCTCACCGAACAGCTCACCCACCTGCGCCGGCTGCTGGGCCTGGTGATGCACCCGCCCCGCAGCCAGAGTCGCCCATAGCAAAACGCCCCGCAAAGCGGGGAGTTGTCGTCTCAGGCCAATGACAAATGACTGAAGCCCGATATGGCGCCAATATTAACTGGCGTTTGCCAGCGGTTGCTCGAGCGGGAGGTAGAGGGAAAAATCCTGGATCCCTGCCTGCAGAGCGGCAAAGCAATCCGGATCAATGGCCGTCCCCAGATTCTCGGCCATCATCTCCAGCGCCTGGGGCACCGGTATGGCTCCACGATAGGGCCGTTTGGCAGTGATGGCATCAAAAATGTCGGCCGTGGTGATGATGCGGGTTTCCAAGGCTATCTCGTCCCCTTTCAATCCTTTAGGGTAACCCTTGCCATCGAGGCGCTCATGGTGGGCACCTGCCACTTGCGCCAGCTCCTCAAACGCACTTATGCGACTCAGGATCTCCTCGGTATAGGCGGCGTGCATCTGCACGGCGGCCCACTCCTGCGCATCAAGTTTGCCCGGTTTGTCGAGAATGGCATTGCTCACCCCCAGCTTGCCCACGTCATGGAGCAGAGCGCCGCGCTTGAGCCAGCGTCGTCGCTGCTCGGACAACCCCATCTGAGTGGCAAGAATGTCGGTATAGAGTGCCACTCGGCCGCTATGACCGGCGGTGTAGGGACTTTTGGAGTCCACCACCTGGCCGAACGCCGCCGCGATCTCGTCCAGATAGTCTTCATCCAGAGCGACTTCCCCCTGCCCGGCCGGGTGAACGAACACCCACTCAGCCAACCTGGGATCCGCCAGTCCTTGCCAGAAGTCACCATCCGCCAAGGCTTCAAATTCGCTAACCAATTGAGGATCAAACCAGCTGCCGCTGCGCTCGCGCAGCTCTTTGAGGGCTGCATCCGGGCCAGCAGTAGCGTGAAACACATCCACCACCTGGCAGAGCAGCGCTATGCGAGAGAAGAGTGGAATCGCGTCACCGGCCAGTTGCAACGGCCGACCTTTGCCGTTCCAGTGCTCATCCAGAGAGAGGATGCCGGCGGCGACCTCTTCACTGAAACGCAGTTGACGAGCGATGTCTGCCCCCCGATGGCAACGGGTCTGGATCAGCTCGTTGGCTATCTGATCGCCGTTGCGAAAGATGTGAAACAGGCTGCGAAAACGCCCAAGCAGATCCGCCTGCAGGCCGGTGTGGCCCAGCACGAAGTTCACCACCTCGGAGAGAGAGCCATCCACCAGCTTGAAGTCGCGTTTGAAGTGAAGATCGTCGGTGAGATAGAGTTCGCAGATACGGGCCGCATTGCTGCTGCACCCCAGATCCTTAAGCAGCAGCATGTAATAGAGGTCATGACGCTGTCGAGCATCCAGCGCCAACCGTTCGGCCAGACGGGAACCTATCCAGCAACAGCGAATACAGTGCCCTCTTGGTTGACCCTCAGTCATGTCGAGCGCATGACTGAGGGAACCAATCAACTCTGCCAACCGCAATCCATTCACCGTCATAGCCTGTATCCCTGGTCATCTTGGCGATTTTGCCTGCTGACTAGGTATACCTTATCCAGAGAGGAATAGATCTGGATTCAGATGAATTTATACCTCGGCGCTACCGGTCCGTGCTTTCTCCTCCAGCTGGGCCGGCGTCAGGGTCGACACCAGCCGGCCGTCGAAGTAGATGTCCAGCAGCTCGCCGCGCTTCTCGCCGCGCATCAGGCTGCTGCGCCCGTCCAGGTAGTGCACCTCCATCTGGGCGGTGCGCTCGTCCGGGTAGCTTACCTCCACCTCGCGTACCCCTTGTGGCAGCAGGGCCAGCGGCACCTTGTTGAGGGAGGGATCCAGGTGCTGGTTGACCTTGATCAGGGCGTCGAGCTTCTGATCCACCAGCGCCGGCGACTTGCCGGTGATGGGGTTCTTGCCCGACCAGAATTCGATGGTGTTGAACACGAAGAGATCCGCGGTGGCCGCCAGACCGTAGACCGGCGAGAGCAGGATGAAGACCCCGGCCCGGCCGTAACGGTTGTCCACCACGCTGAGGTTGCCCTTGGTCACCATGGAGGAGAGCCCCATCTGCCCCATGCAGCCGCTCAGTCCCACGCTTGCCACCACACCTGCCAGCAGCGCCAGCGCCCTGCCCTCTCTTCTCGTTGCCATCGTCTTTATCTGCTCCAGAAATAATGAGGCGGCAAGCCTAAACAGGCCGCCGCCGACGGGCAATTCACAAGCAGGGAGCGATACAGCAGGGGTTCAGATTGAGATTTCGACTGCTCATATTGCGTGCAGGTCGTTGAAATAGTGGTCAAGGCGGCCCGCATGAAGAGAGGGCCGCCAGCAGACTAGATGGAGAGGCTGGAGACGGTTGCCGAGACGTTGTTGGCCTCCTGCCGAATCTCCACCATCACCTCGTTGACCTTGTCGATCTGCTGCTTGCCGAGCTCGGCGCTGCCGGCCACCCTGGCCATGTCGTCGGTCACCCTGGCAGTCAGCTCGCGGTTCTTCTGCACCACCTTGGCTATCTCGTCGGTGGAGAGCGACGTGCGAGCCGCCAGCTGGCGCACCTCGTCGGCCACCACCGCGAAACCACGCCCCTGATCGCCGGCGCGGGCCGCCTCGATGGCCGCATTGAGGGCCAGCAGATTGGTTTGATCGGCGATGCTGCTGATGGTGGAGACGATGGCCTCTATGCTTCTGGACTGCTCGTTGAGCTGGTTGATGAGCAGGATGGTCTTGTCCACCTGCTCGCTGATGAGCGACGAGGTCTCCACCACAGAGCGCAGCAACTCTGCCCCCTGTTCGGCACAGCGCAGGGTCTCCTGCGCCGTGGCGTGAGCCACCTGGGTGGCATCGCGCACCGCGTGGCTCTTGGTGACACGATCAGTAATGTCGCTGGCAAACTTGATGACCCGGCTCACCTTGCCGCTCTCGTCGCGAATGGGGTTGTAGGTGGCCTCCAGCCAGATCGCCTCGCCATGGCTGTTGCGCCGCAGGAAGAGCCCGGACTTGAATTGTCCCTGAGCCAGCTCTTCCCAGAAGCGGGGGTTCTCCTCATAGAAGGCGTCATCACACAGGATGCGGTGATTGCGCCCCTTGAGCTCGTTCAGGGTGTAGCCGACGCAACTCAGGAAGTTGGCGTTGGCCGAGAGGATGTCGCCGCTCGGGGTGAACTCGATCATCGCAAGCGACCGTTCGAGCGCCTTGGAGACCGCCTCCTGGTTAAGCAGCTGCTGATGCTCGGCGGTGACATCGCTGGCGATCTTGATCACCTGGGTCACCCTGCCCTGCGACTTTACCGGGAAGTAGCTGGCCTCCAGCCAGACCACCTCGCCCCGCTTGTTGCGGCGCGAGAAGATGCCGGACTTGACCCTGCCCTGTTTGAGCTGGGCCCAGAACTGCTGGTACTCGGCGGAGCGGGCCAGCTCCTGGCTGCAAAACATCCGGTGGTGCTGACCCTGCAGCTCCATGGCGCTGTAACCCATCAGGCTCAAAAATGGCTGATTGGCCTCCAGGATCTCGCCATCCGGGGTGAAGATGATGGTCGCGATCCCGGCCTTGACCGCCTCCACGAAGCCCTGTGATTCGGCGAGCTGTGCCTGGCAGGCCTGCAGTTGCGCCTTCAGCTTGTTGTTGAACATGGGTGTCATACCTCTGTAATGACCTGACAAGGTGGGAACGGGCACAAGACTCGGCGTCAAGGTGAACCGGCACGAGCCTGTTGAGGCTGATCATAGTTGAGCATGGTGACTCGATCAGAATTTGGCCGAGATTTTGCCACAGCCAGGGAGAGGTTCGCAGCGCCCGTCTCCCGTTGGCAGGCGTGATACGGGCAGGGCGGCAGGCGGGATCACCCGGGTTGCCACTCCAGATAGGCGGGGTTGCTCACAAACCCCATCCGCTCGTAGAGGGGCCGCCCCTCTTCGCTGGCATGGAGCCAGACCCGGCCCAGCTGCTGCTCCCTCGCATAGTCCGCCATCTGGTCCAGCAGGGCACCGGCCAGTCCCTGCCGGCGATGGGCAGGCAGGGTATACATGTTGAGCAGATAGCCCTCCCTCCCCGTTAGATTGCCGGGATAGGGCGGGCGCACGAAGAGCGCCAGGGTTGCGCTCGCCACCACCTCGCCATCCAGCTCCGCCACCCAGGAGCGGGCACTCTCCTCGGCCTGCGCCGTGCTGAAATAGGCGGTGGTGGCCTGCCACAGCGGCAGATCGGCCAACGGCTCGCTCAGCTCCCCCACCTCGCAAAACAGCGCCATGCGCAGGGTCACCAGCGCGGGAATGTCTGCCTGCGTTGCCTGCCGGATGATCATCGCCTCTTCTCCTTGTGATGAAATGAGCAGGCACCCCGCAGGGTGCCTGATGAGAGTACCAGTGTGGCGGCTTCATGCCCGTCTGACAAGGCGCCACTGATCCAGGGCCAGCGGTCCCGCCCCCCACACCACCAGGGTCAGCAACATCCAGCCCCACAACTGGTGATCGTAAAAGCCGCCGGCCCAGAGGGCGGGATAGGAGAGCACCGCCATGATGTTGAAGGCAAACAACAGGGCGGCGACCGGCCGGGTGAAGAGCCCAAGCAGCAGCAGCACCGGCAGCAGCAACTCGGTGGCCGTCCCCAGCCAGGCTGCCCACTGCCAGGGCAGCAGGGGCACCCGATACTCGAACTCGAACAGGTAGAGGGTGCTGTCCCAGGCGCTCAGCTTGAGCCAGCCGGAGCGCAAGAAGACCGCCGCCACCCAGCATCTGGCCAGCAGCAACAGGGCGCCGCTCAGCCACCAGGGGGCGGCCGGCCCCCGTTGCTGCATCAGGGGGAACTTGTGGTTTGTCATCGAATTTACTCCAGCGTTGAGGTCACATCGACCAGCAGGCCCAGGGTGACGAGGCGGGTCAGAGACTCTGCAGCCTGCGGATCTTGCGCCAGCAGGGTCGACAGGGCGATGCCCTGGCGGCAGCCATCCAGCAGGCGCCACTCCCCCTCGCTCAGGCGCAGCGGCAATACCCGGCAATCGGGCTGCTTCTTGAGGGCAAGCCAGGCAGGGGCCGCCAGATCGTGCACCGCCTCCCCCTGGTGCAGAGCCATCTGCCAGAGGGCCTCCACCGGGCGAAGGCTGTCGAACAGAAGCAGATCACAGGCCGGGATCAGCACCAGCGTCTGCCAGGCCGCTGGCGGCAGGGCCGCCACCCGCTCGGCCGGCCAGTGGCGTGCCTCGGGGGCCAGCAGACTGGTGCGCTCCAGTGCCCACTCGAAACGGGCAAGCTCCCCCAGCCAGGGCAGTTCGGCGGTGGTGGGCAGCCCTGCAAGCCAGTCGCCAAAACCGGCGCCGTAGTGCATCACGCACCCTTCGCAGAGGGGCTCCGCCAGCACGAAGCCGCGCGCCGCGGCGTCGAAAAACGCCTCCCCCACCATGGCCTTGACCGCCGGGTAGCTGCCTGCCAGCACCTCGCCAAGGCTCAGGATGAAGTGGTTGCGATAAACCTGCAGCACGGCATCGGCCGGGAAGAGGCGAGAGTGGACGTGGGGCAGAATGGCCTCGCTCTGGCCAAGCAACCCCTCGGCAAACTGCTGCTGCCGGTGGGCCAGCTCAGACATGGGTGGCCTCCGACGCAGGATGGGCAGCCATGGCGGCATCCAGCAGGGAGCTCGCACGCTCGGCCTCCGCCAACAGCACGGGGAGCGGCGGTATCTCGAGATCCCACTCGATCAGGGTGGGGATGGCACGCTGGCGGCAGATCTCGGCATAGAGGGCCCAGACCGGCTCGCTCACCGGCGCGCTGTGGGTATCGATATAGAGGTGCCCCTGCGGCAGGGACTTGTCAGTAAAACCGGCCAGGTGGATTTCACCCACGGTGGCGATGTCGATGGCAGCCAGATAGTCACGGCACGCAAAGCCGTGGTTGAAGGCACTGACGTAGAGGTTGTTGAGATCGAGCAGGATGCCGCACTCGCTGCGCCGTTGCAGCTCGGCCAGAAACTCCCACTCCGGCATCTCTCCCGCCAGTTGCAGGTAAGAAGAGGGGTTCTCGATCAGCAGCCGGCAACCGAGTGCATCCTGCACCTGCATGATCTTGTCGCTCATGGTGAGCAGGGCCTCCCGGGTATAGGGCACCGGCAGCAGATCGTTGAAGTGACGCCCCCCGATGCTGCCCCAGCTGAGGTGCTCCGAGATGCGCACCGGCTTGATGGCGCCGGCCAGAGCCGAGAGGCTGGCAAGGTGAACAAGGTCGAGTCCATCGGCCGACCCCAGGGACATGCCGACCCCGTGCAGGCTGACCGGATAGTGCCGGGCCAGCTCGCTCAATACCTGAAAACCCCGGCTGTGCCGTTCGAAGTAATTCTCGCTGTGCACCTCCAGCCAGCCGACGGCCGGCAGGGTACGCAGCATCTCGTCGTAATGGGGGGTTCGCAATCCAATACCAATCAAGGGGTTCATCGCAAAGACTCGCGGTTGGCCATCAAAAGAGGGCCACGGTGCACAACACCGTGGCACCCAGCCTTACTTGGGTTGCAGCGAACCACCGGCCAGCTTCTCGCACAGCCCCTTGGGCACCACCACGAAGGCGTCGCCCTGGGCATCCATCTTGGCGGTGCCGGCGCAGGAGTTGGTCTTGGTCGCACAGTCGTTCTTGCTCGCCTTCACCACGCCGTAGCACTTCTCCTTCTCGTCGGCAGCCATGGCCGGGGCGGCAATGAACTGGGCGCCGAGGGCCAGCAGACCGGTCATGGCGGAGGCGATGGCAGTGCTCTTTTTAACGTTCATTCTCTGTTCCTTCTGATTGTGTGTGGTGTGCCCGATCATTCGCGACCGGATGCCTTCCATAGAACCGGCGCTGCGACCAAATGATTTCAAAAAAAATGCAAAATCGGCACATCTACAAAAAACACAATTAGTAGAATGCTGTTTTAAAAGGAGTTTTCAGGATGTATTCGGCCCCTGGGCATTGACATCAAGACGGCGACAGAGACGATGGCATGACGATGAAGAGGAGCACAGGTTCGCCTCCCCGACCATCCCGACGCGGGTCTGCCGGCACATTTTCACCAGCGCGCGGCGGCGAGAGACGAGCTGATCGCAAGGCAATATGAATGGAAAGCGCCGAGCGGGCTGGGTCGTCAGAGCGATCCGGCCGGCCGGTTTATCTGCGGGCTGTAGTGGTTGAGGCGCCGGTGCTCAGGGGTGAGCAGTTGCCCGGGCGAGCGCCCGGTAAAGAAGTGACAGCTCTTGATGAAATGGGGCTGATCGCAATAGCCCTGTTCCAGCAGGGCATCGAGCGACGGGGCACCCGACAGCAGCTGGCGCAGCGCCCTTTGAAAGCGGGCGGTACGCAGAAAATAGCGGGCATCTACCCCGAGATGGCTGCGCAATCGCCGCTGGAAGGTGCGTGTGCTCATCCCCAGTTGCTGCTGCAACTCGATTGCCGGTGTGCCGTAATAGAGCCGCTCTATCGCTCGTACCAGCGCAAGATCCCGCGGCGGACGACTCGCTACCTGCCGGCGCAACCAGGCGCCCAGCGCCCCTGCCCCCTCCTGCATCAACCACTGCGGGTCGGGGCAGACAATCCCCAGCTCATCGAGGGGCAGCACCCGATCGCTCAACTGCTCGAGCGGCACGCCAAACAGATCGAAACAGGCCGAAGAGCGCAGCCGCAGCCCCAGCAGATGAATCTGGCCATGGGCGGCAAAGCGCAGGCGAGCATGGCGCGGGCAGAGCAATACGACCACCCCCGTGGCCACGGTGACGCTGCGGGGCGCGTCTGCTGACGAGAGGATCGTGATGGTAAGGGGAGCCCCCAGATTGAACAGGATCTCGGCCCCGGTGCCGGGGAAGATCTCAGGCATTGGCTGGGGGTGGCCAAGGCGCCACTCCCAACCTTGCGCCAGCCAGGGCGCCAGATCGGAAGCGGGCTGAAATTTACGGCACTGCATCATGATGGGAGGCGATGTTGCTCACTGGTTCGATTCAGAGGCGGACAGGAAGAGGGTATCACCGCTGACATGGTCGAGACAGGGATGGCGATCGAAGCGCACCACGCCTATCTCCATGCGACCCGCGGCCGCCTCCACCATGGCGGCGACCCCCAGGTGACCGAACCCGGCACACAGCTCCACCGCCCTGATCCCCTCCCGATATAGCTCGTCGAGCAGTTCACGGCCTCCCTGATAGTCGGGCACGGCGATCGTCTTCACATGAACTTTCTCCGTCTTGACCCAGCTGGCGTGGCGGGCGGGATCCGCCCCCGGTGCAACGAAGATGAAGGCGGCCTTGAAAATATCGGACATATAAAAAGCTCCTCGGTTCAATGAGTCGCCACTCTACCCGGGATCCCGCGGGCCGGATTGTACCGCGGCGCCACCCGCCCTCATCATGCAGGACAAAACCTGGCGCAAAGGGCGCCATACAGGACTCATTTCTCCCTGTTGAATGCAATTTGCGCGGCCAGGAGCCATAAATGCAAAAGAGACAGCCGAAGCTGTCTCTTTTGTCATCAAGCCGGGACCTCAGTAGAAGATCCGCTCGCCGCGCTCGCTCATCTTGAGCCATACCGGTTTGGTGCTGGTTTTGCTCCAGATCCGGTGCAGATAGCTGTAGAAACGGGCCCGGTCGCTGCGAAACAGCATCACGGGGAAGGCCAGCATACCCACCAGCAGCACATAGAGGCGACGAAGAATTATCTGAGTAAGGGAATAGGGATGAAACATGATAGCACTCCTCACTGGTAAGACCACTGAGCAAAGATTACTCCACAATTTGTAGGATTACTACACCAGGAATCCCATTTTTTCGCAAAAAACGCCCTTAAAAGCCACAAAGTGAAATTGGGTTACATCCATTAACTTACAGGCAACAAAAGCTGGCAAAGCGGCCGTGTTTGACCAGATTTAATGAGTTGGTAGTCAACATGGAGTCAAGGCGATGAAACCCGCAGAAATGGCGATCATAGGGATCCTGGGCCTGCTGATCTGGTCAGAATGGCAGGACTGGCAGCTCAACCGGGACGACAGCATCACCCTGGCCTACAAGGGGGCCCCCACCGTCAGCCTGTGGCAGTGCGGTCAGTTGAAACAGAAGATGATGGATGTGACCGAACACTCGGCCGAAGTGCAGTTTCAGTACCGGGGACAGGACCTGACACAGGTAAACCGCTATCTGGAGCGGGAGTGGCAACAGCAGGGTTGCGAACAGCTGTTGCTGCAGCAGGGATACTGATACGACAAAGCGCCGCACGAAACGGTCGATATCGGGAAATTCAGACAGGGAGAAGATGGAGGCACGTTCCGGAGTCGAACCGGACTAAACGGATTTGCAATCCGCTGCATAACCGCTTTGCTAACGCGCCATGCTGACAAGGCATTGCCTTGAAAGTGATATCCATGATTGGTGCCATGGAAAATTGGAGCGGGAAACGAGACTCGAACTCGCGACCCCGACCTTGGCAAGGTCGTGCTCTACCAACTGAGCTATTCCCGCATTACTGCTTGCGTGCCAGTTGCCTGACAACGAGGCGCATTATACGTACCCCGAGCAGAGGCACAACCCTTTTTTCTCACTTTCAGCCCTTTCTCGTGCTGTTTGCTCAGGGTTTAGACGGCTTGCCCAAAAAAAACGCGCCAGGCTGTGACCCAGCAGGCGAATTCAAGATAAAGTCATTGAAATGATTAGCCTTTAATCAGAGACTTGCGGCGGTTAGTAACCGGATTCTCAATTGAAAATCTCCCGATGAAATGGATCTTCAAGCCTCGTGGACTCAGGCCGCAGCTGATGCTGGCATTTTTTATGCTGGCCATGGTGCCCTTCCTGGTTGTCACCCTGTTTTTCCTCTATAGCCACGGCAAGGATCTCACCACCCAGACCTCCAACCATCTGGTTTCCGTTCGCAACATCAAGAAGAGCCAGCTGGAAGATTACTTCGGCAACCTCAAACAGCAGATCATCAACTTTTCCCAGCAGGATTTTGCCGGCAACAGTATCGGTCGCTTCTACGGCTTCACCGGCGCCTTCGAGAAACTCGGCACCACGCCGCAGGAGGCCCGCGCCCGCGCCCAGGCCCGCTATGTACCGGGCTCCTGGGATCAGTTGCAAAAGCCTGACAACACCCCCGACATCGAACCCTCCATCAGTGCCCTGATCCTGGCGGACGAGATGTATGGCCGGGTGCATCAGCGCTTTCACCGCGGCTACGCCGACATGGTGCGCAAGTCCAACTACAGCGACATCTTCCTGATCGACCTCAACGGCGACGTGGTCTATTCGGTCACCAAGCGCGCCAACTTCGCCACCAACCTGCTCTCCGGTCCCTACCAATCGAGTGGCCTGGGCCAGACCTTCGCCAAGATCAAGCGGCGCCTCGACGGCGGCCAGAAGCCGCAGCAGATCTTCGAGTTCACCGATTTTGGCCGCAACGAGCTGACCGGCCAGGTGGTCGCCTACATGGCCGCCCCCGTGATGCAGTACGACTATGTGCGCGGCGTGGTGATCTTCGAGCTGCTGCCGGACAAGCTCAACCAGATCATGGCGGAGCGGGAGGGGCTTGGTGCGACCGGCGAGACCATCCTCATCGGCCCGGACAAACGGATGCGCGCCAACGCCTGGCTGGCGCCCGAGTTCAGCGTGGAGAACAGCTTCAGCCCCAACTTCCGGCCGCTGCAGACCCCGCTGGTGGTCAAGGCGCTCTCCGGCGAGCAGGGGGTCGGGCTGTTTCGCTCCTACCACGAGGACGAGGTGCTGGCCGCCTACACCCAGGTGAAGGTGTTCGACACCGAGTGGGCCTTCATTGCCGAGATCTCCACCAGCGAGGCCTATCGCCCCATCCGCCAGCTGGAGACCCTGGTGATCCTGCTGGGGGCCGGCTCATTGCTGCTGCTGATCCTCTTCTCCCGCTGGCTCTCCCACTCCATCACGGCGCCGCTGCGCTCTCTCACCGCCGCCGCCGAGCAGGTGGCCGACGGCGCCCTGGATCACCCCATCGCCATCGCCCGCACCGATGACGACATCGACCGGCTCGCCCAGGCGTTTCGCCACATGCAGCGCTCGGTGAAGGACAAGATCGAGCTCATCGAGCGCCAGACCCAGGAGCTGCAGCAGCAGGTCAAGCTGACCCACAAGCAGAACCTCAGCCTGCAGCAGGCGGACAAGCTCAAGGATGAACTGCTGGCCAACACCTCCCACGAGCTGCGCACCCCCATTCACGGCATCAAGGGGATGGCCGAGTCCATGCTCGCCAGCCAGCAGGATCTGACCGAAGGGCAGCAGAAACAGCTGGGGCTCATCATCAAGAGTGCCGACGGCCTGGCGCGGCTGGTGGACGATCTGCTGGACTACCACCAGATGCGCTACGGCCAGCTGGAGATCCACCCCCAGCCGGTCTCCTCCAAGGGGGTCATCCGGCTGGTGCTGGATCTCTGCCAGCACCTGGTGCAGGCCAAACCCCTCACCCTGGTGGACAAAACCCCGGCCGAGCTGCCGCCTGTGCTGGCGGACGAGCAGCGGCTCGAACAGGTGCTCTACAACCTGGTGGGCAACGCCATCAAGTACACGCCACAGGGCAAGGTGGTGCTAAGCGCCCTGGTGGAGGGCAACTTCCTGCACATCCGGGTGACCGACACCGGCATCGGCATCGCCAGGGATCACCTGGAGCACATCTTCGAGCCGCTGGTTCAAATGAGCCCGGAGGTGAGCAAGCAGGGGGCCGGCCTCGGCCTCTCCATCACCCGCCAGCTGGTGCACCTGATGGGGGGCGAGCTGTTCGTGGAGAGCGAGCCGAGCGTCGGCTCCACCTTCGCCTTCACCCTGCCGCTCGCCAGCGGCAAGGCCGGCAGTCTGACCCTAGACAGCCGCCAGATAGAGCATCAGCTGGTGCGCCAGCAGCCGCTCGCCCTGCCGGAGTGGGAGAGCGATGACCTCCCCCCACCGCCCGAGGATGCGCCCCTCATCCTGGTGGTGGACGACGAGCCCATCAATTTGCACATACTGCGCCACCTGCTGCAGCCCTGCGGTTATCGCATCCTGCCCAGCAGCGACGGCCACGACGCGCTGGCCAAGCTGGCCCAGGAGCCGGTCGACCTCATACTGCTGGACGTCATGATGCCGACCCTCTCCGGCTTCGACGTCTGCCGCCGGCTGCGGGAGCAGCATCCCAAGGAGAAGCTGCCGGTGCTGCTGCTCACCGCCCTCAACCAGCCCAAGGATATCGAGGAGGGTTTCAACGCCGGCGCCAACGACTATCTGGTGAAACCCTTCTGCAAGGAGGAGCTGTTCGCCCGGGTCAGGGCCCTGCTGGAGGCGAGCGCCGGGCGCGCCTCTCTGGTGGAGAACCGCCTGCTCAAACAGGAGATAGAGCACCGGCTGGTACTGCAGGAGCAGCTGCATCAGGATCAGCAGCGGCTGCTGGCCCTGCTCGGCGAGGGGGCCGATCCCATGGTGTTCATCGATGGTCAGGGCACGGTGCTGTTCGCCTCGCGGGTGCTGGCTCGCCTGCTGGGCCAGGAGCCGGAGGCCATGGAGGGGCAGCCGCTGGACGACTGGCTGGCCAGCCCGCTGGCCAGCCAGTGGCCCGGGCTGCAGGCCGGCCAGGAACAGTCGCTGGCGTTTCTGGTGGCGGGTCAGAGGGACGAGCTCAACGCCCGCGCCCTGCCCATCAGTCTGGGGGGGCAGGCCGCCTACGCGCTGGCCCTCAGCACAGAGTCGCGGCCCGACGAAAACCGGGTGATGGCGCTGGAGAATGCCCTCAAGAGCCTGTCACGCCAGGCCATCATCGAGGATGGTCAGCTGCTGGGCGAGCTGAGCCGGCTGGGCGGGGAGTTCCGCTCGCTCGCCGACGACCTCATCCGCCAGCAGGATGACGAGCCATTGCGCCGCGCCCTGGTGGACACCATGCGGCTGACCCTGGATGCCTGGCAGCAGAGCACCGGCAAGGGCAAGATAGTGCTGGCCGAGAAAAGCAAGCTGTGGCGGGTCTACATGGACCGCTCCAGCCCGCAGACCCGCACCCTCGACAAGTACCTGAGCCTGGACACCCTGCCCAAGGCGCCGCGCTGGAAGACGGTGGTCGCCACCGCCGAATACGTGCTCAGCCACGGCCCGCTCAACGAGGCCCAGCGCCAGCAGTTGCACCACAGCGCCCAGACCCTGCGCCAGCTCGCCACCCGCAAGAGCTAGCGCATCCCCTCCCCGCCCCCATCTCCAATCTGAGCCCTGGCTCACACTTGGCGGGGCGGTTTTTTTTTGTGCAAAATTAAGCCCGTTCACCACGTCAAAACGAGAGCCGATCCAATTCACACAATTGTCATGAGAGGCAGATTGACGGGGACTTATTACGTCAGAGCAATTAACATAACCTCATGATTTAAATCGAGTTAAAAGCCATTTTGACGAAATTGACGTGATAGCGCCGATTTTTACGATATCGACGATCTGAACAGTTGTTGTTTTCCTGTTAACTCTGCTTTGCTAGGGACGTTGGATGACACAACTACAAGGGTGAAAAACCTGACCAACATTGAGGGCCGACCTCCCCAGCATGCGAAGTCGGTGCTCAAATCCAAACAAGGAATATAAATAAGAAAGGAAATAATATGCTTGCCAAAGTATCCAAAATCTCTACTGCTGTAATGCTGGGCACCATGATGCTTGCCGGCGCAGCCGGCAACGCCATGGCGGCGGACAACAAGACGGTGCTGACCCTGGTCGCACAACAGGAAACCGCGTGGGTCAAGAACTTCAACCCCTTCCTGCAGGCGGGCCTGCTGCACACCACCCGTCACTTCATCTATGAACCTCTGGTGATCTTCAACGATATGCAGGGCGGCAAGCCCGTCTATCGTCTGGCCACCCACTTCGAGTTCAGCAAGGACCTCAAGTCCGTCACCTTCGATCTGCGTGACGGGGTGAAGTGGTCGGATGGTCAGCCCTTTACCGCCGATGACGTCCTCTTCTCCTTCAACCTGGTCAAGGCCAACAAGGCGCTGGACGAGCGCTCAATCTGGACCCAGATCAAGAGCGTCGAGAAGCTGGCTCCCAACAAGATCAAGTTCGACCTGACCGACGTCAACACCAACGTGGTGAACGACCTGGTGCTGGTGCCCATCGTGCCGGAGCATCAGTGGAAATCGGTGAAAGACCCGGTCGCCTTCACCAACGACAAGCCGGTCGGCACCGGTCCCTTCACCGAAGTGGACAACTTCTCCGCCCAGCTCTACACCCAGTGCCGCAACCCGCACTACTGGGACAACGCCAACCTCTCCATCGACTGCCTGCGCATGCCGCAGATGGCCACCAACGACCAGGTATTGGCCGCGGTGATGAAAGGTGACGTGGACTGGTTCGGCTCCTTCGTGCCGGACATCGAGCGTCTCTACGTCGGCAACGATCCGAAGAACAACAAGTACTGGTTCCCGGCCTCCGGCACGGTGGCGTTCAACGTCAACTTCCAGGCCAAGAAACCGGGCAACCACGAAGCCTTCAACGACGTCAACTTCCGCCGCGCCTTCTCCATGGCCATGGACCGCCAGTCCATGGTGGACATCGCGGGCTACGGTTACCCGACCGTCAACGAGTACCCGTCAGGGCTCGGCAAGGCGTTCGACTCCTGGAACAACCCGGAAGTGGACAAGAAGTACGGCAAGTACAACAAGTTCGATCTGGAAGGCGCCAAGGCCCTGCTGAAACAGGCCGGCTACAAGGATTGTGACGGCGACAAGTTCCTCGACACCCCCACCTGCCAGAAGATCGAGTTCAAGGTGCTGGTACCGAATGGCTGGACCGACTGGGTCAACACCGCCCAGATCGGCGTGGAAGGGCTGCAGGCACTGGGCCTGAACGCCAAGACCGCCACCCCGGAAGCCACCGTCTGGACCGAAAACCTGATCACCGGTGACTTCGACGTCGCCCTGCAGGGTTACTTTGCCGGTGCCAACCCGCACAAGTACTTCGAGACCGCCTTCCACTCCCGCAACATGGGTGAGCGCGGCAACCGCTTCGCGGCGCCCCGCTACAAGGATCCGGCGCTCGACAAGCTGATCGACGACTTTACCCAGACCGCCGATGCCGCCAAGCAGAAGGAGATCATGTTCGAGATCCAGGACAGGGTCGGTGCCAACCAGACCATCATCCCGGTATTCAACAACCCGACCTGGTACGAATACAGCACCAAGCGTTTCCACGGCTGGTTCAGTGCCGACAACCCGGTCGCCAAGCCGCAGGTTCACCCGGACACCCCGGAGCGTCTGCTGCACGTGTTGTCACTCAAGCCGAACAGCTAATCAATCCCGGCCCCCTGCGGGGGGCCCTCTTCCCCGCCCATTCCCCTTATCTCCCGGCTCTGCCGGGGTTGGGGTAACTATGCCCGGCGCGGGGCGGACCAGCAGTAAAAGGTATCATCATGGGATTCATACTGAGACGCTTTTCCTTCTATCTGGTCGCCTTTCTGGTGGCCGCCACCATCAACTTCCTGCTGCCCAGAGCCATGCCGGGGGACCCCGTCTCCGTCATGTTTGCCCGGGCCGGCGCCATGATGGAACCCGCCGCGCTGGAGGCCCTCAAGGCCACCTTCGGTTTCGTGGACGGCCCCATCGGCACCCAGTTTCTCACCTATGTGAAGAGCGTCTTCACCTGGGATCTCGGCACCTCGGTGCGCTACTACCCCCAACCGGTCGCCGACGTACTCGGCCGCGCCATCGGCTGGACCCTGTTTCTGGTGGGCACCTCCACCATTCTGAGCTTCTCCATCGGTTCCATCGTCGGCATCTTCGCCGCCTGGCACCGGGGCGGTCGCCTCGACAGCATCCTCTCCCCGCTCACCCTGGTGATGCAGGCCATTCCACCTGTGGTCATCTCGCTGCTGGCGCTCTTCCTGTTCGGGGTGAGCCTGGAGTGGCTGCCCATCGGCTACGCCTACAGCCCGGAGATCACCCCCGACTGGGGCTGGGAGCACATCAAGAGCATCCTGACCCACGCCATCATGCCGGTGGGCACCCTGGCCATGGTGCAGGTGGGGGGCTTTCTCATCACCATGCGCAACAACATGATCAACCTGCTGGGCGAGGACTACATCACCATGGCCAAGGCCAAGGGGCTCTCCAGCAACCGGGTGATCTTCAACTACGGCGCCCGCAACGCCATCCTGCCGAGCGTCACCGCCCTCTCCATGGCGCTCGGTTTCGTCATCGGCGGATCCCTCATCACCGAGGTGATCTTCAACTATCCCGGCCTGGGCCTGACCCTCTATCAGGGCATTCTGGCCCGCGACTACCCGCTCATTCAGGGGCAGCTGCTCATCATGACCATCACCATGCTCAGCTTCAACTTCCTGGCCGACGTGCTCTACGTCTTCCTGGATCCCCGTCTGCGTACCGGAGGCAAATAAGATGCGCATGCCGACTATTCTGAAAATCCTGCTGGGCAACAAGAAGGCCGCCTGCGGCCTCTTCATCGTGGTCAGCTTCGTGCTGATGGCCCTGTTCGCCCCCATTCTGGCCGGCAACGAACCGACCAAGCGGGTGGCCCGCCCCCACCAGCCCCCCAGCACCGAGTTCGTGATGGGCACCACCCGCATGGGCCACGACATCTGGGCCCAGTTCACCAACGGCGCCCGCATCTCCCTGATGGTGGGCTTCAGCGCGGGCCTGCTGGTGTGCGCCCTCGCCGTCGCCATCGGCATCACCGCCGGCTACTTCGGCGGCCTGGTGGACGAGTGCCTCACCTTCCTGATGAACGTGGTGCTGGTGATCCCCAACCTCCCTCTATTGCTGGTGCTGGCCAGCTTCATCGGGGAGGCGTCACCGGCGGTGATCGCCCTCATCATAGGCTTTACCTCCTGGGCCTATGGCGCGCGGGTCATCCGCGCCCAGACCCTGGCCCTGCGCGAGAAAGAGTTCGTCATCGCCGCCGAGGTGCTGGGGGAGCCGGCCTGGCGCATCATCCTGGTGGAGATATTGCCGAACCTCATCTCCATCATCGGGGTGAGCTTCATCGGCTCCATCATCTACGCCATCGTCACCGAGGCGACCCTGGAGTTCCTGGGCCTTGGCGACCCCACAGTCGTGAGCTGGGGCATCATGCTCTACAACGCCCAGACCTCGAGCGCCATCCTGGTCGGCGCCTGGTGGGAGATCCTGGCCCCCTGCTTCGCCATCGCAACGCTCGGTGCCGGTCTGGCCCTGCTCAACTTTGCCATCGACGAAATCGCCAACCCGCAGCTGCGCTCCCACAAGGGGCTCAATCGCTGGAAGAAACTCGCCGCCCCCGTCACCACGCCGGTACCGGCCGTACAGGAGAAGACAGCATGAGATCGCAACAACCCCTGCTGTCGGTACGCAACCTCTGCGTCGACTACATCACCGAGAACGGCGACGTGCGCGCCGTCAACTCGGTCAGCTTCGACATCGCCCCCGGTGAAGTGTTTGGCCTGGCCGGCGAGTCGGGCTGCGGCAAGTCCACCGTCGCCTTCTCGGTGGCGCGGCTGCACAAGCCGCCCGCCTACATCAGCGGCGGCGAGATCCTGTTCAAGGGGGAGAACATCCTCCACTACGGCGATGAGCGGCTGCGCAGCTACCGCTGGCAGCAGGTGTCGGTGGTGTTCCAGTCCGCCATGAACGCGCTCAACCCGGTGCTGCGCATGGAGGAGCAGTTCTGCGACGTGCTGCTGGCCCACAACCCGGGGCTCACCCGCTATGAGGCGATCAAGCGCGCCCAGGAGCTGCTCGCCATCGTCGACATCCACCCGAGCCGGCTCAAGGACTACCCGCACCAGTTCTCCGGCGGCATGCGCCAGCGGCTGGTGATCGCCATCGCCATGGCGCTCAACCCCGAGCTGCTGATCATGGACGAGCCGACCACGGCGCTCGACGTGGTGGTGCAGCGGGAGATCCTGCAGAAGGTCTATGCGCTCAAAGAGAAGTTCAACTTCTCCATCCTCTTCATCACCCACGACCTCTCGCTGATGGTCGAGTTCTGCGATCGCATCGGCATCATGTACGCCGGTGAACTGGTGGAGGTGGCGCCGGCCAAGGCGATCCTGACCGCGCCGCTGCACCCCTATACCAGGGGGCTCGGCAACTCCTTCCCGCCCTTGCACGGGCCCAAGAAGGTGCTGGAGGGGATCCCGGGCACCCCGCTCAACCTGCTGGAGGTGCCGGTGGGCTGCCGCTTTCAGGCACGCTGCGCCAGGGTGCATGAGCGCTGCCGTCAGCAATACACCAAGCTCGCCGAGATCCGCCCCGGCCAACAAACCGCCTGTCACCTCTATGAGGCGCAGGATGAGCAACAAGATCCCCTGATCTATCTGGACAAGGCCGCTGGCTGTTAAGGATGTCTGTCATGCAAATCGCCAAAACCGACGCCCCCATCATCGAAGTCCAGCACCTCTACAAGGACTTCCCCGTCAACTCCAACGCCATCAAGAGCGGCAAGATGCGAGCCCTCTCGGACATCACCTTCAACCTGCACCGGGGCCGCGCCCTGGCGGTGGTGGGAGAGTCCGGCTCCGGCAAGAGCACCATCGCCAAGATCATCGCCAAGATGTACAAGCTCTCCGGCGGCCGCATCCTCTATCGCGGCCGCGATCTGGAGGAGTTCAACAAGGGCACCGCCCTGCTCGACTACCGTCAGAGCGTACAGATGGTGTGGCAAGATCCGTTCGGTTCGCTGAACCCGACCCACACCATCTACCACCACATCGCCCGCCCCCTGCTGCTGCACAGCAAGGTGATCGACAAGAAAGATCTGCCCGACATGGTCTATGGCCTGCTGGAGAAGGTGGGGCTCACCCCTGCCAAGGCGACTGCGGCCAAGTACCCGCACCAGCTCTCCGGCGGCCAGCGCCAGCGGGTCAACATCGCCCGCAACCTGGCGGTGGAGGCGGAAGTGGTGCTGGCGGACGAGCCCACCTCCATGCTCGACGTCTCCATTCGCATCGGCATCCTCAACCTGATGGAGCAGATGAAGGACGAACTCGGCGTCTCCATGCTCTACATCACCCACGACATCGCCACCGCCCGCTACGTGGCCGAGGATCTGGCGGTAATGTACGTCGGGCACATGGTGGAGTGGGGCGAGGTGGACGAGATCCTGCACCACCCCCAGCACCCTTACACCCAGCTGCTCATCTCGGCGGTGCCCGACCCCGAGAAGAGCATCCACGCCGAGCTGGAGGGGGGCCGCAAGGGGGAGATCCCGCTCTGGACGCCGGAATCCTGCGGTTGCCCCTTCGCCGGGCGCTGCAATCAGGCGATGCCGCGCTGCAAGGAGACCCTGCCCCCCGTCAGCAAGCTTGCCGACAACCACTTTGTGCGCTGCTACCTCTACGAGTGAGGGTGAGCCTTGAACCGGCCGGACAGCAGTGTCCGGCCATGCCTCGATACGGGGCGGCCATGGCCCCGTGATGTGCCTCACCGCCTGTCGGTGAACCACAGGAGTAATACCTCGATGGAACTCTTGATCAATCAGGTGGGTTACCCGTGCGACGGGGAGAAGATCGCCCTGCTACAAGCCACCCCCGCCCATGATCTCGGCGGCTATGTCAGGCTGCAACGCCAGGGTGATGGCCAGATCCTGTTTGAAACTCCGCTGCAAGCGACCGGCAGCGTCCCCGGCTGGCAGGGCCGTGCTTACTGGCGCGCCGACTTCTCGGCATTCCAAGAGCCAGGCCACTATCGGCTGGAGGCGATCACCGCCCAAGGCATTGTCCGCTCTACCCGCTTTGCCATCGGCCCCGATCTGCTGGCCAGCTGCTGCCTCTCCGACGTCATCCACTACTTCAAGGGACAGCGTGCCAGCGGCGCCTTCGATCGGGCCGACCGCAGCGCTCGTCTGTTTGGCACCGACCTGCGCCGGGACGTGCACGGCGGCTGGTTCGATGCCAGCGGCGACATGAGCAAATACCTGAGCCACCTCTCCTACGCCAACTACCTCAACCCCCAGCAGACCCCCATGGTGGTCTGGGCCCTGCTCAAATGCCGCGAGCTCTTGGCCCCGCGCCGCGACATCGACGGGGTCAACCTCTGCAAGCGGCTCAACGACGAGGCGCTGCACGGCGCCGATTTTCTCTGCCGGATGCAGGATGAGTCGGGCTTCTTCTACATGACCCTGTTCGACAAGTGGAGCAAGGATCCCGAGCAGCGCGAGCTGTGCGCCTACGCCACCCAGCAGGGGCTCAAGTCCGCCAACTGGCAGGCGGGTTTCCGTCAAGGGGGCGGCATGGCCATCGCCGCGCTCGCCCGCGCCGCCCGCGAGAGCGTCAGCGGCGACTTCGATGCCAGCCGCTACGCCGAAGCGGCCAGACGCGGCTACCTGCACCTGCGCGAGCACAACCTTGCCTATCTGGATGACGGGGTCGAAAACATCATCGACGACTACTGCGCCCTGCTGGCGGCGGTGGAGCTGACCCGCACCCTGGGCCCAGAGTGGCTGGCAGAGGCCAGAGAGCGGGCCGACAAGCTCTGCGCCCGCCAGCGCCCTCACCCTGAGCTCGGCCACTATTGGGCCGCCAACGAGGATGGCGCGCGCCCCTACTACCACGCCGCCGAGGCGGGCCTGCCGGTGCTGGCCCTGCTGGAATACGTGGGGATCGAGCCGGACTGGGAGCGCAAGAGCGCGGTGCAGCGGGTGATCGAGCAGGCGCTGGCCGCCGAGCTGGCGCTCTGTGCCCGCCCCGGCAACCCGTTTGCCCTCGCCCGCCAGTATGTGAAAGGGGTTGGCGAAGCCCCCCGCGTCAGCTTCTTTATGCCCCACCACAACGAGTCGGGTTACTGGTGGCAGGGGGAGAACGCTCGCCTCGCCTCGCTGGCCGCCATGGCGTTTGCCGCCGCCGCCCAGTTGCCGCACCAGAGCCGCTTGCTGCGCACCTTCGGCCAGCACCAGCTCGACTGGATCCTGGGGAAAAACCCCTTCAACGCCTGCATGCTGGCGGGCCATGGCAGCAACAACCCCGCCTACACCGCCGGTTATCCCAATGCGCTGGGGGGGATCTGCAACGGCATCACCTCAGGGTTTGATGACGAAAACGAGGTGGCCTTTATCCCCGAGGCTTACAAGGATCGACTGGATCAGAACTGGCGCTGGGGGGAGCAGTGGATCCCGCACGCCGCCTGGTTTGCCCTGGCCATCAGCTGGCAGAGCGCCCTCGGAGGCTCCCATGATTGAAAGAGACTCGAACATCATTGGTAGTGGGGAGAGCCGTGGATCCTCCATACATTCCGCCTGGTTTGCCCCGGCCATCAGCTGGCAAAATGCCCTGAGTGCTCCAAATGACCAGGGAGGCCGTCATGATTGAGTACTGGGTCGGGGTGGATGGTGGCGGCACCCACACCCGTGCCCGCATTCGGGATCGGGCCGGCAAGCTGCTCGGCGAGGGGCGCGCCGCCGGCTCCAATCTGGAGCTCGGCATCGCACTCGCCCACAGCAACGTGCTGGCCGCCATCGAGCAGGCCCGTATCGAGGCCGAGCTGGCTGAGGATGCCCAGCAACGGATGGGGGTCGGGCTGGCGCTCGCCTCCGCCGAGCTGGCCGACTGCTATCACGCCATGTTGACCATGCCCTTCCCCTTTGCGAGCGTGCGGCTCACCTCCGACGCCTTCGGGGCCTGCCTGGGCGCCTTTGGCGGCGAAGAGGGGGCCATCCTCATCGCCGGCACCGGCTCGGCCGGGCTCATCTATCGCCACGGCCAGCTGTACACCTGCTCCGGCCGCGGCTTTCCCATCTCGGATCTGGGCAGTGGCGCCTGGCTGGGGCTGCGCGCCATCCAGCAATCCCTGCTCTGCCACGACGGCATCCTGCCCCCCAGCACGCTCGCCATCCGCTTGCTCGATCACTTCAAACGGGATCAGGCCGAGGTGGTACGCTGGGCCGCCCGCGCCATCCCCGCCGACTACGGCCGCTTCGCCCCCTGGGTATTCGATGCCGCCAGCGACGGCGACGAGCTCGCCTGCCAGCTGCTGGAGGAGACCTGCCAGCAGCTGGCCATCCTGCTGGAGGGGATGCGCCAGCTGGGCGCCGACCGGATTGCCCTGCTCGGCGGCATCGGCATGCGCCTCGCCCCCCGTCTGGCGCACCTGCCGCTGGTCAGCCCCGCTGCCGACGCACTGGAGGGGGCCATCTTGTTTGCCAAGACGGAGGCGCTGCCATGCCTGCACTCCTGAACCGGGCGAACCAGGCCAGCACCGGCACGCCCTCCCCTCAACCATCGCCAGCCGCCTTCACCAGGGCGGCCGGCCCCTTGCTCGTGCAACCGAAGGAGTTTTCATGTCCGCACCCCTGATTCACACCCAGGTCGACCGACGCGATGGTGACGACGTCTGGTTTCGTTTCAGCCTGAGCCAGCTGCCAGATGCCCCCTGGAAGCTCCACTTCTGCCTGGCCCGTCACATCGACCCCAGCTCGGTCGAGGGAGGGGAGCTGGAGCGCCAGAGCGGCAGCTACAAGGTCTTGATCCCGCAAGCAGGAACCAGCGAGCTGCGCTTCTGCTGTCGCAGCACCCCCATCAAGCGCCTCTCCGACATGCCGCGCGGCTTCTTCCTGAGCCTTCCCCGGGCCAGCAGCGGCCCCCAGCTGATGCCGGTGGTGCTGACCGGCGAAGAGCTGGGTCTGGTGCAATCCGCCACTGCGGCGCCGGATCTGCCCGAGGTGGAGCCCCTCGCCGGCATAGTGCCCCAGCCGGATCGCTTGTTGCTGCTGGAGGGCAACTTCCGGCTGGCGGAGCGCGCCCACGTCAGCGGCCCGAGCCCCCTGCTCGGCCCGCTGCTGGCCCACTTCAACGAGCTGACCGGGCTCGCGCTGGCGCAGGATCACGACGCCGAGATCCGGCTGGTTGAAAGCGGTCTGGGCCAGGAGGCCTACCGGCTCACCATCACCCCGGAGGAGATAGTGATTGCCGCCGGCGGCGAGGCAGGTTGGCGCCATGGCCTCGTCAGCCTGGCCCAGTGGTATCTGCAGCACGGCGAGAGCCTGCCCTGCATCGAGCTCAGCGACGCGCCGCGCTTCGGCTTTCGCGGCATATTTCTCGACTGTGCCCGCCACTTTCACTCCCTCGCCACCCTCAAGCGCCTGCTCAAGCTGATGAGCCTCTACAAGTTCAATCGCTTCCACTGGCACCTGACCGATGACGAGGGGTGGCGGCTCGAGATCAAGGCCTTCCCCCAGCTGACCGAACTGGCCGCCTGGCGCGGCCACGGCCTGGCCGTCGGGCCCCAGCTGAGCGGCGGCCCCGAGCCCTATGGCGGCTACTACACCCAGAGCGAGGTGCGCGAGCTGGTGGCCTACGGCGCCGGGCTTGGCATCACCATCATTCCGGAAATTGACATCCCCGGTCACTGCCACGCCGCCATCAAGGCGCTGCCCGAACTGCTGGTGGAGGAGGCCGACCGCTCCCGCTACCTGTCGGTGCAATATTTTGACGACAACGTGCTCAACCCGGCGCTGCCCGGCACCTATCGCTTCCTGGAAGCCGTGATGGACGAGGTGTGCGAGCTGTTCCCGGGGCCGCTGGTGCACATGGGGGGGGACGAGGTGCCCAGCGGGGTCTGGACCGACAGCCCCGCCTGCCAGCAACTGATGAAGCAGCAGGGCTATCAGGATTGCCGCGAGCTGCAGGGCCACCTTCTGCGCCACTGCCAGCACTACCTGGCCGGCAAGGGCAAGCGGATGCTGGGCTGGGAGGAGATTTTGCACGGCGACAAGGTGAGCCGGGACGCCACCATCTTCGCCTGGACCAGCTTCCAGGCCGGGCTCGACGCGGCCGCTGCGGGTTATCCGGTGGTGATGGCGCCGGCCCAGCACCTCTATCTGGACCTTGCCTGGAGTCAGGACATCCAGGAACCCGGCCTCTACTGGGCGGGCACCCTCAATCTGGCGCAGGTCTACGCGTGCGACCCGGCCCCAGCCGATTTCCATGCCAACGATAACATCCTGGGGGTGCTGAGCCCCTTATGGTCGGAACTGATCACCTCTCGCGATCGTCTCGACTATATGTTGTTCCCGCGCATGCTGGCGACCGCCGAGGTGGCCTGGAGCGCCCCCGCCCGCAAGGGGTGGGAGCACTTCGCCGCCCGTCTGCCGGGCCAGCTGCAGATCCTCGACCAGCTCCAGGTGCGTTACCGGGTACCGCAGAGGTAGTGTTATCTTTTTTCCTTGGCGGCCTGATGGCCGCCTTTTTTTTACGATTAACCAACAAAACATCAACTTACCCCTACCATTCATCCGCCATTGTTGGCAAAATTCAGCCCCCTATGAAGCCGGTCTGCCGCCTGCTGGCGCGAGCCTGCGGCCATCTCCAGATCTGCCACAATAACAACGACAAAGTTATCAACAAGAACATCGGAGCGTATTCCTATGGCCCGCAGAGACGTCCATACCCTGGACAGCGAAGTGGAGTTTCCTGCCGACGAACAACTGGTCTCCACCACGGATCTGCGCGGGGTGATCACCTACGCCAACCCCGCCTTCTGCCGCATCGCCGGCTACTCGGTCGACGAGCTGGTCGGCCACAACCACAACCTGGTGCGCCACCCAGACATGCCCAAGGCGGCCTTCGCCGATCTCTGGGCCCGCCTCAAGGAGGGCAAGCCCTGGCGTGGCATGGTGAAGAACCGCTGCAAGGATGGCCGCTACTACTGGGTCGACGCCTATGTGACCCCCATCTACGAGGGCAACCGGATCAGCGGCTACCAGTCGGTGCGCTGCAAGCCGGATCCCCAGCTCAAGCACATCGCCGGCCAGGCCTACCAGGCCCTGCTCAAGGCCGAGCGTGGTACCGGCAGCCGCCTCCCCGCCCTTGCCAGGGTGCGCGCACCGGCCATCGCCCTGCTGCTGCTCGGCCTGGTGGGCTGGGCCGCCAGCAGCCAGGGTCCGACGACAGCCCTGCTGATGCTGCTGCCCCTGCTGCTCATCGGCGGTGCCTACTGGCGCGAGCTCTTCGCCCTGCCACTCTATCTGCAGCAGCTGGGCCGCGAATATGACAGCCTGACCCGGCTGGTCTACTCAGGTGACGGCCCCGGCGCCATCGCCGATTTTCACATCAAGATGCTGCAGGCCCGCATCCGCACCGTGCTAGGCCGGGTCAACGATGCGACCAACCCGCTGCAGGCCCTGGCCAGCAACCTGAAGCAGGCCTCCCATCAGGCCTGCCTCGATATCAACGAACAGGATGCCCAGACCCAGCAGATGGCCGCCGCCATGACCCAGATGGCCAGCACGGCCCACGAGATTGCCCGCAACATCCAGGACTCCAACGGTCAGGTGAGCGAGGCACGCAGCCGCTGCCAGCACACGGACAAGCAGCTGGCCCAGACCGAGCAGCGCATCGAGCAGCTCGCCAGACAGGCGGAGCTGGCCTTCAACTCGGCGGTGGAGCTCGCCAGCGAGTCGGAGCGGATCGGCAGCGTGATGGGAGAGATCCAGGGCATCGCCGACCAGACCAACCTGCTGGCGCTGAACGCCGCCATCGAGGCGGCCCGGGCTGGCGAACAGGGACGCGGTTTTGCGGTGGTGGCGGACGAGGTGCGTACCCTGTCGACCCGCACCCACAAGGCGACCGAGCAGATCCAGGGCAGCATCCAGCAGATCCAGCACACCCTGGGCCGCTGGAAGGGGATGATGCAGGAGAACCTGCAGCAGACCCGCGAGTGCGCCGAGATGACCCGTCAGGGCTCCAGCAGCCTGCATACCGTGCTGCAGGAGATCGAGCTGGTGACCGAGTTCTCCACCCAGATCGCCGCCGCCGCCGAGCAGCAGCAGACGGTGGTGGAGGATATCAGCCGCAGCATCCACCAGATCTCCGAGTACTCCCATGCCAACAGCCAGAAGATGCAGGAGGTCGACGACTCCAGTCAGGAGCTGCTGGAGCGGGCCAGGCAGCTCAAGGGGCTCAGCCAGACCTTCGGCTGACACATTTGCCAGTCACCCGACAGAAGCGCCACAATGGCGCTTCTGTTGTTTTTGACGAGTCAACTTCATGAGAACGGAATCGACCCCCACCCCGCTGAACAAGGTTGCCCGCATCGAGGCGATCCTGGCCCTGATCCCGGCCGGTCGCGTGGTGAGCTATGGCCAGGTGGCGGATCTGGCGGGACTGCCAGGCCGGGCCAGGCTGGTGGGCAAGGTGCTGAGGGAGACCGACAAGGTACTGCCATGGCACAGGGTGCTGGGCGCGGCGGGCACCATATCGCTGCCCAAGGGGTCGGCAGGCTTTGACAGACAGGCGGGATTGCTGCAGGAGGAGGGGGTGCCCGTGATTGGCGGGCGGGTCAGGATGAAGGAGTGGCAGTGGCAGCCCGACCTCGCCGAGCTGCTGTTTCTCCTGCCCTTCTGACGATGGCGGCCCGCCTCACCGAGTGATGGGGGCCAGGATCTCGTCGCTGCGCACCTGCACCGGGATGGTTTCGTACTCCCGCTGCAGCAGCACCAGCAGACTCTGCTTGTCCACTTCCAGCACATAGGCGGTTCCTTCCCGGGTCAGACAGGTCATTCCCGGCCGGATCTCGTTAATCTCCATCACAACCTCCGTGTCCAGCGCTGCCATCCTTGCAGCGGTTTCAGTATACCGCCATCCGAAAACAAAAAGGCCCCAGCAAGGGGCCTCTTTCATCAGAGTGTGAACTGCGCGCAATCACGCCTTCTTCGACTTGGCCAGGCTCTCCTGCCACTTGCCGTTGTCGTAGTGCGCCGTCCAGCCGGTCGCCTTGCCGTTGACCTCGGTCATCACGTACTGCTCCTTGGTCTTGCGACTGAAGCGCACGATGGAGGCGTTACCGTCAGGATCTGACGCCGGGGCATCGGCCAGGTACTGGTGCTTGGGCGACAGGCGCTCCTTGAAGCGCTTGAGCTCTTCCACCAGCGGCGCACGAGTCTCGCGGGATTTCGGGAAGTTGCTGGCAGCCAGGAACAGACCGGCGGCCCCGTCGCGCAGCACGAAGTGGGCGTCGGACTGGGTGCATTTCAGCTCCGGCAGCGGCACCGGGTCTTCCTTCGGCGGCGCGATATCACCGTTTTTCAGGATCTTGCGGGTGTTCTTGCAGGTGTCGTTGGTGCAACCCATGTACTTGCCGAAGCGGCCGTTCTTGAGCTGCATCTCGGATCCACAGCGGTCACACTCGATGCTCGGCCCTTCGTAGCCCTTGAGCTTGAACTGGCCTTTTTCAATTTCGTAGCCGTCGCAATCCGGGTTGCGGCCGCAGACGTGCAGCTTGCGGCTGTCATCGATGATGTAAGCATCCATCGCGGTGCCGCACACGCCGCAGCGGTGCTTGGCGCGCAGCGCCTCGGTCTCGGCCTCGTCACCGTCGGTGGCGGAGACGAACTCGTCGGCGGAGACCAGGTTGATGGTCTTCTTGCAGCGCTCTTTGGGTGGCAAGGCGTAACCGGAGCAGCCGAGGAAGACCCCGGTGGTGGCGGTGCGAATGCCCATCTTGCGGCCGCAATCCGGGCAGTCGATGTCGGTCAGCACCATCTGGTTGGCACGCATGCCCCCCTCTTCCACCGGTAGATCCGCTTTTTCCAGCTCCTGGGTGAACTCGGCGTAGAAGGCGTCCAGCACCTTCTTCCACTCCAGGCTCCCCTCGGCGATGCCATCGAGCTTGTCTTCCATCTTGGCGGTGAACTCGTAGTTCATCAGCTCGACGAAGTTTTCCACCAGCCGGTCGGTGACGATCTCGCCCATCTTCTCGGCGAAGAAACGGCGGCTCTCGACCCGCACATAACCACGGTCGACGATGGTGGAGATGATGGAGGCGTAGGTGGACGGACGGCCAATGCCGCGTTTTTCCAGCTCGCGTACCAGCGCCGCTTCGGTGAAGCGTGCGGGCGGCTTGGTGAAGTGCTGACGCGGATCCAGCTTGACCAATTTCAGCACCTCACCGACTGTCACCGCCGGCAGCTGGCTGTCTTCACCCTTGCGGCCCATGGGCGGCAGCGCCTTGGTCCAACCGGCGAAGCGCAGGGTGCGGCCACGCGCCTTGAGCTCGAACTCACCCGCCTTGACGGTCAGGGTGGAGGAGTCGTACTGGGCCGGGGTCATCTGGCAGGCGACAAACTGACGCCAGATGAGGTCATAGAGCCTCATGGCGTCCGGCTCCATCCCTTCCAGCATCTCGGCCGTCACCAGCACGCTGGAGGGGCGGATCGCCTCGTGGGCCTCCTGGGCATTGGCCTTGGCACCGTACAGGTTCGGTTCGGCCGGCAGATAGGCCGCGCCATACTGCTCGCCGATGTATTCCCGCACCGCCTCGACCGCCTCTTTGCTGAGGTTGGTGGAGTCGGTACGCATATAGGTGATGTAACCCGCTTCATAGAGGCGCTGGGCCATCATCATGGTCTTCTTGACCCCGAAGCTCAGCCGGGTGGAGGCCGCCTGCTGCAGGGTGGAGGTGATGAAGGGAGCGGACGGTTTGGAACCGGTCGGCTTGTCTTCCCGGTTCACCACCTTGTAGTCAACCCCTTCCAGGGCGGCCACGGCGGCGAAGGTCTCGGCCTGGGTCACCGGCTTGAAGTCGGCACCGTTGCGACTGACCACTTCCATCCGCAGATCGGCGTTATCACCGGTCAGCAGGTCGGCGTTGAGATCCCAGAACTCCACCGGTACGAACGCCTTGATTTCGCGCTCTTTGTCGACGATGAGGCGCACCGCGACGGACTGTACCCGGCCGGCGGAGAGGCCGCGGGCCAGCTTCTTCCAGAGCAGCGGGGAGACCATGTAACCCACCACCCGGTCGAGGAAACGACGGGCCTGCTGGGCATTGACGCGGTGAATGTTCAGCTCGGACGGCTGGGCGAACGCCTCCTGGATGGCGGTCTTGGTGATCTCGTTGAACACCACGCGCTTGTAGCGGCTGTCGTCGCCGCCGATGATCTCGCGCAGGTGCCAAGCGATCGCTTCCCCCTCTCTATCCAAGTCGGTTGCGAGATAGATGGTGTCGGCCTTCTCGGCCAGACTCTGCAACTCGCTGACCACTTTTTCCTTGCCGGGCAAAATCTGGTAGTTGGCCTGCCAGCCTGCGGTCGGATTGATCCCCATCCGTGAGAACAGGGCATTGCGCTCCTTGGCAGCCTTTTCTGATTCGCTCAGCTTGATGCCGCGAATGACAGGTTTTTTGGGCTCGTTGCTGGCGCTGCCGCTGGTCGGCAGATCGCGCACGTGACCAACGCTGGATTTCACCACGTAGTCCTTGCCCAAATATTTGTTGATGGTCTTGGCCTTGGCCGGAGACTCCACTATGACCAGTGATTTGCCCATGCTGTAACTATTATCCTCATTGCACCCGACGGGGTTGGTGTGCGGTTTTGTGGGGCTGTATAAGAGATTTGACGGGAAAAAGCAATCTTGTGAGCAAATTTGCCCAGCAGCCCGAACCACCTTGCTTCTTTATTTATTAATGCGAAGCCGAGCCGCGGGAAGCAACCGCTTTTTTATTTTTATGCTATATCCACCCTCTTTTTATATTGGAAACGACATAACCAACCGCTCTTGTAACATAACAAACCAGTTTCGTTATCAGCTTGTTACAAAAGACAAAATCTCCTTATAATGGCTGCATCCCGCAGCATTGTGCGCGGAAGGAACCGCTACCCATATAAAAATCGAAAGGATGTACTCAATGAAGCACTTCGAGGTCAACTTCGACGGCCTAGTCGGCCCGACCCACAACTATGCCGGCTTGTCCTATGGCAACGTCGCCTCCCAGAACAATGCCAAGGAAGCGTCCAATCCGAAGGAGGCCGCCAAGCAGGGTCTGCGCAAGATGAAGGCCTTGACCGACCTCGGCATGGTGCAGGGGGTACTGGCCCCGCAGGAACGACCGGATCTCGCCACTCTGCGTCGCCTCGGCTTCACCGGCAACGATGCAAGCGTCTTGGCCCTGGCTGCCAAACAGGCGCCCGCCGTACTGGCCGCCTGCTACTCGGCCTCCAGCATGTGGACCGCCAACGCCGCCACCGTCTCCCCCAGTGCCGATACCCAGGATGGCCGCATCCACTTCACCCCCGCCAACCTGACCAACAAGTTTCACCGCTCCCTCGAGCCCGAGGTGACCGGCCGCATCCTGCGCGCCGTGTTCAACAACGACCGCCACTTCTATCACCATCAGCACCTGCCGGAGAACGACCACTTCGGTGACGAGGGGGCCGCCAACCACACCCGGCTGTGCCGCGCCTATGGCGAGTCCGGGGTCGAGCTGTTCGTCTATGGCCGCAGCGCCTTCGACGTCTCCCAGCCCGCCCCCAAACGCTACCCGGCCCGCCAGACCCTGGAAGCAAGCCAGGCCATCGCCCGCCTGCACGGCCTGGGGGACGAGAGTGCGGTCTTCATCCAGCAGAACCCGGACGTGATCGATCAGGGTGTCTTCCACAACGATGTGATCGCGGTGGGCAACCAGAACGTGCTGTTCTTCCACCAGCAGGCGTTCCTCAACACCGCCTCGGCGCTGGCCGAGGTGCGCACCAAGTTCGGTGACGGCGAGCTGCACTTCATCGAGGTGCCCACTGCCGAGGTGTCGGTGCAGGATGCGGTGAAGTCCTATCTGTTCAACACCCAGATCCTGACCCTGCCCTCCGGCGAGATGGCGATCATCGCCCCTACCGAGTGCCGCGACAACCCGGCGGTGTCAGCCTATCTGGCCAAGCTGGTAACCCTGGGCACCCCCATCAAGGACGTCCATTACATGGACGTGAAGCAGAGCATGAGAAACGGTGGCGGCCCCGCCTGTCTGCGACTGCGGGTCGCCATGAACGACACCGAACTCGCCGCGGTCAACCCGGCCTGCCTCATCAACGACGGCCAGTTTGCCCGCCTGGACGCCTGGGTGGAGAAACACTACCGCGACAGCCTGGCGCTGGACGACCTGCGCGATCCGGCGCTGGTCATGGAGTCCCGCACCGCGCTGGACGAGCTGACCCAGATCCTGAAACTGGGTTCCGTCTACCCGTTCCAGCGCTAAGGCGCTCCAACCCTATAAAAAAGAGAGCCGGGCAAGTGCCCGGCTCTCTTTTTTCCGTCCTTGAACTGCGCCTCAGCGCCAGGGCCCCTGCTGCCACAGCCGACCAAGACCCGACTCCAGCGCCACGGCCGCCTGCTGGCCGAGCTTCTGGGTCAGGCTCTTGGGCTTGCTGTAGCGAATGCCGACCACCTTGTGCTGGCTGGCTTGGGCCAGCAGATAGTCATCGCTGGTGCAGAGGCTGTCCACCAGCCCGAGCTGCTTGGCCTGACTCGCCAGCCAGTGCTCGCCTGTGGTGACCTTGTCGATGTCGAGGTTGGGTCTGTGCTCGGCCACGAATGCCTTGAAGCGCTCGTGGATGGCGCCCAGCTCCTCGCGAAACTTCTCGCGCCCTAGGTCGTCGTTCTCGCCGAACATGGTGATGGTGCGCTTGTACTGGCCGGCGGTGTGCATCTCGAACTCGATGTCGTGCTTTTTCAGCAGCTTGTTGAAGTTCGGCAACTGGGCGATCACCCCGATGGAGCCGACGATGGCGAACGGCGCCGCCAGGATCTGATCCGCCACGCAGGCCATCATGTAGCCACCGCTTGCCGCCACCTTGTCGATGGCCACGGTCAGCTTGATGTCACGATCCCGCAGCCGCTGCAGCTGGGAGGCCGCCAGACCGTAGCCGTGCACCACGCCGCCGCCGGATTCGAGCCGCAGCAGCACTTCGTCCCCCGGCTGGGCCACCCCTATCACGGCGCTCACCTCTTCGCGCAGGGAGGCCACCTCCCTGGCATCCATGCTGCCGTGAAAATCGATGACGAACAGCCGGCTGCGGGCATCTTCGCTCTTGGCTCGCGCCTTGTGCTCGGCCTTGCGCGCCTTCTCCAGCTGCTTGCGCTCCGCCTTGCCGGCCAATGCAGCCTGCAACTGGTGACGCCCTTGCTCCAGCTCGCTGGAGAGATCGGTCACCACCAGCTCCCCCTTGCGGGATTTGGGCTGACGGCTGCTTACCACCATCAGGATGACGGCGCCGATGGCGAGCAGTAGGGTAATGGTCTTGGCCAGGAACAGGCCGTATTCGGTCAAAAATGCCACTTGATGCTCCACTGGTGTGCCCCCGGGGGGACGATTTTTTCACATTCTAGGGAGTTTGCCCGGTGCGCGCAAAAACTCTGCGTCAACCCGTCAGAAATGCCAATCGACAATCACAACCCCTCTGATTTATTCACATTTTTGCCATCTCATACTGGTCAAACGCCGTGCGGGATCAGTACACTTGCCCCTCTATTGCCGGGCGCATCAGCCACGAATTGTTAACAGGAGTTGTCATGTTCGATTATCAGGCCCCCCAGGATCTGCTCAAGGACAAGGTCATTCTGGTCACGGGTGCCGGTGACGGCATCGGCCGCGAAGCGGCGCTCACCTATGCGGCCCACGGCGCCACCGTGATCCTGCTCGGGCGCACCAGCGCCAAGCTGGAGGCGGTCTACGACCAGATCGAGGCGGCCGGCCACCCGCTGCCCGCCATCGTGCCGGTGGATCTGAAGGGGGCGACCGCCGCCCACTATCGCGGCATGGCCGAGACCTTCGCCCAGCAGTTCGGCCGCCTCGACGGCGTGCTGTTCAACGCCGGCTTGCTCGGCACCCTGTCACCGTTCGAACACATCCAGGAGCAGGAGTGGGACGAGGTGATGCAGGTCAACGTCAAATCCGAATTCCTGCTGACCCAGGCGCTGCTGCCGCTCATTCGCCAGACCGCCAAGGAGCACGGCGATGCCTCCATCGTCTACACCTCCTCCAGCGTGGGCCGCAAGGGCCGCGCCTACTGGGGCTCCTATGCCATCTCCAAGTTCGCCATCGAAGGCATGATGGAAGTGCTGGCGGACGAACTGGAGAACACCGCGGTGCGGGTCAACACCCTCAACCCGGGCGGCACCCGCACCAAGATGCGGGCCAGTGCCTTCCCGGCCGAAGATCCGCAGACCCTCAAGACCCCGGCCGACCTGATGCCGCTCTATCTCTATCTGATGGGAGTGGACAGCAAGGGCAAAACCGGCCAGACCTTTGTGGCCCAGCCCAAATAAATCAACAAAATAACCCCAACCCTGCGCGGCATGGGGTTAAATTCAATAGGGTGCCGTCGGCACCCTGTTGCGAATATGGCAAGGCCCGTTCCATCCAGTCCCTTATCAGGTTGAGATATGTTTCGTCCCAAGAGCACGTTTGAGCAATGGCGGATCTTTCAGGCCGTGGTGGATTGTGGCGGCTACGCCCAGGCCGCCGAGGCGCTGAACAAGAGCCAGTCCTCCCTCAATCATGCGGTAGCCAAGCTGCAGCAGAGTCTGGGGGTGGCCCTGCTGGAGGTGAGAGGGCGCAAAGCGGTGCTGACGCCGGCGGGGGAGATCTTCCTCAAGCGGGCCCGTCAGCTCAGCCAGCAGGTGGAAGAGCTGGAGAACCTGGCCAACAACCTGGAGCGGCAGTGGGAGCCGCAGATCAACCTCTATGTGTCGGTGATGCAGCCGCGCGAGCGGCTCTATCGGGCGCTGGCCCACTTCTACCCCCGCAGCCGGGGCTGCCGGGTCAATCTGCACGAGCGCATCCACTGCCACTTCAACGCCCTGCAGGTGGGGGATCTGATGCTCTCCGAACACCTGCCTCATGATCGCACCGGTCTGCCGCTGGACGAGGTGTGTCTGCTGCCGCTCTGCGCGGCCGATCACCCGCTCGCCACCCAGGGCGGCGCCATCGCTGCCGAGGCGCTGGCCGGCCACAACCAGATCAGCCTACATCCTCCCATTCACCGCTCGGTGGACTGGAACGATGCGGACGACACCGGCTGGAAGGCGACCCACTATCACGAGGTGATCGCCATGCTCAAACTCGGCCTCGGCTACGCCTGGCTGCCCCGCCACCTGGTGCAGGAGGAGCTGGCGAGCGGCGAGCTGGTGGCGCTGGATCTGGCAGGTGGCAACGAGCGCCACCTCTATACCTATCTGCTGACCCCGTCGGCCGATGCCCTGGGCCCGGCCACCGAGCTGCTGCTGCGCTGCCTGCGCAACGAATATCAGGACGACAGCGACCGCTAGCCCGTACCCCCGCCGCCATCAGGCAGTGAGGCGGGGCAGACCCACCCCTTTGGCTTCAGACGTTTGGCACCCGCCAGCAGGCGGCCAGTGCCAACAGCGCCAGTCCCATGGCCACCATGAAGACCCCGTGAAAGCTCCAGATCTCCGCCACAGTCCCCGCTATCGCCCCCGCCATGATGGAGCCGGTGCGGATGCTGTTGGCGAACAGGGTGGTCGCCACCCCGGCGCGACCCGGCATCAGATCCTGGAAGTAGGACATGCCGATGCCGGCGACGATGCCGATGAAGATGGCGTTGAGCAGTTGCAGCGCAATGAGGGCATGCTGGCTCGACAGGGTCACCAGCCCCACGTAGAAACCCACCCCGGCCAGCACCGCCAGCAGCATCATGGGGCGCTTGCCAAAACGCTGGGTGTAGTGGCCCGCCAGCAGCATGAAGGGGATCTCGAGAGCCGCCGCCGTGCCCATCAGTACCCCGGCCAGCTTCTCCTCCAGCCCCAGCTCGCGAGTGATGTAGAGCGGCATGTTGATGAGGTACATGCTGTTGCAGGTCCACATCAGGGTGGAGGCGATAAAGAGCGCCCGCACCGACGGATCCCGCCAGCTGCTGACCCGTTCCACCTCGCTGTCCATCACCGGCAGCGGCAGCGAGGGCAGCCAGCGCCACACCACGAAGGCGCAGAGCAGATAGGCCAGTGCGGAGGCGAGGTACATCACCTCGAAGCCGTAGCCGATGGCCAGCGCGAAGGCGATGGGGGGCCCTATCACCCAGGCCAGCGAGAACTGGGCCCGCAGCACCGAGCTGAACATGTCGGCCCGCTTGTTGCGGCTGTCGGCGTATTCACGCGCCAGCGCGAACAGCTGGGGGCTGGCGGTAGCGGCCAGGCTCGCCAGCAGCACCCCCAGACTCACCAGCAGCCAGTATTGCCGGTTCCAGGCAAACAGCAGGGAGAGCACCACGCCGGCGAAGCAGCAGCGCAGGATCAGCCGCTTGCGATCCCCCTTGTTGTCGGAGCGGTGGCCGAGCCACTGGCTGATAAGGATGCCGATCACCGCGTTGACGGTATAGAAGAGCCCCACCAGGAAGGGGCGCACCTGCACCTCCTCGGCCAGGAACAGGCTCAGGGTGGGCACCTGCAGCGCCACCGCCACCCCGGTCATGAAGGTCACGGCCAGAAAAGAGAGAGAGACGGGATCCGTCCTGTTGCGGGCAGCAGTCAACAAGCGCATAGAATTACCACTGATTGGAGGGAAGAAAACTGGCCAAAATTCGGCAAGTGCATGAAATGGCGCCGCTTATTTTATGTCATTATCAAGAGCCACCTCAAGGCTTGCGACCCCGTCGCCGACCCCGTACAGTGAAAGCCCACTGGCCAGCATAAGGATTTCACATGTTTGATTTTGACCGGGAAATAGATCGCAGCGGCACCATGAGCCTGAAATGGGACAAGTACAAGGGACAGGACGTGCTGCCCATGTGGGTCGCCGACACCGACTTCGTCTCCCCCCCTGCCGTCGTCGAGGCCCTCACTGCGCGGGTCGCCCACGGCATCTTCGGCTACTCGCGCCCCTCTCCCCGGCTAATCGAACTCATCATCACGCGGCTGGCCAGCCGCTATGGCTGGACCATCCAGCCCGAGTGGCTCGTCTTTCTGCCCGGCGTGGTGCCCGGTCTTAACCTGGCCTGCAAGGCCTGGAGCCAGCACGGGCGTGGCATCATCACCCCCAAGCCGGTCTACTACCCCTTCCTGCAGGCGCCGGGCTTCAACGACCGGCCGCTGCTCACCGTGCCCATGGTGGAAGAGGCCGGCCGCTGGGTGCTGGATATCGAGGAGCTGGAACGCCAGGCGCCGGCGGCGGATCTGCTGCTGCTGTGCAACCCGCAAAACCCGGGCGGCACCGTCTTCACCCGCGAGGAGCTGCTGGCCATCGACGCCATCGCCGAGCGCCACAACCTGGTGATCTGCTCCGATGAAATTCACTGCGACCTGCTGCTGGACAAGGACGCCCGTCACATCCCCTACGGCGCCATCAGCCCGGCGGCGGCCGAGCGTTCGGCGGTGATGATGGCCCCGAGCAAGACCTTCAACATCGCCGGGCTCTGCTGCGCCTTCGCGGTGGTGCCCAATGCCCGTCTGCGCCTCAAGCTGCAGCAGGCGATGCGCGGCATCAGTGCCGACGTCAACCTGCTGGGCTTCGTGGCCGCCGAGGCGGCCTATGAAGGGGGCGAACAGTGGCTCAGCGAGCAGCTCGACTACCTGGCCGCCAACCTGGCGCTGATCGAGCAGGCGGTCGCCCGCTGGCCCGGCATCAAGCTGGCGCGCCATCAGGCCACCTACCTCGCCTGGATCGACGTGAGCGCGTTGGGGCTGGACGATCCCATCGCCTTCTTCGAGCAGGCCGGGGTGGGGCTCTCCCCGGGTGCCCAGTTTGGCGACGGCCAGTTCGTGCGGCTCAACTTCGGCTGCACCCGGGCCCGCCTCGTCGAGGCATTGGCCCGCATGGAGAAGGCCATCCTGGCTCGCCGCTGAGCCCCTGCGGGGCGGCGCCGGCCGACCCCGCAATATAATCTGTCCGACCCGATCCGAATCCGCACGCAATAGGGTATATTTTGGCGACGCCCCACCCCGGCCATCCCGGGGCGCCAGGGGCCACCCAACACGGCACCGGCCGCCCTCTTGCGGGCAACGGCCCGATGCCAACCGGGATGGGGCTGACCCATCCTTTTTATCAGCCAATGATCCGGTTCACTATGTTCCAACGCGTCTTGCATCTTCTGCCCATCCGGCTGCGCCGAGCCCTGCCCTGGCTGGCAGCGACCCTGGCCCTGCCCCTGCAGGCCGCCACCTATCTCACCATCGGCACGGGGCCGCTGAACGGCGTCTACTACCCGACCGGCGGCGCCATCTGCCGGCTGCTCAATGAAGAGAGCGGCAGCCACGGCCTGCACTGCTCGGTGCAAAGTACCTCGGGTTCCCTCGCCAACCTGAAGGCGCTGGCGCAGGGCAACATCCAGCTGGCGCTGGTGCAGTCGGACGTGCTGCATCACGCCGCTCACGGCACGGGCCCCTTTCAGGGCCAGCCCCCCGCCGATCAGCTGCGCAGCCTCTACCGCCTCCATCAGGAGTCGCTGACCCTGCTTGCCAGCGCCACCAGCAACATCAACACCCTGGCCGACATCGAAGGCAAGCGGGTCGATCTCGGCAACCCGGGTTCCGGGGAACGGGTCACCAGCCAGGCGCTGCTCGACGCCATGGGCTGGCAGGCCAAGAGCTTTGCCCCCCTCATCCCCGCCGCGGCCAACAACCGGCTGGAGGGGCTCTGTGACGGTACCCTGGACGCCGCCTTCGTGGTGGCGGGCCACCCCAATCAGGCCATCGGCGATCTCACCGGCCGCTGCAAGGCGCGCCTCATCCCCATCGAGGGGGAACAGATAGACAGGCTGCTCAAGCAGCACCCTTACTATCAGCGCGGCCGCATCGGCGCCAACCTCTATCCGGGTCAGACCAGCGGGATCAACACCTTCGCCGTCACCGCCGAGCTGGTGGCGCTGGCCAGCCTGCCGGATAGCGAGGTGCGCACCGTGCGCGACGTGCTGAGCGGCCGGCTCAAGCAGTTCACCCGCCTCCATCCGGCCCTCACCGCCCTCACCCTGGAGGGGATGCTGGGTGAGGCGGAAGTGCCGCGCCACGACGGCATGACGGATGCCCCGCCCACCCTGCTGCCCGAGAGCCTGAGCCCGGCTCCGGCCACCTCGGAGGCTTTGGCAACCTCAGCGGCGCAGTCCACCGAGATGGCACGCCCCGCCGGTGAGGACGCGAAGCAAGCTGCCGGCGCGACGGGCGCCCCCTCTCCGGAAGGCACGCCCGCCACTTCATCCGGGCAGACCCCTGGCGCCCTGCTGCCGACCCCCTCGGCAGCCACAACCACCGAGCCGGGCGCGAGTAGCGTGCTCGAAGGGGCCGCCGTGGAGCAGGGCGGCACGCTGACGGGCACGGCCGCGCCAAGCCCCTCTGCCGTGGTGAGCGGGGCACAACCCGCCTCGCCGGCCCCCGCCGAACCGGCATCGACAGCACCGGCACCGGCCGCAGAGGGCACGCCTGTCCAGTAAGAGCGCCAAACAGCCACAACGACAGAGGCCACCCAAGGGTGGCCTCTTTTTATTTCGATATTGGGTGGGCTCAAGCCCCAGTGTCCGGCAACGGTGCCGGGCGCTGGATCTCCTGCTCCACCCAGTGCAGCAGTTGCTTGATGGCGCGCGACAGCACCTGGTTCTGGCGCACCACATACCCTAAGCTGGTGCCGGGGAAATCGGTGAGCCGGGTCACCGGGGCGGTCAGCTTGAGCCGCGGGTGAATGGAGAAGTCCGGCACTATGGCCACCCCGAAGCCCGCCTCGGCCCAATCGAGCTGGGCGTCCACGCTGCCCACTTCCATGATGCGGCAGCTGGGCAGACCAAGCAGCGGCAGGGAGGGGTCTATGAGCGCCCGGGTACGGGTGTCGTGCCCCAGCAGGATCAGGGTAGGCTCGTCGAGGGGATCGCTCTCCCCCGCCTTCGCCCGCGCCTGCCAGCGGGCGAGGCCGTGGCCCAGCGCGCACCAGGTCACCTGTTGCAACTCGGTGTAGAACAGCGGCTCGCTGCGCTTTTGCGCCATCACGAAACCCAGATCCGCCTTGCCCGCCTTGACCAGCTCAGCCGCCTGATCCGAAGTGGTATTGAACAGGGTGAGGTCGATGCCGGGGAACTCCTGCTTGAAGCGCTGAAAGGGCTGAATGAGCAGCAGGCGCGAGATGATGTCGCTGGCGGCGATGGCCAACGTCCCCTGACTCAGCTGGTTGAGGGCGTTGAGATCGGACTGGCAGAGCTGCAGCTCGGCGATGGCGCGCTCGGCGCTTTGCAGCAGCCGCTCGCCGGCCTGGGTCAGCCGAAACGGGCTGCGCTCGATGAGTTTGACCCGGGTGGCCTGCTCCAGATTCTTGAGGTGCAGGCTCACATTGGGCTGGGTCATGTGCAGTTCGGTGGCGGTCTGGCCGAAGTGCTGCAGCCGGGCCAGGGTGACGAAGGTGTGCAGCCAGTGAATATCCAGCATGGGGATCCTCTTGTGCCGCCCGGCAGCGGCCACCCTGCTCGACAACGGCGAGGCGGCGCGGCAAGGGGGCAGTTTGCCGATAAATTCGCCGCAATTATATGACTCTCTTATCGGAATTATAAAGATAATTAATTTTTCTAATCCGCCCCGGCCTCCTAGGATGATCGCCTAACGTCTTAGGAGAAAGAGTCATGTCGTCTATCGTAGTCGTAGGTGCCAACTGGGGTGATGAAGGCAAAGGCCGCATCGTGGATTATCTGGCAGGCCAAGCCGGCGCCAGCATTCGCTTCCAGGGCGGCAACAACGCCGGCCATACCGTCGTCAACGACCTTGGCACCTTCAAGCTGCACCAGGTTCCGAGCGGTGTGTTCAACCCGGATTGCCTGGTCGTGCTGGGCCCGGGCATGGTGATCAGCCCCGAGAAACTGACCGTCGAGCTGGACGAAGTGAAAGCCTCCGGCGTCACTCCCAAGCTGGCCATCTCTGATCGCGCCACCCTCTGCCTGCCGCTGCACGCCATGGAAGATACCCTAGAAGAGCAGCGCCTGGGCGACGGCGCCTACGGTTCCACCCGTCAGGGCATCGCCCCCGCCTACGGCGATCGCGTCATGAAGAAAGCGATCCTGGTGGGCTGGCTGAAGCAGCCGGAAGTACTGGTCGAGCGCATTCAATTCTTCCTCGACTGGAAACTGCCGCAGCTCAAAGCGCTCTACCCGACCTTCGAATTCAACCAGACCGCCCAGGAGATGGCCGACTGGCTGCTGGAAGTGTCCGCACCCTGGATCGACTCCGTCTGCAACGTCAGCATGCCGCTCAAAGCACTGCAAGCCGAAGGCAAGACCCTGCTGTTCGAAGCCCAGCTGGGCGCCGGCCGTGACCTGATCTACGGCGAATACCCCTGGGTGACCTCCTCCCACGTTTCCGGCGCCTATGCCGGCATCGGTGGCGGCCTGCCGGGTCTGCGTCCCGAGCGCGTCATCGCCGTCGCCAAGGCGTTCAGCACCTCCGTCGGTACCGGCACCCTGCTGACCGCCATGGAGAACCAGGACGAGTTCCGCAAGATCGCCAACGAATTCGGCGCCACCACCGGTCGTCCCCGTGACGTCGGCTACTTCGACGCCGTCGCCACCAAGAACGGTGTCGAGCTGCAGGCTGCCAACGAAGTGGCGCTGACCAAGCTGGACTGCCTGACCGGCCTGCCAGATCTGAAGATCTGCGTCGCCTACGAAGGTGCCCACACCGAGAACCCGATCTGGCCGCAAACTGCCGGTCTGAAGCCGGTTTACGAAGTGATGGAAAGCTGGAGCGAAGACATCACCGGCTGCCGTACCTTCGCCGAGCTGCCCAAAGCGGCTCAGCAGTACGTACTGCGCATCGAAGAGCTGCTGGGCGTACCGGTGCCGATGGTTTCCGTCGGCCCGGGCCGTGACGAGATGATCCTGCGCTAAGTCGCGCGATCAGCTGTCAGCACAGTAAAAAACCGGCATCCAGGATGCCGGTTTTTTTATGCCCGGGCACGCCACCGCGCTTTCTCAGCCCTCACCAGCAATCAACACAACGACTCATATCATGGCAGCAAGCAGGCCACTTTGAGCGGTTGAGTCACTCACCTTCTCCCCCTCTTCGCTAGACTGATCCCATCATCCACCGAGGAGCCTCACCATGAAGATTGCCAAGCGAACCACCCTGCTCTCCCTGCTGTGCGTGGCGGCCCTGCCCGCCAGTGCCATGACCCTGAAGAGCAGCGACATCCACGAAGGCCAGCTGATGGACAAGGCCTTCAGCTTCAACGGCTTTGGCTGCAGCGGCGACAACCGCTCGCCCCAGCTGAGCTGGCAAGACCTGCCCGCCGGCACCAAGAGCGTCGCCATCACTGCCTATGACCCGGACGCCCCCACCGGCAGCGGCTGGTGGCACTGGCTGGTGGTGAACCTGCCGGCCAGTCAGAACGAGCTGCCGAGCAATGCCTCCGGCAAGCTCAAGCAGGGGCTGGAGCTGAAAACAGACTTCGGCAGCCAGGGTTACGGCGGCCCCTGCCCGCCCGCCGGCCACGGCATGCACCGCTACCAGTTCACCGCCTGGGCCCTGCCCCAGCCCCTGGAGGTGAAGGCAGACACCCCGCCCGCCATGGTAGGCTACATGCTCAACAGCATGGCCCTTGGCAAGGCCACCCTGACCGCCACCTTCGTCACCCCCTAGGAGTCCGCCGGATGAGCACGCCGCTGCTGCAACTGCACCACTATCTCGGGATCCGCCAGCAGCCGCTGCACCGGGTGCTCATCTACGCCCCCACCATCATCTGGGTGGAGCAGGGTCACAAGCAGTTGTGGTGGCAGGAGAAGCGCCTGGCGTTCGACCAGGCGAGCTGGCTGCTGATCCCGGCCGGTAACCAGCTCACCTTCGTCAACCAGCCGGAGCAGGGCAAGTTTCGCTCCCGCGCGCTGACCCTGCTGACCCCGCCACCCATCGAATGGCTCGGCGCCGCCCAAGCCGGCCCGCTCAGGGAGCCGCGCCTGGCGGTCAGCCCGGCGCTGGCTTTCTGTTTCGAGCTGGTCTGCTCCATGGCGGATCGGCGGCTCAATGAGGCCACCCAGGCCCAGCTGCTGCAGGGCTTCTATGCCGAGCTGCAGGCCGCCGGCGGGCTCGACCTGCTGTTTCCTGCCCACACCATGACCCTCGGCGAGCGGCTGGCGCGCTACCTCGGGGTGGAGCCGGGCGCCGACCACACCCTGGAGGGAGTGGCACCGCACTTCGCCATGAGCCGCGCCTCCATGGCGCGCAAGCTGGCCGCCGAGGGGCGCAGCTTTCGCCAGCTGCTGACCCAGGTGCGCATGAGCCACGCCCTCACCCTGCTACAGCAGGGGATCACCCCGCTGGAGACGGCCCTCTCCTGTGGCTACGACTCCCCCAGCCGCTTTGCCGCCCGCTTCAAGCAGGAGTTCGGCCTGACCCCCTATCAATACCTGCGCACCTGCCCCTCCTCCCTCTCGCTGGCTGCCGCCAGACAAGTAAATGGTTACTAAAATATCAAGCTATGTAACCTCGTGTAACCGGGTGATCCGGCTCACACCTGCCCCTCCGGCACTGTGACACAGCGCCAATAATCCCCTCAAAATCGCCCTATAATGGCTCTCGCAAACGGTTTCACTAAAACAATCACTAAAAAACACCTTCCTTAACCTACAAAAACTGCCATTGGAGCGAGAGATGTTTCGTAAAAGTTTACTATCCGTCACCCTGAGCATCGCCCTGTTCGGCCTCACTGCCTGCAACGGCAATGACTCCAGCAGCCCGGCCGCCCCCAGCGCCACCTTGGCGAACCAGTATCAGAACGTGATCGACCGCAGCGGCACCCCGCGCCAGTTCCGTGACTTTGACAGCTACTCCAACCTCAAATACAACCCGCTGCTCGATCTCGGTGCCTGGCACGGCTTCCTGCTGCCCGCCAGCGACAGCGAATGGGGTGGCTTTACCGGCCCCATGGTCATCGCCGAGGAGTACAGCCTGTTCTTCGCAAGCGAATTGGACAAGCTGACCCTGAGCGACGAGAGCGGCCGCGCCTTCCCGCTCACCAGCGCCAGCAAGCAGGCGCTGTACGCCATCCCGGGGGCGCTGGTGCAGCGCTTCGAATTCGAACCCTTCACCCTGGAGCTGGAGCTGCGCTACGGCGATGCCCGCACAGCGCTGGTTCGTACCCGCCTCATCAACCACACTGACGCCCCGCTCACCCTCAAGCTCAACTGGCAGGGGGAGCTGCTCAACCAGTGGGATGCCAACAAGACGGTCGCCGAGCAGTACCCCGCCTGGACCCGCACCATCAGCCAGACCGAGCGCGGCGTGGCATTCCAGTTCGGCAAACTGCGCAGCACCTGGAACATCATGCAAAGCGGCAGCGCCAGCTACCGCATCGATCGCACCCTGCCGAGCCGCACCACCCTCGACGAGCAGGGGCTCGGCTACGTGAGCGAGGCCAGCCTCACCCTGGCCGCCAAGGGCCAGCAGGACATCTACACCCTGCAGAGCTATGTGCACTCCAGCGATGAGGCGAGTCGCTTCGAGCAGAGCCGCCAAGCGCTGCTGGCCGACCCCGCCAGCCATTTCGATGACTCCATCCGCCGCTGGGAGGATTACCTGGCGCGCGGCCTCTCCAATCAGGGGATCCCGGAATCGGAGCGACGCATCGCGGTCAAGGCGATGGAGACCCTCAACGGCAACTGGCGTTCCCCAGCCGGCGCCATCCTGCACGACGGGGTGACCCCCTCCAACACCGCCCGCTGGTTCGACGGGGTTTGGGCCTGGGACAGCTGGAAGCACGCCTACGCCATGGCCCATTTCAACCCGGAAGTAGCCAAGAACAACGTGCGCGCCATGTATGACTACCAGATCCAGGCCGATGACCCGGTCCGGCCGCAGGATGCCGGCATGGTGATCGACGCCGTCTTCTACAACAAGCTCGCCGATCGCGGTGGCGACGGCGGCAACTGGAACGAGCGCGACACCAAGCCGCCCCTCTCCGCCTGGGCCATCTGGGAGATCTACAGCGCCACCCAGGACAAAGCCTTCATCGCCGAGATGTATCCGAAGATCCAGGCCTATCACGACTGGTGGTATCGGGCGCGGGACAACAACCGCAACGGCATCATCGAATATGGCGCCACCCGCCACGTCGAGCACAACGACGAGTTCGGCAACATCACCTTCAAGGTGCAGTACCCGGCAGGGGTGCCGGCCGGTCTGGATCTGTCGAGCTGTACCAACGAGGGGGATGGCTGGTATGGCTGCGCCGGCATGGCGCTCTACCAGCAGGTATTGAGTGTCGGTGGCTACGCCGACATGGATATCGGTGCCCAGCACGGCGCCGGATGGGAGTCCGGCATGGACAACGCTGCCCGCTTCGGCTTTATCGAGCAGGATCAGTTGCAGCGTTACGCCGACAAAACCTATGGCGGCGACCTGGCCCGTGCGCGTCAGGACTGGAACGTCTTCTTCTTCGAAAACCACCAAGATGACGGCGAACTCATCGGCTTCTCCATCGATCAGGAGTCGGTGGAACTCAACGCCTTCCTCGCCAAGGAGAAGCGCATCCTGGCGGACATGGCCGAGCTGCTCGGCAAGCCGGACCAGGCGAGCCGCTACCGCGAAGGAGCGACCCAGCTGGCGGGCTACATCAACAGCTGCCTGTTCGATGAGGCCTCCGGCTTCTATTACGACCGCCAGATAGCCCAGGGGGATCTGCCCGACGCCAACGGCTGCGTCGGCAAGCTGTTGACCGCCCGCGGCCGTGGCCCGGAAGGGTGGAGCCCGCTCTGGGCCGAGGTGGCGGACCAAGAGAAGGCGGCGCGGGTGCGCGAGGTGATGCTCAATGCCCAGGAGTTCAACACCAAGGTGCCGCTCGGCACAGCGGCGCTGACCAACCCTGCCTACGACCCCGACATCTACTGGCGCGGCCGGGTCTGGCTGGATCAGTTCTACTTCGGGGTGAAGGGGCTGGAGAACTACGGCTATCGCAGCGATGCCCAACAGCTCGTCAACAAGCTGTTTGCCAACGCCGAGGGGCTGGCGGGCAGCGGCCCCATCCGCGAGAACTACAACCCGGAGACCGGCGCCATGCAGGGGGCCAGCAACTTCAGCTGGAGCTCGGCCCACCTCTACATGCTCTATCGCAACTTCCTGAAAACAGAGGGCTGATCCCTCTGAGCAGGCATAAGCCAACAAAAAGGCCTCCGCAAGGGAGGCCTTTCTTATGGCAGCGCCAGGGGCTGGCGACTTACTTGACGGTCACCCGGGCAAACTTGCGCTTGCCGACCTGGTAGACGGCGGTGCCGGCACCGATGAGAGCCTTGCCATCGTCCAGCTTCTCGCCGTCCACCTTGACCGCGCCCTGCTTGATCATCCGCAACGCTTCGGAGGTGGTGGCCACCAGATCGGCGTCTTTGAGCAGGTTGGCAATGGCCAGCCCTTCGCCTTCCAGTGCCAGCTCGACTTCCGGCATCTCGTCCGGAATGGCGTTCTTGGAGAAGCGCTGGGTGAAGTCTTCGTGGGCCGCTTCGGCCGCCGCTTCGTCGTGATAACGGGCAATGATCTCCTTGGCCAGCCAGATCTTCACGTCACGCGGGTTGAGGGTGCCGGCGGCGATGCCCGCCTTGAACTCTTCGATTTCAGCCAGCGGACGGAAGGAGAGCAGCTCGTAGTAGTTCCACATCAGATCGTCGGTGATGGACATGATCTTGCCGAACATCTCGCCCGGGGCGTCGTGTACGCCGATGTAGTTGGCAGCGGACTTGGACATCTTCTTGACGCCATCCAGGCCCACCAAGAGCGGCATCATCAGCACGCACTGGGTCGCCATGCCGGCATCTTTTTGCAGCTCGCGGCCCATCAGCAGGTTGAACTTCTGATCGGTACCGCCGAGCTCGACGTCCGCCTTCAGCGCGACCGAGTCATAGCCTTGCAGCAGCGGATAGAGGAATTCGTGAATGGCGATGGACTGGCCGTTGCTGTAGCGCTTCTTGAAGTCGTCGCGCTCCATCATGCGGGCCACGGTCTGCTTGGCCGCCAGCTTGATCATGCCGGTCGCGCCCAGCTCGCTCAGCCAGCTGGAGTTGTACTCGATGCGGGTCTTGGCCGGGTCGAGGATCTTGAACGCCTGCTCGGCATAGGTGAGGGCGTTGTGCTTGATGGCCTCTTCGGAGAGCGGCGGACGGGTGGCGTTCTTGCCGGAGGGGTCACCCACCATGGCGGTGAAGTCACCGATCAGCAGGATCACTTCATGGCCCAGATCCTGGAAGGTCTTCAGCTTGTTGAGGATCACGGTATGACCCAGGTGAATGTCGGGAGCCGTCGGGTCCATCCCCAACTTGATGCGCAGCGGGCGCCCTTCCTTCAACTTGGCGACCAGTTCTTCTTCCACCAGAATTTCTTCCGCTCCGCGCTTGATCTCGGCTAGCGCCACCTCGAGCTGGGACATTTTTTGACTCTCCAATCACGATTCCACAGGGCCAGACATATTACTGGAATGGCGGGCCAATTGGAAAGGCGGTAAACTCCGACATTCTTCCCGGCTCAACTTCGTCTGCTTCTCATGGTCATTTGGCACGCCTTCAACTCTCTCCCCCACTGGCACCGCAAGATGGTGCTGATCCTGAGCATCATGGTGATGATGCTGGCGGCCTGGCCCAGCGAACAGGCGGTCGCTACCCGGGTCGATGACAACGGCAACGAGCTGGCCATCGAGCAGCAGGTCGACGAGGAGGCGCTGCTGGCCGAAGCCAAGCCCGTCGCCCCACCCAAGCCGAGCTACATCACCAAGCAGGTGAAGGTGCGCAGCGGCGACAACATGGGGGTCATCTTCCAGCGCCTGGGCCTCAGCACCACGGATCTGCACCTCATCGATCAGCTGAACGGCACCGACACCCTGCGCCTGCTCAAGCCAGGCCAGGAGCTCACCTTCAAGCTCACCAAGGGTGGCGAGCTGCACAGCCTCTACTATCCCCACAGCCTGGAGCAGGCGCTCAAGGTGATCCGCAAGGATGAAGGGTTTGTCGCCCGGGCGGTCAAGCTCGAGCTCGACACCCGCGAACAGGTGGCCAAGGGGGAGATCCGCTCCAGCTTCTGGGGCGCCGCCGTCGACGCCGGCATGACCGAGGATCAGATCATGGATCTCGCCGCCATCTTCGGCTGGGACATCGACTTCGCCCAGGACCTGCAACCGGGCGACAGCTTCCGGGTGGTTTACGAGGAGAAATTCCAGGATGACGAACGGGTTGCTTCCGGCGACATCCTGGCCGCCGAGTTCGTCAACCAGGGTGCCGTGTATCGCGCCGTGCTGAACGAGGATGGCAACTACTACACCCCGGATGGCAAGGCGATGCGCAAGAGCTTCCTGCGCGCGCCGGTCAACTTCAAATACATCAGCTCCAACTTCAACCCGCGCCGCCTGCACCCTGTCACCGGCAAGGTACGCCCCCACAACGGCATCGACTACGTGGCGCCGGTGGGCACCCCCATCATGGCGGCCGGTGGCGGCAGCGTGGTGGCCGCCGGCTACAACCAGTTCAACGGCAACTACGTCTTCATCAAGCACGCCGGCAACTACGTGACCAAGTACCTGCACCTCTCCAAGCGCACCGTCAACAAGGGGCAGCGGGTGAAGCAGGGCCAGACCATCGGCCTGCTCGGCGGCACCGGCCGGGTCACCGGGCCGCACCTGCACTATGAATTTGTGGTGGGCGGCGTGCACAAGAACCCGCGCACCCTCAACCTGCCGCAGGCGGAGTCTCTCAGCGGGCGGGCGCTGGCCAGCTTCAAGGCACAGGCCATGCCCCAGTTGGCCAAGCTGGATAGCCCCGAACTGCAGCTGGCCCAGAACAAGCGGGCCAACGGCGGCAACTGAGCCACCATGCCAGAGAGCCACAAGGAGCAGTCATGAGCGAGTGCAATACCGGATTGATGCCGCTCCCTCTCTCACGTACTTTTTCCCGACCTGCAAGTAAGGAAGCCTGATGACTGAACGCTATATAGGCTTGATGTCCGGCACCAGCATGGATGGTATCGACGCCGTGCTGGTGCAGATCGAGAGGGATGAACTGCGGGTCGAGGCGGCTCTCAGCCACCCCTGGCCCACCGCCCACGAGCTGCACGCCCTCTGCACCCCAGGCGACAACGAGATCGATCGCATGGGGGTGGCCGACAACCTGGTCGCCCGCGAGTTTGCCGCCGCCACCCACGCCCTGCTGGCCAAGGCAGGGCTGACTCCCAAAGATATTCGCGCCCTCGGCAGCCACGGCCAGACCATCCGCCACCGCCCCCAACTCGGCTTTACCCTGCAGATCGGCAACGCGGCCCTGCTGGCGGCGCTGACCGGCATCGATGTGGTGGCCGACTTTCGCACCATGGACATGGCCCTCGGCGGCCAGGGGGCGCCGCTGGTGCCCGCCTTCCATCAGGCCTTCTTTGCCCGCCCCGGCGCCCTGCGGGTGGTGCTCAACCTCGGCGGCATTGCCAATATTTCGGTGCTGCCGGGCCAGGCCGATGGCGTCTATGGCTTTGATACCGGCCCGGCCAACACCCTGCTCGACGGCTGGTATCGCCGCCATCACCCCAAGGGGGCCGGTTACGATGCCGGCGGCCAGTGGGCGGCCAGCGGCCAGCTTATCCCCGAGCTGCTGGAGCAGCTGCTGGCCCACCCCTACTTCGCCGCCCCCCACCCCAAGAGCACCGGGCGGGAGATGTTTACCCTCGATTGGCTCGATGGCGAGCTGGCCGGCCGCGCCCATGCCCCGGCGGATGTGCAGCGCACCCTGCAGGCGCTCACCTGCCACAGCATCGCCCGCCAGCTGCCCGTACTGGCTGATGCACAGAGCAGGTCCGAGCTCTATGTCTGCGGCGGCGGCGCCCATAACGCCCCGCTGCTGGCGGAGCTGGCCAGCCTGCTGCCCGGCTGGCGCATCGCCAACACGGCCGAGCTGGGGATCGCCCCCGACTGGATGGAAGGCGCGGCGTTTGCCTGGTTGGCGCAGCGCTTTATCCACCGCCAACCCGGCAACCTGCCCGCCGTCACCGGCGCCAGCCGCCCCGCCGTGCTGGGTGCCCTCTACCCCGCCTGAGCCAGGACTAGCCCAAGGCGCCGCCTGAACAAGGAGGGCAACCTGCCCTCCCATACGCCGGTGCCAACCGCCCCACGATACTGGGTGCCCTCTATCCCACCTGAGCCATACCTGGTCCAAGGCGCCGCCTGAACAAGGCACCTGCAACCCAGGCGGCCGACCTCTCAAACACCAGATCCAGTCGCGCCGACCATGAGGCGATACCGGGTTTTGCCGCCAGAACAGGGCAAAGCGGCAGCGCGATCTTGTCCGGGCTCCAGGCACAAGGTTCACACCCGCTGAACCAGCCGGCCCCCCCTGTTGCACCCTTCGCCCGATATCGGCTGGGCTGGAACATCCGTCCTGATATTTGCCCCTGATGGCGCTTGTCCCACGCTGCAATTTCATTGCATAAACCTAACGGGTGCCATCTGGAAAATAACGGCAGCCTGCATCTGTAAAATAACGGCTGCCCGCGGCAAGCTTTGCCTGAAAATAAGCAGACAACCATGCAAGATCGCTGAATGATATGTCAGTGACCGACGAATGGGCACAATAACCGCCCCCGGCTAGCATATTTTTCATGCATATAACAGCCCCTTTCAACGCAATGAAATGCATAGCCATGCATAGTTTTTTGCATTAACAGCGAAATAGTGCCAATCATTAACGCTTTATTCACAAGGCCGATCGCTGAGCATGATGGCGGGAAGCCGCGCCATTCGGCCTTCACCACCATAACGCACTATATGAAGCCATTTATCCCGTCATTTATCGTGCATTGAATGCCATTCTGGCTATATTTCAGAGCGTTGAGCCACCTCATAGAAATGCGATCCCGGTTTGCATCCCCTGAATACCCTTCATAGAATCCTCTCGTCTGAGATAACCAACCCAATCCATACCTCTGTTATCCGATCGCCTGCACAGGCGACCTTGACTCAATATGCGAGGCGATGTTTGCCACCCGTCATTATTTGGCGGGAATGGCCGGCTATTGCCGAAATAAAGAGGAGAGCCCGCTCGCTGGCGAGCCGAGGCGGCCATCAGAAGATGAGGGAGGGTGACCCGTACCTACACCAATAATGATTGAAAAAGGAGTATCGCCATGAGTGGTACCATCATCAAGTCAGCCAGAAATACCGCCAATGCACCGCAGGATCTGAGCCCCAGCACCCAAAGTGTGGCCTTCTCCCACTACAACAATATCTCCGCCCAGCTGCCGGTCGACCCGAAAACGGGCGCGCTGATCGCAGGGGATATCAAGGCGCAGGCCAGACAGTGCCTCACCAATATCAAGGCCATCGTCGAGAGCATCGATCATGTGATGGATGACGTGGTCAAAATCACGGTGTTTCTCAAAGAGATTGCCGATCTCGACGCGGTCAACGCCGTCTATGGCGAGTTCTTCCCCCACCTGCTGCCGACCCGCACAGTGCTGGCGGTGGCCGGTCTGCCGCTCGGCGCCGCCGTGCAGATGGACGCGCTCATCTCCAACGGCGAAGGCACCTTCCCGCAGGCTCCCTGCCCGCTGCTGAAGCTCTCCCGCAACAGCGACAAGGCACCGCAGGATCCGCTCTCGACCCACACCGTCGCCTTCTCCCACTACAACAATATCGGTGCCCAGCTGCCGGTCGATGCCGCGTCGGGCCAGCTGGTCGCCGGCGGTATCCAGCAGCAGGCGGAGCAGTGCCTGCGCAACATCAAGCACGTGCTGGAGAGCATCGATGTGCCGTTTGACGATATCGTCAAGGTCACCGTCTATCTGACTGATCTGGCCGATCTGGACGCCGTCAACGAGGTCTACACCACCTTCTTCCCGGACTCCGCCATTGCCCGTGCCGTCGCCTACCTGCCGGCCCGCAGCGTGATCGTGGCCGCCGCCCTGCCGTTCGGCGCCCGGGTGCAGATGGATGCGGTCATCTCCCACGGTGACGGCACCCCGCCGCAGCTGGTGGAAGACAGACATAATCTGGTGATCCGCGCCCGCAATACCGACAAGGCACCGCGCAGCCCCCTGCACACCCAGACCGTCGCCTTCTCTCACTACAACCATATCGCCGGGCAGCTGCCGCTCGATCTGGCCACCGGCAAGATCCTGACCGGTTGTGTCAAGGAGCAGACCGCCCAGTGCCTCGGCCATATCAAGACCATCGTCGAGAGCATCGGCCACGTGATGGACGATATCGTCAAGGTCAATATCCAGCTGAAGAACATCGCGGATCTGGCGGAGGTGGATGCCATCTACACCAAATACTTCCCGGCCTATCTGCCCGCCCGCACCGTGATTGGCGTGAGCGAGCTGCCCGCCGGCGCCCTGGTGCAGATTGATGCTGTGATGTCCAACGCGGAAAGCACCCCGCCGCAGGCGTAAGGTTTGTTGAAATAAAAAGAGACCGGCTATATGCCGGTCTCTTTTTTGGTAACACGAGGGAATATTCTTTTTATGGCATCGACACAGATGCGCGAACGTCCGATGACGCTACGCTAATCGAACCTGTGGGCCAATAACACGCTATCAAATATGGCGTTTCAATTCAGCTTCCCACTGCTTGAACAATTTAAAATCGCTCTCTGCCCTGCTCTTGGCCGCTGTGAACCACTGCACTCCGACCTCATCAGAATGTCTGAACTCCAACCTGAACTCATACTTGGTGCTAATCACCAGTGCCAGACATGCACCAATCAGAAATGCAATGGCAGGAAGAATCCATGTAATAGCCTGACCTTGTGCATCCGTTGGCACAAATATGAACAGTAGACTGGAAGCGATGGCCCCCAACATAATCATATTGAGTATTTTGTCTTTCCAGGAAAGGACCCGAACCTGTACGTTCGATATTTTACCGAGATCATAACTATCTTTATTGACTTGTAGCTTTTTTGCTGACTGATTGATGACAATGGAACAAGACATGGGAAAACTCCATTTCAGATATACGTCACATGACATTTTTATAATTAACAACGGCACATACAGAATTGACCAGACCCCGGAAAGCTTGCCGCTTGATGCCATCACCAGGCAGCGACACATAGCTTACGTCACGTTGGCTGAATGAAAACGGCCGAATATCCATGGAGAGCTGATGATGACGGAGATGGTCGGCAGGAATGGTATCGTATGGCGCTATTTTTGGAAGTAACTTGCAAAGAAAAAGCGAGATGGATCAAGTAGTCGATCCGGCCAATCTTCACATCGACAGACTCACGCTCGCCATGCCAAATTCGCCAATAAAAAACGCCCCCCATCTTGCGATGGAGGGCGTTTTATTTTCCAGCTGGCCTGCGCGGCCCAACGTTCAGGAATTACAGGAGCTGTTACAGGGACTCAGCGGTCGCAACCACGTTTTCCACGGTAAAGCCGAATTCCTTGAACAGCAGCTCGGCCGGCGCGGACTCACCGAAGGAGCGCATGCCGATGATCTTGCCGCCAAAGCCCACGTACTTGTACCAGTAGTCGGCGATGCCGGCTTCGATGGCCACACGCTTGGTGACGGAGGACGGCAGCACGGACTCCTTGTACTCGGCGGATTGAGCGTCAAATACGTCGGTAGACGGCAGAGAGACCACGCGCACGGCACGGCCCTTGGCAGTCAGCTGCTCATAGGCGGCAACGGCCAGTTCCACTTCGGAACCGGTGGCGATCAGGATCAGCTCCGGCGTACCGGCGCAATCCTTCAGCACGTAGCCACCCTTGGCTGTATCGGCCAGCTGCTGGGCGGTGCGGTCCATCTGGGCCAGGTTCTGACGAGAGAAGATCAGAGAGGTCGGGCCGTCGGTACGCTCGATGGCGTGTTTCCAGGCGATGGCAGATTCAACCTGGTCACACGGGCGCCAGGTGCTCATGTTCGGAGTCAGACGCAGGGAGGCGATCTGCTCGACCGGCTGGTGAGTCGGGCCATCTTCACCCAGACCGATGGAGTCGTGGGTGTAAACGAAGATGGCGCGCTGCTTCATCAGGGCGGCCATGCGCAGGGCGTTGCGGGCGTACTCCATGAACATCAGGAAGGTGGCGCCGTAGGGGATGAAACCACCGTGCAGGGCGATACCGTTCATGATGGCGGACATGCCGAACTCGCGGACACCGTAGTGGATGTAGTTGCCGGAGGCATCGTCGTTGGTCAGGGACTTGGAACCGGACCACATGGTCAGGTTGGACGGCGCCAGGTCGGCAGAACCGCCCATGAACTCCGGCAGCAACTTGCCGAAGGCTTCCAGCGAGTTCTGGGAGGCTTTACGGGTGGCGATCTTGGCCGGGTTGGCTTGCAGGGTTTCGATGATCTTGGCGGATTCAGCGGCCCAGTTGGCCGGCAGCTCGCCAGCGGTACGGCGCTTGAACTCGGCAGCCAGTGCCGGGTGAGCGGCTTCATAGGCGGCGAACTTGGCAGCCCAGTCGGATTCCAGCTTGGCGCCCTTCTCCTGACCGTTCCACTCGGCAGCGATGTCGGCCGGGATAACGAACGGTGCGTGGTCCCACTTCAGGAAGGCACGAGCGGCGGCGATCTCGTCGTTGCCCAGCGGTGAGCCGTGGCAGTCGTGAGAACCGGACTTGTTCGGGGAACCGTAACCGATGATGGTGCGGCAGCAGATCAGGGTCGGCTTGCCGGTCTCTGCCTTGGCGGCTTCGATGGCAGCGTTGATCGCTTCCGGGCTGTGACCGTCAACGGCCGGGATGACGTGCCAGCCGTAGGCTTCGAAGCGCTTGACTGTGTCGTCGGTGAACCAGCCTTCCACGTGACCGTCGATGGAGATGCCGTTGTCATCCCAGAACGCGATCAGCTTGCCCAGTTGCAGGGTACCGGCCAGGGAGCAAGCCTCGTGGGAGATACCTTCCATCAGGCAGCCGTCGCCCATGAAGGCGTAGGTATAGTGGTCAACGATGTCGTGACCCGGCTGGTTGAACTGCTCGGCCATGGCCTTCTCGGCGATCGCCATGCCCACGGCGTTGGTGATGCCCTGACCCAGCGGACCAGTGGTGGTCTCGACGCCCGGCGCATAACCGTACTCCGGGTGACCCGGGGTGCGAGAGTGCAGCTGGCGGAAGTTTTTCAGATCGTCGATGGAGAGGTCATAACCGGAGAGGTGCAGCAGGGAGTACAGCAGCATGGAGCCGTGGCCGTTGGAGAGGATGAAACGGTCGCGGTCGGCCCACTTGGGGTTGTTCGGGTTATGTTTCAGGTGGCTGCGCCACAATACTTCGGCGATATCCGCCATTCCCATGGGGGCGCCCGGGTGACCGGAGTTGGCTTTTTGAACGGCATCCATACTCAATGCGCGAATGGCATTGGCAAGCTCTTTACGAGAAGGCATCTGTATCTCCTGCGATTGCTTCATTTGATGGCCAAGATTAAGGCGCGTCATTGTCCCAGCAGGGGGCGCGGCGTGCAAATATTATCTGGGCGAATAAAGCCGCTTTGGGAGCTCAATCGCTTTTCTTGACGGGGCAAACGATTGAGTCATGACCACTATCTACCCCAAATGGGGTGAAGAACGGATCTTGTTCGGCCAGGGGGCGGCAAAACCAAAATAGTGCTGGCAATCGAGGGGGTCGCTAACTAAAATGGACGTCCAGATGTAGATACCTCTACAATCATCCTATCATCACCCGGTTATTGCTGCGGCGATAACCCCAGACAAGCTGAGAATCCCATCATGGCAAAGCTGTTTACTTCCGAGTCGGTCTCCGAAGGCCATCCCGACAAGATTGCGGATCAGATCTCCGATGCGGTCCTGGACGCCATCCTCAAGCAAGACACCAAGGCGCGCGTCGCCTGCGAGACCCTGGTCAAGACCGGCATGGTCATGGTAGCCGGTGAAGTAACCACCACCGCCTGGGTAGACATCGAGCAGATCGTGCGCGACACCGTGCGCGACATCGGCTACACCCACTCCGACATGGGCTTCGATGCCGACTCCTGCGCCGTGCTGAACGCCATCGGCAAGCAGTCCCCGGACATCAACCAGGGCGTTGACCGCAGCGATCCGCTGGAGCAGGGCGCGGGCGACCAGGGCCTGATGTTCGGCTACGCCACCAACGAAACCGACGTACTGATGCCGGCCCCCATCACCTACTCTCACCTGCTGGTGAAGCGTCAGGCCGAAGTGCGCAAGAACGGCACCCTGCCGTGGCTGCGTCCGGATGCCAAGAGCCAGCTGACCTTTGCCTACGACGACGCCGGCAAGATCATCGGTGTGGATGCCGTGGTGCTCTCTACCCAGCACGCCGAATCCATCAGCCACAAAGACCTGGTTGAAGCGGTGCGCGAAGAGATCATCAAGCCGGTGCTGCCGGCCGAGTGGATCAACAAGGACACCAAATACTTCATCAACCCGACCGGCCGTTTCGTTATCGGCGGCCCCATGGGTGACTGCGGTCTGACCGGTCGCAAGATCATCGTCGACACCTACGGCGGCATGGCCCGTCACGGTGGTGGCGCCTTCTCCGGCAAGGATCCGTCCAAGGTTGACCGCTCCGCTGCCTACGCCGCCCGCTACGTGGCCAAGAACATCGTCGCCGCCGGTCTGGCCGATCGCTGCGAAGTGCAGGTCTCCTACGCCATCGGCGTGGCCGAGCCGACCTCCATCAGCGTCGAAACCTTCGGCACTGCCAAGGTAGCCGAAGATCTGCTGGTCAAGCTGGTGCGCGAGCACTTCGAACTGCGTCCGTACGGCCTGATCCAGATGCTGGATCTCAAGCGTCCGATCTACCAGGCCACTGCCGCCTACGGTCACTTCGGTCGCAACGAGTTCCCGTGGGAGCAGACCGACAAGGCCGAACTGCTGCGTTCCGCCGCCGGTCTGTAAGCCTCACGCTTGTGGTATAAAGGGGAGCCTGGCTCCCCTTTTGCTTGTCCGCCATTTGCCGAGAACCCGATGTCCGTCACAACTACCCGCCTCGATCCCGCCCTGCACGAGCAGCTGCTCACCCGCGTCGACGCCTGTTTTGTGCAGGCCGAAGCACGCCTTGGCCGCCCCTTTCCCCGCCCGCAGGTGCACTGCAACATGCGCGGTCGGGCGGCGGGTTCGGCGCGGCTGCAGACCTGGGAGCTGCGCTTCAACCCGGCCCTCTATCAGGCCAACCAGCAGGCGTTTCTGGCCGAAGTGGTGCCCCACGAGGTGGCCCACCTGCTGGTTTATGCCCTGTGGGGCGAAGGGCGCGGCAAATCGCGGGTGCTGCCCCACGGCCGCCAGTGGCAATCGGTGATGCGGGAGCTGTTCGGCCTTGAGCCCAGAACCACCCACAGCTTCGATCTGGCGGTACTGGCGCAGCCAACCATCCCCTATCGCTGCCTCTGCCAGCAGCATCAGCTGTCGGTGCGCCGCCACAACAAGGTGGTACGCGGCGAGGCCCGCTACCACTGCCGTCGCTGTCGGCAGCCGCTGGAACAGCTCGTAACCTCGCAGTAAGCCAGCCGGTGTCGCGCCCTTGTGGTAGGGTGCCCGCCATCGTTCGTCAATCATCCCGTTTGCAAGGAATCCCATGCGTCTCATCTCTTCCCTCGCCCTGGCCCTGCTGGCCGGTTTGCCGCTGCTCAGCGCGCCCCTGCATGCCCAGACCTTTCGCGAAGCCAAGCAGGATCTGGTCAAGCTCTACCAGAGCCAGCCCGCTGTCACCACCATCTACTGCGGCTGCAACATCGACTATCAGGGCAAGAAAATGAGCCCGGATCTGGCCAGCTGCGGCTATGAGCCGCGCAAGCAGCCCAAGCGTGCCGCCCGCATCGAGTGGGAACACGTGGTGCCGGCCTGGGAGTTCGGCCACCAGCTCAAGTGTTGGCAGCAGGGGGGCCGCAAGAACTGCGGCAAGAGCGACGAGTTCAACCAGATGGAGGGGGATATGCACAACCTCTTCCCCGCCGTTGGCGAGGTGAACGGCGATCGGGCCAACTTCCGCTTCTCCGACTGGAACGGCACCCCGGATCAGTACGGTCAGTGCCAGATGCTGGTGGACTTCAAAAATCGCCAAGTGCAGCCGCCCAAGGGGCCGGTACGCGGCCAGATCGCCCGTGCCTACCTCTACATGAGCCAGCAGTATGGGCTGCGTCTGGCGGCGCAACAGCGTAAACTGTTCGAAGCCTGGGACAGGCAGTACCCGGCCGACGGCTGGGAGTGCGAGCGCAACCGCCGCATCGGCAAGCTGCAGGGCAATACCAACCCCTTTATTGAAAAGCAGTGCCAATAACCCCATCTATGGACACAGGGATTTAAACCCCCTCTTCTTGAACCAGAGACTGACACTGAGCCATGCGCATTCCACGTATCTATGAACCGGCCGCCCTGCAGGTGGGCCAGACCCTCGCCCTGTCGGAAGACGGCGCCAACCACATCGGCCGGGTACTGCGCATGCAGCCGGGTCAGCAGCTCGAGCTGTTCAACGGCGACGGCAACCAGTACCCCGCCACCATCGCCAATGTGGGCAAGAAGTCGGTGGAGGTGACCATCGACAGCTGCGAGCAGCGCTCGGTAGAGTCACCGCTGGCCATCCACCTGGGTCAGGTGATCAGTCGCGGCGACAAGATGGACTTCACCATCCAGAAATCGGTGGAGCTCGGCGTCACCTGCATCACCCCGCTCTTCTCCGAGCGCTGCGGCGTCAAGCTGCCGGCCGATCGGCTGGAGAAAAAACGCGAACAGTGGCAGAAGGTGGTGATCAGCGCCTGCGAGCAGTGTGGCCGCAATACCGTGCCCGAGGTGCGCATGCCGATGGAGCTGGACGCCTGGCTGGCGGAAGAGACCCAGGAGCTCAAGCTCAACCTGCACCCGCGCGCCCCGTACAGCATCAACACCCTGCCAATCCCTGAGCACGGCGTGCGGCTGCTGATCGGCCCGGAAGGGGGCTTGTCGAGCGACGAGATCGCCCGTACCGTGCAGGAAGATTTCAAAGAGATGCTGCTGGGGCCGCGGGTGCTGCGCACCGAAACCGCAGCCCTCACCGCGATTACTGCGCTGCAGTGCCGCTTCGGCGATCTGGCCTAACTCCCGGAGCCTGCCAAGGCGGGCTCCTCTACAGAAGGAACAGCGGATGACCATTAAACTCGGCATCGTGATGGACCCCATCTCGGCCATCAACATCAAGAAGGACTCCAGCTTCGCCATGCTCGAAGAGGCGCAAAAGCGCGGCTACGAGCTCTTCTATCTGGAGATGAAGGATCTCTACATGGAGGCCGGTCGCGCCTTCGGCACCATGCGTCCGCTCACCGTCAAATATGACTATGCCGACTGGTATAGCCTCGGCGAGGTGGTGGATCAGCCGCTCTCCAGCCTGGACGTGATCCTGATGCGCAAGGATCCCCCCTTCGACACCGAATTTATCTACGCCACCTACATGCTGGAGCGGGCCGAGGATGAGGGCTGCCTCATCGTCAACAAGCCCCAGAGCCTGCGCGACGCCAACGAGAAGCTCTACACCGCCTGGTTTGCCGAACACACCCCGACCACGCTGGTGACCCGCCGCGCCGACAAGCTGCGCGCCTTCCACGCCCAGCACAAGGACGTGATCCTCAAGCCGCTGGACGGCATGGGCGGCGCCTCCATCTTCCGCATGAAGGAGGATGACGCCAACGTCGGCGTCATCATCGAGACCCTCACCGCTCACGGCAGCCAATACTGCATGGCGCAGACCTATCTGCCCGCCATCAAGGATGGCGACAAGCGGGTGCTGGTGGTGGACGGTGAGCCGGTACCTTACTGCCTGGCCCGCATCCCGGCCCAAGGGGAAACCCGTGGCAACCTGGCGGCCGGCGGCCGTGGCGAGGCGCGTCCCCTGAGCGAGGCGGACTGGGCCATCGCCCGCGCGGTGGGCCCGACGTTGAAAGAGAAGGGGCTCATCTTCGTCGGCCTCGACATCATCGGCGATCGGCTGACCGAGATTAACGTCACCAGCCCCACCTGCATCCGCGAGATTGAAGCGGCCTTCGACGTGCACATCACCGGCATGTTGATGGATGCCATCGAGCGCCGGCTGGCCAAGGCTTAAGCCGTCCCAGCCCAGCAGTGACGACAGACTATAAACAAAAGAGGCGGCCCCTGGGCCGCCTCTTTTCTATCCATCTATCAATCCATCTATCCAGCGTCAGTCCCCTCAGCAGCGGAATTGCCCCACCTTCTCCTTGAGATCCCCCGACAACTGCTCCAGCTCGTGACAGTTCTGGTTGAGCTGGGTGGCCGCCCCGGTCGATTCGGTCGCGATATGGGCGATGTTGACCACGTTGCGGGTGATCTCCTCGGCCACCTTGCTCTGCTCCTCCGCCGCCGTGGCAATCTGGGTATTCATCTCGTTGATCACGTTGACCGAGCTGACTATCTCGCCGAGCGCCTGACCACAGGCCAGCACGGTACGGTTGGACTCTTCCACCTGCTCCAGCCCCTGCTCCATGCTGCTGGCCGCCTGATTGGCCCCCTGCTGCAACTTGACGATGGTCTTGCCGATCTCTTCGGTGGAGCGCTGGGTACGCTGGGCCAGGGTGCGCACCTCGTCGGCCACCACCGCAAAGCCGCGCCCCTGATCCCCTGCCCGCGCCGCCTCGATGGCGGCGTTGAGGGCCAGCAGGTTGGTCTGCTCGGCGATACCGCGAATGGCGTCCATCACGCTGCCGATGTCCCGGCTGTCATCTGCCAGCTGGGTGATCATGGCCGCCGTGTTCTGGATCTGGGAGGAGAGGTGTGACATGCGCGCAATGGCATCCTCCACGATCTGGTGGCCGTGCCGTGCGCTGTCGTCGGCATGACGGGCCGCATCGGCCGCCTGGTTGGAGCTGTTGGCCACCTCGGCTACCGTGCTGCTCATCTGGTTCATGGCGGTCGCGGTCTGATCCGTCTCCGCCTGCTGCTGGGCAAACCGCTGGCGGCTCTCGACCCCGATATGGGCCAGCTGGGCCGAGGCCCTGGCAAGCTGCTCGGCAGTCTCGTTGATCTGGGCGATGAGGCCACGGAAATGGCGGATCACCTCGTTGAGGGAGTGCGCCAGACTGCCCATCTCATCCTTGCGCAGCACGGGAGCCAGCCGGCTCAAGTCGAGATCCGTCTGCATGCCGCGCAGGATCTGCCCCATGGCCGCCAGCGGCTGGCTGACGCTGCGCCCGGCCCAAACCCCGATAAACAGCACACAGCCCCCCACCACCACAAACAGCGCGACAAACAGCTGGGTCAGCTGCTGCCTGAGCTGGTTGAGCTCGGCCACGTTCTCTTCCGCCTCTTTTAGCTGGAACGCCACCTGATCGCTCACCGCATCGCTGACCGGGTCGATCACCTGATAGAGCGGCATGATGGCGGCGGCAAGCGCCGCGTTGTGTGCGCCCGGCGAGCCCTCCAGCAGCCCCATCACCTTTTCTATCTCCCGGTTGGCGGCGGCAAACAGCGCCTCCACCTTGTCCGCCCGCCTGCGCTCCTCGTCACTCATGTCGTGGCTGCGATACTGGCGCCAGATGGTGGCGATCTCCTGCTGGGCGGCGCTCATATCGGCCTTGGAGCGGGCCGGTTCGAAGCCCCCGACGTTGGCCTTGTTGGCGGCATCGATCACCTTGACCGCATAGAGATCGGCGATCTGCTTGAGCTCCTTGAGCTGGACCACCTCCCCCTGATACATGGCGTTGATGCCGGTCATCAGCCGGGACATCGCCTGGGTTGCTCCTATGACCAGCAGCAACAGCGCCAGCAGGGGAACCACACAGCCCAGGATCAACTTCTGCCTGATTGAAATACCTTCCATGGCTTTCTCTCCACTGAAACAGATTGACTGGTCTGAGCCGGCCGCCCAAAAAGCGGTTTTGCCAGACGAAGCGAGCTGCCATAATTGACTGCAAATACCTTTGCAATATTTGGCCCATATGCAAACACTGCAAAATCACTTCCTGCTCGCCATGCCGAGCCTCACCGACCCCTATTTCGAGCGCTCGCTGGTCTATCTGTGCGAGCACAACGAAGAGGGCGCTATGGGGCTGGTGGTCAATATTCCGGTGGACATGTCGCTGGAGACCATGCTGGATCAGCTCAAGCTGGCACCGCCCGCCAACCCGGAACTCAAGCAGCCGGTGCTGCAGGGGGGGCCGGTTCACGCCGATCGCGGCTTCGTGCTGCACAGCTTCCGCCCCGGTTTCAACTCCACCCTGCAGGTGGGGGACGAGCTGATGGTCACCACCTCCAAGGACATACTGGAGACCCTGGGTACCGAGGAGGCACCGGCGCACTGGCTGGTGGCGCTCGGTTACGCCGGCTGGAGCGCGGGGCAACTGGAACAGGAGCTGGTGGACGGCGCCTGGCTGGTGATCCCCCCCAATCCGGATCTGGTGTTCAAGACCCCCATCCACCAGCGCTGGCAACGCGCCGCCGCCAGCATCGGGGTCAATCCCGTTCACCTGTCCAGCGACATCGGCCACGGCTGATGCAATCTGCTGTGCAATTTGCGACGCATTCTGAGGAAATTACCCAATGTCATCACGCAGTATCATGGGCTTTGACTACGGCACCAAGAGCATAGGGGTCGCCATCGGTCAGGAGCTCACCGGCACGGCCCGCCCGCTGCGCGCCCTCAAGGCCAACGACGGCATCCCCAACTGGGACGAAATAGACAAGCTGCTCAAGGAGTGGCAACCGGACCTGCTGGTGGTGGGTCTGCCGCTCAACATGGACGGCACCGAGCAGGAGATCACGGTGCGCGCCCGCAAGTTCGGCAACCGCCTGCACGGCCGCTTCGGCAAGCAGGTGGAGTTCAAGGACGAGCGGCTCACCACTACCGATGCCCGCGCCCGCCTGTTCGAACAGGGTGGCTATAGGGCGCTGGAGAAGGGGAGCGTGGATGGCGTCTCCGCCCAGCTCATCCTGGAAGCCTGGATGGAAGAGCAATACGACTGATCTGCCGGGGTGAGGCGCTCGTGCGCCTCACCCCTTCTGCCCCTCTCAGGCCTTGGCCTGCGACAGTTCCTCCTCCTCGCCATGGCGCTCACCGGCCTGCATCATGCGGTTGAGCCAGGGCACCATCAGCCCCATCACCCCCGCCACCAGCAGGGTCACCAGACCAATCTTGCCAAACACGTCCGTGTAGATGGGCAGGGTCTGCAGCGGATCCGTCACCCCTTGCGGCACCGCGGTAAAGGTCGCCACATAGCCCCCGAGCAGGGAGGCCATCGCCTGGGTCAGGAACCACATACCAAGGATGAAGCCCATCAGCCGCTGCGGCACCAGCGCCGCCACCATGGCCAGCCCCAGGGCGCTGATCATCAGCTCCCCCAGACTCTGGAACAGATAGATGAGCACCATGAACCAGGGTGAGGTGAGCCCCTGCGCATCGGCAAACCAGATGCCGGACGCCGCCGCGGTGAGAAAACCGAGGGAGCAGAACAGCATGCCCAGGGTGAACTTGAGCGGCATGGTGAGATCCCGCCCCTGGCTGCCCAGCCGTGTATAGATCATCGCCAGCACCGGGCTGCCCAACACCACCCAGAAGGGGTTGAGCGCCTGGAAGCTGACCGGGTTGACGGTCACCCCCAGCATTTCATGGTGCATGTTGTTGATGGCAAAGAAGTTGAGCGAGGTCGGCATCTGGGCATAGAGCACGTAGAACACCACCGCCTCCAGCATCAGCACGAAGGCCACGTACATCTTGTTGCGCCCGACGCTGTCGAGCTTGAACGCCTCGCGAAAGAAGAAGACCACCACGGCCAGGGTCACCGTCATCAGCACCATGTTGGCGATCACCACGTGGTGCATCAGCCAGGCGCAGAAGAAGACCAGAGCGACCGAGCCCAGCAGCACCAGCAGCAGCTTGCCGTAGTCGAGCGGCAGGTGGTCGGGGGCCGAGCCTATCCCCTTGACCATGCGGCGGCAGGCGAAGAAGGTGAGCAGGGCGATCACCAGGCCGACCCCGCACAGGTTGTAGGTCACTGTGTAGCCGTAGTGATCGGCCACCACGGGAGCCAGCGACAGGGAGATGAGCGAGCCGACGTTGATCGACATGTAGAACAGGGTGAAGGCGCCATCCAGTCGGGGATCACCGGGCTCGTAGCACTTGGCGAGCAGGCTGGCGGGGTTGGCCTTGAACAGGCAGTTGCCGACGGCGATGGTGCCCAGTGCATAGAAGATGAGGTCGGGGTTGTAGATGGACATGCCGGTCATGAAGTAGCCGATGACCAGTACAATGGCCCCCAGCACCATGGTGCGCTTGGTCCCCAGAATATGGTCACCCACGTAACCGCCCACCGAGATGAGGCCGTACACCAGCGCCGAGAAGGCACCGAAGGTGATGAAGGACTGCTCCTGGGAAAAGCCCAACTGCTGGACGAAGAACACCGCCAGCAGGCCCTGTACGCCGTAATAGCCGAAACGCTCCCAGAGCTCGACGAAGAAGATCATGAAAAAGGGTTTGGGTTGTTGCAACAACCCGGTCGGGGTGGATGGACGCATGCTAACCTACCTGTCTGTATGTATTTTCTTATTCATGTGAGCGGCCCCGCAGCCGGGTTGGCCAGGGGTCGCAAGCTTGCTGCCGCGATGCAGACGAAAGGGGGAACAGGCCGGCTGGCCCGGATGGGGTGATGTTGAGGGGGCGATGGTTTTCGCCATGCCATGAACCTCCCTGCTCGGGTCATCGACCCCTTGCTGGCGGCAGACCGAATATCGGCGGGCAACCAAAAATGGGGGATCGAACGGGCCTTCCTCTCCTGCCGCGACTCGCTTCCAGTCAAGATGGCCCGGCATTCACCGCATAACGTTAAAACATCGAGCAATCATCACTATTTATGATAATTAACTATATTTGAAGCAAATAAGCCGTAGATCACACTTGTAACTACACTATCAGTGAAGTTTTCCAATATGGCAGGATTAGTTTTGTTAATCTCAAACGGGTCTTTGTTTTGCTGCTGCTCCCAGACCAGATGACAACGCCGGGCAAAGCCCGGCGTTTTTTCAGAACAGGTGGGTCGCGGCAAATGGCGCCGTGACCCGCGGCCAGTGCCGACTCAGGGAGCCAGCTTGCTCAGGATGGCGTGGGCCGCCTTTACCCTCTCCTGGATGGGATAACTGCGGTTGGCCAGCATGACGATGCCCACCCCCTTGGCCGGCACGAAGGCCACATAGGCACCAAAGCCGCTGGTCGAGCCGGTCTTGTTGTAGAGCCGCGCCTCACCAAATGTAACCGGCGCCTTGAATCCTTTGACAGGATTGCCCTTGAAACTCACCTCGCGGGAGTTCCCAACCTGCAGCGTCTGCTCACTGACTGGATAGGGGTAGCTCTCCCAGCCCAGCCCCTGGGTCATCCCGCCTACCGAGTAGTGCCCCTGGTGGGTCAAGGCGATGGCCTGCTGCAACCCCTTGTCATCCACCCCGTTGACGTTAGCCTTCACGAAGGCGAGCAGATCCGCCGAGCTGGTCTTGATGCCGTAGGCCTCATCGGCCAGCATGCCGGGATTGACCCTGATGGGCTTGTCCTCTTTCGAATAACCATAGGCGTAGTTCGCCATCGCCTGCTTCGGCACATTGATATAGGAGTGATGCATCCCCAGTCCGGGCAGCAGGGTCTGCTCCATCAACTGGGCAAACGGCTGCTGCAGACTGCTCGCCGCCAGATAGCCGAACAGGCCGATACTGGGGTTGGAGTACTGACGATGGCTGCCCGGCTGATAGGCCGGCGTCCATTGGCGATAGTAAGCCTGCATCTGCTCGAGCGACTCCACCTCGTCGGGGAATTGCAGCGGCAGGCCCCCGGCACTGTAAGTGGCAAGCTCGGCCATGGTGATGCCATCAAAGGCGGAGTCCTTGAGCCAGGGGGCGTGCCGGCTTGCCTTGTCATCGAGTTTCATCGCCCCCTTGATCACGGCGTAGGCCCCCAGGGTTGCGGTCAGAGGTTTGCTGACCGAACCGACCTCGAACAGGGTCTGCTCGCTGACCTTCTTCCCCGTCGCCAGCTCGGCAACCCCGTAGTTGAAGTAGTGAGCCTTGCCATCCTTGAGCACTGCCACCGCCATGCCCGGGATCCGTTGCTCTTTGAGCAACGGTTGGATGCTGGCATCTACCACGGAGCGCAGGGGCTCGGCCGGTGAAATGGCTTCGGCATGGGCCAGACCGGTCCACATCAGAGTGGCCACGGCCCCCCACAGGATGGTTTTTCGTTGTTTCATAGAACCCTCTCCTAAATCTATATGTAGGTTTGCTGACTCAATAACTAGCAGTGGTGAGAGCATATCTTCGAATCATGTGTGGAATATGAGGTTCTGTGAAGCCGATGTGAAGTTGCCAACCAAACCATCCAGATTCAATGAGTTATCCATGACTTGTCCCCCTTGTCATGCCGCTGGCGTATAAGCTGTAGGGGCAACGACACCGAGGGGAGGCACCCGTGCAGACACAACCACAGATAACCCGGCTGCTGACGGCGCTGGAGCAGGTGATCCTGGGCAAGCCGCTGCAGCTCAAGATTGCCCTGGTGACCCTGCTGGCCCGCGGCCACCTGCTGATCGAGGATCTGCCCGGCATGGGCAAGACCACCCTGGCCCACGCCCTGGCGCAGGTGCTGGGGCTCGACTGCCGGCGGGTGCAGTTCACCGCCGACCTGCTGCCGGCCGACCTGCTGGGGCTGCAGATCTTTGACCCCCAGCAGCAGCAGTTTCGCTTTCATCCCGGCCCCGTCTTTGCCCAGGTGTTGCTGGCGGACGAGATCAACCGCGCCAGCCCCAAGGTGCAGAGCGCCCTGCTGGAGGCCATGGCCGAGGGCAAGGTGAGCATCGAGGGGCAGAGCCACCCGCTCCCCTCCCCCTTCTTCGTCATCGCTACCCAGAACCCGGCGGATCAATCGGGCACCTACCCCTTGCCGGAATCCCAGCTCGATCGCTTCGCGGTGCGCCTCTCTCTGGGCTTTCCGACCCCGGAGGCGGAGCGGCGGCTGCTGCGTGGGGCCAGCCAGAGCGCCCCCCTCGAACGCCAGCTCGATGCCGCAGATCTTGCCGCCCTGCAGGCCGAGGCGGCGCAGATCCACCTCGCCGATGCCACCCTCGACTACCTGCTGGCACTGGTGCAGCAGAGCCGCTTCGACGCCGAGCTGCCGCAGCCGCTCTCGCCCCGCGCCGCCCAGACCCTGCTGGCGGTGAGCCGGGCCTGGGCGCTGGTGGCGGGCCGCCGCTTCGTCAGCGTGGAGGATGTGCAGGCGGTCTTCCCCTACGTGGCCGAGCACAGGCTCAGGGGCAGCTTCGGGGTGCAGCGCGGTGAAGCCTGCCCGCTCAGCCAGCGCCTGCTGGCCCGGGTCGATCCGGATCGCCCCTGATGAACTGGCGCCAGCGCAGAGCCAGGTGGCAGCAAGGCTGGCTGGCCAGGCGCATCCCGCCGGCGCGCCAGCTCACCCTGCAGGGGCGCTGCCTGTTCATTCTGCCTACCCGGCTCGGCCTCTGCTATCTGCTGGTGATGCTGGCCATCTATCTGCTCGGCACCAACTACCAGAACAACCTGGTATTGCTGCTGGCCTACGGCCTCGGCAGCCTGTTCATGGTCACCATGTGGCTCACCCACCGCAACCTGCTGGGGCTGGCCCTGCTGGGGGGGCCTGCCGTGCTGGGAGAGGTGGGCAGCCCCTTGCCCATACGCATCACGGTGCGCAGCGAACGGCCGCTGCAGGCACTGCAGTTTTCCCTCAATGAAGGGCGGCTCTGGTTGGCGCAGGTGGATGCGGTGCCCCACCCCCTGCTCCTGCCGGTGCTGGGTACCCGGCGCGGGCGCCTGCCGCTGGAGAGGCTGCGGGTGGAGAGCCACTACCCCCTCGGCCTGTTTCGCTGCTGGTCGCTGCTGGATTTGCAACTGGAGGGCTGGCTCGCCCCGGCCCCGGCGTACGGCCCATTGCGCGGGGAGGCCGCGACCGACGCGGCGGGCAACCGGGGACAACCCACCCCGGCCTCGATGGGAGATTTCGACATGCTGCGGGCCCACCAGAGCGGGGAGCCGCTCAGCCGGGTCGCCTGGAAACAGCTCGCCCAGGGGCGCGGCCTGCTGGTGAAGCAGTTCTGCGAGCCGGGACAGGATGATACCCACCTCTCCCTCTCCCGGGTTGGCGGCCAGGATCTCGAAGCGAGGCTGGCGGTGCTCGCCTGGTGGTGTGGCGACTATGCCAAACGGGGCATTCCCTTCAGCCTGACCCTGGCGGGCCGAACGCTCGGGCCGGACAGCGGCCCCGCCTTTTTGCAGCGCTGCCAACTGGCACTGGCCCGCTTCGACGCCCGGGAGCCGATGCCGGAGACAGACCTCGATGCTGCTCGATAACCGGAGCCTGCTGCCGCTGCTCGCCCTACTGCAGTTGCTGCTGATCCCGGCCCTTTGGCCCCAGCTGCAGCTCTGGGTGATGGCCGTCTCGCTGCTTGCCCTGGGCGTGCGGGCCATGATGCTGTGGCGGGGCTGGCGCCCGCCGCCCGCCGCCGTGCTGGCACTGCTGGCCATACTGGGCGTGGCGCTGCTGGGCTGGCAGTGGCGCCAGCTCGGCACCCTGCCGGCCCTCATCAACCTGCTCTGGCTCGGTTACGGCCTCAAGCTCATCGAGGTACGGCGGGAGCGGGATGTGGAGCAGGTGCTGCTGCTCGCCTTCTTTCTGGTCGCGCTGGCGCTGGTGCAACGGCAAAGCATGGGCTGGGCCCTGGCGATGGCGGGGGCGCTCTGGTTGGCAGTCACCACCCTGCTGGCGGCGGTGCAGCCTCTCGGCCGACGGCTGTGGCTGCGCGCCGGCGTCACCCTGCTGCTGGCCGCGCCCCTGCTGCTCACCCTGTTCCTGCTGCTGCCAAGGCTACCGCCGCTCTGGCAGATGCCAAGCAGCAACCGCGCCCTCTCCGGCCTCTCGGAGGAGGTGGCCCCCGGCGACATCAGCGAGCTGGTCAACTCCTCCGAGCTGGCTTTTCGCATCAGCTTCGCCTCAGCGCCCCCCCTGCCGCAGGAGCGCTACTTCCCGCTGATGCGCCAGGAGCTGTTCGATGGCCGCCGCTGGTTGTTAAGCGATGAGGTGCGCCGCTGGCAACAGTCCCAATCCGTGCAGACGCAGCCGGCGGCCAACCCTGCTACGCCGCTGCCTGCCGGCGGCTATCAAGTGATCGCCGAGCCCCAGCGCCACCGCTGGACCCTGGCCCTGGCCAACCCCGAGGTGTTGAGCGGCCCGGTCACCTTGAGCCCCCTCGCCACCCTCTATCGCCAGGATAGGGGGGATGGCCGCGTCAGCTACCGGGTCAGCACGGCCGCCACGGCGCTGCCCGCCAGCCAGGCGGTCCGCCAGCTCAACCTGCAGTTGCCCGCCACCGGCAACCCCAAGGCACGGGCCCACGCCCTGCAACTCAAGGCCCGCCATCCGACGCCGGAGGCGCTCGCCGCCGCCCTGCTGGGCGAGTTTCGCCAAGGCAACTTCTACTACACCCTGCAGCCGCCACGGCTGGGACAGGACGGGGTGGATGATTTTCTGTTCGAGAGCCGGCGCGGTTTTTGCGGTCACTACGCCATGGCCACCGCCTTCGTGCTGCGGGCGGCCGGCATCCCCGCCCGGCTGGTGACCGGCTACCTTGGCGGCGAGTGGAATCCGAGGGGCAACTATCTGGAGGTACACCAGTTCGATGCCCACGCCTGGGTGGAGTATCTGGATGAGCAGAACCGTTGGCAGCAGCTCGATCCCACCGCCGCGGTGGCGCCCCAGCGCATCGAGGGGGGCGTGCCGGCGGCCCTGGCTGGCGAGTTCGCCGCCGCTGACCCGCTCTCTTTGCAGCGCTATCGCAACTGGGCCCTGCTCAACCAGCTGCGCTGGTGGGGGGCCAACCTCGATTATCAATGGACCCGCTGGGTACTCAACTATGATGCGGCCAGCCTGTGGCAACAGCTGGGACAACGCTGGCCGGCGCTCTCAGGCCATACCCACTGGCTTATTCTGACCGCCCTGTCGGGGGTGGCGACTCTGGTGGGCGGGCTGCTGCTCTGGCGTGGCCCGACCCCGGCGAGACTGCGGCTATGGCAGCCCCTGCGCCGGCGCGCCGCCCGCCACGGCTGGCAACCGCAGGCGGGGGAGAGCCTGGCCAGCTGGTGCGAGCGCCTCGCCGATCTCAGCCCCTTGCTGGCGCGGCCGCTGCGACAGGGGGCCTGGCTCTACCGGCGCTGGCGTTATGCCCCGCTGTCTCCCACGCAGCGCCAACGCACCCTGCACCAGTTGCGGCGCCGGCTGCACCAAATCTGCCGGCGCTGGGATGCCCACAGCTGACTGCGATGAAACGGCGCCCAAACAAAAGGGGAGCCCATGGCTCCCCTTGTTATCAGACAACGGCGACTGCGAGGCTTATGCCTGCTTGCTGTTTTGCGCCGGATTGTCCCAGATCCCCTCTTCCAGCTGGCTGCGGATCTCGGGGTACTTGTTGGCGTCGAAGGTGGGCAGCTTGCCCAGCTTGAGCTGGTCGTTGTAATCCTTGGCCAGCTTGATGGCTACCCCGGAGAGCAGCAGGATGGCCACCAGGTTGACGATGGCCATCAGTCCCATGGAGACATCCGCCATGGCCCACACGGTCGGCAGCTCGCCCACCGAGCCGAACATCACCATACCCAGCACGAACAGGCGGAACAGCATCAGGCCGCCCTTGTGGTTGTGCTCAAGGAACACCAGGTTGGTCTCGGCGTAGGAGTAGTTCGCCACGATGGAGGTGAAGGCGAAGAAGAAGATGGCCGCCGCGATGAAGATGTTGCCACCGCCACCGATCTGGGAAGAGAGCGCCCGCTGGGTCAGCTCAACACCTGTGATGCCTGAGCCAGGCTCAAACTGGCCGGACATCAGGATGATGGCGGCAGTACAGGTACAGATGACGATGGTGTCGAGGAACACCCCCAGCATCTGCACATAGCCCTGGGAGGCCGGGTGCGGCGGATAGGGGGTCGCAGTTGCGGCGGCGTTGGGGGCGGAGCCCATGCCCGCTTCGTTGGAGAAGAGGCCGCGCTTGATGCCGTTGATCATCGCCTGGGAGATAGCGTAACCCAGCGCACCCGAGCCTGCCTGCTCAAGACCGAGAGCGGACTTGATGATGAGGCTGAACACGCCCGGCAACTCGTGAATGTTGACCAGCACCACGAACAGTGCCATCAGGATGTAGGCCAGTGCCATGAAGGGCACCACCAGCTCGGCGAAGCGCGCGATGCCGCGGATGCCGCCGAAGATGATGAGGCCGGAGAGCACCACCAGTGCCAGACCACTGACCCAGTCGGGGATGCCGAAGGCCACGTTCATCGCCAGGCTGATGGAGTTGGCTTGCACCGCGTTGAACACCAGACCGAACGCCAGGATCAGGCAGAGCGAGAACAGCACCCCCATCCAGCGCATGCCGAGTCCCTTCTCCATGTAGTAGGCTGGGCCGCCACGGTAGTTGCCATCCTCATCCTTGACCTTGTAGAGCTGGGCCAGGGTGCTTTCGACGAAGGCGGTCGCCATGCCGATGAAGGCGATCAGCCACATCCAGAAGATGGCGCCCGGGCCACCCAGATAGATGGCCACCGCCACACCGGCCAGGTTGCCGGTGCCGACGCGGGCGGCAAGGCTGGTACAGAGGGCCTGGAAGGAGGAGATACCGGCCTTGTCTGATTTGCGGCTGTTGCGCAAAACGGAAAACATGTGGCCGAAGTGGCGGACCTGGATAAAACCCAGACGGAAGGTAAAGAAGATGCCGACGCCGATGAGCAGGTAGATGAGCACGGCTCCCCACATCAGGTCGTTAATCATTGCGATCAAGGTGTCCATATTTCTCTCGTTGTTATCACATCCATGGTCAGTCTGCGCTGACCCCTTGCTGTCGATTTCTGAATTTGCGGTTCACTAAAGGGGCGGAATCTAGCATAGCGAAGGAGTTCAGAATAGTGATCGGGATCACTACGGAAACAAAAAACGAGCGTTTTAGCGCAATAAAGCTTCATTTAACTCGCAAAATTTCAACAAAACTGAGAATCCAATCAATCGGCCAACAAATTAGACCCATAAGAAAACCTTTTGGCAATTATCTACATAGAGGTAGAAGCGGGAAAAAGGAGGCAAACCATTACGCAAGCGTTTACCCGTCGGGGATGCCAAAACGGCCCGGTTTCGCCAAACGTTTTACACGTAATAAAATTTCAAGTGGCTGACCACACAATTTATGTGATCGAGGGCACAAAACAGATAATCAACCAAAAAAGTTGTTTTTGACGAAGGATAATTTCAGCGACAAAAAAACAGATAAAAGTCGTTTTTTATCAAACACTTTTATCCACTCCTTCCCGCCTGCGCCAGGGAGTGGCTGATAAGCATACAGCCCCCCCTATTGCAGGATGCGCCACATCCGTATTAATTAGGCAGGCAATCACGATGGGGCCTGCCCATCGCGCTTTTCTGAGCCTGAGTCGCCGGGATTTTGTAATTTTATTTCAGAACTGTCGTCTCACGCCCGCCACCCCCGAGCCTGCGTCCTCACCAAGAGAGAGCGCCCTCATAAAGAGATGATATTTGCCATGGCCGATAAATTAACCCAGCTGAAAGCCCTGACCACAGTTGTCGCCGACACCGGCGATATCGAAGCCATCAAGCGCTACCAGCCCATCGATGCCACCACCAACCCCTCTCTGGTGTTGAAGGCATCCGAGATCCCCGAGTACGCTCCGCTGATCGAAGACGCCGTCACCTGGGCCAAGGCCCAGAGCCAGGACAAGGCACAGCAAATCATCGACGCGGGCGACAAGTTGGCGGTCAACATCGGTCTGGAAGTGCTGAAGATCGTCCCGGGCCGCATCTCCACCGAAGTAGACGCCCGTCTCTCCTTCGACACCGAGGCCAGCATCGCCAAGGCCCGCAAACTGATCCGTCTCTACAACGACGCCGGCATCAGCAACGATCGCATCCTGATCAAGCTGGCCTCCACCTGGGAGGGGATCCGTGCCGCCGAGGTACTGGAGAAAGAGGGTATCCAGTGCAACCTGACCCTGCTGTTCTCCTTCGCCCAGGCTCGTGCCTGTGCCGAAGCCGGCGCCTTCCTGATCTCCCCGTTCGTGGGCCGCATCCTCGACTGGTACAAGGCCAAGAACGGCCGTGACTACACCGCCAGCGAAGATCCGGGCGTGGTCTCCGTCACCTCCATCTACAACTACTACAAGCAGCACGACTACCCGACCGTGGTTATGGGTGCCAGCTTCCGCAACACCGGCGAGATCCTGGAACTGGCCGGCTGCGACCGTCTGACCATTGGCCCGGCCCTGCTGGAAGAGCTGAGCAAGGCGGAAGGTGCCGTGGTACGCAAACTGGACTACACCGGCGAGCGCAAGGCCAAACCGACCCCGATGACCGAGGCCGAATTCCGCTGGGAACTGAACCAGGACGCCATGGCTCACGAGAAACTGGGCGAAGGCATCCGCATGTTTGCCATCGACCAGGGCAAGCTGGAAACCATGCTGGCCAGCCGCCTCTGATCGCTGCGCCATCTGCCGACAAAAACCGGGTTCCCGCAAGGGCACCCGGTTTTTTTATGGGCGCAGGATCCGCTGTCATGGGTTCGTCACGAAAACGTTTTATTTTCAATGCCGGTATGTTATACGGATGGTGAAAACGAGAATAACCAAGGAGGGAGCCATGGAAATGTTCAACTTCGATTATGAAGATGTAGTTGAGCTCGGTTCACGTAGCCGCGGGACAACGGGAAAGAAACGTAAATGGCGTGAGATAGAGGCGTTGAAAGACAAGCATCGCCTGCAGAAGGAGCTGCAATCCATCGACATCGCCTACGAAGGTCTCTCAGACGAGATCGAGTTGTAAAAACAAGGCCCCGGTTAACCGGGGCCTTGTTTTTCAAGGGAGTGTCGACCCTCAGGAAGAGATCGGCAGCGACAGGCGTCTGGCCAGATCCTGAAAGTGCTGGCTGATCTCGGGCCCGAACAGGGGATCCCCGATGGCGCGGTTCTGCCAGACCTGCTCGAGGTGACGCCAGTCATCCTCGGTCAGCGAGTCGCGCAGATGGGGGAAGATGACCCCCTCTTCGTAGTTCATGTGCGCCTCCTGCAGCGCCACGAACTGCTCCAGCTTGGCGGTGAACTGATCGAGCGGAATGACCGCATCCATCAGGATCATCTCCACCATCTCCCTGAGCTCGGCACCGGCCTCCACCAGCTTGGCATGCTCCAGTTGCAGCCGGTTGGCCACATCCCCTTCCACTACCCGGTACTTGAGGTAGTAGTCATAGATGATGTCTTCCTTCGGATGGTGATACTTGTCCGATACCTCCCGCAGGTAATCCACCACGTCGCGGATCAGGAAATAGCTGACCCTTTCTTCGCTGCGAATGGCGGCCAGCTTCTGCTTGAGCAGACCCAGCAACCGGGCGATGTTGAGATGATCCTTGTGCAGACTCGCTAACATGGGCACTCCTTGCGCTGAAATGAGACGATTCTGATCCGAGTATACGGCCATTTATCGCGCCAACTTTGCACTCAATCAAGTCAGCTGCAGACAAAACGGCCAGTGGCGCATGCTGCCCCGCGTTATTCGCAGACCGAGTGCCAGTTGATGGGGCTCATCCCCTGCTGGCTCAGCAAGCGGTTGGTCTCGGAGAAATGGCCGCAGCCGATGAAGCCGCGATGGGCCGAGAGCGGGCTGGGATGGGGGGCACTCAGCACGTGGTGGCGGCTCCGGTCGATGAAACGTCCCTTCTTCTGGGCGTGGGCGCCCCACAGCAGGAAGACCACCCCCTGACAGCTGGCGTTGATCTGCTCGATGACACGGTCGGTGAAGGTTTCCCAGCCCAGATGGGCATGGGAGTGAGCCTGGCCCGCCTGCACCGTCAGCACCGTATTGAGCAGCAATACCCCCTGGGTGGCCCAGGACTCCAGAAAACCGTGATTGGGTGTGACAAAACCCGGCAGATCCCGCTGCATCTCCTTGTAGATGTTCACCAGCGAGGGAGGCGTACGCACGCCGGGCAGGACGGAGAAGCAGAGGCCATGGGCCTGGTTCGGACCGTGATAGGGATCCTGACCCAGGATCACCACCTTGACCTGATCCAGCTCGGTCAGCTTGAAGGCGTTGAACACGTCGGTGGCCGGCGGGTAGATCACCTTGCCCGCCTCCCGCTCGCTCCTGACGGTCGCCAGGGTTGCCTTGAAATAGTCCTGCTCCTTCTCGGAGCCAATCACATCAGTCCAGGTCAGCACCCCAATCTCCTCATTGAATCTGTCGGGGGAGGCGCTTATTTCGACCCGGCCGCTCGTGCGTGCAGGCCGATGCGCCTCTCTCCTCGATATACAGGGCTGGATGGATGGCCTGCGCCCTGTCCACCCACATGGGCACAGCGCAGCACGCCACCATCCTCGATGAATACGGCAGGCCCGGGGTCACCTTGCTTTTACGCAGGCCAATCGGCCAGCACGCGCCCCCTGCCCCCATTAATGCAGCAAGGGGCTCAGGATAGGGGGCCAGCCCCCAAGACGCAACCAGGATGCCCCTGCGGATTCCTTCTCCCGGCCAAGCCGTGGCCACCGCGCTCACCTTTCGGTCGCCGCTGGCCATCTTCGGGTGAGCAAGAGGTCGGCACTGAACTCCCACGCGACTCCCCATGGCCTCGTCTGGCGATGGCAGGGCCACTCTCCCGCTCGCCTGTCGACCCCTATCGCCCTCTCTTGCCTTGGTTAAGCCTCTCCTTCACCTTTTTGGCATATCCCCATCATTGGCTTATCCCCTTCACCTACTGTATGGCGAATCCAGCTTCGAGCGGGCTGGAACATGAAAAGATGTAGTTAAATTACTAGATTTAATTAATGAAAGATGCATAATTTGGATATCTTCCATAATCAGAAAAATGACCTATTTTTGATTAATCTCAATAATTTAATCCCTTCACATCCACGCAGATCGCATATTTTTTGATTTAGATCAATTTTCGTAATATTACCATCGTGGTATATATGACCCAACAAAGTAAAGGTGTAAGGCAAGGGCCCTTTAAATCATCCCGGTGGTTTAAATACATCAGGGTAATGTCCTTACAGTTGAATCCGCTTTCCTATGAGGAGTCATACCATGATCAAGGGCATCCAAATCACCCAGTCTGCCAACGCCGCTCTGCTGAACTCGTTCTGGCTGCTGGACGAAGAGAAGCAACAGGCTCGCTGCATCTGCGCCAAGGGCGATGCCTTTGCCGCCGATCAGGAAGTCAGCCTCTCCGACCTGGGCCAGTTCGAATACCGTGAACTGCCGGTACAAGCCGAGCCGGCTGTCGAAGGTGGCCAGCACCTGAACGTCAACGTCCTGCGTCGCGAGACCCTGGAAGACGCCATCGCCAACCCGGAAAAGTACCCGCAGCTGACCATCCGTGTCTCCGGTTACGCCGTGCGCTTCAACGCACTGACCCCGGAACAGCAGCGTGACGTGGTGACCCGCACCTTCACCCAGAGCCTGTAAGTCGCTCTGCACCAACCGGTATCATGAAAAACGGCCCAAACGGGCCGTTTTTTTATGGCTTGAATTCACCCACCCCCGTTGGCTGCCCGTGCTCGACAGGCTGGCAGCGCACGGCGCAGGTATAGGTGGTTCAATGCTGATCCACCTTGACGGCTTGCGGCGGGTTGCTCAGCGCCTCGTGCATCTGTTGCTCGTCGAGCTGATCGCAGTAACGGGCCACCACCAGGGTTGCCACCCCGTTGCCGATGAGGTTGGTCAGGGCGCGGGCCTCCGACATGAAGCGATCGATGCCGAGGATCAACGCCAGCCCGGCCAGCGGCAAGTGGCCCACCGCCGAGATGGTGGCCGCCAGCACGATGAAGCCGCTGCCGGTCACCCCGGCCGCCCCCTTCGAGGAGATGAGCAGCACCACCAGCAGGGTGATCTGCTGGAACAGATCGAGCGGGGTATTGGTGGCCTGGGCGATGAAGATGGCCGCCATGGTCAGATAGATGGAGGTACCGTCCAGGTTGAAGGAATAACCGGTCGGGATCACCAACCCGACCACCGACTTCTTGCAGCCGAGCGCCTCCATCTTGACCAGCATGCGCGGCAATACAGATTCAGAAGAGGATGTACCAAGCACGATCAGCAGCTCTTCCCGAATATAGGAAATAAAACGCAGGATGCTGAAACCATTCGCTCTGGCAATACTTCCCAGCACCAGGAAAATAAACAGCAGGCAGGTCATGTAGAAGCAGGCGATTAATTGTCCGAGCTGAACCAGCGAGCCGATACCATATTTACCGATGGTAAATGCCATGGCACCAAATGCCCCCACCGGCGCCAGCCGCATGATCATGTTGATGATCCCGAAAATAACCTGGGAGAAGCTGTCGATGACATTGAATATCACCTTTCCCTTCTCGCCGATATGGTGCAGAGAGAAGCCGAACAGCACCGCAAATAACAGCACCTGCAGAATGTTGCCGCTGGCGAAGGCACCGATCACGCTGCCCGGGATCACGTCCAGCAGGAAGGGGATGATGCCCTGTGCCTTGGCCTGTTCGGCGTAGGCAGAGATGGCGCTGGCGTCCAGCGTGGCGGGGTCGACGTTCATGCCCGCCCCCGGTTGCAGCAGGTTGACCACGCACAGCCCGATGATGAGGGCGATGGTGCTGACCACTTCAAAATAGAGCAGCGCGATGGCGCCGGTTTTACCCACCGCTTTCATGCTCTCCATGCCGGCAATGCCGGTCACCACGGTGCAGAATATAACCGGGGCGATGATCATTTTGATTAATTTGACGAAACCATCCCCAAGCGGTTTCATGTCCGCTCCGAGGTCGGGATATATATGCCCCAGGATGACTCCGAGGGTGATCGCTAACAACACCTGAAAATACAGGCTGCTGACTATTTTTTTCTGCATTCTTAACGTCCTGTCAGTTTAATGAGATGTGTCATGGCAGAAATACGCATGCAGCAAGCCGTGACGAAATATGAATTATCTCGCCCGGTTCGTGCCGTTCCCTCATCACAACAGGGGCTACTTTCACATGTTGAAAGAAGCAATTAATAGACATCAATCACACAACAGATTTAACAACATTAACACCATGGCAACCCGGATGTATTTATTCCGCGATTGATTTATGCTGGCCCAGGAAATAAAAACAGCGCGAAAACAAAAATGCCCCGCAGTGCGGGGCATTTTTATGGGGCCAGCGTGGGCCAGGTTCAGATGGAAGTATCGAGCGGCTCGAAGCCCTTGACCAGATCGTCGATGGCCTTCATCTGCTTGAGGAAGCCTTCCAGCTTCTCCAGCGGCAACGCGCTCGGGCCGTCGCAACGGGCCACCTTGGGGTCCGGGTGGGATTCGATGAACAGACCGGCCAGACCGACCGCCATGCCGGCACGGGCCAGCTCGGCCACCTGCTCGCGACGACCGCCGGAGGCGGCGCCCATGGGATCGCGGCACTGCAGGGAGTGGGTCACGTCGAAGATGACCGGGTAGCCGCCGGTGCTCTTCTTCATCACCCCCAGCCCCAGCATGTCCACCACCAGGTTGTCATAACCGAAGTTGACGCCGCGCTCGCACAGGATCAGGCGATCGTTGCCGCACTCCTCGAACTTGTCGGTGATGTTCTTCATCTGGCTTGGGCTGAGGAACTGCGGCTTCTTGATGTTGATGACGTTGCCGGTGCGGGCCATGGCCTCCACCAGGTCGGTCTGGCGCGCCAGGAAGGCGGGCAGCTGGATGACGTCGACCACCTCGGCCACCGGCTTGGCCTGATGGGGCTCGTGCAGATCGGAGATGACCGGCATGCCGAAGGTCGCTTTCAGCTCCTGGAAGATCTTCATCCCCTCTTCCAGACCCGGACCGCGGTAGGAGTGGATGGAGGAGCGGTTGGCCTTGTCCCAGCTCGCCTTGAACACGAACGGGATACCCAGCTTGGAGGTCACTTCCACGTACTTCTCGCACACGGCCATCGCCATGTCGCGCGATTCCAGCACGTTCATGCCACCGAACAACACGAACGGTTTGTCGTTGGCGACGTCGATGCCATTGACCTTGATATTCTTCTGTTCCATCTCAGGCTTCCTTAGGTAAAAGGGCTTGCAGGGCTTGAATCCACATCCGGCCGCGCTGCCCAAAGCAGCATGGCCTCGATACTCGTCGGTTGCATCTCCCAGGCCTTGCATGCAACGGCATGGGACTCTTCATTCGGCCAGGGCCTCGCCATGCAGCGGGGCCGTTGCCCGCCCCTCAGTGGAGGGGCTTGGGGCTCAGATCCAGGGCGGCCAGCTGGGCTTTCAGCACGTCGGCCACCGGATCGTCCGGGCACTGTTCAATAAAGTATTCAAAATCGTCGGCGGCAAAGCGCGGGCAGTCGAGCTGCTCGTAGATGAAGCCGCGATCCCGGGTCTCCAACGGGTCGCCGGGCTTCATCCGCAGCAACAGTTCGCTGCAGCGCAGCGCCTCTGTCATCCGGTCCTCCCGCAGCAGGGCGCCCTTGCTCACGTTGAGCAGCCGCTCGATGATCTCCCACTGGCCGGCAGGCTGCAGGTGATCCGAGCTGAGGGTGGCCAGGTTGCCGAGGGCCCCGCGCAGCAGCAGCTCGATGTGGTGCAGGCTCAGCTCGTCGCCGGTGAAGGGGTCCACATAGACCTCTCCCTCGCTGCCGGCGAAGCTCACCAGGAAGTGGCCGGGGAAGCAGATCCCCTCCACGTCCAGCCCGAGCTTGCGCCCCAGCTGGATGATGAGGATGCCAAGGCTGACCGGGATGCCCTGCTTGCGGACCAGGACCTGGGCCAGATCGCAGTTGGCCACCGAGAAGTAGTCCTGCCAGTCGCCGTGAAACCCTAAGGTCTGGTAGAAGCCCTGCAGCAGCTGACGGCGCACCTGGTCGCAATCCCCCTCCTCGATGGCCTCGTCCAGCCAGGCGTCGAGGCGGGCCAGCTCCGCCGTCCCGCGGCCGCTGATGCCATGGATCTCGTCGCTCACCGACAGCGCCAGCTCGGCGATGTCATGGGCTTCGAAATCGGTCCATTCGTCTACGCGTATCATCGTCATCATCATCCTTAACCGAACAGGCTGGCCTGCTTGTAGACGGCCAGCTTGGCGATGAAGAAGAGCCAGCCGAGAGCTCCCAGAAACGCAAACCAGCGGATGCCGTTACTGCGGGCCAGGCGCAGTGCCATCATGGCCAGAAAAGCCACCACCAGGATGGCGGTCAGCTTCTCGCTGAGCCAGGGGGTGGCGTTGTTGAGCGGATTGAGATCCAGCACCATGCACAGCAGCACGCCGGAGAGCACCACCAGGCCGTTGAGCCAGCCGCTCAACCGAAGGGTACGGGCGCTGGCGGCGCGGCTCGAGCTGGTCTGCAGCCAATAGAAGCGCAACATGAACATCAGCACGGCCAGGCCAATCAGCAGCAGGTGCAGATGTTTGATAGCAAAATACATAACGTGTCCTTGAACAGAGGCAGGCCAGGCCCGCCCGTCATCATCACTGAGCCAGCCGCCCCAGGGTCACCCGCTCGTTATCGCCGTAATCGCGCACGGTTTCCACCTGCACGTAGCCCTGTTGCAGCAGGAGTTGACGCACCGCCTCCCCCTGCTGCCAGCCATGCTCCAGCAACAGCCAGCCGCCCGGCAACAGATGAGCCGGCGCCCCGGTCACGATGAGGCGGATATCCGCCAGCCCCTGCTCGTCCGCCACCAGGGCGGAGCGGGGCTCGAAGCGCACATCCCCCTCGTCGAGGTGCGGATCCGCCCCGTCGATGTAGGGCGGGTTGGAGACGATCATCGCAAAGCGCGGCGCCTGGCTTGACGAGGGCGCGACCAGCGGCTCAAACCAGCTGCCGTCGCGCACCTCGATGGGCAGACCCAGCGCGGCGCTGTTGGCACGAGCCAGGGCTGCCGCTGCCGGCATCCTGTCCACCGCCCATACATCGGCATCCGGTCGCTCCGACTTGAGCGCCAGTGCAATGGCGCCGGTGCCGGTACCCAGATCCAGCAGGGCGCAGGGGCCTGCAGGCAGCCGCGCCAGCGCCTGCTCGACCAGCACCTCGGTGTCGGGGCGCGGGATCAGGGTGGCGGGACTCACCTTCAGCGGCAGCGACCAGAACTCCCGCTCGCCAATCAGGTGGGCGATGGGTTCGCCATTGAGACGACGCGCCAGCCAGCCCTGCAGGGTCGCCTGCTGGGCGGCATCGAGCTCGCGCTCCGGCCAGGTCATCAGGTAGCTGCGCCGGCAGTCCAGCAGATGGCAGAGCAGCGCATCCGCATCCGCGCGGGGGGACTCCCCCCCTGCCAGGGTCGCCATGATGTGGGCGCGAGCCTGCTGGATCTGCATCAGTTGCTCTCGGCCAGGGAGGCGAGCTGGTCGGCCTGGTACTCCTGGATCATCGGGCTGATGACGCAGTCCAGGTCCCCTTCCATGATCTCGCCGAGGCGATAGAGGGTGAGGTTGATGCGGTGCTCGGAGAGGCGCCCCTGCGGGTAGTTGTAGGTGCGGATACGCTCGGAGCGATCCCCCGACCCCACCAGGTTGCGACGGGTGCTCTGCTCGGCGGCGCGGTGGCGCTCATCCTCGGCCGCCTGCAGACGGGCGGAGAGTACCGACATCGCCTTGGCGCGGTTCTTGTGCTGGGAGCGCTCGTCCTGGCACTCCACCACCAGGCCGGTGGGCAGGTGGGTGATGCGGATGGCGGAGTCGGTCTTGTTGACGTGCTGACCACCGGCCCCGGAAGCGCGGAAGGTGTCGATCTTCAGATCAGAGGGGTTGATCTCGATCTGCTCGGCTTCCGGCACTTCCGGCAGCACGGCGACGGTACAGGCGGAGGTGTGGACCCGGCCCTGGGATTCGGTTTCCGGCACCCGCTGCACCCGGTGACCACCGGATTCAAACTTGAGGCGGCCGTAGACGTGCTCGCCCTCTACCTTGGCGATCACCTCCTTGTAGCCGCCGTGCTCGCCGTCGTTGCAGCTGACGATGGAGACCCGCCAGCCCTGGCGTTCGGCATAGCGCGAATACATGCGGAACAGATCGCCCGCAAAGATCGCCGCCTCGTCACCACCGGCGCCGGCGCGGATCTCCAGGTAGCAGTTGTTGTCATCCTTGGGGTCGCGCGGCAGCAGCATCACCTGCAGCGCCTGCTCCTGCTCCTCGAAGGTCGCCTTGGCCAGCGGCAGCTCCTCCTGCGCCATCTCGCGCAGGTCGGCATCCTCCTCTTCCAGCATCTGGCGGGTGGCCTCCAGGTTCTCTTCAGCCTGGCGGAATTGCTGGAAAGCGTGAACGATATCTTCCAGCTGGGCATATTCCCGGGTCAGGGCGCGGTAGCGATCCTGATCCGCGGCCACGTCCGGCTCGCCGAGCATGGCCTGTACTTCTTCGTGGCGCTCGATGAGGCCTTCCAGCTTTCTGATCAGTGACGGGTTCATAAATCTTGTGTTCTCGATGGAGGACGGGACGACCGGGTGATCGCCCCCAAACTATGACTCTTGTGACAACCCCAGCACCTGGCGCAACTGGGCCAGCTGGTGGTGATCCCCCTGGGCGGCGGCCTGGCGCAGGGCCTGGGTCGGTGCGTGGATCAACTTGTTGGTGAGGCGGTGGGCCAGCGCCTTGAGCGCCTGCTCGGCAGGCTCGCCCTGCTGCAGGGCCAGCAGGGCGCGCTGCAGCTCTTCATCGGCCACCTGTTGGGACTGGTGGCGGTAATCGCGGATGAGATCCACCGAGTGGAGGCTGCGATACCAGCCCATGAAGTCATCGCGCTCTTCCTGCACGATGAGCTCCGCCTCGGCGGCGGCCCGTTTGCGGGTCTCGAGGTTCTGCTCGATGATGCCCTGCAGGTCGTCCACCGTGTAGAGATAGGCGTCCGAGAGCTCGTCCACCTCCGCCTCGATGTCGCGGGGCACGGCGATGTCCACCAGGAACATGGGCCTGAAGCGGCGAGCCTTGAGCGCCCGCTCCACCATGCCCTTGCCGATGATGGGCAGGGGGCTCGCGGTGGAGCTGATGACGATGTCCGCCTCGTGCAGGTAGTCCGGGATCTCTTCGAGCGTCATCACCTGGGCGCCGAACTCCTCGGCCAGCAGCTGGGCCCGCTGCAGGGTGCGGTTGGCCACCATCATCTGGGTGACGTTCTGTTCGCGCAGGTGGCGGGCCACCAGTTCGATGGTCTCGCCGGCACCGACCAGCAACACCTTGGTCTGGGAGAGATCGGAGAAGATCCGCCGTCCCAGGCTCACCGCGGCAAAGGCCACCGACACGGCGCTGGTGCCGATCTCGGTATCGGTGCGCACCCGCTTGGCCACCGAGAAGGATTTCTGGAACAAACGCTCCAGCGCCCCCTTCACCGCCTCGGATTGCTGGGCATGGGCGTAGGATTGCTTGATCTGCCCCAGGATCTGCGGCTCTCCCAGCACCAGGGAGTCGAGCCCGCAGGCCACCCGCATCAAATGGCGGACCGCCTCCTCGTCCTGATGCCGATAGATGGCGGAGACCACCTCGGCCGCATCCAGGTCGTGAAACCGCTGCAGCCACTGCAACACCTGCTCGCCCTGCCCCTGCTCCAGACTGCAGTAAAGCTCGGTGCGGTTGCAGGTCGAGACGATCACCGCCTCGCTTACACCGGGTTGGGCGACCAGCTCACGCAAGGCGCGATCGATGCAGTCCGGGCCGAAGGCGACCCGCTCCCGCAAGGCGACACTGGCGGTGTTGTGGTTGATTCCGAGGGCAAGCAAACTCATGAGTGGGCGTGGATCGTATCTGTGCGCAGGGAGTAAAGGCTGCCAATTGTACGAGAAAGGGTAAGTCTTTAAAAGCAATACGACCCCCCCGTATACTGTGCCAAATCACCTTTTCCGGAGCATGACCTTGTTGTTGCGTCTTTTCACCCTTGGCTGCCTGCTGTTGCTGGCCGGTTGTGCCACCACCCAACCCCAGCGCGATCAGGTCAACTGGCAGCAGGAGCGTACCCGGCTCGAGCAACTGACCCATTGGCAGCTGTCTGGCAAGATGGCCATCATCACAGCCCAGCAGAAGGGCAGCGCCCGGGTCAACTGGCAGCAGGATGGCGACGACTATCGCCTCAACCTCACCAGCCTGATCGGCACCCACATCCTGGAGCTCTCCCGCAGCAAGGGCGAGATCACCCTGATCGACAACGAGGGCAACCCCCATCAGAGCCAGGATGCCGAGGCGCTCGTCTATCAGCTCACCGGCTGGAACATTCCGGTGGCCGGGCTGCCGGCGTGGATCAAGGGCTTGCCGGGCGAGGCCGAGTTCGAGCTCAACCCCGACCGCAGTCTGGCCAGTGTGCGAGACGGTCAGTGGCAGATCGTCTATGGCGACTACCGGGATCAGGACGGCTATCGCCTGCCGCACCTGCTCACCATGACCGGCCAGGGCAGCCGCCTCAAGCTGCAGATCAACCAGTGGACCATCACCCGCTGATGGCGGCCATCGACAAGGACTCCCCCATGAGCGCCATGCGCTGGCCGGCTCCGGCCAAACTGAATCTCTTTTTGCACGTCAACGGCCGTCGCCCGGACGGCTACCACGAGCTGCAGACCCTGTTCATCTTCCTCAACCACGGCGACTGGCTCGAGTTCGAGCCGCTCACCGATACCGACTTGCTCACCCTGAGCCCCGCCATTCCCGGCGTACCCGATGAACAGAACCTGATCATCCGCGCCGCCCGTCTGCTGCAGGCCAGGCTGCCGAGCCCGCAGGGGGCCCATATCAGACTGGAGAAGGTGCTGCCCATGGGCGGCGGCATCGGCGGTGGTTCATCGGACGCCGCCACCACGCTAGTGGCCCTCAACCACCTCTGGCAAGCCGGCCTGAGCGAAGACGAGCTGGCCGAGCTCGGCGTGCAGCTGGGCGCCGACGTGCCGGTGTTCGTGCGCGGCAAGGCCGCCTTTGCCGAGGGGGTCGGTGAGCGGCTGCAGCCGGTCGAGTTGCCGAGCGCCTGGTATCTGGTGCTCAAGCCCGATTGCCATGTGGCGACCGCCGCCGTGTTCCAGGATCCGGACCTGCCCAGAGATACCCCGAAAATGGCATTGCACAATCTGCTGGAAGGGGAGTGGAAAAACGATTGCGAATTGCTGGTGAAAAAGCGCCACCCCGAGGTTGCCAATGCGCTCGGCTGGTTGCTAGAATACGCGCCGTCAAGAATGACGGGCACAGGAGCCTGCGTCTTTGCTCAGTTTGAAGACGAAGTGGCTGCTCGGGAAGTGTTGGCAAAAGTGCCGAGAGGATGGGATGGGTTTGTCGCCAAGGGCGAGAACATATCACCACTCTTCGCTACATTGCAACAAGTCAGTGATTGGGGTATCGCCAAGCGGTAAGGCAGCGGGTTTTGATCTCGCCATTCCTAGGTTCGAATCCTAGTACCCCAGCCATCTCCTGAACATCGAACAGGGTATATCGATTCACCTGCCGCAGCAGTCTTGCCGGGAGTGCACACTCCCCCTCGCCGGTTGCAGCACCCATCGTAACCCTGTCGTCATCAGGAAGGTCACTGGTCATCATGGATGACGGGGCGTCGACCAGCACGATGCTCAACCGGCTTGCCGCATGTAACGTGGGCACCTGACCTGAAAGCAGCCTATAGTGGTCTGACCCGTCAACTTGATAAATCGTTTGCCCCCAAACGATAAGGGTCTAATCAGACTCCCCACATACTGGATGCAACCCCGAGGTTTCAAACCGTGCCTGACATGAAGCTGTTTGCTGGTAACGCAACGCCGGAACTAGCCCAGAAGATCGCAGATCGCCTGTTTATCAAACTCGGCAATGCTGCCGTAGGTCGCTTTAGCGACGGCGAGATCAGCGTACAGATCAACGAGAATGTACGTGGTGGCGATATCTTCATCATTCAATCCACCTGTGCCCCGACCAACGACAATTTGATGGAATTGATCGTGATGGTGGATGCTCTGCGTCGTGCTTCAGCTGGCCGTATCACTGCCGTAATTCCCTACTTTGGCTATGCCCGTCAGGACCGCCGCGTCCGCTCCGCCCGTGTTCCCATCACCGCCAAGGTCGTCGCCGACTTCCTCTCCAGCGTCGGTGTGGATCGCGTGCTGACCGTTGACCTGCACGCCGAGCAAATCCAGGGCTTCTTCGACGTCCCGGTCGACAACGTGTTCGGCAGCCCGGTGCTGCTGGAAGACATGAAGTCCAAGAACCTCGAATCCCCCGTGGTCGTGTCGCCGGACATCGGCGGCGTGGTACGTGCCCGTGCCATCGCCAAGCTGCTGGACGATACCGACATCGCCATCATCGACAAGCGTCGTCCCCGCCCGAACGTCTCCCAGGTCATGCACCTGATCGGTGACGTGGCCGGCCGCGACTGCATCATCGTCGACGACATGATCGACACCGGCGGCACCCTGTGCAAAGCCGCAGAAGCCCTGAAAGAGCGCGGCGCCAAGCGTGTATTCGCCTACGCCACTCACCCGGTCTTCTCCGGTTCCGCCGTGGAGAACATCAAGAACTCCGTGATCGACGAACTGATCATCACCGACTCCATCCCGCTCACCGCGGAGATGAAGGCGGTCGACAAGGTCAAGCAGCTGACGCTCTCTTCCGTGCTGGCCGAAGCCATTCGCCGCATCAGCAACGAAGAGTCCATCTCTGCCATGTTTGAGCATTGATAGACCCTGTTGTGACAAAAACCGCCAGCTGGCGGTTTTTGTCTTTCTAGTCCCAGTTACACCCGGTATTGCCCTGCCCCGTCGCAGGTTAAGGATTGTTCCATGAATCGCTTGCGCCCGCTGCTGCTCCTCGCCTTCTGCAGCTTCCTGTTCGCCTGTCAGCCCAACAATGAAAACCAGCCTTTCGTGCTGACCCTGGCTCATATGAACGACACCCACTCCCAGTTTGACCCGGTCAACGCCGAGCTGAAGGGGCCTCTCTTTGGCAAGCAGGGGGAAACCGACACCCTCTACACCCGCTTCGGCGGCTATCCGCGCCTGCTCACCATGGCGAAATCCTTCCAGGCCGACGCGCTGGCCAAGAACCAGCCGCTCCTGCTGCTGCACGGCGGCGATGCCTGGCAGGGCAGCGGCTACTTCAAGCTCAACGAGGGGATGGCCAACGCCGAGCTGCTGAGCCAGTTCGGCCTCGACGCCATGGCGCTGGGCAACCACGAATTCGATCTCGACAACCAGAAGCTGGCCCGCTTCATCAAGGGGGTCAACTTCCCGGTACTGGCCGCCAACCTGGATACCCGCGACGACCCGGATCTGCGCCACGCCGCCAACCTCAAGCCGTTTGCCATCTACGCCTTCGACGGCAACCAGAAGAGCCCGGTCACCGACATCAACAACCTGCCCCAGGGCAAGCAACTGGTCGCCGTGATGGGGCTGGTGCTGGAAGACATGGCCAACATCTCCCCCAACGTCGGCAAGCTGCGGTTCGGCAATGAAGTCACCTCGGCCCAGGCCACGGTGGATCTGCTGCGCCAGCACGGCATCGACCACATAGTGGCGCTCACCCACATCGGCAACCAGCGGGATCTGGCGCTGGCGGCCAAGGTGAACGGCATCGACGCCATCGTTGGCGGCCACTCCCACAGCCTGCTCGGCGATTTTCGCAACATCGGCTGGGGCAACACAGGCGAGTACGCCCAGCTGGTCACCAACCCGGACGGGGTCGGCATGACCTGCGTAGTACAGGCCGGCTCCTATGCCCAGGCCATCGGGCTGGCCCAGGTCAGTTTCGACGCCCAGGGCCGGGTCATCTCTTGTCAGGGTCAGAACCAGCTGCTGGCCAGCCGCGACTTCTTCGCCGACCCCGCCCGCAAGCAGGCACTGGATGAGACCCGCAGCAAGCAGGCCGGCAAGTTCATCGACGCTCAGCCCAACCTGGTAACCGTGGATGAAGACCCGCGCCTGCGCGGCATCATCGACAGCCACTACAAGCCCGCTCTGGAGCAAGCCTTCGGCCCCGTCATCGCCACCATCCCGGCCGCCCTGCAAAATGCCCGCCGACCCGGCGACAATGGCAGCGACAGCCACGGCTCCGACGTCGCCCCCCTGGTGGCCGAAGGGCAGTACTACTGGGCCAATACCCCGGCGGTGCAGGCGCTGACCGGCGGTCCGGTCCACTTCGCCCTGCTGGCAGTGGGCGGCGTGCGCGCCGATCTGCCGGCCGGCGAGCTGCGCGAAGGGGATGCCGCGCTCACCCTGCTGCCGTTCAAGAACCAGCTCTCGGTGCTGACCCTGAGCGGCGCCGACGTGCACGCCCTCTTGACCGAGACCATCACCGCCACCCTGCCCGCCAGCGCCCACGCCGGCAAGTTCCCCTACGGCGGCCACCTGCGCTACACCTTCACCGAGACCACCCCGGGCAAGGGCGGCGCCCTGACCCAGTTGCAGTGGCAGAACGCCGACGGCCAGTGGCAGGATCTGGTGGACAGCCAGCGCTATCGGGTGGTGATGAACGCCTACAGCGCCAACGGCAACGATGGCTGGCAGGCGCTGGCCCGCGCCCAGGCGCAGCAAGCCGAGCGGCTGGATCTTGCCTGGCAGGATGGCAAGCTGACCGGCTTCCCGGTCGAGCGGGTGGAGCAGCGCGGCGATCAGCTGAGCGCCCGCTATGCCACCGGCCATCAGCTTGACTGCAAGGCGAGCGGCGTGGATTGCGGCACCGACGCAGCCTCCTTCGTTGCCTACGTGCGCGATGCGCGCCCCACCCTGACCGCCCTGGACGAAGAGACGGTCACCCTGGTGCGTGCCACGCAATAACCTGTCCCCCGCCGGCAAGCCACAAAACGGGCCCCGCACTGGGGCCCGTTTTGCTGACGTTGGCCACCGGTTCCCCGCTTTTCCCCGGCACTGGCCGAGCTTTGGTTGAGTGATCGCCAGTCGGCGGCTAGAATATTGCGTCCCATTGCCCTGGGCAGTCGGCCCATTGCAAGCAGCGAGTGAAGAAATCAAGCGTGACAAGCCAAATCAAACTGATCGTGGGGCTGGGCAATCCCGGCCCGGAATATGCCAAGACTCGCCACAATGCGGGCGCCTGGTATGTGGAGCAACTGGCACGCTGGCACAATGTCAGCCTGCGCGAAGAGCCCAAGTTCTTCGGCCACACCGCCCGCATCCAGGTAGATGGCCAGGATGTGCGCCTGCTCATCCCGAACACCTACATGAACCTCTCCGGCAAGGCGGTGGCTGCGCTGGCCCGCTTCTACCAGATCGAGCCGGAAGCCATGCTGGTGGCCCACGATGAGCTGGACCTGCCCCCCGGCATCGCCAAATTCAAGCAGGGCGGTGGGCACGGCGGCCATAACGGCCTCAAGGACATCATTGCCAAGATGGGCAACAACAACAATTTCTTCCGGCTGCGGCTGGGGATAGGTCACCCGGGCGCCAAGGAGCTGGTCGCTGGTTTCGTGCTGACCAAGGCGCCCAGCAGCGAGCAGAACCTGATCGACGCCGCGCTGGACGAATCCCTGCGCGCCACCGACATTCTGTTCAAGCAGGACATGACCAAGGCCATGAACCGGCTGCACAGCTTCAAGGCCGAGAAAGTCTGAATAGAGATGCCTGACACGCGTCAGGCTCGAACAATATGACGGGGTCGCCCAAGAACCTGTCCACGCACTGTGACGAGAGGTCGTCAGCAAGGTGAAGCGCAGCGCAGGAACCGGAGCGTATAGTCATACGTGAGCGCTCTTGGTTTCACATAAGCGAGCAGCACATGAGCCTTGATCACAGCCTCGCAGCAAGAGCATGGACAGGTTCTGCGGCCCTCACACAGCATCCATCACGTAAGGTAACAATCCATGGGTTTTAAATGCGGTATCGTGGGCCTGCCCAATGTAGGCAAATCCACCCTGTTCAACGCGCTGACCAAGGCCGGCATCGAAGCCGCCAACTTCCCGTTCTGCACCATCGAGCCGAACACCGGCGTGGTACCGATGCCGGATCCCCGCCTCGACCAGCTGGCGGCCATCATCAATCCGCAGCGCGTTGTGCCGACCACCATGGAATTCGTGGACATCGCCGGCCTGGTGGCCGGTGCCTCCAAGGGCGAGGGCCTGGGCAACCAGTTCCTGGCCAACATCCGTGAAACCGAGGCCATCGGTCACGTGGTGCGCTGCTTCGAGGACGAGAACATCGTTCACGTGGCGGGCAAGGTCTCCCCGGCTGACGACATCGAGGTGATCAACACCGAGCTGGCCCTCTCCGATCTGGATGCCTGCGAGCGCGCCATCAACCGCCAGTCCAAGCGCGCCAAGGGCGGTGACAAGGATGCCAAGCTGGAAGTGGAAGTGCTGGAGAAGATCAAGGTGGCACTGGAAGACGGCCAGATGATCCGCGGCATGAAGCTGGACAAGGACGAGCTGGCCGCCGTCAGCCACCTGAACTTCCTGACCCTCAAGCCCACCATGTACATCGCCAACGTGGCGGAAGATGGCTTCGAGAACAACCCCTACCTGGATCAGGTGCGTGAAATCGCCGCCGCCGAGAATGCCGTCGTGGTGGTGGTCTGCTGCGCCATCGAAGCGGACATCGCCGAGCTGGATGACGAAGATCGCGCCGAGTTCATGGCGGATCTCGGCATCGAAGAGCCGGGCCTGAACCGGGTGATCCGTTCCGGTTACGAGCTGCTCAAGCTGCAGACCTACTTCACCGCCGGTGTGAAGGAAGTGCGTGCCTGGACCATTCCGGTGGGCGCCACCGCCCCGCAGGCCGCGGGCAAGATCCACACCGACTTCGAAAAAGGCTTTATTCGTGCCCAAACCATCGCCTTCGAAGACTTTATCGCCTACAAGGGTGAGCAAGGCGCCAAGGAAGCGGGCAAGATGCGCGCCGAAGGGAAGGATTACATCGTCAAGGATGGCGATATCATGAACTTCCTGTTCAACGTCTAATCCCATGAGAGGCCAGCATTTGCTGGCCTCTTTTTTATCTGGCCCAAGTCCCTATCTGCTGGATATGTCGTAAAAAAAACCAGATTGTTGGGCTTTTGCGCGACAGCGACCAATAACTCGCCAAACGCACTCAAATTCGTTTTTTCAAACAAAAAAAGGGTTGACGCCCCAGAGCCAGATACGCATAATTCGGCCCGCACAGTGACGAGACAACGAGGCACTGGAAGCAAGGTTGGCTATGTAGCTCAGTTGGTTAGAGCATCGCACTCATAATGCGGGGGTCACAGGTTCGAATCCCGTCATAGCCACCATCTCTAGTTGGGGTATCGCCAAGCGGTAAGGCAGCGGGTTTTGATCTCGCCATCCCTAGGTTCGAATCCTAGTACCCCAGCCATTATTTCAGTTGTCGGCATTAAGGTGTCGGTGACAGGTCAAGGGAAGCAGTGATGAGTGTTGAACTCGTCAATGTCTCCAGGTTCAAATCCTGGTATCCCGGCCATTGTTAAAAGATGTTTGATAGACTCTGTCAGACATTGCTGTTGGGGTATCGCCAAGCGGTAAGGCAGCGGGTTTTGATCTCGCCATCCCTAGGTTCGAATCCTAGTACCCCAGCCATTCTTAAAAAGATGTTTGATATTCTCTGTCAGACATTGCTGTTGGGGTATCGCCAAGCGGTAAGGCAGCGGGTTTTGATCTCGCCATCCCTAGGTTCGAATCCTAGTACCCCAGCCATCATTCTGTTCTCTTCCACCCAGTGGTTGACAACAAACGGCTATGTAGCTCAGTTGGTTAGAGCATCGCACTCATAATGCGGGGGTCACAGGTTCGAATCCCGTCATAGCCACCATTTTGAAAAACGTTCCTTCAATCATCTGATTGCAAAGAACACTGTTGGGGTATCGCCAAGCGGTAAGGCAGCGGGTTTTGATCTCGCCATCCCTAGGTTCGAATCCTAGTACCCCAGCCATTTTTACTTGTATTCGACGAAAGTCGTGCACAAGACGGCTATGTAGCTCAGTTGGTTAGAGCATCGCACTCATAATGCGGGGGTCACAGGTTCGAATCCCGTCATAGCCACCATTACTCTTGCGGAAGTGGCGAAATTGGTAGACGCACCAGATTTAGGTTCTGGCGCCCTAGGCGTGAGAGTTCGAGTCTCTCCTTCCGCACCATCGAAAGCAGTACCAAACAGACCAGCTCAGGCTGGTTTTTTTGTATCCGGCGTTTGCCACTTTTCTCTTCCCCTCTCCATGCCATTGCACCTCTACAACCCCTCCCATGTATCAGCGGCTGGGCCTTGTGCTCTCCTCTGCGACGACGCTCATGCCCCGCTCCCGTTTTATGCCGTCCTTTTCATGTCAGATTACTGCGGGCAATAAAAAGGCGGCCCGCAGGCCGCCATGTCATGTGCGTCGTCAGAACGGGAAGAACCAGGGGATGGCGATGACGCTCACCACCATCACCAGCGCCGTAAAGGGCACGCCGATGCGCACGAAGTCCACGAACTTGTAGTTGCCTGGGCCCAGCACCAGGGTGTTGACCGGCGAGGAGACCGGCGTCATGAAGGCCGCCGAGGCGGCGATGGCGATGGTCATGGCAAACGGATAGGGCGAGACCCCCATCTGTTGGGCCGTGCCGAGCGCGATCGGGGCCATCAGTACCGCCGTCGCGGTGTTGGAGATGAACAGCCCGATGACGGCGCACAGGGCGAACAGACTGGCCAGCATCACCCGCGGCCCCATTTCCCCCACCGCCGAGATCAGTACGCCGACGATGAGATCCACCCCGCCGGTCTTTTGCAGCGCGAGCGCGAAGGGCAGCATGCCGACGATGAGGATCAGGGTCGGCCAGTGGATGGACTTGTAGGCGCTCTCCATGTCGATGCAGCGAAACTTGCCCATCAGCAGGCAGGCGATCAGCGCCGCTATCACGTTGGGCACGGGATCGGTCACCATCAGCACTATCATGACCCCGAGCGCGATCAGGGCGTGAATGGCCTGACTGCGGGCCGGCGCCATCTCGTCCACTTCGGCGGGCAGCCCCAGCAAGAGGAAGTCGCGGCTGTGGGTCTGCAGCAGGCGGATCAGGCTCCAGTTGCCCACCACCAGCAGGGTATCCCCCATCTGCAGCGCCTCGTCCACCAGCTTGCCGCCAAGCGCCTCGCCGGCGCGGCGGATCCCCACCACGTTGAGGCCGTAGTGGGAGCGAAACGCCACCTCGCGGATGCTCTTGCCGAGCAGACGGGATTCGGGGATGAGCGACACCTCCGCCATGCCCACCTCCCGCGCCTGATCGGAAAAATACTCCCCGCGCAGGATCATGGGTTCGAGCCGCGCCTCGCTGCAGAACTCCCGCACGTCCGCATCGGGGTCGGACATGTCGATGAGCAGCACATCCTTGGCCTGGAACTCGGTGACGCCGGAGACGGTCACCATCACCCGCCGGAACTTGCGCCAGCGCTCCACCCCGATGACGTTGGCCCCGTAGCGGGCCCTCAGTTGCAGCTCGTCCAAGGTCTGGCCGATCAGGGGAGAGTCGGGCCGCAACGCCAACCGGCGCGCCCGCCCGGCCAGCCGATAGTCGCGAATGAGATCGCGCATGGTACTGCGCCCGCTCTGCTTGTGCTTGCCCTCCTCCTCGCTACGTACCAGAGAGGTGCGCATCAGCAGCATGTAGAGGATCCCCATCCCCAGGATGATGACCCCCATGGGGGTGAAGCCGAAGAAGCCGAAGCCGTGGATGTCGTGGCGCATCAGCTCGCTGTTGACCACCATGTTGGGCGGCGTCGCCACCAGGGTCATCATGCCGCTGATGAGGCCGGCAAAGCCGAGCGGCATCATCAGCCGGCCGGCCGGGATCCCCATCCGGTTCGCCACGCTCAGCACCACAGGGATGAAGATGGCCACCACCCCTGTGCTGCTCATCACGGCCCCCAGCAGGGCGACCGCCACCATCAGCAGCACCAGCAATCGGGTCTCGCTGCTGCCGGCCACCTTCACCAACGCGTCCCCCACCTGATAGGCGATGCCGGTGCGCACCAGCCCCTCCCCCACCACGAACAGGGCGGCAATCAGGATGACGTTGGGATCGCTGAACCCCGCCAGCGCCTGTGGCAGGGTCAGGGTGCCGCTCAGCACGAACAGTATGATGATCAGCAAGGCAACCACGTCCATGCGGACCCTGTTGCTCACAAACAGATAAATGGCGCCCACCAGCATGCAGAGGACCCAGACCAACTCGGAATTCACGCTCGCTCCTTTCGTTCAACACCACCCCGACCGCAGCGGGGGGATTCCATCAAACCACAGCCCACTCATCCCCATTTTGTGACATGTCAATAAAGGGCAGGGCATCATCGCATATCAGGGTGTCATCGGGGGCCTAAAGTTGCTTGCGGTTTGTCCATTCTTTGAGGTGGCTCGGCCCTGCACGGACAAAAGTCCTGCAAAGACCCCCACGCCGCCCCTAGAATAGGCCCGGTTCATGCCCCCCTATTTTCCAAGGAAATGAAAATGAGCATATTCGAGTGGTTCAGCATCAATCACACCCTGGTGACCATACCGCTGGGTGGCGGCTACGCCATGTCGTGGATCGAAGCCATCGGCACCCTGTTCGGGCTGGCCTGCATCTGGTGCGCCAGCCAGGAGAAGACCATCAACTACCTGTTCGGGCTCATCAACGTCAGCCTGTTCGCCATCATCTTCTTCCAGATCCAGCTCTACGGCTTGTTGCTGCTGCAGCTGTTCTTCTTCTGCGCCAACCTCTATGGCTGGTACGCCTGGACCCGCCCGGCCAATGCCCAGGGGGATACCCTGCAGATCCGCTGGCTCAGCAAGTCCAAGCTCGTCGCCACCGCCGCCGTGAGCGTGCTGGCCATCGCCCTGCTGACCCTCTATATCGACCCGGTCTTCGCCGCCCTGGCACGCACCTCGGTCGCCCTGCTCAACCTGTTTGGCGCCAACCTCGCCACGCCCGAGCCCTCCCCCGATGCCTTCCCCTTCTGGGATGCCAGCATGACGGTGCTCTCCGTGGTGGCCCAGATCCTGATGACCCGCAAGTACGTGGAGAACTGGATCCTCTGGGTGGTCATCAACATCATCAGCATCGGCGTCTATGCCGCCCAGGGGGTCTATGCCATGTCCCTTGAGTACCTGATCCTGCTGTTTATCGCCGCCAACGGCACTCGCCTGTGGATGGTCAGCGCCAAACGTCCGCAACAGGAAGTGATCGCATGAGCCTGCTACCCCATCTGCAATGCCGCCCGGACCAGATCGCCGAGCGGGTGGTGCTGTGCGGCGACCCGGCCCGGGTCGACCGCATCGCCAGCCAGCTCGATGAGTGTGACGTGCTGGGCCAGCACCGGGAATTTCGCCTGATCAACGGCCGCTACCAGGGGCTGCCCATTACGGTGTGCAGCACCGGTATCGGCGGCGCCTCCGCCGTCATCGCGCTGGAGGAGCTGGTGCAGGCGGGTGCCCGCGCCCTCATCCGGGTCGGCTCCGCCGGCGCCCTGCAGCATGAGATCGCGCTGGGGGATCTTATTGTTGTGGAGGGGGCGGTGCGCAGCGAAGGCGCCTCGCTGGCCTATCTGCCGCCCGAGTATCCCGCCTGCGCCGACATCCGCCTGCAGGCCGCCCTGCTCGCTCATCTCGGCGCCAGTGAGCATCCCCACTGGCACGGTCTGGTGCGCTCCCACGACAGCTTCTACCGGGATGACGAGCAGGAAGTGTGTCGCTACTGGCACGCCCGCGGTGTGCTCGGGGCAGACATGGAGACCGCCTCCCTGCTCGCCGTCGGGCGCCTGCGCAAGGTGCGGGTGGCCGCCGTGCTCTGCAACGTGGTGGCCTTCGAGCAGGATGTGCAGGAGGGGGTGAGCGACTACGCGGCCAGCGAAGCCGCCATGATGACCGGCGAGCGGCTGGCCATCGCCGCCGCGCTCCACGCCCTGACCCAATAGAGCGGGTCTGCCGGGGCAGTAACCGGCCCCGGCAAAACGTTAAGCCCGGCACATTCGGGGGCACCAGCGCTGGCATCCAGCCTGCGCTCTTGCTAGCCTCATGACCCTCGTCTAGCCGGGCCTTCCCCATGCAGCAACAACCCTACCCCCTCGGTCGCTTTCACGCCGAGCTTGCCGCACTCGAACCGCGCTTTGCCGCGGCGCTGACGGCCTGCACCCTCTATTCTCGCCGCTACCTGCCGGGCGAGCCCATCATGCGCCAAGGAGAGCAGTGTGAGCACCTCTATCTGGTGGCGCAGGGGCGGATTTCCCTCAACAGTGCGGTGCACTCGGGGCGGCTGTTTCAACTCGGCGAGATCGAGTGCCACCAGCAGATCTTCGGCGAGATGGAGTTTTTCAGCGCCACCCCGGTGCAGTGGAGCGTGGTGGCCGAGACCGAGCTGGACGCTGCCGTCATCTGCGCCGACAAGCTGGCCAAGCGGCTGCTGGCCGAGCCCGAGCTGACCCTCTTCTTCGCCGCGGCGCTCGCCAGCGACTATCTGGACACCCTGGACATCACCACCAGCCGGCTGCTGCACCCCATCGCCTACAACATCGCCTTCGAGCTGTGGCGCGAGCGCCAGCGCACCCCCATGCTGGGTTCGCGCAAGCGGGCCCACGAGGCGGCGCGCTTCGGCACCACCGAGCGGGTCTATCGACGCGCCCTCAAGGAGCTGATCGAACAGGGCATCGTCGCCGATGGTCCCGACGGCCCCGTCATCGCCGATTTGGCCAGGCTGCGCGCCTATCTCGAACTTTGACCTTCCTTTACCATCGGAGTCCCCATGCCTGTTTCAAACATGTCCGTCTCAAACTACCCCGAGTTCACCTTCTTCAGCCGCTTCGTCGCCGACATCCAGGCCGGCCGCAAGACCATCACCATCCGCGACGAGAGCGAGGCCAACTGGCAACCCGGCCAATGTCTGGCCCTGCTCACCAACCCGGAGCACCAGCCCTTTGGCACCATAGAGGTGCTCTCGGTCAAGGCAGTCGCCTTCGATGAACTGAACGACGAGCACGCCCGCCAGGAGAACATGACCCTGCCCGAGCTCAAACAGGTGATCCGTGACATCTACCCCACCCTGCCGCCGCTCTATGTCATTGAATTCAAACTGCTTGCCTGAGCCGGATTTGGCCTTTGCCGAGCGATGTGTTAATAGTGTCCTCTTTTGAATCAGGGAGGTGATCCGAGTGTTTGAGATAGCGAGCCTGCGAGAGGGCATGATGCACGGGGTCGAGCTGTTCCAGCTGCTGCTGGAGATCATCTCCATCGCCTGCGTGGTGATAGGGCTGGGCAAGACCCTCTGGCTGGCGGCGCGGGTGCGGGATCACGAGCCCGGCTTTCCCCATATCCGGCTCTGTTTCGGCAGCTGGCTCATTCTGGCGCTGGAGTTCCAGCTCGCCGCCGACATCCTGGCCACCACGGTGGCGCCGAGCAAGGAGGAGCTCATTCGTCTCGCCATCATCGCGGTGATCCGCACCTTCCTGAACTACTTCCTCGGCAAGGAGCTGGAAGCCCAAGCGGAACGCCAGCAAGACAAGGCAGAGCGCCAGCAGGAACAGCGCAGCGAACAGGTCAAGGCGCCCCAATAGCCTGCTTTCCTTGCCCGGCATCCCCGCTGGGTGCCGTGCCATCCCGACCACCTCCGTGGCTCGGGATGGCCCAGTTGTGACCCTCCCCTCACTTTTGGCAATCAGCCAACTATGGAACCCTTTTCAAGGTTTTCCCTGCCCTGTTGACTTCCCGCTCATCTGCGTAAGATAAACCATCGCTTCCCCCAACCGGCCCGGCTGATGAACCCGCGACCTCTCCACACACCCGACATCGATCTCGATAGTTGCGTCATCTACCAGATCTACCCCATGAGCTTTCAGGACAGCGACGGCGACGGCATGGGCGACATCAACGGCATCCGTCAGCGGCTCGGTTATCTGGCCACCCTGGGGGTCGATATGCTGTGGCTCACCCCCCTCTATAGCTCTCCCAAGCGGGACAACGGCTACGACGTGGCGGATTACCGCGCCATCGACCCCGCCTTCGGCACCCTGGCCGAGATGGAGCAGCTGATCGCCGAGGCGGCCGCGCACGGTATCGGCATCATGATGGATATCGTCGCCAACCACACCGCCACCGAACACGCGTGGTTTGTGCAGGCGCTGGCGGGGGATCCCCGCTATCAGGGCTATTACGTGTTTCGCGATCAGGCCTTCGTCGACGCCCACCCGGTTACCTCGATTTTTGGTGGCAGCGGCTGGCAGTACGTGCCGGCGCTTGATCGCTACTACCTGCACAACTTCGACGCGAGTCAGGCCGATCTGGACTGGGACAACCCCGCGGTGCGGGTCGAAATGGCCGCAGTGATCCACTTCTGGCTGGACAAGGGAATAAAGGGGTTTCGCTTCGATGTGATCGACATGGTAAGCAAGAGCTGGTCGCCCCTCGCCATGAGCAACGGCCCCCGACTGCACGACTATATTCGCGAGCTCAATGCCGAGAGCTTCGGCGGCCAGGGGATCATCACGGTGGGGGAGACCTGGGGGGCCGACCTCGCTCATATGCAGAACTATTCGAACCCCGATGGCAGCGAGTTCAGCATGGTGTTCAACTTCGAGCACCTGGGGCTGGGGCAGGACAAGTGGACCTCCCGCTTCGATCCCCTCGCCTTCAAGCGGGCCATGACCCGCCACCAGCAGGGGCTGCACGGGCGGGGCTGGAACAGCCTGTTTCTCGGCAACCACGACCTGCCCCGCGCCGTCTCCCGCTTTGGTGACGACAGCCCGAAGTGGCGGGAAACCAGCGCCAAACTGTGGGCCATGGTGCTGCACCTGATGCAGGGCACACCCTTCATCTATCAGGGGGAGGAGCTCGCCATGACCAACCGTCACTGGCAGCCGGACGAGCTGCGCGACCTGGAGGCGATCAACTACCGCGCCAGCCAGGCGGGGCTGGACCCTGCCGAGCTCGCCCGCCGCCTCGATGCCATCGGCCGCGACAACGCCCGCACCCCAATGCAGTGGGATGCCGGCCACCAAGCCGGTTTCAGCACCGCCACGCCTTGGATTGCCCTCAACACCAATCACCTCGAGATCAACGCCGCCGAGCAGCTGGCTCGCCCCGATTCGCCGTTTCACTGCTATCGCCAGCTCATCGCCCTGCGCAAGGCCCACCCCGTCATTCGCCACGGCGACTTCGAGCTGCTGGATGGGGATGACCCGGAGCGCATCGGCTATCGCCGCTGCTGGCAGGGTCCGGCGAGCGTAGGGCGGCACACCCTGCTGCTGCTCGCCAATCTCACTGACCACCCCCTGGTCATGCCGCACTTTGACCAGGTGGAGGCAGGTGCCCCCCTGCTGATAAGCAACTACCCGGGGCAGCCCACCGCCACCTTTGCCCCCTATCAGGCGGCGGCCTGGCTGCTGCCAGCAAGGGAGTAACGGGCAGCGCCAGCCTCCGCCACGAGGGGAGGCCCCTGCCCCCTGATGATCCCCCTCCCCTCGGCAGTCGATACGCCCCGGTGATTTACTCACTTAAAAACTTCGCATTTTCAGGCCCGCACCGCCTTACCAGGCAATATCCAACCACCGCTTGCTATCGACAATTGAAATAGTTCAACACCCTGTTTTTATTGGCAATAACTGCCATCAAAAACGTCGTTTTTATCATCAAGCTGCGATATTAAACGCTGTTTAGTCAGGGTTAAAAGTCAATTCAGATTTGTGCCCTTGTGGTTCTTCGCCGGCTCCTTATGGTTTCCATCCGAAGCGTGCGGCACGGCGCCGCACGCCGACGTTCAGGCTTGCGGGTACCAGCCCGCCATAACAACAGGAAATCATCATGCGCAAAACCGGCGTGGCACTCGCCCTTTCCACCCTCTTCTGGTTCCACTCGGCCATGGCGGCCCCTCTGATCTTCCCGGATGACCCCACCCTCACCGACGGCCAGCACTCCCCCGCCCTCACTCGGAGCTTCCAGCTGGCCCAGGACGATCTGGGCAATCGGATCCACCAGATTCACCTGCCCCTCCAGACCGAACCGGAACTGGTGGCGGAGCTGGAGCAGATCGGCAGGGAGCAGGGGTTTTCGGTCAGCACCCACGCTGACATGTACGCCTGGACCGAGGACAACATGTGGCTGTCGCGCGATGGCGCCCTCGTCTTCCGTCCCCAGGCACCGCTGGCCAACAAGGGGCGCTACCACGCCTTCGTCACCGCCCTCACCGAGCAGAGCCCGGAGGCCGAGCAGGAGGGGCACCACAGCCTCGGCAGCCAGGATTCCCAGGGGCTGGATGATTACATGCTCTCCCAGGCCAACAGCTTCGCCGAGGCGCAGGGACGCGAGCTCATCCCCACCTTCTCCATCATCGATGGCGGCAACATGCTGACCGGCCAGCGCCCAGACGGTACCCCCTATGCCCTGATCGGTCGAGACGCCCTGCTGCAAACCACCCTGCACCACAGCCGGCTGGATAGCGAGCGTATCGCCACCCGCCAGCAGAAGATGGATCGCGACGGCGAGTTTCGGCTGCAACTCGGCGAAGAGGAGTGGCTGGGCAGCCCCCATACCTTCCAGAAGGGCCATGACACCGAGGTGGACCTCATCCTACTGGAGGCGGCCAACCTGCTACCACAGGGGCTCGATGAGCCGCAGCGCCACGCCTTTGCCAAAACCGCGCGCGCCAAGGCCGAGCTGGCTCAGTCCGAGGTGAACTGGGTGACCCGCCAGGCGGCGGAGCAGCGCATGTTTCTGAGCACGCAACAGGGGGAGCGCATCGCCGAGCGCTATCGAGCCATCCACGGCCAACCGCTGCCGGCCTCCTTCGACCTGCTGGCCCAGCTCAAACGGGAGTACGCAGGGCTGGTGGTAACCGCCGGGCTGCACGCCGACTTCGGCGATGAGCAGATATCCGATGCGCTGCAGACGCTGACGGCCGATGCCGCCACCCTGACCCGGCTTGGCCGCATGTTGCAGGCCGGCGGCTATCAGCGAACTGGGCTGACAGAGGCCGAGCAAGCGCACCAGACCCGCCGCTTCCTCGCCATGATGGCCATCAGCCAGCGCCTGATGGTGCAGGAGCTCAAGGTGGCCGAGCGGGATCTGGTGATCCTGGCCCAGCCCGGTTTCCACCTCGACATGGCCATGCGCCCGCTGGCCAATGGCCGCATCCTCTTCAACGATCACGCCGCCAGCGCGGCACTGATCGAGCAGGTGCTGGCCAGCGATGCCACCCTGAGCGACAGCGAGCGGCAGGAACTGGCCAAGAGCGTGACCGACCTGCGCCAGCAGGGCGAGCGCTGGCACAAGATCCATGCCCTCATCCATCAGCAACTGCGCGATGCCGGCCTGACCCCCATCGCCACCCCAGGCGCCTTCAGCGTGGGCAAACGGCCGGTGAACTGGATGAACGGCATCATGGGTACCCGCCAGCAGCCCTTCTACATCACCAATGCCGCCAGCATAGTCCCCCTCAATCAGGCGTTCGCCGCCTGGCTGCAGCGCGAGGTGGCCGGGCTCACCCCCTATTTCGTGGGGCAGGCTGCCAGCAACCGACGGGATGGCTTGAACCAGGCGGAGGCCCTGCTGCGCGGCAGCGGCGGGCTGGACTGCATCACCCTGCACCACGAGTAGTGCCAGGGTCGCAGATTTGACTCACCGGCAAATTCTGGGTATTTTGCGACCAGAATTTTTGTAGGACCGCTTTTCAATGTTGTACATCCTGTTCAAATGCTCGGTCAGGAGGCTGTGCTCCGTGCACTAACACGATGAAGTGTTGCCCGGAGCCCATCGACTGAATCTTCATCAGCTGCGCGAATGCCCTCTCTTTGGGAGGCTGTCCCGTATCTGATGAAAACAGGAGACACAGGCCGGCGAGATGCTTCATCGCCGGCCTTTTTGTCTCTGCCATTTGGCAGCGTTTCACCTTGCTGAGACGGGGGGCCGGTACGTCGCGTACCTGCCTCCCGTTTTTTTATGGATGTTACAACCATGAGTGTGCTCACTATCCACAACCTGACCTATCACATCGGCGACAAGACCCTGTACCAGCAGGCGAGCTTTCGTCTCCACGCCGGCGAGCATGTCTGCCTCACCGGCCACAACGGCGCCGGCAAGAGCACCCTGCTCCAGCTGATCCAGGGGGAGCGCCTGCCAGACGGCGGCGACATCCTCTGGCAGCCCGGCATCAAGGCGGGCTATCTCGACCAGCACGCCGCGCGGGATGGCCACCTCACCCTGCGGGGCTACCTGCAGTCGGTGTTCGCCGACCTCTATGAGGCGGAAGCCGAGATGCTGGCCCTCTACGCCGACCCCGAACTGGGGCCGCGGCAGCTGGCCCGGGCGGCCGATCTGCAGGCGCACCTGGAGAGTCAGGGCTTTTACCAGTTAGATCCGCGTATCGACGAGGTGGCGGCCGGCCTCGGCCTGACCCAGCTCGGCATGCAGACGCGGATCGCCAATTTAAGCGGCGGCCAGCGCCACAAGGTGATGCTGGCCGGCCTGCTGCTGCGCACGCCCGAGGTGCTGCTGCTCGACGAGCCGACCAACTACCTGGACACGGCCCACGTCGACTGGCTGGCGGGCTACCTGGAGCGCTTCCCCGGCGCCTTCCTGGTGGTCTCCCACGACCGCGCCTTCGTCAACCGCATCGCCACCGCCATCGCCGACATCGACCGCCAGCAGATCCACACCTATCGCGGCAACCTCGACCAGGCGCTGGCCCAGAAGGGCGCCGCCGAGGCGCTGCACGCCCGTCAATACCAGGCCCAGCAGCGGCAGGTCGACAGACTCGAGCAGTTCATCGCCAAGAACGGGGCCGGGGTCAACGCCAGCATCGCCAACGGCCGCAAGAAGCAGTTGGCGCGCATCGAGCGCCTGGCCGCCCCCGAGCAGGCCAAACCGGTCACCCTCAGCTTTCGTGCCGCCCAGGGGGGCCACCCGCAACTACTGGCCGCAAGCGAGCTGGAGATCGGCTACCACCAGCCCCTGCTGGCGCCGCTCAGCCTGCAGCTGCGCCGCGGCGAGAAGGTGGTGATCGCCGGCTTCAACGGCATCGGCAAGTCGACCCTGCTCAACACCCTGACCGGTCGCCTCGCCCCGCTCGCCGGTGAACTGGCCCTGGCCCCCGGCCTCAAGTCGGGTTACTTCGAGCAGGCGCTGCACTGGCCCGATCCCGCGGCCACCCCGCTGGCTCTGGTCAAGGCCGCCGCCCACGGGCTGGATGACAAGGGTGCCCGCCAGCAACTGGCACGCCTTGGCATCGGCGGCAAGCTGGCCATCCAGCCCATCAGTGCCCTGAGCGGCGGTGAGCAGACCCGGGTCAAGCTGTGCCGACTGGCGCTGCAGCCCACTCATCTGCTGATATTGGATGAGCCGACCACCCACCTGGATGCCGGCACCAAGGCCGCCCTGCGCCAGGCCCTGTGCGACTACCCGGGCAGCGTGCTCGCCGTCTGCCACGAGCCGGCCTTTGTGGCCGACTGGCCGGATCGGGTGGTGGACATCCAGCAGTTCGCCGCCGTGTCGACCCAAGCTTAAGGAATAAAAATTATGTTATTGAAAGTACTGCTGTTTTTGATTGCGTTTCTGGTCGGGGCAGATGAGCTGATGCTGGGCCCCCTGCTCGCCCCCATCGGCGCCGAGCTGGGCGTCCCCCCGGAACGGGTGACCCTGTTCATCACCGCCTACAGCGTGGCGCTGGCCCTCATCGCCCCCCTGCTCGGCGGCCTGTCGGATCGCCACGGTCGGCTGCGGATGATGCTGCCGGCCTCCCTGCTGTTTGGCGCCGCCTCGGTGGCTACCGGCCTGGTGGCGAGCTTCGAGGTTGGACTGGTGACCCGGGTGATCACCGGGCTGGCCAGCGCCGGCATGCTCCCCATCGCCTTCGCCATGGCGGCGGACGGCGCGCCGGCCGATGCCATGAAGCGCATCGCCTGGGTGCAGTCGGGGCTCACCCTCGGCATGATCTCGAGCCCGGCGGTGGGCGCCCTGCTGGCCCAGCTCAGCAGCTGGCGCACCCCCTTCATCGTGCTCGGCCTCTGCGCCTGGGCCGTGGCTGGCGCCTTGGCCTGGCTCACGGCGCGCACGCCGCAGGTTCATGCGAGCGACACGCCCCCCGCGCCGCAGGGCTCGGTACTGGCCATTCCGGGGGCACTCGGCGCCCTGCTCGCCATGGGGTTGGGACTGGGGGGCGGCATCGGCCTGTTCAACCTGGTCGGCCAGCACCTGCACGACAGTCAGGGGCTGCCCGTCTGGTCGGTGGGGCTGCTCTACGGCGCCCTTGGCGTGATCAGCGTGGTCGGCAACGTGCTGATGCCGCGCCTGGCCGGCTATGTGGAGAGCGGCCGCCCCCTGATGCGCGGCGCCCTGGTGGTGTGCGCCCTGGTCAGCGCCTTCTTCTACCTCTATCCGGCCGGCAGCCTGGCCAGCCTCGCCCTGCCGCTGGGCCTGTGGGCGCTGGCCGGCGGCATCGGCTCACCGGCGTTGCAGGGTTACATCGCCCAGCTCGCCCCGGCCCAGCGCGGCATGTTGATGTCGCTGGCCATGACCCTGATGCACCTCGGGGTAGCGCTCTGGTCCGCCGTCGCCGGCTTTGCCTACAGCGCCGGCCCCATGGCCATGGCCCTGCTGGCCCTGCTGCTGTTTGGCGGAGCCATCCTCGCCCTGCGCCCGGTGCGGCTGCCGGGCCGAGTACAACAGGCACAATGACAAGAGGGCTCCCGCGGGAGCCCTCTTCATGACCTCTGCCATGTGGCAGACGACGCCTGGTAACCAGCCTCTTCACAAGCCGAGGGATGTGCATCACCCAAGGATGGCGCTCACTCTGCCGGCCACAGGGACAACAGCTGCAGCACGGCCCGATCGGCCTGCTCTGCGCTGGCAAAGTTGGCAAACCCCATCATCACCCCCCTTTGCTGCGCCGGGTTCATGTACCAGCTACTCAGGGCATGCAACGCCAGCCCATTGGCTTGGGCAACCTCGACCAGCTGCTGATCCGTCACGCCCCCGGCAACCTGCGCCAATAGCTGGATCCCGCCAGCCTGTGGCTGTACCCGCAACCGGTCGCCCAGGCGGGCTGCCAAGGCATCGACCAGATAGCCATGCCGCTCGGCATAGACTCTGCGCATCTTGCTCAGGTGGCGGGTAAAATGCCCCTGATCCATGAAGTCTGCCAGGGTGGCCTGCAGCACCGGATTACCCGCGCCGGGCAACTGCGCCACCAGCTCGCGAAAACGGGCGACCTGCGCCTCGGGCACCACCAGATAGGCCAGCCTAAGGCCGGGGTAGAGCACCTTGCTGAAGGTCCCCGTGTAGAGCACGCGCCCCTGATGATCCAGGCTCTTGAGGGGTGGCAAGGGCCGGCCGTGGTAGCGAAACTCGCTGTCATAGTCATCTTCGATGATCCAGGCGTTGCGCCGCTCCGCCCACTCCAGCAGCGCCAGTCGACGCGGCAAGCTGAGGGCCACCCCCATCGGGCTCTGGTGAGTGGGGGTGACCACCGCAAACCGGGCCTCGTCGGCGGTTTGCTCACCCTGGCTGACATCCATGCCGTGCATGTCGACGGGCACCGGGTGCAACCGCAGGCCCGCCTGCTGCAAAAACTGGCGCGCATGAAAATAGCCTGGCTCTTCAAACCAGCCCAGATCTCCCGCTCGCAGCAGGGCGCGGCACACCAGATCCAGCGCCCCCCGATAACCAACCGTGATGAATACCTGTTCGTGGCTGCAGCGGATCCCCCGCGAAATGCCCAGATAGGTGGCGATGGCGCGGCGCAGGGCCGGGTGCCCGGCCGGATCCGGCGTCACCATCTCCATATTGCGCAGATGCCGGGTGGCAAGCCGGGCCCAGCTCTTGCGCGGGAACAGATCCAGCGCGGGCACACCCAGCTGGAACGGCAGGATTTCGCTGTGAGGGATCCCCTGAACCGGCGCAGGTGCGGCGGCGGGTCGGGGAGAGGGTGGCGCCTCGACGAGCCTGTTCAGCCCGGCGGCAACCACAGTGCCCGCGGCACCGCGGGATATCAGATACCCTTCACCGATCAGCATCTGATAGGCCATTTCAACCGTGCCGCGCGCAAGGTTGAGTTCGCTTGCCAGGCTGCGCACCGAGGGTACACGGTCGCCAGCGTTCAAGGCTCCGCTCGCGATGGCATGGCAATAGCGCTGGTATATCTGCAGATAGAGTGGGGTTGCCTGCTCCCGGCTGAGGTTCAGATCCTGAATGTCCATGAGAAGGGTCCATGAAATATGGCTCTGTATTCTATCACTTCCGTTGCTTATCCATTATCCACTCCTGTTGGCATCACGATAGAAGAGCAGCATGACAATATTGATTGGCTGATAACACCCTGTACCATGAAAACATGGTATATGGCGCCATCACGGGAGTGCATTGGCTGACCGCTATTTGCTGATCAGCGTCAGCTTGTCAGTGGTAAAGGTGGTCGTACCGTGGCCATCTGTCACCGACTTTATTTCATCAGCTTCGGCATTGAATTTTTCGGCAGACAAGGTGACCTTGCCAGAATATTCCATGCCATCCTGGCTTTTTCTGACCGAATCGGCAGAGACAGTCACAGACTCATTATCATTTACCTTCAACATGACATTGCCGGTAAATTCCTGAACCGTTCTGGTTTTATCTGCAGATATTTCCATGGTCATGGCCGAGGAGGTAAATAAAAGTGAAAGAGACAGCAGCGCCGCCTTATTAACAGTGAACTCGAACACGACACACTCTCCTTGGTATAGCGCTATCAGTTGGCGTATTTTTTATACAAGCCTGCTCAATACGTCAAGATTAAAATCCATCGCCTCCCGCCCGTCTTTATATCACGCTATGGCCGAATTATCTCTGCCAGCCTGCCGGTTGTCGGCAATCAATAAAAGGGAGTCAAAAGAGATCTCATTACTCCCTGTTATCTGTATGGACTACTCCATATGACCATTCTTGTCCCTGTTACCCCTTGGCCGCTTTTTTTATCCTCACATTATCAACCTGGCACTCAGTTAAAGGGGAAATAAAACATATGCATTACCTGACCTCCTTGCTGAGATATTCCCTGGAATAGATTGGCCCACCTCTCTCCGGCCCCGATTGCTGGGAGCCGACTCTCGGTCACTGCGGCCGCTCGCTCATGGCGGCATGACGGGTTGCCCCGCGCAGGATATCGCGCCGCGGTTATCTGAATAGACCCGAATCAAGGTGGTTTTCCGCCCTATCAAGCAGGAATATCAGTATGTCCCTACCTTCCAGGATCGCGGACGAGAGCCGCGAGCACATCATGGTGCAGCGCCCTCACTCACTCTGTCTGCTCCCCCCGCTGGCCGCGCTCGGCTATCCGTTTCTGTTAGTGATCTTCAACAAATGGATCGACCAGAACGGCGCAGCCAGTCTGCTCGGCGCCCTGCTCTCGCTGCTGCTGGCCTTGGCCGTTCCCCTGGCGGGGCTGATCGTCGCCAATCGGCCCGGCATCGCCACAGGCATGCGTCGACTGGCTTACCTGAGCGTGGCGGCCCCCAGCCTCTATGTCCTGCTCGGAGTGGTGCAAACGCTGGTCGGCAGCCCGCTGCCCGATGTGCTGGTGTGGTCTCTGTTCTGGGTTGGCGCCATGCTGCTGGGGTGGGAGTCACACCAGACAGAGGCAGTGCAGGCCCGTCCCGTGAGCGGACTGGGACGCTGGCGCGTCGCCCATGGCATCAGCGCGCTGGTGCTCTGTTGTTATGTGATCTTTCATCTGGCCAATCATCTGACCGGGCTGGTCGGCCCCGAGCTTCATGCCCGGGTCATGGAGGCGGGTCGCACCGTCTACCGGGCCGGCGTTGTCGAACCCCTGCTGGTGGCGGCGTTTCTCTTCCAGGTCGGCTCAGGTCTCTACCTTGCCTGGCGCTGGAGCAGTACCCGACATAACTGGCTGACCACCTTCCAGATCGCCTCTGGCGTCTATCTGTCGGTGTTCGTGCTAGGGCACATGAACTCGGTGTTCATCTATGCCCGCAGCTTCCTCGGCATACCGACCGACTGGAGTTTTGCCACCGGTGGCGAGGCGGGCCTGCTGATGGATCCCTGGAATATTCGCCTGGTGCCCCACTACACCCTCGGCGTCTTCTTCGTACTGGCGCATCTGCTGGCCGGGTTGCGGGTGGTGCTCGCGGCCCACGGCGTGGCAACGAGCCGCATCAGGCTGCTGTGGTACACCGGACTGGCCGGCTCGGCAGCCCTCGCGCTGGCCATCATTGCCGGTATGGTGGGCGTCAGAATATAAGAAAGAAGAGATGTCAAATCATGGCTTGTGCCGCTTTAAATAGTATTGATGCCTGACCATGAAATATTTCACCGTTCATATTTCGTTGAAATAAATTCGATAAACGACCGGTCCTTTTCGCTTGAACCATCAGTCCAAAAGGAGTGTAGATAATGAAAAAGCATATATTTATGACGGCTTCCGCATTGGTAACCATGCTGACCAGTTATGCCACATTGGCGGACGTCAACTTATATGGCCCCGGCGGGCCGCACACCGCCTTGATCAAGGTGGGCAGCGCCTTTGAAGCGGAGACGGGGATCAAGGTGAACGTCCATTTCGGGCCGCAGGCGACCTGGAATGACGATGCCAGCAAAAACGCCGACATGCTGTTCGGCGCCTCCGAGCAATCGGCCCTGGCGATCGCCACCGACCATCAGCAGCAGTTCGACATCAACAAGATTACCCCGCTCTACCTGCGCCCGGCCATCATTCTGGTCAAGAAGGGCAACCCCAAGAATATCAAGGGGCTGGCCGATCTGACCAAACCGGGTATCGGCATAGTCGTGCCGGAGGGTGCCGGGGTCAGCAACACCTCGGGAACCGGGGTGTGGGAAGACATGATAGGTCGCACCGGTGACATCAAGCTGGTCGCCGATTTTCGAAACAACATAGTGCAATACACCCCCAACAGCGGCAGCGCCCGCAAGGCGTTCCAGGAAGATCCCCGTGTCGATGCCTGGATAACCTGGATTGACTGGGCCAGGAGCAACCCGGACGTGGGCGACGTGGTGGCGATTGAAGAACAGCTGGTGGTATATCGGGATGTGAACATCGTCCTTAACAAGAATCCGAGCCAGGATGCGGTACGTTTCGCCGAATATTTGAAAGGGGGAAAATCAAAGCAGATTTTTCAGCAGCTGGGCTGGTCCGATAAATTTTAATGACAAGAGAATGATGACCTTCTGATGACTATTATTGCATGCCAGTGCAGGGACGCATTGGCATCTATTACCCCATAAACAGGATGGTCTGATTCATCAGATATTTATTTTGGCAATGCCGACTCTTGCTTAATAAATATGAAGCCTTAATTCATCGAGCGGATAAATTTGAATATTGACAATCACAACGGCGAGACATTACTCATATTAGTGTTCCATCACATATTTTTCTTGCCGCAACATTGATTCACCCCAGCGCAGGATCAGCGAATTCACCGTCACAGGTCAGTGACACAGATTGCCACAAGGAAGGGCACAGCACGCTTTCGCTCCCCCGGGGCAAGGCCCGGTCTCTTTTGTCGTTTGCGTACCCACGCCGACTGTGCAACCAAGGTTTGAGAATGAAACACGACATGCTAACGACGGACGCCAACAGCGCCGTTGCCTCCGTGGTTTATCGCACCAGCGAAGTGATCGCCATCTATCCCATCACCCCCAGCTCCGCCATGGCCGAGCAGTCGTCGGCCTGGGCAAGCCAGGGCAGTGCCAACCTGTGGGGGGATGTGCCACGGGTGGTGGAGATGCAGTCGGAGGGGGGCGCCATCGCCACCGTCCACGGTGCCCTGCAGACCGGAGCACTGGCGACCTCGTTCACCTCGTCCCAGGGGCTGCTGCTGATGATCCCCAACCTCTACAAGCTGGCGGGCCAGCTCATTCCCTTCGTGCTGCACGTGGCGGCGCGCACCGTGGCGACCCACGCCTTGTCGATCTTCGGTGACCACTCGGACGTGATGGCGGTGCGCCAGACCGGCTGCGCCCTGCTCTGTGCCAGCAATGTGCAAGAAGCCCAGGACTTCGCCCTCATCTCCCAAATAGCCAGCCTCAACAGCCGGCTCCCTTTCATCCACTTCTTCGACGGTTTTCGCACCTCCCACGAGATAGCCAAGATAGTGCCGCTGGCTGACGACACCCTGCGCGCCCTGCTGCCCGCCGAGGCGATCCGGGCCCATCGGGAGCGGGCGCTGACCCCCGACAAGCCGGTCATTCGCGGCACCGCCGCCAACCCGGACACCTACTTCCAGTGTCGGGAGGCGAGCAACCCCTGGTATGACGAGGGCTATCGCCACGTGAGCGAGGCGATGGACGCCTTCGGCGCGCAGACCGGCCGTCACTACCGGCCGTTCGAATACCTGGGTCACCCAGAGGCCGAGCGGGTGCTGGTGCTGATGGGGTCCGCCATCGGTACCTGCGAGGAGGTGATCGAACATCTGCTGGCCCAAGGGGAGAGGGTGGGGCTGGTGAAGGTGCGCCTCTACCGCCCCTTCTCGGCCGCGCACCTGCTGGCGGTCATTCCCGCGAGCGCCAGCAAGATAGCGGTGCTGGATCGCACCAAGGAGCCGGGCGCCCAGGCCGAGCCACTCTATCTGGACGTGATGGCGGCACTGGCCGAGGCGGTCAGCCGGGGTGCGCGGGCCAGCCTGCCGCGGGTCATCGGCGGACGCTATGGCCTCTCTTCCAAGGAGTTCGGCCCGGCCTGCGTGCAGGCGGTGTTTGACGAGCTGGCGCTGGCTAACCCACGCCCGCGCTTTACCGTCGGCATCTTTGACGACATCACCGGCCTCTCCCTGCCGCTGCCGACCTCAGTGCCCCCGGCCAGCCACCTCAAGCTGGAGGCGCTGTTCTACGGCCTTGGCAGCGACGGTACCGTGTCGGCGGCCAAGAACAGTATCAAGATCCTCGGCAACCACACCGAGCTCTACCCCCAGGGCTACTTCGTCTACGACTCCAAGAAGGCGGGTGGCCTCACCGTCTCCCACCTGCGGGTGGGAACGCGGCCGTTGCAGTCGGCCTACCTGGTGGAGGAGGCAGACTTCGTCGGCTGCCACCAGTGGCAGTTCATCGACCTTTACCAGATGGCGGAGCGGCTCAAGACGGGGGGCATCTTCCTGCTCAACAGCCCCTATGGTGCGGCCGAGCTCTGGGGCCGCCTCCCCCTCGAGGTGCAACATGCCCTGCGCGAGAAGGGGGCCCGTCTCTACACCATCAACGCCGCCAAGATTGCCCGCGACTGCCAACTCGGCCAGCGCATCAACACCGTCATGCAGATGGCCTTCTTCCAGCTCACCGCCATCCTGCCACTGGATGAGGCCATCCGGCTGCTAAAACAGGCCATCGCCAACAGCTACGGCAGCAAGGGGCAGGCGCTGGTCGAGCGCAACTGGCAGGCCCTCGCCGCCACCTGTGAGGCGCTGACTCAGGTGCCCCTCGGCGAGATGGAGGCCGGCAGTCGGCCCCGCCCGCCAGTGGTCTCCCCCAAGGCGCCTGACTTCGTGCAGACCGTCACCGCCGCCATGCTGGCGGGGCTTGGCGACAGCCTGCCGGTCTCCGCCTTCCCGCCAGACGGCACCTGGCCGGTGGGCACCACCCGCTGGGAGAAGCGCAACATCGCCAAGGAGGTGCCCATCTGGCAGGCAGACCTCTGCACCCAGTGCAACTACTGCGTGGCGGCCTGCCCCCACTCGGCCATCCGCGCCAAGGTGGTTGACAAGGCGGCCATGGCCGATGCCCCCGCCACCCTGGATGCATTGGATGTGAAGGCCCGCGACATGCGCGGTCAACAGTACGTGCTGCAGGTGGCGCCGGAGGATTGCACCGGCTGCAACCTCTGCGTCGAGGTGTGCCCGGCCAAGGATCGTGCCGAGCCGAGCCGCAAGGCGATCAACATGGAATCGCGGCTGGATCACCTCGAGGCCCAGAAGGCCAACTACGACTTCTTCCTGGACTTGCCCGAGCGCAGCGCCGAGCAGCTGGAGCGCATCGACATCCGCACCTCCCAGCTCATCTCGCCGCTGTTTGAATACTCGGGCGCCTGTTCCGGCTGCGGCGAGACCCCCTATATCAAGCTGCTGACCCAGCTCTACGGGGACAGGTTGCTCATCGCCAACGCCACCGGCTGCTCGTCGATTTATGGCGGCAACCTGCCCAGCACTCCCTATACCACCAATGCGGACGGGCGCGGGCCGGCCTGGGCCAACTCCCTGTTCGAAGACAACGCCGAATTTGGCTTGGGCTTTCGGCTCACCGTGGATCAGCATCGCGAGCGGGTGCGCCGCCTGTTGGCGAGCCTGGGGGACGCCGTCCCGGCCGAACTGCAACAGGGGCTGCAGGACGCCAGCCTGCCGGTCGCCGAGCAGCGGGCCCATATCGCGCAGCTGCGCGCACTGCTGGAGGGGCGCACCGACGCCGCGGCCCGGGAGCTGGCCCGCGATGCGGACTACCTGGTGGAGAAATCGGTCTGGCTCATCGGCGGGGACGGCTGGGCCTACGACATCGGCTACGGCGGGCTGGATCACGTGCTGAGCCTGGGGGAGAACATCAACGTACTGGTGCTCGACACCCAGTGCTACTCCAACACCGGCGGCCAGCAGTCCAAGGCCACCCCGCTCGGCGCCATCACCAAGTTTGGCGAGCAGGGCAAGCGCAAGGGGCGCAAGGATCTCGGTGCCAACGTGATGATGTACGGTCACGTCTACGTGGCGCAGATCTCCCTCGGCGCCCAGATGAACCAGACGGTGAAGGCGATCCAGGAGGCGGAGGCCTACCCAGGTCCGTCGCTCATCATCGCCTACAGCCCCTGCGAGGAGCACGGCTACGATCTGGCCCAGAGCCACGAGCAGATGAAGCAGCTGACCGCCACCGGCTTCTGGCCGCTCTATCGCTACGATCCGCGCCGCAAGGAAGAGGGCAAGGCGCCGCTGGCGCTCGACTCCCGCGCCCCCAGCGCGTCGCTGGCCGACACCTTGCAGCAGGAGCCCCGCTTCGAGCGCCTCACTCGTCAGCTGCCGGAGGTGGCCAGCCGGCTCTATGAGGAGGCGCAGGAGGATGCCCACCGCCGCTTCGCCTGGCTGAGCCAGCTGGCCGGCAAAGAGGCGCCGGCGCAGGAGTAAGCGCTCAAGTTGCCACCAATAAAGAGGGCTCCCCACGGGGAGCCCTCTTTTTACCGGCTGGCAGCCATCAGGCAGGCATGTCGGCCAGCTCGTGGCGCTTCAACGCCAGCAGGGTGACCAGCAGGGCGGCACTGGCGATCAGCGCCATGCCGATATAGGTGGCGCTGAAGCCGGGCGCCAGCTCGACCGGGCTCAGGCTGGCCAGGTTGTGGCTGCTGCCCGCTGGCAGGGCGGAGTGGAACAGCACAGCGCAGATGGCCACCCCGACCGCGCCCCCCAGCTCGCGGCCGAAGTTGAACAGCGACATGCCGATGCCGCGATCTTCCCGCGGCAGGGCGTTTTGCACCACCACCGAGAGCGCGGGCAGCACCAGGCCAAGGCCGATGCCGGCAAACGCCAGTCCCAGCCTGATCCAGACGTCGAAGTGGATCTGCCACAGGGCCAGCGCCGCCAGGGCGAACCCCACCACCACGAAACGCTTGTAGTAGCCGGTGTGGCCGATCAGCTTGCCGCCGACGAAGGCCCCCGCCGTGATGCAGACCATGAAGATCACCATGATCTCGCCGCTGTCGCTGGCGCTCATCCCCTTCTGCCACTGCATCTGCAGCGGCAGGTAGACCAGCACGGCGAACATCAGCAGTTGCGAGGCCAGCGCCAGCAGCACGCTCACCAGATAACCGGGCTGACGCGCCAGGTGGGCCGGCAGGATGGGGTCATGGGCCCGCCGCTCGATCAGCACCAGCAACAGCAGGGCCACCACCAGCGCGGCCGCGAGCCAGATGGCGGGCAGCGCCGCCTCCGGCGAGAGCAGCAACAGGGTGAGAGTGGTGACAGTGATGAGCAGCGCCGCCCCCTTCCAGTCGAAGCGGCTGTGACGACGCACATTGAGGTGGCCCAGGTTGCGGTTCACCAGCCAGAGGGCGATGGCCCCGAGTGGCAGGTTGATCCAGAAGATCCAGCGCCAGCTGAGCTGCTCGGTAAAATAACCGCCGAGCAAGGGGCCGGCAATGCTGGAAACCGCGTAGACCGCCGAGATGTAGCCCTGATACTTGCCCACCTCCCGCGGCGGTATGCTGTCGGCGATGACGGTGAAGGCGAGCGCGATCAGGCCGCCGCCTCCCAGCCCCTGCAGCACCCGGGCGGCCAGCAGGGTCGGCAGATCCTGGGCCAGGCCGCAGGCCACCGAGCCGGCCAGAAACAGGCCTATACCGATGTTGAGCATGCGCACACGACCGAACATGTCGCTCAGTTTGCCGTAGATGGGCAGGGCGGCGGTGGCCGCCAGCAGGTAGGCGGTGACCACCCAGGTGAGGGCGGCGCCGGCATTGAGCTCGGCCCCTATGATGGGCAGCGGGGTGGTGACTATGCTCTTTTCCAGTGAACCCAGCGCGATCACCAGGGCCACGCTCGAGAAGATGGTTTTGGGGGACATAAGACGGGCTCGCTCCTTTGTTGCTCCAGCGTCTGCGGCGCAGAACTTGTTATTGTCTCATACATCACTGGCGGATGACCAAAACCGGGCGCCCGTGCCGGCAAGCATGACCCCGGTCGCGGCAATGTGCCCCCCGCTCTGGTAGGCTGCCCTTTTACCCCGAGAGGAAGCAGCCCCATGTCCGAGCAGTTCCGGTTTGAGCAGTACGACGCCCTTATTTTCGATATGGATGGCACCCTGGTGGACTCCATGCCGCGCCACCTGGATGCCTGGGAAGCCACCAGCGCCGAGTTCGGCCTGCCCTTCGATCGCGCCCAGCTCAACGAGTACGGCGGCATTCCCACCCGCAAGATCGTCGCCATCCTGGCCGAACAGCACGGCCTGAGCATAGACGTGGAGGCCTTCACCCACCGCAAGGTGGCCCTCTACATGGAGCATATCCAGCAAGTGAGCGTCTTTCCTACCATGTGGGAGCTGGTCAGGCGCTGCCACGGCAAGGTCCCCATGGGTATCGGCACGGGCTCGCCGCGCAATCAGGCGGAGTCGATCCTCAAAAGCACCGGGCTCGATGCCTATATCCAGGTGGTGGTGAGCGCCGACGACGTGGTCAACCACAAGCCCCACCCCGACACCTTCCTGCAAGTGGCCGAGCAGCTGGGGGCCAACCCCGCCAACTGCCTGGTGTTCGAAGACACCCAGATCGGCCTGCAGGCGGGCCGCGCCGCCGGAATGGAGACGGTACTGGTGCTGGAGGGGGAGCTCTACCAGCGCTAGGCCACACAACCCTCGCGGTCACCAATGAAAACGCCTCCGCAAAGGAGGCGATTCTATATCTCGAACCATTAGCTGGATGTTCTCAAGGCCATGTGATGCGGATGATACCTAGACCTGTACACACTATTTTCATTAAGTCACTGACCGCTTATTATTGGTGACCCTATCCTGAATCAGATAGAGAAACTGATTTTAAGTACTCATAATCGCATCTCAGTGCGCTTCTTTTCAACTCAGCTGGTTTCTCTTCCTTGGCTGCAACACTAGTAACCACCCCTAGCAAGCTGATACGAAAGCGCCTGGCATCATCACGGTTATTCTTATTTTCCTGAACAATGCCATTGACAAGATCTCTGATACCAGGTCAAGTGCTGGAAACATGCTCAGCAGATAATCGGCAAGATAAGATTGTGAGCAATCTTGACATACATAACTTTTCTGCCGGTTTGTCGGATATCTTCAAGAAAAATACGAAAAATGCCCTTCATGATTGATAACTCAAGATAACATTTCCATCACCTGTTCTCGGGTATGGGTGTAGTGACGTTTATTAGCAAACCGCATTTCCTTTAGCGTTGGAATATCCAACAAGGAAGCCAGATCTCCATCTTCAATGGTTGTGTCCCCTATAAAGATGAGACTCTCCAATGATTGACTGTGTGCGAGTGGCCTCAAAGATTTAACTGTCCCACAGTCAGTCAATACAACCACTTTGAGGTTTTTTAGCCCACTCAGCATGGCTATATCATAAACTCTTTTACAGTTTTCAATTTCTACAATCTCTATATGCTGACACTTATCTATGCCAGAAATATCTTCTAACCTGGGGCAATCGACCAAATCCAGAGTAGATAATGAACTAAGTTCTTCTATTCCTGACAATGTTCTGATTTTTTTGGAGGTTAGTTGTAGGCATCTTAATAAAGACATTCTATTAAGTTCTGCCAAGTCTTCTGACGGATAATTAACAATATTTAGCAGATTCAATTCATCACAAGAGAAAATCGTCTTCGCTTTAGGCCTCCACAGCGCCTTAAATACTTTTAATTTCTTTAGCATGGAAAAGTCAGGGGCCTTCGTAAAATCACATTGCAATCCCAAATATTCAAGATTACTGATAGACTCTAAAGGAGTGATATCCTTAACCCCCCAAGAATAAATTTCAACACCAGAGAGACACGTCAAATCACTAATAAATGAAATGTCATTTCCACTCCAGCCAGCGGATTGACTTAAACGGAGTACTGAAATATTTTCTTTATCGATTATTGATGTAAAACTATCCGACCAAGGAGCTGTCAACACAAGGCAACGTCCCATTCCATTTTCAACCTCATCGATAAAGTACTTGTCATTATTTATCAAGTAATTAGCTCCTATTTTGGCCAATGGGGGAAACGTTGTTTGATATATTTTAGAGAAATGGGCAAGCATACCACTAATGGTTATTAATACGACATCCCTCCAACTACTCTTTATCTATTTCCTACATAAAACCCTGCAACAGCAGCATACTGGTTACAGTCTAGCCAACTTTCACACTCATTTTAATAACCGTAGGGATTAAAAAATATGGTTATTGAAAGTTCAACAAATCCTAATCAATCATAATAGCCATTTTCAAAGACAATAATACTTTCAGCAGGTAATGATGTGTTGTCATCCGCATCAGGAGCGTATGCGCCAATACCCAACACATGGGATGTTAGTGAGTCAGACTCTACTTCTAGATCTTTGTCTTTATCTGAAAGTAACTTTATCAAATCCTTGAAATAAATTTTTAGCAAGTCCTTTTTTTCGAACTCTGGAACCGCTGGTTCAGTAAACTCTAGCGCCTCCAAAACTCCAGAGGAATTGTAATATGCAAACACTCCTAAATTCTCAAAGTAATCACATGGGAACACAGACTCCTCCGTTCTTTTAAAAGAATCAAATACTTCCCCTAATAATAATCTCACTTGTTCAGGAGTCATACCAAACTTGATTTGTCCTGCCCCCACAAAGGGGATGATTAAAAATCTCATAAAATACCCTCAGTTAAAAATCAGTCATAGGCTACAGACACAGTTCAGCATTTAGTTTTATCATCATCTGTTTAATGGATTATCATTTTTCAATGATGCATATAAAATGACTCTATTCATTCCTTTGGGCAAGCGCTTAGCCCGACAGGGCACTACACCACAGCAATAATTTGACCGTATTTAACCCAAAATAAAAACGCCCCAGGCGGGGCGTTGTTTTCATGGCGGCCATTACATGGCGTTGGTGGATTCGAAGATCTTGTCGGCCGACGCCTCGACGAAGCCCGGGTAGAGCACGCCGTCGGCCTGTGGGTAGCGCAGGGCGAATTCGTAGAAGCAGCTCGGGATGGTGCGTACACCGTCGCTGAAGGCCACGTCCGCCTTGTCGGCCATGGTGGAGGATTGCTCCAGCATCACCTGCGGGTCCCCTTTCACCTCGCCGCCCACGCTGTTGAGCACGAAGCCGGCCGCCTTCAGAGCAGCGTTCACCTGCTCTATGGTGTCGAAATCCCGCAGGCGGTTGATGTTGACGGTGAAGTGGTTGGCGCGATAACCCCAGGCTGCCATCCAGGCCGCATACTCGCTTTCGGCCAGCAGAGTCTGGTAGTCGGCATAGGAGACCTGCCAGGGGGCACCGGCATAGAGGAAGGCGGCGGTATCGGTCAGATGATCGGGCACCTGATCCACCAGCTTGTGGATGATGGCCTGAGCGCCTTCGGAGAGCTCCTCAACCTTCAGCTCGCTGATGAACACCTTGGGAGCGTCCGGATCCTTGTGCTCGAAGTGCTTGGCGTAGAGCTTCTTGGCCTTGAACACGTACTCGCCCTTCTGCTCGTAGCCGAGCGCCAGGAAGTGGGCTGCCAGCTTCTCCAGCCCCAGCTTGGGCAGGTTGTAGGTACGAAACGCCACGTGATCGTTGACGATGGGTTCACCGCCCCCCAGCAGGGTGTGCACCTTGTGGGCACTCGGGGTCACCTTGATGTAGTTGTCCCACAGATGACTGAACAGGGTGTCGATATCCTTTTGCATCTCTCTTTCCTTTGATTGCGGGTACAGACAGGGGCACCCTGAGGTGCCCCCTTTTCGTTGTTGTCAGAAGCTCAGGCCGGGAGACAGCTGATCCGGCATGCTCGCCTTGCTGTCTTCGACGGATGCGACCGGATACGCACAGTAGTCGGCGGCGTAGTAGGCGCTCGCCCTGTGGTTGCCGGAGGCGCCGATGCCGCCGAACGGGGCGGCACTGGAGGCGCCGGTGATGGGCTTGTTCCAGTTGACTATGCCGGCACGAATGCGCTTGAAGAAGTGGTTCCAGTCCGCCTCGCTGTCGCCGAGCAGGCCGGCCGAGAGGCCGAAGCTGGTGGCGTTCGCCTTCTCGATGGCGGCATCGAAGTCGTCGTAGCGAATGAGCTGCAGCAGCGGGCCGAAGTACTCTTCATCCGGCAACGCGCTGACCGCAGTCACGTCTATGATGCCCGGGGAGACGAAGCCGGTGCCCGCTTCCAGGTGCTTGAGAGTGAGCAGGCTCTCGCCACCGAGGCGCTGCAGGTTGGCTTGCGCCTCGACCATGCCGAGCGCTGCCTTCTCACTGATCATGGCGCCCATGAACGGCTGCTCGGCGGCGTCATAGAGGCCGACCTTGATCTGGCCGACCACCTCCACCAGGCGCTTGACCAGAGCATCGCCCCGCGCACCGCGCTCGACAAACAGGCGGCGCGAGCAGGTGCAGCGCTGGCCCGAGGTGATGAAGGCGGACTGCACGATGGCATGGACGGCGCCATCGATGTCGCTCACCTCTTTCACGATCAGCGGGTTGTTGCCACCCATCTCCAGGGCCAGGATCTTGCCCGGCTGGCCGGCAAACTGCTGGTGCAGGAAGTGGCCGGTGCGGGACGAACCGGTGAAGAAGAGGCCGTCGATATCCGGGTTGCCGGCCAGCGCCTTGCCGGTGTCCACCTCGCCCTGCACCAGATTGAGCACGCCCTTGGGCAGTCCCGCCTCCTGCCACACCTTGACCATGGCCTCGGCGACCATGGGGGTCAGCTCGGAGGGTTTGAACACCACGGTATTGCCGGCGATCAGCGCCGGCACGATGTGGCCGTTGGGCAGGTGGCCCGGGAAGTTGTAGGGGCCGAACACGGCGACAACGCCGTGGGGTTTGTGACGCACGAACGCCCTGGCGCCCGGCATGGGGTTCTCCACCGTGCCGGTTCGCTCGTCATGGGCGCGGATGGAGATGGCAATCTTGCCCTGCATGGCGGCGACCTCGGTGCGAGTCTCCCACAGCGGCTTGCCGGTCTCGCGGGCGATGGTCAGCGCCAGCGCCTCCTTGTGCTCGCCAAGCAGGTCGGCGTAGCGGCGCACGATGGCCAGACGATCGTCGAGGGCCAGATCGGACCAATGATAGAAGGCTTGGCGGGCGGCCTTGACGGCGGCATCCACCTGGGCGGCGCTGGCGGCCTCCCCTTGCCAGATCACCTGATTCTTGGCCGGATCCTTTGATTCGAACTGCTTGCCTTCACCGGCCAGCCACTGACCGTCGATAAACTGCACTAAATGAGTCATCCAATCACTCCCTGTGGTATGCAGGCAGCCGAGGCTGCCTGTTTCATATTCGGTTTCGTCGCCAGCCGGATCAGTCGAGATCGACGGCGCGCACCATGTCGCCATCCTGCACCTTGAGCGCCGCCGCCATCTTGGGCGGAATGATGGCCTCGTGCTTGTCCAGATCGACCCGGATGTTGCCGTAGCAGGCGCGGTAGTGCTCGTAGCGGGTGTTGCAGATCAGGTGGGTCTTGCCGCCGATGGGCTCGCCCACCAGTACCCGCAGCTTCTGGCTGCGGCGCACGCTGCGAATGTTCTTCACGTCGCACTCGACGGTGGGGCCGGCATCGAAGATGTCGACATAGCCGCGATTCACGAACCCTTCGTCCTGCAGCATCTTGATGGCCGGGCGGGTCTTCTCGTGGGTCTGACCGATGACGGCGCGCGCCTCGTTGCTCAGCAGATTGACGTAGATGGGGTACTTGGGCATCAGCTCGGCGATGAAGCGCTTCTTGCCAATGCCGGTGAGATAGTCGACGGTGGGAAAATCCATCGAGAAGAAATGCTTTTGCAGCCACTCGTAGAAGGGGCTGTGACCATCGCCATCGGAGACGCCGCGCATCTCGGCGAAGACGGTTTCGTCAAACAGCTCGGGGTGTTCGGCCATGAACAGAAAGCGGTGCTTGGAGAGCAGACGGCCGTTGAGCCCCTCGCGGGCGCATTCGCGCAGAAACAGGGTGCAGAGCTCGGAATTGCCGGTGTAGTCGTTGGAGAGGGTGAGCGTCTCCACCACGTTGTAGATGCCGAGCTTGGGGGAAGAGTGCACCACCTTGCCGATGTGATAGTTGTAGAACGGCTGGGACAGGCCCACGGCCGCATCGATGGCGCAGGTACCGACCATTTCGCCGGTCTCCAGATCCTCGGCGACGAAGAAATAGAGGCAGTCACCCTTGCCCGCAGGCTTGTCCGAGAAGGTCTGGGTGGAGGCGTCTATCTTGCGCTGCAGCAGTTCATCGTTGACGGGCAACGAGGTCATGCCGGTGCCGGATTCGATGGCACAGGTCTTGAGACCGGCAAAATCTTTTTGCTCGATGGGACGGATAACCAACATAAATGACAACTCCCTTTCATTGACGACAGGTGGGGGCCCGGCTCCTGCCGGGCGGGTTCCCCACCTCAATTTGGATCAGGCGTTAACCACCTGGGCAACCGCTTTCTCGAACCGGGCCAGCCCTTCCTTGATGTCCGCTTCCGGAATAACCAGGGACGGCGCGAAGCGCACCACGTTGGTGCCGGCAACCAGCGCCATCAGGCCCTGATCGATGGAGGCCAGCAGGAAGTCGCGGGAACGTCCCTTGTAGTCATCGTTCAGCACGGCGCCCAGCAGCAGCCCCTTGCCACGCACTTCGCTGAAGCAGTGGTACTTGGCGTTGATGGCTTCCAGCCCTTCGCGGAACAGCTGCTCGCGCTGCTTGATGCCGCTCAGCACTTCCGGGGTGTTGATCACGTCGATCACCGCCTCGGCCACCGCACAGGCCAGCGGGTTGCCGCCGTAGGTAGAGCCGTGAGTACCCACTTTCAGGTGGGAGGCGATCTCGGTGGTGGTCAGCATGGCGCCGATGGGGAAGCCGCCGCCCAGCGCCTTGGCGCTGGTGAGGATGTCCGGCGTGACACCCAGACCCATGTAGGCAAACAGATCGCCGGTACGGCCGACGCCAGATTGCACTTCGTCATAGATCAGCAGGGCGTTGTGTTTGTCGCACAGCTCGCGCACCCCTTTGGCAAACTCGTCGGTGGGACGAATGATGCCACCCTCGCCCTGCAGCGGCTCCATCACCACGGCGCAGGTATTGTCGGAGATGACCTCGGCCAGTGCGGCCAGATCGTTGTAAGCCACGTGGGTGATGTCAGCGGGCTTGGGACCGAAACCATCGGAGTAGGCCGCCTGACCGCCGACGCTGACGGTAAAGAAGGTACGACCGTGGAAACCCTGATGGAAGGCGATGATCTGGGTCTTGTGGGCGCCGAACTTCTCGATGGCGTAGCGACGGGCCAGCTTGAGAGCGGCTTCGTTGGCTTCGGCACCGGAGTTGCAGAAATAGACCTTGTCGGCGAAGGTAGCGGCGACCAGCTTCTTGGCCAGGCGCAGAGCCGGCTCGTTGGTCATCACGTTGGAGAGGTGCCACAGCTTCTCGCCCTGGGTTTTCAGGGCCTCTACCAGCTTGGGATGGCAATGGCCCAGGCCATTGACGGCGATCCCGCCGGCGAAGTCCACATACTCACGGCCTTCCTGATCCCAGACACGTGACCCTTCACCACGCACCGGGATGATCTTGGCGGGCGCATAGTTGGGAACCATCACTTCATCAAACACTTCACGTGTCACTGCCAACAACTCTGACATATTGCTCTCCTTCGATCTGGCGACAGAATAATCCACCGCCCAAAAGTTAAATCCATGTAAACACATCGGCATTGTCACAGAAAAAAAGCTAAAAGTCTGCAACAAAGCGCGTTACAGGGAACAATGTTCGATTGCCCGTGAGATTTTAGGCAACCGCATTGCATAACGGCTCAGGGGGTGTTGGCAAGAGATAATTTGGACAGGGAGGCAGGTGAATAAAGTGTCAGGGAAAATATTTTTGGCCTCATCACGATTTTGAGAGGCCGATCACGACTTGTCAGGAATTTGCCAGAAAATTGGCCAGCAATTGATGGCCCTGTTCGCTCAAAATGCTCTCCGGATGGAACTGAACCCCCTCTATATTCAACTGCTTATGGCGCAGGCCCATGATCTCGTCCGGGCTGCCGTCGGCATGTTCGCTCCAGGCGGTGATCTCGAGACAATCGGGCAGGGTGTCGCGCTCCACGATGAGCGAATGGTAACGAGTTACCCGCAACGGGTCGTTGAGCCCCTTGAAGACTCCCTCCCCCCGATGGCGAATGAGCGAGGTCTTGCCGTGCATCACCTGACGGGCACGCACCACCTGGGCGCCAAAGGCTTGCGCCAGGGACTGGTGGCCGAGACAGACGCCGAGGATGGGAAGCTGGCCGGCAAAACGGGAGATGGCCGCCAGAGAGATGCCCGCCTCGTTTGGCGTGCAGGGGCCGGGAGAGATCACCAGATAACGGGGAGAGAGCCGGGCGATGGCGTCCAGCGTCAGCTCGTCATTGCGCTTCACCACCACCTCCTGTCCCAGGGCGCCAAAATATTGCACCAGATTCCAGGTAAAGGAGTCGTAGTTATCGATCAACAACAGCATGGGTCAACCAGGGCAGAGAATTAACGATCCAGATAGCGGCCCTGCTCCATCTCGCGCTCGCGCTGGCACTCGGCCAGGTAGATGGCGGCGGCGATGGCGGGGATTTTGTGGTGCTTGTCGATGGCGTTGGAGACCATCAGTTGCAGGGTATGCAGGTTCTTGGCCTTGCGGAACTTGCGCAGCCAGTGACCCTTGTCACCCAACTCTTCAATCGTGGTATTTGATTCGACAGACATGCTAACTCTTGGGGCAGACGCCCGCGTTTGAAATTGGAAGATGAAAACAACGAATAGCAGGTCGGGTAAAACAAAGAAAGCCAGGCAAATACCCAGCTCTCTTCTACTACACCTTCCCAGTATGTCAGGCTCGAGGAACGAAGCCGACTACATCATATACGCTGGCCAGGGTTTTTTCAGCCCTTTCCCGCGCCTTTTGTGCACCTGCCGCCAAAATGGCCTGCAGATGAGCCTCATCCTGACGCAGCTCGTGGAAGCGCGCCTGGATCGGCTCCAGCAAGGCAACCACGGCCTCGGCGGTTTCGGTCTTGAGGTGACCGTACATCTTGCCTTCGAAATGCTGTTCCAGCTCGGGGATGGAGCGACCTGTCACCCCGGACATCAGGGTCAGCAGGTTGGAGACCCCCGGCTTGTTCTCCGGATCGAAACGCACCACCGCCGGCTCGTCGGAGTCGGTCACCGCGCGCTTGATCTTCTTGACGATCTGCTTGGGATCTTCCAGCAGGCCGATGAAGTTGGCCTCGTTGTCGTCCGACTTGGACATCTTCTTGGTCGGATCCTGCAGGCTCATCACCCGGGCGCCTTCGGTCGGGATGAAGGGCTCCGGCAGGGTGAACACCTCGCCGTAGAGGTTGTTGAAGCGGGTGCAGATGTCGCGGGTCAGCTCCAGGTGCTGCTTCTGGTCGTTGCCCACCGGCACCTGATTGGCCTGATAGAGCAGAATGTCGGCCGCCATCAGCACCGGATAACCGAACAGGCCGACGTTGACGTTGTTCTCGAAACGGGCGGACTTGTCCTTGAACTGGGTCATGCGCGACAGCTCGCCCATCTGGGTGTAGCAGTTCAGGATCCAGCCGAGCTCCGCGTGCTGCGGCACGTGGGACTGGATGAAGACGGTGCTCTTGGCCGGATCGATGCCCACCGCCAGATAGAGGGCGGCGGCGTCCAGGCAGGCCTTGCGCAGGGCGGCCGGATCCTGGCGGGTGGTGATGGCGTGCAGATCGACGATGCAGTAGAGGCAGTCGAAGTCATCCTGCATGTTGACCCACTGACGCAGGGCCCCCATGTAGTTGCCGATGGTCAGCTGGCCCGACGGTTGGGCCCCGCTCAATACGATAGGTTTAGTCATCAGAGTGTTGATCCTTGTTATTCGGCCTGCCTGGCCAGCTTATTCGGCCAGCAGCGCGTCGAGCTGGGCAAACTGTTCGCATACCCAGTCCGGGCGGGAATCTGCGATGGGACGACCGTAGTTGTAGCCGTAGGTCAGCCCCACCACCTTCATGCCGGCGGCCTGGGCGGCCAGCACGTCATTTTCGGAGTCGCCCACCATCAGGGTGCGCGACGGGCTGACGCCCAGCTCGTGACAGGCCAGCAGCAGCGGTTCCGGGCTCGGTTTCTTGACCGGCACGCAGTTGCCCCCCAGCCAGAGCGCGAAGCAATCGGCGATGCCGAGGGCATCGAGGATCGGCTGCACGAAGTGGCTCGGTTTGTTGGTCACGATCCCCTGCCGGTAGCCCAGCGCCTGCAGGCGGCGCAGGCTCTGCTCAACCCCGTCATACATGGCCAGCCCTTCCAGCAGGCAGGCCTGATAGTGACGGTCAAACAGCGGACGGGCGCTGGCAAACAGCTCGGGCGCCGCGCGATAGTCCAGCGCCCGCTGGATCAGCTTGTCGGCACCGTTGCCGACCCAGGTCCGCACCACGGCCTCGTCGGCCTCGGCCAGCCCGAGCTCGGTCAGCGTACGGTTGACCGCCAGCGCCAGTTGCGGGGCGCTGTCGATCAGGGTGCCGTCCAGATCGAACAGCACCAGGTCAAAATCACGTTCAGCGTTTGACATGAGAGAGCTCCGCCCGCATCTCGTCGATCACCGCCTTGTAGTCCGGGCGGCTGAAGATGGCAGACCCGGCCACGAACATGTCGGCGCCAGCCTGGGCAATTTCACGGATGTTCTCCACCTTGACCCCGCCGTCGATCTCGAGACGGATGTCACGGCCGCTCTCGTCGATCAGGCGGCGCACCTGGCGCAGCTTGTCGAGGGTGCCAGGAATGAAGCTCTGGCCACCGAAGCCCGGGTTGACCGACATCAGCAGGATCACGTCCAGCTTGTCCATCACGTATTCCAGGCAGGTGAGCGGGGTGGCCGGGTTCAGCACCAGACCGGCCTGGCAGCCCTGCTCCTTGATGAGGCCCAGGGAGCGGTCGACGTGGTCGGACGCTTCCGGGTGGAAGGTGATGAGGGAGGCACCGGCCTTGGCAAAATCGGGAATGATGCGATCCACCGGCTTGACCATCAGGTGCACGTCGATGGGCGCCTCGATGCCGTAGTCACGCAGGGCCTGACAGACCATGGGGCCTATGGTCAGGTTGGGCACATAATGGTTGTCCATCACGTCGAAATGGACCACGTCGGCACCGGCGGCCAGCACCTTGGCGACATCGTCCCCCAGACGGGCAAAGTCGGCGGAGAGGATCGAGGGGGCAATCAGAAAGTCTTTCATCAGCGTCATCCATTGGCAGCGTGGCAGAAAAAGCGGCGCAATTTTACCGCAAACGAGCGCCGAAAACGACCCGCACAGAGTATGGAAAAAGCGAACGTCATCATCACTGCAAGCGAGCGCCGAAAACGACCCGCACACGGTATGGAAAAAGCGGACACCATCATCACCGCAAACGAGCGCCGAAAACGACCCGCACACGGTATGGAAAAGCGAATGCCATCATCACCGCAAACGGACGCCGAAAACGACCCGCTCACGGTACGGAAAAAGCGGACACCATCATCACCGCAAACGAGCGCCGAAAACGACCCGCACGCGGTATGGAAAAAGCGGACGCCATCATCACCGCAAACGAGCACCGAAAGCGACCCGCACAGGGTATGGAAAAAGCGGACACCATCATCACCACAAATGGATGCCGAAAACGACCCGCACACGGTATAGAAAAAGCGAATGCCATCATCACCCGCGGGAGAGATAAAAAACGGCACCCAAGGTGCCGTCTGTCTCAGCCGAGTGGCGCCAGTTCAGCGTCGCTCGGGTAGTAGCCCTGCTCCGGCTCGATGCCGGGCGGATAGAGCGCCAGCAACTCGGCTACCTTGTTGCGGGTGCCACCGTTGCGGCTGATGGTGCGCTTGACCAGGATCTCGTCGAGACGGGCGCCGCGATAGAGTTCGCGGGTCAGCTCGATGTCGTGGTTGCTGATGAGAACAGGCACCCCTTTGCGGGCCGCGGTGTGGCGGGCCAGCCTGGCCAGCACGGCCTGATCGTCCAGGGTAAAGCCGCCGGCCGAATAGGTGGTGAAGCTTGCGGTGGTGGAGAGCGGCGCATAGGGCGGATCGCAATAGATGACCCAATCCTCTTCGGCGCGCTGGATGGCGTCGGCATAACTTTCACAGATGAAGGTCGCCTTCTGCGCCTTCTCGGCGAAGGCCCACAGCTCTTTTTCCGGGAAATAGGGTTTCTTGTAGGAACCGAACGGGACGTTGAAGCCCCCTTTCTTGTTGTAACGGCACAGGCCGTTGAAACCGTGCCGGTTCAGAAACAGGAACAACAGAGCACGCTCGAAACTGGTATCGGCCTGATTGAACTGGGTTCGCAGCCGGTAGTAGGCCGCCTTGTGGTTGTGCTCGGCCACGAACAGCTTGCGCGCCTCGGCGATGAAGCTGTCCGGCGTCTGCTTGAGGTGGTTGTAAAGCCCGATCAGATCCGGATTGATGTCGTTGAGCACATAGGCGTCGTAGTCGGTGTTGAGAAACACGGACCCGGCCCCGACGAAGGGCTCCAGCAACACACGCCCGGCCGGCAAACGCTCGGCAATCTCTTCAACCAGGGAGTATTTTCCCCCGGCCCATTTTAAAAAAGCGCGTGTTTTTTTCATGGAAATCCGGTGTTAAGAAGGCATTGACCAAAAAAGGGGGACGATTCTACCCCCTTCCCGGCCAAAATGGCTATTGCTTCAACTCTTTTTGTACCTGCGCAAACGACTTGGGCCAGGGTTGACCCTTCAGCAAGGCGGGCGACAGCTTGCGAATGGCGGCCTTGGCCTGGTTGCTGCTGGCGTAGTCCCCCTGCAGCACCACGTACCAGGGACTGCCGCGGAACTGGGTCTGATAGACCCAGATCTTGCCGGCAAGGCCATTCTCGGCCACGAACTTGTCGACCGCCTTGGTGTTGCTCGCCCCCATCAGCTGGATGCTGTAGTGGCTGCGCGGCTTCTTGTTCAGAGTGGCGGCGGGAGTCAGCGCCACCTTGGGTGCAGGAGTCGCCAGCGGCTCGGCGGCAGCCGGTTTGACCACCGGCTTGCTGGTAGCCTGCGCTGACTGAGCCTTGGCGGCTGTTACTGGCTGGGCAGCCTGGGCGGTGGCATTGGGTATGGCCGCCTGCTTGGCTGGCGCATCCTGGGTGGCTGCCGCCCGGGAATCGGCACCGGTCAGCTCATCCACCACCGCCGTGGGCAGGGCCCCGCTGACGTTGGGCTGCTTCATCAGCTTCTCGACCACCTCGTCGGAGATCACCACCCGGCGCCCCTCGTAGTTGGTCGATTCGGTGGTAACCGTGTCGCTCTCCACCGCCTTGGGCAAGGCCTTGGCATCGGGCTGCCAGTCACGAACCACACCACCCTGATTGGTGGCGGCACCATCATTGTTCACACTCTGATTGCCGTTCTGGCTACTGTTGCTGCCGCCGACGGTGAGCGGATCGCCACCCGACACGGGGATCGGCAGCGCCGTGCTCTGGGCGGGTTCAGACACGGCCCCTTTGTCGTCACTGCTGAACAGGGCCGGCAGCAGATAACTCAGGGCCAACAGGCCGCCGGCAACCAGTGCCAGCAGGGTCGCAATCTTCTTGACGGGCAACTCGGCCTGACGTTTCTTGGGCCTTCTGTCGGTCATGATATCCTCCAGTAACTGCATGATGGTGGACGGATGTCCATTCGCCACTTTCAGGATCTCTTCCACTTTCGGCTTGGGCAAGAGGGCTGTCGGGATCTTGAGCTCTTTGGCCTTCTCATACAAGAAGATGCGTTGTTCGGGGGCGCTCAGCGGCGCGACTTCCAGCTCCAGTGCCGGCATGGCACGCCCTTTGAGCAACGCCTTCTGGGTGCGACACCAGCCGTCACTGCCGGACACCATGATCGCCAGCTGATGGGGCACAGCCAGGGTGTCGTTGTGGCGGCACAGACTCCACAGCTCGCCAACCAGTTCGGCCGGCAGCTCGTCTGCCCGTTCGATCAGCAGCAGCAGGGTGGCCGGTTTGCCCTCCAGCATGCGAAAGAAGCTGTCTGCCAGCGCATCCTGTGGATTGAACAGCGGGCGGGCCACCACCTGGGGCAGCAACAACTGGCGCACGTCCACCATCTTCATGGCCGGACTGCCGATCAGGCTGGCGACGCGGACTTTTTCAGGCAGGCTATCGAGCATGGCCTGACACAAGGTGCCGCGACCACTGCCGGGTTTGCCGGAAAGAAAAATGAAAGGATGATTGAATTCAATCAGATGCAGCAGCCGGTCAACCAGCTGCCGCTGGGAAGGAAGCTTCAGCAGTTTATTTGTCACGACCAGACTCGATCACCGCCAGCAGTTCAGCATCGGAGACATCGGCCACTACCTGGGCATGACCGATGCCAACCGGCAGCACCAGACGCAGTTTGCCTTCCAGCACCTTCTTGTCGCGACGCATGTGGCGAATGAAGGCGGCAAAATCCATCTCGGGCGGTGCCTGTACCGGCAGATTGGCCGCCAGCAGCAGTGCCCGGATACGGGCTACGTCCTGCTCGGTCACATCGCCACGGGCCTGTGCGGTCCAGGCAGCCAGCATGGTGCCCGCCGCCACGGCCTCGCCGTGCAGCCAGTTGCCGTAGCCCTTTTCGGCTTCGATGGCATGGCCGAAGGTATGACCCAGGTTGAGCAGGGCACGCACGCCATGCTCGGTTTCGTCCTGACCGACCACATCGGCCTTGATTTCGCAGCAGCGACGGATGGCATAGGCCAGCGCGGCCGGCTCCTGCGCCTGCAGACGGAACATGTTGGCTTCGAGCCAGCAGAAGAATTCGACATCCCAGATGATGCCGTACTTGATCACCTCGGCCATGCCGGCGGCGAATTCACGGGCAGGCAGGGTCTGAAGGCACTCGGTGTCGATGACCACGTGTCTGGGCTGATAGAAGGCCCCGATCATGTTCTTGCCGAGAGGATGGTTGACGGCGGTCTTGCCGCCGACGGAGGAGTCAACCTGGGAGAGCAGTGTGGTAGGCACTTGAATGAAAGGAATGCCACGCTGGTAGCTTGCCGCAGCAAAGCCGACCACGTCGCCTATCACACCGCCCCCCAGGGCGATCAGAGTGGTATCACGGCCATGGTTGGTTTCCAGCAGAGCGGACATGATCCGCTCGAAGGTTGCCAGGTTCTTGTAGGCCTCGCCATCCGGCAGGATCAGGTGTTCAACCTGATAACCGGACAGCAGCTGGGTAATGCGCTCAAGATACAAGGGGGCGACAACGATGTTGGTCACTATCATGACCCGCTTGCCCTTGATGGTTTGCGTCAGCACCTCTGCATGCTGCAACAGACCTGCCGCTATCTCGATGGGATAGCTGCGTTCACCCAGTTCGACCTTCAACCTTTCCATGGACGTCCTCTTGATTACATGCCGATCAACTTGACGATTTGATTGGCAACAACTTTTGCGCTCTGGTCATCAGTCTGGATGACAAAGTCAGCCACTTCTTCGTACAGGGCGTTGCGCTCTTGCGCCAGACGCTCGAGTACTTCGCGCGGCGGCTCTTCGGTTTGCAGCAGCGGGCGACGTTTGTCACGTTGCGTCCGGGCCAGCTGCTTCTCAATGGTGGTCTCGAGGTACACCACGATGCCGCGAGCAGAGAGTTTGTTGCGTGTTTCACGGCTCTTGATGGCACCGCCACCCGTTGCCAGCACGATACCCTGCTGTTCGGAAAGGTCACCAATGACCTTCTCTTCGCGGATCCGGAAACCCTCTTCGCCTTCAACATCGAACACCCAGCCGATATCGGCACCACTGCGGCGCTCAATCTCATGATCTGAGTCGAAAAACTCCATATGCAGTTGTTCTGCCAGATGTCTACCTATGGTGCTCTTGCCCGCACCCATGGGACCTATCAGGAAAATATTGCGTTTCTCAGCCATGTCTTTTCGTTAGTAATTACAAACTGTACGACCCCGACAAACTCTCGATCGGGGTACCTATGAACCTTATCTTGCGATGGATCAGGAGGGGGATTATCTCAATAGAAATCAGGACTGGCAACCGCAGCCCTTACGCCCCAGCCTCATTGGGGCGTAAGGTTATATGTGTTTTACCTTCACATGTAAAGTCTTCAGAAAGTCTCGGTGACTATCTTCGGTGTCACGAAAATCAGCAGCTCCCGCTTTTTGTTCGCGCTGGTCGTCTTGCGAAACAGTACCCCCAGACCCGGGATATCACCCAGCAGGGGGACCTTGGTCACATCGTTGGTAATAGTCTGCTGATAGATACCGCCCAGCACCAGCGTCTCGCCATTGTTGACCAGCACCTGGGTGGTGATCGACTGGGCATTGATGGAGACGGCATCGCCGGTACCGGTAGGTACGGTTTCACCCTTGGTGTCCTGGGTCACGGTCAGATCCAGGATCACCCTGTTGTCGGGAGTGATCTGCGGCGTCACTTTGAGACTCAGCACTGCCTTCTTGAAGGTGACCGAGGTAGCCCCGCTGGAGGAGGACTCCACATAGGGTATCTCGGTCCCTTGTTCGATCAGCGCCGGCTTCTGGTTAGCGGTAGTCACCCGGGGGCTGGCAATGATCTCGGCCTTGCTCTCCTTCTCCAGTGCCGACAACTCGAGATCCAACAAGGTGCCGTTCGCCAGCCGCGCCACCTGGAAGGCCAGGGTACCGGCGGCGTTGGTCACCGGCAGATTGACGTTCAACCGATCGTCCACCCCGGGACGGGTAATGGTCGAGCCACCGTTGTTGTTGCCGGAACCATCATTGCCCTCGATGGAGCCCGAGGTACTGTTGCCGTGACCATCGTTCTTGGTCACCCCCCAGCGTACCCCGAGTGCCTCGTCGAAGCCGTCGTCTATGGTCACCATGCGCGCTTCGATCACCACCTGCTTGACCGGGATATCCAGAATATCCAGCATGCGCTTGATGTTGCTGATGACGTCGGCGGTGTCCTTGACTACCAGCACGTTGGTCCGCTCATCCACGCTCACCGCCCCCTTGGCAGAGAGCAGCTTGGTGCTTTCAGACGAAAGCAGCGCCGCCACCTCGGATGCCTTGGCATAGTTTATCTGCAGGTATTCGGTGTAGAGCGGAGCCAGATCGGCGACCTGATTGCGACTCTCCAGCTGCTGTTTCTCGCGGGCGGCAATCTCTTCTGCCGGTGCAACCAGCAGAATGTTGTTGTCGAGCCGCTTGTCGAGTCCACGCACCTTCAAGATGATGTCGAGGGCCTGCTCCCAGGGCACCCCATCCAGCCGCAGGGTGATGTTGCCCGACACCGAGTCCGTGGTCACCAGGTTGAGATTGTTGAAATCCGCGATGAGCTGCAACACGGTTCTGACCGGAATATCCTGGAAATTGAGAGAGATGGGTTTGCCCTGATACTGCTTGCCGGCACTCGCTGCGGTGCGCTTTTTCACCTCGACGATGAACATCTTGTCTGCCTGGTCGTAGCGATAATCAAACTGGCCATTGACCGACAGCTCGAACAGGGTGTCATTGCCCTGGCGAAACACCTCAACCTGAGAAACAGGGGTGGCAAAATCCTGCACATTGATCAGATTGAGCAGGTCGTCCGGAACCCGGGTGCCGTGAAACTTGGCCAGCACAGTCTGACCGCGGCTGCTGACGTCCACGGCGGCAGAGCTGTTATCCAGCGTCACCAGAAATTCCCCCTGTCCGTCCTTGCCACGTCGAAAATCCACGCCTTTGACGGAGTTGAAGTAAGCGCCACTGGCCGAAGTTTGCGGGGTTGGCAACACAGGTTTGCTGGCAACCGGCGCCGCCACCGGGGCACTCTGGCGGGCAAGCTGCTGGCTGTTGATTAATGCCGACGAGGTTGCCGGCGGGGTATTGATAAGGGCGGACGAATTCGGCTGGGGAGCCACCATCCCGGAGGAAGAGGTCGTGGTTGGCAGCGGCATGGCCGCCTTGTCCCCCAACGCAACCAACAGCTTGTTGCCCTGCTGGTGCACCTGATAGGGAGTCAGTTGTTCGAGCGCAATCTTGATATCGAGACCCGCCCCCTTGCCCTCTACCTTGATGTTATCCACCCCCTGCTGCTTGATGGGCAGGGGATTCACGTTGAGTGCCCCCACCGCCCCCGGCACATGCAGCAGCAACTGGTTGGGTTCATAGGATAGCCGATCGGTAAACCCGCTGACCGGTTCACTGAAACTCAGCTCCAGCAGCAGTTGATCGGCCATCAGCGGATTGACTTTGACCTCCTGCAGGGTGGCCACCGCCCAGGCCTGGCCCCATGCACCGACGCAAAACAGCAGGGCCACTCTGGTTGCCTTACCTATTGTTGTTCTCATCGCAGTTCATCCCTGATTATCGTTTTGCTTCAAGATTGGCCATGCCCAGCTGGGTTTCTCGAGTCACCCAGCATCCCTTGCCGTCCGGTATAGTCTCAATCAAATCCACATAAGTGTCAGTGATCCTGATCACCCGCCCCTGATCCAGCCCCATATGCTGGTTGAGGCCCACTCGGATGGACTGACCATCCGGCGTTCTGATCAGGGCCCAGAGCTGCCCCTGCTTGCCAAGGGAACCCTGCATGCTCAGGCTGGCCAGTGAATAGTTCTCCAGCACCTCTTTCTCTCTGTTGGCGACAATCTGGGCGCAATCCGGTTTCACCTTGGCATCCGTCTTGGCACTGCTGGCCTCGGGCTGGGGAGCGATGAAGGGACTGCGCTGGTCACTGAGATGATAAGCCATGGGAGAGAAGGGCTTTATTTCGGGAAGAGGTTCAATGGGAACCGGCTTTCTGGCCTTCACCTCGGCCACGTAATTATCCATGTCATCCTGACCGCCGCAGGCCGTCAGCAACAATGCCGGCAACAAAACGCAGAGTATCCTCATTTTTTCTGCTCCACCGTCTTGCCGTTGTATTTATAGGTCTTGGCCAGCATCGACATGGCGATCATGTCATCCTGCTCCTTGCCCTGACCCAGCGTGAACGACTCCAGAATGACGATCCTTGGCAAGGCCGCCATGTCAGCCGTGAACTTGCCGATCTCATGATAGGTACCCACCACTTCTATTCGCATGGGCAGCTCGGTGGAAAACTCGTGCTTGATCTCCGGCTCCCAGTTGATGCGATTCAACTTGAGGCCATTGTCGGTGGCGATGAAGCTGATGTCATCCAGCAGCCCGGCCACTTCATGGGTATTGGGCAGCTGTTTTAGCTGGGTATCGACCAGTTGTTCAAGCTGCACCATCTGCGCCTTGTAGGCACCGAGATTGGCGGCCAGCATCGCCTTGCTCTCAAACTGTGACTTGAGCTCTGCCTCCTTGTCGGTTTCCTGGGTCAACAGAGTCAGCGACTTGGCAATCACGTAGTAATAGATGGCGCCCCCAAGCAGGGCACAGAAGAACAGGATGAAGATCCCCTTGGCCAGTTTGGGCCAGCTGGCGATGTTGTTGAAATCCAGTTCGTTGAGCTGTTGCAGGTTCATTTCTGCCCCTTAGCCATGTCGAGGCTGGCTCCAGCCGCCACGGCGACCTGGAACATCATGGAAAACTGGCTGAGCGAAACTGGTGCCACGTCAGCCGCAAAGATGGTGCTGATCTGCGACTGCCCCAGCCAGCCGGAACCATCGATGCGACGCATCATGCTGGCCACCCTGCCATAGGCTTCGGTCTTGCCGTTCACGTCGATCCGGTTGTCCTGCAGAGCCAACGTGTTGAGATACACCCCATTGGGTACCAACGAAGGCAGCTGGTTGAACAGGCGAACCGGCAGATTGCGACGCATCTGCAGGTGTTCGATCAATTGCATGCGATCGATCAACTCCTTGCGCCGCTCCTTGAGCAGGCGGATCTCGCCAAGCTGGGCATCGAGGATGGTCATCTCCTGCAGCAAACGCTGGTTGCGTTGCTGCTGATGGCCTATCTGCTGCTCCACCAGCCAGTCGGCGGCAAAGCCAAGTGAAGCCGTGATGGCCATGAAGATGCCTAGCATGACCCCGAATTGCTTCTTCTGCCGCTGGGCCCTGGCCTCGCGCCAGGGCAAGAGGTTTATATTTGACATGGCGTGAAGCTCCTCAATGCCAGACCCAGCGCCGTCATGTACTTGGCACCATGGGCAGCGACCTCTCCCTTGGGTTTGCCGAACAGGGTAAAGGGATCGGGATGCAACACCTCGCAGCTGAGCTCGTTGCCAATCTGAGCCGCCAACCCGGGCAGCAGGCTGCCCCCTCCGCTCAACACCAGTTTGGAAAGCTCCCGGTGGCCGGAAGAGCTGCAAAACAGCTGGACGTTGCGCCGCACCTGCTGCAGCAACGCATTCATGTGGGGCAGCAACACATCCAGCTCGTGATCGATCGGCAACTTGCCCTGCAGCTTGGCCTGCTCGGCATCATCCAGAGAGAGGCTGTAGAAAGAGGCCAGTGCCTGGCTGTATTGGTCGCCACCGAAGTTCTGCAAGCGGGAGTAGATCACCTCCCCCTTCACCAGCGCGGCAAATGTCATGGCGCTGGCGCCGATGTCGATGACACCGACCGGTTTGTCCCACTCCTGCAGCTCAGGCAGACAGGCGAGTACCGCCCGCCCCAAGGCGTGTGCCCCGACATCCACCACCTTGGTGGTCATGTCGGCTTCCGCCAGCGCGGTGACCCGACCATTCACGCTCTCGGTGCGGGCCGCGCTCAGCAGCACCTCCTGGCGCTCCTGATCGGCGACCTTGCCCAGGATCTCGAAATCCAGGCTCACTTCATCGAGGGGGAAAGGAATGAGTTGTTCAGCCTCAAGCTGGACCTGATTTTCCAGCTCGCTTTCACTCAGGCTGGCATCCACCTGAATGACCTTGGTGATCACGTTGGAACCGGTAACGGCAGTAGCCACATACTGGCTGCTGCCCGAGATGAGGCGCTTGAGGCCCTTGAGAGACTGGCCGACCCGCTCGATATCCTGCAGCTGATAATCGACCAGGGTGCCTTTGGGGGTGGCAACCTCCGCCACGGATTCGAGGTGCAGCTTGCCGGGACGGCCGGTGATGGTCACGGCCTTGATGGTCTGACTTCCAAAATCAATGCCTGCCAGTGGAAGCAGAGAACCCTTGTTGAATAGCCCAAACATATACACATCCATGCGTTATATGGGTTTTAGGATTGATTGTAGGACAGCTAATCAGAAGATGATGGCTTAACTCATCCTAAATGCTCTATCTATCAATGTCATAAAGTTTATGCCGAAAAGTGATGCAACTCGCTTTCCGAGCCGCGCCCTCCTCCCCTTGGTTATTGAGTCGCAGAGTGCTAACCTCCCGCCTCTTCTCGAGGAGCCGGACCATCGTCAGGAAAACCTCGAATTCACGAAGGCAAAAGGGCTATACTCTGCGCCCGTTGGCTAATTTTAAGACGATTGGTAGTTCTTCCATGCTGAAATGGCTCGTACGCCTGTTTATTGTCATGATGCTGGGTGCTGTGCTGGGTGTTGCCAGCCTCATCGGTATCTACTTCTACATCAAGCCCCAGTTGCCGGATGTGACCGCACTGCGCGACGTCAAGCTGGCCACCCCGATGAAGGTGTACAGTCGGGATGGGGAATTGATCTCCCAATTTGGCGAAATTCGTCGCATCCCCCTGCATCTGGATGAAATTCCCCAGTCCATGATCGATGCGGTGCTCGCTACCGAAGATGCCCGCTTCTACGAGCACCCCGGCATCGACCCCATCGGCATTCTGCGGGCTGCCACCGTCTGGGCAGTTTCCGGCCAGGCACGCCAGGGCGCCAGTACCATCACCCAGCAGGTTGCCCGCAACTTTTTCCTGAGCAACGAGAAGACCCTGGTGCGCAAGATCAAGGAGGTGTTCCTCGCCTGGCGCATCGAGCAGAACCTCTCCAAGGACGAGATACTGCAGCTCTACCTCAACAAGATACCGCTCGGCTATCGGGCCTTCGGGGTCGGCGCCGCCGCCCAGGTCTATTTTGGCAAAGAGGTGAAAGAGCTCACTCTGGACGAGATCGCCATCATTGCCGGTCTGCCCAAGGCCCCCTCCATGCTGAACCCGATCCGTTCGCCGGAGCGGGCCTTCGCCCGTCGCAACGTGGTGCTGGGTCGCATGCTGGAGACAGGCAAGATCACCCAGGCCCAGTATGACGAAGCCTCCAAGATGCCGATCAAGGCCCGTTATCACGGTGCCGAGACCACCCTCAACGCCCCCTATCTCGGCGAAATGGTTCGCCAGAAGATGGTGGAGCAGTTTGGGGAAGATGCCTACACCATGGGCCTGCACGTCTACACCACGGTCACCGCCAAGCGTCAGCGGGCAGCCCGTCAGGCTCTGCTCGACGGCGTGTTCGACTATGACACCCGCCATGGCTACAAGGGGGTGACCGCCCAGCTGTGGAAGAGCGGCGAGGCCGACTGGGATTACGACAAGATCATGGCCCATCTGGCCAAGCAGCCGACCTATCAGCCGCTGATGGCCGCCGTGGTCACCAAGCTGGGTGACAAGAGCGCGACCATAGTGCTGAAAAACGGCAAACAGGCCGAGCTTGGCTGGAACGGCATCAAGTGGGCTCGTTCTTTCATCACCGACGATCGTCAGAGTTTTGCCCCGAAATCGGCACGGGACGTACTCAAGGTCGGCGCCCAGATCTGGGTACGGGAGAAGGGTGAAGAGCTGCTGCTCTCCCAGATCCCCGAGGTCAACGCCGCCCTGGTGGCCATGAATCCGCAGGATGGCGCCATCGAGGCGCTGGTCGGCGGTTTCAGCTTCGAGTTGTCCAAGTTCAACCGGGTCGATCAGGCACGTCGCCAGATAGGCTCCAACATCAAACCTTTCCTCTATGCCACCGCGCTGGAGCAGGGCTATACCCTGGCCTCGCTCATCAACGATGCGCCGATCAACCAGTGGGATCCCTCCAAGGGCCCCATGTGGCAGCCCAAGAACTCCCCGGCTATCTATGACGGCCCCACACCGCTGCGCCTTGGTCTTGCCAAGTCGAAGAACGTGATGTCGGTCCGGCTGATGCGCGCCATCGGGCTGGATACCTATATCGACGGTCTGACCCGCTTCGGCTTTGTCCGCGACACCATCTCGCCCAACGAATCGCTGGCGCTGGGCGCGGCCGAGTTCACCCCGCTGGAAGTGGTGCGCGGCTATTCGGTGCTGGCCAACGGCGGCTTCCAGGTCACCCCCTACTTCATTACCGAGGTGACCGACAGCTTCGGCGCGCCTCTCTATCAGGCCAACCCGGCCGCCGCCTGCCGCGATTGCGGCGTACTGGCCGCTGCCGGTCTGGACAGCGCGGATGCCTATGCCAATACGGCCCCCGACTGGAAAGCCCAGTGCCCCATCGATCCCGTCGTGCCCAACAATATGGCGCCGCAGACCATCAGTGCCCAGAGTGCCTTCCTGGTCACCGATACCCTGACCACCGCCATCTGGGGCGGCAATGGCTGGCGCGGCACCGGCTGGCGGGCGGCTCGCGATCTCAAGCGCCACGATATATCGGGCAAGACCGGGACCACCAACGAGTCGCGCGATGCCTGGTTCTCCGGCTATACCCCGAACCTGGTCGCCACCTCCTGGATCGGTTTTGACAACCACCAGCGTGGCCTGGGCCGGGCCGAGTTTGGCGGCGGCGCCGCACAGCCCATCTGGATCGACTTCATGAAGACGGCGCTCAAGCAGATCCCCGAGCGCAAGATGCCGGTGCCGGAAGGGATCATCACGGTGCGCATCGACCGTGAAACCGGCCTGCTGACCAACCGCACCGATGGCAGCAGCACGGACGAGTTCTTCAAGGAAGGCACCGAACCGACCCGCTTCGCCACCCAGAGCTCGGATGGCAATCAGGTCTATGGCGGCGATGGCTCGGACACTGACGGCCCCGTCTCCACCGACGATATCTTCTAAGCAACCGCAGCAGACAAAAACCGGCGCCAAGGCGCCGGTTTTCTTTTGGTGAACACGAATGCGTTGTCGTCAGCCGAGCAGGCTTTTCATCAGGCTCGAGATGCGGGCGGCCAGCTCGTTGAAGCAGGGCCGGCGCACCGAGTAGTGGCGATAGAGCAGCGCTATGGTACGCCCTGGCACCGGATCGATCACCGGCCGGTAGCTCACGCCCCCCTCCTCGGTATTGGCTGGCACAGCGAGCCTGGGTACCAGCGTCATGCCGCTGCCGGCCGCCACCATGTTGCGCAGCGTCTCCAGGCTGGTGCCCTTGAAACGCTGATCCTCGCCGATGCCGGCGGCAAAACAGAAGCCCATCGCCTGATCCCGCAGACAATGGCCATCGGCCAGCATCAGCAGCTTCTTGCCCTTGAGATTGCTGAGCGGCACCGCCTTGGCCCTGGCCTCCGGATGCTGCTGGGGCACCGCCAGCCACATGGGCTCCTGATAGAGAGGGATGGAGCCAAACCCTTCCATCCCCTCCAGTTCGGCCAGGATCAGGCAGTCCAGCTCCCCCTCTTCCAGCCGTTTGAGCAGCACCTGGGTCTGCTCTTCATAGAGGTAGAACTCCAGCTTGGGAAAATGTTCGCGCAGATCCTGGATTATGTGGGGCAACAGATAGGGGCCGACGGTGGGAATGAAGCCGATGTGGATCTCGCCGGACATGGGTTCGGCAAAGTGCTGGCCTATGCTCTTGAGTTCGCGCACCTCTTTGAGCACCTTGCGAGCCTGCTGCGCCATGGCATCGCCAGCCGGGGTGAACAACACCTTGCGGGAGGTGCGCTCGATCAGGATCACCCCCAGCTCATCCTCCAGCTTGCGCAGCTGGCCGCTCAGGGTCGGCTGACTGACGAAACAGCGCTCCGCCGCCTTGCGAAAGTGCTTCTCCTCTTCCAGCGCCACCAAATACTCGAGATCGCGAAGGTTCATACATCCAGAATCCTGCCAACCAATGGGGCCATTAGCATGCCCAAGAACGGCGGGAGGGACAAGGGATGGTGAGATTGGACAGACCATGCACAGGGGATAAATAAAACGGGCCCGGATCCTGGATCCGGGCCCGTCGGGTCAGCATAGCCTCATCACACCCGGAAGCGGCGTACCAGCTCCTGCAGCTGGGTGGCCAGATGGTTCAGGTCGTTGCAGGCCTGCGCCATCTGGGTTGCCCCGGCCGCCACCTCTTCCGAGGCATGGCTGATATTGACCACGTTGCGGTTGAGCTCTTCACTCACCGCCCCCTGCTCTTCGGTGGCGGTCGCAATCTGGATGTTCATGTGGGAGATGCTCTCCACCGAGCCGCTGATCTCGGAGATGGACGCCCCCGCCTCACGCGCCGTACTGACGGTGGAGTTCATCATGTCCTGACTTTGCTGCATGGTGGTGCCGGCCTGCTCGGCCCGCTGCTGCAGCTCGGCAATGATGGTGTTGATCTGGGAGGTGGAGTCCTGGGTCCGTTTCGCCAGGGTGCGCACCTCATCGGCCACCACCGCAAAACCGCGCCCCTGTTCCCCGGCCCGGGCCGCCTCGATGGCGGCGTTCAGTGCCAGCAGGTTGGTCTGCTCGGCGATCCCGCGAATGACCTCCAGCACCATGCCGATGTTGCGGCTGTCATCACCTAACTGATGAATTACCACGGCGGTGCTCTCGATGGCACCGGCCACCTGCTCAATGCGCTTGATGGAGTCATTGACGGTGCGGGCCCCCAGCTCGGCGGTGCTGCTGGCAGCGCTGGCGGCACTGGCGGCATCGCTGGTGTTGCGGGACACCTCCTGCACCGTCGCCTGCATCTCGTTCATGGCGGTGGCCAGCTGGTTCAGCTCGTGCTGCTGGCTGTTCATGTTGTTGGCGGACTGACGGGCCACCGCGCTGATCTCTTCGGCCGCAGAGCTCAGTTGCACCACGGAGCCGGAGACTTCACTGACCAGATTGCGCAAGTTTTTCTGCATCTCGCCAAAGCCCTTGGCCAGTTGACCCAGTTCGTCATTGTTGAACTGGCTGGTGTCAAGATGGGTCGCCAGATCACCTCCCGACACTTTACCAACCACCTCCAGCAACGCGTTGACCGGGCGCTTGATCTGCTGAGTCAGATACCAAGCCACCAACACCACGAAAAGCAGCGTCACGAGTCCGATCGCTATGCTGAGCAGTTTGGCTGACTCATATGATTGCTCACTGCTGGTATGCATGGCACTACCAATGCGGTCGTTAATCTCGCGCAACGTCATTGTGAGCTGAGTGGTCTGGTCCAACGTAGTGCGGGTAATGCCATCCCGATACTCGCCAATCTTGGCGCCTTCGTTGTTCATGACCGCTTGATACAGCTGATCATGGGCGCTGAAGTAGGCCTCTCCTGCTGGTTGCAAGGCACGATAGGTCTGCTCTTCTTCTGCGTCGTTGAAAGCCAAACGGCCATAATCCGACAACGCTTTTAGAAAGCGAGCCTTGGCATCCGAGAAACTGTCGTTCCGTTTGGCGATATCCGCCTGGTCATTGTTGGTCAACGCAATGACCATGGCCAGTTCGGCTCGACGCGCATCCAGCAGCGCAACGTGCATTTGGCTGGCATAGCGAATGGAAGGCACCAGGTTATTGACAATAAGCTGAGTGTTCGCATTCAGGTAGGAGAGCCTGGAGATCCCAAATCCGGCGATGACCAGCACCAATAATGCCAATACCGCAAAACCGGCGCTCAACTTCTGACCTATAGACATATTTTTGAACATGATTGGTATCCTTGGCGGCTAGACGCAAGCCCCTGACATCGAACGTCCGGGCTATCCCCATAGAGCATAGCGCGATGATTGCAAGCGGATGATTTTCATACTATCCGCGGCTGAATATATCGCCCTGCCCGGGGATAGCATGAGGGCCACCCAGGCAGGAAAATCCACTCAGGACTCATCCGGCCAAGATTATCTTCGGCAGGATACCAATTCCCCCCTCAGCGCCCCATCAGCTGCTGGATATGGCGGGCAAATGCCTGGGGCTCGCCCAGGAAAGAGGACGCTGACAAGGGCGTTACCTTGTCCCCCTGCACCAGCCCCAGAGTCGGGTAACCCTGCCCGCCGAGGCGACGCATCCAGACCTGGCTGTCCGCCAGATGGCTTGCCAGCTCAACCGCCTGATAAGCCTGCACGAAGGCCTCCTGCGCAATGCCCTGCTCCGCCGCCAGGCTGGTCAGATGCTCGAGAGAACCGATCCAGATGCCATCGCGATAGTGGGATTGCTGGATGCGGTGCAGCATCACCAACCCATTGCCCCCCAGGGATGTCACCGCCAGAATTGCGCGGATAGGCTGCTCCGAGTCCAGCAGCAGGCCATCTCGCAGCAGCAGCTCGTTGAAATAGCGCTCGCCGAAAGGCTGACCGGTCAGCGCCTGGATCCGCTCGTCATGGGGGCGCACATAGTCGCGCAGCGCCTGACCCATGGCCTGGCGGCGACCACCCAGCCAGAGGCCGCCGGCATGCAGTTCGATCTGCAAGCCCGCGACATCGGCCGCGGCTTTCAGCAGCGGGGCGGCGCCATAGCACCAGCCACAGAGGGGGTCATAGACATAATGGAGGGTTGTTTGCACTTCGTTCATCATCATTCTCGCTTCAATTCTGGATAAAAAACCGGGCCCTAAGGCCCGGTAAAAAAACACAGGGAAGTAGGCGTCAGGGGGTTACCACTTCATCTCGCCGGTATTGACCTTGGCACCGATGGCCAGACCATCGTCGACCGGCAGGGACGGGTAAGCCTTCTTCAACGCTTCAATCAGCTGCCCGGAGTTCTTGGCCTTGGCCAGCTCCTGCTCAAAGCGCTCTACGTAGTCACGGGTGAAGGTCACGGCTTCGGTACCCTTGGGCGCAGTCCCCAGGAAGTGACCCGGCACCACGCGCTCAGGCTTCAGCGCCAGCAGATTGTTCAGCGCCTTGACCCAGTTGCTGCGAGCGACCTTGGTCTGACTGTCCGCCATCCACACATGTACGCCGCTGTAGACCGGCACACCACCAAAGGCAGTCTTGATGGACGGTGCCCACAGGTAGGCATTCGGAGTGTTCATCTCCTTGATCTCGATCTGCTCGCCATCCAGGGTCAGGTGGCTGGCCGTCATCACTTGCGGCACGGTCAGGCTCTTGGGTGCACCCTTGCCCAGAATGGGGCTCCAGTAGCTCAGCTTGGCGTCCTTGGTCTGGTTGATGTGGTCAACCACATGCTGGTCGGCCAGCACCTTGACGTCGGGGAACGCGGCCATGACAGGTTCCAGACCGAAGTAGAAGTCGGGGTCACCGGCACTGATATAGACGGTGGTCAGTTTCTTGCCGCTCTTCTTGATCATGTCGACCAGCGCCTGACCGTTTTGCACGTCGAACTGGGCATCGATCAGGATCGCCTCCTTGTCACCAGCCACCAAGGAAGAGGAGACCGGGAAGATGGCCTTCTCGCCAGGGTTGTAGACAGTTACGGTCAGCGGGGCGGCCATGGCGGCACCGCTCAGCAGGGTGGTAGCCAGGGTCAGATTGCGGATCAGGGTATTGTTCATCGGGTATTCCTCATCAAGTCATCAGGGGTTCATCAGATGGACACAGTTTATTGGATCACTTTCGGTACAAATACAGCATAATGAGCGCATCACTGTTGCATTAATCGAGCATATAGAGAGCCTGAACATGGATCGACTGACCGCATTGCGGGTCTTTGTCAGCGTAGTCGAACAGGGCAGCCTGAGCGGCGCCGGGGAGAAACTGGAGATGTCGCGCGCCATGGTGACCCGCTATCTGGCGGAGCTGGAGCAGTGGATGGGGGCGCGGCTGCTGCACCGCACCACCCGCCGGCTCAGTCTGACCGGCCCGGGAGAAGAGGCGTTGAACCGGGCCCGGGCCATGCTGGCGCTGGGGGAAGAGATGGAGCAGATCGCCGTGCGCGGCGACGAGGCGCCCAAGGGGCAGCTGCGCATCACCAGCAGCTATTCGCTCTCGGAAGCCCTGCTGGTGGGGGCCGCCAACGACTACCTGGCGCGCTATGCGGGCACCGCCATCGATATCCTGCTGCTGGACCGGACCGTCAACCTGGTGGAGGAGCGGATCGATCTCGCCATCCGCATCACCAATGATCTCGATCCCAACCTGGTGGCCCGCCGGCTCGGCACCTGCCACTCCGTGGTTTGTGCCAGCCCGGCCTATCTGGCCAGGCACCCGACACCGCACAAGGTGCAGGAGCTCGCCCTGCACAACTGCCTCACCTACACCTATTTCGGCAAGAGTCTGTGGGAATTTCAGGGGCCGGACGGGCCCGAATCCGTGCCGGTCAGCGGCAACCTCAGCGCCAACATCTCCAACCTGTTGCTGGAGGCGACCCTGGAAGGTGCCGGCATCAGCCTGCAGCCCCGCTATTCCGCCCAGCCCCATCTCGAGACCGGCACTCTGGTGCCGCTGCTGGAGCAGTGGCAGCCCAAGCGACTCGGCGTCTACGCCGTCTATGGCACCCGCAAACAGATGTCACCGCTGTTGCGCAGCTTCCTCGATTTTATGGTGGAACGCATGGCCGCCGACCCCATGTGGCGCGATTAAACCAGCATGAAAAAGGGGCCAGCAGGCCCCTTTCGTTCAATATGCCAGACTCGCTGGCCGCATTCAGGCTTCGAAACCGCTCAGCGGGGCATCGGCCGGCGTCTCCTGCGCCACATCCAGGAAGATCTCCCGATATGCCACATAGATGGAGTAGTTGAGGGCCGGGATCACCACCAGCAGCCCCACCAGCATCAGCGCCGCACCAAACAGCATCAGGATGGCGGCGACTATGCCCCACCAGAGAAAGGGCCACATGTTGGTCAGGCAGCCTTTGAAGCTGAGCTTGGCCGCCTGCAGGATCCCCACGTCGTGGAAATAGATGAGCGCGGGGGCGAAGGTGATGGCCATCAGCACCGGGATCAGCAGCGCCAGCCCCAGCAGCAGGCAGAGCAGCAGCCCCTGGGCCTGGGCCGCCGTGACCACCAGGGACTCGGGATCCTGGGTCAGCAGGGAGGTAAGCCCCCACATGGAGAGCAGCCCCAGGCAGATGAGACCGATCAGGCTGAACAGGGCCAGCACCAGCAGCCCCCCCAGCATCAGCGGCGTCAGCTTGTGCCGAAAGCCGGAGAAGAAGTCGGCGAAGCGCAGCGGGTTGCCTTCATAACCGTGGTGGGCCACCGCCACCCAGCCGGCGCCCCAAACCATATAGAGCAGCTGGGAGATGAGGCTGCCCGCCGGCAGGCGCTCCAGCAGCAGACCGACCGCAAACCAGACGAGAACCATGCCGACGCTGGCCCCCATCCCCTTGTTGAAGATATCGAAGCCGGACCGCACCCAGACCCAGCCACGCCCTATGGGGTGACGGGCGGGTGCTGTGCGCAGGGGGGACAATCCATTCATAACAGTTCCTCGGATGAAAACGGCTGGTTGCCGATTCTAGAGCCATGGGGCCCCCGACTCAATGGCGGGCCGCCATCGACACCGCAGGTGCACGTCATGGCTGCTTGTATCAGACGTTACGGTTATCATAAGAGACCCCTCTGCAAGGGGCGTTCACTTATTCAAGAGAATCCAAAATGCGTACATCTCACCTGGCGCCGCTGCTGCTGGCCTCCCTGTTGCTCAACCTCTGGCAGTGGCAAGCCGACCACACCGCCGCCCAGCCGGAGTCCGACGCAGCCGGCACCGCCCGCGCAGCCCAGTGCGACGCGTCAGCTTCCCAGAGCAGCAGCCAGAACCCGGGGCAGAACCTGCTGGCCAAGCTGCCCGGCAAGGGCCCCCAGAGCGAGCCTGCGCCCGCCCAGGAGGCGCTCCCCCCCAACCCCGAGCTGGAAGCAGCCATCAGCCAGTGGAGCCAGTCGAGCGAAGGGTCCGTGCTGATCGAACGGCTCTATGACGCCGAGCAGGGCAGCCAGCTCACCACCGTCTTCGATCGGCTCGACATCGTGGAGGACGTGCGCGGCCAGGTGCAGGAGCAGCTGCGCGAGCTCTATCGCCTTGGTTTCGATCATCCCGATGCCTACGAGCAGGAGAGCCAGCGCATCTGGAGCAACCTCAGCAACCTGCTGGGGGAGGATACCCGCACCCGGCTCGAGCAAGAGATCTACTCGGGCGACACCAACCGCCTGCTGGAGATCCAGGGCCGCCTGGCGGAGCGCGGCGAGCTGCTGGCACCGGCCCAGCGCCAATCTCTGACGCGCCTGTTGAGCGAGGCGAACCAGCAGCTGGCCCAACAGGAGAGCGGCGATGCCGGCACCTATCTGGAGAACCAGCGCGCCTATACCCAGCGGGTACTGGAGAGCAGCCGCGGCTTCCTGAGCCCGGATCAGCTCAAGGTGCTGCAAGACATGCTGGAACTGGATCTGGTGCGCCAGGAGGTCTCGGTCCAGATGGAGGCCATCTACCAGCGCTTCCAGCCAGCCTCCTGATTTCGTTACCGTTTCGTCTTAGTCAACCCAGCCTGGAATCATCATGAGAGTCGTTTGTTGTCTATTGTTGCTGCTGGCCAGCCAGTCCGCCCTCGCCGAGGGCTTCATCAGCCGCCTGCTCAATCACCCGGTGCCGGGCGGTGTCGCCGTGGTGCCCCTTGGCAGCGAGGCGCAGGCCCCGACCGCCCGCTATCAGGACAAGCCGGTACTGGTGGTGCGTGAAGAGGGCAAGCGCTGGATTGCCATCGTCGGCATCCCTCTCAAGAGCCAGCCCGGCCCCCACCAGCTGCAGGTGAGCGATGGCCGCACCCTCGGCTTCACGGTCGGCAGCAAGCACTACCGCGAGCAGCAGATCAAGCTCAAGAACGGCCGTCAGGTCAATCCGCTGGCCGAAGACATGGCCCGCATCAACCGCGAGCTGGCGGAGCAGACCCGCGCCTACCAGACCTTCAGCCCGGCCCAGCCAAGCAACCTGCTGTTCGACAAACCGGTGAAGGGGCCGCTCTCCAGCCCGTTCGGGCTGCGCCGCTTCTTCAACGGCGAGGAGCGCAACCCCCACTCCGGCCTCGACTTCGCGGTCGGTGCCGGCACCCCCATCAAGGCACCAGCCGCTGGCAAGGTAATCCTGATTGGCAACTACTTCTTCAACGGCAACACGGTGTTCGTCGACCACGGCCAGGGGCTCATCAGCATGTTCTGCCACATGTCGAAGGTCGACGTGAAGCTGGGCCAAAGCCTGCCCCGCGGCGGCATCGTCGGCCGGGTCGGCGCCACCGGCCGCGCCACCGGTCCCCACATGCACTGGAACGTCAGTCTCAACGACGCTCGCGTCGATCCCGCCATCTTCATCGGCGCCTTCAAGCCCTGAGGCCGGAGACCTGTCGCGCGCAGGCAGGGGCGTTCAAAACGAAAAAGGCAGCCTAGGCTGCCTTTTTGATGGCCGAATGACCACCTGTCAGGCAGCGCTGTGCTGGCGTGCCTCCTTGCCCATGGCTCGCCACATCACCAGTACCAGCAGGGTGCTGCAGGTGGGCAGCGCCAACCAGACGCCGGATACCCCCCACAGGGAAGAGAAGCCCCACAGAAAGCCGCCGATCAGCACCAGCTTGCCGCCGGTAAGCAGGGAGGCGATACGGGCCCGGTTGATGGCCTGGAAGTAGGTGGCCCCCACCAGCAGCAGGCCCTCCATCGGCAAGCCCCAGAAGTAGAGCCAGATGCCCAGGCTGGCCACCGGCAACAGGGCCGCGTTGTCACCGGCGAACAGGTAGACCACCCCCTCCGGCCAGAGATAGAGCGGCAACATGCCGCACAGGGCCACCAGCAGCGTCACCCCGAGCGCCAGGTTGCGCACCCGCAGCACCCGTGCCCAGTTGCCCGCCCCGGCGTTGAAGCTGGCGATGGGCTGGATGCCCATGGCGATCCCCTCGAAGATGAGATAGAAGAAGGCCTCGCTATAGCTGATGACCCCGTAGGCGGCCACGTGCAACGAGGTGCCGACCGAGAGCAGCGCCTTGTTGTGCAGCGCCAGCACCACCGACAGGTAGAGGTACATCAGAAAGCTCGACACCCCGAGTCGCAATGTCTCTCCCATCAGCCGCCAGTCGGGCCGCAGGGTATCCCAGCGAATGCGCAGCTGGCTGCGCGGGGTGAAGAAGTGCCACAGGCACAGCCCCCCGGTCACTGCCTGGGAGAGCATGGTGGCGATGGCGGCCCCCGCCAGCCCCCAGGGGATCACCGCCATCAGCAGGTAGTCGAGCAGCACGTTGAGCACGCCGCCCCCCACCAGGATCCAAGTGGTGAGGCCGGGTCGCCCGTCGTTGCGCAGCAGGGCGGTAAAGGCCATGGAGAGCACCGCGAACACCCCGAGCCAGGAATACCACTGCAGATAGGCGTATCCTGCGTCGAAGATGGCCCCCTCCGCCCCCATCCACACCAGCATCTCGTCGCCATAGTGGATGCCGATGAAGGCGAGCAGCGCCGAAGCGATGAGCACCATCACCAGCGCGTTGCCGACGATGTGACGGGCCCTGGCCTGCTCCCCCTTGCCCAGATAAAACGAGGCGAGCGCCGAGGAGCCCATGCCGATCAGCGCCCCCACCGCATAGAGCACGGCGCAGATGGGGTAGGCCAGCATCATGCCGGCCAGGCCGTCCTGGCCCAGAATATGGCCGACGAAGATGCCGTCTATGGTGACATAGATGCCGGTGACCAGCATGGCGGCCACGGTCGGAGTGACGTAGCGCCAGAACAGGCGGGAAAGGGGGGCCGTGCCCAGATCGACTGCGGACATAGGATGCTCAATGGAGGGGAAAACGGCCGGAATGATAGCCAAAGCGGGCCGGGATCGCCCGTTATTTATGTTACAAATCATTAATATGGAAAACTTTACCCGCCCAGGCCCCTGCTTTAGGCTAGGGCGACTCCACCTGAACGGAAACGTGCGCCATGTTGCAACGCCTGCTCTCCCTGCTGCTCTGCCTTACTCTTCTTTCTCCCCTTGCCCAGGCCGATGACGCCATCACCCAGGTGGAAGAACTGCTGCAGAGCGTGCCCAAGACGGACACCCCGGAGAACCAGAAGCTGCGGGAGAGCTACCAGCAGGCGCTGCAATTTGCCCGGGAAGCCCAGCGCTACCGCGAGCAGGGCAAGGCCTATCAGCAGGTGCTCATCGACTATCCCAAGGAGTCGGCCCGCCTCAAGGAGAGCCTGCACAACTACCAGCCCCAGCCTCGTCCTGCCCTCTCTTCCCTGAAGGAGGAGGCGCTGCGCCAGGCCATCGGCCTGAGCAGCAACCGCCAGCTCAACCTGCGCAAGGAGCGCCAGGGGGTGATGGACAGCCTCAACCAGCTTGAGAGCACAGGCCAGGAGTATCACCTGCGGGTCGACGAGCTGCGCAAGCAGTTGCAGCAGACCCGTGCCCTGCTCGATCGGCTCAGCTTCAGCAGCGAGTCTGACCGCCAGCAGGATGCCCAGCAGCTGGTGACCCGCCTCAAGGAGCAGAGCCTCTCCGACCGGATCCAGATGCTGGAGCTGGAACAGCTCTCCGCCCAGCAGCGCAACGATCTGGGCAAGCTCAGGTTGCAGGAGCTCAACCTCGCCATCACCGACGAGGACGAGTGGCAGACCAGCCTGCTCAACCAGCAGAACCAGCTGCGCCGCGACAAGACAGAACAGGCACTGGCGGAGAGCGAGCGGCTGCGCAAGCAGCTCACCTCCGACATGCCGCTGCTGCTGGAGCAGCAACAGCAGAACCAGGCGCTCTCCATCCAGCTCGGCGCGCTCGAAGATCAGATTGAGCGGGTGCAGGACGAGCAGCGGGTGATCGACACGAACCTCTCGACCCTGAACGACCTGGTCAACTCGGTGCGCGAGCAACTGGAGTGGCTGCAGATCAGCAACGCCTACGGCGAGAACCTGCGCAGCAAGCTCTCGGATCTGCCCGCCTACTTCCCCCTCGACAAGCTGGAGTCGGCCATCGTCAACGCCCGCATGGCCAAATACCAGTACGAGACCGAGCAGGATGCCCTCAAGGATCCGCGCCAGCTGCGCGATCAGCTGCTGGCCACCGACGGCATCACCCTGGATCGCGCCCAGCTGGCGGTACTCGACAACCTGCTCAAGGCCAGACGGCAGCTGCTGACCCGACTCAACGACGCCGCCGACAGCCTCATTCAGGAGCAGACCCGGCTCAAGCTGCTCTACAGCCGCCAGAACAGCAAGATCGACGAGATCCGCGAGCTCAGCGCCAGCCACCTGTTCTGGATGCCGGACGTGCGCCCGCTCACCCCGGCCGTGCTGCTCGGGGTACCGGCCGCCCTCGGTCTCGCCCTCAACCCGGTCAACTGGCTGCAACTGCCCCAGGCCATCGCCGAGAACAATCCCATCACCCTCACCTTCGCCGGCATCGGCATCCTGGTGCTGGCCTGGTGCTGGTTCAAGCTGGCTCGCCACCTGACCCACTACAGCCAGTACATAGCGCCCCGCATCGGCAAGGTGACCCAGGACAAGTTCAGCCTCACCAGCCGGCTGCTGATGCGCTCCCTGCTGGCCTCCCTGCCGCTACCCGCCATGGTGCTGATGGTGCGCGGCCTGCTCGACGGCGCCTGGCAATACCCGTTCGCGGTGGCGGTGGCCCGCGGCCTCGGCGAGATCTGGTTCCTGCTGCTGGCGCTCTTGATGGCGCGTCACCTGACGCTGGAGAAGGGGATCCTGATCCTCCATTTTCGTTGGCAGAAGGAGCGGGTGCAGAAGGTGTGGAGCCAGTTTCGCACCCTCTTGCTGGTGATCATCCCGAGTTTCTTCGTACAGGGCATGGCCAACAGCTATCAGGAGCACGCCTTCTACGACTCCCTCGGCCGGCTGGCCTTCATCGTCGGCGCCCTCTGGCTGCTGCTGTTCTTCGCCCGCCTCAACCGGGAGCGGCTGCCGCTCACCTGGGGCCAGGCCGACATGAGCAAGCCGCACCTGCTGCACCACTTCATCTGGAACAGCCTGATGCTGGCGCCGCTGCTGGCGGTGATCGGCTCTCTGCTTGGCTACTTCTATACCTCCCGCATCCTGCTGCGCCAGCTGGAGCTGAGCCTGCTGATGGGGCTGGGCTGCCTGCTCGTCTACTATCTGGCCCACCGCTGGATGCTGATCCAGCGCCGCCGCCTCGCCTTCGAGCGAGCCAAGAGCAAGCGCGCCGAGATCCTGGCCCAGCGCGGCCGGGAAGAGGGACACGACGAGCTCAGCTCCGAGATCCCGGATGTGGTAGAGGACACCGAACTGGATCTGGACACCATCAGTGCCCAGTCCCTCGGGCTGGTGCGCACCCTGCTGATGCTGGGCTTCACCATGCTGGTGGTGGTGCAGTGGTCCGAACTCAACTCGGCGTTCAGCTTCCTGCGCAGCATCGAGGTGTGGCAGGTGAGCAGCAAGATCGGCGGCATCGAGCAGGTCGTCGCCATCACATTGCAGGATCTGATGCTGACGGCCTTCACCTTCATCCTGACCGTGGTCACCGCCCGCAACCTGCCGGGTCTGATGGAGCTGACCCTGCTCCAGCACCTGAGCCTTTCCCCCGGCACCGGCTTCGCCATCACCACAGTGACCAAGTACATAGTGCTGGTGGTGGGGGCGCTGACCGGCTTCTCCATCCTCGGCATCGACTGGTCCAAGGCGCAGTGGATGGTGGCGGCCCTCTCCCTGGGCCTGGGTTTCGGGCTGCAGGAGATCTTCGCCAACTTCGTCTCCGGCCTCATCATACTGTTCGAGAAACCGATCCGGCTCGGCGACACAGTCACCATCCGCGAGCTGACCGGCACCGTCACCAAGATCAAGACCCGCGCCACCACCATAGTGGATTGGGACAGGAAGGAGATCATCGTCCCCAACAAGGCCTTCATCACCGAGCAGTTCATCAACTGGTCCCTGTCCGACGCCATCACCCGGGTACGGCTGCGCATCCGCATCGGCCTGACCCAGGAGCCGAGAAAGATACAGACCATTCTGGAAGAGTCGATCAAGGCCTCCACCCTGGTGCTGGAGACCCCCTCCCCCGAGGTGTTCCTGATCGAATTCACCGACTCGGCCCTGATCTACGAGATCCGGCTCTACGTCAACAGCATGGATCACCGCATGCCCATCACCCACGAGGTCCACTCGCTGGTACTGGAGAAACTGCAGCAACAGGGGCTGGGGCTGCCGCACCAGCAGATCGACATTCGTCTGAGCCGGGCCTGAGTCGCCCTCACAGGAGCACAACATGCAGATCATCGCCCATCGCGGCGCCAGCGGACTGGCACCGGAGAACACCCTCAAGGCCATCAGGCTGGCGCTGACGCTGGGGGCTGGAGCCATCGAGATCGACGTGCAGCAGGCCGACGGCGAGCTGTGGGTCTTCCATGACCGAAGACTGGAGCGCTGCACCGACGGCCGCGGCGTGCTGATAGCCCAGTCACGCACCTATCTGGAAAGCCTGAATGCCGGCGAGGGAGAGGGGATCCCGACCCTGTGGCAGGTGATGGAGGCCATCGCCGGCCAGGCCGAGCTGCATATCGAGTTAAAAGGAGCACAAACAGCCGACGAGGTAGCCCGACTGACCCGGCGTGCCGAGGCCGAGCTTGGCTTCACGACCGCCCAGTGGGTCGTCTCTTCCTTCCACCATCCCGAGCTTGCCCGCTTCGCCGCCCTGCGCCCCGAGATCCGGCTGGGGGCGCTCACCTCCACCATTCCCCTCACCCAGGCGGCCTTTGCGGCCGAGCTGGGGGCCTGGTCACTCAACTGCGACGTGGATTTTGTCGATCAACAGCTGGTACAGGATGCCCACGATCGCGGGCTCAGGGTACTGGTCTATACGGTCGATGATCCTGCCGATCAGGCTATGCTGGCTACCATCGGCGTCGACGGCATCTTCACCAACCGGCCGGATCGCTTTCTGCCATCCGCCAAATTGGACTCATTGTGTCGGGGGTGATCGATAACCGCTGATTTAAGCTATAAATTTAATGGCGCACCGGGATACAAAAAGTTCGACTTTGGCCGATACAGTGTTGGCCCATAACAATAAAACCACACATCGCAGACTGAAGCTCACAAGGATGTAAACATGAACTTATCCATCAAGAACAAGCTTGTCCTCGCCATCGGGGTCATTATCCTGGTCATCACAGGCCTGCAGGTCTGGTACAACACAAGTCAACTGAAAAGCGAGACCCGGCGTCTGATCTGGAGCTTCATCGACGACAGCTCGGTCTCGAATGTCAAAGGCATCTCCCGCTGGCTGGATGCCCGCATCGGCATGGTCACCGCCACCAAGGAGGCATTCGCCAAGGAAGACGAACCCATCAGCCATCTGGCCCAGACCATGAACGCAGGCAACTTCGACCTGGTCTACGTGGGCACCAAGGATGGCAAGATGATTCAGAGCAAGCCGACCGACCTGCCGGCCGGCTATGACCCCCGTCAACGTCCCTGGTACAAGGACGCCATGGCAGCCGGCAAGCTGGCCATCACCTCGCCTTATGCCGATATCACCACGGGTCAGCTGATCATCACCATCGCCGAGCCCTTCACCCGGGGCAACACCCAGGGGGTCATCGCCGGTGACGTCTCCATCGATGCCCTGGTACGCGATGTGCTGGCCCTCAATTCGGAAGGCACCTACGCCATCCTGGTTGACGGTAATGGCACCATCATCGCCCACCCGGACAAGGAGCTGGCGCTCAAGCCGGCCACTGCCCTCTCCCCCGATCTGACCGCCGCCAAGGTCAACGAACTGGCCCATGACAACACCATCTCCGAGATGGAAATCAGCGGCAAACCCAGCGTATTCGACCTGACCGAGATCCCGAACACCAACTGGTATTTCGGTATCGTGGTGGACGAAGCGGTCGCCTACCAGTCAGTCTCGCGCATGGTCACCTCCGCCCTGCTGCAAGGTCTGCTGACCATCCTCATTGTGGCCGGTTTCTCCTACGTCGCCATCAGCGGCTCCCTGGCACCGCTGAAGACCCTGGGCGAGGCGATTGCCGATCTCTCCCGCGGCAACGGCGATCTGACCCGCCGCGTCAAGATCGAGCGGGAAGACGAAGTGGGCATAGTCGCCAAACACGTCAACACCTTCATCGACCGCATCCACGTGATGGTGCAGGACATCTCCAACTCCTCCGGGCAACTGAACCAGCAGGCCAAGTCGTCCCACAACATGGCGGAGAAATCGAGCCAGGGTCTGGCCCGCCAGCAAAACGAGATCTCCCAGATCGCGACTGCGGTGCACGAGATGTCCGCCACCGCGGTGGAAGTGGCCAGCAACGCCGAGCAGACCGCCGATGCGGCCCGCAGCTCCTCCAGCAGCTGTGAGCACGGCAAGCAGGTGATCGCCCGCAACCAGCGCTCCATCACGGATCTCGCCACCCAGGTCAAACAGGCTTCCGGCATCATTCAGGAACTGGAAAAGAACGCTCAGGAGATCAATACCATCCTCTCCACCATTCAGGGCATCGCCGAGCAGACCAACCTGCTGGCTCTGAACGCCGCCATCGAGGCAGCCCGTGCCGGCGAGCAGGGTCGCGGCTTCGCGGTGGTGGCCGACGAGGTGCGGGTGCTGTCACAGCGCACCCACAGCTCCACCGTCGAGATCCGCAACATGATCGAGACCCTGCAGCGCAACACCCAGGGCGCCGTCAGCACCATGCACGAAGGCCAGCTGCTGGCCCAGAACAGCGTGGAAGATGCCAACGATGCCACTCAGGCACTGGAGCAGATCACCGCCTCCATCAACCAGATCTCCGACATGGCGACCCAGATCTCCAGCGCCGCCGAGGAGCAGCGGGCCGTTACCGACGAGGTAAGCCGCAACATCCAGGCGGTCAAGGACGTCTCGGACGAGCTGGCGGTCGATGCCGACAGCTCACGCCATCTCTCTGAACAACTTAAAAATATTTCAGGTGAACTGAGCAATCAGGTCGGCATGTTCCGCATCTGATGCAGATCGACAAAAGGGGCCATGCAGGCCCCTTTTTTTATGAAAAAATGCTTTGGTTTCAATAGTTATTACCACATCAACCCGCAGGGATTACCGACTCTCCTGCACGACACCGGTCAGCCCTCGATCCTGCAACAGCTGACTCACCACGATCTTCGGATTAGTTTTTTGAACTCAACCACCACATTCTTCTATCCGTGAATAATTCTTATTAAATATTTTTGATAAAAAACTTAAAAACTTTGGGGGTAATACCTAAAAAGAGAGGTGTTTCTCATTTTTTTGAAAGAAAACTACGTATAATCCTGAGCTTAAAATAACCATAGTAATGACAGCGGCTGATACCGATAACTGCAGGATGGCGATAATTACGGCGTTTTCATCCAAGGAATGGGGTGATTTTGATAAAGATCACCATTGCCAAGCACTAAAACAGACCAGTTTGACTTGCATCAAGCCTGAATTTTTTTCATAGAGCAAAATCGTGCCCAGCAAATCTATCCCTAAGGAGGCAGATGTGGATATTATCAAGACCGATGTCGCCATCATCGGTGCTGGTGGTGGTGGCCTGCGTGCCGCAATCGCCATAGCGGAAGCTCACCCGGAGCTGGAGATCTCCCTGATCTCCAAGGTCTACCCGATGCGCAGCCACACGGTGGCCGCAGAGGGCGGCGCCGCCGGTGTCGTCCGTGATGATGACTCCCTCGAAAACCACTTCAACGACACCGTCTCCGGTGGCGACTGGTTGTGTGAGCAGGACGTGGTCGACTACTTCGTCAACAATGCCACCAACGAGATGATCCAGCTGGAGCACTGGGGTTGCCCCTGGAGTCGCAAGCCGGACGGCAAGGCCAACGTGCGCCGTTTCGGCGGGATGAAGATCCCCCGCACCTGGTTCGCGGCAGACAAATCCGGTTTCCACATTCTGCACACCCTGTTCCAGACCTCCATCAAGTACCCGAGCATCAAGCGCTTCGACGAGCACTTCTGCATGGATCTCATCGTGGAAGATGGTCGCGTCCAGGGCGTACTGACCTTTGACATCCAGAACGGCATCACCCGCTTCATCCAGGCCAAATCCGTCATTCTGGCCACCGGTGGCGCCGGCCGTGTCTATCGCTACAACACCAACGGCGGCATCGTCACCGGTGACGGCATGGCGCTGGCCTACCGCCACGGCGTACCGCTGCGCGACATGGAATTCGTCCAGTATCACCCGACCGGTCTGCCGGGCACCGGCATCCTGATGACCGAAGGTTGTCGTGGTGAGGGTGGCATCCTGCTCAACAAGGATGGCTACCGCTACCTGCAAGACTACGGCTTGGGCCCGGAAACCCCGGTCGGCCAGCCGAAGAACAAGCACATGGAGCTGGGTCCCCGTGACCGCCTCTCCCAGGCCTTCTGGCAGGAGCAACAGAAAGGCCGCGTGATCCAGGGCCCGATGGGCGACGTGGTTCACCTCGACCTGCGCCACCTTGGCGAGAAGTACCTGAAAGAGCGTCTGCCCTTCATCTGCGAACTGGCCAAGGCCTACGTGGGTGTGGATCCGGTCAAGGAGCCGATCCCGGTACGTCCGACTGCCCACTACACCATGGGCGGCATCGAGACCAACGGCGCATGCGCCACCCGTCTGCCGGGCCTCTATGCCCTGGGCGAGTGTGCCTCCGTCGGTCTGCACGGCGCCAACCGTCTGGGTTCCAACTCCCTGTCCGAGATCGTGGTGTTCGGCAAGGTGGCCGGTGAGCACGCCGGTGAATTTGCCAAGACCCAGTCTCATGGCAACACCCAGGCGCTGGCCGCCAAGGCCGAGGCGCTGATCAAGCAACACCTCTCCCTGCTCGACATCGACGGCACCGAAAACCCGGCGGATATCCGCAACGAACTGGGCATGTCCATGGAAGCCGGGGTCGGTATCTACCGTACCGAAGAGCTGATGCAGGGCACCATCGACAAGATCAACGAGCTGAAAGCCCGTTACAAGAAGATCAAGATCAACGACAAGTCCTCCGTCTTCAACACCGATCTGCTGTACGCCATCGAACTGGGCTACATGCTGGACGTGGCCGAAGCCATGGCGCACTCCGCCATCAACCGGAAAGAGTCCCGCGGTTCCCACCAGCGTCTGGACGGTTACGAGGAGCGCGATGACGTCAACTTCCTCAAGCACACTCTCTCCTTCTACAACGGCGAAGGGGCCCCGACCATCGACTATTCCGATGTGAAGATCACTAAATCCCAACCGGCCAAACGCGTGTACGGTTCCGAGGGTGAGAAACAAGACGAGGCTAAGAAGAATGGCTGAGATGATCGAAATTGAAATCCTGCGCTACCGTCCCGAGCAGGATAACGAGCCCTGGATGCAGACCTTCCAGGTGCCCTACCTCAAAGAGATGTCCCTGCTGGATGCGCTGCAATACATCAAGGATCATCTGGACTCTACCTTAAGCTTCCGCTGGTCCTGCCGGATGGCAATCTGCGGCTCCTGCGGCATGATGGTCAACGGCATTCCGAAACTCGGTTGCAAGACCTTCCTGCGGGACTACCTGCCGGGCAAGATGACTATCGAGCCGCTCAACAACTTCCCGATCGAGCGCGATCTGGTAGTCGACATGTCCGACTTCATCGAGAAGCTGGAGAGCATCAAGCCCTACATCATCCCGTCTGAGCCGCGCAACCTGTGCGATGGCGAGTACACCCAGACCCCGGCTGACATGGCGAAGTATCACCAGTTCTCCATGTGCATCAACTGCGGTCTGTGCTACGCGGCTTGCCCGCAGTATGGCATCAACAAGAAGTTCACCGGTCCGGCGGCCCTGGCACTGGCCTACCGCTACAACGCCGACAACCGCGACAGCGCGTCCAAAGAGCGGATGAAGATCATCAGCCAGGACGAGGGCGTCTGGGGTTGCACCTTCGTGGGTTACTGCTCCGAAGTGTGCCCGAAAGGCGTGGATCCGGCGGCGGCCATCCAGCTTGGCAAGGTCGAGAGCGCCAAGGACTACATGATCGCCATGTTCAAGCCAGATTGAGAGCAGGAATGAGACCATGAACAACACCAATAGCAAACGTAAGCCTTACGTCCGCGAAATGAAGAAAGACTGGTGGCTGAAGAATGCCTTCTACACCGGTTACATGATCCGCGAAGGCACCAGCATCTTCGTCTCCATCTACGCCGTCGTGCTGATGTGGGGTCTGCTGCGGCTGGTACAGGGTCAGGAGGCGTTCAACGGCTGGCTGGAATCCCTGCAGAGCCCGATCGCCATCCTGTTCCATGTCATCGCCCTGGCAGCCTGCCTGTTCCACGCCAAGACCTGGTTCGCCCTGGCGCCGAAAGCCATGCGCATCTTCCGTGGCGAAGACCTGGTGCCGGAGAAGCCGATCGTCATCGCCCAGTATGTGGCGCTGGCGGTGGTATCCCTGCTTGTCCTGATCATCGTGGCCTGAGGAGAAAACAATGAGACGTTCTGACGAGCCTGGTTATTGGTGTCTGTTTAGTACCGGGCTCTCATTCAGAAACGTTGGCCACGATCACTCAATCATGATTTGAGGAAAAAATATGAGACGTTCTGACGAGCCTATATATTGGGGTCTGTTTGGTGCCGGCGGCATGGTCGTTGCCATGCTGCTGCCGGTCATTGTCCTCATCACAGGTCTGCTGGTGCCCATGGGCATCATGGACGTGGAGACCATGAGCTACGAGCGCGTGCTGGAATTCGCCAGCTCCTGGTGGGGTGCCTGCATCCTGCTGGCCATCATCGCCCTGCCCATCTGGCACGGCATGCACCGCATCTACCACGGCCTGCATGACTTGGGGATCCACACCACCAAGCTGCACCACTATGTGTTCTATGGCTTCGCCTTCCTGGTGTCCGCCATCACCCTGGGTCTGCTGATGGTGCTGGTGTTCCAGTAAGCACATCCAGACTGCATGACAAACCGGGCCAAGTGCCCGGTTTTTTATGTTCATCTCTGCTGCTCATCTCCGCCCGATAGCAGGCCAGCTGTTTGATGAGACAGCTTTCAACATCCCTTCACCAGAGCCGCGGTGCCGGCTCACGGCCGTTTTCCGCGTAGTAGAGCGACGGCAGAAACTGCGCCAGATAGCTGAATTCGCTGTAGCAGTGGCGCATCAGATTGAAGCCTATCTCGTCCGGCACCTCGTCAAGCGGATTGGTGCAGGCCTTGCCCAGCAGGAAGCGGCTGCGCAGCACACAGCCGTATGGGGTATCGCGCGCCAGGTGCAACATCTCGCCATCCAGCGGCGCCCCGTTCTCATCCAGCACTACCTCATCGCCAAAGCCGATACGGGCACAGATGGCGGCAGAGAGAGCCTGTGTCTCCCGCGCCCCCTGCAGCAGCTGCGGGGCGAACACCTCTTCGGCGCCGTGGAACTTGAGGCGAGCCGCCACCGGCGGCAGCTCGGCAAGCCACTCCACCGCCTCTATGCTGGCTCCCACATAACGCTCACCTCTCTTCCAGTGATGATCCCAGCCCCGGTGCTCGACGTGGTCGTGGGGGTGCCACCACCGGATGTGCTGGGTCGTCTCGAAGAAGGTGAACCACCAATCCAGCATGCGCCCCTTGCAGCCGTGCAGATCGGTGCGGATGGCGACCGTCAGCAGGCCCTCGGTGCTGCGGGTCAGGCCCATTTCCAGGCGCAGCGGCTGCGGCCTTAGCAACTCATTGATGTCATTGACGCCCCAGGGGGCAAGCAAGGCGGAAGTATTCATGATGAGACTCCGATAATTTAGGAAACGAAAATCGTTTCCTAAATTACGCTATGCCTGTATGCTGAGTCTGTCAATGCTTTCCAGGAGCCCATCATGTCGCAGCAAACCGATGAAGAGACACGCTCACGAGGCCGTCCGGTCACCCCGGAAGCGGATCTGCGTGGCGCCCTCGCCGAGGCAACGCTAACCTTGCTGCTCAAGGGAGGATACGGCGCCACGACCGTGGATGCGGTGGCCAAACAGGCGGGGGTCGCCAAGAAGACCCTCTACCGCTTTGCCGCCAACCGCGACGAACTGGTGGCGCAGGCGGTGCGCAGCTGGACCGATGCCTTTCAACCCGCATTCGAGCAGGATGCCACTCACCCAGGCGCCCTGGGGGAGATGCTGGAGCAGGGCTTGCAGGCGATTGCAGATCAGGTGCTGAGTGCTCAGGCGGTGGGCATGTTCCGGCTGCTACAGCATGAGTTCACGGGGCGCGATGCCCTGCTGGCGGCCTATCAGGAGAACGGGATAACCCGCGGCAGGGCGACGCTGGCGGCGTGGTTGCAGCGCCAGCAGCAACTGGGCTGGCTGCGCGAGCTTGATTCAGCCCAGACCAGCGATCTGCTGCTGGCGATGACCATGGCGGAGCCGCTGCGCCAGATGGCGCTCGGCTTGCTGGCGCCAGGCAGCGATATCCGTGCGCGCATCGCCGCCGCCGTTGCTCTGGTCCTGCCCGGCCTGGTGCGAGGGTAAAGCCCCCTCGGCCAAGAGGCTGCGTCACGGCAAAGGGCGAGATGACATCAGAACGCGAAACCTGCTGATAAGTTGCCGCCCCAGTCAGCGTCATCACAGCCATAAAAAACCGGGCATCAGGCCCGGTTTTTTATGGTCATCACTCTATCGGCGGCAAAAAACGGCGCATCACCTCGTCGCTGTAACCGCTGTCCTGAAACTCGATCAGCAACTGGTTGAGGCGGGTCACCAGCTCATAGGAGCGCGGCGAGCCCTTGCTCACCAGCAGATAGAAGCCCTTGCGGCTGGGCAGGGCGAGGTGGAGCAACCCGCTCTCGCTCTGGTAGATGCCAAGGCCGATACCGCTCATCAGGGGTTCAATCTCGCTGGGCAAAAAGTCGCAGCGATCGCGCCCCAGCATGTCCAGCGCCTGCTGCAACTGCTTGAGCCGGCGCGGCTCCTGCGCCAGCCCGTAGGGGGCATAGTTGTAGCCGAGCACCCCGCACACCCGGGAGCGATTGACCGTCTGCAGATCGGGCGCCTCGGGGAAGCGCCGCTTGAGGTAGAAAAATCCGAGGTGGGTGTAGTAGAGCGGCACGCTGTAGAAGGCATATTCAGCCCGCTCCGGTTTGTAGCTGGCATCCCAGGTCAGCTCGCACAAGCGGTTCTGGCGATAGTCGGCCAGCTCCTGCTGCACCCGCGCCCAGGGCAGATAGCGGATCTTGTAGGACAAGCCGAGCCGCTGCAGGGCCTCGAGCACCTGGGTTGTGGCCGAACCGGTGAGACGGCCGGTATCGGGCACGCCATCCTTGCGCTCCCAGTAGGTGAAGGGGGCCCACTCGTTGCCCTCCCCCAGGCAGATCTGCACCTCGGGCTGGGCCGCCTCCACCAGCCCGGTCAAGCCCCATCCCAGCAGCAACAACATGGCTCGCGTCATCGTCTCCCTCCTTCGCCTCCCTTGCAGCTTAGTGCAGACGGGTGTGACACTCCCCGTTATAGTGCCCCCTCCTGCCACAGGGCCAGTAGGGGCGCAGGGATGGCGCCGTAGCGCAAGGTCGGGGTCTGGTGCCAGTCGGCCAGCCGCTGCAGCGCCTTGGCCAGATCCTGCGCCAGGGTTCGGGTCACCCTGACCCCCGCCTCCAGATAGAGGCTCTTTATCTCGAAGATCCCCTGCTGGCGATGGGCCTTGGCGTCCATCCTGCCCACCAGCTTGCCGCGATGCAGCAGCGGCAGCACGAAGTAGCCGTACTGGCGCTTGGGGGCCGGGGTGTAGCACTCGATGCGATAGTCGAACTGGAACAGTTCGCTGGCCCGCTTGCGATCCCAGACCAGCGGATCAAACGGTGACAGCGCCGTGGTGTGGCTGGCCTTGAGGGTGCCAGCCTGAGCCCGGGCCAGCTCGTCCGCCAGCGAGGCGTGCACGAAGGCGCCGTGCTGCCACCCCTCCACCCGCACCGGCAGCAGCTCCCCTTCGTCCGCCAGTTGATGGAGCAGGGCATCGTATTTGCCGCGCCGCAGCCGATAGTAGTCGGCCACCCAGCCGGTCTTGACCAGCCCCAGCGCCCGGCAACTGGCTCGCACCATGTCCCTTTGCGCCTGTTCCGGGCTCGGCAGATCCCGCTCGTCGCGCCACTCTGGCATCACCCGCTCGGCCAGATCGTAAACCCGCTGGAAGTTGCGCCGCTCGCGCACCATCAGCTGACCTGCGGTGAACAGCACCTCCAGATGGCGCTTCTCCGGCTTCCAGTCCCACCAGCCGTTGCCCTTGCCCCCCTTGCGTTCAAAATCGGCCGCCCGCACCGGGCCATGCTGGCGAATGCGCTCGATGATCTCGCCAATCTCCTGCTGATGGGTGGCGAGCCAGTTGGCCGAAAACTTCCAGCCCATGGCAGCGGGATCCAGCATGCGGTGGCGCAGCAGGCGGTAATCCTCCCGCGGCACGAAGCAGGCCTCGTGGGCCCAGTATTCGAATAGATCGCCATCGGCCAGCAGTTGCTCCAGCCAGCGTGGATCGTACTGCCCCAGCCGGCTGAACAGCACCAGATAGGGGCTGCGGGCCACCACCGAGATGGTGTCTATCTGCAGCAGCGCCATGCGGCGGATGGTGGCCAGCAGATCGGCCGGTTTCGCCTTGCCGCGGCGCGGCGTCAGCAGCCCTTGGGCCGCCAGTTGCAGATGACGGGCGTCTTGCAATGAGAGGTGGGGGATCGACATGGAAATAGGGGCATCCGTTCCTGGGTATCGGGCCACCAGCATGCCCAACTCATGGCCAAATGAAAACGCCCGGCTCAGGGTTTGGTGATGACCGCCACATCCGCGTGAGGAAACTCGACCTGTGCCTGCCAGCGGGTCGCCAGGGCGCGAAAAGAGGCCTCGGCAAAGAAGACGATGTGGGTCGGATCGTGGCGATAGCGCCACTGCCGAAAGCGCTCGTCCCCCAGCACCCGCTGGGTCTGCAGCACCAGCAGGCCGCCGGGCTTGAGGCAGCCCCACAGCGTCTCCAGCACGGTGCGCGGCTCGGCGATGTGCTCGATCACCTCGGTGCTGGTGATGAAGTCATACTGCCGCGTCAGCAATTCGGGCTCATCGGCATAGAACTTGTCGTAGCCCGCCATCTGGTAGCCCGCCTCCCGCCCCATGGCGATGAGCGCCGGGCCCGGGCCGCAGCCAAAATCGAGGCCGCTAGCCGGCGGGGGCAAGCGGCGCTGCACCTCGCCGAAGGCACGCAGCAAAAAGGCGCGATAGCGGGGGTCATCCACCTGGTTGTCGTGGCCATCATAGACCGCCTTCTCGCGCTCGGGATCCAGGTGCTCGGCCACATCCAGCCAGACCAGCTCGCAGGCCCGGCAACGATGGTAGAGCTTGCCGGCCACCGGCAGCTCATAGGCATCGGCGGCGCAGCAGAGCGGGCAGGATAAGGGGGTCATGGCATCTCCTCTCGAAAGCGGGGCGGTCAAACGTGGCCGCAGCTTGCCTGCCTGTCTGGCGGCTGACAAGGTTTTTGTCCGGCCGCCCCGCAATCGGGTCACAGCTTTACCTCTCTTTTCAATCAGTTGCCTCTGTGTGAAACAGATTTTTTACCTCTTAAGGGTTTCTTAAGTTTGCCCCTTTAGTCTGATGACAATCGACAAGAAGGAGCCATCCATGACCACAGACATTCAAGCCCCCTATCGGCTGGCGCTGGCCGATACCCCGCAACAGGTCATGGCACTGCAGGGGTACATCCAGGCGGCCTACAGCCAGGAGTTCAACGCCCGCATTCCCCATTTTCTGCCCTGCCTGCTCGGCCTCTACCGGGCCGACGGCCTGCTGGTCGGCGCCTGTGGTCTCAAGCTGGCCGGCAGCGATCGCCTCTATCTGGAACAGTATCTGGATCAGCCCATCGAGGCCGCCATCGAAACCCGGCTCGGCGCCCCCGCCCGGCGGGATCGCATCGTCGAGGTGGGCAACCTCGCCTGCAGCGAGCCCGGCAACGCCCGCCTGATGTTTGCGGCGCTCTGCCGTCTGCTGTGCGACAACGACCTCGATTATGTTGTGTTCACCGGCACCGCCAAGCTGCGCAACAGCTTCCACCGCCTTCACCTCACCCCAGTGGAGCTGGCCCCCGCCCAGGCCGACAAGGTGGGTGACGACGCCAGCGCCTGGGGCGCCTATTACCACTGCCAGCCCAAGGTGATGGTCGGCGATCTCGGCCTCGGACGGCAGGCGCTGGCCCGGGGCAGCCTGCTGCTCTCCCTGCTGGCCCCCATGCCCTCCCTGTTCAACTGCCCGCACCGGAGCGCCTTATGATGCTGTTTGACCAAATCGCCTACTTCGCCCGCCAGACGCCCCACAGCCCGGCTCTTGCCAGCAGCCAGCACAGCCTCAGTTACGAGGCGCTGTGGCAGCAGTTGCCGCCGCTGGCCGACCGCCTGCAGATGGCCGGGATCAGCCGATTGGCGCTGCAACTGGACAACGGCCTGCCCTGGGCGCTCATCGATCTCGCCTGCGCCATGGCCGGTATCGTGGTGATCCCGATCCCCCACTTCTTCAGCCTGGAGCAGCAGGAGTGGCTGCTGGAGAGCAGCGGCGCCGACGCTCTGATCGGCCCCCACCATCCCGGTTGGCAGGCCAGCGAACCGCTGACGCTCGCGGTCGGCGAGCTGCCGCTGTGGCGCCGTACTCCTGCTCGGCTGCCCCCCCTTCCGGCCGGCACCGCCAAGATCACCTATACCTCCGGCACCACAGGCCAGCCCAAGGGGGTCTGCCTGTCGCTGGCCCAGATGATGGCGGTCTGCAGCTCGCTGGCCGAACGGGTCGCCCCGGCCAAGGTCGAGAAGCACCTGACCCTGTTGCCGCTCACCACCCTGCTGGAAAACCTCACCGGTCTCTACGTGCCACTGCTCACCGGTGCCTGCAGCCGCATTCCTTCGCTGGCAGAACTCGGCTTTGCCGGCTCCAGCAAGCTGGACCCGGCCACCCTGGCCCAGGCCCTGCTGCGCTGGCCCACCCACAGTCTGGTGCTGGTGCCCGAGCTGCTGCGCCTGCTGCTAGCCCTGTGCAGCGCCAACCCGGCGCTGGCCGAACAGCTGGCCGCCCTGCGCTTCGTCGCGGTGGGTGGCGGCAAGGTCTCGCCCGAGCTCATCAGCCGGGCCCGCAAGCTGGGGCTGCCGGTCTACGAGGGGTACGGGCTGTCGGAGTGTGGCTCCGTCGTGGCGCTCAACGGCCCCGACGGCCACAGCCTGGGCAGCGTCGGCCAGCCACTGCCCCACTGCCGGGTATCGATCGCCGCCGACGGCGAGATCCTGGTGGAGGGAGCCGCCATGCTCGGCTATCTGGGCAGCGATGAAGCGGTACCAGCACTGGTCGCCACCGGCGATCTGGGCCACCTGGATGCCGAGGGTTACCTGCACATCACCGGGCGCAAGAAGAACGTCCAGATCACCGCCTTCGGTCGCAACTTCTCCCCCGAATGGGTCGAGGCGGAAGCCCAGCTCTGCCCGGCCATCGCCCGCATCGTGATCTTCGGCGACGGTCAGCCGGCCAACGTCGCCCTGATCCAGCCGCAGCCCGGCACCGACGCCCTGCTGGCCCAGCAGATCGAGCAGCTCAATCATCGCCTGCCCGACTATGCCCGCATCCATCACTGGCTGCCGGTGGCGCTGGATCAACATCCGGAACTGCTCACCGCCAACGGCCGCCCCCGTCGCGAACAGATTTATCACCACTTTTCCCGGCAGATCAGCCAATGCCTTACAGGAGAGACCTCATGAGCTTCTATCAGACTCTGCAACAAGCCACTGCCAGTGAGCGCGAGTATCTGTTCAACGCCCCCATCATAGAGGCGTGCCGCAAGGGGGAGATCTCCCGCGACACCTACCTGCGCTTCCTCTCCCAGGCCTTCTATCACGTGCGCCACACTGTGCCGCTCTTGATGGCCACCGGCGGCAAGCTGGGCCAGGAGTATGAGTGGGTGCGCGGTGCCATCAAGGAGTACATCGACGAGGAGTACGGCCATCAGGAGTGGATCCTGAGCGACATCCGCGCCTGTGGCGGCGATGCCGAGGCAGTGCGCCACGGCCAGCCCGAGCTGCCCATCGAGCTGATGGTGGCCTTTCTCTATGACCAGGTGCAGCGCGGCAACCCCATGGGCTTCTTCGGCATGGTGCAGGTACTGGAGGGGACCAGCGTCGCCATCGCCCTGACCGTGGCCGACCAGCTCAAGGCGGGCCTCGGTCTGCCGCCTCAGGCCATGAGCTATCTCAGCTCCCACGGCGCACTGGATCAGGATCACCTCAAGTTTTTCGAATCCCTGATGAACCGGGTGGAGAGCCCGGCCGATCAGGCGGCCATCATTCACTCGGCCAGGGTGGTCTACCGCCTCTACGCCGACATGCTCTATCAACTGACGGAAAACCAGACATCATGAAGCTTGAAGGAAAACTCGTGCTGCTCACGGGCGCCAGCGGCGGGATCGGCGAGGCGCTGGCCCAGGAGCTGGCGGCCCAGGGAGCGCACCTGTTGCTGCACGGACGCAGGGCCGGTGCACTGGAGCGGCTGTGCAAGGAGCTGCCGCACCCGGAGCGCCACCAGACGGTGATCGCCGATCTGGGCTCGCCCCAGGAGCGGGCCAGACTGCTGCAGCACCCGGCGCTGGACGAGGGGCTGGACGTGCTGATCAACAACGCCGGCTGCAACCAGTTTGCCTGGCTGGAGGATCAGAGCAGCGAGCAGGTCGAGCGCCAGCTGCTGCTCAACGTCGAGGCGCCGATCCAGCTCACCCGCATGCTGCTGCCCCGCCTGCGCAAGCCGGCGGTGATCATGAACATCGGCTCCAGCTTCGGCGCCATCGGCTATGCCGGCTACAGCGTCTATTGCGCCAGCAAGTTCGCCCTGCGCGGCTTTAGCGAGGCGCTCGGCCGCGAGCTGGAGGGAACCGGCATCCAGGTGCTGCACTTTGCCCCCCGCGCCACCCGTACCCGCCTCAACTCGGAGGCGGCCTACGAGATGAATGCCGAGCTCGGCACCCACACCGACAGCCCGCAGGACGTGGCCGAGAAGGCCGTCATCGCCCTGTGCAACGAAACCCGCCGCAGCTGGCTCGGCTGGCCGGAGAAGCTGTTCGTGCGGCTCAACGGCCTGCTGCCCGGCCTGGTCGACCGGGCGCTGGCCAGGCAAAAACCCATCATAGAGCGCTATGCCCGCCACCCGGCACCCGCTGCCGGCACGTCGGGGCACGCCACCTCCGTCATGACAGAGAAGGAACGTTAAGATGAAGCACGCCACTTTCCGCCCCCGTTTCACCCACGGCGCCCTCCTGCTGCTCATGCTGGGCTCGGGGATGGCCCAGGCCGCCGACGCCCTGCCCGTCATCCAGCAGCAGTGGGCGGTCTGTCAGTATCAACAGACCGGCAAGGCCAAGGAGAGCTGCCTCGAACAGCTGAGCAGCGAGGCTGATCATGCCAGCGCCAAGGAGGCCTTTCGCACCGATCTGCTGATCTGGTCGGCCATCGTCAAGAGCACCTGGGCCGGCGCCAAGGGCGGGCTGGGGGCGCTCGGTCTGGTCAAGGAGGCCAAGGCCAAGCTGGAGATCGCCCTCAGGCAGGACCCCAAAGCACTGGACGGCTCCGCCTACACCAGCCTGGGCTCGCTTTACTACCAGGTGCCGGGCTGGCCGGTGGGCTTTGGCGATGACGAGAAGGCCGAGCAGCTGCTCAAGCAGGCGCTGGCCATCAACCCGACCGGCATCGATCCCAACTTCTTCTACGGCGACTTCCTGCTGGATCAGGGCCGCAAGGCCGAGGCCAAGAGCTATCTGGAGAAGGCGCTGAGCGCCCCGCCCCGGCCGGGTCGCGAGCTGGCGGATCAGGGTCGACGCATCGAGATCCGCGACCGCCTCGACAAGCTGTAAATCCGTTCGGGATCAGCGGGCTATTTAAACTCTGCCCACCAGCTTGCATACTGGTGGGCAGCGTCTTTTGAGGGGAATAACAATGCGGATCCTGTTGGTGGAAGATGATGTGATGCTGGGCGACGGCATGGTGGATGCCCTGCGCAGCAGCGGCTACACGGTGGACTGGCTGCAACAGGGACTGCCCGCCCTGTCGGTGCTCAAGAGCGAGGAGTTTGCCGCCCTCATTCTGGATCTCAACCTGCCGGACATCGACGGCATCAGCCTGCTGCGCAAGCTGCGCCGGGAAGGCCAGACGCTGCCGGTGCTGATCCTCACCGCCCGCGACGCCCTGGACGACCGGGTGCTGGGGCTGGATGCGGGCTCCGACGACTACATGGTCAAGCCGTTCGCCCTGCAGGAGCTCAACGCCCGCCTGCGCGCCCTGGTGCGCCGCAGCAAGGGCCAGGCCCAGGCGGTGCTCGAATACGGCGAGCTGCAGCTCTATCCCGAATCCCAGCAGGTCACCTATCGGGGCGAGCCGGTCAAGCTCACCCCCCACGAATACAAGCTGCTGCAGGAGCTCATCACCCAGAGCGGGCGGGTGCTGAGCAAGGATCAGCTGCAGCAGAGCCTCTACGGCTGGGACGAGGGGGCCGAGAGCAACGCGGTGGAGGTGCACATTCACCATCTGCGCAAGAAGTTCTACAGCGACCTCATCCGCAATATCCGCGGGGTCGGCTACATCATTCCCCAGCTTGAGCAGGCCCAGCGCCGGGACGGCCGGGCATGACGCGTCCCCGTTCCATCCGCCGCTTTCTGCTCTCCGGCATCCTAGCGCTGGTCAGCGCCAGCCTGGCCGTCAGCGCCCTCATCGGCTATCTGGAAGCGAGCCACGAAATGGAGGAGCTGTTCGATGCAAGGCTCGCCCAGTCGGCCCGCATCACCAATCAGCTGCTCGGCCGCTATCTGGAACAAAACGGCGAGCTGCCCGCCAACGGCACCATCTATCAGGAGTGGGAGCAGAGCAACCCGGAGCCGTGGCAGAAAGACAAGAGCTTCAACCTGCGGGGGGAAGACAGAGAGCTCACCCCCTTCGGCCACGAGTTCGAACGCAACCTCTACTTCCAACTGCTGAGCGAGCAGGGCGGCATACTGCTGCGCTCCCCCAGCGCCCCCAGCCAGCCCCTCGGCACCCTGGCCCCCGGCTTCAACAGCGTCACCAAGGACAACCACGAGTGGCGCACCTTCACCCTCTACAACCAGGATGCGCAGACCTGGCTCATCGTGGCGGAGCGGGACGACGAGCGCAGCGAGCTGGCCAGCAAGATGGCCACCCTAACCATGCTGCCGCTGCTCATCACCCTGCCCTTCCTGCTCGGCCTGTTGTGGTGGCTCATCTCGCGCGGACTGGCGCCGCTGCGCCAGCTGGCCCAGGCCATCGGTGAGCGCCACCCGGCCAACCTGAGCCCGCTCAACCTGAAGATCCGGGCCCAGGAGCTGACCCCGCTCACCAACGAGATCAACCGGCTGATGCACGCCCTTGCCGACACCATAGAGCGGGAGAAGCAGTTCACCAACGAGGCGGCCCATGAGCTGCGCACCCCGCTGGCGGTGCTGCGCATCCACAGCGAGAACGCGCTGGCCGCCGAGGATGCCGAGAGCCGTCAGCACTCCCTGCAGAAGATGCTGCTGGCGCTCGATCGCAGCGATCGGCTGCTGCGCCAGCTGCTGACCCAGGCCCGCATCGACAACCAGCAGGGGCTGGAGCTGAGCGAACTCAACCTGAACCAGCTGCTGCAGGGCACCCTGGCCACCCTGGCCCCCATCGCCCTGAAAAAGGATCAGCAATTGTCTCTGGAAGGCACCGAGCAGCTGACGGTGATGGGGCAGGCCACCCTGCTGGAGCTGATGTTCAGCAACCTCATCGACAACGCTCTGCGCTACACCCAGGCCCAGGGCGAGATCGTGGTCGAGGCGTGCCAGGAGGGGCACAGGGTCAGAGTCGACATTCGCGACAACGGCCCCGGCATCCCCACCGCCGCCCTGTCGCGCCTGTGCGAGCGTTTCTTTCGGGTCAATCCCCAGCAGGGGGACGGGGTCGGCCTCGGCATGGCCATCGTCTCGCGCATCGCCCAGCTGCACGGCGCCGATCTCGACATCCACAACCGGCCGCAAGGGGGGCTGGAAGTCAGCGTGCTGCTGCCCGCCCCTGCCCGCCAGACCCAACCAGCGCAATGAGAAACGGGGGCCTGGCCCCCGTTTCTCATGCTGCTATTCGCCTCAGCGGCAGCTCGGCTGTACCGTGAAAGTGCGGCTCGAATCCACTGCGCCGAGATCCGCCAGCAGGCGGCGTCCCAGCAGCACCGGATAGATCATCTTGCTGCGATCCCGCAGGGTGAACCACTCCTCATAGACCTTGTCGCCCAGACAGATGGACATGGTGACCGTGGGGCGCTGCTCCATGCCGCCGGCACCACGTACCGTCACCATGTGCTCCACCGGCCGCTCCAGGGTCTGGCTCACCTGCCGATCGGTATTGGCATCGGTCACCTGCAGGGTAAAGCGCACCCAGGGCTTGCCGTCACGCTTGAAGTGGCGCAGATCCCGCGCATCGAGCGAGGAGGTGAGCGCCCCGGTATCCAGCTTCATCTTCACCGCCACCCCGCTCGGCATGATGAGCCCCTTCTCAATCCAGCCATAGATGGCGGGCGCCGGCGCGGCGAGGGCCGGCAGGGCGAACCCGGCCAGCAGCAGCGGTATCATTCGCAATCGGATCATGTCTACTCCTTGTCAGGACGGGGCCGACACAGGCCCGAGCCGCCCAGAGTGGGGATGGAAGGCGCCGCTGTCAACCGCTGAAAAGCACGGCAGACCAGCGAGTAACGAGTGGCCGGATGCGGTGCGTCAGCAGCCTGCGGTGACGGAGCAGAACAGAGTCATCAGAAGCTGACCTGGCAGGCAAGGAGGGAGGCAAGATTGGCGTTGGATGAAACCCGAGGCTGTGCTCAGGTTGTGACGCCAAAGGCTACCACAAGGCTTCGCGAATTATCAGTCTTGTTCCGGAGGGATTTTTGCCTACACTGTTGTAAACCGGAGGCCCTGAAAACCACCGGTTTTTTTGTGCCTGCCGAAAAGTTGCCACTGCAAAGTGACCTATCAAACAAGGCTCAATAAGGAATTCGTAATGCGTATCGAAGAAGACTTGAAGCTCGGTTTCAAGGATGTCCTGTTCCGCCCCAAGCGCTCTACTCTCAAGAGCCGTTCCCAAGTCAGCCTGACCCGCCAGTTCACCTTCAAGCACACCCAGACCCAATGGCAGGGCGTGCCCGTCATCGCCGCCAACATGGATACCGTCGGCAGCTTCGCCATGGCGCGTACCCTGGCCGGCTTCGAGATGATGACCGCAGTACACAAGCACTACAGCCTTGCGCAGTGGCAAACCTTCGTCAGCGAAACCGACCCGGCGCTGCTGGGCCATGTGATGGTCTCTACCGGCACCTCCGAGGATGACTTCAACAAGACCCGCCAGATCCTGGCCATGTCCGAGGCGCTGCGCTTCATCTGCGTCGACGTGGCCAACGGCTACTCCCAGCACTTCGTCGAATTCGTGCGCAAGATCCGTGACGCCTGCCCCAACCACGTCATCTTGGCGGGCAACGTGGTGACCGGCGAGATGGTGGAGGAGCTGATCCTCTCCGGCGCCGACATCGTCAAGGTGGGCATAGGCCCGGGCTCGGTCTGCACCACCCGGGTCAAGACCGGCGTCGGCTACCCGCAGCTCTCCGCCATCATCGAGTGTGCCGATGCGGCCCACGGTCTGGGCGGCCAGATCGTCGGTGACGGCGGCTGCACCTGCCCCGGGGATGTGGCGAAGGCGTTTGGCGGCGGTGCCGACTTCGTGATGCTGGGCGGCATGCTGGCGGCCCACGAGGAGTGCGGCGGCGAAATCGTCGACGTGGATGGTGAACCCTTCATGAAGTTCTACGGCATGAGCTCATCGAGCGCCATGGACAAGCACGCCGGCGGCGTCGCCGAGTACCGCGCCTCCGAGGGCAAGACGGTGCTGCTGCCCTACCGCGGCCCGGTGGAGAACACGGTGCGCGACATCCTGGGCGGGGTGCGCTCCACCTGCACTTATGTGGGTGCCAGCCAGCTGAAAGAACTCACCAAGCGCACCACCTTTATCCGGGTGCGCGAGCAAGAGAACAATGTCTACGGCAAGGAGTAACTCGCCGCAGCCACCGTCATGCGCTGACGGTTAGAAGCCAGCCAACCGGTGTGCTACCCTGCGCACCGGTTTTTTGCATCTGGAACCCCGCGACATGACAAGCCCGCTTCCCCCGTTTGACTGGGACATCTTCTGCTGCGTAGTGGACAACTTCGGTGACATCGGTGTCACCTGGCGGCTGGCCCGCCAGTTGAAACAGGAAGGAGCGCTCCCGGCGCAGGAGAGTGAGGTTCAGGTGCGGCTCTGGGTGGACGATCTGGCGAGCTTCGCCCGCATCTGCCCTGGGCTCGACCCGGCGCAGGAGAGCCAGTGGGTCGACGGCATCCATATCCAGCACTGGCACGAGACCCTGCCGGCGGACACCATCCCGGCCCGGGTGGTGATCGAGGCGTTCGCCTGTGAACTGCCCGCCCCCTTCGTCGCGCAGATGGCGAGCCAGCCAAGCCCCCCCTGCTGGCTCAACCTCGAATACCTCTCGGCCGAGAGCTGGGTCGAGGATTGCCATGGCCTCGCCTCACCCCAGCGTCTCGAGAGCCAGAGTCTCGGCAGCCTGAGTCTCAACAAATACTTCTTCTTCCCGGGCTTCACCGCCAGAACCGGCGGCCTCTTGTGCGAGCGCGGTCTCATCGCCGAGCGCGAGCGCTGGCAACAGGATGAAGCGGGACTAAACGCCTACTGGGCGAGCCTGGGCCTGCCCCCCAAACAGGAGCTCGAGCTGCGGGTCAGCCTCTTTACCTACGAGAGCGCCGCCCTGACCAGCCTGGTCGAGAGCTGGTGCCAGAGCGCCATCCCCGTCACCCTGCTGCTGCCGCTCGGGCGCTCCCTCAACGACGTGCTCACCGGCGCCGGGCTGGCAGATGCCGTCCCCACGGCCCGGGCGGGGGAGCTGCTGCGCTCGGGCAACATCGCCATCAAGCTGCTGCCGATGACCGATCAGGCCGGTTACGATCGGCTGCTATGGAGCTGCGATCTCAACCTGGTGCGCGGCGAAGACTCCTTCGTGCGGGCCCAGTGGGCTGCCCGCCCCTTCCTCTGGCATATCTACCCGCAGGAAGAGCAGGCGCACATGGTCAAACTGGACGGCTTTCTCGACCACTATCTGGCAGAGCTGCCCGCCGCCACCGGCCAGTGGCTGCGCGGTTTCAGCCATGCCCTCAATCAGGGGGAAAATACCCGCGAATGGTGGGCCCAATGGCCGGGTCACGCCGCGATATGGCAGCAACATGGGCGACACTGGTCACATAAGCTGCTCCAGGACGGGGATCTCGTCACGAGGTTGGTGAAATTTTTAGAAAGCCGTATATAATCTGGCAGTTTTTATCCGTCCGTTTCACGAACAGGAATTTTTTACATGAAAACCGCACAGGAAATCCGCGCTGGTAACGTAGTCATGATCGGCACCGAGCCGATGGTGGTCCAGAAGGCTGAATTCAACAAATCCGGCCGTAACTCCGCCGTGGTCAAAATGAAGCTGAAAGGCCTGCTGAACGGCAGCGCCACCGAGACCGTCTTCAAGGCCGACGACAAGCTGGACGTTGTTCAGCTGGAACGTAAAGAGTGCACCTACTCCTACTACTCCGACCCGCTGTACGTATTCATGGATACCGAATACAACCAGTACGACGTCGAGAAAGACAACCTGGGTGACGCGCTGAACTACCTGGTAGACGGCATGGAAGATCTGTGTGAAGTGACTTTCTACAACGAGAAAGCCATCTCCGTAGAGCTGCCGACCACCATCGTGCGCGAAGTTGAGTACACCGAGCCGGCTGCCCGTGGCGACACCTCCGGTAAAGTGACCAAGCCTGCCCGTCTGAAGGGCACCACCTACGAGCTGGCCGTTGCCGCCTTCGTAGAGATCGGTGACAAGATCGAAATCGATACCCGCACCGGTGAGTTCAAGCGTCGCGTCAACTAAGTTGACCCCTTGGATCAGTGGTAAAAAAGCGAGCCGTCGGCTCGCTTTTTTTATGGGCGCATAGGCCCCCTGGCTGTATTCGCGGCGCAAACATGGCTAAATGGGACATGCTGGCTTTTGCCATCCCTCGGAGCGCCCCATGACATCCCTGCACAAAGCGCTGTTGTTGCTGTTGACCCTGCTACTGCTGCTCCTCTCCGGCTGGCAACCCTATGACAGGGCGACCTGGCTGATGGAGGTCGCGCCCGTGCTCATCGCCATGCCGCTGCTTGTCCTGACGCACCGCTCTTTTCCGCTCACCAGCCTGCTCTATCTGTGCATCACCCTGCACGCCATGGTGCTGATGCTGGGTGGCGCCTATACCTACGCCCGTGTCCCGCTCGGGTTCGAACTGCAGCAGTGGCTTGAGCTCGGTCGCAACCCCTATGACAAGATTGGCCACTTCTTCCAGGGCTTCGTGCCCGCCCTGGTGGGCCGGGAGGTCCTGCTGCGCGGAGATTATGTGCAGGGCCGACGCATGCTGGCGTTTCTGGTGGTCTGCGTGGTGCTCGCCATCAGCGCCACCTACGAGTTCATCGAGTGGGGGGCGGCCCTTGCGCTCGGTCAGGGGGCGGATGAGTTTCTCGGCACCCAGGGCGATCCCTGGGATACCCAGTCCGACATGTTCTTCGCCCTGATTGGCGCCGTCAGCGCCCTGCTGCTGCTCTCCCCCCTGCACGACCGGCAGCTGGCCGGGCTGGCAAGCCTCAAGCGGCCGTCACGCTAGCGCTGCCACTTCCCCTTCAGAAATCCGGCCTGGTGCCGCTAACCCGAATAACCGGGGGAGCGCACTATGGCCAGACTGTTCTTATCACTGCTGTTACTGACCCTGCTGGCAGGCAACCCCTTGCAGGCCAGCGAGGGCACACCGCTCACGCCGCTCGACTACTGGCAGAACAGCGACTGGCAGGGGCTGCCCAACAGCACCCAGATCGACAAGCAGACGGTGCTGTTTGCCAAGCACGACAGCGACAGCTACGTGGGGCTCGCCATCCTCTTGCCCGACTGGCAGCGCAGCGGCCAGCTGTGGCAGCTGACCCGGGCCCTCGGCCGGCTCGGCTTCGACACCCTGCTGCTGCTCCCCTCACCGCAGCAAACCGAATTTGACCCCGCCGCCGAGAAGAAACAGCAGGCCATCGACGACTTTCGCAAGCAGTTTGCCACCCGCATCAGCAAGCTGGGAGACGCCAAGCTGCAGGAGGGGGGCTTCAAGCTGATACTGGCACAGGGCACAGGCGCCGCCTGGGCCACCAACCTCATCGCCAGCGAACAGCTGCCCGCCCCCGATGCGCTGGTGCTGCTCGACGGCTTCTTCCCCGACCAGCAGAGCAACCAGATCTTCGCCAAGGAGATCGCCCAGGCCACCATGCCGACCCTCGACCTCTATCAGGAGGATGGCGGACGCTGGCCGCTGCTGGCCGCCGAGGCGCGCAGAAGCGAGAGCCGCCGCAGCCACAAGCTCAACTACCGCCCCTACGCCCTGCTGGAGCTGGATGAAACGCCAACCCGGATCCAGGGCTGGCTCACCCACCTCGGCTGGCTCTGACGCCAAAAATGCCGCCTGTCTCACATCCGGCGCGATTGCCAAGGCCTTGAGGTGCAGCAAACTGGCCCTCGGCCGCCGATGTTTGGCATCATGGACGCCTCAACGGCAGGAGGCTTCATGCAGCAAATTGTGTTTCTCGACAGCGATACCCTGGATACCGGCATCACCCTGCGCCACCCCGACTTTCCCCATCACTGGCAGAGCTACCCGAGCACGGCCCCCGAACAGGTAGTGGCGCGGCTCAAAGACGCCAGCATCGCCATCATCAACAAGGTGCGCATCGGCGCAGCCGAGCTGGCCCAGCTGCCGGAGCTCAGACTCATCGCGCTGGCGGCCACCGGCAGCGACAACGTGGATCTGGAGGCGTGCCGCGCCGCCAACGTCGGGGTATGCAACATCCGCAACTACTCGGGCCCCTCGGTACCGGAGCACGCCATGGCGCTGATGCTGGCCCTGGCGCGCAACCTCTTCTGCTGGCGCCAGTCGCTGCTGGAGGGGCGCTGGCAGCAGAGCGGCCAGTTCTGCTTCTTCGATCACCACATCACGGATCTGCACGGCAAGCGGCTCGGCATCATCGGCAAGGGTACCCTCGGCCAGGCCCTCGGCGAGCGGGCCAGGGGGATCGGCATGGAGGTGCGTTACGCCCAGAGCCAGGTCGGCGCCAGCCACGACGAGGATCGACTGCCGCTGGACGAGCTGCTGCAAAGCGCCGACGTCATCAGCCTGCACTGCCCGCTCACCCCCTATACCCGCAACCTCATCGGCGAGCGGGAGCTGGGGCTGATGAAGCCGGGTGCCCTGCTGATCAACGTCGGCCGCGGCGGTCTGGTGGATGAGGAGGCCCTGCTGCTAGCGCTGGCCAACGGTCGCCTCGGCGGCGCCGGTTTCGACGTGGCGAGCGTCGAGCCGCCGCCCCCCGACCACCCCTTGATGAAGGCGCTGCAGTACCCCCACTTCATCCTCACCCCTCACGTGGCCTGGGCCAGCGAGGAGTCGATGCAGCGCCTCGCCGATCAGCTGATCGACAACATCAACGCCTTCGCCGAGGGGCGCCGCCAGCACCGGCTGGTGTGAACCCTCTGGTGACCAAAACGAGAGAGGGGCCCGTCGGCCCCTCTCTCAATGCTGGCTGCGATCAATCATCGTCGTGCCATCTGTGTTTCTTGTGCTTCTTGTGTTTCTTGTAGTGCCTGTGGTCATCGTCGTAGTAGCGATCGTTGCTCTTGTGGCCATCCCCGGTCTTGGCCCCGATGGCAGAGCCGCTGGCCCCGCCGACGCCGGCCCCGATCAGTTGACCCGTGCTGCCGCCCACGCTCTTGCCGATGGCGGCCCCGCCCAGCGCCCCGACGGCCCCGCCCAGCGCCGCTTCATTCTTGTTGCCCTTGTTGGCCGTGGCCGCGCCACCGGCCGCTCCGCCCAGTGCCGCCCCCACCAGGGCGCCGGTGTCACCGCCCAGCTCCTTGCCGATCATGGTGCCGGCCACGCCGCCCGCACCGCCGCCCAGGATGGTGTTGAGGGTCTCCGACGCCTGCGCCGCACCGCTGGCCAGCAGCAGTGAGCCCAACAGGGCCAGGGCGCGCATGCCGTGCTTGTTCATCTCCATGGGGTACTCCTGTCAAACCTGATTAATTTCCCCGAACTATACGATTCCCGGCAAAGGGCGCCACTGTCGCAGCAGAGCGACACCCGGCCAGGCACGACCTGCCGCGTTGAACAGATCGTCATTAACCTTTTGAATTTGCTTACTAAAAAACAGATGCTGTGAAATAGCAGCGGGGACGTCACCCGGCCCCCCGGGCAGGGCGCTCCCGCTCACCCATGATCGATATGACAGGATCTGTCAGCATCTCCGTCCGGCCGGGGCCACTGCGTCAGCGACCAGCCGTCGCGCCCCAGCCGTTTGCTCCGGTAGAGGCACTCGTCGGCCCGCTCGAACAGCAAGGCCCCGTCCTCCGGGCAGTGGGCGCCGCCCACACTCAGGGTCACCGCCTCGTGAAACTCGCGCCAGCGCTGGTTGCGCACCCTGGTCAGCAACCGGGTCAGCCCCGCCTCCAGCTCGCCGCGCGGCCAGGGCAGCAGGGCAGCAAATTCGTCCCCCCCGACCCGGAAGACGCCGCCGCTGCCAAGCTCGGTCACCAGCAGTTCGGCCACCCGGCAGAGCACGCCATCCCCCACCGCATGCCCCCAGCTGTCGTTGATGCGCTTGAAGTGATCCACGTCGAACAGCAGCAGCCAGTGGGGTGTCGCGCGCTCTTCCAGCTCGGCGCGACGCTGGGTGAAGGCCCGCCGGTTCATGATGCCGGTGAGGGGATCGTGCAGCAGCGCATCCTGCCCCTGCAGAAAACTCGCCCACACCTGATCTATCTCGCTGAGGCTGTCGTGTACGAACCAGGTCTTCAGCCGGCCGGGTCTCTTGGCCTGGGTCGGATCCCGCACTATGCCGGTCAGCGAGCCCGCCACCAGCGCCTGCTCCTGATTGAACACCCGCACCAGAAAGTTGATGCTGCAAAACCAGATGGCAAACAGCAGGAGCAGCGGCAGCGCCACCATCAGCAGGGCTTCTTCAAGGTCGTCATGAAACAGCCTTGGCGGCAGATAGATGTTGAGATCCCAGTCGATATCCTCCAGCTCGCGGCGCAGGTGGCTGCCGTGCCAGATCACCGCCAGCCCGTTGTCCGCACCGCCCGGCTCGGCCGCTGACGGCTGATAGAGCCCCATGTTGCTGCCCACCACCAGCTTTCCGTCCTCCCGCGCACTGATGTAGATGGCCGCCCGGTTGCTGCCCATGGCCCGCTGCAACGCCTGTTCGATGGTGTTGAAGGACATGTCGACCATCAGCAGGCCGAGCAGTTGATCATCCAGCCCCTTTACCCGCTTGATGAGGGTCAGGATCGGCTTTTGGGTGTCGAACGCCGGATAGGGGCCGAGCCAGACGAGATCCGCCCCCGGCATCGACAATGCCCGATACCAGGGCCGGCTGACGGCACGATACTCGACCGGCTGCTGCCAGGCAGGGTAGCTGCTGAGGCGATCCGTCTGCGGGTGATAGAAGTAGATGTAGTGGCTGTCGCGCTTGATCTGGTGGGCAATGGCCCAGAGCGGGTTGTCGGCCGGCTCGCCGCGGGCGATGGCGGCCTTGTCCAGCGACGCCTCCAGCACGGCGATCTGACGCTGGTTGGCCAGCACCAGCTCGTGGATCAGGGCCGCTTCGAGGGAGGAGAGCATGTGACCGTAACCGGTCACCGTCTTGTCGATGCTGCGCAGATAGCTGGCCATCGCCAGGATAAGGGTGACCACCAGCATCAGGGCCCCCAACAAGAGGGTAAACGAGGTCAACAGATAATAACGCCGACTAACCAACCACTGGATCATCAACACTCCGCAACAAAAACTGGAATGCGAGAATTTTATGGTGCTCAAACGGAATTATTCATTGATTGATATCAGCCGGATTTCGGCTAACTGACAAAAAACACATAAACGTGATACTGCTCATCCATACGGTAGATATGTATATCAACAAAAAGTAAAAACAGTGACCACTGTGCGTTGACGGCTAACCCGCAAGAGGGTGTTATAGTCTACAACTCGAGCAATCGGAGCCGGATGGCCTTGCCAAGGATCACCGAAGACGATTCCCCGTCAAACAAAGGAGATGTTATGAGCAGTCCGTTTATCGAACAGATCAAAGTACGTCGTACCATCTATGCCCTGGGTGACCAGGTTTCCCATACGCCGGAGCAGCTGACCGCCCTCATCCAGGACGCCATCAAGCACAGTCCCTCCTCGTTCAACTCCCAGAGCTCCCGCGCCGTCATCCTGTTTGGTGCCCAGCATCACAAGCTGTGGGATATCGTCAAGGCAGAGCTGAAGAAGATAGTGCCGCCGGAAGCCTACGCCCAGAGCGAAGCCAAGGTGAATGGCAGCTTCCGCGCAGGTGTCGGCACAGTGCTGTTTTTCGAAGACACCGACGTCATCAAGGATCTGCAGCAAAAATTCGCCCTCTACGCCGACAACTTCCCCATCTGGTCGGAACATGCTACCGGCATCGCCCAGTTTGCGGTCTGGACCACTCTGGCCCAGGAGAAGATCGGCGCCTCCCTGCAGCACTACAACCCGCTCATCGACGAGGCGGTGCGCAAGGAGTGGAACCTGCCCGCCAGCTGGCTGCTGCGCGCCCAGATGCCCTTTGGCAGCATCCAGCAACCGGCCGGTGACAAGACCTTCATGGACGACGCCGTGCGTTTTCGCGTGTTCAAGTAATAGTCACATCGCCACTCAGGCCCCCGCTCGCGGGGGCTTTTTGTTGTCAGGTGAGCAGCGTCAGCTGCAGACCCTCAGCCTCCACCACCACACTCACCTGGCGCCAGTCCTGGATCAGGGCGCTGATACCAGGACTGAGCCGCTGCCTGCCCCCCACCTGTACCACCCGGCAACCCGCCCGCAGGGCGCTGCTGATGCCGGCGGGCGCATCTTCAAACACCAGGCAATCGGCGGCAGCCAGCCCCAGACGCTCGGCCGCCAGCAGATAGGGGTCGGGATCCGGCTTGCCGTACTCCACATCCTCGGCCCCCACCAGCAGGGCGGGCAGCGGCAGACCGGCGCTGCGCAGCCTATGCCTGGCCACCCGCTGACTGGCGGAGGTCACCAGCGCCCAGCGCTCGACGGGCAGACTTGCCAGCAGGGTCCGGGCGCCGGCGAGGGCCTCGGCCTGGCCGGTGTGATGGATCTCGAGATCATCGAGCAGGGCCACCTCCTGCGCCAGGTCGAGCTGCGGAGCCAGGGTGCGGATCACCTCCCGCGAGCGCACCCCGTGGCACATGGCCAGCACGGGCTCGGGATCCAGCCGGTGGCGGCGACACCAGAGCCGCCACACCGTCTCCACCTCGCCGGTGGAGTGCACCAGGGTGCCATCCATGTCCAGCAGCAGGGCGCGGGCCCGCAGCGTGAGTATGCTCATGAAACGGCTCCGGCCACGGCGGGTTCGGCCCCGGCCAGAATATCGCCGAAGGCCCGCCGCTGGGCTGCCTGCTCATAACAGGCCAGCGCCTGCTCGGCATTGCTCGCCCAGACTTGCAGCGGACCCACCGCAAAGCCCTGCTGCAACAGGCTGGTCAGCAGCTCCCCCGTCTCCGGTGCAGCCAGCGGCTGGGCCAGCACCAGATCTCCCTTGATCAAAAACAGATAGCGTTCGGCAGGCATGAATGACTCCTTGTTAGCAAGCTGACGGGGCCGACAGGGCCCGCTTCAGGTCTATTAGAACAAGGCAGTTAGATAATTTATAATCACAAAATGGCCACTTTCGATAACCAAACAGAATGAAATTCGATTTGAGACAGCTGCAGGCCTTCGTGACCCTGGCGGAGACCGCCAACTACCGGGAGGCCGCCAACCGCCTGTTCATCACCCAGCCGGCGCTCACCAAGCAGATCCAGGGGCTGGAACAGACCCTCGGCAGCACCCTGTTCAACCGGGGGCGCCACGGCGCCGAGCTGACCGCCATCGGCACCCAGCTGCTCACCCAGGCCAGGGCGCTGGTCGAGCATGGCAAGGGCTTTGAGCGCCACGCCCTGGCGCTGGCCAGCGGCATTGCCGGACGACTCAAGATTGGTTTCGGACTGTCGAGCTTTGCGCTGGCGCCGGCGCTGGTGGCCCGCTTCAAACAGCAGGCCCCCGATGTGATGGTGCACCTGCAGGACATGACCTCCGCCATCCAGCAGGAGCGGCTGCTGTCGGGCCAGCTGCAGCTCGGCTTCATGCGCCGGCCCCAGGCCCCGCAGCTTAGGGAGCACAGGTTGCTGACCGACCGGCTGGTGCTGGCGGTGCCGACCCAGATGACGCAGCCGGATCCGGCCGCCTTCGACATCGAGCAAGCCTTGGCCAGCCAGCCATTGCTGCAGATGGTGGGACACCGCTGCCCCGGCCTCAGCCAGCAGATCGCCAGCTTCCTCGGCGCCAACCGGCTGACCGGCATGGTGCAGGAGGCAGAAGATATCCAGACCCTGGTGGCGCTGGTGGCCGCCGGCATCGGCAACGCCATCCTGCCGCGCAGCGTCAGCTTCATCGCGGGCCGGGACGTCACCCTCTATCCCCTCTCCGGCCCCTGCTCCGAGTGGGAGATAAGCCTGGTGTGGAACCCTGACTTTGCCGACCCGATCCGCGATCGTTTCTTGCAACTGGTCGTCGACGCCCATCCCGAGCCGCAGCCGGCCGGGCCACAGCGTTAACAGCAAGCAGAATCGTTCATAGAGAGCAGGGTCGCAGGCAGGATAAAACGAGGGATATCAGGGGGATGGCAGGGCACTGCAGCTGACGTTGTGGCAACGATTCTTGCCCCCCTGCTTGGCCAGATAGAGCGCCATGTCGGCGGCGCTCAGCAGCTCCTCCTCCGAGACGCGGGCCTGCTGCGGCAGCAGGGTGGCGATGCCGACGCTGGCGCTGAGCCTAAGGGTGTCCGCCCCCTGGATCAGCAGCTCGCCGATGCCGAGACGAATGGCCTCCCCCATGCGGGCGGCGGCCTCTGCCCCGGTGTTGCCGAGGATCAGGGCAAACTCGTCGCCGCCGAAACGGCTCGGCAGATCGGTGGCTCGCTGGCAAAAGGTGCTCAGCAGCCGACCCACCTGCTGCAAGAAGTCATCCCCCACCTGATGGCCGAAGTGGTCGTTGCACAGCTTGAAGTTGTCCAGATCCAGCATGATGAAGGAGAGCGGGGTCTGTTCGCGCATGCTGCGCCGCCACTCGTTGTGCAAAAAGCTGTTGAACAGTCGCCGGTTGGCCAGCCCGGTCAGCGGGTCGTGCAGGGAGAGGTAGGCCATGTCCAGCTCCTGCAGCTTGCGCTCCGTGACGTTGATGTGGCTGATGGTGTAGAACTCGACCTCGATACCCGGGATGGCGGAGACCCGCATCATGAACCAGCGCTGGGTGTCCGGGCTGTGACAGGGGTACTCCAGATGAAAGTGCTGCTGTTCATGGCGCAGCACCCGCCGGATCCCCTCCGCCGCCATCAGGGCCAGCGGCTCCACCGAGTTGTCGCACACCCGCAAGTAGTTGACCCCCAGCCAGTCATAGCTTGCCGGCATGCCATTCTGCTCGGCAAAGCGATTCCAGGCGAGGTTGGTGTAGTGGATGACGCCGTCCCGGTCGATCACCGAGATCTGCTCCTCCAGCGAATTGAGCAGCGCGGCCAGGTATTGCGCCCGATCGGAGAAGTGAAACAGTGAGCCCTGAAAATAGTCCGCCATGACCGCACTCCTCACCCAAAAACGACGTCCCCGGCATGGCCGCGGCAACCGGAGCCATCCCGGCCCGTCCGCGTGTTGCCAATGACCGGGGCCACACCTGCCATGACCCGACCAGCAAGATAATGATAGATGATCAACGACTTGAGTCGGCTCCCGAGCCCGCTAGTGGCCACACCACTGCCGCTCGCAGGGGATGCCGTCGCCCTCGCCGTCCATCCTGGTATTGGGGCAGTTTTGCAAAAACCAGGTCGCCTCCTCGCAGGAGGTCATCTGGGAGCAGTACTGCCGACCGTCGCACTGGCGGACGAAGGTGGCGGCCTGCTGCGGGTGGTCCGAGGGGTCGACCTCTGCCTGGCTGAACGAGGAAGTGGCGGTAGGTGAGACCGACTCGGCCGAGAAGCGGGAGTAGAGGGAGAAGATCCCGACCAGCACCAGCAGCGGGATGAGCTTGCCGCGCCAGTGGCTGCGGCGCCGGTTGGCGGGGCGAGGACGTGTGTGCTGCGGGGTAGGCCCGCGGCCCGCCGGGATGCGATTGCCCTCCGACATGCGGCGACCCGCCAGCGTGGGTCGACTCTCATTGCCGTCTGCCAGCGACAGGGGACGCTCGGGGAAAAACACCTGCTCGGCCCTGGGCTTGCCATCCTGGCCGGCCCCCACCAGGTAGGAGACCCGCTCCCCCGCCATGGGCGGCAGGCCGTCGCACCTCAGTGCCGAGATGTGCACGAACAGTTCGGCCCCTTTCGGGGCACCCTCGCCCTGCTCGGGCGCGATAAAACCAAAGCCGCGCGCCTCGTTCCAGCGCACGATCCGTCCCTGATCACGCATGTCCCCATCCTTGTGGCCATCGATGCTCGCTTCATGTTGCCCAAAATGGCTGCGGCCCGACAGGGGGCCGCAGACAAAATGTCAAAACAGTGAGCAAGCTCCGCCTGCCGCCGGGATCAGGCCAGCTGGGCCACCTTGATGATCTCGGCGATGCGGCCGAGCAGACGCAGCGAGGCGTGGTGCTCGTTGGCATCCGCCGCCGCGCAGGCATCTTCCAGGATGGTGATGGCGTAATCCCGATCGTGACCCTCCCGCGCCGCCGCCTGAATGGCCCAGCCAGTGCTCACCCCGCACAAATAGAGGTGCTCGATGCGATTGGCCCGTAGCGCCGGCTCCAGCGCCGTGCCGTAGAAGGGGCTGACCCTGTGCTTGGTCAGCACCAGATCGCCGGGTTGCACGTCCAGATCAGGGTGAAAGTCGGTGCCGGGGTCGGCCAGCGACAGCGCCCCGAACTGGTGGGCCCGGCCAAACATGGGGGAGCCCTTGGGCTGCAGCAGATAGTGCGGGTCAAAGCCCACCTTGATCTGCACCACCAGCCAGCCGTGGGCGCGGGCATGGGCCAGCGCCTGGTTGGCGTGCGCGATGGCGTCCTGCTCCAGCACATGGGCCGCCGAGGCGGCAATGCGCCCGTCCGGGTGGGCGATGTCGTTGATGAAATCGATCACCAGCAATGCCTTGTTCATGGGCTCTCCTCCCTCATGATGGCGCCACGCGCCTTAAACCAGCCCCAGCGCATAGCGTAGCGCCATCTCCTTGAGCGGGCCCGCCTTGTCCGCCAGATTGAGGGCCAGGTTGCGGGCCAGCTTGAGCGGGCCTATCTCGTTGCTGAAGACGCCGTAGAAGAGATCCATCCCCGACTGCATCAGCAGGTTGTCCGGGCGGCGCCGCCGTTCATAGCGGATCGCCAGCTCGGGCTTGTGCCACTCGGTACCGGCACTGTGCAACAGATCCGCCCAGCAGGCCACATCCTTGAAGCCGAGGTTGACCCCCTGCCCCGCCAGCGGGTTGATGGTGTGGGCGGCATCGCCCAGCAGCACCACCCGGCCGGCGTGGTAGTCGTTGGCGTGACGGCGCACCAGCGGGAAACTCCCCTTGCCGGTCACGGAAAAACCACCGAGGCGAGCCGGGAAGTGGCGGCGCACCTCGACGGCCAGCCCCTCGTTGCTCATGGCCGCCAGCGCCCGGATACGGGCCGGACTGTCATACCAGACCAGGGAACCGTGCCGGCCCGGCAGCGGCAGGAAGGCGCGCGGGCCGCTCGGGGTGAACTGTTGCCAGGTGATGTCTTCCTGCTCGAAGTCGGTGTCGATGTTGATCAGCATGCAGTGCTGGCGGTATTCAAAACGCGACACCCCGATGCCGGCCAGCTGGCGGGTGCGGGATTCGGCGCCATCGCAGGCCAGCACCCAGCGGGCGGCCAGCTCGCTGCCATCATCCAGGGTCAGCACCGCCTCGTCCGCGCCCTGGCGCAGGCTGGTCACCGCCGCCGGGGTATGGGTCTGGATGTTGGGGAAATCTTCCATGCGTCTGAGCAGCGCCAGCTGCACCAGCCGGTTCTCGATAATGTAGCCGAGCTGGGGCAGGCCGAGGTCGGCGGCGTTGAAGTGGGTGGCGAAGCCATCCAGCTCCCAGGTCTCCAACCGGCGATAGGGGCACAGCCGCATCTGTTGCAGGTGTTGCCAGGCACCGGCCTGCTCCAGCAGCGCCACCGAAGCCTGACTGATGGCGGAGACCCGCAGATCCAGCGGCTGCTCGGGGGCGTACTGCTCCGGCAACCGGGTCTCGATGACCCGGATGGAGAGGCCCTGCGCCGCCAGCAGACAGGCGGTGGCGGCGCCGACCATGCCGGCCCCGACGATGGCGATATCACACTGTTCCATAACTTGATTCCTGCAAGGGGTGGGCCCGGGCAAGGGGAGAGCGCAGCCGGACCGAATGGTCACATGATAACGCAAGGGGCGCCGAGAAACAGTGAAGGCCGTGGAGAATTAGTGCGCCAAATCAAGGAGAAAGCCGATGACTCTCGGGGCGGCTACGGCTGCGTTCCGGCCATGGCGGGCTGGATATTTGCTAGGCAGTCTCCGGATTGCGGAGTAAAATGCCCGGTCCTTTGACCATGCCGCATTCAAAACAAGTCAAGAGAAGCAATGAGCAAGAAACTTCACATTAAAACCTGGGGCTGCCAGATGAACGAGTACGACTCGTCCAAGATGGCCGACCTGTTGGATGCCAGCAATGGCTACACGCTGACCGAAGAGCCTGAAGAGGCAGACGTCTTGCTGCTCAACACCTGCTCCATCCGCGAAAAGGCGCAGGAGAAGGTGTTCCACCAGCTGGGACGCTGGAAAAAACTGAAAGCGAACAAGCCCGGTCTGGTGATCGGCGTGGGCGGCTGTGTCGCCTCCCAGGAGGGGGACAACATTCGCACCCGCGCCCCCTATGTGGACATAGTGTTCGGTCCGCAGACCCTGCATCGCCTGCCCACCATGATCAAGCAGGTACAGGAGGGACGTGGCGCCCAGGTGGACGTCGCCTTTCCCGAAATCGAGAAGTTCGACAGCCTGCCCGAGCCGCGCGCCGAAGGGGCGACCGCCTTCGTCTCCATCATGGAAGGCTGCTCCAAATACTGCTCCTTCTGCGTGGTGCCCTACACCCGCGGCGAGGAGGTGAGCCGTCCGCTCGACGACGTGCTCTATGAAATTGCCCAGCTCGCCCAGCAGGGCGTGCGCGAAGTGAACCTGCTCGGCCAGAACGTCAACGCCTACCGGGGCCCGACCTTCGACGGCGGCATCTGCACCTTCGCCGAGCTGCTGCGACTGGTGGCCGCCATCGACGGCATCGACCGCATTCGCTACACCACCAGCCACCCCATCGAGTTCACCGACGACATCATCGAGGTCTACAAGGACACCCCGGAAGTGGTCAGCTTCCTGCACCTGCCGGTGCAGAGTGGCTCCGACCGCATCCTGACCATGATGAAACGCCCGCACACCGTGCTGGAGTACAAGTCCAAGATCCGCCGCCTGCGCGCCGCCCGTCCCGACATCACCATCAGTTCCGACTTCATCGTCGGCTTCCCGAACGAGACGGACGAGGATTTCGAGGCCACCATGAAACTCATCGAGGATATCAACTTCGACATGAGCTTCAGCTTCATCTACAGCCCGCGCCCCGGTACCCCGGCCGCCGACCTGCCCGATGATGTCGACATGGAGGTGAAGAAAGCCCGCCTGAGCCGCCTGCAGCACGTCATCAACAACCAGGCGATGCAGATTGGTCGCGCCATGCTGGGCTCCACCCAGCGCATCCTGGTGGAAGGGCCCTCCAAGCTCGACCCCATGCAGCTGTGCGGCCGCACCGAGAACAACCGGGTGGTCAACTTCGAAGGCCCGCACACCCTGATCGGCGGCTTTGCCGACGTGGAGATCACCGAGGTGCGCCCCAACTCCCTGCGCGGCAAATTCCTGCGCGGCGAGAACGAGATGAACCTGCGCATCGCCACCGCCCCGAGCGAAATCCTGGCCCGCCGCCCGGACAACGTACCGGACCAGCTGGGCGTGGCCGCCTTCACTCCCCACTAATCTGTTCACCCCATCCGGCCCCGGCCGGATGGGGTCGCGTCAAGACGAGGACACTTTGAGCCGACACCTCTCGACCCTGAATCTGCATCTGGAACCCGCCGACAACCAGCGTCTCGCCAGTCTGTGCGGCCCGTTCGATGACAACATCAAACAGCTGGAGCGCCGCCTCGGCGTCGAGATCAGCTACCGCGACAACCACTTCCAGCTGCTGGGCAAGCAAGCCCAGGTGGACGCGGCCGCCGTCATCATCAAGCATCTCTATGTGGAAACCCAGCCGCTCAAGGGCGGCAAGGTGACCGACATCACCCCCGACATGGTCCATCTGGCCATTTTGGAGTCGCGGGTGCTGGAGCAGGATGACGAGCCGGCGCCGAGCATCCCCTACGGCAAGGAGGTGACGGTCAAGACCAAGCGTGGCCTCATCAAGCCGCGCAGCCCCAACCAGGCCCAGTACATCGCCAATATCGTGCGCCACGACATCTGCTTCGGCATAGGCCCTGCAGGAACAGGCAAGACCTATCTGGCGGTGGCGGCGGCGGTGGATGCGCTGGAGCGCCAGGAGATCCGTCGCATCCTGCTGACCCGGCCGGCGGTGGAAGCGGGCGAGAAGCTCGGCTTCCTGCCCGGCGATCTCTCCCAGAAGGTGGACCCTTACCTGCGCCCGCTCTACGACGCCCTGTTCGAGATGCTGGGCTTTGAGCGGGTGGAGAAGCTGATGGAGCGCAACATCATCGAAGTGGCGCCGCTCGCCTACATGCGCGGCCGCACCCTCAACGACGCCTTCATCATCCTGGACGAGGCCCAGAACACCACCACCGAGCAGATGAAGATGTTCCTGACCCGCATCGGCTTCAACTCCAAGGCGGTGGTCACCGGTGACATCACCCAGATAGACCTGCCCCGCAACCAGAAGTCGGGCCTGCGCCACGCGCTGGAAGTGCTGCAGAATGTCGACGGCCTGTCGTTCAACTTCTTCCAGTCCGCCGACGTGGTGCGCCACCCTGTGGTGGCCCGCATCGTGCAGGCCTACGAGGCGTTCGATGCCAAACAGGCGGCCGACAAAATCGCCACCCACACCAGTAAAGAGAGTGCCCAATGAGCGTGACCCTGGATCTGCAACTGGCCAGTGCCAGCACCGACGGCCTGCCGAGCGAGGCCCAGCTGCAGGGCTGGCTCGACGGCACCATTCTCGGCTTCCAGCAGGAGGCCGAAGTGACGGTGCGCATCGTCGACGAGGCGGAGAGCAACGAGCTCAACCTCACCTATCGCGGCAAGGACAAGCCCACCAACGTGCTCTCCTTCCCGTTCGAGGCACCGCCCGGTCTGGAACTGCTGCTGCTGGGCGATCTGGTGATCTGCCGCCAGGTGGTGGAGCGCGAAGCCATTGAGCAGGGCAAGCCGCTGATGGCCCACTGGGCCCATATGGTTGTGCACGGCAGTCTCCATCTGCTAGGTTATGACCATATCGAGGATGACGAGGCCGAAGAGATGGAAGCGCTCGAGCGCGACATCATGCAGGAGCTCGGTTTCGCCGATCCTTATCTGAACGACGAAGAGTAAACCGCGGGATGGTCATCGCCTTGAAACAGCCGATGGCCATCCTCATATAGCCACAACGATTTCAAGTGTGTTCATACGAGTAACCAAGAGAGAAAATGACCGACGATCACCCTAGTACCGGCTCGCCGAAGAAAACCTGGCTCGACAAACTCAGCCAACTCTTCCAGGGCGAGCCAAAAGACCGCAACGATTTGGTGGAAGTGATAGCCGACGCCGAAGAGCGCGATCTCATCGATCAGGACACCAAGGACATGATCGAGGGGGTGCTCGAAATTGCCGAGCTGCGCGTGCGCGACATCATGATCCCCCGCTCCCAGATGGTGACCATCGAGAAGTCCCAGCCGGTGGACGAGATCCTGCCGGTGATCATCGAGTCGGGCCACTCCCGCTTCCCGGTGATCAACGAGGACAAGGATCACGTGGAGGGCATCTTGCTCGCCAAGGATCTGCTGCCGTTCGGGTTCGGCGGCCACCACGCCAGCGAGCCGCTGCAACTGGAGAATATCCTGCGCCCCACGGTGATCGTGCCCGAGAGCAAGCGGGTCGACCGGCTGCTCAAGGAGTTTCGCGAAGAACGCTACCACATGGCCATCGTGGTGGACGAGTTCGGCGGCGTCTCAGGTCTGGTGACCATCGAGGACATCCTTGAGCTCATCGTCGGCGAGATCGACGACGAATTCGACGACATCGAAGACGAGCCGGACGAGATCCGCCGCATCAGCAAACGGGTCTTCTCGGTGAGCGCCCTCACCGAGATCGAGGATTTCAACGACTTCTTTGGCACCCAGTTCAGCGATGAAGAGGTGGATACCGTCGGCGGTCTGGTGATGCACGCCTTCAGCCACCTTCCCAAGAAGGGCGAGGAGATCGAGCTGGACGGCTACCTGTTCAAGGTGATGCATGCCGACAAGCGTCGTCTGCAGCAGCTGCAGGTGAAGATCCCCGACAATCATGTCGCGGCCCAGTCCGAGGCCCAATAAGCCCTGGTTCGAGTCAACAGCGCCCCGCCCGTCGGGGCGCTGTTCGTTTGACCACATACAACCCCTGTTTCCCACCGGCTACCGGGCCCGTCATCACCCTTTTATCCCCTCGCTTCGGGCCGTCGGCCGGGAGGCTCGCCGTTGACCGCCTTTACGGGTTAAGATACCGGCCATTCAACCCATAGCAGTCCAATCCGAGCCTCATCGCCCGTGAAATTACAGCCCGCAAAATCGAAACTTCTGACCAGCCTGTTTGCCATGGCCTCTGGCGCCATCGCCGTGCTGGCCTTCTCCCCCTTCAACTACTGGCCGCTGGTGATCCCGTCCCTGCTCGGCCTCTATGCCCTGCTGGACAAGGCCACCCCCAAGCAGGCTGCCTGGCGCGGCTTTGGCTACGCCATGGGGCTGTTTTTGCCGGGGCTGTGGTGGATCCACGTCAGCATGACCATGTTCGGCGGCATCGCCCTGCCGGTCGCCTTCGTGCTGCTGGCCGGGCTGTCGGCCTATCTGGCGCTCTATCCGACCCTGGCCTGCTGGCTGTTTGCCCGTTTCTTCCGCGAACGTCACTGGAGCCGCTGGCTGCTCGCCTTCCCGGCGCTCTGGCTGATGGCCGACTGGCTGCGTGGCTGGGTGATGACCGGCTTCCCCTGGCTCTGGTTCGGCTACAGCCAGATCGACGGGCCCCTCAAGGGCTTTGCCCCCATCCTCGGCGTGCAGGGCATCACCCTCGCGCTGTTGCTGACCGCCTCCGCCCTCTGGCTGCTCTGGCAGAGCCGCAAGCCGGCCTGGTTGCTGGTGCCGGTGGCTCTGGTGGGCGCCGCCCAGGGGCTGATGCAGCTCAACTGGGTGACCCGAGGTGAACCGGTCAAGGTGGCGCTGGTGCAGGGCAATATCGAGCAGTCCCTCAAGTGGGATCCGGAGGCCCTGGTGCCGACGGTGCGCAAGTATCAGGATCTCAGCCGCGAGAACCAGGATGCCGACATCATCGTCTGGCCGGAATCCGCCATCCCGGCCATCGAGAAGGAGATGGGCAACTACCTGGAGAGCCTGGACAAGGCGATGAAGGTGAACGATACCGGCCTGCTGGCGGGGATCATCCATTACGATCTCGAGCAGCAGCGCTTCTTCAATACCGTGCTCGGCATGGGAGTGCAGGATGCGGAGGGCAAGGAGTCCTACTACTACCAGCACAAGAACCGCTACTACAAATATCACCTGCTGCCCATCGGCGAGTTCGTGCCGTTTGAAGATCTGCTGCGCCCCATCGCTCCCTTCTTCAACCTGCCCATGTCCTCCTTCAGTCGCGGGGACGAGGTGCAACCGAACCTGATCGCCAAGGGGCTCAAGTTTGCCGCCGCCATCTGCTACGAGATCATCTTCCCGGATGAGGTGCGCCGCAACGTGCAGCCGGATACCGACTTCCTGCTGACCGTCTCCAACGACGCCTGGTTCGGCACCAGCATCGGTCCCTGGCAGCACATGGAGATCGCCCGCATGCGCGCCCTCGAGCTGGCCCGCCCGCTGCTGCGCGACACCAACACCGGCATCACCATAGTCACCGAGATCGACGGCAGCATCATCGCCCAGATCCCGCAGTTCGAGGCTGGCGTGCTGCGCACCGAGGTGCGTCCCGCCCACGGCGTGACTCCCTATCTGCGCTTTGGCAGCTGGCCCATGTACGGTCTGGCCGCCGCCCTGCTGGCACTGGCCCTGTGGCTGCGTCCCCGCGCCCACCCCTGGGCGCGCAAGGGCTGAGGCAACACAAGGCAGATAAACAAGAGAGGCGCCCAGGGGCGCCTCTCTTCTGTTCAGTCTGATACCCGCTCAGAACCTGTTCAGGCTCTGCAACGAGAGGTCGTCAGCAAGGTGAAGATCCGCGCAGGAACCGGAGCGTATAGATATACGTGAGTCCGAGCAGCACATGAGCCTTGATCACGGCCTCGCAGTAAGAGTGTGGACAGGTTCTCAGGGCGAGAGCGGCTCACGGTGATACTCATCGGCCCCGCACTCGGGACAGGAGCCTAGCTGCTCGGGGTGCAGCACGGTATGGCGCCACTCGCAGTGATCGCACACCAAGACCCCGAGCCCCACCCAGTCACCGGCGCGGTAGACCCCCTTGTGCTCCAGCTCGTCCGCCAGCTCCTGCCACTCCACCTGGGTGCGGTCGGTCACGTCCGCCAGCCAGGACCAGGCGGTGTCCTTGAGCGCCAGCATGAAGGCGGACTCCTCCACCTGCTCATCCTTGCGCCCCTCGTCATAGTTGCCCAGATCCCGCTTCACATACTCGGCGATCAGCGCCAGCTCGTCCTGGGTCAGATCCCCGGCCGCCTCCAGATAGGCCTGTACCTTGGCGATCATCCGGTTGAGGCGCTCCCCCTGGAACTGTTCTGTCTCTTGCCACTGCTTCTGCAGTTCGGCAATGAAGGCTTCGTACCCTTTTTGACGTTTGTCCATGGCCGTTACTCCTCTACTGAACCCTGATCGAGCCCGGCTTAAGGCCCGAGGGACGCTGGCGGTTGTTGCCGCCGCAGGATATGGGTATTCTATTGCGATTTCCCAGCTGATTTATCTATCCATTTCACAGATCCGGATGTCACCAATGCAAGAGCAATACGTTCCCCAATCCATAGAACCAGCAGTGCAAAAGCACTGGGATGCCAAGAAAACCTTCAAGGCGGTGGAGAAAGTAGACAAGGAAAAGTTCTACTGCCTCTCCATGTTCCCCTATCCGTCTGGTCGTCTACACATGGGGCACGTTCGCAACTACACCATAGGTGATGTGATCTCCCGTTATCAACGCCTCAATGGCAAGAACGTGCTGCAACCCATCGGTTGGGACGCCTTCGGCCTGCCGGCGGAAAACGCCGCCATCAAGAACAACACTGCGCCGGCCCCCTGGACCTACGAAAACATCGAATACATGAAGAACCAGCTGAAGATGCTGGGTCTGGGTTATGACTGGGATCGCGAGCTGGCCACCTGCAAGCCGGACTACTACCGCTGGGAGCAGTGGTTCTTCACCAAGCTCTACGAGAAGGGTCTGGTCTACAAGAAGACCTCCTCCGTCAACTGGTGCCCGAACGACATGACGGTGCTGGCCAACGAGCAGGTTGTCGACAACTGCTGCTGGCGCTGTGACACCCCGGTGGAGCAGAAAGAGATCCCCCAGTGGTTCATCAAGATCACCGACTACGCCGAAGAGCTGCTCAACGACATCGACAACCTGGAAGGCTGGCCTGAGATGGTCAAGACCATGCAGCGCAACTGGATTGGCCGCTCCGAAGGGGTCAACATCAGCTTCGCCATCGAGGGTCAAACTGAGCATCTCGAGGTCTACACCACCCGTCCGGACACCTTCATGGGCGTGACCTATGTCGGCATCGCCGCCGGCCACCCACTGGCGCTGCAGGCTGCCGAAAGCAATCCGGAGCTTGCCGCCTTTATCGAAGAGTGCAAGAACACCAAGGTGGCCGAAGCCGAGCTCGCCACCATGGAGAAGAAGGGCATGGCCACCGGCCTCTACGCCATTCACCCGCTGGATGGCCGCAAGGTGCCGGTCTGGGTCGCCAACTTCGTGCTGATGAACTACGGCACCGGCGCCGTGATGGCAGTACCGGGTCACGACCTGCGCGACCACGAATTCGCCACCAAGTACGGCCTCGAGATCAAGCCGGTCATCAAGCAGGCCGACGGTGAAGCGCCGAACGTGATCGAAGCCGCCTACGCCGAGAAGGGTGTGCTGTTCAACTCCGGCGAGTTCGACGGCCTCGACTTCCAGGGCGCTTTCGATGCCATCGCCAACAAGCTGGAAGCCCTCGGCCACGGCAAGCGCACCGTCAACTACCGTCTGCGCGACTGGGGTGTCTCCCGTCAGCGCTACTGGGGCGCCCCCATCCCCATGCTGACCCTGGCTGACGGCACAGTGGTGCCGACCCCGGAAGATCAGCTGCCGGTGCTGCTGCCGGAAGACGTGGTGATGGATGGCATCCAGAGCCCGATCAAGGCCGATGCCGAGTGGGCCAAGACCACCTACAACGGCCAGGAAGCGTTCCGGGAAACTGACACTTTTGACACCTTTATGGAGTCCTCCTGGTACTACGCCCGCTACTGCTCCCCGGACTACGACAAGGGCATGCTGGATCCGGCTGCTGCCAACCACTGGCTGCCGGTGGACCAGTACATCGGTGGCATCGAGCACGCCTGTATGCACCTGCTCTACGCCCGCTTCTTCCACAAGCTGCTGCGTGATGCGGGCCTGGTGAACAGCGACGAGCCGTTCAAGCGCCTGCTCTGCCAGGGTATGGTGCTGGCTGACGCCTTCTACTACAAGGACGAGAAGGGCGGCAATGTCTGGGTCAGTCCGCTCGACGTCAAGGTTGAGCGCGACGACAAGGGTCGCATCACCAAGGCGGTCGACCTCGAAGGCCGTGAAGTGATGCACTCCGGCATGACCAAGATGTCCAAGTCCAAGAACAACGGCATCGACCCGCAGCTGATGGTGGAGCGTTACGGCGCCGATACCGTGCGTCTGTTCATGATGTTCGCTTCCCCGGCCGAGATGACCCTGGAGTGGTCCGACTCCGGTGTAGAAGGTGCCCAGCGCTTCCTGCGCCGCCTGTGGCGCATCACCTTCGAGCACGTCTCCGGTGGCGCCGTTGCCGCGCTGGATCTGGCCGCCCTCACCAGCGACCAGAAAGCCGTGCGCCGCGAGCTGCACAAGACCATCGCCAAGGTGAGCGACGACGTGGGTCGCCGTCAGACCTTCAACACCGCCATCGCCGCCATCATGGAGCTGATGAACAACCTGGCCAAGCTGGGCAGCGACGCTCAGGATCGCGCCCTGATGCAGGAAGCGCTGGAAGCTGTGGTGGTCATGCTCTACCCCATCACCCCGCACATCGGCTTCGAGCTGTGGAAGATGCTGGGCAAGGGCGACGACATCGATCACGCGGCCTGGCCGGTGGCCGACGAGGCCGCCATGGTCGAGACCGAGAAGCTGGTGGTGGTGCAGATCAACGGCAAGATGCGCGGCAAGTTGACCGTGCCGGCCGAGATCAGCCAGGCCGACGTCGAGAAGCTGGCCATGGCCGATGCCTCGGTACAGAAGTTCACCGACGGCCTGACCGTACGCAAGGTGATCTACGTGCCGGGCAAGCTGCTCAACATCGTAGCCAACTGATACCATATCGCTTACTGGCAACCGGGTACCGGTTCGGGTCGACGCAACTGCGTCGCCAACGGAGCGGTTGCCAAGCGGTCACAGCAAACGGATGATAACGGCGGGCCCTGCGCCCGCCGCTCTTCACTTCATGCAAAGAGGATTTTCTATGGGCACCACCCTCACCCGCTGGATGGCCATCCTGCTGACCGGTCTGCTGCTGCAGGCCTGCGGCTTCCAGATGCGCGGCACCGCCATCCCGCCCGAGTTGATGACCATGAAGGTGGTCGGTGACAACAAGAGCGACTTCTACCGGCTGGTCACCACCCGCCTCAAAGCCGCTGGCGTCGAACTCGCCGACAAGGAGGGCATTCCGGTGCTGACCCTGTCCGGCGTCGGCAGCACCAGTCAGGTCGCCTCCGTCGACTCCATCGGCCAGGCCCGTGAGTACGTGCTGGGCTACAACACCCAGTTCACCGTCTCCATGCCGGGCAAACCGACCCAGGTCTTCCCCATCGCCTTCAACCGCAGCTTCCTGAACAAGCCGGACGCGGCGCTCGCCTCCTCCCGCGAGCAGGAGCAGCTCGGCAAGGAGATGCAGGAGCAGGCCGCCAACCTGGTGATCCGCCAGCTCAGTCAGGTCAAATTCTGATGCGCCCATCCTGATGAGAGTGTGTTGATGAGAGTCTATCCCGAGCAGTTTGCGGATCATCTCAAGGCAGGGCTCAAGCCCTGCTATCTCATTTTTGGGGACGAGCCCTTGCTCAAGCTGGAAGCCATCGATGCCGTGCGCCAGGTGGCGCGCAAACAGGGCTTCGATGAGCGCCACAGCTTCGTGGTGGAACAGGGGCTGGACTGGAATCAGGTCTACGATGCCTGCCAGGCCATGAGCCTCTTCTCGGCCCGCCAGATCATCGAGCTGGAGCTGCCGGCCAAGGTCGACAAGGAGTTGGCCGCCCGCATCAGCGAGATCGGCAAGCAGCTGCACCCCGACCTGCTGCTGGTACTGAGCGGCAATCGTCTCAACCAGACCCAGATGAAGGCAGCCTGGTTCGACAAGCTGAGCCAGAGCGGCACCTATGTGCCGGTCAACCACCCCGAGCCCCGCTTCTTTCCGCGCTGGATGAGCGCCCGCTTCCAGCGCTTCGGCCTCAAGGCGCTGCCGGATGCGGTCAACTTCATGTGCCACTCCTACGAGGGCAACCTGCTGGCCGCCAGCCAGGAGATAGAGAAGCTGACCCTGCTCTCGCCGCCCCAGCCCATCAACGTCGCCTATCTGCAGGAGACCATCATCCGCCACGCCCACTTCACCCCGTTCCAGCTCATCGACACCCTGCTGGAAGGGAAGGTGAACCGGGCCCAGCGCATCCTGCTGGCCCTGCGCGCCGAAGGCACAGAGCCCGGCATGCTGGCCTGGACCCTGTGCCGCGAGCTGGAGCAGCTCACCGAGCTGGCGCTGGCGGCCCGCGCCGGTCAGCCCCTGGTGGAGCATTTCAGCCGCCTGCGCATCTGGCAGAGCCGCCAGCAGCTTATTCAGCAGGCGCTGACCCGGCTCCCCTTCGCCAAGCTGCAGCAGTTGTGGCAGCTGATGGCCCGCCTCGACGACGCCCAGCGTCGCTTCGATACCGAGCAGGCCTGGCTGATGCTGCAGACCATCGCCCTCGGTTTTCGCGATGGCACCCCCTTGCCGCTGGCGGGATCTGATGCATGAGCCAGCCCGTCGACATCCCGCCCATCACCGGAGGGGAACCCATGCTGCAGCCGCCCATCGGCATTCTGGGGGGGACGTTCGATCCCATCCACATCGGCCATCTGCGCCCGGCCATCGAGGCCCGCGACGCTATTGGTCTGGCCGAAGTGCGCCTGTTGCCGAACCATATCCCGCCCCACCGCGCCAGCCCCTTCTGCTCGAGCGAGCAGCGTCTGGCCATGGTTGCCCTGGCGGCGGCGGAAAACCCGGGCTTCGTGGTGGATGAGCGGGAGCTCAAGCGCGATACCCCCTCCTGGACCATCGACACCCTCATCGAGCTGAGGGGCGAGCTGCCGGACACCCCGCTCTGCTTTCTGATGGGGATGGACTCCCTGCTGAGCCTGCCGAGCTGGCACCGCTGGCAGGAGCTGCTCGATTACGCCCACCTGGTGGTGAGCACCCGTCCCGGCTGGCAGCCGGATTACCCGGCCGACGTGGTCGCGCTGCTGGCCCGCCACCAGACCCGCGAAGTGGCGGAGCTGCACCGGCGGCGCCACGGCCGCATCTGGCTGGCGGACAACCTGCCCGTCGAGCTGTCGGCCACCCGGCTCAGAGAGCGCTTGGCGGCGGGGGCGGATCCCCGCTATCTGCTGCCGCCATCGGTGGCGGAGTACATCCGCCAGCAAGGGCTCTATCGACCGGCCTGAACCCGGTTTGCCGGGGTGGTTGTCCGACGCGGATCGCGCACTATAGTGATCAACAGGGGGCCGTTTTCCGAGCGGGCACGGCCCCTGTTCCACTCCCCTTCACCGGACTGGGAAACGGGAGTGACCATGATATAATCCGCCGCCCTCACGCCGTGAAAGCGCGCCGGAATACAGGAGAGACTCATTGCAAGGCCAAGAACTGCATGCCTTTATCGTCGACAAGATCGATGACATGAAAGGCCGCGACATCATCACCCTCGATGTGCGCGGCAAATCCAGCATCACCGACACCATGATCATCTGCTCCGGCAACTCCAGCCGTCACGTCAGCGCCATCGCCCACCATCTGGCCAGCGAAGCTCGCCATGCCGGGCTCGATCTGCTGAGCGTGGAAGGCCAGCTCACCGGCGAGTGGGTGCTGGTGGATCTGGGCTCCGTCATCGTCCACGTGATGCAGGATGAGCATCGCGATTTCTATCAGCTGGAAAAACTCTGGAGCAACACCGCTCAGGTGAATGCGCAATAAACGAGCACAAGTGTAACGACCGATGAAAATCCAGTTGATTGCGGTGGGCACCAAGATGCCCGCCTGGGTAGAGCATGGCTTCGAAGAGTATCGCCGCCGTTTCCCCAAAGACATGCCATTCGAACTTGTCGAGATCGGCGCCGGAAAACGTGGTAAAAATGCCGACATTCCCCGCATTCTGCAAAAAGAGGGGGAAGCCATGCTGGCTGCCGCCGGCCGCTCGCGCATCGTGACCCTGGACATCCCCGGCAAACCCTGGACTACCGAGCAGCTGGCCGTGCAACTGGAAGCCTGGAAGCTCGATGGCCGCGACGTGGCCCTGCTGGTGGGTGGCCCGGAAGGGCTCTCCCCCGAGTGCAAGGCTGCCGCCGAGCAGAGCTGGTCGCTGTCGCCGCTGACCCTGCCCCATCCGCTGGTGCGGGTGCTGGTGGCCGAGAGCCTCTATCGCGCCTGGAGCATCACAACCAATCATCCGTATCACAGAGAGTGAACCATGCGCTATTCCAGCATCACCCTCACATACCCGTATCACAGAGAGTGAGCCATGCACTATCCAAGCATTCCCCTCTCAAACCCGAATCACAGAGCGTGAGCATGCACATCTGCACCCCGTTTCTCACCTGCTCGACAGTCATAAGGTAGCGGCATGCTGAAGACTCGCATCGAAATGCGCGACCACAGCGCCGAGGGTCGCCTCTTCTTCCGACGAACCCTGGTCGCCTACGTTGGCATGATAGTGCTGATGCTGGTGCTGCTGGGCAATCTCTACTACCTGCAAGTGGAGTCTTACGACACCTACCAGACCCGTTCCAACGACAACCGCATCCGCGTCGTGCCGGTGGCGCCGCCGCGCGGCCTCATCTATGACACCAACGGCGTGCTGCTGGCGGAGAACCGCCCTGTCTACAGCCTCGAGATCGTGCCGGAAGAGACCAAGGATCTGGAGAAGACCGCCGACGAGCTGATCGCCCTGCTGAAGCTGCCGGAGGGGACCAAGGAGAAGTTCCTGGCCGAGGTGAAACGCCAGCGCCGCTTCAAGCCGGTCGCCCTGTACGAGAAGCTGACCGAGTATCAGGTCGCTCTCTTCTCGGTCAACCAGCACAACTACCCGGGTGCCAGCATCGAGGCCTACCTCAAGCGCTACTACCCGTTTGGCGACACCCTGACCCATGCGCTGGGTTACGTGGCCAAGATCAACACCCGCGACGTGGAGCGCCTCGACAAGGAGGACAAGCTCGCCAACTATGCCGCCACCAAGGATATCGGCAAGCAGGGGGTGGAGAAGTACTACGAGGATCAGCTGCACGGCGTGGCAGGCTACCAGGAGGTCGAGGTGAACAACCGCGGCCGGGTGGTGCGCACCCTGAAATTCCAGCCGCCCGAGCCCGGCAAGGACATCTACCTCAACATCGACATCCGCCTGCAGCTCAAGGCCCAGCAGCTGCTGGCCGGCCGCCGCGGCGCCATCGTGATGATGGATCCCAATACCGGCGCCCTCCTGGCCATGGAGTCGAGCCCGAGCTATGACCCCAACCTGTTCGTGACCGGCATCTCCAGCGCCAACTACTCGGCGCTGCTCAACGATCCGGCCCGGCCGCTGGTGAACCGTACCACCCAGGGCATCTACGCCCCCGCCTCCACCGTCAAGCCCATGATGGCGGTGATGGGGCTCAACGAGGGGGCCATCACCCCCAACTACCGCTACTTCGGCGGCCCCAGCTTCTCCATCCCGGGCACCACCAAGAAGTTTCGCGACTGGCGCCGCTGGGGCCACGGCTGGCTCGACGTCTATCGCGCCATCGAGGTGTCGGCGGATACCTACTTCTACGATCTCGCCTACCGGGTCGGCATCGACAAGATCAACAGCTACATGACCAGGTTCGGCTTCGGTCAATACAGCGGTGTCGACATCTACGAAGAGACCAAGGGGGTCATGCCGTCCCGCGACTGGAAGATGGCACGCTGGCGCCAGCCCTGGTATCAGGGTGACACCATCTCCATCGGCATCGGCCAGGGCTACTGGAGCGCCACCCCGATCCAGCTGGCCAAGGCCATCAGCATCCTGACCCAGAACGGCCACGACGTGACGCCGCACCTGCTCAAGAGCACCGCCTCCATCGATGGCGTGGTCAACGCCCCCATCAACCCGAACATGGCCATCCAGACCAAGAGCGACAGCTACTGGCAGGTGGCCAAGGACGGCATGTGGCGGGTCATCAACGGCCACGAAGGGACAGGTCGGCGCGCCTTTGCCAACACCCCCTACAAGGCGGCAGGCAAGTCCGGTACCGCCCAGGTGGTGGGCCTCAAGGAGAACCAGGTCTACAACGCGGCCACCACCAAGGTGGAGCATCGCGACAACGCCCTGTTCGTCTCGTTTGCCCCGTTCGAAGCACCCAAGGCGGTGGTCGCCCTGGTGCTGGAGAACGCCGGGGGCGGCAGCGCCATGGCGGCGCCCGTCGCCCGCAACATGCTGGATGCCTATCTGCTGCCGCCGGAGCCCCAGCTGCCGCCGGCACCGGCCAAGAAGCCCCAATCCGAAGAGGTTGCCTCTCATGAGTAACTCCGCTCGCCAGCAGAGCATCTGGTACAAGCTGCACATCGACTTGCCGCTGCTGCTCGGCCTGCTGACCCTGATGTCCCTCTCCATGGTGGTGCTCTACTCCGCCTCCGGTCAGGACGTCGACTCCATCGTGCGCCAGCTGGTGCGCGGCGGACTGGCGTTCGCCCTGATGATCGGCATGGCCCAGCTGCCACCTTCTCTCTATGCCCGCTGGTCGGTGCCCCTGTTTGCGGTGGTGGTGCTGCTGCTCATCGCGGTGGACGTGTTCGGCCACATCGGCAAGGGGGCCCAGCGCTGGCTGGACCTCGGCTTCATGAAGTTCCAGCCCTCCGAGGTGATGAAACTCTCCATGCCCATCATGGTGGCCGCCTGGCTCAGCCGCCACTCGCTGCCGCCCAAGTTCAGCCACCTGGTGCTGAGCCTCATCATGGTGCTGCTGCCCACCCTGCTGATCGCGGCCCAGCCTGACCTTGGCACCTCCATCCTGGTAGCCGCCTCCGGCTTCTTCGTCATTTTCCTGGCGGGGATCAGCTGGTGGCTCATCGGCCTCGCGGTGCTGCTCATCTGCGCCTTCATGCCGGTGCTCTGGTTCTTCCTGATGCACGACTACCAGCGCCAGCGGGTGCTGATGCTGCTGGACCCTGAGAAGGATCCGCTCGGTCGCGGCTACCACATCATCCAGTCCAAGATCGCCATCGGCTCCGGCGGCGTGTTCGGCAAGGGCTGGCTGCAGGGCACCCAGTCCCAGCTGGAATTTTTACCCGAGCGGCATACCGACTTTATCTTCGCGGTGTTCAGCGAGGAGTTCGGCCTGGTGGGAGTCGCCCTCCTGCTGGTGATCTACCTCTACATCATCAGCCGCTGCCTGTTTATCTCCATGCAGGCCCAGAACAGCTTCGAACGCCTGCTGGGCGGTGCCCTGACGCTGACCTTCTTCGTCTACGTGTTCGTCAACATGGGGATGGTGAGCGGCATCCTGCCCGTGGTCGGCGTGCCCCTGCCGCTGGTGAGCTACGGCGGCACCTCCATGGTGACCCTGATGGCCGGCTTCGGCATCCTGATGTCCATCCAGACCCATAGAAGGTTGCTGGCCTGATGCGACTGGCTGGTGTGTTGCTCTCGCTCGTTGCCCTGAACGCAACGGCGGCCGTCGAGCCCCCCGGGCTCGCCCGGCTCGCCGAGCAGCAGCAGGTGCCGCTGGCCGAGTTGCAGGCCGCCACCGCCCAGGCCAGCCTGCGCCAGGAGGTACTCGACACCATCAGCCGCCCCTGGGAGGCCAAACCCTGGCATCGCTACCGGCCGTTGTTCATCACCCCGGAGCGGATCCGGGACGGGGTCGGCTTCTGGCAACGCCACGCCACCACCCTGGCGCGGGCCGAGCAGACCTATCAGGTGCCGGCCTCCCTCATCGTCGCCATCATCGGCATCGAGACCTTCTACGGCCGCCAGATGGGCCGCCATCCGGTGCTCGACAGCCTCTACACCCTGGGCTTCCACTACCCCGAGCGGGCCGACTTCTTCGCCAAGGAGTTTGCCCAGCTGGTACTGCTTGCCCGGGAAGAGAAGTGGCCGCTCACACGCCTGAAGGGCTCCTATGCCGGCGCCATGGGGATGGGTCAGTTCATGCCCTCCAGCTATCGCCACTATGCGGTCGACTTCGACGGCGACGGCAAGCGCGACCTGTTCGCCAACCCGGTGGATGCCATCGGCAGCGTGGCCAACTATTTTGCCGAGCATCAGTGGCGCTGGGGGGAGTCGGCGGTCGAACCCGCCTTGATCGGACTGGCGCCAGTGGGTACCCTGCTGGGGCCTGCCCCCGAGCTGACCCAGACCTGGGCCGAGCTGGCCGCCGCGGGCATTGAACTCGCCACCCCGCTGGCACCCGACACGCCGGTGAAACTGCTGGCATTGGAACAGGCCGATGGACCGGAATACTGGGTCGCGCGCCACAATTTTTACGTGATCACCCGCTATAACCGCAGCCCGCTCTATGCGATGGCGGTGCATCAACTCAGTCAAGCAATCCAGGACGCGTATGCATTACAGCCACAAACTTCTCCCGCTCAGCCTGACCTTGTTGCTGGCCGCCTGTAGCAGCCAGCCGGAGCAGCTTCCTCCGCCTCCCGAACCGGTCCAGCCGGAAAAACCCCAGGTCATCGAGATCCCGCTGGCCACCGGTGCCATCCCGCGCCCCGAGCCCCTGAGCGCCAGCGGCAACCGTGACTACTGGATTGGCAAGCAGAAGAACGAGGTGTGGCGCGACATCAAGCACTACAGCGAAGAGGGGACCGCCAGCTGGCTCTCCCAGGATCTGGACGGCCAGAAGACCGCCAACGGCGACGTGCAGGACAGCAAGCTGTTCAGCGCCGCCCACCGCAACCTGCCGCTGCCAAGCTATGTGCGGGTCACCAACCTGGACAACGGGCAGGAGACCATAGTACGGGTCAACGATCGCGGCCCCTTCGGCAGCGATCGGCTGATCGACCTCTCCCATGCCGCCGCCACGCAGCTGGGGATGGTGGAAGGGGGCGAGGCGCGGGTGCGGCTCGAGCTCATCAACGACACCCCGGATCAGATGGTACTCATGGCCCCCATGAAGCCCATCGAGATGACGCCGACCACCCCGGCCCCCGTCGCTCAGGACGGCTTCGTCGACCAGCCCACCGAGCTGGCCATGGCCACGCCGACGGCAGAAGAGCCGGCCCCCGTCAAGGCGCCGGTCACCAAACCCGCCAAACCGGCAGCGGCCAAGACGGCGGCGCCCGCCAGCAGCGGCGAGGGCAAGATGATCCAGGTGCTGGCCAGCGGCTCGCAGGCACGGGCGGAGGCGATGGGCAAGGTGATGACCCAGCGTCACGGCCTGCCCTATCGGGTGGACGCCCATGGTGCCATCTTCCGGGTGCTGATCGGCCCCGTGCCTGCCGACCAGCAGGCCGCCACCCTGGAGAAAGTGCGCCAGGGGGGGCTGGAGCAAGCCTTCATCGTCCCCTGAGCGTCTCAGGCTCAAGCTGACCGAACCGCCCTCTGTGGCCCGCCATCACGTCGTTTCCCGGCGTGATGGCGGCAACGGACGGAGAAAAAACCAGACCAGATGGCACGTCGGGCTTTGACCGACGGTCGCTTCTGGTATAGTGAAGCCCGCATTTTTAACTTGGGTTACCCCAACCAGGCACCAGGAATTTCAAGATGTCCAAATTTGCCCGTTCAGTTATTCTGGCCTCCCTGATAAGCGCCACCGCCCAGGCCAACACGCCTGTACCGACCCCGACGCCGAACGCCAACCCCGTGGTGGTTCCGGCCGCGCCGGAGATCTCCGCCAAGGCCCACATCCTGATCGACTACTACTCCGGTCAGGTACTGGCCGAGCAGAACGCCGAAGAGCGTCTGCCGCCCGCCAGTCTGACCAAGATGATGACCTCCTACATCATCGGCCAGGAGCTGCTGAAGGGGAACATCAAGCGCACCGACATGGTGACCATCAGCCAGAACGCCTGGTCCAAGAACTACTCCGACTCCTCCAAGATGTTCATCGAGGTGGGCAAACAGGTCTCCGTCGATGACCTGAACAAGGGCATCATCATCCAGTCCGGCAACGACGCCTGCGTCGCCATGGCCGAATTCCTGGCGGGCAGCACCGACTCCTTCGCCAGCCTGATGAACAGCTGGGCCGCCAAGCTCGGCATGAACGACAGCCACTTCATGAACCCGCACGGTCTGGATGCCGAAGGTCACTACAGTACCGCTCACGACATGGCGCGCCTGGGACAGGCCCTGATCCGCGACCTGCCGGAGGAGTACAAGATCTACGCCCAGAAATCCTTCGTGTTCAACGGCATCACCCAGCACAACCGCAACCGCCTGCTGTGGGACCAGTCCCTGCAGGTTGACGGCATCAAGACCGGCCACGTCAGCCAGGTCGGCTACAACCTGGTCTCCTCCGCCACCAACAACGAAGGCATGCGCCTGATCGCCGTGGTACTGGGCGCCAGCAGCGAAGCCTCCCGCGCCGCCGAGAGCAAGAAGCTGCTCACCTATGGTTTCCGCTTCTTCCAGAGCCTGACCCCGTACAAGGCGGGCACCGAGCTGGTGACCCAGAAGATCTGGATGGGCGACAAGCCGGAAGTGAAACTGGGCGTCGACAAGGACGTCTCCGTGCTGGTCACCCGTGGCCAGGGCAACAACCTCAAGGCAGACTTCCAGCTCGAAAGCGAGCTGAAGGCACCGCTGGCCAAGGGTCAGCGGGTCGGTACCGTGTTCCTCAAGCAAGGGGACAAGGAGATCAAGCAGGTACCGCTGGTCGCCCTGGAAGAGGTGCAAGAGGGTGGCCTGATGAGCCGTCTGTGGGACTACCTGGTGATGCTGGTTTCCAGCTGGTTCAAGTAATCCGCACGCAGGATCCCGACCAAACAGCGGCGCCAACAGGCGCCGCTGCTGTCTTTTTGGGGTCGGGCCAGTCAATAACCCTGTAAACTGCAGGTTCCGCCGACTGACGATTTGTGGTAAAAAGCAGCACCTCCATCCCTTGTCTGCCGGTCCGGCCTTGATCCCGGCCCGGGCAATGCCCATATACACTTGAGCAGTGCCCCGCTCAGACGGGGGCATGGCGGCCCCGAGGGGCCAACGGCCATTAGCCACAAGCAAGAAAGTCGTCTCGCGACGACCGCAAAAGGTGAGTAAATGAATACCAAGTTTGATGAACTGCTGGAGTTCCCCTGCAAGTTCCCGTTCAAGGTGCTCGGCGTTGCCGACCCGGCCCTGCCGGACATGGTGGTGGAAGTGCTGCAGCAGCACGCCCCCGGCACCTACAGCCCGACCGTCCAGCCCAGCTCCAAGGGCAACTATCACTCGGTCCGGGTCACTGTGACTGCCCAGAGCAAGGAACATATCGAAGCCATGTATACCGCCCTCGGCAACATAGAACTGGTTCGCTACGTCCTGTAAGTCGCCTCTTTCGCCCCGCCACCGGGGCGACTGATTATTTGCCGCCGGCGACCAGCGCCGTGCCGGCCGACCCAAGCGCCTGTCAGTGAGGAAAGATGTCACCCCAAACTCCCGCCGAGTCATCACAGTCCACCAGCCAGCTGCTGGTGAGACAGCTGGGCCGTCGTCCCTACCAGCCGGTATGGGATGCCATGAAGGCCTTCACCGACAGTCGCACCCCCGACACCCCGGACGAGTTCTGGGTGGTGGAGCATGACCCCGTCTACACCCAGGGGCAGGCCGGCAAGGCCGAACACCTGCTCGCCCCCGGCGACATCCCGGTGGTGCAGAGCGATCGCGGCGGCCAGGTGACCTATCACGGCCCGGGCCAGCTGGTGCTCTACGTGCTGGTGGACGTGCGCCGCAGCAAGCTGACTGTACGCGAGCTGGTGACCTGCCTGGAGACCGCCATCATCAATACCCTGGCCAACAGCGACATCAGCGCCTATGCCAAGGCCGATGCCCCCGGGGTCTACGTGAAAAACGAGCTCGGCATGGAGGCCAAACTGGCCTCCCTTGGCCTGCGCATTCGCAAGGGGTGCTCGTTCCACGGGCTGGCCCTCAACATCAACATGGACATGACCCCCTTCCTGCGCATCAACCCGTGCGGCTATGCGGGCATGGCCATGACCCAGACCAGCGCCCTGGGCGGCCCGCAGAGCGTGGCCGAGGCGCAATCCATCCTGGTGGCCGAACTGGCCCGCCTGATTGGTTATCAAACAATAACAAACACCGAGAGTGAATCATGAGCAAACCCGTTCGTATGGAGCCGGGCGTCAAGCTGCGCGATGGCGACAAGATGGCCCTGATCCCGGTGAAATTCATGCCGGATCCCAACGAGGAAGTGCTGCGCAAGCCTGACTGGATGCGGATCAAGCTGCCACCGTCGAGCCAGAAGATCGAGCACATCAAGAGCACCCTGCGCAAGAACAAGCTGCACTCGGTGTGTGAGGAAGCCTCCTGCCCCAACCTGGCGGAGTGCTTCAACCACGGCACCGCCACCTTCATGATCATGGGCGCCATCTGCACCCGTCGTTGCCCCTTCTGCGACGTGGCCCACGGCCGCCCGCTGGCACTCGACCCGGAAGAGCCGAAGAAGCTGGCACTGACCATCAAGGAGATGGGGCTGAAATACGTGGTGATCACCTCGGTGGACCGCGACGACCTGCGCGACGGCGGTGCCCAGCACTTCGCCGACTGCATCAAGCAGATCCGCGAGCACAGCCCGCAGACCCGCATCGAGATCCTGACCCCGGACTTCCGCGGCCGGATGGAGCAGGCCCTCGAGGTGTTCCGCGAGACCCCGCCTGACGTCTTCAACCACAACCTGGAAACCGCCCCGCGCATGTACCGGGTCGCCCGCCCGGGTGCCGACTACAAGTGGTCGCTGGAGCTGCTGCGCCGCATCAAGGAGATGCACCCCCATGTGCCGACCAAATCCGGCGTCATGATGGGGCTGGGCGAAACCAATGAAGAGATAGTCCAGGTGCTCAAGGACCTGCGCGAGCACGGCGTCAACATGCTGACCCTGGGTCAGTACCTGCAGCCGAGCCGCCACCACCTGCCGGTGAAGCGCTACGTGCCGCCCGCAGAGTTCGATGAGCTCAAAGATGTGGCCATGGAGCTCGGCTTCAGCCACGCCGCCTGCGGCCCCTTCGTGCGATCCTCCTACCACGCGGATCTGCAAGCCAAGGGGGAAGAGGTCAAATAAGCCTCTGCCCACCGACAGCAAAAGAGCGCCTTATGGCGCTCTTTTTTATGCAAATCGCAAAGCACATCCTGCTGGTTGGCGCCCCCGAAACGGGCATGTCGAGGGGCCTTGGTCGCTGTTATGATGTGGCGCCGTTATCGTCAACCGCCCAGGATATGCCATGTCTCAAACCCGCCTCTTCATCGTGCACGGTTATACCGCCTCCCCCGACGCTCACTGGTTTCCCTGGCTCAAGGCCGAACTCGAGGCCCGGGATGTCCGGGTCGAGGTGCTGGCCATGCCTGACCCCCACCACCCAAAGCCCGCCGCCTGGGACGCGGCCATGGACAGCCTGGTGCGGGATCACGACGAACGCACCTTCCTGCTCGGTCACAGCCTCGGCTGCATCACCATACTGCGCCAGCTCGACCGGCTGCCCGCCGGCAGCCAGGTGGGGGGGATCCTGCTGGTCTCCGGTTTCGATCAGCCGCTGCACACCCTGCCGGAGCTGGATCCCTTCATGACCCCGGACTATGACCCGGCCCGCATCATGGCGCTGGCCCCCCGCCGGGTGGTGGTCGCCTCCCGGAATGATGCCATCGTGCCCTATCCCTACAGCCAGCACCTTAGCGAGCGGCTGGCTGCGCCGCTCTACAGCCTGGAACATGGTGGCCACTTCCTCGACCGGGACGGCTTTCTGACCCTGCCGCTGGTGCGTGACCGGCTGCTCGCCATGCTGGCGGAGGGTTGAGGCAGACAACAACGGCCACCAGGGTGGCCGTTGTTGTTTTCGACCCGGCTAGAACGACATGCCGGAGAAGGACATGAAGCCGAGCGACATCAGCCCGGCCACGATGAAGGTGATGCCAATCCCCCTCAACCCCTCAGGCACATCCGCATACTTCATCTTCTGGCGCAGGCCGGCGATGGCGACGATGGCCAGCAGCCAGCCCAGGCCTGAGCCCGCTCCATACACCACGGATTCGATGAAGTCGTAGTCCCGCTGCGCCATGAACATCACCCCGCCGAAGATGGCACAGTGCACCGTCAGCAGCGGCAGATAGATGCCGAGCGCGTGATGCAGCGCCGGAAAGTGCTTGTCCAGCACCATCTCCATCACCTGCACCAGCGCCGCCAGCACCCCGATGTAGACGATGAAATCGAGAAAGCTCAGATCAAACTCGCCGAGAAAGGTGCTCTCCGGGCGCAGGATATGGCAGTAGATCAGGTTGTTGAGAGGAATGGCGATCACCATGACCACCAGCACCGTCAGGCCAAGGCCGAAGGCGGTGTTGATGTTCTTGGAAACGGCCAGGAAGGTGCACATGCCAAGGAAGAAGGCCAGCGCCAGGTTTTCGACAAAGATCGATTGAATGAAGAGGTTTACGTAATAGTCCATCGGGTCGGCTCACAACGGGTACGAACGGGAGCCGCCTCCCTGCGCGCAAGCGGGCACGAAGGCGGTGCAAGAGGCGCCGGATCGGAGCCTGGCCCACAGGCAGTACTCTGTGGCAGGGATCAGGATCGGATCGAACGGGCGCGTGGCGTGCAGCCGGCCTCTAGTCGCTGTGGCAGAACCGAAATTGCAGATGGTGGCAGCATCGCAGCCGCCGATGCAGATAGCCGAAGTGGTCGGCCAACTGCCTGAGGTAGATGAGGGGCAGGAAGAACAGCAGGCCACAGAGCAGGCCGAGGATCTCGTGCTGGAACCAGGCCAGCAGCATCTGGTAGAGCTCGGCATGAGCGGCCCCTTCCAGTCGCCGCCCCTGCTCGAAGCCGAGGCGCCACTGGGAGGCTGGCGGCAGGCTGGCACTGTCGAGCAGCCCCCGCTGGGCCGGCTCGTGCAGCTGCATCGAGCCCTCCTGCCCTCCCGTTGCCGGCCCCGGGGTTGCAACGACCCCTGCCGCGGCAGAGGCGGCAAGCCAGAGAAGGCAGGCGATGGCGAGGGCCATCGACCAGGTCGACAGTCGGCCAGGGGGCAGCAAGGGATGCATCCGGTTCAAACAAAGAGGAACAAGAGGGGCGAATTTATCACAATTCCTAGATTTATTGAATTTACCATATGGTAAATCAGCTTTAATCGATGCTAAAAACCCTGATTATCAAAAAATCCAGCAATTAAAAACCACCATGAGAGCAAGCGCCATGACGCCTGCTCTCATGGTGAGGACTCACCCCTGCTCAAAGGCCTGATGGTAGCGCACTTCACCACTGGGCATGGCAGCGCCGAACGAGCGGGCCATGAAGTACTCGGCCGGCACGCCGGGCAGCGTCAACCCCGGCTCGGACACGAAGCCGAAACGACCGTAGAAGCCGGGATCCCCCAGCACCACGCAGCCGGCCGCCCCCATCCCCTTGAGCTCGGCCAGACCTGCCTCCATCAGCCGTGAACCCAGTCCCTTGCCGTGCAGCTCGGGGGAGACGGAAATGGGGCCAAGGCCATACCAGTGCGGGCTGCCATCGCTGATGGTCACCGGCGAGAAGCAGAGGTGGCCGACCACTCGCCCCTCCTGCTCCGCCACCAGCGACAGACTGAGTGCCCCGGCCTGGCGCAATGCGCGCACGATCAGCTGCTCGTTGTGATCGGTATGGGGGGCCTTCAGGAATGCGGCCACGGTCACCGCTTCAATGGCGTCGTGATCGGCGCCCGTTTCGGGTCGAATGAGGATGTTCATAAGGGTTTCTCCGTTTGCTCTCTTTCAATGAATGTTCTGATCAGACTGCCTGCAGGCAGCAGATCACATAGCCGTAGCAGCCCAGGTATTGGCGGTGGATGGCCACTTCCCGGCTCAGATCCTGCCAGGCTGGGCTATCCCCCAGCTCGGCGCGATGGCGCGCCAGATTGCGCTCGATGGGATCCAGATAGTTGTGCCAGGCCCTTTGCGGCAACTCGGTGTGCCACAGGCAGCGATACCCCGCCTCCTGCACCGCCTTGAGCAGGCCAACCAGGGTCTGCATGGCGGGATAATCCCGTTGCCAGAACGCCAGCGCCTCCTCTGGCGGCGTGTCCGTCAGCCACACCAGATCGCTCAGCACGATGCAGGCATCAGGGCCGGCAAGGTGCGCCCGCCAGGCTTTGAGCGCATTGGCCACCCCTATGGTGTAGGCGCTCCCTTCGGCCCAGATAAGGTCGGCGGGGGCCAGATCCACCGGCAGCGCCGCCATGTTGGCGCACAGGGTGGTGACCTGCTCAAAGCCAGCCGCGCTGGCCGATCTGACCACGGCGGCCAGCGCCTCCTCGTCCAGATCAATGGCCACGATGGCGGCGTCCGTCACCTGTGCCAGCGCCATTGTTGCGGCGCCCCGCCCGCAGCCCATGTCGAGGATCCGGCGAGGCGCCATGGGCAGCGCGGCAAACTGCTGCTGGGTGAAGAGGCTATCGCCCGGCCCCCAATAGCTCATGTCGTCCAGCAGCAGCTTGAAATCGCGGATATAGCGCTCGTGTTCATTCATGTCTTTGCTCAGCCACTGCAGGTGATAACGCTCTTTTTCACTGAATCCCTGCTTCATCACCCAGGCAAAGTAGGCCTGCGGGGCTTGATGCTGCAGTTGCCGCTGCCAGGCCTTGAACTCGTCGCCGGAGTGCGCACGCAAACCGGCGAGATCCGCCAGCAGATCCCTGGCGCGTTGCATCCGCGCCAGCTCTTCATCCAGCTCCCTGACCCGGGCTGCCAGCGTTGTCTGATCAAGCTCGCCCGCCAGACAGGCGAGGCACTGCTTGAGGCTGAGCCCGCCGGCCTGCAGGGCCTGCACCATCCGCAGCCGCTGCAGATCTTCATCGTCGTAGTGGCGATAGCCGTTGGCGGCCCTCGTTCCCGCAATCACCCCCAGCTTCTCGTAATAGAGCAGGGTGGAGCGGGCCAGGCCGCAGCGCCTGGCCAGTTCGGATATTTTCATGACAGCGACTCGCAGTGGGGTCCGTGACCCGATGAAGGGAAGCTTAAACTGTGAAGCAATAGACGGGTCAACGGCAAAATCCGGGTTCATACCATAAAAAAACGGCCACCCTGAGGTGGCCGTCATCGGCAGCAAGAGAGACTCACGGATCAGAGGCCGGCGGCTTCCAGATGCTCCACCAGCAGCTGCACGCTGCGGTTGCCGCGCCACTCGTTGACGTCGAGCCGGTAGACCAGCCGCACCCGTTTGACCGAGGCATCGGGCCAGCGCTGCAAGTCGACCCCGAAGGCGATGGCATCCACCGCATGGCCGGAATCCGTGGTCAGCATCATCTTGAGGTGCTTCTCCCCCACCAGCCGCTGCTGCACCAGCACGAATTCGCCATCGAACAGCGGCTCGGGGAAGGCCTGACCCCAAGGGCCAGAGGCGCGGATCAGCTCCGCCAGCTCGAGGGTGAGCTCGTCCGGCAGCAGTTCGCCGTCGGTGAGCAGCACCCCGGTCAAGAGCTCAGGGGTCACCAGCTCGCCGATGACCGCCTCGAAGGCGCGCCCGAAGGCCTCGATATTGGCCTTGGGCAGGGTCAGCCCCGCCGCCATGGCGTGGCCGCCAAACTTGCCCATCAAGCCGGGGTGACGGGTGTCGAGCAGTTCCAACGCATCGCGCAGGTGCACCCCGGGGATGGAGCGCCCGGAGCCCTTGAGCTCGGTCTCGCTGCTCTCGGCAAACGCGATGACCGGGCGGTAGTACTTCTCCTTCACCTTGGAGGCCACCAACCCCACCACTCCCTGATGCCATTCGTCCCGGTGCAGCACGATGCCGGAGGGTACTTCGCCATCACGAAACCGGATCTGCTCCAGGGTGGCCAGCGCCTCCTGCTGCATCCCCTGCTCGATCTCCTTGCGCTCCTGGTTGAGGCTGTCCATTTCGGAGGCGAGCTGGCGCGCCAGGTTGATTTCCTCGCTCAGCAGACAGGCGACCCCGAGCGACATGTCGTCGAGTCGGCCCACCGCGTTGAGGCGCGGCCCCAGCGCAAAGCCGAGATCGGCGGCGCACAGGCGACGACCATCGCGGCCCGACACGTCCACCAGCGCCTGGATGCCGGGGCGGCAGCGGCCGGCCCGGATCCGCTGCAGGCCCTGATGGACCAGGATGCGGTTGTTGCCATCGAGCGCCACCACGTCGGCCACCGTGCCAAGGGCTACCAGATCCAGGTAATCCGCCACGTTGGGGGCGCGCAGCCCCTGGCGCTCATACCAGCCACTCTGGCGCAGATGGGTGTTGAGCGCCGCCATCAGATAGAAGGCGACCCCGACCCCGGCCAGAGACTTGGAGGGAAAATCGCAGCCATGCTGGTTGGGGTTCACTATCGCGTCGGCATCAGGCAGCTCCTGGCCCGGCAAATGGTGATCGGTAACCAGTACCTGCATGCCGGCCGCCTTGGCTGCCGCCACCCCGGCGATGCTGGAGATGCCGTTGTCCACCGTGATGAGGAATTCGGCGCCGCGGGCCACCGCCAGCTCGACGATCTCGGGGGTGAGGCCATACCCGAACTCGAAGCGGTTGGGCACCAGAAAATCGATGTGGCGACCCCCCATGGCGCGCAGGGCCAGCACGCACAGGGCCGAGCTGGTGGCGCCGTCACAATCGAAGTCACCGACGATGAGAATGCGCTTTTGCGCCGTCAGCGCCTCGGCCAGCAGGGGCACTGCCTGCGCCATGCCGAACAGGCGCTGGGGTGGCAGCAGCTGATTGGCGCTGCGCTCCAGCAGGGCAGGGTCTTCGACCCCACGACTGGCGAAGATTTGCCGCAGCAAGGGATGAAGGGTGGCGGGCAGATGGGAATCATCCACGCGCGGACGACGACGGATTAGCAGGGGCATCGATGTGATCCAGTATCTTGAGCAGTTGTTCAGGGCTCTGATAACCGCGCAGCAGGTCGCCATTTGGCAGGACCCAGCTCGGCAGTGCCTTGATCCCGAGCCACTGGCTCAGGCCGATATGATGGGCAAGGATCTCATTACAGCCGCTCTCAGGCAAACGATCACTGAGGTCGAGTTCGCGCAGCAGCCCGGGATCACACCAGCGCGCCTGCGCCTCGGCCAGATCGGCAAAGTGGCCAAGCACCGGCAGCAGCTGCACGCTCACCCCCCTCGCCTGCAAGGCGGACAGCTCATCCAGGGTGGCGCGACAGCCGCGGCAGGCGAGATCGGTAAACAGGGTGAGGCGGTGGCGCTCGGGCACGGCCTTGAGCTGCATCCGCCGCTCGCCGATCTGGGCCAGGGCCAGCTGCCGCTGTTGACGCTGGCCCAGCATGGTGAGGTTCTTCATGTCGTGGGCCAGATCCAGCATGGTGCCCAGCAGCACATGGTCGCCCCTGGCATCGGTATAGAGGGGCCCCTGCGCGGTGCCCAGCAGATAGAGGCCGGAGACCGGGGTCTCGTCCACCAGGTAGACCTGCACCCCGAGCCGCCGCTCTATGGTCTGTTTCAACAGTTGGGGATCCATCCCCGCGCTGACGGCAAAAGAGCCCAGCAGCATCATTCCCAGCAGTAAATAGTGCACTTTTTTACTCACTTGGCATGAACGAATGGACTCACAAGGTTACTCAGCAAATATGCTCGCCTCAACTGCTTAATTACTGATTGGTTAATAGAAGGGTCGCAAAAAAATCCCGATCTGACAGGTTGCCAATCGGGCAAAGCCCCAGCAAGCTAACCGGGACGACAGGAAACACGACGGTCATCCTCTGTTTTCCTGATGCTTTATTATTCAAACACCAGGGCGGCCCAGGCCGCTGCTAGCCCATTTTTGGAGGGGAAAATGAGTCTGATTCAAGAGTTCAAGGCCTTTGCATCCAGAGGCAACGTCATCGACATGGCGGTCGGTATCATCATCGGGGCCGCCTTCGGCAATATCGTCTCCTCCTTCGTCGGTGATGTGATCATGCCGCCCATCGGCCTGATCCTGGGGGGCGTGGACTTCAGCGACCTCGCCGTGACCCTGAAGGCCGCCGAGGGCAGTGCGCCGGCCGTGGTCATCGCCTACGGCAAGTTCATCCAGACCATCATCGACTTCCTGATCATCTCCTTCGCCATCTTCATGGGGCTCAAGGCCATCAACACCCTGAAGAAGAAGCAGGAAGAGGAAGCCGCGGCACCGGCCGGCCCCACCAAGGATCAGGAGCTGCTGACCGAGATCCGCGATCTGCTCAAATCCCAACAGGGAAAATAAGCGCCAGCTCCTGTCGTGTACTGGAAAAAAACCGCCTTCGGGCGGTTTTTTAGCTACATCAGCAACGGAACACTTTACACTTGGCATCACCCAGACCTTGATCTGCATCCGCCCCCATCCCACGCACATCATGCTTGAATGAATGTAAACCTACAGGAATCATCGCCATGACATCCCCGACAGTGAAGACCAGAGCGAAACATGGTTTCATTCTGCGCTATTTGCTGTTGCTCTCCCTGCCCCTGCTATTGATGACAGCCAGCAACCTCTATCTGTTTTTCATCAAACAACAGAACGTAGTACGCGAGCGCATGGAATTTTTCAGCAGCAGTACGGCCCAGCAATGGGACAACGCGCTGAGCTCGGTCGAAGAGCAACTCAATATTCTGGCGGTGGATCTCGCCAACCATGACGGCGTGCTCCCGCCGGAAATGCGGGCGCGGCACTACTCGGTGTGGCAGCAGCTCAGCCGCTCGGGCAGCCTGCTGAAGGGGCTCTACTATGTGCAGCGGGACAATACCCTGGTCAACTTCAACCATCAGCTCCCCCCTTCCCCCCAGGCAATGGCCAAACAGGCATGGTATCTGGAGGCCATCCATACGCCGGGGATCAATATCTGGAGTGCCCCCTATCTCGACACCGTCCAGCACATTCCGGTGGCGACCCTGTCGCGGGCGGTCTTGAACCACAGCGGCAAGATAGTGGCCGTGATTGGTCTGGACGTCGAGCTGTCGCGAGTCTCGGACCGGATCGGGCGCATGCTGCAGGGCGGCAAGCAGATGACTTACCAGCTCTACGATCGCAGGTATCAGCGCATCGTGGCACACAGCAACCCGCTGCTGAACGCCACCCCGCTCGACGAGCCCTGGTTATCCCGGCTCCAGGGGAAAAATGGCGCGATCCAGAGCCAGGATGACGAACTCATCGCCTACTACACCCTGGCCAACAACCCCGGCTGGCAGGTCATCATCATCTACCCCTTCAGCAACTCCTTCGTCATCAGGGAGCTGCTGCCCAACATGATGATGGGGCTGTTGCTGTCGCTGGTCATGTTCATCCTGGTGGCCGTCATCTTCCATCAGCGGCTGGAGAACACCATCGGCATGCTGGTGCAGGTGGTGCGCCAGCTGCGGGTCACCCCGCCGGGACAGCCCCTCATCATCCCCCGCATTCCGGGCATCGAGGAGCTGGAGGACGAGATCACCCTGATTTCGGACCAGATGCAGGCGGAGAGCGAGAAGGCCCAGCGCGATGCCCTGACCGGGCTCTACAACCGCCGCTACATGGACACCCTGCTGAGCGAGCTGCACCAGCAACATACCCCCTATGTGCTGGCCATCATCGACATCGACAACTTCAAGCTGATCAACGACCGCCATGGCCACCCCGCCGGCGACAGCGTGCTCAGACGCACCGCCTCCCTGGGCAGCCAGTTGCTGGAGGGCAAGGCCACCCTCTGCCGCTTTGGCGGCGAGGAGCTGGTCGCCATCTTCGAGCAGGGGCGGCTTAAGGAGGCACAGCAGCAGATGGATCAGTGGCGCCGCGCCATGACCACGCAGAACTGGCGCGAACCGGGCTTGACCGTCACCTTCAGCGGCGGGCTGGCCGAGGCGCTGGATGCCCCGCCCGCCGAGGTGCTGGCCCGGGCGGATGCCGCCCTCTATCGCGCCAAGCAGGAGGGGAAAGATCGCCTCTGTCTAGCCTAGGCGCGCGGGTGGTGCTGGCCGTGCAGCGCCTTGAGCCGCTCGTTGGCCACGTGGGTGTAGATCTGGGTGGTGGAGAGATCCGCGTGGCCCAGCAGCATCTGCACCACCCGCAGGTCGGCGCCGTGGTTGAGCAGGTGGGTGGCGAAGGCGTGGCGCAGGGTGTGGGGAGATAGCTCACCGCTGATGCCGGCCCGCAGGGCATAGAGCTTGATGCGGTGCCAGAAGGTCTGGCGGGTCATCATCTGGGCCCGCTTGGAAGGAAAGACCACGTCCGAGCTGGTGCCCCCCAGCAGCAGGCCTCGCCCCTCACGGTAATAGCGCTCCAGCCAGTGCACCGCCTCCTCCCCCATGGGAACCAGCCGCTCCTTGTTGCCCTTGCCCACCACACGCACCAGCCCCTGGCGCAGGCTGACATGCTCGGCGGTGAGTCCCACCAGCTCGGAGACCCGCAGTCCGGTGGCGTAGAGCAGCTCGAGCATCGCCTTGTCGCGCAGCTCCAGCGGGTCGTCCACCAGCGGCGCTTGCAGCAGCGCCTCCACCTCGGCTTCGCTGAGATCCGATGGCAGCTTCTTGGGCAGTTTGGGCCCCTCCAGCAGCACGGTGGGATCGTCGCTGCGCAGCTTCTCGCGGTTGAGATACTGGTAGAAACGGCGCAGGGCCGACAGGAAACGGGCCGTGCTGCTGGCCGCGAACTGCTGGTCCACCCGCCAGGCGAGGTAGTGCTGGATGTCGTCCAGCCCCGCCAGCAGCAGGGAGCCCCCCTGCTCATCGAGCCAGAGGGAGAATTTTTCCAGATCGGTGCGATAGGAGCTGACCGTGTTGTCGGACAGCCCCCGTTCGAGCCAGAGGGCGTCGAGAAACGGCTCGATCAGGGGATGGGATTCAGCTTTGCTCATGGTACGCCGCGCTCAGGGAAACAGGCCCCCATTGTAACGTGTCGACCCACCCGGCCCGCAAGGCAGGCTTGTCCATGGCCCGGCAAGAAGTGAAGCGCGCCGGGCAATCTGCTAGACTGGCGCCCTCCCCCCGGGCACCGCTGTGCCGGTCACGCCCCTTGCCTACTGCGATCAAGAGAAGAGCGATGAAGATAGGTTTGTTTTACGGCTCTACCACCTGCTACACCGAGATGGCCGCCGAGAAGATCCGCACCCTCATTGGCCCGGAGCTGGTCGATCTCCACAACATCAAGGACGTGCCCCTCATCCGCATGCAGGAGTACGACATCCTGATCCTGGGCATCTCCACCTGGGACTTCGGCGAGCTGCAGGAGGACTGGGAATCCCGCTGGGAAGACATTGCCGACCTGCATCTGGAGGGGCGCATCATCGCCCTGTTTGGTCTCGGCGATCAGCTGGGCTATGGCGAATGGTTCCAGGATGCTCTCGGCATGCTCCATGACCAGCTGGTGCCCAAGGGGGTCAAGCTGGTGGGCTACTGGCCCAACGAGGGGTACGAGTTCGACGCCTCCAAGGCGCTCATCGACGATGGTCGTCACTTCGTTGGCCTGGCCCTCGACGACGCCAATCAGTACGACCAGACCGAATCGCGCATCGAACAGTGGGTCGACCAGATTTTGAGCGAGATCCACGAACTGCTGTGACGCCGGGTTTTCTGACTGCAGTGGCGATGGCCCCCTGCCATCGCCCGCTTCCCGCACGGCATGTCGAAAAAGACCTTGTGACAGGCCCCTTGAACAGACGTCAGCTGCGACGCTTCCCCGCCTGCCGCCCCAGGTTTCGGACCACCGGGCGCATAAATCGCACCGATTTTCTCAATCGGTATCATCGCATGACGCTATAGCGACTTTTTTATGCTGGTCTGCAACAATGGAAGCGACACCCCATAACAATCACAGCCGGGTGTCGGAAGCAAACGGACAGACCAGAAAAGGACATTCTATGACCCCATTCTCCCTGTTGGCCCCCGCCATCGCCCGCGACGTGCTCGATCACGCGCTGGCGCTGGGTGCCGACTTCGCCGAGCTGTTTGTGGAGCGCAAGCGCCGCAGCCAGCTCAGCCTGCTCTCAAGCCAGATAGAAAATATCAGCGGTGGCCTCGATTTCGGCATCGGCGTGCGCCTGTGCTACGGCCACAAGGTGCTCTACGGCTACACCAACCTGGCCGATCGCAACGAACTCTTGCGCATCGTCACCCTGCTGGCGGCCAAGGACAGGCGTGACCCCGTGGTCACCGCCACCGCCTTCGATTTCACCCGCCTGAACGATCGCAACCCGATCGCCCTGCCCCTGTCGGCCGACAAGCTGCTGGAGCAGAAGATCGCCTACCTGCACGCCATGGATGCCGCGGCCCGCGCCGAGAGCGACAAGGTGAGCCAGTTTGCCGGCAACGTGCTGGGCTGGGAGCAGGAGGTAGAGATCTTCAACAGCGAAGGGGTGCAGGTGAGCGATCGCCGCCACTACAACCGCATCATGGCCCAGACCATCGCCGCCCTTGGCAGCGAACAGAGCGTCGGTTACGAAGCCCCCGGTGCCATGATGGGCTGGGAGCACGCCGCCAGTATCGATCCCCGCGAGCTGGCCCTCACCGCCACCCGCCAGGCGCTGGTGAAGCTGGGGGCGGCTCCCTGCCCGAGCGGCAAGCTGCCGGTCATCATGGAGAGCGGCTTTGGCGGCGTCATCTTCCACGAGGCGTGCGGCCACCTGCTGGAGACCACCTCGGTGGCCAAGAAGGCGTCCGTGTTCCACGACAAGATGGGCCAGCTCATCGCCAATCCGGCGGTCAGCGCAGTGGACGAAGGCTTGCAGGGCAACGCCTGGGGCTCCATCAACGTCGATGACGAGGGAATGGCGACCCAGCACACCCAGCTCATCAAGGATGGCGTGCTCACCGGCTTCCTGGTGGACCGAATGGGGGCCCTTCGCACCGGCTACGCCCGTACCGGCTCCGGCCGCCGCGAATCCTACAAGTTCGCGCCGGCCTCGCGCATGCGCAACACCTACATAGAGCCGGGCAATCACAGCCTGGACGACATGCTGGCGACGGTGGAGCACGGCATCTATGCCAAGCGGATGGGGGGCGGCTCGGTGCAACCCGGCACCGGCGAGTTCAACTTCAACGTGCAGGAGGCCTACCTCATCGAACACGGCAAGATCACCCGGCCGCTCAAGTCGGCCACCCTGATCGGCACAGGCCCGCAGGTGCTCAAGGAGATCTCCATGGTGGGGCGCGATCTGGCCCTCTCCGCCGGCATGTGCGGCTCGGTCTCCGGATCCATTCCCGCCTCGGTCGGCCAGCCGCCGCTCAAGGTCGACAACATCCTGGTCGGAGGGAACGCCTGATGAGCCAGCTCGACATGAACCAACTGCTCACCCGTCTGCTGGACCAGGTCGCCGATCTGGGTGCCGAGGCGGACGTCATCGCCAACCAGGACAAGGCCTTCTCTCTCAAGGCCGACAAGGGTGAACTCAGCGAATACAAGGTCACCAGCAGCCAGCAGATCGGCATTCGGCTGATAAAAGAGGGTCGGGTCGGCATCGCCTATTCGGAGTCTCTCGACGAGTCTGCGCTGGCCGCCATGGTGCAGGATGCGCTGGATGCCAGCCGCTTCGCCAAGGTGGACCCGGATCAGACCATCGCCGTGCAGCAGAGCCGGCTCACCACCGACTGCGCCGAGATCAATCAGCCCGACACCACTCCCGTGGAGGAGAAGATTGCCCTGGCACTGCGCCTCGAGTCGGAGATGCTGGCGCTGCCGGACGTGACCGGCGCCCCCTACAACAGCTTCTTCGAGGGGGAGGGCCGGCTGTGGCTCGCCAACAGCCAGGGCAGCCTCTGCCAACACCAGGCGTTCAGCGTCGGCTGCTACAGCTCCGCCCTCATCGAGCGCGACGGCCGTCAGTCCATGTTCTCCCAGGGGCAGTATGAGCGCCGCTTCGATGCGCTGGACAGCCAGACCCTCATCCAGCAGATCCACGCCGTGGCCGACGGCCTGCTGGCGGGAGATGCGGTGCCGAGCGGTCACTACAGCGCCATCTTCGACACCAATGCCCTGGCCAGCCTGTTCGGCTGCTTTCAGGCAGCGCTGTCGGGCAAGTGGGCCCAGCAGGGGATCAACCCCTGGCGGGGCAAGCTGGGCCAAAGCGTGGCTTCCCGCTGGCTCACCCTGGAGAGCCGGGTCTATATGCCGGGTGGCATGCACATCAAGGCCTTCGATGGCGAGGGTGCCCCCACCCGGGATCTGCTGCTGATCGGCGAAGGGGAGCTCAAGACCCTGCTACACAACAGCGCCACCGCCCGCCACTTCGGTGTGGCCAGCAACGGCTCGGCGGCCCGCAGTGCCCGCAGTGCGCTGGATGTCAGCCCGCGCCACCTGGTGTTCGGGCTCGGCCCCCACAGCGAGGCCGAGGCGCAAGCCGGCGAGTATCTGGAGCTGGTCAAGCTGGACGGCCTGCACTCGGGCGCCGATGCGGTGAGCGGCGACTTCTCGTTCGGCGCCTCCGGCTTCCTGTGCCGGGACGGCGTGCGGGTGGCACCGGTACGCGGCATCACGGTGGCGGGCAACTTCTACCGCCTGCTGAGTGAGCTGGAAGCGGTCGGCAACCTGCTGCACCACGACGATGACAAGAGCTTCTACGCGCCGCTAATCCGTTTCGGCGGGCTAAGCATCGCCGGCAACTAACTGTATATCGAGGGAAAAAACCTCCAGTTCCTCACCCAAAAGCGGCGCCTGATGGCGCCGCTTTTTTAGCTCTGGCGCCCCTGATGGGCCGCTCCTAACCTCTAAGAAGCTGTCTACGACCTGCCGCGAGAGGCCGTCAGCAAGGAACAGAGCCGCCGGTCGCATCGGCCGGCACATGCAGGAGATCACCAAGATGGACAATACCCTGGTCTGGGCCGACATTCCGACACGGGATCTGGATCGCGCCATGGCCTTCTACTCGGCCCTGCTCGACGTGCCGGTCACGCCGATACAGGAGGAGATCCGCTTCGCCATGCTGCGCCACGACGGCAACAACGCGGCGGCCTGTCTCGGTCCCATGGACAAGTACCACCAGCCGGGGCACTCGGGCCCCCTCATCTACCTCGCCCTGGGCGATCGCCTGCAGGAGGCCGAGCAGCTGGTGCCCAGCATCGGCGGACGAGTGCTCGAGCCCCTGCACAGCATCGGCAGCGGCCATGGCTCCCGGGTCATCATCGAAGATACCGAGGGCAACTGGCTGGCCCTCTATGCCCCGCCGGCCGGCTGACGGCGGCGGCTCCCAGAAACAACAACGGCGACCTGATGGTCGCCGTTGTGCATGAGCCAGTCTCCCGGGTCATCAGACCTGCGGGTTGAGACGGGTCGGCATGCCGGTACGCTGTTCCAGCACCTGTTTGACCACGTTGGAGTCGCTCTCCGCGTGGGCGATGAAACGGGTGGTGGCCGGGGTCATGGGCAGCGGCACGGAGGCGGTGGAGTTGAACTCCTCCTCGGTGCGCGACAGCGGCTCGTGCACTTCCATGTAGCGGCTGCCATCCGGCTCGACCGTGGTCTTGACCGGCTGGTTGACGAACTGGACGCGGGTGCCGACCGGCACGTGGTCGAACAGGTACTTGATGTCGTCGGCACGCAGGCGCACACAACCACTGCTCACCCGCAGGCCGATGCCGAAGGTGGCGTTGGTGCCGTGGATGGCGTACAGGTTGCCGATGTAGAGCGCGTGCAGACCCATGGGGTTGTCCGGGCCGGCCGGCCAGACCGCAGGCAGGGTCTTGCCCTGAGCGGCATAGCGGCGACGGATGTTCTCGGTCGGGGTCCAGGTCGGGTTGGCACGCTTGCGCTCAACCTTGGTGATCCAGTTCTCCGGGGTGTTGACCCCTAGCTGGCCGATGCCGATGGGCAACACCTGTACCACGTTCTTGCCTTTCGGGTAGTAGTAGAGACGCATCTCGGCCACGTTGATGACGATCCCTTCGCGGGGAGCGTTGGGCAGGATCAGCTGATGAGGAATGATCAGCTTGCTGCCAGCCTTGGGCAGGTAGGGGTCGACGCCCGGGTTGGCTTCCATGATGTTGGTCAGACCCAGCTGGAAGTCGGAGGCAATCTGCTCCAGCGGACGGTTGTCCGCGGGCACCACGTATTCCTGGTTCTCGCCGATCAGGCGGCTGTTGGCGGCGGGCAGCTGGTATTCAACGGCGGCAGCCTGCTGGCCGGCCAGTGCCAGCGTACATAAAAGAGCCGAAGCGGCAATGCGAAGGGGATTCATAAAATTCCTGTGTGGTTTCCTGTACCAAGTTGGCCGAAGGCCGTGTCATCCTCGGTTGCGCCGGGGCCCGAAGCTGGCGTCCGCGGTCGATTACCGAGCGCGCATTCTTTCCTGAGTCGGCCAAAATTTCAACGTCGAAAACGCTCTTTTTTGCATGAAAAAGCGCATCCGGCGCCACTGGCACAGCCTGCTGTCATGATGGCCACGCTAGCAGCACCAAACTGAGCAGAAGCTGAACAAAAAGGGAGGCCGTCTGGCCTCCCCTTCATCACGGTATCAAGGTCGTCCGCCGAGCAGATCCGCCACGCTCGCGGCGATGGCGGCGCGGCCATCGAGCGCCGCCATCTCTTCGGCCAGCAGCCGCGCCCGGGCGCGGTAGCGCGGCTCACGCACCACCTTGCGTACCGCCGTGGCCACCATGGCCGCCGTCGGCTCGTTGCTGTGCAGATTGATGCCGGCACCGCTCCAGGCCACCCGGGTCGCCACCTCCGCCTTGTCCTCTCCGGTGCCCGCCACCACCAGCGGCACCCCGTGGGCCAGCGCGGACTGCACCGAGCCGTAGCCGCCGTTGGTCACCAGCACGGCGGCGCGGGGCAGCGCCAGCTCGAACGGTACGTGGTCGGTGACAATGGCATTGGCCGGGATGGCATCGCCCAGCAGCGCCGGATCCCGACCGCCAGTGGTCAGCAGCAGTTGCAGCTCGTCGTCGGCCAGCCCCTGCATGGCCGGCAGCAGCAACTGCCCCAGATCCACGTTGGCCAGGGTGCCCTGGCTGACGATGACCAGCGGCCGCTCATCGAGCCTCTCCCACCAGGGCGGCGGCGTCAGCTCAAGCCGGGGTGGCAGCAGCGGACCGACATAACGGATCACCCCCTCGAGCTCCGGCCGCTCGTATTCAAAGCCGGCGCAGGAGAGCTGCAAGAAGGCATCGGGCGCCGTCACCATCACGTCGGTGAAGGGGGCCGTCAACGGCGGCGCCCCCGCCTCGGCCAGGGCGGCATCAAAGCGCTGTTGCACCTCCCTTTGCAGTTGCCGGGTCGGCTCATCGAGCCAGGGCAGCTCGCCAAGGGAGCGGCGCAGCTCGGGGGGAATGCGCGGGCCGTAGAAGATGGCGTCCGGACTCGAGAAAGAGACAGGGTTCACCCCCAGCATCAGGATCGGCACCGGCCGGCCATGGGGCTGCTGCAACAAGGGCAGCGCGCCGTAGAAGCCGTTCTCCACCAGCAGCAGATCCACCCTCTCCGCCGCGATCAGCGCCCGCAGCTGACTGTCGTGCTGCGCCATGGGGGCGGCGAAGAAGCGTTTGAGTGCCAGCGCCATCTGGGCGGTGCCGCTCAGGCTGGCCCGCTCGGGAAAATGCCGCTCCAGCACCCGGTAGTCAAAGTCCACCTCGGGGGCGAAGGGCACGAACTCGGCACCGGTTGCGCGGATGCGCTGCTCGAACAGGGCGCCGCACAGCATCAGCACTCTATGCCCCTGCGCCACCAGCAGACGGGCCGCCGCCAGCATGGGATTGACGTGGCCCGGGGTGGCGGTGGCCGCCAGCAACAGGGTCGCCATCACGCCGCCCCTTGCGGCGCCAGCGCCGGGTTGAGGCAGACCGGGCTGGCCTGGATGTGGACCCGCTGGATGTGGCGCGCGGAGCGGGCGGTGAACCCCTCGCGGCCGTGCAGCAGGCCGAGGTTGTCGGCGATCACCACGTCCCCCCCCTGCCACTGGTGGGCATAGAAATAGCGCGGGTCATAGAGCCGCTCGTGCAGATCCTGCAGGAAGGCGGCCTGCTCGGCCGGCGCCACCCCCTCGATGTCGAGGGCATGCTGGTTGAGAAAACGCACTCCCTCGCGCGGCGGCTCGTTGTAGCGCAGCACCGTCTCGCCGCTCACCGGGTGGGGCACCAGCAGCGGCGAGCGCACCTGGCCGCCGTAGTGCACCACCTGCTTGATGCGATAGGTGATGTGCACCCGCTCCCAGCGGGCCAGCCGCTCGCCATCGAGCTCGGTGAGCAGCTGGCGGGTATTGATGAAGGTGGTGCGCCCCCCTTCGTCCGCCGCCGGGGCGTGCACGCAGTGAAACAACTGGAACTCGGGCAGGGTCGGCTTGTACATGCCGTCCCAGTGCAGCGGCACATAGCTGGAGTCGAAGATGTGGTCGGTGGCGTTCTCGTGCTCCTTCACGTCCAGCACGGCGCCGAAGGGCCACATCATGATCTCGCCCCACTCCTCGCCGTAGCGGGTCAGCCGCTCGGGATCGGTGAAGCCCGACTCGAACCCGCGCAGGATCAGCACGCCGTGGCGGCGGGCCAGCTCGCGCAGCGCCTCGATAGCCAGGCTCTGCACCGGCTGGCCGTTGCGGGTCGGCTCAATCAGCAGGCCGAACGGGGCCTGCGGCAGAATGCGGCAGCGCTCGCCGCCGAGGGTAACGATGGATGCAGTCATGGGAAACTCCTCAGGCGGCGGCCTGCTTGCCGTTGATCAGGTAGTGGCTCGGACGGCCGTGGATGTGGACCAGCTCATGCTCCATCGCCAGTACGTCACGCCGCTTCATCAGCACGAACTGGCCATCCAGGTTGGCCGCCACCCCGTGCCAGGGGGTGAGCCAGTCATCCCGGGTCGGCAGCATGTGGATGCCCATCTTCAGGCTGTGGCTCGCCTGGGGGTGGATGGAGAGACGGATCGCCTCGGGGAAGCGCTCCGCCAGCAGGTTGCCCCAGGCGCGGCTGCGCTGGATCACCGCATGGGTGCGCCCTTTGGCATCCCGCTGCAGCGCCGTGTTGGAGAGCGGGGTGTCCGGCAGCTGGCTGTCTTCATAGAGGAAGCGGGTCATGGCGCGATAGAGGCGAATGCCCTCCTCGGTGCTTCTCACCTCCTGCGCAATCAGTTCCAGCGGCTCGGCGTAGCGCTCCACCAGCTGTTCGCGCAGGGTGTCGAAGTCGCGGCTGGCGCAAAACTCGGCCATACCCGCCACCATGCCCAGGTGGAAGACCCCGAGATGGGTCGCCCCCAGCTCCAGGATCAGCTGCTCGATATGGGCCTGATAGGCATCGATGGCCGGATCGGGCACCCGGATGAGGTCACCGAACACGTGGCCATCCGAGCAGATGAGGATCCGCATGCCGGGCGCATAGTGCAGCTGGATGCGCTGGCAGAGGTGGTTGAGAAAACTGAGGGAGAGCCGCTCCGCCATGTCCGGCAGAGAGCCCAGCACCTTGTTAGGATTGGGCGACTTGGTGGGAAAGGCGGGCAACACGCAGAGGATGGTCTCGCCCCGCTCGATGAAGTCTTGCAGACGGGGGATCTGGATGGCGGCCACCTCTGCCTCCTCCTGCTGCCGATCCAGGATGGGATCGGGGAAGCGGCGGCGATAGGGCAACAGCTCGGCAAATATATTCTGGGCAATTTGATGGGAAGATAAACCACTCATTATTCCGGCTCCTTTGGCAGGATTAAAATCAATAAAGATGACTCTTTATCAATGCGTCCAGTCTCTGTTGTTATTATTTGTGTATCCGTTTGCTACCCAAACGAATCGAGAGGGGACAGTAGCCGAGATAAAGTCAGGCTATCAATTCGCCATTGATGTAAACAGCTTCAACCCTGCGCTAATAATCTTTACCGCATAAGCAATTCACATTTATCTATATGAATAAAAACAAAATAATGAATATTAAAGCGGTTACAAAAAACCCTTTTTCCAAAAAGTTCCCTAGCCATTATTTTATTTGGTCACAAGTTGACTCAGCCATTATTTAGCAGAGCTTAATAGTGATAGCGGCTCAACGGAATAATAGTGACCACTTCGCCGAAAATATCGCAAACAATTATTTATTCACATAATAAGCCGATGCGCCATGGCCGGGTTCCGGGATGGCGCAGACACAAAAAAACCGGGTTGCCCCGGTGCTTTGCATCTCGTCCCAGCGACGCTGCCTATGGTCGACCGAATCTCCTCAGGCCGGCACCGGCTCCGCCGCCAGATAGTCGAGGGCTGCCTGCCAGCCCATCCGGTAACCCTGCTCCAGCCTCGCCCGGTCGGTGGTCATGCGGCCGACCCGAAAGTGTGCCGGCGGTACTATGACCCGGATGCGGCAATCGGCCGGCGGCTGGCGGATGAAGTCGATGGCATCGTTGTAGCTTTGATGGCGCGACAGGCTGGCGCGAGCCAGCGCCGGCGTCTCGCGCAGCAGGTAGCGATGCAGGGCAGGCAGGCGCGGCGCCCGCTTGCGATAGCCCAGCGGCCGGGAGAGCACCACTGTGATGTCGCGCGCCCCCTGCTCATAGGCGTGGCGCACCGGAATGGAGTCGGCCACCCCGCCGTCCGTCATAGCCTCCCCGTCGATGCGCACGAAGTCCCGGTAGACCAGCGGTACCGAGCAGGAGGCCTTGATCTGCTGCTCCAGCTCGGCGGCATTGGCCCTGAGGTAGGCGGCCTGACCGTCCGTGACCCGGGTGGTCACCACCGTCAGCGGCACCGGGTTGGCGGCAAAGCGCGCCAGATCGAGCCGGCACTCGCGAATGGTGATCGCCCACAGCCAGTCGAGATCGAGCCAGTGACCGCCGCGCACGAACTTGGCCAGGTTGATGAACTCGGGACGGCAGGAGTAGTCGGTGATGACGTTGTGGTTGCGCCCCTGCTGGCCGGCCAGAAAGGCCGCCAGATTGACCGCCCCGGCCGATACCCCGATGCAGTGATCAAACGCCGTGCGCCCCTTGGCCAGAAACGCATCCAGCACCCCGGCGGCAAAAATGCCGCGCATGGCGCCCCCCTCGACCACCAGGGCCGTTTGTCGCCGACTCATCTCGCCTCCCCGTTTTGCTCTGTGAATGGTCTCACACTTTGGCCCATTCAGAGCCCGGCTGCCTGCCGGGATCCCTATAATGGGCCCTCCTTCGCTCCCCATGAGCAAGGTATAACTTATTGATGCTACGGAATATTACAATGAAAAATATCAGCAAGTCCCTGCTCGCGGCTGCCATTTCCCTCGGATTGATGGCAGGCTGTAACAGCCAGAATGACTCCGAGACCCCGACGCCCATGGTTCGCTTCGCTACTTTCAACCTCTCCTTCGATCGCACCGCCGCCGGCATGCTCGCCGGTGAACTGGCTCTGAGCCGCACCGAGCAGGACGCCCTGCTGGCCCGCCTCGCCGACGGCACCTTGAGCGGCGCCGAGAAGACCAAGGCCCTCGACGTGCAGCAGATCCGCAACATCGCCGAAATCATCCAGCGCACCCGACCCGACGTCTTCCTGCTCAACGAATTCGACAATGACGGCAAGGGCAGCGACACCAAGGACCTCAAAGCCTTCAACGACAACTACCTGGCCCACGCCCAGCACGACGAGGTGAAGGCCATCAGCTACCCGGTGCTGCAGAACTTCGCCACCAACACCGGCCTGATGAGCGGCCATGACCTCAACCTGGACGGCAAGGTCAACAACGGGCCGGACGACGCCTGGGGCTTTGGCAACTACCACGGCCAGTACGCCTTCGCCGTGATGTCCCAGTACCCCATCGATACCAAACAGATCCGCACCTTCCAGAAATTCAAGTGGAAGGATATGCCGGGCGAAACGAACCCCGTCATCGACGACTGCAACAATGCCAAGGCGCCGATCCCGGCCGGCCGCCAGTGCGGCGATGCCTGGTATGACGACGCCGCCTGGCAGGCCTTCCCGCTCTCGTCCAAGAACCACGCCGACGTGCCGGTGCGCATCAAGCGCGGCAACAAGGAGGAGGTGATCCACTTCCTCATCTCCCACCCGACCCCGCCCATCTTCGGCAACGCGGCGCGCCACAACGTCAAGCACAACCGGGCCGAAGTCGCCTTCTGGCAGGACTACGTGGAGACCGCCAGCTACATGGTGGATGACGCCGGCAAGGCCGGTGGCCTGCCCGCGGGCGCCAAGTTCGTCATCGCCGGCGATCTCAACGCCGATCCCCAGATTGGCGATGGCGACCTCACCGCCATTCAGGATCTGCACAACCATGTGCTGGTCAATCAGGCCGTCACCAACGGCGCCCTGATCCCGGTCAGCCAGGGCGGCCCCGAGTGCCTCGCCAGCCAGCCGGATCAGTGCAAGCGCAACAACAACCGTCCCACCCCGGAGCGCATCACCAGCAGCAGCGGCCTGCAACTCGACCACGTGCTGCCCTCCGCCAACCTGAATGCGGTCGCCTCCGGCGTGTTCTGGCCGGCCAGCTTCGAGCCGGGCTACCACCTGGTGTATGACGCCAAGCTCGGCATCGCCAAGGGAGTCAGCTCGGATCACCGCCTGGTGTGGGTCGACTTCAAGCTCGACTGATCGTGCCAGGCAGACCAAGGGGGCCTGCGGGCCCCCTTGTGCTTTTGTGGCCGCCGACGAAATTCAAAGAGGCCCCTGACCCCTGGATCTCCTCTGATCTGCCACCTCATCGTCCCCGGCACCCACCCGTTCGGCACCATGACGCCTGTCGCAGGCCCAGCAGTGCCTGGCCTCTCTTTGGTTAAAAATCGGTCTCATCAGGGTACATGGCGAGTCGATCACAGAACCCGACGCCGGATCGGGCTAGAATGGGGGCTTCCGTCAGCCGGCCGGGGCCGGTGACCTCTTCGCGCTTTCACTTATCGAGGACACGCTTCATGGAACTGCTTCTTCTCAGCAACGGCAAAGCCACCGAATGCCCGGGCCTGCTCGGTTGGGCCCGGGATCGGGTGCAGACCCTGCTCGCCCGTAAACAGGTCAAGCGCATCCTGCTCATCCCCTACGCGGTGATCCGCAGCGACTGGGATGCCCGAGCCCTGGAGCTCAGCGAGAGCCTGGGAGTGGAGGCCATCAGCATCCATCAGTTCGACGATCCGGTGGACGCCATCCAGCAGGCGGAGGCCATCTTCATCAGCGGCGGCAACACCTGGCGCCTCAACCAGTTGCTGCACGAAAACGGCCTGGTGGTGCCCATCCAGCGCGCCGTGCGCGAGCGAGGCGTGCCCTATGTGGGCTGGAGCGCCGGTTGCAACGTGGCGACCCCAAGCATTCGCACCACCAATGACATGCCGGTCTGCAGCGCCGCCGTGCTGCCGGCGCTGGGGCTGTTCCCGCTGCAGATCAACCCCCACTACTTGGACGCCAGCATCAGCGGCCACATGGGGGAGACCCGCGACGAGCGCCTGGCCGAGTTCTGCGCCATCAACCCGAGCGAGCACGTGGTGGCCCTGCGCGAGGCGAGCCTGCTGCAGGTAAGTGGTGAGCAGATCGAGTACTGGAGCGCCCGCGGCGAAGGCTTCAAGATCTTCAAGCACGCCGAGACCACCCAGGAGTTCAGCACGGTGGCGCCGCTGGCCGAGCTGACGCCGTTTCGCCCCCGCGGCTGAATGGCACTGACCGGCGGATAATTCGACAGGGGCGCAGGATGTCGCCCCTTTTTCGCAATGAAGGGAGAACGAGATGAAGAGCAGGAGTGAACACGACAGCTTCGGCGAGATAGCCGTACCGGCCGACCGGCTGTGGGGAGCCCAGACCCAGCGCTCCCTGCAGCACTTCGATATCTCCGGCGAGCGCCAGCCGATGGCGCTGATCCACGCCCTGGCTCGCATCAAGTCAGCCTGTGCCAGGGTCAACCACGCCAAGGGGCTGCTGCCCGCCCGCACGGCGCAGGCCATCATGAGCGCCGCCGACGAGATCCTGTGCGGCCAGCATGATGAGGAGTTCCCGCTGCGGGTATGGCAGACCGGCTCCGGCACCCAGACCAACATGAACCTCAACGAGGTGCTGGCCAACCGGGCCAGCGAGCTGCTCGGCGGCCCCCGCGGCGAGGGGCGGCTGGTGCACCCCAACGACGAGGTGAACAAGAGCCAGTCCAGCAACGACGTCTTCCCGAGCGCCATGAACCTGGCCGCCGTCACCACCCTCACCCGGCAACTGCTGCCCGCCCTGGCCACCCTGAGCGCCACCCTGGCCAGCAAGGCGGCTGCCTTCGACGACATCGTCAAGATAGGCCGCACCCATCTGCAGGATGCCACCCCGCTCACCCTGGGGCAGGAGTTCTCCGGCTGGGTGGCCCAGCTCGAGCAGGGGGAGCGCCATATCAGGGCCGCCCTGCCTCATCTATGCGAGCTGGCGCTGGGGGGTACCGCCGTCGGCACCGGCCTCAACACCCCGCCCGGCTTTGCCGAGGCGGTGGCCGCCACCCTGGCCGAGCAGACCGGCCTGCCGCTGGTGAGCGCCCCCAACAAGTTCGAGGCGCTGGCCGCCAGCGACGCCCTGGTGCATGGCCACGGCGCCCTCAAGACGCTGGCCGCCTCCCTCATGAAGATCACCAACGACGTGCGCTGGCTGGCGAGCGGCCCCCGCAGCGGGCTCGGCGAGCTGCTCATCCCGGAGAACGAGCCCGGCTCCTCCATCATGCCCGGCAAAGTCAACCCGACCCAGTGCGAGGCGCTCACCATGCTGTGCGCCCAGGTGATGGGCAACGACGTCGCCATCAACATCGGCGGCGCCAGCGGCAACTTCGAGCTCAACGTGTTCCGGCCGATGATCGCCCACAACTTTCTGCAGAGCGTGCGGCTGCTGGCGGACGGCATGCAGAGCTTCCACGACCACTGCGCGGTCGGCATCAGCCCGAACCAGCCCCGCATCGACGAGTTGCTGGCCCGCTCCCTGATGCTGGTAACGGCGCTCAACCCTCATATCGGCTATGACAAGGCGGCAGAGATCGCCAAGCGGGCCCACCATGAGGGGCTCAGCCTGCGGGAGGCGGCCATCGCCTCCGGTCACCTGACGGCGCAGCAGTTCGATGCCTGGGTGGTGCCGGCCGACATGGTGGGCCGGCGCGGCAGCTGAAGCACCCTGGCGGAAGAGACGAGATAAAAAAAGAAGCCGGGCTGCGCCGGCTTCTTTTTATCGACAAATCAGGATTTGATCAGCTTGCTGAGTGCGTCCAGCTCGCGCTGGGCGGCCAGCAATTTGGTCTGGGCCTCTTCCAGCTTGGCCTGCTTCTTGGCGATCTTGTCGGGCTTGCCCGTCACCCGGGCGTTCTGCAGCTCGACTAACCGCTCGTTGACCTGCTCCTTGAGCTCGGCCACCCGCTGCTGCTGCTCCTTGAACAGGCCCGCATCGGTGCAGTGGGTCTCGATATTGCGCAGGGCCCGCTCCAGCCCGGCCACCTGGTCCCCGTTGTCGTGCGCCTTGGCAATGGCCAGCTGCTCCTTGACGGCCTGCTGGCGCGCCTTGCAACCGACGGCCTCACTGCCATAGGCCTGACCGGCCAACAGCAGCATGCTCATTCCGATAACCTTCCACATAACGACCTCGTTCCCCTGTCATGTTTGATGGCCGCCTATCAGACCGTACTCGGCCGGCCGGGTCAAGGCGCAGGCAAACCGCTACGACAGAGTTTGTGCGACGTCACGCCAATGGTGGGCTGCTGGGTCTACAATGGCGACTTTCATGAGGAGTCTGTTATGAATCAAGAGATTGTCATCATCGCCAACGGCGCCCCCTATGGCAGCGAATCCCTGTTCAATGCCCTGCGCCTGGCCATCGCCCTGGGCGAACAGGGCGGTACCAGCCTGAAACTGTTTCTGATGTCCGATGCGGTCAGCGCCGCCCTGGCGGGCCAGGCCCCGGCCGAGGGCTACAACCTGCGCCAGATGCTGGAGATCCTGCTGGCCCAGAGGGTCAGCATCCGCCTTTGCAAGACTTGTACCGATGCCCGCGGCATCACGGCACTGCCGCTGATCGAGGGGATCGAGATCGGCACCCTGCCGCTGCTGGCCCAGTGGACTCTGGCCGCCCACAAGGTGCTCACCTTCTAGCACAAGGCAAAAATGGGCGCAGAGTTGATCTGTCACAACACTGCGCCATTTGAAAACCTGCTCCCGGCTGTTAATGTCTACACTGTCAATTACATAACAATGTGTGCGCCTTCATTTTTGCTCGGGAAACTGTCATGAACCCAACCGAACAGACGCTGCTGGAGCAGATGCGGATCACAGAGTTCGAAATCGCCCATCGCAAGGAGCTGCTGCTGCTGGACGAGCAGGATTTCCTCCTGCTCGCCAGCTATCGTCCCAAGATCGAGCCCCACATCGACGCCCTGGTCGACAAGTTCTACACCCTGCAGACCGGGATCACCGAGATTGCCCTGCTGATCGGCGACGCCGACACCCTGACCCGGCTGCGGGCGGCCCAGCGCCGCTACATTCTCGACCTGTTCAGCGGCCTGTATGACCTGGAGTACGTCAACAACCGGCTGCGGATCGGGCTGGTGCACAAGCGGATTGGGGTGGAACCCAAGCTCTACTTGGCCGCCATCAACACCCTGAAAGGGCTGCTCATCGAGGATATCTTCACCCAGATCCCCAGCGAGCAGGAGCGGGTCACCATGCTCACCGCCCTCGACAAGCTGTTCCTGTTCGACATCACCCTGGTGTTTGAGACCTATATCCGCAGCCTGGTGTCGGAGATCGAATCCTCCAAGGAGAAATCCGAGCTTTACGCCAAGGCGCTGGAGGAGAAGGTACGCGAACGCACCCAGCAGCTGGAGGAGATGAGCCGGACCGATGCCCTCACCGGCCTGCTCAGCGTGCGCCATCTGCAGGAGAACCTCACCCGCACCCTGCGCACCTGCCAGCGTCGCTCCGAGCCTGTGGTCATCGCCTACCTCGACATCAATGACTTCAAGCAGATCAACGACACCCAGGGCCATCAGCGCGGGGACGAGATCCTGCGCATCGTCGGCGACTGCATTCGCCAGGTGTCACGGGTGGAAGATAGCTGCTTCCGCTACGGCGGGGATGAATTCTGCCTGATCCTGCCCAACTGCAATGAGGATCAGGCCAGGGACGTCTTCCTGCCCCGTCTCAACAAGACACTGGCCGAACGGACCGGTGACGTGACCCTCAGCATAGGGCTGGTGCAGACCGGGCCGGTGCAGTTCGACGAGGGCAACAGCCTGATCCGGCTGGCGGACGAGCGCATGTATGCCGCCAAGAAGGCGATGAAACAGGTCGCCCAGAAAGGTACTCACTGACCCGGGTTGGCCCGGGCCAGCTCGGGGCGCGGAATGCGGGCGCCCCACTCATAGAGCAGGAAGGTCAGCAGGCAGAGCAGCGCCATCAACGCATAGAGCAGCTGCCCGTTCCACTGGGCAAGGATCCAGCCTCCCAGCATGGCGCCGATGGCGCCACCCAGCCCGGCCAGCGCGCCGGCCCCGAAGTAGCTCCCCTTCAGATGCGGGGGCGACATCTGATCGATCAGCACGTTGAGCAGCGGGAACAGTATGGTCTCCCCCACGCTCAACATCAGCACGGCACCGATCCAGTGCGACCACTGTTGCGGATCCCCCAGCGCAAACAGCACCTGAGCCCCCAGAAACAGGGTAATGCCGACCTGCAGGCGCACCTTGCCCGGCCAGCGGGCCAGCAGATGCAGCAGGGGAAACTGCAGCAGCACCACGGTCAGGGCATTGGTGGCTACCAGGATGGCGATGAGGCTCGCCACCTCCGGGGTCCCGGCCCGGGTCAGGTACTGCACCAGCGGTGAGTGGAACTGGGAATAGACCAGGTTCATCAGCAGGTTGGCCAGCACCAGCAGCAAGAAGCCCCGATCCCGCCACAGCACCTTGATGGCCACCCGCAAGCCCAGCTCGTTGCCACGGGTCGCCGCAACCCTCCCTTGCGCAAATCCCCAGAGGAAGGCAGCCCCCAGCAGCAGATAGCTGCCGCTGAGCAGCAGGAAGGTCTGCTGCTGGGCATTGATGCCCAGGGTCACCCCCAGCAAGGGGCCGAGGGCCGCCCCCAGGTTGAGCAGAAAGTAACGCAGGTGCAGCGCCAGCTCGCGGGCCTTGGCCGAAGCCAGGCTGTCGGCCATCAACGCCTTGCCGGGCGCATCGATGAGACCGGAGGAGAGGCCGCTGCCGAGCACCCCGAGTCCGAGCCAGAACACAGAGTGGGAAAAGCCGAGCAGACCATAGCAGAGCACGGAGACCAGGCAGCCCGCCAGCAGGATGTTGCGCCGCCCCAGCTTGTCGGAGAGCCAGCCACCATAGAAGCTGACCAGAGTGGAGATGGCGGCGGTCGCCCCCAGCATGGCGCCGATGGCGGTCGCCGAGAGACCATACTCCCGATAGAGCAAGATGGAGAGAAACGGCCAGACCATGTAATAGCTGGTGCGCACCATGAAAGTGCCCAGGATCACGGTCCAGACCAGGGGAGGAAACTGCCTGAGGAGGGCCCACGACATCACACTGCTCCTTGTTGCCCGTCGCGCGAGAAGCCTTTCGTTATAACAAGGGGCCTCAAGAGAGACAACATCAGGCCACAAATATAAAAAAAGCCGACCCTGAGGTCGGCTTTTTCACGGCTCGGCGACTTATTCGGCAGCCGGCTCTTCAACGGCAACGGCAGCCGGAGCGGCGGCAGCTTCGGTCGGGGCGTTCGCTTCCTTGATGGAGAGACGTACGCGGCCCTGACGGTCCACTTCCAGTACCTTCACCTTCACCACGTCACCGATCTTCAGGTAGTCGGCCACGTTCTGCACGCGTGCATCGGTGATCTGGGAGATGTGTACCAGACCGTCTTTGCCCGGCAGGATGTTGACGAAGGCGCCGAAGTCGGCCAGACGGACGACCTTGCCTTCGTAGATGCGGTTCACTTCGATCTCGGCGGTGATGGCCTCGATGCGGCGGATCGCTTCCTTGGCGGCGTCACCGTCAACGGCGGCGATGCGGACGGTACCGTCATCATCCAGCTCGATGTTGGTGCCGGTCTCTTCGGTCAGGGCGCGGATCACGGAACCACCCTTGCCGATGACGTCCTTGATCTTCTCCGGGTTGATCTTGATGGTGTGGATGCGCGGGGCGAAATCGGAGATCTCGGCACGCGGCGCCTGGATGGCTTCGTCCATCACTTTCAGGATGTGCAGGCGAGCACCACGAGCTTGCTTCAGTGCAATCTCCATGATCTCTTTGGTGATGCCTTCGATCTTGATGTCCATCTGCAGGGCGGTCACACCTTCGGTGGTACCGGCAACCTTGAAGTCCATGTCGCCCAGGTGATCTTCGTCACCCAGGATGTCGGACAGCACGACGAAACCTTCTTCTTCCTTCACCAGGCCCATGGCGATACCGGCGACGGAGGCCTTGATCGGCACACCGGCGTCCATCAGCGCCAGGGAGGAACCACAGACGGAGGCCATGGAGGAGGAGCCGTTGGATTCGGTGATTTCAGACACAACGCGCACCACGTACGGGAACTCGTCGGCGCTCGGCATCACGGCGGCAACGCCGCGCTTGGCCAGACGACCGTGACCGATTTCGCGGCGCTTCGGGCTGCCCATCATGCCGGTCTCACCGACGCAGTATGGCGGGAAGTTGTAGTGCAGCATGAAGCGATCGGCGCGGTTGCCGGTCAGCTCGTCGATGTTCTGGGCGTCACGCTCGGTACCCAGGGTTGCAACGACCATGGCCTGGGTTTCACCGCGGGTGAACAGGGCGGAGCCGTGGGCACGCGGCAGTACGCCGGTGGCGACGGACAGGGCGCGGATCATCTCAGGATCGCGACCATCGATACGCGGCTCGCCACGAACGACGCGACCACGGACGATGCGGCTTTCCAGGCTGTGGAACTCTTCGCCGATCTTCTTGGCATCTTCTTCCACGCCGGAAGCGATGACTTGTTCAACCACGCGAGCCTTGATGGCACCGATGGTTTCGTAACGCACGGCCTTCTCGGTGATGCGGTAGGCTTCACCCAGCTCGGCAGTCGCCAGCTCGGCAACCTTGGCTTTCAGCGCTTCGTTGACGGCAGGCGCAGTCCAGTTCCACGGCTTGGTGCCGACGTCGGCAGCGAATTCGTTGATGGCGTTGATGACGGCCTGCATCTGCTCGTGACCAAAGACCACGGCGCCCAGCATCACCTCTTCGGAGAGGATGGCCGCTTCGGATTCCACCATCAGCACCGCGTTGGCGGTACCGGCAACCACCAGATCCAGATCGCTCTGGGGCAGTTCGGTAGTGGTCGGGTTGAGCACGTACTGACCGTTCATGTAACCCACGCGGGCTGCACCGATCGGGCCGCCGAACGGGATGCCGGAGATGGCCAGCGCCGCGGAGGCACCGATCATGGCAACGATGTCGGGAGAGACGGCCGGGTTCACGGACATGACGGTGGCAACCACCTGAACCTCATTGAGGAAGCCTTCCGGGAACAGCGGACGAATAGGACGGTCGATCAGACGGGAGATCAGGGTCTCGCCTTCGCTCGGGCGACCTTCACGACGGAAGAAACCACCCGGGATACGACCAGCAGCATAGGTACGCTCCTGGTAGTTGACGGTCAGCGGGAAGAAATCACGGCCGTGATCGGCCTCTTTCTTGCCAACGACGGTCACAAATACGCAGGTATCGTCCATGCTGACCATGACGGCCGCAGTGGCTTGACGGGCCATCACACCGGTTTCCAGAGTGACGGTGTGTTGACCGTACTGGAATGACTTTACAATAGGATTCACGTGAATTTCCTTTTTACAATTTGGCGCTTTAAATTCGCGTGCAAGTATACTTGATTCGATGCAAAAGGTAAGCAGTGACACAAATTCTGTGAGGGCGGCAACAGCCTGACGTGCAATAAAAAAGGGGAACCCGGAGGTTCCCCTTTTTCGCGAAATCTGATGGTCGATTAACGACGCAGACCCAGCTTGGCGATCAGAGCAGCGTAACGCTGAACGTCTTTACGCTTCAGGTAGTCCAGCAGCTTACGACGCTGGGAAACCATGCGCAGCAGACCGCGACGACCGTGGTGATCCTTGGAGTGCTCCTTGAAGTGACCTTGCAGATGGTTGATCTGGGCAGTCAGCAGGGCAACTTGCACTTCGGGGGAGCCAGTGTCGTTGGCGCAACGAGCGTTGTCAGCAACGATTTGAGCTTTGATCTCAGCATTTAGAGACATGGTAATACTCCAGTAGAGTGTTTAAAGGTTCACAGCCAATCTCTAATTCAGCCGTGAAATGAGGGCGGTATCATAATCGTCCCCGCCCCTTTTCGCAACGATAAAGACGCGCAACGGGCAAGCAACCTGATACCGCCGGAGGATCACTCCTCGTCGTGGTAGCGCACCAGACGCTTGGGCGCGACGCGTCCCTCGTCGTCGATCTCGCCAACCCCGATGAATTCGCGCTCCGAGCCGACCGTCATGCGGACCTGGCCGCTCTGCGGGCTACCTGCCACCTGCACGGCCTGGCCCTGGTTCACATAGGCGGCCACGGCAGCCAGCATGTTCACCTCGGGCAGGGAAGCCACCGCGGTATCCATCGGCAGCAGCAGGGGATCCAGCTGCTCGCGCGGCGGAATGCTCTCGGCCTTGGCCTGCTCGAAGATGCACTCGAGCTGCTCCAGGGTCAGCATCCGCTCATAGGGGTAGCTGGCTACCTGGGTGCGGCGCAGCTGGGTGACGTGGGCGCCACAGCCCAGCACTTCCCCCAGATCGTCCACCAGGGAGCGAATGTAGGTACCCTTGCTGCAGTGCACTTCAAGTCGCACCTCATCCCCTTCAAAGCTCAGCAGTTTGAGCTCGAAGACGGTGATGGGACGGGCTTCACGCTCGATCTCGATGCCTTCACGGGCATATTCGTAGAGCGGACGGCCGTTGTGCTTGAGGGCCGAATACATGGACGGCACCTGCATGATGGGGCCGCGGAACTGGTCCAGCGCCTCGATCAGGGTACCCACGGCCACGTTCACCGGACGGGTGGAGACCACCTCGCCATCGGAGTCGCTGGTGTTGGTGCGCTCGCCCAGCTTGGCGGTCACCTCATAGCGCTTGTCCGCCTCCAGCAGATACTGGGAGAACTTGGTGGCCTCGCCGAGGCAGATCGGTAGCATGCCGGTTGCCAGCGGGTCCAGAGCACCGGTATGACCTGCCTTGGCGGCGTTGTAAATCCGTTTGACCTTCTGCAACACATCGTTGGAGGTCAGGCCGGTCGGCTTGTCCAGCAGCAGGATACCGTGTACGTCACGGCCCTTGAAACGACGTCTACGAGACATCTCAGGCTTTATCCTCAGTAGTGTCATCCGGCGCGGCTTCGTCTTCTTCACGACCGGATTCGGCCATGCGACGCTTGTCTTCGCGGATGGTGTTGGTCACCAGGTTGGAGAGGCGCATCCCCTCAACCAGGGTCTGATCATAGAAGAAGCGCAACTCGGGCACCACGCGCAGGCGCATGGCGCTGCCCAGCAGGCTGCGGATGTAGCCGGCGGCTTCGGTCAGCGCCTTGAGCCCTTCCTTGATGCGCTCGGCATCATTCTCCAGCTGCAAGAAGGTGACATACACCTTGGCGTAATTGAGGTCACGGGACACTTCCACATCGGAAACGGTCACCATGCCGATGCGCGGGTCTTTTACCTCGCGCTGCAGAATGAGCGCGATTTCGCGCTGGATCTGCTGTCCGACCCGACGGGTCCGGCTAAATTCTCTGGCCATATTCTATCCTGCGATAAAAGGGGGCCGCGGCCCCCTATTTAATCTGACTCTTGGCTTACAGAGTCCGTTGGATTTCAACGGTCTCGTAAACTTCGATCTGGTCGCCTTCGCGTACGTCGTTGTAGTTCTTGACCGCGATACCACACTCGTAGCCGTTCTTGACTTCGTTGACGTCATCCTTGAAGCGACGCAGGGATTCCAGCTCGCCTTCATAGATAACCACGTTGTCACGCAGAACGCGAATGCGGTTGGAACGCTTGACCACACCTTCGGTAACCATACAGCCGGCAACGGCGCCGAACTTCGGTGACTTGAAGACGCTGCGCACTTCGGCCAGACCGATGATTTCCTGACGGTACTCGGGGGCCAGCATGCCGCTCATGGCCTGCTTCACTTCGTCGATCAGGTCATAGATGACGGAGTAGTAACGCAGATCCAGGCTCTCGGCATCGATGACCTTGCGAGCAGAGGCATCGGCACGGACGTTGAAGCCCACCAGGATGGCGCTGGACGCGGCCGCCAGAGTGGCGTCGGTCTCGGTGATACCACCCACGCCGGAACCAACGATCTTCACCTTCACTTCGTCGGTGGAGAGCTTGACCAGCGCATCGCAGATCGCTTCCACGGAACCCTGTACGTCGGCCTTGATCACCACGTTCACTTCGGACACTTCGCCTTCGGTCATGTTGGCGAACATGTTCTCCAGCTTGGCCTTCTGCTGGCGAGCCAGCTTGACTTCGCGGAACTTGCCCTGACGATAGAGTGCCACTTCACGGGCCTTCTTCTCGTCACGCACGACGGTGGCTTCGTCACCGGCAGAGGGAACGCCGGACAGGCCGAGGATTTCCACCGGCAGGGACGGACCCGCTTCCTTGATCTCGCGACCCAGTTCGTCACGCATTGCACGGACACGGCCGTATTCGAGACCGCACAGTACGATGTCGCCCTGACGCAGGGTGCCTTCCTGTACCAGCACGGTGGCAACCGGACCACGGCCCTTGTCGAGGAAGGACTCGATCACGACGCCATTGGCCATGCCGTCAACCACGGCTTTCAGCTCCAGGACTTCAGCCTGGATCAGAATGGCTTCCAGCAGGTCGTCGATGCCTTCGCCAGACTTGGCGGAGACATGCACGAACTGGCAGTCACCACCCCAGTCTTCGGACATGACGTTGTAGCGGGCCAGCTCGGTCTTGACGCGATCCGGATCCGCTTCCGGCTTGTCGATCTTGTTGACCGCAACAACCAGCGGCACACCGGCAGCCTTGGCGTGCTGGATGGCTTCGATGGTCTGCGGCATCACGCCGTCGTCTGCTGCAACGACCAGCACCACGATGTCGGTTGCCTTGGCACCACGAGCACGCATGGAGGTAAACGCCGCGTGACCCGGGGTATCCAGGAAGGTGATCATGCCGCTGTCGGTCTGTACGTGGTACGCACCGATGTGCTGGGTAATACCACCGGCTTCACCGGCAGCCACCTTAGCTTTACGGATGTAGTCCAGCAGCGAGGTCTTGCCGTGGTCAACGTGACCCATGATGGTCACGACCGGCGCGCGCGGCTTGGCTTCGGAGGTCTCGTCACGATCGGACAGCACCGCCTCTTCCAGCTCGTTCTCACGACGCAGCACCACCTTGTGACCCATCTCCTCGGCGACCAGCTGAGCGGTCTCCTGGTCGATCACCTGGTTGATGGTAGCCATGGCACCCATCTTCATCATCACCTTGATGACTTCAACACCCTTGACGGCCATCTTGTTGGCGAGCTCTGCCACAGTGATGGTCTCGCCGATGATGACGTCACGGTTGACGGCGGCAGCCGGCTTGTTGAAGCCGTGCTTCATCGCGTTCGGGGTAGCCACCTTGCCACGCTTGCCCTTGCGAGCGCGCGGGTCACGGGAGTTGCGGTCGTTGCGATCGTCGTCGCGGCGACCGGCCTTCTTCGGCCCCTTGGCAGCAGCAGCGGTACGGCGGCTGGTCTCTTCCTTGCGATCCAGCTCGTCTTCAGCAGCCTGGGCGTGCTTGGAGGTGGTCACATGGTAATCGCTGCTCTCTTTGGCGCGAGCGGCTTCTTCTTCAGCCCAGCGGGCTGCGTTCTGTTCCGCCATGACGCGAGCCTCTTCGGCTTTCTTGGCGGCGAGTTCTTCAGCCTTTTGCAAAGCTGTTTGTTCCTGTTGGCGCTTCAGTTCTTCTGCTTCGCGCTTGGCCATCTTTTCTGCCTCTTGCTGAGCTGTGCTACTGGCTGCTTTGGCGGGCTGTTGAGCCTGTCGAGCCTTTTGTTGTGCCTCGATCCGCGCCTTTTCCTCAGCTTCACGACGAGCCTGCTCAGCCTCACGGCGAGCCTTCTCTTCAGCATCGAGACGAGCCTTCTCTTCGGCTTCGCGACGAGCTTTTTCTTCTGCTTCCAAACGCGCTTTTTCCTCGGCTTCCGCCTGACGCTGTTCATCTTCCAGCGCCGAGCGTCTTACATAGGTGCGAGACTTGCGCACTTCTACCTGCACTTCCTTGTTCTTGCCGCCAGTCCCCTGAACACTGATGGTGCTCTTGGTCTTGCGTTGCAAGGTCATGCGGGCAGGTGCGGCGACCTCGTCACCTCCATGCTGTTTCTTCAGGTGAGTCAGCAGAGTCTGTTTCTCAGACTCGCTGACCATGTCGTCGGCCTTGCTCTTGCTGATACCGGCATCGACAAACTGCTGGAGAAGACGATCAACCGGTGTGTCGATGTCAGTGGCAAGTTGTTTGACTGATACTTCTGCCATTCATTTTCCTCCGTTTGATCTTAACTAGACTGCTCTTCTCCGAACCAACAGATATTGCGAGCAGCCATAATCAGCTCACCGGCCTTCTCGGCGGTCAGCCCTTCGATATCAGCAAGGTCATCGATGCCTTGCTCTGCCAAATCTTCCAGGGTACCGATGCCGCGAGCGGCCAGGGCGTACGCCATTTCACGACCGAGGCCGTTCAGATTGAGCAGTTCTTCGGAAGGTTCAACACCTTCAAAGGATTCTTCTTTGGCCAGCGCCTTGGTGGTCAGGGCGTCTTTGGCACGCTTGCGAAGCTCTTCGACCATGTCTTCATCCAGACCGTCGATGGCCAGCAGCTCGTTGACCGGTACGAAGGCGATCTCTTCCAGGGTGGAGAAGCCCTCTTCCATCAGCAGGCCGGCGAAATCGTCATCGATGTCGAGAGTGCTGGTGAACAGGTTCATGATGCGGTCGTTTTCGGCCTGGTGCTTGGCACGCATGTCCTCAACGGTCATCACGTTCAGTTCCCAACCGGTCAGCTGGGAGGCCAGACGCACGTTCTGACCGTTGCGGCCGATGGCCTGAGCCAGGTTGGCGGCTTCCACGGCGATGTCCATGGTGTGGTTGTCTTCATCGACGATGATGGAGGCCACATCGGCCGGCGCCATGGCGTTGATCACGTACTGGGCCGGGTTGTCATCGTACAGCACGATGTCGGCGCGCTCGCCGCTCAGCTCGGCGGAGACCGCCTGAACGCGGGCACCGCGCATGCCGATACAGGCACCGATCGGGTCGATGCGGCGATCGTTGGTCTTCACCGCGATCTTGGCGCGGGAACCCGGATCACGGGCGGCGCCCATGATTTCGATCATCTCTTCGCCGATTTCCGGCACTTCGATGCGGAACAGCTCTTTCAGGAAGTCCGGGCTGGAGCGGCTGACGAACAGCTGGGAACCACGGGCTTCCGGACGCACAGCGTAAAGCAGACCACGGATGCGGTCGCCCGGACGGAAGGTCTCGCGCGGCAGCATGTCGTCACGGAAGATCACGGCCTCGGCGTTGCTGCCCAGATCCAGGATCACGTTGTCGCGGTTGCTCTTCTTGACCACGCCACTGATGATGGTGCCTTCTTTGTCCTTGAACTGGTCAACGACTTGTGAACGCTCGGCTTCGCGCACTTTCTGCACGATGACCTGCTTGGCGGTCTGGGTGGTGATGCGGTCGAAGGTGACGGAGTCGATCTGATCTTCAACATATTCACCGATCTGGATGTCCGGCTGCTCGATCTGCGCCGCTTCCAGGGTGATCTCGGCGTAGGGGTTCTCCATGGCGGCCTGATCCGCGATGACGACCCAGCGGCGATAGGTGTCGTAGTCGCCGGTCTTGCGATCGATCTCTACCCGAACTTCGATCTCGCCTTCATATTTTTTCTTGGTCGCCGTCGCCAGTGCGGTTTCCAGAGCCTGGAAAATCTTCTCGCGGGGAACCGCCTTCTCGTTGGACACTGCGTCAACGACCAGCAAAATCTCTTTATTCATATCCGATAGCCTCGTTAACCAAAGTTCGGCACTATGTTCGCTTTTTGGATATTGGTGAAAGCCAACACTTCGTCCTTACCATCTACCGTCAGAGTGATCATGTCGCCCTGCACGGCTTTGATTACGCCTTTGAACTTGCGGCGGTTGTTTGTTGCCATCCGAAGCGAAACCGCCGCCTCTTGGCCAACGTATTTTTCGAACTGGGCAACCTTGAACAGGGGGCGATCCAGACCCGGGGAGGACACCTCGAGGTAATACTCCTCGGTGATGGGATCCTCGACGTCCATGATGGCGCCAACCTGATGGCTGACTTCTGCACAGTTCTCGACGCTCACGCCATGCTCGCCGTCGATGTAGACGCGCAAGGTGGAGTGTTTACCCGCACGGATAAACTCGATACCCCACAGTTCAAAACCCAAGGCAACGACAGGAGCCTCGAGCAGATCGGTCAAACGTTGTTCCAACGTAGCCAAAGTCACCCTCCGAAAAACAAAAAAAGGGCATAAAGCCCAGATAGAAATAGATTCAGAGTAAATTGCACATAACAAAAAGCCCCGATGTCAAATCGGGGCTTGGCGCTTTACCCTGATTGTCGCCTCGCAGCGACCGCCTTCCTGAGCGTAGGAAATGCGTGAAATTTGGTTGCGGGGGCCGGATTTGAACCGACGACCTTCGGGTTATGAGCCCGACGAGCTACCATGCTGCTCCACCCCGCGTCCGAAATCGTGCGAGATTATAGCCACTTCACTCTCATCACACAAGACTGACTGGCTATAACACACCTGGTCACCCAGGCTTACTGCTTAATTGGTGCCGTGGGCGGGACTCGAACCCGCACACCCTAGAGCACTACCCCCTCAAGATAGCGTGTCTACCAATTCCACCACCACGGCAAAACTCTTACTCGGGAACGTCAGTGTCTTTCTTTACTGGCGCTTTGCTCTGCTCAACCTGTTGGGTCTGTTGCAGATTTTCCCATTCACTACCCTGTTTGACCTTGTTGCTGGACATAGAGCCAAGCACCAGGCTAATCAAAAAGAACAGAGTAGCCAAAATCGCTGTTGTGCGGGTCAGGAAACTGCCTGAACCACCGGAGCCGAATACGGTATTCGATGCCCCTGCGCCGAAGGAGGCGCCCATGTCAGCCCCTTTACCTTGCTGAATCATCACCAGACCAATCAGAGCCAGTGATACCAGCAGATAAACGACCAAAAGAATCTCGTACATTTAACTTGCACCCTTTGCCGCTTCAACAATTCCCAAAAACGTCTGGTCATCGAGACTTGCTCCACCAATCAGGCCGCCGTCAACGTCGGGCTGGGCAAACAACTCTCTCGCATTGGCCGGTGTCACGCTCCCACCATAGATGATTCTGACTTTCTCACCTATGACCGGAGTATCCTCCGCCAAGCGACCACGTATAAAGGAATGAACCTCTTGTGCCTGCTCGGGTGTGGCGCATTTACCTGTACCTACAGCCCAAATCGGCTCGTAGGCGATGATAGCATTATCGAAAGCCATCGCGCCATTTTTCTCTATGACGATATCCAGCTCTTCGGCAATCACCTCGAAGGTTCTTCTCGCCTGCCTTGCCGCACCCGACTCGCCCAAACAGAGGATTGGAACAAGCCCTGCCGACCTGGCCGCCGCAAACTTCTCTGCGACGATAAAACTGGTCTCACCAAAGAGACGCCTGCGCTCGGAGTGCCCTACCAATACGTATCGACACCCTGCCTCGACCAGCATCTGACACGAGACTTCACCCGTGTAAGCGCCCTGTCTGTGCTGACTCACATTCTGAGCCCCCAACTTCATCGCCCTCTGCTCCCCGAGCAGAGCGGCCGTGAAGTCGAGATGCACATGGGATGGACACAAGACCACGTCTACCTGCTCACCAATGCCTTTCAGGCATTGACCGGCAAACTGCTCTAACTGCGACCTACTACCGTGTAACTTCCAGTTGGCTGCTACAAACGGCTTGCGATGTCCCATCGGCAACTCCCTTGCGAAAGCGGGGCTGATAATATCCAGAGGATTGTCAGCTGACAAGCGCTATTTTTAAATTTTTGAATCGTTTGAACAAGATACAACCAGGGCGGCTAAAAAGCCGCCCCATTTGTTCATTAAAACGCCGATTCAACCTGTTGTGCAATGCGTTGTGCCATATCGCGCACCTGTTGCTCGTGCTCCCCCTCCACCATCACGCGGATCAGGGGTTCAGTGCCGGACTTGCGCAGCAGCACACGGCCACGACCGGCCAGCTCCTGTTCCACCCTGGCCACTTCCTGCTGTACGGCGTCAGCCGCCAGCGGATCCTTGCCTTCGGCAAAGCGCACGTTGACCAGCACCTGCGGGAACTTGTTCATGCCGGAGCGCAGCTTGGCCAGCGGCATCTCCGCGGTACAGATGGCGGTCAGCACCTGCAGGGCGGCGACGATGCCATCCCCGGTGGTGGTCTGATCCAGGCAGATGATGTGACCGGAGTTCTCGCCACCGATGCGCCAGCCCTTCTCGTTCATCATCTCCAGCACATAGCGGTCACCCACCTTGGCGCGGGCGAACGGAATGCCCAGGGTCTGCAATGCCAGCTCCAGCCCCATGTTGGCCATCAGGGTGCCGACAACACCGCCCTTGAGGCGACCGTTACGCAGGGCATCGCGGGCGATGATGTAGAGGATCTCGTCACCGTCGATGATGTAGCCGGTGTGATCCACCATCACCAAGCGATCGCCATCGCCGTCGAAGGCGACACCGAGATCAGCCTTGCACTCCAGCACCTTGGCGGCCAGTGCCTCCGGGGCGGTCGAGCCGACGCCGTCATTGATGTTGAGACCATCCGGGCTGCAGCCGATGGCGATCACCTCGGCTCCCAGCTCGCGGAAAACGGAAGGCGCGATGTGATAGGTGGCACCATGGCCGCAATCCACCACCATTTTCAGCCCTTCCAGACTCAGATTGGAGGGGAAGGTGCTCTTGCAGAATTCGATGTAACGACCGGCGGCATCGTCGATACGCAGCGCCTTGCCAAGCTCGGCGGACTCCACGCACTTCAGTTCGTGATCCAGCTCGGCTTCGATGGCCAGCTCGACCTCGTCAGGCAGCTTGGTGCCATCGGCGGAGAAAAACTTGATGCCGTTGTCGTAATAGGGGTTATGGGAAGCACTGATGACGATGCCTGCCTCGGCACGGAAGGTGCGGGTCAGGTAGGCAACGGCCGGGGTGGGCATGGGGCCCATCAGGATGGCCTTGAGACCGGCGGCGGAAAGACCCGCTTCCAGCGCCGACTCCAGCATGTAGCCAGAAATGCGGGTATCCTTGCCGATCAGCACCTTGCGGGTACCCTTCTTGGAGAGCACCTTGCCCGCGGCCCAGCCCAGTTTCATTACGAAATCCGGAGTGATCGGGTATTCACCCACCTTGCCGCGTACACCGTCGGTGCCAAAATACTTTCTTGCCATTGTCTGTTCTCGTTTTTTTATTTGGATATGAAATCTTGTCCCGTCATGACCATCCAGCCGGTGCGCAGAGCATCCATGGTCGCTCGCACGTCGTGCACCCGGATGATCCGGGCACCACGCTGCATCCCGATAAGGGCACAGGCCAGGCTGCCGGCCAGCCGTTCATCAACCGGGCGACCGAGCAGGTTGCCTATCATAGACTTTCGCGACATCCCGACCAAGAGCGGAAGCTGGTAATCGAGCAATGACTCCTGCTGTGCCAGCAGCTGATAGTTGTGCGCAAGGGTCTTGCCAAAACCGTAGCCAGGGTCCAGCAGCAGCTGTTCACGAGCGATGCCGGCCGTCAAGCAGGCGGCGATCCGCTCGTCAAAGAAGGCTCTCACCTCCCCCAACAGATCATCGTAATGGGGCTCGGCCTGCATGGTTCTCGGTTGCCCCTGCATGTGCATCAAACACACGGGGACGTCGGCAGCGGCGGCCGCAGCCAGTGCCCCAGGTTCGAGCAGGGCTCGTACATCGTTGATAAGATGGGCCCCCGCCGCGCAGCCCTCCCGCATGACCGCCGCCTTGGATGTGTCGAGGGAGATCATCACGTCGAGCTCACGCACCATGTGCTCCACCACGGGAAGGATCCTGTCCAGCTCTTCCTGCTCGCTCACGTCGGGCGCGCCGGGACGGGTCGACTCGCCACCGATGTCGATGAGGGTTGCCCCTTCCGCCACCATCTGGCGCGCATGGGTCATCGCACGCTCCAGCTGGTTGAAATGGCCGCCGTCGGAGAAGGAGTCCGGCGTCACGTTGAGGATCCCCATGACGTGGGGACGTTCGAGGGAGAGGCTGAGCCCCTTGCTGATTAGCTGCATCTTCACTTCCATGGACATAAAGAAAAACCCCGGGGCCAGCCCGGGGTTTGTATCATCACGACTTATTTGGCAGGCAGGTCGTTGGCCTTGTCGATATCGACATCGGCAACCTGTTCCGCCTCGGTCACGGTCGGCTTGGACTCGGGTGCCACAGTCGCACCACCCTGCGGGGTATCGCCGTGCTCGTCATGCCAGTTGCTGGGAGCACGCACTTCGCGACGAGCCATCAGATCATCGATCTGCTTGGCATCGATGGTTTCGTACTTCATCAGCGCATCTTTCATGCTGTGCAGCACGTCCATGTTATCCAGCAGGATCTGCTTGGCACGGTCGTAGTTGCGGTCGATCACCTGCTTGACCTCGGCATCGATAATGCGGGCAGTGTCATCGGACATGTGCTTGGCCTTGGCCATGCTGCGGCCGAGGAACACCTCGCCATCTTCTTCCGCGTAGAGCATGGGGCCGAGACGTTCGGACATGCCCCACTGGGTCACCATCTTGCGGGCGATGTCGGTGGCACGCTCGATGTCATTGGATGCACCGGTCGATACCTTCTCGGCACCGTAGATCAGCTCTTCCGCCAGACGGCCACCGTACAGGCTGGAGATCATGGACTCCAGATGTTGCTTGGAGTGGCTCCAGCGATCCTGTTCCGGCAGGTACATGGTCACACCCAGCGCACGGCCGCGCGGAATGATGGAGACCTTGTAGACAGGGTCATGATCCGGTACCACACGACCAATGATGGCGTGACCCGCTTCATGATAAGCAGTCATCTCCTTCTCGGACTCTTTCATCACCATGGAGCGACGTTCTGCGCCCATCATGATCTTGTCCTTCGCCTTCTCGAACTCGGCCATGGACACCACGCGGCGGCTTTCACGTGCGGAGAACAGAGCGGCTTCGTTGACCAGGTTGGCCAGATCGGCACCGGAGAAACCAGGAGTACCGCGGGCAATCAGCGCCGGGTTGACGTCATCCGCCAACGGCACCTTGCGCATATGCACCTTGAGGATCTGCTCGCGGCCACGCACATCCGGCAGACCGACCACGACCTGACGGTCGAAACGGCCCGGACGCAGCAAGGCAGGATCCAATACGTCAGGACGGTTGGTAGCGGCGATGACGATGATGCCTTCATTGCCCTCAAAGCCGTCCATCTCGACCAGCATCTGGTTCAAAGTCTGCTCGCGTTCATCGTGACCACCGCCCAGACCGGCGCCACGCTGGCGACCGACGGCGTCAATCTCATCGATGAAGATGATGCAGGGGGAGGATTTCTTGGCCTGCTCGAACATGTCGCGTACCCGGGAAGCACCCACACCCACGAACATCTCGACGAAATCGGAACCCGAAATGGTGAAGAAAGGCACCTTGGCCTCACCCGCAATGGCCTTGGCCAGCAGGGTCTTACCGGTACCGGGAGGACCTACCAGCAGTACGCCGGTCGGGATCTTGCCGCCCAGTTTCTGGAATTTACTCGGGTCGCGCAGATAGTCGACCAGCTCCTTGACCTCTTCCTTGGCCTCATCGCAACCGGCTACGTCAGCGAAAGTGGTCTTGATCTGATCCTCACTCATCAGGCGAGCCTTGCTCTTGCCAAACGACATGGCACCTTTGCCACCGCCGCCCTGCATCTGACGCATGAAGAAGACCCAGACACCGATCAGCAACAGCATCGGGAACCAGGAGATAAAGATGGAGGTGATCAGAGACGGCTCTTCCGGCTTCTCGCCCATCACTTTGACATTGTGATTGAGCATGTCGTTGAGCAGCTGGGGATCCGGCGCCGGAATGATGGTGGTGAAGCGTTCACCGGTGCGCTTGACGCCATTAATGACCTTACCATCCATCCGTACTTCACGGATCTGCTCTTGGGTCACTTCTTTAACGAAGCTGGAATAGTCCAGCTGGCGACTGGTGGTATCGCTGGGGCTGAAGCTATTGAACACCGACATCAACACGACGGCGATGACCAGCCACAGGATTAGGTTTTTCGCCATGTCACTCAAATCAGTAACCTCGCAGACTGACAGTTAACGATGAAGGTTAGGGTACTACAGTTTAAAACCGGTAGCCACAATGTAGACTTCTCGTGAACGGGCACGAGACGAGTCTGGTTTACGAATCTTGACAGCAGAGAAAAGCTTACGGATTTCATTGAGATAGATGTCAAACCCCTCCCCCTGGAATACCTTGACCACGAAACTGCCGTTGGAACGCAGGACCTGATTGCACATGTCCAGCGCCAGTTCGACCAGATACATGGAACGGGCCTGATCCACCTGCTGGGTGCCGCTCATGTTGGGTGCCATGTCGGACATGACAACGTCAACCTTGTCCGGACCGACCCGCTCAAGCAGAGCTCCCAGTACAGTTTCCTCCCGAAAGTCTCCCTGCAGGAAATCGACACCGGCGATGGAATCCATCGGCAGAATATCGCAGGCGATCACCCGGCCCTTGTCACCGACCTGATCGATGGCAAACTGGGACCATCCACCGGGGGCCGCCCCCAGGTCCACCACCGTCATGCCGGGCTTGAGCAGTTTGTCCTTGCCCTGGATTTCGTCGATCTTGAACACGGCACGGGAACGCAGCCCCAACTTCTGGGCTTTCTTGACGTATTGATCGTCAAAATGCTCTTTTAACCAGCGGGTTGAACTGGGGGAATGTTTTTTCTGGGTCATGATTGTCGACTTTAAAAAACCACAAGGGTTATTAGTATTAAGGGCTAAGTGGGGGTAGAATACGCCCCTTTCAACCCTGACTTATGAAGAAATTGCCATGATTCTCAACAATAAACAGAAACAGTACCTCAAGGGCCTTGCCCACAGTCTGAAGCCGGTCGTCCTGCTGGGACAACACGGTCTGACCGAAGGTGTGCTGGCCGAGGTCGATCTGGCGCTCAACCACCACGAGCTGATCAAGGTTAAGGTTTCGTCTGAAGATCGTGAGATGAAACAGCTGGTTATGGATGCCATCGTCCGTGAAACCGGCGCGGTGAAAGTACAGAGCATCGGCCACGTGCTGACCATCTACCGTCAGGCCAACGAGCCGAAAATCCAACTGCCCCGCAAGTAACAGGAAAGAGCATCGCTCTTTCCTCTCATTTTCTCTCTTCCCAAGTCGCTTGCCAAAGTAGTCGCCAGGCCCTTAACCTGCGATGAATACTCGTGGAAACCCGCTATGGATCACCATCAGATTCTCACCGAAGATGAACTGGCCATGCTACGGGACTTGGGAAACGATCAGGAGACGGCCGCCGGACACCCCCTGAGCGGTTATCTCGCCACTCCCCTGCTTGGCCTGTTGCAACGCGCCGACCAGCTGGTGCTGGAAGCCCGCTTCGCCGGACACCAGCTCCGCTTCCCGCTGCGTTTCACTCAGGGCGATGACGGCTTCGTCGAACCACGCATCGCAGCCCCCGTCATCAAGGAGCTGGGTTACCCCCATCCGCGCACCTGGCGGCTGGATGAACAGGCCCGCTTCCAGATGGGAGAAGAGGACTACCTGGTGCACAGCCTGTCGCTGGACGGGCTGGTGGTGGAAGGCTTGCCGGCCGAGCTGGCCATGGATACCACGCTGGCAGGCACCCTGCTGATCGAAGGTCTCCCTCCTCTGCCCCTCAGCGCAGAGCCGGTCAGGCGGATCCACCGTCGCAACGGCATACAGGGCTGGGCACTGCACTTCCAGATGGCCAGAGAGGATCTTGAACAACTGCGCGGATGGATGTTTCAGCGCCATCAGGACGCCTTCACCCAGGCTTATCAGCCCCGCTGAATACAAACAGGGGAGCCGGGCTCCCCTGTTGCTGGCTGGTCGCTACCTCAGAGGTAGGCGACTTCCAGGATCTCGTACTCCACGTCGCCGGACGGCGTCTTGACGATGGCGACATCGTCCACTTCCTTGCCGATCAGGGCGCGGGCAATGGGCGAATTCACGGAGATCATGTTCTGCTTGATGTCCGCCTCGTCGTCACCCACGATGCGGTAGACCACCTCTTCTTCCGTCTCGCTCTTGAGCAGCGTCACGGTCGCCCCGAAGATGATGCGACCATTGTTGGTCATCTTGGTGACGTCGATCACCTGAGCGTTGGAGAGCTTGCTCTCAATTTCCTGGATACGGCCTTCACAGAAGCCTTGCTGCTCGCGGGCAGCATGATATTCGGCGTTTTCTTTCAGATCACCATGTTCACGGGCATCTGCAATCGCTTCGATAATCTGCGGACGAAGCTCGGTCTTGAGATATTCGAGCTCTTCACGCAGCTTTTCAGCGCCGCGAACAGTCATCGGAGTATGATTCATAGTCGAAACCTGGGTTGCTTGAAAAGAGAAGCTGCGGCTATCAGAGAGAGCCGCAGCTGTCGGTTCGGATGAGGCATCTTAATATGAAGCCGGCACAAAATCCATGTCGGTCCCTGCGAGGCAGATCGCGCTTTGGCATCACAATTGTCTGTGACTATTTCTGCTCCTGGGCGCTGATCGGCGCAGATACCGTCGGTTTGCCCTGCATGATGGAGATCTCCACCCGTCGGTTCATGCGCCGGTTCTCCGGTGTCGTGTTGGGCACCAGCGGCTGAGTATCCGCCATGCCCTGCACCACCAGCCGGCTGCCATCAAAACCGGGCACCTTGATCATCTGATGAGCCACCGCCACCGCCCGCTGGGAGGAGAGTTCCCAGTTGGACTGGAACAGCTCATCCTCAGTGGCCACGTTGTCGGTATGACCGGAGATGGTGATCTCGCCCGGTACATCCTTGAGCAAGGCGGCAACTTTGCGCACCACAGGCCAGAACTGGGGCTGCAGGAAGGCGGAGCCCGCCGGGAAGGCGGCTTTCTCGCGGATCCGGATGATGATCTGCTGGCCCAGCGCCTCAATCTCGATCGCCCCATCCTGGATCTGCGCCTTCATCTGATCCGCCAGCGCCTTGGCCAGCGCATTGGACTGCTCCTGCTGCTGTTTCTGCGCCTCCTGCTGGGTGTCGCCCCCCACCAGCTTGTCTTCGCTCTTGTCATGACCACCAGCCTTGTCGGCATCACCGGGCTGGAACTCCAGCTCGGTCTGGGTCATGTCGATGGTCTGCTGCATGATGGTATCGATGGGCGTTGGTTCCGGGCGACCCGGTCTGAACTCCTGGGCAATGACGGAGGTTCCCTTGGGGATGTCCTTCACCTCGAGAATGTTCTGCACCCCGAACGCCTTCTCCATGGAGCCGGCAATCTGCTTGAACTTCTGCACATCCATCTCGGCAAACGAGAGCAGCAGCACGAAGAAGCACATCAAGAGCGACATCAGATCGGCGAAAGTGCCCATGTAACCGGGCAGCCCGGGGGGCGGACATTTGCAATCAGACATACAGCCCCCTATTCATCGCCATTGTTGCGTTTCGACTGGTTGAGGTAGTTCTGCAACATGGACTGGATCACCCGCGGGTTCTGGCCATCTTGAATACCCATGATGGCGTCCAGCACCAGGCAGCGACTCAGCTTCTCCTCACCGCTGCGCAGCTCCAGCTTGTCGGCAATCGGGATGGCAAGCATGTTAGCCTCGATAGCGCCGTACAGAGTGGTGAGCAAGGCTACCGCCATGGCCGGGCCGATGGATTTGGGATCGCTCATGTTGGCCAGCATGGCCACCAGCCCGACCAGGGTACCGATCATCCCCATGGCCGGCCCCAGATCCCCCAGCGAGCGAAACACCTTGATGGCGATGACATGGCGCTCGGCGGTGAGCTCTATGTCTTTTTCCATCACGGCACGGATGACGTCGGCATCGTGACCGTCCACCAGCATGTCGATGCCCTTTTTCATGAAGGGGTTGGGCACCTCGGCCGCTTCCAGCGCCAGAAAACCGCCCTTGCGGGCCGCATCGGCCAGCTCGACCGCCTTGACGATCAGATCGTCGAGCTTGTCTCCCTTGTACATGAATGCCTTGCCGGCCACCTTGAACGCCATCAGGAACTGGCCGATGTTGAACTTCATCATGGCGATAAAGATGGAGCCTAACACCGTGATGCAGATTGAAGGAACGTCAATGTACATCCCCACAGGGCCACCCAGCAGCATGCCATAGATGACCACCCCAAATCCCAGCACTATGCCAATCAGACTACCTAGATCCACATCCCTACTCCTGTCAGCTGAAATTTGTTGTATCTGTAGTTTGTTGAATTTTCTGCTATTGGCTCACCAGCGGCAAGGGCCGCTACCATTTTCCCCTTTGGAAGATGGCTTATTATCGGCCACTTTTCCGAGAGTTTAAGCCGATGGCATTTTTCTGCCTCCCCCCTGCCCGCCGTCGATGTTAAGATAAGCCGTTTTTTTCAATCCCCGAGGATGGACATGGCCAGTAAAAAAATCGACCGCCTGAGTTTTGATGCCACTCTGGAAGAGCTGGAAACCATAGTTCATCAACTGGAACAGGGCTCCCTGCCGCTGGAAGAGGCCCTCAAGCAGTTCGAACAGGGCATTCACCTGGTACGTGCCGGCCAGCAGAAGCTGGAGCAGGCCGAGCAGAAGATCCAGATCCTGCTGACTCAGGCCGATGGCAGCGAGCAGGCAGTTCCCTTCCAGCCAGAGCAAGGAGAGGAGTGAGTGACGCTGGACGATTTTTCCCGCCTGCACCGGCAACGTATTGACGACTGTCTCTCTGCACAACTTGAATCCTTGCCACCCATGGCCCCCCGCCTGCGCGATGCCATGCGCTATGGCCTGCTGCTGGGCGGCAAACGGGTGCGCCCCTTTCTGGTCTACGCCGTCGGCGAGATGCTGGGCGTAAAGCGCGAGCTGCTGGACGGCCCCGCTGCCGCGGTGGAGTGCATCCACGCCTACTCCCTGCTGCACGACGATCTGCCCGCCATGGATGACGACGATCTGCGTCGCGGTCAGCCAACGGTGCACAAGGCGTTTGATGAAGGCACCGCCATTTTGGCCGGTGACGCCCTGCAGACCCTGGCCTTCTCCATTCTGGCTGATCACCCGATGCCGGATTCGCTGCTGGGCAACCGGGTGCGAATGCTGAGCCGGCTGGCCCGCGCCTCCGGCTATCTCGGCATGTGCGGTGGCCAGGCGCTGGACCTGCAGGCGGAGGGGCGTCAGATCACCCTGGCCGAGCTGGAGCAGGTACACCGCCACAAGACCGGAGCCCTCATCGAGTGCGCCGTGGCGCTCGGCGCCCTGTGCAAGGCCGACGTGGATGAAACCACCCTGAGCGCGCTGCAAAGCTATGCCGCCGCCATCGGTCTCGCCTTCCAGGTGCAGGATGACATCCTCGACATCACGGGTGACACCGCCACCCTCGGCAAGCGACAGGGTTCCGATCTGGCGCTGGAAAAGAGTACCTATCCGGCGCTGCTGGGGCTCGACAATGCCCGTGAGCTGGCTCGCGAACTGCATGGTAAAGCCTTAACAGCCTTGCAATCTTTGCCCTACAATACCGACATTCTGGAAGCGTTTGCCGATTACATCATCGAGCGAACCCACTAAACGCTGGATAACAGTAACAATATGAGCGTTGATATAAGCAATTTCCCCAACCTGGCCCTCGCGGATACGCCGGTCGAGTTGCGATCCCTGCCCTTCGAGCGACTGCCTGTGCTGTGCAACGAACTGCGTGAATATCTGCTGCGTTCGGTGAGTCGCTCCAGTGGTCATCTTGCCTCCGGGCTCGGCACCGTCGAACTGACGGTGGCGTTGCACTACGTCTACAACACCCCGTTCGATCGACTGGTGTGGGACGTGGGCCACCAGGCTTATCCCCACAAGATCCTGACCGGTCGGCGCGATCGGATGCAGAGCATCCGCCAGAAAGACGGTCTGCACCCCTTCCCCTGGCGCGGCGAGAGCGAGTATGACGTGCTCTCGGTCGGTCACTCCAGCACCTCCATCGGGGCGGCACTCGGCATGGCCGTGGCGGCCGAGAGCGAAGGGCTTGGCCGCAAAGTGGTGGCGGTGATAGGTGACGGCGCCATCACCGCCGGCATGGCGTTCGAGGCACTCAATCACGCCGGCGATGTCCACAAGGACATGCTGGTGGTGCTCAACGACAACGAGATGTCCATCTCCGAAAATGTCGGGGCACTGAACAACCACCTGGCCCGCATCATGTCCGGCAAGCTTTACACCACCATCCGCGAGGGTGGCAAGAAGGTGCTGGCCGGTCTGCCGCCGGTCAAGGAGCTGGCCAAGCGGGCAGAGGAGCACCTCAAGGGAATGGTGGTGCCAGGCACCCTGTTCGAGGAGTTCGGCTTCAACTACATAGGCCCCATCGACGGCCACGACATCAACGCCCTGGTCGAGACCCTGCGCAACATGCGCAATCTCAAGGGGCCGCAGCTGCTGCACGTCAAGACCAAGAAGGGCAAGGGCTACGAGCCCGCCGAGAAGGATCCCATCGGTTATCACGGCGTGCCCAAGTTCAATCCTGACGAGTGCACCCTGCCCAAGTCGAGCGGCGGCAAGCCAAGCTTCTCCGCCATCTTCGGCCAGTGGCTGTGCGACATGGCGGCCAAGGATGAGCGGCTGGTCGGCATCACCCCGGCCATGCGCGAAGGCTCCGGCCTGGTGAAGTTCAGCCAGCAGTATCCGGATCGCTACTTCGACGTGGCCATCGCCGAGCAGCACGCGGTCACCTTCGCCGCCGGTCTCGCCATCGCCGACCAGAAGCCGGTGGTCGCCATCTATTCGAGCTTCCTGCAGCGCGCCTACGACCAGCTGATCCACGACGTGGCACTGCAAGAGCTGCCGGTGCTGTTCGCCATCGACCGGGCCGGTCTGGTGGGGGCCGACGGCCCGACTCATCAGGGGGCATTCGACATCAGCTTCCTGCGCACCGTGCCCAACATGGTGATCATGACCCCGTCCGACGAGAACGAATGCCGTCAGATGCTCTACACCGGCTACCAGTGCAACGGGCCGGCGGCGGTACGCTACCCCCGCGGCAGCGGCACCGGCGTCCAGGTGGAGAGCGAGATGCAGGCGCTGGCGCTCGGCAAGGGGCGGATTGTGCGTCAGGGCAAGGGCACCGCCATCCTGGCGTTTGGCACCCTGCTGCAACAGGCCAAAGCGGCTGCCGAGGCGCTCGATGCCACCCTGGTGGACATGCGTTTCGTCAAACCGATGGACGAGGCGCTGGTGCTCTCCCTGGCCGCGACTCACGATCAGTTCGTCACCCTCGAGGACAACGCCATCATGGGCGGCGCCGGCTCCGCGGTGAACGAGCTGCTGATGCGCAGCAAACAATGCAAGCCGGTGCTCAACCTCGGCCTGCCGGATCGCTTCGTCGAGCAGGGTACCCAGGAGGAGATCTACGCACTGCTGGGGCTCGATGGCGCCGGCATCCAGCGCAGCATCGAGCAGTGGCTGCATGCTTGACCCCTCAGCACACAGCAAAAGGGCGCCGTTATGGCGCCCTTTTTGTTTGTCTGTCTCGTTTTTGTATCTGTGACCATCAGCCCTTGTAGAGCTTGGGATTGAACACATCCCGCAGCCAGTCACCCAACAGGTTGATGACAAGCACCAGCACCACCAGGCAGATGCCCGGGAAGGCGGTGATCCACCAGGAGCCGGAGAAGATGTAGTTGAAGCCCACGCTGATGAGCGAGCCCAGCGACGGCTGATCAACCGGCATCCCCAACCCCAGGAAGGAGAGCGCCGCCTCGCTCATGATGGCGTTGGCCACCTGCACCGTGGAGATGACCAGGATCGGCGACAGGCAGTTGGGCAGAATGTGGCGGAACATGATGCGCGGGGCGCGAAAGCCCATCACCTTGGCCGCTTCCACATACTCCTTCTTCTTCTCCGCCAGCACAGAGGCACGCACGGTTCGGGCGTACTGCGGCCACTCGGCGATACCGATGATCACCACCAGCATCAGGATGGCGAACTTCGAGTAGAACTCGGAACCAAACGTCGCCTGGAAGATGGCGGAGATGATGATCGCCACCATCATGGTGGAGAACGACAGCTGCACGTCGGCAAAGCGCATCAGCAGGCTGTCGATGCGGCCACCGAAGTAGCCGGCCAGCAGGCCGATGACGATGCCGAGCACCAGCTGCAGCCCCACCGCGAACAGACCTATGGTGAGCGAGATGCGGGCGCCATAGAGGATGGTGCTCCAGATATCGCGCCCCTGGTTGTCGGTACCGAGCCAGAAACGCTCTTCGCCCCCTGCCAGCCAGGAGGGTGGCAGTTCGGCATCCATCAGATCGAAGCTGGTCTGGTCATAGACGTTGTACGGGGCGAGCCAGGGCGCCAGCATGGCGGCCAGCACGAACACCACGAACACCGCAAAGCTGAACATGGCTACCTTGTCCCGCAGGAAGTAGTAGACGATGTCGGAATTTTTGAATCGGGCCCAACGGCTTGGGCTTGCAGTTACTGCATTGCTCATGTGCTTACCCCTTGGCGGTCAAGTTGACGGTCGGGTTGATCAACCCGTAGAGCAGGTCGACCAGGGTATTGGTCACCACGAAAATGAGCCCGACGAAGATGACGTAGGCGGTGATGAGGGGCGTATCGACCCGGTGGATCGCCTCGAGGAACAAAAAGCCGGTCCCCGGCCACTGGAACACGCTCTCGGTCAGTATGGTGTAAGCCACCATGGTACCGATCTGCACACCACCGACGGTGATAACCGGCAGCATGGTGTTCTTCAGGGCGTGCTGGTAATAGACCTTGTTGTTGTCCAGTCCCTTGGCGCGGGCAAACTTGACGTACTCGGAGGAGAGCTGCTCCAGCATCTCGGAGCGCACCAGCCGGATGAACAGCGGCAGCATGATGGAGGAGAGCGACACGCAGGGCAGGATCAAATGCTTGATGCCGTCCCAGGTGAAGAAGCCCGACTCCCAGCCCAGCAGGTTGTAGGTCTCGCCGCGGCCATAGGCCGGCAGCCAGCCCAGCTGGATGGAGAAGAGGTACATCAGCATGATGGCGGTCAGGAACACCGGGATCGAGATGCCGATACTGCTCCCCGCCATGATGATCTTGGTCGGTATGCTGTGCGGGCGGATCGCCGAGTAGACCCCAAGCGGAATGGAGACCACCACGATGATCAGCGCAGCGCCAAACACCAGCTCAAGAGTAGCCACCAGCTTGTCGAGGATAACCTCGAGAGCGGGTCGCTTGAAGAAGTAGGAAGTGCCCAGATCCCCGTGTACCGCGTTCTTCAAGAAGCGGCTGTATTTGACGAGGAAAGGATCGTTGAGGCCCATCTTCTCGCGCAATTCGTGGCGCTGGGCTTCGGAGACGGATTGTCCCACCAGCTCGCGCAGCGGATCCCCCAGATTGTCCTGGATGGAGAAGGCGACCAGGCTGATGACGAACATCACTATCACGGCCTGATAGAACCGTTTCAGCAGGAATGTAAACATGCTTGTCCTTCTACGTGGCCTGTGTCATGGCACAGGCTTCTGTTAGCAGGCGGGGTGGCCGGCTGACCACCCCGCCCCGTCCTTCCTTGCGACTTGCGCTTACTTGCCGACCACCAGGTCACCCAGGTAAGGGAAGTTCATTACGTTGACCACCGGCTTGATGTCGGCGTTCTTCTTGGCGCCGTAGGCCAGATCTTCCCAGTGCAGCGGCACGTAGGCGGCGTCGTCGATCAGCATGGCTTCGACCTTCTTCAGCATCTCGGCGCGCTTGGCCGGGTCGGTCTCGGCGTTGGCCTGCTCGACCAGCCTGTCAGCCTCGGCGTTGGCATAGCCGGCACAGTTGTACTGGCCCATGCCGGTCTTGGCATCCTTGGTGAAAGTCAGGAACTCGAAGAAGTTCGCGGTATCTTCGGTGTCGGAGTGCCAGCCGATCAGCTGCATGTCCGCGGCGCACTTGTCAAACTCCGGCCAGTACTGGGCCACCGGCATGGTCTTCAGATCCACCTTGATGTTGATCTTGGCCAGCATGGCGGAGACGGCCTGGGCAATCTTGACGTCGTTGACGTAGCGGGCAGCAGGGGAGATAAAGCTCATCTTGAAGCCCTTCTCGTAGCCGGCTTCCTTCATCAGCTCCTTGGCCTTGGCCAGGTCATACTGGGGCTTGAGCGCATCGTTGTGACCGGCATAGCCTTTCGGGCTCAGCTGGCCGGCGGGGGTGCCAAAGCCCTTGTTGATCTTCTCGACGATACCCACCTGGTTGATGGCGTAGTTGATCGCCTGACGCACGCGCTTGTCTTTCAGCGCCGGGTTGGTGTTCTGGTTCAGCTCGATGATGATGGCGCGGGTACCGGACAGGGTCACCAGCTGGGTGTCCTTGCCGTTCTTCACGCGCTCCAGATCGTTCGGCGCAACCGGGTAGATCATGTCCACGTCGCCGCCCAGCAGTGCCGCCACGCGGGTGGCGTCTTCCTTGATGGGGACCACGGTCAGGTTGTCAACGTTGCCCTTGGAGGCCTTGTCCCAGTAGTTGGCGTTGCGCACGTATTCCAGCTTCACGCCCTGCTCGCGGAACTTGACGCTGAACGGGCCGGTACCGGAGACGTGGGTGGAGGCGTAGGAGTCGCCGTTCTTGACGATCTCGCCCTTGTCCTTGCCCGCCTCTGTCTTGCCGGTATAGAACTTGGAGTCCATCGGGAAGATGTAGGTCACGGTCTGCAGCACCAGCGGGAACGGCTTGGCGGTGACGAGATCCACTGTGTACTCATCGACCTTCTTCACTTCGGCGATGGGGTCGAAGATGGCCTTGAAGTCGACGGAGGACTTCAGACGGTTGACGGTCCACACCACGTCGTCGGCGGTGAAGTCGTTGCCGGAGTGGAACTTGACGCCCTTGCGCAGGAAGAAGCGGACGGTCTTGTCGTCGATGCGCTCATACTTCTCGGCCAGGCGCGGCTCGAATTTCAGGTCCTGGGTGTAACGCATCAGCGGATCGAACACCAGGTGTGACATCTCCAGGGTCTGACCGGAGAGTTGTTCCTGCGGGTCCAGCGAGGTGGCGTCAGAGGCGACACCGACCTTGATGTCGACAGCGGAGACGTTAAAGGCGAAACCAGCGGCAAACAGCGCCAGTGCAATCTTGGACAATCCTTTTTTCATTGTTTTCTCCATGCTTTTGGCTTTTTTATTGACATAGATACCGGCGAGCCGGTGCTTTCCTAGCTTGCGATTTCCAGCCCCTCGCGGGACATTCCCTTGAACTCCGGCATGAGGGAGATCAGCTTGCGGCTGTACTCATGCTCGGCATTGGTAAAGAGTTTCTCGGTCTCGGCCACCTCCACCAGGTGACCGTGCTGCATCACCCCGATGCGATCGCACATCTGGCGGATAACCGGCAGATCGTGGCTGATGAACAGCATGGTGAGGCCAAGCTCCTGCTGCAGATCCTTGAGCAGGTTCAGGATCTGGGCCTGCACCGACACATCCAGCGCCGAGGTGGGCTCGTCGCAGATGAGGAAACGGGGCCGGGTCGCCAGGGCCCGGGCGATGGAGATGCGCTGACGCTGGCCACCGGAAAACTCGTGGGGATACTTGACCCCGGCACCGCGGCCGAGCCCCACGTGATCCAGCAGATCCCCCACTATGCCGGCGATCTGGCTCTCGCTGCTCGCCAGCTTGTGGAAGCGGATCGGCTCGGCAATGATGTCGCGCACCTTCATGCGCGGGTTCATCGACGAATAAGGGTTCTGGAACACCATCTGCATCTGGCGACGCAATGGACGACGCTCATGCTCACCCTTGAGGGCGGTCAAGTCGATCCCCTCGAAGAAGATCTTGCCGGTATCGGGCGGATAGAGGCCGGTGATGGCGCGGGCGATGGTCGACTTGCCGGAGCCAGACTCCCCCACCAGGCCGAAGGTCTCACCCTCGAAGATCTCGAAGCTGATATTGTTGCAGGCCCGTACATACTGGCGACGGCTCGGGAAGAAGGAGTCCTTGGTGACGAACTTCAGATCCACGTTCTCCACCCGCAGCAACGCCCCTTCATAAGCACGCTCGTCCTGGCTCTGACCGAGCCAGTGGGTCTTGAGATCGATGCTGGTATCTGCCGCGCCGGCATCCTCGATATAGGAGACCAGCGGGAAGCGCACCAGCTTCACATCCGAGCGGGGCACCGCCGAGATGAGGCTGCGGGTATAAGGGTGGTTGGGGCGACCCAGCACCTGTTCGGTGGTGCCAAACTCCACCAGATCGCCGCGATACATGACCGCCACCTTGTCGGTAACGTTGGAGACCACGCCCATGTCGTGGGTCACCAGCATGCAGCCCACCTGCCGCTCCTTGCAGAGGGTGCGGATGAGCTGGAGGATCTGATCCTGGATGGAGACGTCCAGCGCCGTGGTCGGCTCGTCGGCGATGATGAGCTCAGGATCACCGGAGAGGGCGATGGCGATCACCACCCGCTGGCGCATGCCACCGGAGAACTGGTGCGGATACTGCTTGATGCGCAGCTCCGGGCTCGGGATCCCGACCGCCTTCATCAGCTCGAGCGCCTTGGCAAAGGCCGCCTCACGTGACAGGTCGGTGTTGGCCAGGATGGTTTCAACCAGCTGATGTTCGACGGTGAACAGCGGGTTGAGGGAGGTCATGGGATCCTGAAAGATGAAACCGATGCGCGAGCCGCGAATGGCCCGCATCTCGTTCTGGCTCTTGCCGGAGATGAGCTCGCCATTGAGGTAGATATCGCCACGGGCGATGCGACCCGGCGGGCTCAGGAGATCGATGACGGCGTTGCCGATGGTGGACTTGCCGGCGCCGGATTCACCCACGACACCGACTATCTCCCCTTTTTCGATGGAGAAAGAGAGATCCTTCACTGCGGCCAGTACCCCGTAGCGGGAGGGATACTCGATCCGCAAGTTTTTCACTTCGAGCAAGGACATGGTTACCTCTGCGGGGGACATCCGTCCCAAATAATTCGTCCGTAAATCGGCCGCAGATGCCGGTCGTGCCTTGGCGTGATCGTGAGTGTTTGATATGACGACTAAACGCTCAATCCATGAGACAACGAAACCAGCGATCCGGGCGGGTTTTTTGCATTTTTTTGGAATAACCCGCGAGTAACTTAGACGGTTTGACGGCGAGTGTAAATGATCGGGTTATACAATTTCGCAATACTTTGCTCAGTTAGCAGCCAGCACGGCAGTCATAAATGATGACTACAATCACATATCCAGACTTTATGACCACATAAATGACGTTTTAGTGCTTTTACTTTCAACAAGGGTGTAACAGGCGGGAATATTCACTATTGACACAATAGTCTCAAGCCTCGAATGAGTAGTGAATATTTATGTGAAATGATTTTTTAACGGCAGCATATGCCGATGAATGAAAACTAAACAGAGATAAATAGGGGGATGCCAGCGCTGCATTCCCCCTCGTAATCCCCGTCACCCCAGCCAGTATGCCAGCGATTGCATACAAAACAGGGCGAACAGGGCGGCGATGAGATCGTCGAGCATGATGCCGAAGCCACCGTGGATGCGGCGGTCAAACCAGGAGATGGGCCAGGGCTTGAGCACGTCGAACAGGCGAAACAGCACGAAGCCGGCCAGCACCCACTCCCAGCCGGCCGGCGCCGCTATCATGGTGACGCCAAAGCCGATTACCTCGTCCCAGACGATGGCGCCGTGATCCGGCATGCCGATGGCATCGGTGGCGCTCTGGCAGATGCGGATACCGATCAGGAACCCGACCACCAGCAGGGCAATAAACCAGGCTGTCGGCAAGCCGCTCACCAGCAGGTAGAGGGGGATGGCGGCCAGCGTCCCCATGGTGCCGGGCGCCTTGGGCGAGAGGCCGGAGCCAAAGCCCACCGCCAGGAAGTGGAGCGGGTTTCTGAGGTTCAACCGCTTCAGCTCGGGCTTTATCATGAACCAGCTCATGCGAAGTGATCCCACCCTTTCAGCGTCAGCTCGACCGGCTGCTCGCCGTGCAGATAGTCGATGCCGGGCTCGCCGGCAACGATGCGGCCGATGCGGGTAAACTTGACGCCGCAGTTGGCCAGCGCCGTGTCCAGCGCGCCGCGATGCTCCTCCGGCACGGTGAAGCAGAGCTCGTAGTCATCGCCACCGGCCAGCGCCAGCTGCCAGGCATCCTGCTCGCTCACCGCATCCTGCAGCACGGGTGAGAGCGGCAGCAGACCGAGATCGATCTGGGCCCGCACGCCCGACGCCTTGAGCACGTGGCCGAGATCCGAGGCCAGGCCGTCGGAGAGATCCAGCGCGCTGCTGGCCAGTCCGCGCAGGGCCTGACCGGCCAGAATGCGGGGATGGGGGTGATCGAGGCGCGGCAGCACGGCCGCCAGCTGGTTCTCGTTGAGGGTGCGCTTGGCCAGCAGGTGGGAAAGCGCCAGCGCGGCATCCCCCAGGGTGCCGGTCACATAGACACCGTCGCCGGCCTTGGCACCACTGCGCAGCAGAGCACGGCCGGCCGGCACCGAGCCCTTGACCGATACCGTGATGGAGAGCGGGCCGCGGGTCATGTCCCCGCCCACCAGTGCCACATTGTAGTATTCGGCAAGCTCGAGGAAACCTTCCGCAAAACCGGCCACCCAGGCTTCGTTGACGGTGGGCAGGGTCAGCGCCAGCGATACCCAGCGCGGCTCGGCGCCCATGGCGGCCAGATCGGAGAGATTGACCGCCAGCGCCTTGTAGCCGAGGTCTACCGGATCCATGTCGGGAAAGAAGTGTACGCCGCTCACCAGGGTATCCGTGCTCACCGCCAGCTGGGTGTCGGGGGGCAGGGTCAGCAGGGCGCAGTCGTCCCCAGGGCCCATCACCACGTCCTTGCGGGCGTGGGGGACCTTGAAGTACTTATCAATCAGCTCAAATTCACCCATACAGTAAAAAGCCAGCGATTAAGCTGGCTCCTCTATTAGATGCTGTTGCGGCTCTTGCTGCGAGACCGTGTTCAAGGCTGGTCGCTGCCGGGCTCTTCATGTATTTCCATACACGTCGGCCTGGCGCTGCGCTTCACCTTGCTGACGACGGCTCGCGACAGAACATCGATCAGCATGGAATGCTGATGAACGCAGGGATCAGCGCTTGTCCAGCGACTTGATCACCTTGTCCAGTACACCGTTGACAAACTTGTGGCTGTCATCGGCAGCAAAGGCTTTGGCCAGCTCGATCGCTTCGTTGATCACCACGCGCGGCGGCACATCATCACGACGGGTCAGCTCATAGGTCGCCAGACGCAGGATCGCCTTGTCCACCATGTCCACTTCTTCCAGCGGACGGGAGAGGAAAGGTGCGAAGACCTTGTCCAGCTCGTTGCAGTGGAGGGCTACCCCGAACAGCAGATCGCGGAAGTAGTTCAGATCCACACCCTTGGTGTCCTGATCGATCTTGAACTGCTCTTCGATGTCGCCCACGTTGGCCTTGGTCATCTGCCACTGGTAGATGGCCTGGGTGGCGCAATGGCGGGCCTTGCGGCGCTCAGACGGTTTCAATGCATTTCTCCTCGTTACACGTCCAGTTCTTTCAGGACGTTGATCATTTCGAGCGCTGCCAGTGCAGCCTCTGCACCCTTGTTACCCGCCTTGGTACCTGCACGCTCGATGGCTTGTTCAATGTTTTCAGTGGTCAGTACGCCGAAGGCAACCGGAATTTCATATTCCATCATTACCTGGGCCATGCCCTTGCTGTTCTCGTTGGCGACCAGATCGAAGTGGTAGGTGCCGCCACGAATGACGGTGCCGACTGCCACGATGGCGTCATACTTGCCGCTCTTGGCCAGTTTCTTGATGACCAGCGGCATTTCAACCGCGCCCGGCACTTTCACCAGGGTCAGGTTGCTGTCCTGTACCTGGCCTTGACGCTTCAGTACGTCCAGTGCACCACTCACCAGGCTGTCGTTGATGAAACTGTTGAAACGAGCAACGACAATCGCAACGCGCGCTTCAGGAGCGGCGATATTTCCTTCGATAACCTTCATTGGAAATCCTGTATCTGTGAAAGCAAAAGGGCCGGAGTCAAAAGTGCGCACATTCTAGCACAACAGACCCACGACAAAAAACCATGGCCGCAACGGGCGGCCATGAGGATGATTTCAGCCGTATGCGGCGCTTACTCGCCGACGTACTCCACCACTTCCAGGCCGAAGCCGCCGAGAGCGTGATACTTCTTCGGCGAGCTCAGCAGGCGCATCTTGCCCACCCCCAGCGCCTTGAGGATCTGGGAGCCGACGCCGACCCGGCGCGAGGTACCCTGCCACTTGGCTCCTTCCGGCGCCAGCCCCTTGTCGGCGGCCTCGAAGCCCTTGACCCTGGCCAGCAGCTCGGCACCGTGGGCTTCCGCCCCCAGGATCACCAGCACCCCGCCCTCGTCGGCGATGCGGGCCATGGATTTGGGCAGCGGCCAGCTGCGGGCGGCGTGGCGGTCGGTCTGCAGCAGATCACTCAGCACGTCGTGCAGATGGACCCGCACCAGGGTTGGCTGGTCGGCACTCACCTCGCCTTTTTTGAGGGCGAAGTGCACCTGGTTGTCGATGGTGTCGCGGAAGGTGATGAGGTCGAACTCGCCATATTCGGTGGGCAGCTTGCACTCGGCCACCTTCTCGACTGTGGTCTCATGCTGGTTGCGGTATTCGATGAGATCCGCAATGGTGCCAAGCTTGATGCCGTGCTGCTCGGCGAAGATCTCGAGATCAGGGCGGCGCGCCATGGTGCCATCCTCGTTCAAGATCTCGACGATGACGGAAGCGGCCTCGTAACCGGCCAGCCGGGCCAGGTCACAACCCGCCTCGGTGTGGCCGGCGCGAGTCAGCACGCCGCCATCCTGGGCCATCAGCGGGAAAATGTGGCCGGGTTGCACCAGATCGGAAGCCTTGGCATCGGGCGCCACTGCCGCCTGCACGGTGACGGCCCGGTCAGCGGCGGAGATGCCGGTGGTCACCCCTTCGGCCGCTTCGATGGTCACGGTGAAGGCGGTGGAGAACTGGGCGTTGTTGCGGTCGACCATCAGCGGCAGCGCCAGCTGCTTGCAGCGATCCCGGGTCAGGGTCAGACAGATGAGCCCCCGGCCGTAACGGGCCATGAAGTTGATATCTTCCGGGCGGACACAGGAGGCGGCCATGATGAGGTCCCCTTCGTTCTCCCTGTCTTCGTCATCCATCAGGATCACCATCTTGCCAGCCTTGATATCGGCAATGATTTCCTGGGTCGTGCTCAGCGCCATGGGCTACTCCATCAACATGCTTCGGGGATTGAGCCAGTCGGCTCGACGTGATACTGCCTATTGTGCTCTAGATGGGGCACGCGGGGCCCCATTTCAATCGGAGCGGGATCACAGAAAAGCGTTTTTCCCGCCGAGGTTCCGTCACAGGAAACCGGAGCGGGCCAGCTTATCCAGGGTCAGGGTGGAGGCACTGCTCTCCTGGCGCTGACCCGTCATCAGCCGCTCCAGATAGCGGGCTATCTGATCCACCTCGAGATTGACGCTCCTGCCCGGCTTCCAGCCGGCTATGGTGGTCTCCTGGGCGGTGTGGGGCACGATGGTCAGCCGGAACAGATCCCCCTGCACGGCGTTGACGGTAAGGCTGATGCCGTCCACCGCGATGGAGCCCTTCTCGGCGATGTAGCGGGAGAGCTCCGTCGGCGCCTTGATCCAGTACTCGATGGCACGGCCACTGCTGGAGACGCTCTTGACCTCCCCCACCCCGTCCACGTGGCCGGAGACCAGGTGACCGCCGAGGCGGGAGGTGGGCATCAGCGCCTTCTCAAGGTTGACCCGATCGCCCACCTTGGCGGCAGAAAAACCGGTGCGGGAGAGGGTTTCCAGCGACACGTCGGCGGTGTAGCGCTTGTCGCCCAGGGCGATCACGGTAAGACAGACACCATTGGTGGCGATGGAGTCGCCCAGCTTGACGTCGCCAAAATCCAGGGTGGGCGCGTGCACGGTGAGGGCCATGTCTTCGCCCTGGCGACGCAGCTCGGCCAGGGTTCCCACCGCTTCGATAATTCCGGTAAACATGCAGATCACCTTGCTGATGACGGGGGCGACAATACCCCCTTTAACATTGATAAATCAGGCTATTTTGGCGGTAATACGAATATCCTGGCCAACCATGCGCACATCCTTGATGTTGAGCTTGGGTGCCTGGAACAGCCGGGTGAGCCCGGGCAGATGGAACAGGCCGCGCCCCTCATCCCCCATCAGTTTGGGCGCCTGATAGAGCACCAGATCGTCCACCAACCCCTTGTCCAGCAAGGCGCCGCACAGGCGGGGCCCCGCCTCCACCAGTACCGAGTTGACGTTTTGCTTGGCCAGCAGCATGAACAGGCTGACCAGATCCAGCTTGCCATCCAGCAGCGGCACCTCCAGCTGCTGTACCCAGGCTGGCCAGTCGCCGTCCGCCTTGTGGCGGGCCAGCAGCACCGGGCTCTCGCTCTGGAACAGGGGCAGATCCGGGGTCAGCCGGTTCTGCGAGTCGACGATGACCCGCAGCGGCTGACGCAGGGTCTCTTTGGGATAGACGGCCTTGACCGAGGGGGGCAGCTCGTCCCAGCGCACGGTGAGGGAGGCGTTGTCCGCCAGCACGGTTTCGGCGCTGGAGAGCACAGCATCGTGGCGGGCCCGGAGTCGCTGCACGTCACGACGCGCCTCCGGGGAGGTGATCCACTGGCTCTCGCCGCTCGCCATGGCGGTGCGGCCATCCAGGCTGGCGCCGAGCTTGACCGTCACCTGTGGGAAGGCGGTACGCATCCGCTTGAAAAAGCCCGGGTTGAGCGCCTCAGCTTCGCTTGCCAGCAGACCGAAATCGGTCTTGATGCCCGCCTCGGAGAGCATGCGCAGGCCGCGTCCCCCTACCTGAGGGTTGGGGTCCACCATGGCGGCCACCACCCGGCTCACGCCGGCCTTGATCAGCGCCTCGGCGCAGGGCGGGGTGCGACCGTGATGGGAGCAGGGCTCCAGGGTCACGTAGGCGGTGGCGCCGCGGGCCTCATCGCCGGCCGCGTGCAGGGCGTAGACCTCGGCATGGGGCTGACCGGCCCGCTGATGCCAGCCCTCTCCCACCACCACGCCAGCCTTCACCAGCACGGCACCGACACAGGGGTTGGGCGCCGTGGTGTAACGGCCGCGGCGGGCCAGTTCGAGGGCCCGGCTCATCCATTGGTAATCGTCTTGACTAAACATCTGGGCTCCTCTGACAGCACATCCAGGCTTACGCAATATCGTAGGTTCGATTAGCGCAGCGTAATCGAACGCGGCAACCTGGTTTGGAAGAAAGACTCACTTCTCCAGCTTGGCGATCTCTTCACCAAACTCACGAATGTCTTCAAAGCTGCGATAGACGGAGGCAAAGCGGATATAGGCCACCTTGTCGAGCCCCTTGAGTTCGTCCATCACCAGGTTGCCCACCAGCTCGGAGGCCACTTCGCGCTCACCGGTGGCCCGCAGGCGGGATTTGATGTGGTTGACCGCCTTCTCGATGGCCTCCATGCTCACCGGCCGCTTCTCCAGTGCCCGCAGGATGCCGGCACGCAGCTTGTCTTCGTTGAAAGGCTCGCGCGAGCCGTTGGACTTGATGACGCGGGGCATGACCAGCTCGGCCATCTCGAAGGTCGTGAAGCGCTCGTGGCAGAGCAGGCATTCGCGACGGCGGCGTACCTGATGGCCTTCGGCCACCAGACGGGAATCGATCACCTTGGTATCTACCGCACTACAGAAAGGGCAATGCATCGGACCTCCGGCGTTGACGGAAAAGGGCGCCGACCACCGGGGCCGGCTCTAGGCCGGCCAGTGTAGCACGGCCATCCGGAACCGGTAAAAGCCCGTGAAAACAAGGGAAGTGACAGAAGCCATCAGCAACCACGAAGTGCATCAATGGCGACATCAGGCAGCCAGAGCACAGTATTGGTGTCGCTCTCTATCAGCTCGACGATGGCTTCTCTCGGACCTTTTCTCCATGCATCCGTGGCATAGAATGCCGCCTGTGAACGGTTCAGATCGTCAAGATCATCGTAAGCCCGCATCAAAAAATAGACGTCCGGATCGTGCAAGGAAGGGCCATGATTCACCACATCCATTCCCCACTCGCGGTGCAGCGGCAAACTCAGCTCTGCAACCAGCCTATGGAACTCTGCCCGACTACCGACCTTGAGCCGGTAGTTCCGGATCTCCAGCACTCTCTTCATTGAGCTATCTCCTGCCATCCGTTTCTTGAACATCAGAGCTGTTTTAGGCGCCCATCCCAGTCATCCATTCGACCGGGCTCAGTCATCATAAGGCAGGGTGTCGGGGTCACAATCCTGATAGTCGGGCGCCGGATCCACGGCAAAGCGGCGCGCCTCGATATGGCTGTGGCCCAGCATCAATGCCTTGCCCACCCGGTGCATGCCGTCCATCACCCGGCCGGCGCTGTCCAGCAGGATGGGATAGGCGAGATCGGCCGCCATCATGAGCTGGCAGTGCTCCACCACGCTGCGCACCGTGGGGCTGGCGGCGCCATGGCCGTACCAGTGCTGCTGGTCGAGCTCGGCAATCTCGCCGAGTGCCACCCCCTGCACCGGCAGATCGCGGCTCAGCCACACCAGCCGGCGCACGTCCCAGGCCAGCAGCCCCTGTTCGCTGGCGCGAAAATGATACTGGGCACGGATCGCCTGCCTGAGCGCTGCCGACGCCAAGTCCCGATCTGCCTTGGGCCCGCCCCCTGTGCCCTGCTGCTCTTTGCTGTGCTGACTCATAGCCCCTCTCATGTTGCCAGACGCCACAAAAAACAATGCCACCCGAGGGTGGCATTGCCGTTCAACCTGAAAAGCAGGTCGATTATGCGTAAACCGGGAAACGGCGGCAGATGTCCAGCACCTTCTCGCGGGTGTTGGCCAGCACTTCGTCGTTGTCGTGGTTGTCCAGCACGTCGCAGATCCAGTGGGTCAGCTGGATGGACTCGGCTTCCTTGAAGCCGCGGCGGGTGATGGCCGGGGTGCCGATGCGCACACCGGAGGTGACGAACGGGGAGCGCGGGTCGTTGGGCACGGAGTTCTTGTTAACTGTGATGTTGGCTTTACCCAGCGCTGCGTCAGCATCCTTACCGGTCAGCTCACGGCCGATCAGATCAACCAGCATCAGGTGGTTGTCGGTGCCGCCGGAGACGATCTTGTAGCCGCGCTCGATGAAGGTGGCAGCCATCGCCTTGGCGTTTTTGACGACCTGGGCCTGATAGGTCTTGAACTCGGGCTCCAGCGCCTCTTTGAAGGCAACGGCCTTGCCGGCGATGACATGCATCAGCGGGCCACCCTGACCACCCGGGAAGACGGCGGAGTTGAGCTTCTTGTAGAGCTCCTCGTCGTCAGCGGCGGAGAGGATCAGACCACCGCGCGGACCGGCCAGGGTCTTGTGGGTGGTGGAGGTGACCACGTGAGCGTGGGGCACCGGGTTCGGGTAGACACCGGCGGCGATGAGGCCAGCCACGTGGGCCATGTCGACGAACAGGTAAGCACCGATCTTGTCGGCGATCTCACGCATGCGAGCCCAGTCGACAACGCCGGAGTAAGCGGAGAAGCCGCCGATCATCATCTTCGGCTTGTGCTCAACGGCCAGACGTTCCATCTCGTCGTAGTCGATCTTGCCGGACTCGTCGATGCCGTAGGGGATGATGTTGTACAGCTTGCCGGAGAAGTTGACCGGGGAGCCGTGGGTCAGGTGACCGCCGTGAGCCAGGTTCATACCCAGCACGGTGTCGCCTGGTTGCAGCAGGGCCATGTAGACGGCGCTGTTGGCCTGGGAGCCGGAGTGCGGCTGCACGTTGGCGTAGGTGGCACCGAACAGCTCTTTGGCGCGCTCGATAGCCAGGGTTTCAACCACATCCACATACTCGCAACCACCGTAGTAGCGCTTGGAGGGGTAACCCTCGGCGTACTTGTTGGTCAGCTGGGAGCCCTGGGCTTCCATGACGCGGGGGCTGGTGTAGTTCTCGGACGCAATCAGCTCGATATGCTCTTCCTGACGACGGGTCTCGTCTGTGATGGCCTGCCACAGCTGGGGATCATAGCCGGCAATGGTCATGTCACGTTTCAACATCCGTTTCTCTCCTGAAAATCGTTTGCGCGATAGGTGAAGTGGGCAGGCGCATTGTAACGTGAGCTGGATCAAAGAGACAGTCCAACCACCCAAAAAATTGTTTAAAAAATGTAAAATGCGTCGCAAATTTCACACCGACCAGGCGGGCTGCGACCCGCCGGCAAGCCCACGCCAGCCTGGCCAATCCCCCCTTCATCCGCCACCGATACACTCGGCCAACAGCCGGAGCATGGCTCATCATGCCGGCCAAAACCAGAGCCAGATCATGGATATAGCATTTACTAACAGATAACATCTTTAACAGGCACAGCAGTTGCCCGGCGCGCAGGCCGGCAACGTAAGGGCCCCTCACCGCATCCGGTCAACTGCTGCTCGCGTCACCCTCTTGTCTTGTCACACCGCAGACTCACGGGAGTAAGCCATGCTGGATAACTTGATGCTGTTTCTGATTATTTCGGTATTCGCGCTGTTCTACTGGATCTACTACACCGGCAGTCGCAAGAGCCCTTTCACCACCCAATGGGACCAGTTGCCCACCCGCGAGCAGTATCTGGCAGCGCACCCGGACGCTATCGACGGCGACATCCTCTTCTGCATTCACTGCGGCCATCATCAGCAGCTGGATGTGGGCCTGGTGCACCAGGCCGACTTCCGTCGCCAGCACCTCTGCGCCCAGTGCAGGCAGCCGCTCTACCGCGAAGAGCAATGACTTTCCTGCGAGGGCGTGAACCATGCCCCCTTGCCGCTAATCCGGCAGATGCTTCGTCTGCCAGGCCTGCAAACCGGCCAGCGCCTGCTCAAACGGCCCGGCCAGCGCCCCCCCATCCAGCTGCCCCTGCTCCACGGCGGCGCACTGCGCCGCGAAATCATCCAGCCCGAGCGCCAGGGCGCTGCCCTTGAGCCTGTGGGCCAGCGCGCGCTGCGCTTCCCCTTCGCTGTGCGCCAGCTCGACCACCAAGGGCACCCCCTGCTCGGCAAACAGGGCGATGAGCTGGCGGATGCGCTGACTGCCGAGCAGGGTCAGATCCGCCTCCAGCACCCGGTTGGCGGTCCCGGTACCAGCGAGCGGCTCGCCCGCCGCCAGGGGAGGCGCCTCCTCCCCCGCTGACAAACGGTCGATGGCCGCGGCCAGCGCCGCCAGCCGCACCGGCTTGCCGACGAAATCGGCAAACCCCGCCGCCAGACAGGCGCGCACATCCTCCGGGTACATCTGGGCCGAGATGGCGATGGCGGGCAGGCCGCAGCCATGCTCCTCCTCGCTGATGGCCACCAGATCCTCGCGCAGCGTCATGCCATCCATGTCCGGCAGGTTGATGTCGAGCAGGGCCAGCTCGAAGGGGCGCTCGGTCACCCGCGCCAGCGCGCTGCGCCCATCCTCGGCCAGGGTGACCCTGTGGCCGAGGCGCGTCAGCATGCCCTCGGCCACCAGCCGGTTGATCTCGTTGTCCTCCACCAGCAGGATCTCCCGCGGCTGGCCGAGGCGCACCGGCTGGGCGCTGACCGGCAGCTGGGCCGCCGAACGCTGCAGCGGCAGGCTGAAGCTGAACTCACAGCCCTGCCCCGGCTCGCTGGAGAGCGTGAGCTCTCCCCCCATGACGGCCACCAGCCGGCGGCTGATGGCAAGCCCCAGCCCCGTGCCCCCCTGATGGCCCATGTCCCGCTTGCGCTGGCGGAAGGCCTCGAACACAGCCTCCTGCTCCCCGGCCGGAATGCCGGGGCCGGTGTCTTTCACCACGAAGCGGATGCAGGGCTCGGCGCAGGGACCCGCGCAGGCAAACGGGGCCACCACCAGGGTGATGTGCCCCTCGCCGGTAAACTTGACTGCATTGCCCAAGAGGTTCGCCAGCACCTGGCGCAGCTTGCCCCGATCCCCCTCCACCACGGGGGGAAGTGAGGGGGCATACTCCAGCGCCAGCGTCACCCCTTTCGCGTCGGCCCTCGGCCCGAACAGGGCGATCAGCTCCTCGGCCAGCGGGCGCAGGGAGAAGGGCTCGCGGCGCGCCTCCACATGGCCAGCCTCGATCTTGGAGTAGTCGAGAATGTCGTTGAGGATCTCCAGCAGGGATTCGCCGCTCTGCTCGATGGCGGCCAGGTAGCGCTGCTGGGTCTCGCTGAGGTGGGTGTCCTCCAGCAGGGTGAGGCCGCCGAGGATGCCGTTCATGGGGGTGCGAATTTCGTGGCTCATGGTGGCGAGGAACACCGACTTGGCCCGGTTGGCCTGCTCCGCCTCGGCGCGGGCCAGCCGCTGTTTCTCCACCTCCTCGTTGAGGCGCGCATTGGCGTGGCTGAGCTGCTCCGTGCGCTCCTCGACCCGCGACTCCAGCTCCCGCTGGTAGCGGCCAAGCTCGATGGCGTTGTCGCGAAACACCTGCAGCGCCCGCCCCAGCTCCGCCAGCTCGTCGCGCCCGACCTCCCCAACCGGCGTCAGCGGCGCCAGATCCCCCTTCGCCAGCCGGCTCATCCCGGCGACCGCTCGCTGCAGCGGCCAGACGATGCGACCATAGACCACCCGCCACATCAACAGGATGAGCAGCACCAGGGTGAGCAGGCCGATCACCATCAGGGCCCGCTCCAGCAGCTTGAGCCGCTGGCTCAATGCCTGCTGGCTCTGCCCCAAGGAATCGCGGGCCTGACTGACCAGGGTACCGACCTGACGGTTGAGACTCCCCATCAGGGCGTCGTTGGCGGCGGCCAGCACCCGCAGCGCCTCCCCCTTGCCGAGCCAGTCGCTGCGCAGTTGCACCAGCCGATCGCTCTGCTCCAGCACAGTCAGCGCCTGCTCCACCGCCTGGCGGCGGGCCGGATCGGTCACCGCTCCCGCTCGCAGCCGCAGGATGGCCAGTTCCCCGCGCACCTCCTGCAGCAGGGTTTGCAGCCCGTCCTGCCGGTCGCTGCGCCAGATCTCCTCGATACGCTGCTGCTGCATCAGGGTACGGTGGCGCAGCTCCGTCATCTGCTCCAGCCAGTCGAGATCCTGCTCCAGCAGCCGGTCGATCGCCCCATCTGCAGACCGCCCTTGCAGTGAATAGAGGGAGCCAAGCCCCGCCACCATCACGGTTTCGGCGTTCTCCATCTGGCTGCGGGCCAGCTCCGCCACCTGACCGGCGGCCGTCACCAGCCGGGAGCGCAGGGCGCTACCGTCGGCCATCAGCGTCAGCCGTTCTCCCACCAGCCAGCCCTGCTGGCCCAGGTTGCCAATGATGGTCTGGCTGAGGCGATGCAGCTCGTCTGGGGTCTGCTTGCCGCCACCATGGCCCAGCTGCTCCAGCACCTGTTGCATCTGCTGCCCCTGCAGGGTTAGCAGCCGCCCCTGATGCTCCCGCTCCCCCTCGCTGGTGGCGGAGGCCAGCAGGTGGGAAGAGCTCTGGATCTCGCCGCCGAGCCGCGCCAGGGTGCGGGCCAGCTCCTGATCCGCCAGGGTCTGCTGCACCCCCTGCTCCAGCTGGCGCAGGTGGCTGAGCCCGAACCAGCCCAGCAGGGAGGCCCCCAGGGTCAGCAGCGCCATCAGGGAGAAGGCCAGCAACAACTTGCCGCCCAGGCCAGAAAAGATTCTCACGCGAAGCCCCTTGGTTGTGGTCGACTTTGACCGGATAATATGGCCCCACACTTTAACAAAACCCCCGGCCATGCGAAGCGTCTGTCTCTCCCTGTTGCTCCTGCTGCTCCCGGCCTGCGTCCTCGCCTTCGAGGTGGATCACTGGCCGGACGGCGCCTTCGGCGGCCAACCGGTCCGTTTGAACTGGCAAGGGCCCGCCCCCGTCACCCGCCCCCTGACCCTGTGCGCCCTCTACCCCCACCTGCGCGACGCCTACTGGCTGTCGCTCAATCAGGGCATGGTGGAGGAGGCCAAGCGACTCGGCGTGAAGCTGCGTATCCACGAGGCGGGGGGCTACGGCGCCCTTGCCGAACAGCGCCGCCAGTTGCAGCAGTGCGTGAGCGAGGGGAGCGATGCCATCCTGCTCGGCGCGGTGAGCTACGACGGGCTCGGCGAGGCAATCGGCGCCAGCCCGCTGCCGGTGTTCGGCCTGGTCAACGATCTGCCCGCCGGACTGGTCAAGGCCAAGGTGGGGGTCTCCTGGTATCAGATGGGCTGGCAGATGGGCCACTGGCTGGCCAAGCGCCATCCTGCCGGCAGCCCGCCGGTGACGGTGGCGCTCTTCCCCGGCCCGCAGGCGAGCGGTGGCAACAATTTCGTCGAGCCGGGCTTTGCCGACGGCATCGAGGGGAGCGCCATCAGGCTGGTGACCACGGCGCGCGGTGACAACAGCCGCGAGATCCAGCGCACCCTGGTGCAGCAGACCCTGGCCCGCCACCCCGACCTCGACTATCTGGTGGGGGGCGCCATCGCCGCCGAGGTGGCGGTCAACGAGCTGGCGCAGCGCCAACTCGATCGCCCCAAAGTGCTGAGCACCTACTTCAGCCACGGGGTGCAGCGCGGCCTGCGCCGGGGCAAGGTCCTGGCCGCCAACAGCGACCAGATGCGCCAGCAGGGGCGCCTCGCGCTGGCCCAGGCAGTCTGCCTGCTGCAAAGTCCCGAGGCCGGCGAGCAGCAGTGCCCGCGGGTGATGGGGCCCCCCATCCTGACCCTGGAGGCCCCCCTAGCAAATCCCGCCGATTCGCTGTCCGATGGCACCTTTCGCCCCGTCTACCGGGTCGGCGTCGACGCCAGCGGCAACTAACCAAGCACTCAAGGAGAAGAGATGAACACATTGCATGCGAGCTGCCTGTGCGGCGCCGTGGCCCTGACCCTGCCGGATCAGTTCGACTACATGGGCAACTGCCATTGCTCCGAATGCCGCAAGTTTTCCGGGGCGGACTACGCCTCCGTCGGCGGGCTGGATGGTGACAAGGTGACCATCGCGAAGGGGAGCGAGGCCATCGGCCGCTACCAGAAATCGGACGAGACCAGCCTCGCCTTCTGCCGCCACTGCGGCTCCAGCCTGTTCAGCCAGAAGCGCAGCACGGGCAAGATCAATCTACGGCTGGGGATACTGGACGAGGCGCCGAGCCAGAAGCCCGCGTTTCACATCTTCGTCGGCTCCAAGGCGCCCTGGCACCAGATAGGGGACGACTGCCCGCAGTTCGACACCCGGCCATCGGCCTGAGCGCCTAGCAAAGCCAAGGATCAGGCGGCCAGCTCGCCGGCAAACAGATAGCCTTCCCCGTGTACGGTGACGAACAGTTGCGGGTCACGGGGATCCTGCTCCATCTTGCCGCGCAGGCGGCGGATCAGTACGTCTATGGTGCGATCGCTCGGGCCATCGCCGCGGTGGCTGGTGAGGGCCAGGATCCGCTCCCGGCTCAGCACCCGCCCGGCGTTGGCAATAAAGGCCACCAGCACCTCGTACTCCGCCTTGGTCAGGCGCACCGGCACCCCGTCCTTGCTGAGTTGGCGACGGGGAATATCGAAGCGCCAGGGACCGAAGCGCACCGCATCGTCGGCCACCGCCGGCTCACTCGGCTGGGCTGCGGCCAACGAGATTCGCCACAGCAGGTTCTTGACCCGCACCAGCAATTCCCTCAGCTCAAACGGTTTGGTGACATAGTCGTCGGCTCCCATCTCAAGGCCCACTATCCTGTCCACCGCATCGCTGCGACCGGTCACCAGGATGATCCCCACTGTGCTGCGGGCGCGCAGTTCACGAGTCAGCAGCAAGCCATCCTCCCCCGGCAGGTTGATGTCCAGCATCACCAGGGCCACCTCCTGCTCTGCCAGCACGGCCCGCATCTCCTGGCCGTTTTCGACCGCGGTCACCCGATAGCCCTCCCGTTCGAAATAGCCGGTCAGCTTCTCGCGGGTGACGGCATCATCTTCAACAACCAGAATGTGGTGGCTCATGGGCAAGGTCCGCGGCGTTTAACAAGGGAGGGTTATTCTATTCATATTTTGTCATAAATACCCCTATTTCATTAATTTCCGACGGCAGCCCTGTTCACAACGCCTCCCTATCATGGCCTCCATCAAAAAAGTGATGTGAGAGAGCATGATGAAAAAACTGTGGCATTTCCTGCGCACACCCAGCCGCCGCTGGTCGGTATTGGCGCTGGTGCTGGCCGGCGTCGGGGTCACCCTGGCCGGTACCGTTGGCTTGCACTACGGCTTCGAGAAGACCAGTACCCTCGAGTTCTGTATCTCCTGCCATACCATGAAGGACACCGTCTACCCCGAGTACAAGGAGTCCATTCACTTCAAGAACGCCTCCGGCGTCCAGGCCGTCTGTACCGACTGCCACCAGCCGAAGGACTTCGTCGGCAAGGTAGCTCGCAAGATGGAGGCGGCCAACGACCTCTATCAGCAGTACATCGGTCACAGCATCGACACCCAGGAGAAGTTTGAAGACCGGCGTCTGCACCTGGCCGAGAAGGTCTGGGCGCGCATGAGCAGCCAGAACTCCAAGACCTGCAAGTCCTGCCACAGCTACGACAACATGGACCACGCCAAGCAGTCCCCCGCCGCCGCCCTGGCGATGAAGGATGCCGCCGCCAAGAACATGAACTGCATCGAGTGCCACAAGGGGATTGCCCACGAGCTGCCGAACATGGCGGGCGGCTTCCGTGCCACCTACGCCACCCTAGCAAGCGATGCGCAAGAGGCACCGGCCGCCGAGACCCTCTACACCCTGGGCGAGAAGGATCTCTACGAAAGCGAAGAGAGTACCGATCCGGTCGGCAAGCTGCTGCCCGCCTCCCGCATCGAGGTGGTGGCCCGCAGCGGCGATCGTCTCAAGGTGACCATCGAAGGCTGGCGCGAAACCGCAGGCAAGGGCCGCGTGCTGAGCGAGTACATGGGCAAGCGGGTCTTCGTGGCCACCATCCGTGACGAGCTCAGGGCCAACGAACAGATCCTGAAACAGGAGACCGACAGCGCCACCCACATCGAGTGGGAACAGGTACAGGTGCAGGCCTGGGTCGATGGCAAGGGCCTCGAATCCTCCCTCAAACCGATCTGGGATTATGCCGGCGAGATGTACAAGTCCACCTGCAACTCCTGCCACGCGGCGCCGGATCCGGCTCACTTCACCGCCAACGGCTGGATCTCGGGTCTCAAGGCCATGTCCGCCTACTACCGCCTGAGCAAGGAAGAGGAGCGCACCCTGCTCAAGTACCTGCAAAACCATGCCGCCGATACCGGTGGTCAGGGCAGCCACTAATTCCGGATTCGAAAGAGGAATAACAAGATGATCAATATTTCCCGTCGTGGTTTTCTGGGTGGCTTGCTGGCCAGCGGTGCCAGCACCCTGATCGGCCCCTCCCTGCTCGGTCGCGCCGTGATGGCCGCCGAGTCCGGCGAAAAACTGGTGCAGTCCGGCTCCCACTGGGGCGCCTTCCGCGCCCGTGTGGTGGGCGGCCGCTGGGTCGAGACCCTGCCGTTCGAGCATGACAAGCATCCGACCGAGATGCTCAAGGCCCTGAGTGAAGTGGTCTACAACCCCTCCCGCATCCGCTACCCCATGGTGCGGCTGGACTGGCTGCGCAAGGGCCACCAGTCCGACACCAGCGAGCGCGGCCAGAACCGCTTCGTGCGGGTGACCTGGTCCCAGGCGCTGGACTTCTTCTATCACGAGCTGGAGCGGGTGCAGAAGACCCATGGCCCGAGCGCCCTCTACGCCGGTCACTCAGGCTGGCAGTCGGTGGGCAAGCTGCACTCCGCCGGCGCCATGCTGGGCCGCGCCATGAACCTGCACGGTACCTATCTGGCCAAGGCCGGTGACTACTCCACCGGCGCCGCCCAGGTGATCCTGCCCCACGTGGCGGGCGCCATGGAAGTGTACGAGCAGCAGACTTCCTGGCCCCTGGTGCTGGAGCACAGCAAGACCATCGTCATCTGGGGTTCTGATCCCATCAAGAACCTGCAGGTGGGCTGGCTGGTGCCGGATCACAGCGTCTACGAATACTGGGCCCAGCTGAAAGAGAAAGTGGCCAAGGGCGAGATCAGGGTCATCAGCGTCGACCCGGTCAAGTCCAAGACCCAGAAGTACCTCAATTGCGATCAGGTTACCCTGAACCCGCAGACCGACGTGCCCCTGATGCTGGGTATCGCCCATACCCTCTACAGCGAAAAGCGTCACGACGAGGCGTTCCTGAAGAACTACACCACCGGCTTTGACAAGTTCCTGCCCTATCTGCTGGGCACCAAGGATGGCCAGGTGAAGGATGCCGAGTGGGCTTCCGCCATCTGTGGCGTGCCTGCCGACACCATTCGCGAGCTGGCGCGCACCATGGCCAGCGGCCGCACCCAGCTCATCGGCGGCTGGTGCGTACAGCGCATGCACCACGGCGAACAGTACGCCTGGATGCTGGTGGTACTGGCCTCCATGCTGGGCCAGATCGGCCTGCCGGGCGGCGGCTACGGTTTTGGCTGGCACTACAACGGAGCGGGCACCATCACCTCCAGCGGCCCCATCATGTCCGGCTTCAGCTCCGTCATCCCCGGGGTCAAGCCGCTGCACAACGGCGACTGGAAGGGCTACTCCAGGTTCATCCCGGTGGCCCGTTTCGTCGACTGCATCCTGAACCCGGGCAAGCGCATCGCCTTCAACGGTCAGACCATCACCTACCCCCAGATGAAGATGGCGGTGTTCTGCGGCAACAACCCGTTCCACCACCAGCAGGATCGCAACAAGATGATCGCCGCCTGGCGCAAGCTGGAAACCGTGGTGAGCGTGGATCACCAGTGGACCGCCAGCTGCCGCTTCGCCGATATCGTGCTGCCGGCCACCACCACTTACGAGCGGGATGACATCGAGCAGTGGGGTTCCCACTCCAACGCCGGCATCTTGGCCATGCACAAGGTGGTCGAGCCGCTGTTCGAGGCGCGCGACGACTACGACATCTTCGCCGATCTCTGCCGTCGTTTCGATCGCGAGGCCGAGTTCACCGGTGGCAAGAGCAAGCTGGAGTGGATCCAGAGCATCTATGACGACGCCCGCCTGCAGGGCCGCGGCATCGGTATCCGCCTGCCCCGCTTCAGCCAGTTCTGGCACGGTGAAGGCTTCGTCAGCTTCCCGGCGGGCCAGCCCTGGGTGCGGCACGAGTCGTTCCGCAAGGAGCCGGATCTGGAGCCGCTGGGCACCCCGTCCGGCCTCATCGAGATCTACTCCAAGACCATCGCCGACTACGGCTACGCGGATTGCCCGGGCCACCCGGTCTGGATCGAGCCTTACGAGCGCTCCCACGGCGGTCATGGCAGCCAGCAGTTCCCGCTGCACCTGCAATCCTGTCACCCGGACAAGCGGCTGCACAGCCAGCTCTGCTCCTCCGATGCCTACCGTGCCACCTACACGGTGCAGGGGCGCGAGCCGGTCTACATGAACCCGCAAGACGCCAGGGCGCGCGGGCTCAAGGACGGGGATCTGGTGCGAGTCTTCAACGGCCGCGGTCAGGTGCTGGCCGGTCTGGTGGTGAGCGAAGACTACGCCCCCGGCGTGGTGCGCATCCAGGAGGGGGCCTGGTACGGCCCGCAGGAGGGCGGCAAGGTGGGGACCTTGTGTACCTATGGCGACCCCAACGTGCTGACCGCAGATATCGGCTCCTCCAGCCTGGCGCAGGCCACCACGGCCCACACAGCGCTGGTGGAGATCGAGAAGTTCCGCGGGCAGGCGCCGGTCGTCACCGCCTTCGGAGCGCCGGAATCCGCCAAGGGCATAGATCCCATGTTCCCGGCACTGTGACCCGGGGGGACGAAAGTCACCCCTTGAGTTTCCTTTATTTTTAAAGTCGTTAGAATCGGGAGCCTCTATGGCTCCCGATTGTCATCCACGGAGGATAAATGCAGGAATTCATGGCTACCAGCGAACGCCGGGCCGAGCTTTACTGGTGGTTCTCCACCCTGTTCGCTGCCGAGCTCAGTGATGCACAGATCGCTGAATACGACACCTATGACGTGCGCAGCTTCTTGAAGAGCCTCTCCACTCTCGACCCCATGCGCGAGGCCGTGGCAGAACTGAACGAGGCTATCGCCCGCCTGCTGGTGCGCCCCGATCGCCAGCTGGAGCTCGCCGCCGACTTCGCCGGCCTGTTCCTGGTGGATCCCAAGCAGGGCGCCCTACCTTACGAATCGCTCTATCGCGGCGAGGGCAAGCTGCTGATGCAGGCCCCCATGAGCGAGATGCAGGCCCGCCTCGATCGCCTCGGCATCAACGTCAGCGACAAATACAAGGAGCCTGCCGATCACCTGGCCATCGAGCTGGATCTGATGGGCAACCTCATCATCCGTGCCGCCGAGGCGACCACCGCCGCCCAGCGTGAAAGCTGGCTCGGCGAGCAGGAGTCCCTGCTGCACGGCCACCTGCTCGGCTGGTTCGACAAATTCGAGAGCGCCTGCCGCGCCTCCGACCAGTTCGGCTTCTACGGCGCCAGTGCCCGGCTGCTGGGGGTATTCCTCAAGATGGATGCCAACTACCTCAGCCTGGTCAAACCGGCGCAAGCCGCCGACTAAGCCGATGAAGACAGCCCTGCTCCTGATAGCATGCTGGCTGCTGGCCCTGATCCCGCAGGATCAGGGCATTACTCCCCTCGTCACCCTGCTGTTCAATCCGGACCGGGAACTCTACGGCACCGCCCAGCTCACCGGCTTTGCCGGCATACTGCTGACGCTCTATCTTGCCAACCTCGGTGTCGAGGTGGTGCTGCGCCGCCGCTTCCAGATAGCGGGCATGCTGGCCCTGCTGGCCGCCTGGATCGACTTCATCCATAGCAGCGGCAGCGAGGCCCACTGGCTGCTGCTTTACGCCATGGCGCTGCCGTTTCACGTGGTCGGCTGGCTGGTCCTGGTGCGCGGCATCCAGGCGTTTGGCCGCCAGAAAGGCTGAAAAAGCGCCAAAACTATTACAAATCATGACAGCCCGATCCCCCCGGTTGCCCTTGTGGCAAGGTCAGCGGGGTAATTGCGGGTAACATTCGCTTACATTCAGCTCCCGTTCAGTTTCACGACAACCGCTATAGTGCCGCTCCTTTTCCGACCGATACAGGAGCATCAGCATGCCTCCACAGGATGCGCGCATCACGGGCCTCGATCTGCTGCGAGGGCTCGTCATCTTCATGGCCGTCTTCGAGCACTACACCGGCTACCTCAACTACTGGTACATCGATTTCTTCAATCGGGAGCACGCCCTGTGGGACAGCTTCTACCTCTCCCACAAGGCGATGGCCGGTCAGCTGCTGCCCATGGATCATCTGACGGCCCAGGTGTCGGCCTGGCTCATCCCCTGGGTCAGCCAGATCTACCTGGCGCTGGCCGCCTTCAACCTCAGTCGCCGTGATCAGGCCAGCTTCAGACCGCAGCTGGGCGGCAAGCTGGTGCTGTTCGCCAGCATCATACTGGTGCTCTATGTGGAAGGACTGGTCATCGCCCCCAACTTCGGCGAGGCGATCTCTTTCTATCCGGTGATGCTGTGGATGTGCCTGCTGGCGCTCTTCTCGCTGGTCTACGCCTGGTTCGGCATCCGCGGCATGTTGCTGCTGACCCTGCTCAGCCTGCTGCTGGATCAGCTCGGCGTGCAGGATCTGCTCGGTCACCTCGACGGCTGGATGAAGCTGCATGTGCACCCCGATTACGAGCTGGATGCCCGCCTCGACCTCTTCATGGCCAGCGGCTGCTTCGGCTTCCTCTACGGCTGGTGCTGGCATCAGCGGCCCCAATGGCGGGACCGCCTCAACACGCTGGTGCTGACGCTCTCGCTGCTGGCGCTGGCCTGCTATCTCATGTTCGGCGAGACCAGCACGGTCGAGCTCAGCGACATCTACGCCAACGAGCACGAGCTGGCGATGGACATGATCGGGCGTGCCGGCATCTGGGGAATGGAGTTTCTGGTGATCGGGGCCGTGCTCTGGCTGCATCAGCGCAACATCCGTCTCTGCTGGCGCCCCCTCAACTGGATCGGCATGTACTCGCTGACCGTCTTCATCTTCCACAAGAGCATCTTCGTGCACCTGTGGGGCCCGCTCCTGCTGTGGTGGACCGCCCGCCAGGGCACCATCCTGCCCAACAACTTCGGCCTCATCATGGCGCTCAGCGCCACCAGCGTGCTGCTCATCTACGCCTTCCAGCGCTCCGGCATCATCTGCCACCTGATGGGCATGCATCAGGATCGGGACTGGGTGCGGCTCTATGGCAACAAATAAGCACTGGCTGGTGCTGCTGCTCCTGGCGCTGCCGGTTTGCGCCAAGGAGCTGGCCATCGGCGGTCAGTGGCAGCTGGACAGCAAGCAGGCGGGCAGCGGCAGCAGCGACAGCACCCAGTTCTGGGTCGGCTACGAGCGGGAGACCCAGGTCGGCCTCATCTTCGCCGACGGCCAGAGCGCCGGGGTGGCGCTGCCGCTCTACGACAAGAGCTTTATCGCCCTCGGCGTCAGCCCGATGGAGGTGATCGACCGCACCCGCTTCAGCGCGCTCTGGCGCCTGGGCTGGCAACTGGATGACGATCACCAGCTGACCCTGGGCCAGCTCTATGACGTCAGCGGGCGCTATGGCCAGCTCTGGTACATGGAGCACAGCCTGCCGCTGCCCGCCGGGCTCTCCCTCAATCTCTGGCTGACCCGCGGCAGTCAGGCCCACATGGCCGCCTATGGGGCGAACGAAGGCTTGCGGGACTGGGGGCTCACGCTGGAGCGCAGCTGGTGCTGGCAGCAATGGCGCCTTGGCACCGAGTTCGGCGCCAAACAGTGGCTCATCAAGGAACATGACTGGCAACCGGTGATCAACCTCACCCTGAGCTACCACTTCGGAAAATAACCAAATTGGGGGCAAATGAGCCCCCACATCTTCCCTCCAGTAGGCTTCATGCCATACTGACAACACCTCAAATGACAAAACAGTCAATTTCGGAGTCCCGTGATGGGGAAAGAGCTTTTCGACGCCATGCCCGATCCGCCGCAGGCGGGGCAGTTGAGCGTGAACGAGCTGCAGCAGCTGTTCGAACTGGCCCCGTTTGGCATAGGCATCTTCGATCGCCACTTTCGCTGCCGCAGCGTCAACCAGACCCTGGCCGACCTCAACGGCCTCTCCCGGGAGGAGCACTACGGCCACACCCTGCGGGAAATCGTCCCGGCCCTGGCCCCCGTGCTGGAGCCCCTGTTCCAGCAGATCATCAGCAGCGGCGTCCCCCGGGTCGAGCTGAACCTGAGCGGCCATACCGCGGCCCATCAGGGCCAGCAACGCCACTGGCAGGCGATCTACAGCCCCATGCTCGACGAACAGGGCGTGCCCGACGGCATTCTCACCATAGTGCGCGACGTGACCGAACAGGTCGAGTCGCAGCGGCGGCTGCAACTGGCCATGAATGCCGGCCGGATCGGGGTGTGGGAGTGGCACGTCAAGGAGGACAGACTGCAGTTTGACGGCCGGGTCGAGCAGCTGCTCGGCACCGCCGCCAGCGAGTTTCAGGGGGGAATGGATCAGTTCATCAAGCGCTTCGATCCCCTCTCTGGCGAACAGCTCAGGGCGGCGCTCAAGGGCACGGCCCCCATTCATCTCACCCTCGGTTACCTGGGGCCCGATCAGCAGCGAGGCTGGGTCGACATCCATGCCGATCACGTGGCAGCCAGCGAACATCTGGGGCGACGCATCACCGGGGTGATCCACGACGCCACCGATCGCTGCACCCAGGAAGACAAGCTACGCCAGGCCAACGTGGTGTTCGAAACCGCCGCCGAAGGCATCATCATCATGGATGGCCAGCGCCAGATCATCTCGGTCAACCCGGCCTTCTGCAGCATGACCCAGTACGAGGAGGAGGAGGTCGTCGGCAAGTCACCGGAAGCCATCATGCACCCGCGCCGCCACACCGACATCGACTACCCCTGGCACACCCTGCTGCCCGGCAGCCACGCCTGGCATGGCGAGATGATGTGCCTGCGCAAGGATGGCGGCTACTTCACCTCCTGGCAGCATGTCAGCGCCGTCCACGACAGCCGCCACAACACCACCAACTATGTCATCGCCTTCTCCGACATCAGCGCCATTCGCAAGGCCGAGGCACAGCTCAACCACCTCGCCTATCACGATCCCCTGACCGAGCTCGGCAACCGCAACCTGTTGCAGGAGCGGCTTGAGCTGGAGATCAAGACCGCCCACCTCAACCGGCAACAGCTCGCCTTGCTGTTCATCGATCTGGACGGCTTCAAGCTGATCAACGACACCCTGGGCCACCGGGCCGGGGACGAGCTGCTCAAGCTGCTGGCCGAGCGCATTCGCCGACTGCTGCACCACAACGACGTGGCGGCCCGGCTGGGGGGCGACGAGTTTCTGGTGCTGATCCCCTACTTCGAGCAGCCAGAGGAGCTGGCCAGGCTCGCCGAGCAGCTGCTGGCCCGCCTGCGCGAACCGGTCGAGCTGGATCACGAGCGGGTGGCCGTCTCCGCCAGCATCGGCATCGCCCTCTATCCGGAACACGCCACCACCCCGGACACCCTGGTCAGTGCCGCCGACAGCGCCATGTACGAGGCGAAGAACCAGGGCCGCAACGGTTACCTCTTCTATACCCCGGACATGACGGAACAGACCCGGGAGCGACTGAGTATGGAGCAGGGGCTGTTCCAGGCCATCGAGCAGCAGCAGCTCTACATCCTCTATCAACCCATGACGGACCTGGCCAGCAACCAGCTGAGCGGGCTGGAAGCCCTGCTGCGCTGGCAACACCCCAGCGAGGGCATGATAGGGCCGACCCGCTTCATTCCGGTGGCCGAGGAGTGCGGTCTCATCGAGCAGATCGGGGAGTGGGTGATGCGTACCGCCTGCCAGCAGGGGCAAGCCTGGCTGGCCGCAGGGCTGGCGGTGCCCAGACTGTCGGTCAATGTGTCGGTACGGGAGATGCGCTCGGCAGGTTACGTGGAGCGGGTCGCCGCCATCCTGGCCGAGACCGGTTTTCCGCCACAACGGCTGGAGATAGAGGTCACCGAGAGCATCATCCAGCGGGTCGACCAGAGTCTGCAGCTGTTCAAGCGGCTGAAGGAGCTGGGGGTGCAGATCGCCATCGACGATTTTGGCACCGGCTTCTCATCCCTGAGCCTGCTGAAAAGCCTGCCCATCGATCGGATCAAGATAGACAAGACCTTCGTGCAGGCGCTGCCCGATGACAAGCACAGCCGGGAGCTGTGCCGCACCATCGTCAACCTGGCCGACAGCCTGGGCATGATGGTGACCGCCGAAGGGATAGAGACCCAGGCCCAGCGCCAGTTTCTGCAATCCCTCCACTGTCAGGAGGGGCAGGGCTATCTGTTCAGCCACCCGCTGGCCGAGCCCCATCTGGCGGCGCAGCAGGCAGCGGGCAGGAATCACTGGTGCTGAGCCCCGCGCCAGGGGGGGACAGCCACAGCCAACTCAATCGTTGAAGGTCAGCCTGGCGTCCCACCCTTCGTCCTGCTGCCGACGTGACTCTTCCAGCAAGGAGTCCTGCGGATAGGAGGACTTTTTCTCCCCGAGGGTGACGGACACCGGTGGCTTGCGCGCCAGCCATGCTTCGCTCAGCTGGCCGCTGATGTGATCCCGCAGTGAGGATGAATCGGGCTGTGTCGGTGTCAGTTCAAGACCGTTGGCATGGGGGGCAGCCAATGCGGCCTCATCGGTGGCCTTCGGGGCCTCGAACTGCCAGAGGGAGGAGCAAAGAAGCAGGGTCAACACGGGGGCTGTCTCCATCGGTAAAAGCGACGTTTTACCCAATCGGCGATGAATTGTCATCGACGCGACTGTAAGCGGATGTTGCCATCTATCCAAAAGTCTAATTGCCCTCCCCCGCCAAAGGTATAAGTTGTTATCCAATCATTACAAAAATGTATTCAAAGGAGTGACACATGAGCGAGAGCAAGGTCTACCCGGTCAAAGCCCACATCAGCCAGGGCGCCCTGCTGGACAAGGCAGGCTATGAGGCCATGTACCAGGCCTCGGTGCAGAACCCGGATGCCTTCTGGGGCGAGCAGGGCAAGATCCTCGACTGGATGAAGCCCTATACCCGGGTCAAGAACACCTCCTACGATCCGGGCCACGTCTCCATCAAGTGGTATGAAGACGGCCTGCTCAACGTCTCTGCCAACTGCCTGGATCGCCATCTGAGCGAGCGCGGTGACAAGGTCGCCATCATCTGGGAAGGGGACAACCCGGCCGAGGATCGCAAGCTCACCTATCGCGAGCTGCACACCGAGGTGTGCAAGTTTGCCAACGTCTTGAAGGCACAAGGGGTGCATCGCGGCGACGTGGTCTGCCTCTACATGCCCATGGTGCCGGAAGCGGCCATCGCCATGCTGGCCTGTACCCGCATCGGTGCCGTGCACAGCATCGTCTTCGGCGGTTTCTCGCCAGAAGCCCTGGCCGGTCGCATCATCGACTCCGGCTCCACCATCGTCGTCACCGCCGATGAGGGGCTGCGCGGTGGCCGCCCGGTGCCGCTCAAGAAGAACGTGGATGAAGCGCTCACCAACCCGGAGACCAAGGTCAGCAAGGTGATCGTGCTCAAACGTACCGGCGGCAACATCGCCTGGCACAACCACCGCGATCTGTGGTGGCATGAGGCAACGGCTGCCGTCAGCAGCGACTGCCCGCCGGAGGCGATGGGGGCCGAAGACCCGCTGTTCATCCTCTACACCTCCGGCTCCACCGGCAAGCCCAAGGGGGTGCTGCACACCACCGGCGGCTATCTGGTCTATGCCACCCTCACCTTCAAGTACATCTTCGACTACCACGAGGAGGACATCTACTGGTGTACCGCAGACGTGGGCTGGGTCACCGGCCACTCCTACCTGGTCTACGGGCCGCTCGCCAACGGCGCCACCACCATCATGTTCGAAGGGGTGCCCAACTACCCGGCGACCAACCGCATGAGCCAGGTGGTGGACAAGCACCAGGTCACCATCCTCTACACCGCCCCCACCGCCATCCGCGCGCTGATGGCCAAGGGCAACGAGGCAGTTGAGGGTACCTCCCGTTCGAGCCTGCGCATCATGGGTTCCGTAGGCGAGCCCATCAACCCGGAAGCCTGGGAGTGGTACTACCGCACCATAGGCGACGAGCGCTGCCCCATCGTCGACACCTGGTGGCAGACCGAGACCGGCGGCATCCTCATCAGCCCGCTGCCCGGCGTCACCGATCTCAAGCCAGGCTCGGCCACTCGCCCCTTCTTCGGCGTGCAGCCGGCGCTGGTGGACAACATGGGCGAGCCGCTGGAGGGGGCCACCGAGGGCAACCTGGTGATCACCGACTCCTGGCCTGGCCAGATGCGCACCGTATTCGGCGATCACGAGCGCTTCGAGCAGACCTACTTCTCCACCTTCCCCGGCCGCTATTTCACCGGCGACGGTGCTCGTCGCGACGAGGATGGCTACTACTGGATCACCGGCCGGGTGGATGATGTACTGAACGTCTCCGGCCACCGCATGGGCACCGCCGAGATCGAATCCGCGCTGGTGGCTCATCCGAAGATCGCCGAAGCGGCTGTGGTGGGGGTACCGCACGAGATCAAGGGCCAGGGCATCTATGCCTATGTCACCCTGATCGCCGGCGAAGAGCCGAGCCGGGAGCTGCACAAGGAGGTGAAGGAGTGGGTCCGCAAGGAGATCGGCGCCATCGCCACCCCTGACGTGATCCACTGGGCCGAGGGGCTGCCCAAGACCCGTTCCGGCAAGATCATGCGGCGCATTCTGCGCAAGATCGCCACCGGCGAGACCGACAGCCTGGGGGATATCTCCACCCTGGCGGATCCGGGCGTAGTGGACAAACTCATTCGCGAGAAGTCCGAAGCCGCCTGATCCCGTCTGCCTTTTGCCTCCAAAGCCGGCCCTGTGCCGGCTTTGTCATTCCTGCTAGTGAGTGTTTTGACAACCGACCTGATAGAGCAAAAAACAGACAGATGTAGAGATTAGACCAGTAAAATGCTGCTAATTTTCACGAAATCAATATAATTGCGAAATCTGTGTGCCAGTGCACACCGATTTGAGCAGAAAATGGCTAGATTTCTGGTAGTCCACAAGATAGCTGACAGATAGCAGCATTATCATCGAGGATGTACTCAATATGTCGCAAAAACACCGAATTCTCCTGCTCAACGGGCCGAACCTGAACCTGCTGGGCAAACGGGAACCGGGCATCTACGGCAGCAAGACGCTCGATGAGATCGTCGCCGATCTGACGCTAAGTGCCGGCGAACTCGGGGTCACACTGGAACACCTGCAATCCAACGCCGAACATGAGCTGGTCGGCCGCATCCACCAGGCCATGGGTCAGGTGGACTTCATCATCATCAATCCGGCCGCCTTCACCCACACCAGCGTCGCCATCCGCGATGCGCTGCTGGGTGTGGCCATCCCCTTTATCGAGGTTCACCTGTCCAACGTCCACGCCAGGGAACCCTTCCGTCATCACTCCTATCTGTCTGATGTCGCCAAGGGGGTCATTTGTGGGCTGGGGGCCGATGGCTACCAATTCGCTTTAACCGCGGCCGTGCACCAGTTGCGCGCGGCTTGATAATCACTGATCAGATAAAGAAGAAAGAGAATGCTAATGGATATCCGCAAAATCAAGAAGCTGATTGAACTGGTTGAAGAGTCCGGCATCGCCGAACTGGAGATCTCCGAAGGTGAAGAGTCCGTTCGCATCAGCCGCAACTTCTCCGGTCAGGTGACCGCTGCTCCGCAGATGATCATGCCGCAGGTTGCTGCTCCGGTAACCGCTCCTGTCGCCGCCGCCCCGGCCGCCGCAGCACCGGCTGCCGACGCCACCCCGGCCGGTCACCTGATGCGCTCCCCCATGGTCGGTTCCTTCTACCGCTCTTCCAGCCCGGAAGCCAAGCCGTTCGTGGAAGTGGGCCAGCACGTCAATGTCGGCGATACCCTGTGCATCGTCGAAGCCATGAAAATGATGAACCAAATCGAATCCGACAAGGCCGGCGTGATCAAAGCGATCCTGGTTGAAAATGGTCAGGCCGTCGAATTCGACGAGCCGCTGTTCATCATCGAATAAGGGAAATCGCCACCCATGTTGGACAAAGTAGTCATCGCCAACCGCGGTGAAATTGCCCTGCGGATCCTGCGCGCCTGTAAAGAGCTCGGGATCAAGACAGTGGCCGTTCACTCCACCGCCGACCGGGAGCTCAAGCATGTGCTGCTGGCCGACGAAACCATCTGTATCGGCAAACCGGCCAGTACCGACTCCTACCTCAACGTGCCAGCGATCATCGCCGCCGCCGAGGTGACCGGTGCCGTTGCCATTCACCCCGGCTACGGCTTCCTCTCCGAGAACGCCGATTTTGCCGAAGTGGTCGAGAAATCCGGCTTCGTCTTCATCGGCCCGCGCGCCGAGACCATTCGCCTGATGGGTGACAAGGTCTCCGCCATCGAGGCGATGAAGAAGGCGGGCGTACCCTGCGTACCGGGCTCCGACGGTCCGGTTGACAGCGATGCCAAACACAACGCCGCCATTGCCAAGCGCATCGGCTACCCGGTGATCATCAAGGCCGCCGGTGGCGGTGGTGGTCGCGGCATGCGCGTGGTGCGCAGCGAAGCCGAGCTGGCTGCCGCCATCGCGCTGACCAAGTCCGAAGCAGGCCAGTTCTTCAAGAACGACATGGTCTACATGGAGAAGTACCTGGAGAACCCGCGCCACATCGAGATCCAGGTGCTGGCAGACGGCCAGGGCAACGCCCTCTATCTGGGCGAGCGCGACTGCTCCATGCAGCGTCGCCACCAGAAGGTGGTCGAAGAGGCACCGGCGCCGGGCATCACCGCCGAGATGCGCAAGTTCATCGGTGAGCGCTGCGTGCGCGCCTGTATCGAGATCGGCTACCGCGGTGCGGGTACTTTCGAGTTCCTGTACGAAAACGGCGAGTTCTATTTCATCGAGATGAACACCCGTATCCAGGTAGAGCACCCGGTTACCGAGATGGTCACCGGCGTCGACCTCATCAAGGAGCAGCTGCGCATCGCCGCCGGCCAGCCCCTGTCGATCACCCAGCAGGACATCCGCATCCGTGGCCACGCCATCGAGTGCCGGATCAACGCCGAAGACCCGGCCACCTTCATGCCGTCTCCGGGCCTGATCCAGCGCTTCCACGCGCCGGGTGGTCTGGGCGTGCGTTGGGACTCCCACATCTACGCCGGCTACAAGGTGCCGCCCTACTACGACTCCATGATCGGCAAACTGATCTGTTACGGTGAAAACCGCGACGTCGCCATTGCCCGCATGCGTCAGGCGCTGGACGAGCTGGTGGTGGAAGGGATCAAGACCAACGTCTCCCTGCAAAAAGAGATCATGAAGGACGAAAACTTCCAGCACGGTGGTACCAATATCCACTACCTGCACAAGAAGCTGGGTCTGTAAGACTCGCGTCCGCAGATCTTCTGCTGAAAAAGGGCCATGGCGACATGGCCCTTTTTTGTTATCCTTGCGCCCCTCGAAATTGTCGGAGGCCAAGGTGAACCGTTTTGCGCTCGCTCGTCGGGAAGCAGCACTCTGCCTGCTGCTGACCCTGCTCTACTTCCTTGCCTGGTATGGCACGGCCTATTTCATCCCCGAAGAGATCGAATTCTGGGATATGCCGCTCTGGTTCCTGCTCAGCTGCATTCTGATGCCGCTGCTGTTCATCGTGCTGTGCGGCCTGATGGTGGATCGCCTGTTCGTGGATATCCCCCTCGACTCCCAGCCCCTCGATGACAAGGAGCCTCCCCATGAATCTTGAGCTGCTGCTGCCGCTGTGCATCTATCTGGTGCTGGTGCTGGGGGTCGGTTTCTGGGCCAGCCGCCACCGGGTGGGCGGTGACTTCGTGCAGGAGTACTTCATCGGCAACCGCAGCATGGGCGGCCTGGTGCTGGCCATGACTCTGGTGGCCACTTACACCTCGGCCTCCTCCTTCATCGGCGGGCCGGGTGCCGCCTACAAGATTGGCCTGGGCTGGGTGCTGCTGGCGATGATCCAGCTGCCCACCGTCTGGCTCACCCTGGGGGTGCTTGGCAAGAAGTTCGCCATCATAGCCCGCCGGGTCAATGCGGTGACCATCAACGACATGCTGTGGGCCCGCTACCAGAGCAGGGCCGTGGTGGTGCTGGGCTCGGTCACCATCATCCTCGCCTTCATTGCCACCATGGTGGTGCAGTTCATCGGCGGCGCCCGCCTGCTGGAGACCGCCACCGGCCTCTCTTACCAGCAGGGGCTGTTCCTGTTTGCCGGCTGCGTGCTGCTCTACACGGTGATCGGCGGCTTTCGCGCCGTGGTGATGACGGATGCGCTGCAGGGGATCATCATGCTGATCGGCACCGGTGCCCTGCTGGCGGGGATCCTGATCGCGGGGGATGGTTTGCCCAACCTCATCCACCAGCTCAAGGCGATCGACCCCAAGCTGGTGAGCCCGCAGGGGGCCGGCGACATGCTGACCCAGCCCTTCATGCTGAGCTTCTGGGTGCTGGTCTGCGTCGGGGTGGTGGGACTGCCCCACTCGGCCCTGCGCTGTTTTGGCTATCGCGACAGCAAGGCGCTGCACCGCGGCATCCTGATCGGCACCATCGTCAGCGCCTTCCTGATGTTCGGCATGCACCTGGCCGGGGCGCTGGGCCGCGCCATCCTGCCCGGCATGGACAGCCCGGACAAGATCATGCCCTCCCTGATGATGGAGGTGCTGCCCCCCTGGCTGGCCGGGGTCTTCCTGGCGGCCCCCATGGCGGCCATCATGTCCACCATCGACTCCCAGCTGATCCAGGCCTCCGCCACGTTGGTGAAGGATCTCTACCTCAACTACCTGAGCCCGGAGAAGGCCGGCCAGGAGAAGCTGGAGGTACGGGTGCCGCGCCTCTCCCTGCTCTGCACCCTGATCCTGGGTACCCTGGTGCTGCTGGCGGCGCTCCAGCCCCCCGAGATGATCATCTGGCTCAACCTGCTCGCCTTCGGTGGCCTGCAGGCGGTGTTCCTCTGGCCGCTGGTGCTCGGCCTCTACTGGTCACGGGCCAACGGCCCGGGAGCCCTGGCCAGCATGGTGTGCGGCATTCTCTGCTACGCCGTCCTGAGCCAGTGGGGGATCAAGCTGGCCGGCCTGCACGCCATCGTGCCGAGCCTGGCGCTGGGGCTGATTGCCTTCGTGCTGGTCAGCCTGCTCACCCCGGCTCCAAGCCAGAGCGTGCGGCGGCTCTTCGAACCTTGTTCAGCAATGGATTAATAAAGGGTTCCGAAACTATCCCAAAATGGGTGCTTTAAGGGTAAACTGTGCGCCATGTCACAAAATAGTGCACCCTTATGCCCGTCCAGAACGCCAGACAGATCCTGACCCAAGCCCTGCAGCGACTCGGTTACGCCCTGTTGCTGCCGGTCTCCATCCTGCCGCTGGCGGCCCTGCTCTATCGGCTCGGCCAGCCGGATGTGCTGGATCTGGCGGTGCTCTCCCTCACCGGTCGCGCCCTGTTCAGCCAGATGCCGCTCATCTATGCGGTGGCCATCGCCTTCGGGCTGAGCCGCCAGGGCGAGGGGAGCCAGGCGCTGGCCGGCGCGGTCAACTTCCTGCTGCTGAGCTCGGCGCTCGGCACTCTGGCCCCCGGCCTGCACAGCGACATGATCTGCGGCCTGCTGGCGGGATTGACCACCGCCATCGTCTACCCCTGGCTCAAGCGCCACCCCATGCCCCACTGGCTGCGGCTGGTCAACGGCGATTTTACCAGCCTGCTCGCCTCGGCACTGGCCTGCCTGCTGCTGGCCTTCCCCCTCGCGCTGCTCTGGCCACTGCTGGAGCAGGGCATCACCCTGCTCGCCTCCGAGCTGCTCACCACCCCGCTCGGCGCCTTCTGCTACGGCGTGCTGAACCGGCTGCTGATCCCGCTCGGTCTGCACCAGGTGCTGGGCAGCCTCATCGGGCTGGGGGAGAGCAACCTGCAGGCGCTGGCCAGCGCCCAGCCGCTGCACGAAGGCTATGTGGCCGGGCTCTACCCCATCATCATGTTCGGCCTGCCTGGCGCCTGCTTCGCCATCTGGCTGCACCGCCAGCGCATGCAGCGGCTGCCGCAGGGGGGGCTGCTGCTCACCCTGGCGCTCACCTCGGCGCTGGTGGGGATCACCGAGCCCATCGAGTTCCTGTTCGCCTTCACCGCCCCCTGGCTGTTTCTGGCCCATGCCCTGCTGACCGGCTTGTCGCTCGCCACCTGCAGCGCACTCGGCATCAAGGTGGGCAGTTACTTCTCCGCCGGCCTGCTGGATCTGGTGCTGAGCTACCACGCCGGCGAGCACAGCTTCTGGCTCATTCCGGTCGGCATCCTGTTCTTCGTCGCCTACACCTTGCTGTTCTATCAGCTGCTGGAGCGCACGCCCCTCAGCCTGCCGAGCAAGCCCATCGCCCCGGAACACCCGCGCCTTGCCAGCGTCGCCCCCTCCGATCCCCAGATGCTGGCGATCCAGTACCTCAAGGTGCTGGGGGGCATGGACAACCTGCAGGCCATGAGCGTCTGCCTGACCCGCCTCAGCCTGCGGGTACGCGACATCTCTCTGGTGGATCAATCCCGCCTGCTGGGGCTGGGCTGCCTCTCCTGGATCCAGCTCAATGACCATCAGCTGGTGCTGGTGCTGGGCCCCAACGCCAGCCTGATCGAAGGGCAGATCCGCATGCTGGCGGAGCGCCAGTCGGTGCCGCTCGGCCTCAAACCCAATCAGGAGTCCGCCGGCCAGAGCGGCTGGTAGCCTCAGGCAAACGGCAGGCGCTCGGCCACAAAATCCATCAGGCTGCGCAGGGCGGGGGCCAGGTGCTCCCGGCTCGGGTAGATGAGATAGAAGGGGTTGGGCGGCACGGCGAGCTCGGGCAACACCTTCTGCAAGCGGCCACTCGCCAGATCCCCTTCGCAGACGTGATGGGGCAGCAGGGCAATTCCCCCTTCATTGATGGCCAGCTCCCGCAGCGCCAGCAGGCTGTTGCTGATACAGGCCCCCTGCGGCCGCCAGCCCCCCTCCTGCAGCGGCCACACCGGCAACGACGTGTGCACCAGGCAGGCGTATCGACCCAGCTCGCTCAGCTGTTGCGGCATGCCGTGGGCCGCCAGATAGGCGGGGGCCGCCACCAAGTACCGCGGCACCTGACCGATGCGCCGGCAGATGAGGCTGGAGTCTTTCAGCGGCGCCGCCCGCAGTGCCAGATCATAACCCTCCCCCACCAGATCGAGCTGCTCATCGCAGAGGGTCAGCTCCAGCACCACCTCGGGATAGAGGGCCCGAAACTCGGCCAGGATCCGGCCGAGCAGCAGGGTGCCGGTAGCCTCCGGCGCTGTGATCCGCACCCGGCCGGCCGGGGCCGCGCGCAGCCGCGCCATCGCCAGATTGGCGCTGCGGGCCAGCGCCAGCAGCGCCCGGCACTGCTCCACATAGACCTCTCCCTGCGGGGTCAGACTCAACCGGCGGGTGGTGCGCTGCAACAGGCGCACCCCGAGCTGGGATTCGAGCCGCGAGATCTTCTGGCTGACCGAGGATTTGGGCATGCCAAGCAGCTCGGCCGCGCCGGTAAAACTGCCCTGCTCCACCACGGTGGCAAACAGCCCCATCAACTCCAGTTCGACATTGTTCATATATTCAAACAGTCTTTACCAATTACTCATCTTAATCTGAATAATCAACCAGACTAGAGTGGCTGGCAATCCCCATCCAACCGATTTGAAAGGAACTGCCATGAAAGCCATCGCCCTGACCCACTATCTGCCGAGCGATCATCCCGACTGCTTCATCGAGGCCGATCTGGCCGACCCGACACCGGACCCGCACGACCTGCTGGTGCGGGTCAACGCCACCTCCATCAACCCGGTCGACACCAAGGTGCGCGCCCCCAAGGCCAAGGTCGAGAGCAGCCCGCGGGTGCTGGGCTGGGACGCCGTGGGCGAGGTGATCGCCGTCGGCCCTGAGGTGACCCTGTTCAAGGCGGGCGACCGGGTCTGGTATGCCGGCGACATCAGCCGCCCCGGCAGCAACAGCGCCCTGCAACTGGTGGATGAGCGCATCGCCGCCCTCGCCCCCGCCAGCCTGAGCGACCTGGAAGCGGCCGCCCTGCCGCTCACCGCCATCACCGCCTGGGAGACCCTGTTCGAGCGCATGCGCCTCACCCGCGAGAGCCGCGGACGACTGCTCATCATCGGCGGCGCCGGCGGGGTCGGCTCCATCGCCATCCAGCTGGCCCGCCAGCTCACCGGCATGGAGGTGATCGCCACCGCCTCGCGCCCCGAAACCCGGGCCTGGTGCCTGCAGATGGGGGCTCATCAGGTGGTGAGCCATCACCAGTTGCAAGAGGAGCTCACCGCCCTCGGCATCAACCAGGTGGACGCCATCTTCTGCACCAATGCCACCGAGCAGCACTGGGATGCCATGGCCAGCCTCATCAGCCCGTTCGGCCATATCTGCACCATCGCCGAATCGAGCGAGCCCTGGGATCTCTCCCTGCTCAAGAGCAAGAGCGTCACCTTCAGCCAGGAGTTCATGTTTACCCGCTCCCTGTTCCAGACTCCGGACCTGATTGAGCAGCACAACCTGTTGGGGCTGGTCGCCGCCCTGGTGGATCAGGGCGTGGTCAAGAGCACCCTCAGCAAGGTGGTACCCGAGCTGACCCCGACGACCCTGGCTCAGGCCCATGCCGAGGTGGAAGCCGGCCGCATGGTGGGCAAGCTGGTGATCGACATGAGCCGGTTCGGCAACTAATCCCTTATGGGTAAAAACTGCACCATCATGGGGTGAACTCACCAGTGACAAGCCCCATCACTGCACAGCACATATCAGGCAACAGACAGTCACCACGCAGCTTCACCATAAAAAAGCCAAAAAAAAGGGGCCATCCCGCCGGGATGGCCCTAAATACCTGAACGTTGGGGTAACAATCACACACATATCCTTATGCAGGACCTCTGAACCTTTGCAGCTAGTGTGCCAATCTCGCCCCCCTCCCCGCTTGCTTGCCACATTGTGCCCTGCCACCGAGGTCTGCAGCCCCGGGCCACTCTGCGGGCAAAAAAAAGCCACCCGAAGGTGGCTGAAAAAGATGACGGAACTTTCCTAGAGCAAAGCATTCAGCGGGAACAGGTTGCTTCCCGTCACTCAATGAGGAATACATGAACCGTGCCAACTCGGCAAAGTCCGCCTCTTCCACCACACTGCATGGGCAAACCACGACAGCACACGCCCATGATGATAGAATCCCGCGGTTTCACATTTATGAAGAGTCGACGCCATGCCCTGGATACAAATTCGAATCAACGCCACTGCCAAGACCGCAGACAAGGTGAGCAACATGCTGCTGGGGCGTGGTGCCCAGGCGGTGACCTTTATGGATGCCAAGGATGTGCCCGTCTATGAACCCATGCCGGGCGAAACCCCGCTGTGGGGCGAGACCGAAGTAATGGGGCTGTTCGACGCCGAAACCGATCCGGCGCCCACCATCGCCTTCTTCCAGCAGATCTTCGGCGAAGACGTGGGCTACAAGGTGGAGCAGCTGGAAGACAAGGACTGGGTGCGCGAGTGGATGGATCACTTCCACCCCATGCAGTTCGGCGAGCGGCTCTGGATCTGCCCGAGCTGGCGCGACGTGCCAAACCCCGATGCGGTCAACGTCATGCTGGACCCGGGTCTGGCCTTCGGTACCGGTACCCACCCCACCACGGCGCTCTGCCTGCAGTGGCTGGACGGGCTGGATCTGGCTGGCAAGACAGTGGTCGACTTTGGTTGCGGCTCCGGCATCCTCGGCATCGCCGCCCTGAAACTGGGCGCGGCCCGGGTCATCGGCATCGACATCGATCCGCAGGCCATCCAGGCCAGCCGTGACAACGCCGAGCGCAATGGCGTCGCCGATCAGATCGAACTCTATCTGCCGGCGGATCAGCCGCAAGATGTCGAAGCGGACGTGGTGGTCGCCAACATTCTGGCCGGCCCGCTGCGCGAGCTGGCGCCGCTTATCGCAGGCCACGGCAAGGCGGGCAGCCTGATGGCTCTCTCCGGTGTACTGGAAAGCCAGGCGCCAGAGCTGGAGACCATCTACGGCCAGTGGTTCGAGATGGACCCGACCGCCGTCAAGGAAGAGTGGTGCCGCCTCTCCGGCCGTAAACTCGGCTGATAAGCAACAAGCCACGGCGGCTGCCAACCCATCGGCCGCAAGCTCGGCTGATAAGCAACAAGCCACAGCGGCAGCCAACCCATCGGCCGTAAACTCGGCTGATAAGCAACAAGCCACGGCGGCTGCCAGCCCATCAGCTACAAACTCGGCTAAGCGGCACTTGCCAAACTATCAACGGGGCTCCCACACGGGAGCCCCGTCTGTTTTCGGCCCGCCGGCGGCAGCCGCTTCTTCGCTGATTCCACCACCCAGCGCCATACATGCTCATTTGACCACACAGCTCACCCCGTTTCCGGTAGGATAGGCCGCCAGTCCCCCCTGCGACACAGAGTGCTTATGCGGATTGCCATACTGGACGACTATCAGGATCAGGTGCGTCATCTGCCCTGCTTTACCCGCCTGGCGGGCCACGACGTCACCATTCTCACCCGAAGCGAACCTGACCCCGAGCGCCTTGCCGCCAGGCTGGCAGGGGTGGAGGCGCTGGTGCTCATCCGCGAGCGCACCCGCATCGACGAAGCCTTGCTGCGCAGACTCCCCTCCCTTCGCCTCATCAGCCAGACCGGCAAGATCAGCCAGCATATCGACCCCCTCCTGTGTCAGCGCCACGGGGTGGCCGTCGCCGAAGGCATCGGCAGCCCGGTGGCGCCCGCCGAGCTCTGCTGGGCCCTCATCATGGCGGCCTCCCGCCACCTCCCGGCCTATTGCCATGCCCTCGCCCAGGGGCAGTGGCAGCAGTCCGGCACACTGGGGCTGGGGCGTACCTTGCAGGGGCTGACGCTCGGCATCTGGGGCTACGGCAAGATTGGCAGACTGGTGGCCGGTTACGGTCTGGCCTTCGGCATGTCGGTGCTGATCTGGGGCAGCGAGGGCTCCCGCCGGCAGGCCGAGCAGGATGGCCATGCCAGCGCCTGTGACAAAGAGAGCTTCTTTCGCGAGGCCGACGTCCTCTCTTTGCATCTGCGCCTGAACGAGGCCACCCGTGGCTGCGTGACCCGCGCCGATCTTGCGCGGATGAAAGCGGACTCCCTGCTGGTCAACGTCAGTCGGGCTGAGCTTGTCGAGCCCGGCGCCCTCTATGCCGAACTCGTCGCCAACCCGACCCGGCGTGCAGCCCTCGACGTGTTCGATGCAGAGCCCGCCACGGCGCAGAGCGAGCCTTTGCTGCGCCTGCCCAATGTGCTGGCGACGCCTCATCTTGGCTATGTGGAGCGCAACAGCTACCAACTCTACTTTCAGGCCGCCTTTGACAACCTGATTGCCTTTGCCGAGGGCAGGCCGACCAATCTGGTGCTGCCCGTAGCGGGCCGCTGATCACGGTTATCCGGCGACCGGGCCGCTAGCATGTATAACCTAGGCGCCACAAAGACAAGCCACAGGAGCTCCCATGACCGAGTACGACAAGATGATCGCCAGCCAGCTTTACAACTGCATGGCACCGGAACTGGATCTGCTGCGCCGGGAGACGGCCCGCCTGTACCGCCGCTTCAATCGCAGCGACGAGGAGGATGAACAGCTGGCGCTGCTGCAGCAGATCGTCGGTGAGCTGGCCCAGGGCGCCTTTATCTGCCCACCCCTCTACTGCACCTATGGCCGCCACATCCATCTTGGCGAGCGCAGCTACATCAACATGGGGGCCACCCTGCTGGACAATGCCCCCATTCGCATCGGCGCCGAGGTGATGATAGGGCCGAACGTGCAGATCTACACCGCCGCCCATGCGCTGGACGCCGATGAACGGATCCAGGGGGTGGAGACCGCGCTGCCGGTCACCATCGAGGACAGGGTCTGGATTGGCGGTGGCGCCATCCTGCTGCCCGGCGTCACCATAGGGCGGGAGGCCATCGTGGGCGCCGGAGCCGTGGTCACCAAAGATGTGCCAGCCGGTGCCCGGGTGGCCGGCAACCCGGCCCGCGTGCTGCCCGCCAAAGGCAAGACGCCGGTAAGCTAGCGGCGCGCGCCGGGCGCTACGGAATTAAGGGGATCGGCACCTGCAAAGTGCCCATCAAAATGAAGCTCAATGTCATCAAGACCATGCTGGCCTGTAAAAAGGTGACCTTTCCGGCCCTAGGAGGTTGAGGGTACCGGTACCTAAAAAATGCCCATAAAAATGAAGGCCAACGCCATCAAGACCATGATGGCCTGTAAAAAGGTGACCTTTCCGGTCCTAGGAGGTTGAGGGTACCGGTACCTAAAAAACGCCCAAAAAAATGAAGCCCAATGTCATCAAGACCATGATGGTCTGTAAAAAGGTGACCTTTCCGGTCCTAGGAGGTTGAGGGTACCGGTACCTAAAAAGCGCCCAAAAAAATGAAGCCCAATGTCATCAAGACGTTGGGCTGTAAAAAGGTGCTACGGAATTGCGACTCTCATCGCAGAAAATTAGAAGGGGTCACCTTCTAAACTGGCACAGGGATATTAACGAGGCGCAAACGTTTTACATAGCGTAATAAACCAGGATTGAGAACGGCATCTCACTATTTAAAAAATTCCCTGCCAGCGACGGCCTGCCTCTTGGCAATTTTTCATTTATCAGTACAGCCTGTCGCCAGAAACAAAAAAGCCCTGACAAGTCAGGGCTTTATCGACAGTTCATCAGACTAGAAGCGGCGCACGAACTCGCTCACCGGCAGCTCGCGCAGCTTGCGGGCCTCCAGCATGGGGGTGCCGAGGTAGAGGAAGCCCACCAGCTGATCGTCTGTGCCAAGGCCAAGGCCGGCCTGGATCTGCTCGTCAAAGATAAACCAGCCGGAGCGCCAGATGCCGTTGAAGCCCTGGGCCTGGGCCGCCATCTGCATCGCCATCAGGGCGCAGCCGGCGGAGAGCTCCTGCTCCAGCCGCGGCACCTTGGGGTGCTCCTGATGGCGGGTCGCCACCGCGATCACCAGCGGTGCGCGCAGTGGAGCTTCCCGGCACTTCTTGATGCTCTCTTCATCCTCACCGCGGCTACGGGCGGCTTCCGCCAGCAGGGTGCCCAACCGCTCGCGGCCCTCCCCTTCGAACAGGATGAACTGCCAGGGGGTCAGGGTGCCGTGATCCGGCGCCCGCAGCCCGGCCTTGAGGATATTGTCGAGTACCTCACCGCTCGGGGCGGGCTCGGCCAGACGGCCACAGGAGTGGCGGTTGAGCAATAACGTCAGTGCATCCATCAAAATCTCCTTCATTGAGAAAAGGTCGGGCCCGGGCTCAGAATGACCTGGAAAGATTGAGCCTCCATTCCCAGACATTCAGCCCCCCCTGACCCAGGCTGAGATAACCGGTACTGGCCGTGACCGTGGTGTCTCCACCCAGCAGAGTGCGCAGCCCGACCCGCATAGTGCCGCTCAACGGCTGGGTGCGGGCCATGTCCAGATTGCCCGTCAGGATATAGCCATCGTTAGGTCTCTCAAAGCCATAATCGAGACCCAGTTCCCCATAAGGCATCACCGGCACACCATCGCGGGTATGATAGAGCCGGCTCAGCTCCAGCGTCCCCGTCAGGTTGCCCTGGTTGTAACTGTCGCTCCCCCGTTCCAGCTGCAGGGGAAGGCCACGGTAATCCCCTTGCAACCGATAGCCGTCACTGCGGCCATGACTGTAACTGATCGCTAGTCGGGGACGGAGGGTGAACGCGTCCCACTCGAACTGGGCCGAGCCCCCCAGGTTGCCGCTCACGGACGTCGAACCGTAGTCACCGCTGAGAAACAACAAGCCTTGCTCGTTGTCCATCCAGCCATACATCAGGGTCGCATCCAGCATCCAGCGTTTCGACAATTGATAAGTGAAGTAGGGGCCCAGATTGTAGCCCCCTGCAGCCAGCCTCATTCCCCCTTCGAAGGCACTTGCCTTGCTGTCGAGTCGGGAGACGGCAAATCCCAGCGACATAGCCTGATCGAGACGAGTCTCTGCCCCCAAGGTAAACACATTGGTACTGCCGGACAGATCGCTCCCTTCCCGGTGATCCGCTATGTCGTAGTAGACCTCGTCCCCCCACAAGGCCCAGCGTCTGGGCTGTGGCTGCCCCACCACAACCACAGCCTCCCGGGAAGAGGGACAATCCGGATATCGATCGCGCAGAGTGGGCGGCAGCTGTGCTCGCTCGTCTGCCATGACGCACAATCTGGTTTCATTCCAGGCGCGCTCGCTCGCCAGCTCTCCGGCCGGATGCGTTACCATCGGGAGCACAGGTGTGGGCAGCAGACCTGTGGGCGGCTGTAAAACTCCGGGTCGAGTCGGCATCACTCCCTGCGGCGGCAGAGTGCCCACCGGCGGTGTTACGCCGCCGGGCCGGGTCGGCATCATCCCCTGCGGCGGCAAAGTGCCCATCGGCGGTGTTACGCCGCCGGGCCGGGTAGGCATCATCCCCTGCGGCGGCAAAGTGCCCACCGGCGGTGTTACGCCACCGGGCCGGGTCGGCATCATCCCCTGTGGCGGTAAAGTGCCCACCGGCGGTGTTACGCCGCCGGGCAGGGTCGGCATCATCCCCTGTGGCGGTAAAGTGCCCATCGGTGGTGTTACGCCGCCGGGCCGAGTCGGCATCATCCCCTGCGGCGGCAAAGTGCCCACCGGCGGTGTTACGCCACCGGGCCGGGTCGGCATCATCCCTTGTGGCGGCAGAGTACCTATCGGCGGTGTTACACCGCTCTCGGGAGGCAAAACAGCGATAGGAGGGAGCGGCCTGGTCGGCAGAGTGGGCGGAGTGAAATTACCGGGAAAGGTGAAATGTCCATTTTGCTGGTTATCCGTATCGAGCAGGACTCGTTTACCTGATGTCGTATCCAGATAGGCATATAGCTTGTGGGTACCGCCGTTTTGTACCTCGGGTGACAGGGTCAGATGTAGGCCTCTGCGGTCCTGACTCCAGTTGTCATAGACTTGCCCCTGCTTGGCCGACTCCACCTCAAACTGGCCGGATGACACGGCTGAGAGCCAGACCGAATGCAGTTGATCGCTGGTCCAGCCAAGAAAGATCAATCTGCCGGCAGGATCCGCCAACGCCGGTGAGCAATACAGCATCACCGCCAATGCGACTGAGCCAACACGAGGAGCAGGGTTGCAGACTGGGTTTATGGGTGTTGCCGGGCACATGGTAATGTCCTTATTGCCTTGTCCGGGAGAGGGGATTGGTCGACACGTTCAGGCCAATGGTGGCACCAAGGGGGCATATCTGGCTTGCTGAGCCTGCCCCCGTCTGGCGGTACATCCCTCATGACGCCAGACAGGTATTTGTTGACCCTATGTTAATTTCAGTCAAGCCACAAGCGCCGGCTCTGCCAGAGCAAGGAGATTTCCTATGCAAAGAGGGGCTTGTCGCCCCTCTCGCTTTCCCGTGCCTGAACCTCTTCTAGATGAGGGCCGCCAGCTCGGCCCCCTGGCGGATGGCGCGCTTGGCATCCAGCTCGGCGGCCACATCGGCGCCGCCGATGATGTGTACCGGCTTGCCCGCCGCCTGCAGACCGGCCTGCAGCTCCTTGAGCGGCTCCTGGCCGGCGCAGATGATCACCTGATCCACCGGCAGGCACTGCTGCTGGTCGCCCACCCGGATGTGAAGCCCCTCGTCGTCGATGCGCAGATACTGCACGCCGGAGAGCATCTCCACCTTGCGGTTCTTCAAGACGGTGCGGTGGATCCAGCCAGTGGTCTTGCCCAGGCCATCGCCCACCTTGCTCTCCTTGCGCTGGAGCAGCCAGATCTGGCGCTCGGGGGCGTCGATCACCGGGGTCGTCAGACCGCCGCGCTCGCCGAGCTGCTTGTCGATGCCCCACTCCTTGAGCCAGTGATCCCGGCTCTGGCCCCCATCCGCCCGTTTTTCCACCAGATATTCGGCCACGTCGAAGCCGATGCCGCCGGCGCCGATCACCGCCACCTTCTCGCCCACCGGCTTGTGATCCCGCAGCACGTCCAGGTAACTCAGCACCTTGGGATGCTCGATACCCGGAATGTTGGGGGTGCGCGGGCGGATACCGGTGGCGAGGATCACCTCGTCAAAGCCGCCGCCAAGCAAGCTCTCGGCGCTCTGGCGCTGGCCCAGATAGAGCTCGACGCCGCACTTCTCCAGCCGCTTGGCAAAGTAGCGCAGGGTTTCATGAAACTCCTCCTTGCCCGGGATCTGCTTGGCGAAGTTGAACTGGCCGCCGATTTCACTCGCCTGATCGAACAGACTCACCTGATGGCCGCGCTCGGCGGCGTAGCAGGCAAACGCCAGCCCGGCGGGACCGGCCCCCACCACCGCCAGCTTCTTGGGCTGAGGCACCCGGCCGAAGTTGAGTTCGGTCTCGAAGCAGGCGCGCGGATTGACCAGGCAGGAGGCACGCTTCTGCTTGAAGATGTGGTCGAGGCAGGCCTGGTTGCAGGCGATGCAGGTGTTGATCTCGTCCGCCCTGTCTTCGGCCGCCTTGATGACGAATTCGGGGTCGGCCAGGAAGGGGCGCGCCATGGAGACCATATCCGCCTCGCCGCCCGCCAGAATGCGCTCGGCCACCTCGGGGGTGTTGATGCGGTTGGTGGTGATAAGCGGTACTTTGAGGTGTTTTTTCAGTTCGGCGGTCACCCAGCTGAAGGCGCCGCGCGGCACGCTGGTGGCGATGGTGGGAATGCGCGCCTCGTGCCAGCCGATGCCGGTGTTGATGAGGGTGACCCCCACCTGCTCCAGCGCCTTGCCGAGCGCAATCACCTCTTCCAGCGTCGAGCCCTGCTCTACCAGATCCAGCATGGAGAGGCGGAAGATGATGATGAAATCCGGCCCGACCCGCTCGCGGATGGCGCGGACAATCTCCACCGGGAAGCGCATGCGGTTTTCGCTGCTGCCACCCCAGCCGTCGGTGCGCTTGTTGGTGCGCTCGCAGATGAACTGGTTGATGAGATAGCCTTCCGAGCCCATCACCTCGACCCCGTCGTAGCCCGCGCTCCTGGCCAGTTGCGCGGTGGCGGCGAAGTCGCGGATGGTGCCGCGGATCTGCCGCTCGCTCATGGCGCGCGGCTTGAACGGAGAGATAGGGGCCTTGAGGGCGCTCGGCGCCAGGCTGAACGGATGATAGGCGTAGCGGCCGGCATGGAGGATCTGCAGCGCTATCTTGCCCCCCTCCTGATGCACCGCACTGGTCACCTTCTTGTGCTTGGCCACCTGCCAGGGAAAGCTCAGCTGGGAGCCGTGGGGCACCAGCCGGCCGCGCAGGTTGGGGGCGATACCGCCGGTCACTATGAGGCCGACCCCGCCCCGGGCCCGCTCGCCATAGAAGGCGGCCAGCTTGTCAAAGCCCCCCTTCTCCTCTTCGAGTCCGGTGTGCATGGATCCCATCAACACGCGGTTGCGCAGCTGGGTAAAGCCCAGATCGAGGGGGGTCAGCAGGGTCGGGTAACGGCTCATCATGAACTCCTTTTCGGGGCCGGGCTGGATGGCACCACGCCCATCCCCCGCCGTCCGGACTCAGGCCTGGAACAAGGTGGCAGCATGGGTGGGCGGCTCACAGGGCCTCCAGTTAATTTTTTGTTATCAAACCGAGGCTAGAGTAAAGAATCAAAAATGCTTTTTCAAACAAATGTTTGGACAATTTTTCGGCGAACAGACGTGTTCCGAACTCACCGGCTCCAATCCTCTCCAAGCGGAAATGGCATTTCACCGGCCAACTGGTTAATAATGGCGCTTCCCTCCCCATTAACAGGGCGATAACGCGACTATGTCTATTTTCAAAGGTCTGGGTTGGCTGTTTCGCAGCCTGTGGCGCCTGCTCAATTTCACCCGGCTGATGCTGGTCAATCTGCTGTTTCTCGTCGTGGTTTTGATCATCGTTTTCAGCGTCAGCCAGAAAGAGGCCCCCAGCGCCCCCATCGAAGGGGCCCTCACCCTCAATCTCTCCGGCGTGCTGGTGGAACAGCGCTCGCAAACCGATCCCACGGTGCAGTTGCTGCGCCAGGTGGACAACAGCGACGAGCTGCCCAGCGAGATCGTCCTCTCCGATCTGCTGTGGGCCATCAAGAACGCCAAGGATGACGATCGCATCAAGGCGCTGGTGATCAAGCCCCAGGGGCTGCAGGGCACCAGCTTCTCCAAACTGCAGGAGGTGGCGAACGCCATCGATGCATTCAAGGAGAGCGGCAAGCCGGTCATCGCCATGGCCGACTTCTACACTCAGGGCCAGTACCTGCTGGCCGCCCACGCCGATCACGTGCTGCTCAACCAGAGCGGCGCCGTGGTGATCGAGGGGCTCGGCGTCTACCAGACCTACTACAAGTCGGCGCTGGAGAAGCTCAACATCACCCCGCACGTGTTCAAGGTCGGTACCTACAAGTCTTTCGTCGAACCCTATACCCGCGACGAGATGTCCCCCGAGAGCAAGGAGGCAAACCAGCGCTGGCTGGATCAGCTGTGGCAATCCTATGTGACCGACGTGGCCGAGCAGCGTGAAATCGAACCGGACGCCGTGGCACCGGGCAAGGATCGCTTCCTCGAGCTGCTGCGCAAGGCCGGCGGCAACGCCGCCAACTACGCCCTCGACAACGGTCTGGTGGACCAGCTGGCGACCCGCGACGAGATGACCCAGGCGGTGATCAAGGAAGTGGGCGAGAGCGATGACCACGGCTGGAAGGGGGTTGGCCTCAAGGAGTACCTGGCCGCCATTCCGAGCCAGTATCCCCAGAGCGGCAAGGATGAAGTAGGTCTCATCGTCGCCAGCGGCGCCATCATGGATGGTGTCCAGCCTGCCGGCACCATAGGCGGTGACAGCCTCTCCGATCTGCTGGCCGATGCCCGCCGCGACGACAAGGTGAAGGCTGTGGTGCTGCGGGTCGACAGCCCCGGCGGCAGCGCCTTTGCCGCCGAGCAGATCCGCGCCGAGCTGCTGGCCCTCAAGCAGGCAGGCAAGCCGGTGGTGATCTCCATGGGCAGCTACGCCGCCTCCGGCGGTTACTGGATCTCCGCCGATGCGGACAAGATCTTCGCCTCCCCCACCACCCTCACCGGCTCCATCGGAGTGTTCGGCATGTTCGCCACCATCGACAAGGCGCTCTCCCAGTACGGGGTGCACACCGACGGTGTTGGCACCACCGACTATGTCGGCGTCGGCCTGACCCGTGCCCTGCCGGAACACGTCGGCCAGGCGATCCAGCTGAGCGTGGAAGATACCTACCAGCGCTTTGTCGGTCTGGTCAGCAAGGGCCGCGGCCTGAGCCCGGAAGAGACCGAGAAAGCGGCAGAGGGCCGGGTCTGGACCGGCCAGGATGCCAAGGCGCTGGGCCTGGTGGACGAGTTTGGCGATCAGGAGGCGGCCATCAAGGCGGCAGCCGAGCTGGCCAACCTCAAGGAGTGGCAGGTCGCCCCCATCGAGCAGGAAGAGTCGGCCAAGGACAAGTTCCTGCGCCAGCTGTTCGACAGCAGCGCCCAGGTGCTGGCTTCGCACCTGCAGAGCTGGCTGCCGGCCAGCCTTGGCAAGGCGCTGGTGGAGGTGAACCGCAGCCTGGACCCGCTGACCCGCTTCAACGATCCGCAGGGCACCTACGCCCTCTGCCCGGTCTGCACACCCTGATCGGCAACCAACGCAAAAAAACCGCCAATCGGCGGTTTTTTTTTGGTGCAGTGAAAGTGCTCAGCCCAGCAGGCCGGCACCGTGCCAGTGCTGCAATTCGGCCAGCACCCGCGTCTCCCGCGCCGTCCACTGGGGGCAGGAGCCCGCCAGCTGGGTCTTGTTGGTCTGCAGCGCCTCGGCCAGCTCGAACCAGCCAGGGGTGAAACCGAGCCTGATCTCGTAGGGCTGGGGCCGAGGCTCGCTCCAGTTCTCCCCCACCTGACAGAGGTAGTAGAAGGAGCGGATGCAGTAGGCGTCGTAGTCGGTCTCGCGGGCCGGACGGTACTCCCGCGTCTGCCCGAGCAGGGCGCCGACCGCCACCAGCTCGGCGCCGCACTCTTCGCGCAGCTCGCGGGCCAGGGCCGTGTTGTGGCACTCCCCGTGCTCGATACCGCCACCGGGAAACATGAGATCGCCGTTGACACTGGAGTGCACCAGCAGCAGCTGGTCGCCACGCAGCACGATGGCCCGGACGGTGACCCGCTCCAGCTGGCGGCCATCCGTATTGACCCGGCCGTGGGTGAGCCGGATATCGAAGGGGTGCGGCCAGTCGCTGGCCAGAGGTTCAATGTGGTTCATCAGGACTCAGGGACGATAGGTTCCGCTTTTCAGCTGTTCGACCAGGATGGCGGCCTGGCTGTCCAGCCCCTCCTGCTGTTGTTTGCTCAGGGAGTGGTAGAGGCTGAAACGGCTGGCCGACACCTCGGCGGCGTTCTGGAACGACTCGCTCACCTTGCCCCACAGATAGGCCTGCCCGTACTCCTTCTGGCCCATGTAGAGGGTGCTGAGGGAGGTGAGGATGCGGCCGTTCACCTGATCTCCTTCCCGGTAGAGAGAGAGGGCGTGCTGCATCAGCGCGATGGCCTTTTGCGGCTCGCGCTTGGCATAGATGCCCCCGAGCGCCAGCTGCAGTTCGGGCTCCTCCAGCGCGGGCTGCCCCTCCAGCGCCAGAAACTGCTGGCGGGCCAGCTCGTTGGTGTTGTTGGTCCAGTGCCAGAGCAGCAGATAGGGATCCTTGGCGTTGCGGGTGGCGGCATCGAGCTGGGCCAGCTGGTCGCCGGCCGCCAGCATCCCCTCCACCCGCGGGCTCTTCTGCTCGCGGGCATTCTTGTACTCGATGTTGGTGGAGCGTTCGGCGCACTTGAGGTAGCGCTCCAGGTTGCGCATCAGCTCATACTTGCGCCGATCCGTCCCCTCCTCCTTGAGATAGAAGCGGCTGCGAATGATGTCGGTACGCTCGTAGCGGCACCAGCCATCGTCTACCAGATCCTGACAGAGCTCGGGATGGTTGCTGCAAATATTGTGGATCCGGTCGTCATTGCAGCCCGCAACGGCAAGGCCGACGGAAAGCATGATGAAGGTCTGTCGCAGGGGCAAATTGGCCATGGCTCACATCTTGTTGAAAACGCAGGTTGATAACAACGGGAGCCTCGAGCGGCCACCTACGGCTAGCAAACCGGTTACATATCCATTACAATGCGCGCGCCGTATAAGGCCGCGACTGCAGAATAATATAACGAAATATACACCCCTACACTGATCTGCATTCGACGAATTTCTATTTGCCCCAACAACGTGAAATAAAGGATCTGGTTAATGACCCACGAGCACTATCTGCAGGCGTGGCAGGAGAGCCAGGAGCTCGCCGAAGCCATGCAACCCCTGATCGGTCGCCTCTACCGTCAGCAAGGGATCGAGATCACCATCTTCGGCCGCCCGCTGCAAAACGCCTCTACCATCGATATCCTCAAGGCCCACCGGGTCGTTCGCCGCCACCAGGGAGCCCCCCTCCCGATCCAACAGAGCTTTCCCCTGCTGCAAGCCATCCTGGCCCTGAACCCGACCGCCGCCGAGATCGATCTGGGCAAGCTGGCCGTGGGTTACTGGCAGGCTCACCAGGATGAAGCCGGCATCGACGACTACCTGCGTGCCAAGCTGGCACCGGCCCTGGGTCGCGGCGTACCGGCTCCGACCGACGTGGTGCTGTACGGCTTCGGCCGCATCGGCCGTCTGCTGGCCCGGTTGCTGATCGAGCGCACCGGCGCAGCCAACTCCCTGCGGCTGCGTGCCATCGTGGTGCGTGGCGGTCGCGACGGGGATCTGGAGAAGCGTGCCAGCCTGCTGCGCCGTGACTCGGTACACGGCCCCTTCAACGGCTCCATCGAAGTGGATGTGGAACGCAGCGCCATCATCGCCAATGGCACCTTCATCCAGGTGATTTACGCCAACAGCCCGGCCGACATCGACTACACCGCCTACGGCATTCACGATGCGCTGATCGTCGACAACACCGGCGTCTGGCGTGACGAGGCGGGTCTGTCCGAGCACCTCAAGGCGCGCGGCACCGCCCGGGTGCTGCTGACAGCTCCCGGCAAGGGGGAGATGAAGAACGTGGTGTTCGGGGTCAACCACCAGGTGATCACGTCTGACGATCGCATCATCTCCGCCGCCTCCTGCACCACCAACGCCATCACCCCTGTGCTCAAGGTGATGCAGGACAAATACGGCATCCGCCACGGTCACGTGGAGACGGTCCACTCCTACACCAATGACCAGAACCTCATCGACAACTATCACAAGGGCGAGCGACGCGGTCGCAGCGCGGCCCTCAACATGGTGATGACCAGCACCGGCGCCGCCAAGGCGGTGGCCAAGGCGCTGCCCGAGCTCAAGGGCAAGCTGACCGGCAACGCCATCCGGGTGCCTACCCCCAACGTGTCGCTGGCCATCATCAACCTGTCGCTGGAGCAGACCACCGATCGGGAGAGCCTCAACGCCTATCTGCAGCAGATGGCGCTGAGCTCGGCCCTGCATCGCCAGATCGACTTCAGCGCCAGCACCGAGCTGGTCTCCTCCGACATGGTGGGTTCCCGCTTTGCAGGCATCGTCGACTCCCAGGCCACCATCGCCGAGGGGGATCACTGCGTGCTCTACGTATGGTATGACAACGAGTTCGGGTACAGTTGTCAGGTAGTGCGGGTGATGGAGCAGATGGCTGGCGCGGTTCGCCAGGATCTGCCTGCATAGCCCGCCAGGATCTGCCGCTTAAGCCCGGGTTCATGGCTCAATTTCAAGGAGAAGGCCGGATGTCAGTTCAACAAGGTGAGTTTTTGCAAGCAATCAGGCAGATGCCCAAAGAGGTGTACGAACGCCTCAAGACGGCGGTCGAGCTCGGCAAGTGGCCTGATGGCAAGCCGCTCACCGACGAGCAGAAGGCCACATCGCTGCAGGCTGTGATGGCTTGGCAGGCGATGCACCTCGACAACCCCGAGCACATGAACATCGGCCGTGACGGCGAGATCGTGATGAAGAGCAAGAGCGAGCTCAAGCGCCAGTATCGCGACGAGGAAGAGATAGTGCGGGTCGACCTCAGCCACTGAGGCAGGCCGCACGTCACCTATCGCGGTAACGAAACGAAAGAGGGGAGCCATAATGGCTCCCCTCTTTTTTCCTCTCTATGCAGGATGACTCATCCCCCTCATCCCCGGCCCTTCTCCCACCAGGGGAGAAGGGAGCTAGCACGCACCTGCTAACAGTAAGCGGGCCACCTGCCGGCGATCTTCATGGCAAACCTCGTCACCTCGATCTATCCCCTCTCCCCCCATGGTAGGGAGGTCAGAAGCTGTTCACGACCTGTCGCGAGAAGACGTCAGCAAGGTGAAGAGCAGCACAGGAACCGGAGTGTATACGCATACATGAGGATTCCGAGCAGCACATGAGCCTTGATCACGGCTTCGCAGTAAGGTCGTGGACAGTTTCTCAGGGGGTCAGCTCACCCCGCAGGGACTGCTGCATAAGCTCGCGGATGCGCGGCGCCGGCAGATCCTGGCTCAGCAGGAAGTGCAGCTTGGTCAGCGCCGCCTCGGCGGTCATGTCAAAGCCCGAGATGACCCCGGCGCGCGACAGGGCGTTGCCGGTGGCATAGCCCCCCATATTGACCTTGCCGTGCAGACACTGGCTCAGGTTGACGATGATGACGCCACGGGCCGATGCCTCGGAGAGCAGCGCCAGCATGGCCGGATTCTGCGGCGCATTGCCCACCCCGAACGAGAGCAGGATCAGCGCCCGTACCGGCTGTTGCAGGATGTTCGCGATCACCTCGGCCGAGATGCCGGGATAGAGGGTCACCACACCGATGGGCTGGGGGGTGATGTCGTGCAGCACCAGCGGCCGCTCGGACGGCACGCCCAGCTCGCCTGCCTCCAGCGAAATGGCGATGCCGGCGTTGAGCAGCGGCGGGTAGTTCGGCGAATCGAAGGCGTGGAAGCCGTCGGCGTGCACCTTCTTGCTGCGGTTGCCGCGATAGAGCTGGTTGTTGAAGAACAGCGTCACCTCGTGGATCGGGTAGTTGGCCGCGATGTAGAGGGCGTTGAGCAGGTTCTGCTGACCGTCGGAGCGCAGCTCGGCGAGCGGGATCTGGGAGCCGGTGATGATCACCGGCTTGTGCAGATCTTCGAGCATGAAGGAGAGCGCCGAGGCGGTGAACGACATGGTGTCGGTGCCGTGCAGGATGACGAAACCGTCGTATTTCTCGTAGTTGTCACGAATGTCCTCGGCGATGCGCTGCCAGTCCGCCGGCGTCATGTCGGAAGAGTCGATGAGGGGCGCATATTCGTGAATATGGTAATCCGGCATCTCGGGACGATGGAACTCGGGCATCCGCGCCAAACAGTCTTCCATGAAGCCCGCCATCGGCACATAGCCGTGGTCGGAACGCTGCATCCCTATGGTGCCGCCTGTGTAGGCGATATAGATGGACTTCTTCACACCCTCTCCTCTTTGATGGGCACAACAGCCGCGAATCGTGGCTCAAACGGGACGAAACGGTGGCATCGACTGCCTGCCGCATTCGCCATGGGCCGAAAGCCCGCACATGATAGCGCGCCAGGCCGCCGGCTCACATCCCACCAGTGCCGTCCGCGGGCCAAAAATCGCCGAATTATAGGGACTGGTGCCCCAAATGACAGCCAGGAAATAGCCCTCACCCCGGCTTGCACCGCGACTAACCCGATAGTGTTAAATTTCACAACAAACACAATGAGCGACCATTTATCTGACAAATGTGGATATAAGTGGTGTTTTTTGCTACTATCCGCTCGATTTTTCATGAATCTCATCTGGATGCCTGATCAATTCAGGCCCGCACCGGTCCCATTCTTACGTGGGGCGGGGGCATGTCGCCCCTTCTTTGTTGGCACCTGAGCCACACTGTTTTTATCCCGGCTGAATCTGTGAGTCTGCATCAACGAAAGACACAGCCAATCAACATGGGAGTACTGAATGCTACAACTTGATTCCTACGCCACCCTGGTCGCAGCCACCCTTGTGTTGCTGCTCGGTCGTCTGCTGGTGACCCGAGTCGGGCTGCTGCGCACCTTCAACATCCCCAAACCGGTTGCCGGCGGCCTGGTGGTCGCCCTGGTGCTGCTGCTGCTGCGCGCCACCCTGCAGATGGAGCTGCAGTTCGATACCAGCCTGCAAACCCCGCTGATGCTGGCGTTCTTCGCCTCCATCGGTCTCTCCGCCGATCTCGCCAGCCTCAAGCGCGGCGGCAAGGCGGTGCTCACCTTCCTGCTGGTGGTCACCGGCCTGCTGCTGGTGCAGAACAGCCTGGGGGTGGGTCTGGCCACCCTGCTCGGTCTGGATCCCCACATGGGACTGCTGGCCGGCTCCATCACCCTCTCCGGCGGCCACGGTACCGGGGCGGCCTGGGGTGCCACCTTCACCGAGAAGTACGGGGTGCAATCCGCCGCAGAGCTCGCCATCGCCTGTGCCACCTTCGGCCTGGTGCTGGGGGGCCTGATCGGTGGTCCGGTGGCCCGCTATCTGGTGAAGAAGGTGCAGGTGCCCGGCGAGGAGCACAACCGGGACGACGCGCCGCAAGGCTTCGAGATGCCGGACATGGAGCGCCCGCTCACCACCTTCAGCCTGATCGAGACCCTGGCGCTGATCGCCATCAGCCTGAAGGGGGGCGAGATGCTCTCCGCCTATCTCAAGGGCGGCGCCTTCGAGCTGCCGGTGTTCGTCTGCGTGCTGTTCGTCGGCGTGCTGCTGCGCAACGTGCTGACCCTGCTCAACTGGCACGAGGTGAGCGACCGCGAAGTCTCCCTGCTCGGCAACGTCAGTCTGTCGCTGTTCCTGGCGATGGCGCTCATGAGCCTGCGACTGTGGGATCTGGCCAACCTGGCGCTGCCCATCTTCATCCTGCTGGCGGCCCAGACCGTGGCCATGGCGCTCTACGCCATCTTCGTCACCTTCCGGGTAATGGGCCGCAACTATGATGCGGCCGTGCTGGCAGCGGGCCACTGCGGCTTTGGTCTGGGGGCCACCCCCACCGCCATCGCCAACATGCAGGCCATCACCCAGCGCTTCGGTCCCTCCCACCTGGCGTTTCTGGTAGTGCCCATGGTGGGCGCCTTCTTCATCGACATCATCAACGCCATGGTGATCAAGCTGTTCCTGGCACTGCCCTTCCTGTAATTCCTTTCCCGTCAGACGTATATGAACAGAGCCCACCCCCTGGTGGGCTCTGCCATTTCTGCTGGCCAGCTTCTCTGCACCACTTCCTTCATGGATAGCCGTGGCGAGACCCATAAACAAAAAGCCCCGCACTCGGTAGAGTGCGGGGCTTGGTCATGGCGGCCGTGCTTGCCGCGTTCAAGCACTTACAGGATAAAGGTCGAGACCTGCTTGTTCAGGTCGGTGGCCCGCCCCTTGAGGCTCTCGGCCTGATCCAGATCGCGCATGGCGGCGGCGGTGATCTCGTCACTCACATCCTTGATGGCGGTGGTGTTCTGGGTGATCTCGCCGGTCACCTGGGTCTGCTCCTCGGCGGCCGTGGCGATCTGGCCCGCCATGTCGGAGATGAGGCTGACTGCCTGGGTGATCTCTTCGAGCGCAGCGGCGGCGGCATCGGCGTCTTTCACGCTGTTGTCCGCCAACCCCTGGCTGGTCTGCATCAGGCTCACCGCACGGGCCGTGGTCTGCTGCAGGGTCTCGATGGTGGACTGGATCTCCTGGGTGGAGTCCTGGGTACGGCGCGACAGCACCCGCACCTCGTCCGCCACTACCGCGAAACCGCGGCCCTGTTCACCGGCGCGGGCCGCTTCGATGGCCGCGTTCAGCGCCAGCAGGTTGGTCTGCTCGGCGATACCCTGAATGGTGGAGAGGATGCCGGAGATGGCCTGGGCGTGGCGGCTCAGCTCGCCAATCACCTCGGTCGCCTGCCCCACTTCCTCGGCCAGACCGTTGATGGACTGACGAGTCTGGTTCACCAGCATCTTGCCCTGCTCACTGCTCTGGGCAGACTGCTGGGCCGCGGCGGCGGTGTTCTCGGCGTTGCCGGCGATCTCCATGGTGGCGCTCGCCATCTCGGTAACCGCGGTGGCGACCATGGTCACCTCCTGCTGCTGGCGCTGCAACTCGTCCACGGCGGCCTGGTTGGTCACCAGACTGCGCTCGGCATCGGCGTTCAGCTCGTTGGCCAGCTGACGGATGTTGCCGATCAGCTGGTGCTGGCTGCCGACGAAGCGGTTGAAGCTGTTGGCCAGCTGACCCACCTCGTCGTTGGTGTCGATCTTGATGCGCTGGGTCAGATCGCCGTTACCGTCGGCGATGCGGGCCAGGGCCTGGGAGACCTTGCCAAGGGGCCCCAACAGCAGGCTGACCAGCCAGGAGATGGCGAGGATGCTGCCCACCAGCACCAGCAGGGCCAGGCCAAGCTGGGTCATCAGCAGGGAAGAGAGCGGCGCCTCCAGGGTCTCCTTGTCCAGCACCAGCACCAGCTCCCAGTCGGTGTCGGGGATATCCACCGCCCACAGCAGCTTGTCGCGCCCTTCGCCGTCGAAGTAGGCCGGCACCAGGCTGTTGCTGGTCTTGCTCTGCTCGATCAGGGCATTGGTCAGATCGTTGTCGATCTCGGTGGCCGGTTTCATCGCCTTGGCCGCGTCCTTGTAGGCGATGACGGTGCCGTCCTTGTGCATCATGATGGCGAAACCGTCGGCCGGCAGCTTCATCTTGGTGACGTCTTCCACCAAGGAGGCGATGGAGAGGTCGCCGCCGACCACGCCGCCCTGCGCCGGCTGGGCCAGGGTCACCACCATGATGTTGTAGGCCACGTCAAGGTAAGGCTTGGTGACGATCATGCCACCCTTGCCCATCGCCTCCTGATACCAGCCGCGGGAGCGGGGATCGTAACCGTCACGATTGATGGAGGGATCGGAGTCGTTCATCTTGCCGCTGCTCTCGCCAAAGTAGGTGAGCTGGAAGCGGCCGGAGACTTGCGCCTGTTGCAGGGCGTTGAGGGGTTCGGCACCGGCCTTGTTGCCGAGCGCCTGAATGACGTCGCGACGGGCCGCGAGCCAGTCACTGACGCTGGCGGCCTGCTGGTTGCCGAGGCGTTGCACCTGTTCCTGACTGCCTTGCAGCAACAGGGACTTCTGGCTGGTGTAGCTCTGCCAAGAGAGCAGCAGGATCACCAGCGAGAGGGCGATGACCACTGACAACAGTATCTTCTGCTTGAGTGATAGATTTTTCATCATGCGTTCTTCTTATGGAGGTCAGGAACAGGATTTCCCAAAAAGTGCACAGCACTGCGTAGTTATTAACGACCCGTCGGCACAAAACTGAACCGGAAAATGGGGCGGTGGGCGATATTTTCCACCGAGTTGGGGAAAACTGCACCAGAAATTGACTACCGGGCACGCACAAGGACAGCCGACCCTGTTTATTCCTTCCACAATTGGCTAGAATATCCCGTTTTTAAATCACATCGACCCCGAGAGTTTTCACGATGTTTGAAGTCAATCCTGTATTAAACAAGCTTAAGGAGCTGTCTGAGAGGACCGAGCTGCTTAGGGGGTACCTTTGACTATGACGCCAAGAAAGAGCGTCTAGAAGAGGTCAACGCCGAGCTGGAACAGCCGGACGTCTGGAATGAACCCGAGCGCGCACAGGCGCTGGGCAAGGAGCGCGTCGCGCTGGAAAACGTGGTCGGTACCATCGACACCCTGACCCAGGGTGCTGACGACGTGGCCATGCTGGTCGAGCTGGCCGTGGAAGGTGAAGACGAAGATACCTTCAACGAAGCCGTGGCCGAAGCCGACGTGCTGGAGTCCAAGCTGGTGGATCTCGAGTTCCGCCGCATGTTCTCCGGTCAGCACGATCCCTCCGACTGCTACATCGACATCCAGTCCGGCTCCGGCGGTACCGAGGCCCAGGACTGGGCCAACATGGTGCTGCGCATGTACCTGCGCTGGGGCGATGCCCACGGCTACAAGCCCGAGCTCATCGAATGCTCCGAAGGCGACGTGGCCGGCATCAAGTCCGCCACCATCAAATTCACCGGTGAGTACGCCTTCGGCTGGCTGCGCACCGAGACCGGCGTACACCGTCTGGTGCGCAAATCGCCGTTCGATTCCGGCGGTCGTCGCCACACCTCGTTCTGCTCCGTGTTCGTCTACCCCGAGATCGACGATGACATCGACATCGAGATCAACCCGGCCGACCTGCGCATCGACGTCTACCGTGCCTCCGGCGCCGGTGGTCAGCACGTCAACCGGACCGAATCCGCGGTACGTATTACCCACATTCCCACTGGGGTCGTGGTACAGTGCCAGAACGATCGTTCCCAGCACAAAAACAAAGATCAGTGTATGAAGCAGCTGAAGGCCAAGCTCTACGAGCTGGAAATTCAGAAGCAGAATGCCGAGAAGCAAGCCCTCGAAGAGACCAAGTCCGACATCGGCTGGGGCAGCCAGATCCGTTCCTATGTGCTGGATGATGCGCGCATCAAGGATCTACGTACCGGCGTCGAAACCCGCAATACCCAGGCGGTACTCGACGGCGATCTGGACAAGTTTATCGAAGCTAGCCTGAAGTCAGGCCTGTAAAAAAACAGAACAGCAGGAATCACCATGTCTGAACAAACCACCACTCCGGAAGTCGACCAAACTCTCGAACTGAACAACGAGATGCAGGAGCGTCGTTCCAAGCTGGCCGCCTTGCGCGCCCAGGGCAACCCCTTCCCCAACGACTTCCGTCGTGACCACCTCTCCGGCGATCTGCACGCCGAGTTTGGCGACAAGAGCGCCGACGAGCTGGCCGCACTGGGTAAACGGGTGAAGATTGCCGGTCGCATCATGACCCGCCGGATCATGGGCAAGGCGTCTTTCGCCACCCTGCAGGACATGGCAGGCAAGATCCAGGTCTACGTCACCCGTGACGACCTGCCGGAAGGCTTCTACAACGAGCAGTTCAAGAAGTGGGATCTGGGCGATATCGTGGGTGTCGAAGGTACCCTGTTCCGCACCAACACAGGCGAACTCTCCGTTCACGTCTCCGACATTCGCCTGCTGACCAAGGCCCTGCGCCCGCTGCCCGAGAAGCACAAAGGTCTGACCGATCAGGAAGCCCGCTGCCGTCAGCGTTACCTGGATCTGATCGCCAACGAAGAGTCCCGCAAGACCTTCGTGACCCGTACCAAGGTCGTGGCCGGTATCCGCAAGTTCCTGAATGACAAGCGCTTCATGGAAGTGGAAACCCCCATGATGCAGGTCATCCCGGGTGGCGCTTCTGCCCGTCCGTTCATCACCCACCACAACGCACTGGACATCGACATGTACCTGCGTATCGCTCCGGAACTCTATCTGAAGCGTCTGGTGGTCGGTGGTTTCGAGCGTGTCTACGAGATCAACCGCAACTTCCGTAACGAAGGTATCTCCGTTCGCCATAACCCCGAGTTCACCATGCTCGAGTTCTATATGGCCTACGCCGACTACATCGATCTGATGGATCTCACCGAAGAGATGCTGCGCACCCTGGCGCAGGACATCCTGGGCGACACCAAGATCCGTTACGCCAAAGAGGGCGAAGAGGGCCTGACCATCGATTTCGGTCAGCCGTTCCAGCGCCTCTCCATGGTTGACTCCATCCTGAAGTACAACCCGGATGTGACCCGCGACGATCTGGCGACCCTGGAGAAGGCCACCGCCGTCGCCAAGCGCCTGCACATCGAGCTGATGAAGAGCTGGGAACTGGGCCACGTGATCACCGCGATCTTCGAAGAGACCGTGGAGCACATGCTGCTGCAACCGACCTTCATCACCGAGTACCCGGCCGCCGTCTCCCCGCTGGCCCGTCGCAACGACCAGAACCCGGACGTCACCGACCGCTTCGAATTCTTCATCGGCGGCCGCGAGCTGGCCAACGGCTTCTCCGAGCTGAACGATGCGGAAGATCAGGCCGAGCGCTTCCAGGCCCAGGTTGACCAAAAAGCCGCAGGTGACGACGAAGCCATGTTCTACGACGCCGACTTCGTCACCGCGCTGGAACACGGTCTACCGCCGACTGCCGGTCAGGGTATCGGTATCGACCGTCTGGTGATGCTGTTCACCAACAGCCACACCATCCGCGACGTCATCCTGTTCCCTGCTCTGCGTCCACAAAAGTAAGCGCCGAAGAAACAGGGCCGCAGCAGCACAGCTGCCGTCCATGACAATCAAAACGCCCCGCAACTGCGGGGCGTTTTTTATGGTAGGCACAAACCGGTGTGGCGAACGCTCAAGCCGCCGTCAGTCTCGCGCTTATGAGGCTGGTGGCAGCAGCCACTCCCCCTGCCACAGGGTGACGGCCTGACCCGCCATCAGCACCCTATCTCCCTGCAATTCAAGGCGCAGCTCCCCGCCCCGGGCCGAGATCTGGCGGGCCCGCAATTGCTGTTTGCCTAGCCGCTCGGCCCAGAAGGGCACCAGGGCGCAGTGGTTGGAGCCGGTCACCGGATCCTCGTCTACCCCGACCCAGGGGGCGAAGTAACGGGAGACGAAGTCATGGTCAGGGTCGAGCGAGGACGCCGTCACCATCAGGCCGCGGCCGGGCAGCGCGCGCAGGGCCGGAAAATCTGGGCTGAGCGCGCGGACCTCCTCCTCGCTGGCGAGCTCCAGCAAGAACTTGGCACCAGCCGCCAGGGTTTGCAGCGGCTGGCAACCGACCGCCGCCGCATAGGCCGGATCCAGAACGAGCGGCGCCGGGGCAATGCGCGGGAAATCGAGCCAGATCCACTCCCCTTCGCGCCTGGCCACCAGCTCGCCGCTGCGGGTCTCGAAACGAATGACCTCATCCTCTGCCACCGCCCCCGTCTGCCACAACACGTGGGCCGCCGCCAGGGTGCCGTGACCGCAGAGATCCACTTCCAGCTCGGGGGTAAACCAGCGCAGCTGGTAGCGGGCCCGGCCCAAAGGCACCAGAAAGGCGGTCTCCGACTGGTTGAACTCGGCCGCCATGGCCAGCAGGGTGGCATCCGGCTGGCTCGGCCCCAGCGCCACCACCGCCGGGTTGCCGCCAAAGGGGCGCCGGCTGAAAGCATTGACATGAAACAAGCTGATGATCGACATTCACGCTTCCTGTGTGGGTAATACGGGCTCATTCATCGCCTTTATACCATGAGAACCCTGTCGACCTGCGTCGCCTTGCGACCCTCTCCATCGCCTTTTTAATGCAGTAATAGAATAAAAAAGACATTTTTATTCTTTGTTGTTATCCATCACACCCCTTAACCTGACCAAAAATCGGACCATGGAAGACGTGTGTGATGCAATTGAAGGACTCCCTGACCAACCTGACTCCCCTTTCTGACGAGCAGCAGCGACAGCTGAGCCAGGCGCTATCGACCCTCAATACCCAGCAACTGGCCTGGGTGAGCGGTTATCTCTACGGTCTCTCCCAGGCAGGCAGCCAGCCTGCCGTGACCGGGGCAGCCGCCGCCGCCCCCAGCGGCAATCTGACCATTCTCTACGGCTCCCAGACCGGCAACGCCAAGGGCGTGGCCAGCGCCATCAAGGCGCAGGCCGAAGCCCGTGGCCTGCCGGTGACCCTCACCTCCATGGCGGACTACAAACCCAAGCAGCTCAAGAAAGAGACCCACCTGCTGGTAGTAGTAAGCACTTACGGGGAGGGTGAACCACCGGAGAGCGCGGTCGATCTGTACGAGCAGCTCAAGAAGGGCAAGGTTGGCAAGCTGGAAGGGCTCAAGTTCGCCGTGCTGGGGCTGGGTGACAGTTCCTATGAATTTTTCTGCCAGACCGGCAAGGACTTTGACAGCCTGCTGACCAAGGCCGGCGCCGATCGGGTGCATGAACTCGCCAGCCTGGACGTGGATTATCAGGATGCCGCCAAGGCATGGGGCGAACAGGCGCTCAACGCCATCGCCGCCACCCTCTCTGCCGGCCCTGCCGGCAGCAGCGTGGCCAGCGCGGTCCAACAAGCGGTCGGCCACAGCCAGTACAGCAAGGAGAACCCCTTCCCGGCCAGACTCTCGGTCAACCAGAAGATCACCGGTCGCGACTCGACCAAGGATATTCGCCACATCGAGATCAGCCTGGAAGAGTCCGGCATCCGCTATCAGCCGGGGGATGCGCTGGGCATCTGGTTTGACAACGATGCCGACCTGGTCGGTGAGGTCTTGGCGCTGGCTCATCTCTCCGGCGACGAGGCCACCGCCCGCGGCAGCCTGCGCGAGGTGCTCAGCCGCGAGTTGGAGCTGACCCGCTTGCACGGCGGCTTTATCACCGGCTTGGCAGAGATCTCAGACAACGCGGCGCTCAAAGATCTGGCCGGCGACAAGGCCCAGGTCAACACCCTGGTGGCCAGCGCCCAGGTGGTGGATGTGCTCAAACGCTTCCCGACCGCGCTCACAGCCGAACAGCTGATCGGCCTGCTGCGCCCGCTCACTCCACGCCTCTACTCCATCGCCTCCAGCCAGAGCGAGGTGGAGGAAGAGGTGCACCTGACTGTCGGCGTGGTGCGCTACCCGCAGGAAGATGGCACAGTGCGCAGCGGCGCCGCCTCCTCCTACCTGGCGGACCGTCTGCCGGAGGATGCCGAGGTGCGGGTATTCGTGGAGCACAACGACAACTTCCGCCTGCCGCAAAACCCCGATACCCCCGTCATCATGGTGGGCCCTGGCACCGGCATCGCCCCCTTCCGGGCCTTCTTGCAGGAGCGGGAAGCGCAAGGGGCCGACGGCAAGAACTGGCTCTTCTTCGGCAATCCGCACTTTACCCAGGACTTCCTCTATCAGGTGGAGTGGCAGCGCTATGTGAAGTCGGGCCTGCTGTCGAAGATCTCCCTGGCCTTCAGCCGGGATCAGGCCAACAAGATTTATGTGCAGGACCGCCTGCGCGAGGCGGGGCTCGAGCTCTACCAGTGGCTGGAAGCAGGCGCTCACTTCTATGTGTGCGGCGACGCCAACCACATGGCGAAGGATGTGCAGGAAGCCCTGCTGGATGTGATTGCCGAACATGGCCAGAAGAGCCGTGAGGAAGCAGAAGAGTATCTGAGCGAATTGCGTCGTGCCAAACGTTATCAAAGGGATGTCTATTGATGAGCAAACAAGTTATTCCAGGACCGGTGGAAGGACCGCTGGCCGACAACGAACGTCTGAAACGCGAGAGCAACTTTCTGCGCGGCACCATAGAGCAGGATCTCAAGGACCCGCTCACTGGCGGCTTCAACGGCGACAACTTCCAGCTGATCCGCTTTCACGGCATGTATCAGCAGGATGACCGCGACATTCGCCCCGAGCGCGCGGCCCAGAAGCTGGAGCCACTGCACAACGTCATGCTGCGTGCCCGCCTGCCCGGCGGCATCATCACCCCGGCCCAGTGGCTGGTGATCGACCAGTTTGCCGAGGAACACAGCCTGTACGGCAGCATCCGCCTGACTACCCGCCAGACCTTCCAGTTCCACGGGGTACTGAAGCGCGACATCAAGCTGATGCACCAGACCCTCAACAGCACCGGCATCGATTCCATCGCCACCGCCGGCGACGTGAACCGCAACGTGCTCTGCACCAGCAACCCGGTGGAGTCCGAGCTGCACCAGGAGGCCTACGAGTGGGCCAAGAAGATCTCCGAGCACCTGCTGCCCAAGACCCGCGCCTACGTGGAGATCTGGCTGGACGGCGAGAAGCTGGGGGATGACGAGGAGCCGATCCTGGGCTCCAACTACCTGCCGCGCAAATTCAAGACGACCGTGGTGATCCCGCCCCACAACGACGTGGACATCCACGCCAACGATCTCAACTTCGTGGCCATTGCCGAACACGGAAAGCTCGTGGGCTTCAACGTGCTGGTGGGCGGGGGTCTGGCCATGACCCACGGTGACACCACCACTTATCCGCGCAAGGCGAGCGACTTCGGCTTCGTGCCCCTCTCCCACGTGCTGGAGGTGGCGGCCGCCGTGGTCAGTACCCAGCGCGACTGGGGCAACCGGGTCAACCGCAAGAACGCCAAGACCAAGTACACGCTTGAACGGGTGGGGGTCGAGGCCTTCAAGGCCGAGGTGGAGAACCGTGCCGGCATCCAGTTCGGGCCGGTTCGCCCCTACGAGTTCACCAGCCGCGGCGATCGCTTCGGTTGGGTCGAGGGGATCGACGGCAAGCACCACCTGACCCTGTTCATCGAGAACGGCCGCCTGCTGGACTTCCCGGGCAAGCCCCTCAAGACCGGCATGCTGGAGATCGCCAAGGTGCATCAGGGGGATTTTCGCCTCACCGCCAACCAGAACCTCATCATCGCAGGCGTCCCGGCCGGCGAGAAGGCCCGCATCGAGGCGCTGGCGCGCCAGTACGGCCTGCTGGATGACGGCGTGAGCGAGCAGCGCAAGCAGTCCATGGCCTGCGTGGCCCTGCCCACCTGCCCGCTGGCGATGGCCGAGGCCGAGCGTATGCTGCCCGCCTTTGTCACCGATATCGAAGGGTTGCTGGCCAAACATGGGCTGGCAGATGACGCCATCATCTTCCGGGTCACCGGCTGCCCCAACGGCTGCGGCCGCGCCATGCTGGCGGAGGTGGGTCTGGTGGGCAAGGCACCGGGTCGCTACAATCTGCACCTGGGGGGCAACCTGGAGGGGACCCGCATCCCGCGCCTGCACCTGGAGAACATCACGGAGCCGCAGATCCTGGCCGAGCTGGACGCCCTGATCGGCCGCTGGGCCAAGGATCGCAACCCAGGCGAGTGCTTCGGCGACTTCGTCATTCGCGCCGGCATCATAGCTCCGGTCATCGACTCCGCGAGGGACTTCTATGCAGCCTGAACAGAGTGATACAGCCCGGCTGGCGCGCACCGCCAACGGCCGGCTCGACCTCGACGCCCTGCTAGCCCTGGGCCGGGAGGAGCAGGTCGAGGCGCTGGTTCCCCTCAACCGGGAGCTGGACGCCATGAGCGCCCCCGAGCGGGTGCGCTGGGCCCTGGCCAACCTGCCGGGGGAGCATGTACTGTCGTCGAGTTTCGGCATCCAGGCGGCGCTGATGCTGCACCTGGTGAGCCGCGAGCGGGCAGACGTGCCGGTGGTGCTGACCGATACCGGTTATCTCTTCCCCGAGACCTACCGTTTCATCGACGAGCTGACCGAGCGGCTCGCCCTCAACCTCAAGATCTACCGGGCCGCGCTCACCCCGGCCTGGCAGGAGGCCCGCTTCGGCCTCCTGTGGGAGCAGGGGGTGGAGGGGATCACCCGCTACAACCAGCTCAACAAGGTGGAGCCGATGGACCGCGCCCTGAACGAGCTCGGTGCCCGCACCTGGTTCTCGGGCCTGCGCCGGGAGCAGTCGGGCAGCAGGGGCAAGCTGCCGGTGCTGGCCATCCAGCGCGGCCGCTTCAAGTTCCTGCCGGTGATCGACTGGAGCAACAAGGACGTCTTCTACTACTTCAAGGAGTTCGACCTCCCCTACCACCCCCTGTGGGAGCAGGGCTACCTGTCGGTCGGCGACGTGCACACCACCACCAAGTGGGAGCCCGGCATGAGCGAGGAGCAGACCCGCTTCTTCGGCCTCAAGCGCGAGTGCGGTCTGCACGAGGAGAGTGGCGAGAGCGACGGCTCCGGCATCTGAGCCAGACGTTATCCCCGCACGGCTCCCATAAAAAAACGCCCGGCAACTGCCGGGCGTTTTTCTTTGCGTAAAAGGGTTACGTACCGCCCCTCATTACCTAGCGGCGGCGCGCGCCTGGGTCAGCCAGTCGTTCACCAGTGCCTCATGGCCCTTGAGCCAGGCATCGGCGTGACGCTCCACATCCGCCGGCTTGTTCTGCCCCTTGTTCATCAGGCCGTTCTGCACGTTGATGTCATTGAGCGGCAGCTTGACGATGGAGAAGAGCCTGGCGGCAGCCGGGTTGGTCTCGGCGAACGCCTTGTTGGCGACGATGTGCATGGTGTTGACCGGGAAGCCGTAGTTCTTGCCGTTCGGCAGCCGGGTCTTGGCCGCATCAGGGCCATCGGCGGGCACCTGTAGCCACACCACATCCCGGCCGGGCACCAGCTCGCTGCTGAGCCAGTAGGGGGTCCAGGTGTAGTAGAGCACCGGCTTGCCGCTCTTGAAGCGGGCCTGGGTATCGGCGATCAGCGCCGCATAGTTGCCCTGCTTGTGGGTGACGGTGGGGGTCAGCCCAAACTCGGCCAGATGGCGGTTGATCGCCTCTTCGCAGCCCCAGCCCGGGTTGCAACCGATGAGATCGGCCTTGCCGTCGCCATCGCCGTCAAACAGCGCCGCCAGCTTGGGATCCTTGAGCTGTCCCAGGTTGGTGATGCCATAGCGGGTCGCGGTCTGCTTGTCGATGAGATAACCCTGGGCGGCCCCGGCCACATAGGTCCCCTCACGGAAGAACACCTTGTCACCCCCCGCCTGCTCATATTTGTTGTTCTGCAGCGGTATCCAGTTGAAGGCCAGAAAAGTGCCATCCCCCTGCGCCACCGAGGCGTAGGCCACGTTGTAGTCCACCTCCTGGGCCGGCTGGACGTCATAGCCGAGGCGCGCCATCAGCTTGCTGACCAGCAGGGTCTGAAAGCTCTCCTCCGGCAAGGAGCTCTGCAGGGGCTGAACGCGCACGCCCTCCCCCGGCAGCTCGGTACTGGCCATGGCGAGCGGACCGAACAGCTGGGCGCTCAGCAGCAGGGAGCCCAGGGTCAGCCTTTTGGTGATCAGTCTCATGCATTTACTCCTTTGTAATCGATTGGCTTGTCGCGACCGAGCAGGCGCAGCAGCAGGGCGGCGGGGCCGCGCTGATACCAGCGTCCGGTCCGGCTGCGATCCGGCTGTCCCATCGCCTGGGTGAGGCGGTCGAGCACGATGGCCAGCAGCACGATGCCGAGGCCGCCGATGGAGGCGAGCCCCATGTCGAGTCGGCCGATGCCGCGCAGCACCATCTGGCCGAGGCCCCCTACCGCGATCATGGAGGCGATCACCACCATGGAGAGCGCCAGCATCAGGGTCTGGTTGACCCCGGCCATGATGGTGGGCATGGCAAGCGGCAACTGCACCTTGAACAGCAGTTGGGAGGGGCTGGCACCGAACGAGTGGGCCGCCTCCACCAGATCGGCAGGCACCTGGCGAATGCCCAGCATGGTGAGCCGGATCATGGGCGGCAGCGCAAAGATGACGGTCACCACCACCCCGGGCACGTTGCCGATGCCGAACAGCATCACGATGGGGATGAGGTAAACGAACGCCGGGGTGGTCTGCATGGCATCCAGCAACGGCCGGGTCCAGCGTGACAGTCGCTCGCTCCGCGCCAGCAGGATGCCGGCCGGCAACCCGAGCAAGACGCAGAAAAAGAGCGAGGTCAGTACCAGCGACAGGGTCACCATGGCATCGGACCAGGCGCCAATAAGCCCCACCATCACCAGCGAGACCAGGGTCCCCAGCGCCATGCGACCGTTCACCAGTTGCCAGGCGATCAGGGTCAGCAGGCCGATCATCAGGGTGGAGGGCACCGTCTGCAGCAGATGGGTCATGCCGTTCAGGGTCAGCTCCACCGGCGCGTGGATCAGCTGGAACAGCGGCCGCAGGTTCTCCACCAGCCAGCCGATGCCCCCCTCGACCCAGCTATCCAGCGGCACCAGCGCCTGCTGGAAGGGATCCAGCCAGTCGACTGCGGCCGTGGTGTCCACCGTCTCGATCTGGTTCTGCCAGTCGGTGGCGGCGGTGGCGGTATCGCTCCAGGGATCGGCCACCTCGGTGGCACTGGAAGCCGTGGCGCCCCAGGGGTCGGCCGCCACCTCATCGGCCCACAGGGAGGGACTCGCCAGCAGCACCAGGGCCAGCAGCCCGCTCAGTAAAAAATGGGGATTCATCCGCTTCATGCCGGGGTACTCCTGTCCAGGGTGTTCAGCAGGTTGGCCTTGGAGATGAGGCCGAGATAAGTGCCATCCTCCTCGACTACGGGCACCTGACAGGGGGCGGCCGCCACCTGGCTGATCAATTCGTTGAGGGCGGTGTCCGCCAGAATGGGCTGGATGTCCGCCAGCAGCGCCTGCTCCAGGCTGCCTTTGGCCCTGACAGCCTGACCGAGCGACTCCACCGAGACGACCCCGAGGAAGCGGCGCCGGCGATCCACCACGTAACCGAACTCCCGCTCCTGCTCCTTGAGCTGGCGCAGGGCGTTGCCCGGCCCGTCGGTGGTGTGCTTCTTGATGAGCGGCATCTGCTTGCGGCTGGCCACGTCGCGAGCGCTGAATACATGGGCCAGATCCACCCCGCGAAAGAAGGCGCGCACATAGTCGTTGGCGGGCTGGTTGAGGATCTCGTCCGGGGTGCCGACCTGCACCATCTGGCCGTCCTGCATGATGGCGATGCGATCGCCGATGCGCATCGCCTCGTCCAGATCGTGAGAGATGAAGACGATGGTGCGCTGCTGGCTGGCCTGCAGCTTGAGCAGTTCATCCTGCATCTCGGTGCGGATCAGTGGATCCAGCGCCGAAAAAGCCTCGTCCATCAGCAGGATGTCGGGGTCATTGGCAAGGGCACGGGCCAGCCCGACCCGCTGCTTCATGCCGCCGGAGAGCGCATCGGGAAAGGCATCGACCCACTGCCCCAACCCCACCTGCTGCAGCGCCTGGCGGGCGCTCTGCTGACGTTCCGCCAGCGGCACCCCGGCCAGCTCCAGCCCGAAGGCGGTGTTTTCCAGCACGCTCAGGTGCGGCATCAGGGCGAAGGACTGGAATACCATGCTGATCTTCTTGCGGCGTACCTGACGCAGCTCGCTGTCGGAGATGGCGGCAATATCCTCGCCATCGATCAGCACCTGACCGCGGCTCGGCTCGATCAGCCGGTTGAAGAGACGCACCAGGGTGGATTTGCCCGAGCCGGAGAGGCCCATCACCACGAAGATCTCCCCTTCGTCGATGGCCAGATTGACATCCTGGACCCCCAGGGTCTGCCCGGTTTTTTGCAGTATGCTGGCGCGGTCATGGCCTTTGGCCAGCAATTTGAACGCTTTTTCCGGCTGATCGCCGAAGATTTTGTAGAGTGATTTGACCTCGAGTTTGACTGTCATATTGTCCTTTTTTCTTGGCCGACGGGCTGCCTGGCAAACCGTCGAACGTGAGCCAATTACTTTTAACACTAAGCAATTAAAAGCAAAAACAAAATAACCAAAAGAGTCCCATCCGAATGAGATACATACAAGCAATTGATTTAGCTTGTTAATTTGAGCAACAAAAAACACAAGCTTATATGCAAAGATCGACAATTGACTAATGCATTTGTTAGATAACTAATCGTTATTGCGTTTTGACAAACCAAGAAAAGTGAAAATCAGGCAGATTGGAGAGGGCAACCAGACAGGATCCCGCACAGGCCGAAGGACTAGGCAATTCCTTACGGCTCTATTGATAGACAGGCAATAAATAAGGGAATGCTAGAGGGCAGTTAAGTGAAGCAATAAAAAAGCTCCACCTACTGGACAATACCAAGGCCGGGCACAGGCCATGTCCTGTTATCTGGTAACCAGTTCGGCACCTTTTGGGATTGGCTTGTACGAACTTTTGCAATAGTAACCGCAGTCACCGTTATCTTGTTTTCATGTGGTCTTGAGTACATCACCCCGCCGTGGTGGCCATTTAGGGAGACCTTGGGCCAGAACTGCCTCCAGCTCGCGCAGACCAGACCAGACACCGGGCGCTGCGGATGCGGGGGGCTGGCACATCTGCGCCAACAGTCCCGGAGCTTCGGGGTAATGAGTGGCAAAGTGGCGCGGCAGGGCTTCATAAGGCCACACCTCGGCGGGATCCTCCAGCGCAGGTGGCAGCACATCAAAAGGCGCGACCATCAGGGGATGACGAACTACCGGCAAGGGCAACCCCGCCCATTGACGCAGGCGTAATACCAGCAGCACCTCCAGCGGCCAGTAGTGCCAACGGCCGATGATCGCCTCCTCTCGATGAAAACGAGGATCCTTGAGCCCGCCGTAAGTGTGCAAATGGCATGCCTGGGTCAACAAGTGTCCCACCGTTCCCACATCTTCACTATCCCACAAGGTCAACAGCGCCAGATAAAGCGGCTCCTGAGCCAAATCGACGCCCAGTGGCAAGGGCCTCCACCCCAGAAAGCGGCTTGTTAGCTGCAAGGCAAAGGTTTCTATAAAATAGGGGCGAATATATTCATTCGCGATGCAAATAGCCGGGGCGCTATGAGCCAACGCCACACAATCAGTCAAACGACGGCGATCACCAAGTAAAGCTAGGTGCATTGCCACAAAGCCTATACGATGAAATTTGAAACCAGCATCGGGTTTTAATTGACCAGATTGTTTACTTCGATACAGCTCTATCTGGTAGTAACACACCAGTTGCCAATAGAGCAGAGGATAGCGGCGATATGCCGTTTGTGGCCAACGGCCTGCCAGCAGGCTTGTACCCAGCAAGTGATCCAGCTCCGCCAAGCAAACGCTCTCGACCATTGGTAGCACCGCGTATGCATCCCCTTCAGGAACAGGGATATTGGCAAGCGTTTTATCAATCCATTGTCGCTCTGCATTGCAATGCAGATCCTCATTTGATGACCTTGGTAACAACTTATTGCGACAATAAAGCTCTCGCTTAGGAAAGCGGGGCCAGGAAGCGTAATCAAATTGGGCGAGCAAGGCGCTCAGGCAAGGAGACATACAGATTCTCTTATGGGGTCGATGAGGATGTCGTGGCACTCTTTCTGCCCGGTGTGGGAGCATCACCACGCTGTGGCGGCCATTTGGGCACACCACGTGAGAGCACCTGCTCCAGTTCACTCAGCGTTGGCCAGACGCCTGGCGCTGCGGATGCGGGGGGCTGGCACATCTGCGCCAACAGTCCCGGAGCTTCGGGATAGTGGGTGGCAAAGTGGCGCGGCAAGGCTTCGTAAGGCCACACCTCGGCGGGATCCTCCAGCGCAGGTGGCAGCACATCAAAAGGCGCGACCATCAGGGGATGCTCTACTACCGGCAAGGGCAACCCCGCCCATTGACGCAGGCGTAATACCAACAGCACCTCCAGCGGCCAGTAGTGCCACCAGCCGATGATCGCCTCCTCTCGATGGAAACGGGGATCCTTGAGCTCGCCGTAAGTGTGCAAATGACATGCCTGGGTCAACAAGTGTCCCACCGTGCCAACATCGTCACTGTCCCACAAGGTCAACAGCGCCAGATAGAGCGGCTCCTGAGCCAGGTCGACGCCCAGTGGCAAGGGCCCCCACCCCAGAAAGCGGCTGGTGAGCTGCAAGGCAAAGGTTTCTATAAAATAGGGACGAATATACCTAGTCGCTGGGCAGATAGCCGGGGCGCTATGAACCAACGCCACACAATCCGTCAAACGACGGCGATCACCGAGCAAGGCCAGCAGCATCGCCACATAACCCATGCGCTTAAAATTAAATCCTGCATGGGGCTGCAACTGGTTCAACTGTTTGCTGCGATACAACTCTATCTGGTAGTAACGCACCAGTTGCCAATAGAGCAGCGGATAGCGGCGATATTCTGTTTGTGGCCAGACGCCTGCCAGCAGGCTTGTTCCCAGCAAGTGATCCAGCTCCGCCAGGCAAACGCTCTCGACTATTGGTAAAAGCGCGTATTCATCCCCTTCAGGAACGGGGATATTGGCGATCGTCTTGTCAATCCATTGTCGATCTGCATCGTAGAATTGATTTTCACTGGAAACCCTTGCTAGCAACTTCTTGCGACAATAGGGCTCTCGCTTGGGAAAGCGGGGCCAGGAAGCGTAATCGAACTTGGCGAGCAGGGCGGCAATAGGCACTGTTGAATCACTATCCATGTCATTCACTCAAAAAACGTCAACCCATTATTGAATAGGGGTCACACGATCATACTGGTCTCAGCGCCGCTGCCAGGTCTCGAAACAGTAGGGGTGGGGGCTCTTCTCGTCGGGCTGATGTGACTCGCGCTCGATACAGGACCAGTCGCCCTCGTCAAAGGCCGGGAAACGGGTATCCCCCTCCACCGCCAGATCAATGCGGGTCAGATAGAGTCTGTCGGCCCGTGGCAGCAGCTGGCCGTAGAGATGACCGCCCCCGATCACCATCAGCTCGGTAACATCGCTGCCGGCCAGCAGCGCCAGCGCAGCGTCCACCGAGTCGATGACCTCCACGCCGTCGGCCCGGTAGTCGGGGTTGCGGCTGATCACCAGGTTGCGGCGGCCAGGCAGCGGCCGCCCGATGGATTCAAAGGTCTTGCGCCCCATCAGCACCGGCTTGCCCAGGGTCACCCGCTTGAAGTGGGCCAGATCCGCCGGCAGGTGCCAGGGCATCTGGTTGTCCAGGCCGATCACCCGATCGTGGGCCATGGCGGCAATCATGGAAATCATCATGGGGTCAACCTCTCGCACCGTCTGTCAGATAATGGGGCGATTACGGTACACGACCAGGGAGGGGATCGCCAAACCGAAACTCAGGGCCCCCACGATAAACAACGCCTTGAGGCCGTTTTCCACCGCGCTCTGGATAAGCTCCATGGTCACCCCGGAGATATTGAGCTCCACCACGGCGATCATCGCCTTGAAGGCGTAGCTGCCCGGGATCATGGGAATGATGGAGGCAACGCTGAACACCGGGCGCGGTGCCAGCAGCCGGCGCGACCAGTAGACGCAGACAAAACCGACCGTGGTCGCCGCCGCCAGGGTGGCCCACTCGATGGGCATGCCATGGTGAATGAGCAGGGTGCGCAGGCTGTGAGCCAGGGCGCCGCCCATGGCGCAGTACTTCAACATCCGTGGCGGCACGTTGAACAGCATGGCAAAGCCCACCGCCGGAATGGCCGACCAGAAGGCATCCTTGGCCAGCAGCCAGAGCAGATCCATCATGGCACCCTCCCCCAGCTTCCTGTCACCGATATGGCGAGAATGATCCCGATATGGTTCCGCGCGCTGATGGATAGCCGGTTTGCCCCGATCAACAGGGTCGATACAGCGTCAAAGATCTTCATACCTTCCACCCCCAGATACCGGTCACCGACATGGCGAGAATAATCCCTATCGCCGCGCTGATGGTGAGCAGGGTCGCCGTGCCCCAACGGGCCAGCCCCATGTTGAAGTAACCCTTCACCATGTCGGAGACCGCATTGATGAGCGGAAAGCCCGGCACCAGCAGCAGTACGCTGGCCGCCATGGCGAGATAGGGCTGGGCCCCCCAGTTGAAGAAGGTCGCGCTGGAGGCGAGCAGGGTGGCGATAAAGCCGGTGGTGGCAAAATTGATGAGGGGGCTGTGGTGATGACGCGCCATCAGCTGGCGCGCCCGCATGGCGACCGAAGCCGAGAAGCAGGTCACCAGGAAGATGGGCCAGTCACCGCCAAACAGCAGACTGAAGGCACCGCAGGAGAGCCCCACCATGGGCACCACCAGCCAGGGGTGATAGTGGAACGGTACTATGGCCTCCAGGCGCTGACGCACTTCCCGCGCGCCGATCAGATCCTTCTCCGCCATGATGCAGATACGCTGGATCTCGCACACCACCTGCATGTTGATGCCGTGCTCGCGCACCCGCCGGGTGGTGGTGACGCAACTGCCCTGATAGAGGCTGGTGAGCACGATGGCGCTGGAGGAGATGGCCATCTCGACGCTCTCCAGCCCGAGCGCCATGCCGAGCCGGACCGTGGTCTGCTCTATGATGCGACTCTCGGCGCCGAACTGGGCCAGCATCTGGCCCACCTTGACGATGATCCGGGTGATCTCCGTCTGCTGCTCCCGCGACAGCACCCGCCTTGGTGTGATACTTCTCATAATCCCTTCGAGTCGTAGCAAATTAAAAAAGTGTCGCCATGTTAGCCTAACTATCGGCGCCGTTCATCTACACATATCACGCCAATAAACAAACTCAAATAAAATAAAAAGCGACACAAAAATACATCAAATAGATTACAAATCACCCCAAACTGTTCAACGCCAGTCAGATAGCCTCACCCGGAAACCACAACAATGGCGGGAATATATTAAAATGACTTATCCGGAATAATATTATTTTCTCTTGCGATAATAATCACTGAAATAGAGGATGTTGTTCTCTTTATATTCCGGTAGCGGCTCAACATAATCAGGATTATTGAGCTGAACCATTTCACAACGCATGGAATAAAAGGAGTCGTGCATCATGGCGGCAATCCGGATGCAGCTGTCCATGTTGTTCTTGGCCAGCTGGCGCTGACAGTCGATGCGAAATTGCAGGCCGCGCAGGCGCATTTGCTGCTGCGGGCTGACCCTGTCGATCAGCCCTTCTATCTCTTGCTGAAGCAACTCGTCGAGCCGCTCGGGCTCCACCACCGCCAGCCGTTTCAAGGTATCAAAATCAGGCAACTCCATATGCCCTCCCGCGGCCAGCCGCTGCATGGTGATACTCAAACAACAACAATCGGTTCATATTTTCACCAATCGCTTCAGGTGTTATATAAGCCGAACCCCGCTGCGGTTCAATCCATGAGGCCGGCTTTCCCCTCCCGCTGCGCCAAAAGATGACGGCGCAGCGAAAATCCGACCCGGTTATTCGTTATGGATCAAACGATTATTCCTGAATATCGATGGCTGATGCGTTTATACATTTTTGGCACGACAATATGCAGATGTTATGTCTTATTGAAAGGAAGTGGCCAATATAGTTTGCCATTTGACGCTCGCCTTCGCGCCACCATCCGGCTGGTTTAACATATCTTGCTGATTATGTTATTTTATTTGCCACTTATAGCGGCAACCAAGAGCAGACCATGAGCAAGGCAAGAATCGGTATCGTCACCGTCAGCGATCGCGCCAGTGCGGGCATCTACGAAGATCTCTCCGGCAAGGCCATCATCGACACCCTGAACGCCTATCTGACCTCGGAATGGGAACCCTTTTATGAGGTGATCCCCGACGAGCAGGAGCAGATCGAGGCAACCCTGATCCGGCTGGCGGACCAGGAGCAGTGCAGCCTCATCGTCACCACAGGTGGCACAGGGCCGGCCAAGCGGGACGTTACCCCGGAGGCAACCGAGGCGGTGTGCGATCGCATGATGCCAGGCTTTGGCGAGCTGATGCGGGCCGAATCCCTCAAGTTCGTGCCGACCGCCATCCTGTCGCGCCAGACCGCCGGCCTGCGCGGCAGCTCGCTCATCGTCAACCTGCCGGGCAAGCCCAAGTCCATCCGCGAATGTCTGGATGCGGTCTTCCCCGCCATCCCCTACTGCATCGATCTGATGGAAGGCCCCTATCTCGAGTGCGACGAGGCCGTCATCAAGCCGTTTCGCCCGAAGAAATAAAAGCTGGGCGGGGATTTGCCCCGCCCTTTGCTTATTTGCGGCCGTACACCTTGACCCCGGCCCGACTCCCTTCCGAATTGCCGTATACCTCGATCCGCTTGATGCAGAGCCGGCTGCCGAGGGATTTCCGCTCCGACTCCTGATCCTCTCTCAGATCCTTGCCGAAATAGAGGGTCTTGCTGCGATCATTGCCATAAAACACCTTGACCCGCTCCAAGGTTAATTCCCGCCCAGCCTTGACCATGATGGATTTGGTTGGCCGGCAGGCGAGCATGGGAATGATGGCGGGATGATCGCCAACCCCGAGCAGAATGGTCTTGCCCAGCCGAAATTCATCATCGGCCATGGCCGGGGCGGCCAGCGCCCACAACAAGCTGGATAACAGAACGCCCTGAATGACGCGCAGACGCTTGGCAGAAAAAGAAAAAGCAGATAACACAGACATGATGCCTCCCGAAAAAAAACGGGGGGCATATTAATTCATCAAGGCTAAACCCAGCCTGTACCGGCGCCCTGCCAGGCAGGGCACCGACACTCAGGACCAGCGTTTGAAGATGAGGGAGGTGTTGATACCGCCAAAGGCAAAGTTGTTGGACATCAGGTACTCCACCGCCAGCGTGCGACCGCTGCCCACCACGTGATCGAGCGGAGCGCAGGCCGGATCCGGCTCGGTCAGGTTGATGGTGGGGGCAAACCACCCCTCCTGCATCATCTCCAGCGCCAGCCAGGCCTCGATGGCGCCGCAGGCCCCCAGGGTATGGCCGAAGTAGCTCTTGAGGGACGAGATGGGGGTGCGGTCGCCGAAGATGGCGGCGGTGGCGTGACTCTCGGCGATGTCGCCGCGCTCGGTGGCGGTGCCGTGGGCGCTGATGTAGCCGATATCCTCAGGCTGGAGCCCGGCCTGGGCCAGCGCCATCTCCATGCAGAGCTGCATGGTCTCCTGCTGGGGCTGGGTCACGTGGGCGGCATCGCAGTTGGTGGCAAAACCCACCAGCTCGGCGAGGATGGTAGCACCGCGCGCCTGCGCATGTTCCAGCTCCTCCAGCACCAGGGTACCGGCCCCCTCACCTATCACCAACCCGTCCCGCTGCCGGTCAAATGGACGCGGCGCCAGCTCCGGGTTGTCGTTCATCTGGCTGGTGGCAAACAGGGTATCGAATACCACGGCCTCCGACGGGCAGAGCTCCTCCGCCCCACCAGCCACCATCAGGGTCTGGTAGCCGTGCTTGATCGCCTCAAAGGCGTAGCCGATGCCCTGGCTGCCGGAGGTACAAGCGCTGGAGGTGGGAATGACCCGCCCGCGCAGGCCGAAGAACAGCCCGGTGTTGACCGCCGCCGTGTGCGGCATCATCTGCACATAGGTGGTGGCCGTGATGCTGGCGGTGCTCTTGTCGTTGAGCATGACCCCGAAGGCGCGGATGGGGTCCGTGCTGCCGGTGGAGGAGCCGTAGGCGATGCCGGTGCGCCCGTCGGTGAGCACCGGGTTGTCCAGCAATCCCGCCTGCGCCAGCGCCAGCTCGGTGGCGACGGTGGCCAGTGCCGAGACCCGCCCCATGGCGCGGGTCTTCTTGCGCGGATAGTGGGCCGGCAGCGTGAAGTCCGGAATGGGAGCCGCCAGCCGGGTGTTGAGACCGTCGTAGATGGCCCACTCCGGCATGTTCACCACCGCATTGCGCCCCGCCTGCAGGCGGGCCCGCACACTCGGCCAATCCTGCCCGAAGGCGGTCACCCCGGCCATGCCGGTGACTACGACTCGCTTCATACCATGCCCCCGTTGATGGAGATGACCTGGCGCGTGACATAGCCGGCGATGTCGGACATCAGGTAGGAGACCAGACCGGCCACCTCGTCGGCCTGCCCCATCCGCTTGAGCGGAATGATCTTCATCGCCTCCGCCTTCACCTCCTCATCCACCATGCCGGTGTCGATGAGGCCAGGGGCCACGCAGTTGACCGTGATCTTGCGCTTGGCAAGCTCAAGGGCCAACGCCTTGGTGGCCCCCATGATGCCCGCCTTGGCGGCGCTGTAGTTGACCTGGCCCCGGTTGCCCATCAACCCGGACACCGAGGAGATGGTCACGATGCGCCCGCCCCGGCGCAGGCCGATCATCGGCATGATGCAGGGCTTGAGCAGGTTGTAGAAGCCGTCCAGGTTGGTGTGCAGCACCCCGTCCCACTCCTCGTCGGTAAGGGCGGGGAAGGCGCCGTCACGGATGATGCCGGCGTTGCAGACCACTCCGTAATAAGCACCGTGCTCGGCCATGTCGGCCTCCAGCCGCGCGCGGCAACCCTCACGATCGGCGATGTCGAACTGGAGCAGACGCCCCTGCCCGCCGGCCGCCTGCAGGCTGGCCAGGGTGGCTTCGGCGCCGGCCCGATCGCTGTGGTAGTGCACCACGATGGAAAAACCGTCGGCCGCCAGCTTGAGGGCGATGGCGCGGCCTATCCCCTTGCTGGCGCCCGTGACCAATACGCTAGAGATCATGAAGCTTCCTCAGGCTAACAAATCGGACAATTCGCCGGGGCTCGGCTGATAGGTGGAGAGCCGCGCCTGGGCGCACTCCTCCCCCGCCAGCAGGATCCGGCAATCAAAACTGGCCATGCCGCCGTCTTGCAACAGGCAGCACGCCTCTATGGTGAGCAGGCTGCCGGCCGCGAAGACGGGGCGCAGGCAGCGATACTTGCGACTGCCGAGCAGCATGCCGATGCGCACCGGCTCGCCGCGCAGGCGCCCCTGCATGCCGGCCCAGGCGGCGATGGTCTGGGCCATCAGCTCGATGCCGACCCAGCCGGGCAGGTTGCCCTCCCCATCCAGCAGCAGGGCATGGCGGGCGCCGATACGGGTCTCGCAGCGCGCCTGCTGGGCATCCGCAGCGCAGAGCCGGTCCAGCAGCAGCATGGGGGCCTGGTGGGGCAGCAGGGTCTCGATGGCGGGCAGTGAACCTGACTCATTCATGGTGAACGCTCCCAAGCAGCAGGCTGACATTGTTGCCACCGAAGGCAAAGGAGTTGGAGAGCACCCGGGGCGCCGCCAGTGGCACCTCGCCGCTCACTAGCCAGATGGGGGCCAGCGCCGGATCCGCCGTGGCCACCCGCTGGGGCGGCAGTGGCAGAGCGCGCTCCAGCAGCAGGCAGGCGAGCGCGGCCTCGATGGCTCCCGCCGCCCCCAGGGTGTGGCCGGTGAGCAGCTTGGTGGAGCTGCAGGGCACCTCGGCACCAAACAGCCGGTGCACCGCCTGGCTCTCCATGGCGTCGTTGAGACGGGTGGCGGTGCCGTGCAGGTTGACGTAGCCCACCTGCGCCGGCGTCAGGCCCGCCTGGGCCAGCGCCATGCGCATGGCCGCCTCGGCGCCGACCCCGTCTGGATGAGGCGCCGAGATGTGCCAGGCATCGGAGGACTCCCCCGCCCCCAGCAGGGCCAGCGGTGCAGGCGTGCGGCTCAACAGAAACAGCGCCGCCCCCTCGCCGATGTTGATCCCCTGGCGCGCCTCATCGAACGGCTGGCAGCGCGCACAGCTGAGGGACTCCAGGCTGTCAAAGCCGTTGAGGGTGAGCCCGCACAGGCTGTCGGCACCGCCCACCAGCACGGCGTCTGCCAGTCCGGCCGCCAGCAGCCGCTGGCCGCTGATGAAGGCGCGCGCGCTGGAGGAGCAGGCGGTGGAAATCGTCCAGGCCGGCCCGGTCAGGCCGAGATGGCGGGCCAGAAATTCCGACGGTGAGCCCAGCTCCTGCTGACGATAGTCAAACTCGGGGGGCACCGCCTCTCCGCGCCGGGCAGCGGCCACCGCCAGCTCGGCCTCGCCGATCCCGGCGGTGCTGGTGCCAAGCACCAGGCCGACACGGTCGCTGCCAAAGGTGGCCAGCGCCTGATCGAGGGCGGGCCGGATCTGGGCCAGCGCCGCCAGCAGCAACTGGTTGTTGCGCGAGGCATAGGGGGCCAGCGCCGCCGGGATGACCGGCAACTCCCCTTCCACCCGCCCGACCGGGGTCAGCCGACCATCCAGCAGCGGCGCCCGGTGGCGATCCAGCGGGCTGATGCCCTCTCTCTGCCAGGCCAGCAGCGCCTCGGCGCTGGCATCACGCCCCGTCCCCAGTGCCGAGACGAGGCCATAGGCGGCGATATAACAGCTCATTGGCTCAGGGTCTCCAGTTGCAGGCGGTAGTTGAATACGTGTTGCTGCAGGCCGACCGGCTCGCGCACGCCGTCGGCGTCGCGATAGCGGATCTCGGTGACCAGGGTGCCATCGGGGGCGCGCAGCCGGCGCAGCAGCCCCTCGTCACGCAGCGTCCAGCCCGGCGGCAGTTGCGGTTGCCAGCTGGCCAGCGGCCAGTAGCAGAGCATCACGTCCGCCAGCACCTGGCTCACCGGTGGCATGCCGCTGGTGAGCAGCGGGCTGAGCTGGCGGGTCTCGATGCCCTGCTGGTCATAGCGCACCAGAAACAGCCGTACCCCGCTCGGGGTCAGCCCCACCAGGGTCAGCTGGTGGCCGTCCGCCTCCAGCACCGTCATCAGCTGGTGGTTGCTCCCCCCCACGCTGGCGGTCAGCAGCTGCTGGCGATAGAAGGGGGCGGCCAGCACGGGGGCCGGCAGCGTCATAACGGTCCCCTTGTCGAGATAGGCGGTGGGGGTCGGCTGGCTGCTGCAACCGGTCAGCAGCAGGATTACGAACACGAACAAGGCTTTCATGATGAGGTTGGCTCCCGGCCATGTGGCCCCGGCAACTGCGGTCGCACCCGGTCCAGTACCAGGGGTGAGAGCAGGAAGGCGGTAAAGATACCGCCGCTCAGCACCAGACCAAAGCCCGCGATGGCGGGGGTGTGACTCAGCGCCAGCAGACCGAAGGCCAGCTGGGTGGTGAGGTTGGCCAGCAGGATGGCGAGCAGGGTGGAACTCTGGCGCGCCGCCTCGTTGCCGCTATGGGCGAAGAAGAGGCCGTAGTCGATGCCGATGCCGAAGATGAGGCTGAGCGCCAGCACCCCGAACAGGGTGAGCGGCTGGCCGCAGGCGGCGAGCAGCGCCAGCCCCATGGCCAGCGCAATCAGGTTGACCAGCAGCACCCGGGCCGCTCGCGCCGCCCCCATCCGCCGCCACAGCAGCAGGGCCACCAGCGCGATGGCCACCGACAGCAGCTCCGCCAGCTTGATGCGGTAGTGGGCGAACAGCTGGCTCCACTGGCTGCGCTGATCCTGCCAGTAGACCCCAGGCTCGGCCGCCGCCAGCGCTGTCAGGGCACTCTCGTCCGTCACCCCCACCAGCGGCACCCAGATGGCAACGCGGCCATCCGCCAGGGCGTGCCACAACAAGCGGCTCCCCTCGCTGACCGGGCTGGCCAGCCAGGCGGCCGGGGTCAGCCAGTGCGGCTCGCGCACGGGCGGCTGCAGCGGCAGGCCGGCCGCCTTGAGCCGGCTCACCACCTCGGGCAGCAAGGTACGAATGGCGGCGGCATCCTCCTGCTGGCGCGCCAGCGAGGGCAGCCAGCGGGCAAGCGAGACGAACGCCTGCAGCGCACCGCGCGCCTTCAACGCGGCCAGCGGGCCGTGGAGCCGCTCCAGCCGTTGCAATGCCTGCTCGCCGTCCGCCCCCGTCACCAGCAAGCCCTGCATGCCCCCCTGCTGACCGGTGAGGGTCTGGATCCGCTGCTCCTGCCCCTGCAACGCCACCGGCAGAGGCTGCAGCCGGCGGATGTCGTCATCCACCTGCAACCGGCTGATGCCGAGGGCCGCCAGCAGCAGGCAGCAGAGCGGCAGACCGATGCGCAGCAGCGGGCGCTGCTGCCAGGCCAGCAGCCAGCCCTGCAGCCAGCGCTGGCCCCAAAGCGGCCTTGTCGGCAACGGGCCGACCCAGCGCGGGAACAGGCAGAGCACGGTGACGAAGGCGCTGAACAGCCCTGCCAGGGCGCACACCGCCAGCTGCTGCAACCCCGGGAAGGGGGCGAACCAGAGCAGGCCATAGCCGATCAGGGTGGTCAGCACCGCGAGCGAGAGGGTAGGCAGCAACTTGAGTCGGGTCTGGTGGGGCGTCTCGTCGTCGCCGTGCAGCCGCCGCTCGCACAAGAAGTGGATGGCGTAGTCGATGGCGATGCCGATGAGGCTGCTGCTGATGACCAGGGTGAAGACGTGGATCTCGCCGAACAGGAGCAGCACGGTGCCGAGCCCCCACATCAGCCCCACGCCGATAGGCAGCAGGGAGAGCAGCAGCGCCCGGGTGGAGCGGAACACGCCCCAGATGAGCAGGATGACCCCAACCATGGAACCCAGCCCTATGGTGGAGATGTCCTGCTGGGCCAGGTTGCTGGCGTGCTGGCTGTAGAAGAGGGTGCCGCGGCGCAGCAGCTCGGTGCCGGGATAGGCGTCGGCGAGGCGCTGCTCGGCCCCGGCCAGTTCGCTCAGCAGCGCCTGGTTGCGCTGGATGTCGAAGGCGGAGAGATCCAGCTCGGCGCGTACCATGTACCAGTCGCGGCCGGCGTCGTCCCGGCTTACCAGCCAGCCCTCCTTGAGCTGCATGGGGCCGCGGGCCTCGGCCAGCACCCCGGCCCGGGTCAGCAACAGAGGGTCGCTCTGCCACTCGGCGCGGGAGACGCCGCCAAAGGGGGAGTAGATCTGGCCGAGCACCCATTGACTCCACCCCTCGGCGCCCCCGGCAAGCCGGGCCCGGCTCGCCGGATCCAGCCGCTGCCAAGCCAGCTCGTGCAGATAACGCTGCCAGGCGGGGGCCAGCTCGGGCTGATACCCCTTGATGCGGGACAGGGCAGGCAGCTCGCCGAGCTGCTGCGCCCAGAAGGTGGCGGCGGCGCGCCCGTCCTGGCCGGCGGGCAGGCTCAACAGCCAGACCAGCTGGCGGTCGAGCTGCTGCAGCAGACCCTGCTGCAGGGCCGGGTCCAGATCGCTGCGGGACTCGTGGGGCAGCAGATCCATCAGGCTGGTGTTGATGCGGCTGTGGGGCAGCTGCCAGGCAAGCACAGCCGCCAGCAGCAGACAGAGCCCGATCCAGAGGGTCCCGAGCCGGCGCCAGGTGGTTTCAGCGTGCAGCAAGGTGGGCTCTCCTCGTCCCGGCGGGAGCGGTTCGCTGGCGCAGCGGGATACTAGTGGACAGCAAAGCGGGCCTGCTCCTCAGGGGTCAATGGCAGGGGGCGCTCGCGCCAGTCGCTGAAGCGGATGCGGGTGCTGTCACCCTGCTTGTCGGCGATAAGCAGCTGATCCAGCTGCCCCTGCCCGCTCAGGGTGAGGCTGGCGAACACCTTGTCGAACGGCGCCAGGGTCGGCACCAGCACCAGCTGCCAGCCATCCTCCGTGCTGTGAAAGTCGATGCTGAAGTAACGGCTCAGGGTCGCCTCGTCCGAGCCGAACAGCGCCAGCAGCATCTGGCTGAACTCCAGCAGCTGGGGGTTGTCGATGACGGTGGCGGGCTGGCCCGCCATCTGCTGCACCATGCGCGTCGGCGTCAGGACAAGGGTCAGCGGGAAGGGTTTCTGCTGCTGCCACCAGAGCCCTAGATCGCGTACCAGCAGCAGCTCGCCGGAGGCCCTGAGGGGCTGGCTCAGCCCAGCCACCTGCTTCTCCTGCTCGAAGCGGGCCTCCTTGGCCTGGCTCAGGGCGAGCAACTGCTGCACCTCGGCCCGGCTCAGGGGCGCCGCCTGCAGCGGCCATGTCAGCAACAGGATCAGACCGGCCAGCAGCGGCCCCATCAGCCGGCTCACTGGCTCACCCCCAGCTTGTCCAGCAGCACCTGGGGCGAGGCCAGACACATCTCGCCGCTTGCCTTGCTCACCGCCACCTGGATGCTGTAACCCTTGCTGGTGCGGGTGCCGCTCGCGGCGTCGCTCAGCAGGTAGTCGATCTTCAGGCGGTTCTGGTACTCGGTCAGGGTGGCGCGCACCCGCACCCGCTGGCCGAAGCGAAGCGGTGCCAGGTACTTCATCCGGGTGTCTATGATGGGCCAGAGGTAGCCGGAGGCCTCCATCTGCGGATAGTTGTAATCGATGAGATCGAGCAGGGCACAGCGGGCCAGCTCGATGTAGCGAAAGTAATGGCCGTGCCAGGCGACCGCCATCATGTCCACATCGTGGAACGGGATGGTCACCTCGACTTCGGTGCTGATCTGCCAGGGTTCAGGCGTAGTCTGGATACGGCTCATAGTGAAGAGTCCTGATAGAGGGGATAGTGGCGCTGGCGAATGCGGGCGATCAGCGCCCTCAGCTCGGGCTCGAGCCCCCGGTCTTCCAGCAGCGGGGCAAACTCGGCCCGCACCTGCGTGACCATGGCGGCCAGCGCCGAGCCAAGCGGGCGGGTGAAGGGGGTGGGCCGGGCGAGGCGCAGCTCCACCCCCTGCACCGCCGCCAGCAGGCAGGCGGCCCCTACCTGCTCGGTCAGGGTCAGCACCCGCAGCGCATCGCGTGCCGCTATGGTGCCCATGCTCACCTTGTCCTGATTGTGGCACTCGGTGGAGCGGGAGAAGACGCTGGCGGGCATGGTCTGCTTGAGCGCCTCCGCGGTCCAGGCCGAGACGCCGATCTGCACCGCCTTGAAGCCGTGGTTGATCATCTGCCGCCCCTGTGGCGCGCCGGAGAGGTTGCTCGGCAGGCCGCCGTTGAACTTGCTGTCCACCAGCTGGGCCAGCTGGCGATCCAGCAGGTCGGCCAGGTTGGCGACGGCCGCCTTCATGCTGTCCATGGCCATGGCGATGTGACCGCCGTAGAAGTGGCCGCCGTGCATCACGTGCTCCTCTTCGCCGTCGATCAGCGGGTTGTCGTTGGCGCTGTTGAGCTCGTTTTCGATGAGCTGGCGCCACCAGGGCAGGCTGTCGGCCACCACCCCGATGACATGGGGGGCGCAGCGCAACGAGTATCTGTCCTGCAGCCGGTCGCTGTGGCGCGGCAGCTCACCGGCCACCAGATCCTCTCTCAACCAGGCCGCGACCCCCTGCATGCCGGGGTGCGGCTTGGCGGCAAACAACCGCTCGTCGAAGTGGAAGGCGTTGCCCCCCATGGCGACACTCACCAGGGCGGTGATCCGGGTCGCCAGCCGCATCAGGTAGTCGGTGCGGGCGTAGGCAAGGCAGGCCAGCGCCGTCATCACCGAGGTGCCGTTCATCAGCGCCAGCCCCTCTTTCGGCCGCAGGGTCAGGGGGGTCACCCCCAGCTCCCGATAGACCTCGGCGGCGGGGCGCAGCACACCATCATGATGAAGCTCGCGCTCCCCCACCAGCACAGCGGCGACGTAGGAGAGCGGGGTGAGATCGCCGCTGGCGCCCACCGATCCCTCTTCCGGAATGCGCGGCACCAGATCCTGCTCCAGCAGCCAGCAGAGGCGCTCGAGCAGGGCCGGGCTGACCCCGGAGACCCCCTGTGCCAGCGAGCAGAGCCGGGTGGCGAGCACGGCGCGCGCGGCATCGAGCTCGAGATCCGCCCCCAGCCCGCAGCCGTGAAAGCGGGTCAGGTGCAGCGGCAGCTCGGGCACCAGCTCGGTTGGCACCGGCCGGGTAACCGAATCGCCGTAGCCTGTGGTCACCCCGTAGATGACCCCCTCTTCGGCCAGCAGCCGGTCGAGAAAGTCGGCGCCCCGCTGGATGCGGGCCATGAAGGCGGGATCCGGATTCAGTGCGGGGGTGGCGCGCCCTTCGGCCAGGGCCACCACGTCTTCGATGGTCAGCGGCTTCGCGCCGAAGACAACCCTGCTCATCTCACTCTTGTTCATCGGTCAGCTGCCAGAAATCAAAAAAGTTGAACCAGTCCAGCGGGGCGCGCAGGCAGTGGTGCTGCAGGCGATCGGCATAGGCCTGTACCCGGGACGCGAGAATCTGTTGGCGCCCCTGCCGCGGCAGGGGCTGGCCGTCGGCAAAGGGCTCGAAATGCACCCGAAAGCGCCCCTGCTCCTTGAGGCCGAACATCAGGTAGACGGGGCAGCCCAGCACACTGCTGAGCACGAAGGGGCCAAGGGGAAAGGGCGCAGGCGCGCCGAGGAAATCGGCCCAGATCACCCGCTTCTCCCGGGTCACCGAGGTGCGATCGCCGACGATCACCACCCACTCTCCCTGCTCCAGCTTCTCCTTGAGCAGGATGGCGGTATCGGCCCCCAGCTCCTGCACCTGGATGAGGTTGAGGTGCGAATCCGGGTTGATCTGCTTGAGCAAGGCGTTGAAGCGGGCCGCGTGGCGGGTGAACACCAGCGCATTGATGCGCAGCCCCTGCTTGCGACTGCCAAGCGCCCGGCACAACTCGAGATCGCCCAGGTGGGAGCCCAGCAGCAACACTCCCTTGCCACTGTTGATGGCGGCCTGGTAGTGCTCAGCCCCCACCAGTTCAACCTCTTGCTCCGTGATATCGCCGCGCCAGCCCGCCAGCTTGTCGAGGGCCGCCTCGCCAAAGCGCAGGAAGTGGCGAAAGCTCGATCTCGGCTCGGCGGGCAGCACAACGCCTTGTGCGTTGGCGAAGGTCTCGAGCCGGGCCAGATAGGCCCGGGATGCCTCCCGCTGGGCGCGGCCGGTCAGCCAGAAGTAGCCGATGACCGGATAGAGCAGCAGGGAGAAGCCGCGCCACCCCAGCAGGCGGTAGCTGGCCAGCATGATCTGCATGCCGAGCAATGAGCCCCGCTCCGGGGTACGCGACCAGTGGGTGCGCCGCTCGCGCCACAGCCGGGTCAGTCGGGCGCCGAGACGGGCCGGCCAGCGGCAGAGGCGCAGCAGCAGATCCCACAGCAGGCGGCACACCAGCCGGGTGTGCATCCAGGAGATGTCGAGGTTGTCGCGAAAAAGCCGAAAGTGGGAGCGGCCGTCGACGGGATAGATGACCCGGGTCGGCACGAAGCGCATCGGCACCCCGGCCCAGTGCAGGCGCACCATCACCTCGGTGTCAAAATCCATCCGCCGGCCGAGGGCCACCCGCTCCAGCAGGGCGCAGGTGGACGCCAGCGGATAGACCCGAAAGCCGCACATGCTGTCCTTGATGGCGAACGACAGCGTCTCGATCCAGACCCAGACATGGGTGATATAGCGGCCGTAGAGGCGCCCCTTGGGCACGGAGTCGTCGTAAAGCGGGCGGCCGGAGACGAGCGCCGCCGGGTGTTGGCGCGCCTCCGCCAGCAGGGCCGGCAGATCCGTCAGATCGTGCTGGCCGTCGGCATCCACCTGCAGGGCATGGCTGAACCCCAGCTCATGGGCGCGGCGCAGCCCCGTCATCACGGCGCCCCCCTTGCCCTGGTTGTGGGGATGGCGCAGCAGGCTGACCCAGGGGTGCTGGGCGGCCAGCGCATCGAGCGCGGCGGCGGCGACGGGCTCGCTGCCATCGTCGACCAGCAGGCAGGGCAGCTTGAATTCGGCCAGCCGCGCCAGTACGGCGGCCAGCGGCCCGGCGTGGTTGTAACAGGGAATCAGAAGGCAAGGGTTCATAGGGTCAACCGCACCCGTCCGCTGCTCGCCGACTCATCCCCGAGCTGGTAGCTGAAGAGGAGCTGGCCCTTGTCCGCCTGCCACTGCAGGTGCAGGCTGCACTCGGCCCCGGGGCGCAGCGGGCGCTGGAACTTGAGCTGATCCACCCCGTGAAACGGCAGTGTCAGCTTGAGCCGGCTGGCGGCGTAGTGCATCACCCAGTGGATCTGGGTCACCCCGGGCAGCAGGGGCGCGCCGGGAAAGTGCCCTGCAAACCAGGGCAGTGCGGGATCGAGTCGCAGCCGCAGGCGCACGCCATCGGCCAGCACTTCGCAACCCAGCTCGGTTGGCAGCGTGTCAGCGGACAGGCTCATCGAACAGCTCCTTGAGTTGTAGCCAGGGGCGCTTGCCCTGGGCGTTGACGGGCATCTGCACGACCCGGCGCACGCTGCGCGGCAGGGCGACCGGCTCGAGCCAGGGGCGCAGCTGCTGGCGCAGGGCCAACAGGAAGCGCCCCTGACCGAGCTCGTCCCAGCGGGCGGCCCCCAATTCGCTTAGCACCAGCACGGCGCCGAGGATCTGGCGCTGACCCTGCTGCAGCGGCAGCACGGCGGCCGACTCCACCTCCGCCAGGGCCTGCAGGCGCGCCTCCACCTCGTTGAGGGAGATCCGCTTCTCCTCCAGCTTGACGATCCTGTCCTGGCGTCCCAGCAGCTCGAAACCCTCCTCGTGCAGGGCGATGCGATCGGCGCAGGCCAGCCAGTCGTCCTCTGCCAGGAAGGGGGAGCGCAGCAGCAGCCCCTGCTCCGGGCCAACCCGCACCTCGACCCCGGGCAGCGCCGTCCAGGAGGTCTGCTCCCGGTGGCGCTGACGCCAGCCAATGCCGCCGGTCTCGCTGCTGCCGAAGATCTCCACCGGCAGCTGGCCGAAGAGCGCCCGGGCTTGCCGGGCATCTTCCAGCTGCAGGGGACCGCCGGAGGAGACGATCAACCGGCAGCCGGTGGCGGGCATGGCTGGATCGAGCCGACTCAGAAACGCCGGCGACGCGATCAAACACCAGGGGGCGCCTTGCGCCGCCAGCTGCTCCGGGTAGTCGATGGTGCGGCGATCGAACGGGCGGCCGAGAGCCAGCGGCAGCAGGATGCGAAACAGCAGGCCGTAGATGTGCTGGTGGCTGACGCTGGCCAGCACCCGGGCATCGGCCAGCCGCTCGCCCCAGAGCGCCATCTGCACCCGCAACTCGGCCTCCAGCTGGGGCCAGGCCTTGGGGATCGCCTTGGGCTCGCCGGTGGAGCCGGAGCTGAACAGGGTGATATCCAGGCGCGCGGGCGCAAGATCACCGTGTGCGGCGTCCAGCCCCTCGTGCGCATCGGCCAGCGGCAGCCTGAGCTGAGGCACGGTGAGCGCCGCACCCGGCAGCTCGGCGTCGGTGAGCAGGCCGTCAAACTGGCTCTGCAGTTCCTGCAGGCCGGCCAGCCGCTGATGACCCGGCAGAATAGCCTGATAGCCGCCGAGGGCGCAGGCGAGCAACGCTTGCGTGAACAGCAGGCTGTCGTCGAAGCAGAGTGCCCAGCGCGCGCCTGGCCGGCCGGCGCCGTCGTGACGGGCCATGGCCCTGGCCAGTTGCAGGCTGGCGCGGCGCAGCTCGGTCAGGGTCACCTCCCCCTGCGGGCCGAAGGCCACCGGCTGGGCACCATCGCGCTGCCAGAGGGTTTGCAGCAGGCTCATGGGGTCAGCCTCTTGAGCAGGCGGCGACGCACCAGATACTCAGCCCCCATCAGGCAGCCCATCAGGAGGTAGCTGACGAGGCCGTTGTAGAGGCTCCAGAGCGCCAGATCCCCGTGCCAGATGGTGAAGGCCGCCAGGGCGCCATTGATGACGAAGAAGCCGCACCAGACCTGGGTCACCCGCCGGGTGTAGCCGATGGCCGCCGCCGGCAAAGCGGGATCCTGCAAGCGGGCCAGCCGCTCCACCAGGCTCATGGGGCGGGTCAGGCTCCAGCCAAACAGGCACAGCAGCGCCAGGCTCACCGCCAGCGGGTAGTAGAGCAGCCAGTGCCGGGCATTGAACAAAGCGGAGAGCAGGGTCAGCCCCAGCCCGATGCAGGCCAGCAGGCGCCCCAGCCAGAGCCACTCCGGCAGCGGGCCGAACCGGACCCGCCCCTTCAGCAGGCCGGGCAAGAGTCGCAGCGAGAAGATGAGCAGCAGACCGAGCAGCAGCGGGGTTTGACCGGCGTGGGTCAGCCCCCAGTAGACCGCCAGCGGGTAGAGCAGCAGGGCACCACCGGCCAGCCAGGAGAGCCAGCGCATCATGGCAGGGCTGACACCGGCATCAGGCGTCGGCCAGCAGACGCTCGACCGCATCCACCACGTCGTTGACGCTGCGCACCGACTTGAACTCTTCCGGCTTGATCTTCTTGCCGGTCAGCTTCTGCAGATGCACCACCAGATCGATGGCATCTATGCTGTCGAGCTCGAGATCCTGATAGAGGCGGGCCTCGGGAGTGACGGCCTCTTCGTCGACTTCGAACAACTCGACGAGGGCGGCCTTGATCTGGGCAAAGATATCGTCGCGGGTCATGGCTCAGGCCTCCCCTTTCGACTGGGCCTGCACCAGGGCCACCAGGGCCGCAACGGAGGCAAAGTGGCGACGGGTGTTCTCATCCTCGGCGGAGAGGACGATGCCGTAGCGACCCTTGATGGCAAGGCCCAGCTCCAGCGCATCGATGGAGTCCAGCCCCAGGCCGTCCCCAAACAGCGGGGCCTGGCTGTCGATGTCGTCAGGGGTGAGCCCCTCGAGGTTGAGGCTGTCGATGATGAGTTGTTTTATCTCTAGATGCAGGTCTTGCATAACTGTTCCATATGCTGTCATTGGGGCCCGGGTTGCAGGGCCCGGGTGAGAAACCGGGTCAACTGGCGAGCGGCCAGCGCACTGCTCTGGCCGGTGGCGACCACCTCGTCCGCCGCCACTTGCTGCAGGAATTCTATGGTGAAAGTCGGCTTATTTTCCGGGATCTTGAACCATTTGTCCTGCTTGGTGAGAAATCGGGTGCTGCAGTGGATCCGCACCAGCTGCAGCGGCACCTGGCTGCGCACCGCCAACTGGGCTGCGCCGCGCTGCAGCTTGATGGGTTCGCCCGGGGTGGTGCGGGTCCCTTCCGGGAAGATCAGCAGCAGGCCGCCGGCCCGGATCCGCGCCATGCACAGGGCCAGCAGATCCTCCCCCGCCACGTTGGGCAGGTAGTCGGCCGCCCGCACCACGCCGCCGATGAAGGGGTTGCGCCAGAGTGACTGCTTGACGATGCAGTCGCACACCGGCATCTCGGCCGCCAGCATGACGTAGTCGAGCAGGCTGGGGTGATTGGCCACCACCAGGGCGCCACGCAAATCGGCGGGCATGCCGCTGACGCGATAGTCGAGCACCCCCCAGCCCCGCAGCATGGCGAGAAACAGCCGGAAACTGTGGCGGATGGTGAGCTGGGCCAGGGTGCGCCGCCGCTCCCCGCGCAGACAGAGCGCCAGCAAGGGGAACCAGAAGAGGGTGAGCAGCAGCCCCCCCACCCCGAACAGGGTGAAGCCAAGGGCCGTGCCGATCAACCGCCAGGCCCGGTTCAGCAACGCTGCCATCTCCACACCTGACGGTCATCGCCGAGGATCAGGGTCGGCTCGCCTAGCAGCAGGGCGCGCCACAAGGCGAGGCTCTGGGGCCACGGGTGGGCAGCGTCAACTGCGGGGCTAACTCCCTCGCAGCGCCACTGCTCACCGGCCTCCAGCACCAGTCCCAGCGCGTGGGGCGGCGCCTCCGACCCCAGCCAGGGGCGATGAAATTCGGGCACAGGCCCCTCGAAGGCCACCAGCAGCACCCGGCGAGCGCCGGCCTGCAGGGCGCCGACCGCTTCGGTGAGGCCTGCCATCAGGCTGCTCTCCCCCGCAGCCAGCGAGCTCATGGGAATGGCGGCCTTGCCCTGGATGGAGCAGAGCCCGGCGGCGGTGTTGTGGACCGACATGGAGAAATCGGTGGGGGAGAGCGCCTGCCCGTCCGCCAGCGCCCGCAGCAGCGTCATGGAGCGGGCCAACTCGCCGTGGCGGCTGACGAAGATGGCACTGTCTACCTGGTGGCGGGCCAGCAGGCTCAGACCCACCTGTACCGCCAGCCGTGAGCCCTGGCTCAGGCGGCGCGCCATCATCATGGGCAGCAAGGGAGTGGCGGGAAACGGCGGGTCGACGGGCCAGCGCCCCTGCTGCGCCCACGCCTGCCAGGCGGCCTCATCGGCCAGACCGGGTGACAGCGCCTGACTATCCAGCAGCGAGAAAGAGAGCATGTTGCAGGCGACCTGTCCTTAAAACCGTGGTGGGAGCGAAGAGCATAAAAGGCACTCCCCCGACGGGCAGTGCCTGCGCCATGGTATTGAATGGCGTCATCAGGTGAATACCGGGCGGATAATACCATTATTCATCAGAAATAATAGCCAGCCCGGATTATCCACCGCCTTGGTGATTGAAAATAAACAATTTGTGTTGTCTCATTGCCACGCTCAATTGATGAATATCCTTCCCAAGGAAAATATTATGAAGATTATTAATAAAATATCCCTGCTGCTGGCCTGTGCCCTGCTGGCCGCCTGCTCCACCAGCCAGCCCATCCGCAATATGGCGGCCAATCCGGTGCCATCCAACCTCACCGAGGAGCAGGTCGCCAACGCCATTATTACGGCCGGTATCAGCAAGAGCTGGGTAATGCGTCAGGAGCAGCCGGGACTAATTCGGGGCCAGGTCAATGTGCGTCAGCATCAGGCGGTGATCAATATTCCCTACAGCGCTCGCGATTATTCCATCAATTATGTGAGCAGCGTCAATCTGGACGACAAGGGCAAGGGCAGCATCCACCGCAGTTATAACCGCTGGATACTGGGTCTGAACCAGGCCATTCAGCTGGAACTCGCCCGCGCGCAGAGCCGCTGATCCGGCAGGAGCCCCCCGTGAATCACTATCAGACAGACCCCTACAACGCGCTGGAAGCCATCAGCGAGGCCCAGAAAATCGCCTTCGGGCCCATGCTGTTTCAGGCCAGCTGGTGCCTGCGCGAAACCGGGGTGCTGGCCTATCTCGAGACCCGTGGCCAGCGGGGGGCACCACTGGTCGACATCGCCCAAGCATGCGAGCTGAGTGAATACGGCGCCGGCGTGCTGCTGGACATGGGGCTCGGCGGCGGGCTCTGCTACCTGGCCGAGGAGCACTATGTGCTGGGGCGGGTCGGCAAGTACCTGCTGAACGACACCATGAGCCGGGTCAATCTCGACTTCACCCAGCACGTCTGCTACCAGCCCCTCGCCCACCTGCTCGACGCCATCCGCAACGGTACGCCGGCCGGCCTGCAGGAGTTCGGCCCCTGGCAGACCCTCTATCCGCACCTGAGCGAGCTGCCCGAGCCTGCCCGCCGCAGCTGGTTCGCGTTCGATCACTTCTACTCCGACTGGGCCTTCCAGCAGGCCCAGGACAAGGTGTTCGGTTACGAGCCGCGCCATCTCTACGACCTGGGTGGCAACACCGGCAAGTGGGCCATCGCCTGCGCCAAACGGGATCCCGCCCTGCGAGTCACCATCCTGGACTTGCCCGAACAGCTGGCACTGGCTCGCCGCAACATCGATGAGGCGGGGCTGACGGAGCGGGTACAGGGTCACCCGGTGGATCTGCTGCAGCCAGGCACCCTGCCCGGCGCGGCGGACATCTGGTGGATGAGTCAGTTCCTCGACTGCTTCAGTCACGAGCAGATCGTCGCCATCCTGAACCGGATACGGCTGGCCATGAAGCCGGACGCCCGGGTCTGCATCCTGGAGCTGTTCTGGGACCGCCAATCCTTTGAAGCCGCCAGTTTCAGTCTCAACGCCACCTCCCTCTACTTCACCTGTCTGGCCAACGGCAACAGCCGCTTCTACCACTCCAAGGAGCTGTACCAGTGCCTGCGCGAGGCCCACTTCCACGTGGAGGCCGAGCACGAGATCCCGGGCCCGGGCCACACCCTGCTGGTTGCCCGCCCGTTGCACACGAGGCCATAATGCCGCCATCGGCATAACGATGATGAAACGAGAAGGAGCACGGCATGAGGCGTGACTGCATGGCCCTGATGGCCCTCGGCCTGGTTCTGGGCAGCCTGCTCGGCGGCTGCGCCGACATCAAGGAGGCGGGCAGAACCGTGGGGCACACCACCCGCAATGTGACCCGCGAGATTGGCCACACCACCCGGGACGTGACCCGCGAGATCGGTCACGGCACCCGGGACACCGTCAAGAAGGTCGGTGATGAGCTGAGCAAATAGAAACAGGGGCCGACAGGCCCCTGTTTTCATCAGCGTCATGGGTGAACTCAGTTGCTCCACATGGCCATCAGCTGGGACTCCATGGCCTCTTCCTGTTCATCCGGCAGCTCGGTGAAGAAATCGAGCCCGGTCTGCTGCTCCACCTCATCCACCGTCACTATGTAATCCGCCAGCCGGCTGGCCGACACGTTCTCCTGCGGCAGGATGAAGGCGATCGCCTCCTGGTTGGCTACATCCATCACCACCCGGTAGTAGGCGTGGGGCACGGTCACACCGTTGCCGATGGAGGCATCGGAGTTGGTGAAGATGGGACCGGTGATCACATAGACATCCTGATAGGCGATGGCCCACTGCCGGGTCTTCTCCTCCAGGATGCGCCAGGCCCCCTGGTTGAGCGCCGGCAGCTGCGGGGTCATGTTGGTCAGCAGGAAGCTCTGCTTCATGGTGGTGGCGGTGGAGCGCATGTCCGCCGCGGGCGCCTGGTGACCGCGGTCATAGCCGGAGCCCTTGTAGTCGGCCAGGGTAGCGCGGAACTGCACCGGCACCTCCTTGTCCTCGGCAAAGGCATCCTTGCGCGGCACCTGACCCTGGGCGCTGGCGGCCGTCATCCGATAAGAGACCCAGTCAGAGACCTTGGTGTCGTAGTTGTAACCGGCGGCATAGCCGTCCCGGCACAGCAGTTGACTGGATTGGCTGGGCACCCCGAGCTTGACGTGATCCTTGCATTGGAAGCCCGCCGCCAGGCTCGGGAAGGTGGTGAGAGTGAATCCGATAGCCAGAACTAATTTATTGATATTATTCATTATTATGCCACTCCTTGTGTTAGGCGGAGTGATTTGACACCAGGTCGGATGAGTAAGGCAATCGAACGAATTGTGAGCGTGTCGGAAATGTGAAGAGGGCTGCAAATCGGTAAAATCGCCGTCGCCAGCTGGGGGATTGTCATCCCTTTGTCATTGTGTAGTGCAGTAACTTCGAGAGGCTTATCAGATAGATAGGAACAAAAAAGCGGAGCCGGCGGCTCCGCTGCAATCATCACGCCCGCTCAGCTCTTGACCTGAGGCCTGGGGGTATCGGGCTGGGAGGGCGGCAGGATCGGCAACACGATCTGCGGCTGCTCGCCGGTCAGGCTCTTGAGGTAGGCGGTCATGTCGTCCGCCTCCTGCTCGCTCAGGGTCTGGCCGAGCTGGATGTCCGCCATGATCTGCACCGCCTCCTTCAGATCCCACACCGAGCCATCGTGGAAGTAGGGGTAGGTCAGCTCGATGTTGCGCAGGGTCGGCACCTTGAACCAGCCGATGAACTGCTTCTCGCCGGTCACTCCACCGCGTCCCTGGGCCGGGTTGTCGGTCTTGAACGGCTTGACCAGCCCCATCTTCTGGTAGGAGTTGCCGCCGATGGCCACCCCGTTGTGGCAGGCGGTGCAGCCCTTCTCCTTGAACAGCTGATAGCCCTTCAGCTGCTGCGCAGTCAGCGCCTTGGCATCCCCCTTCAGCCAGCGATCGAACGGCGCGTTGGGGGTGACCAGGGTCTCCTCGAAGGCGGCGATGGCATCGGTCACCTCGTCGATGCCGAAGTCCCCCTTGCCGTACACAGCGCTGAAGCGGGCCCGGTACTCGGGCAGGGTGTGCAGGGTCTCCACCGCCAGCTTGTGGCTGAAGGCCATTTCCAGCGGGTTCTCGATGGGGCCCGCTGCCTGCGCCTGCAGATCCTTGGCGCGCCCATCCCAGAACTGCACGAAGTTGAGGCTGGAGTTGAGCACGGTGGGCGAGTTGATCGGCCCCTCCTTCCACTTGTGGCCGAGGGAGCTGACCTGGTTGTCCACTCCGCCGGTCGCCAGGTTGTGGCAGGAGTTGCAGGAGATGGCGTTGGATTTCGAGAGCCGCGGCTCGAAAAACAGCATCTTGCCCAACTCGACTTTTTCCGGTGCGCTCACCTTGGCTGCTTCCACTGCCTGGATCGGCTCGTTCGCCCACCCCATCCCTGGCAGGCCCAGCGCCAGCAACAGATAATATTTATTCATTTTTTATCTCTCCCTTGTGGCTGTGCATAACAGCAGCCTCAGCCTGCCCGGGAAAGCCTGTGCATAATTTGCTCAAGATCAAATGAGACCAACAAAAACCACATTAAAAACAATGAATTAATATATTGCGGACGGACTGATGGCGGGGACTTGCGCGGCAAAAAAGAGCTGAATTCTGACGAATAAATTATGAGCAAATTCATCCACAATGACAGCCAATTAATTAGATTGCTGTCATTGAATAAAGCGATTATTCAATATGCAGGCGTGACCGCCCCGTTATTTAGATTCATCTTGAATGCATCATAAATATCGCCGGCGTTCACCCAGCCAATAATAAAAATAGCGTCTGACCTTCTGTATCCCGCAATTCAGATGATGCCCTCCGTTATTTCCTCGTCAATGCAGGAAACGGATCGCCGTGCTTTTCAATCAAGATAAGGATGCATGATGAAAGAGTCCCTGTTGGCCGCCACCCTGTTGCTCTGCCCCGCCGCCTTTGCCGCTACAGTGCACTGGGAATACAGCGGCGAGGCCGGCCCGGCAAAATGGGCCAGCCTGACCCCGGAATATGGCCAGTGCGCGGGCAGCAACCAGTCGCCGGTCAATCTCTCGGGTCTGGTCAAGGCCGAGCTGGCCCCGCTGCAGTTTCACTACCTGGCGGGGGGCCGCAGCGTCACCAACAACGGCCACACGGTGCAGGTCGACTATGCCCCGGGCAGCACGCTGGAGCTCGACGGCATGCACTTCACCCTCAAGCAGTTCCACTTCCACGCTCCCAGCGAAAACCTCATCGAGGGCAAATCCTACCCCCTGGAGGGGCACCTGGTCCATGCCAATGACCAGGGGGAGCTGGCGGTGGTCGCGGTGATGTTCGAGCCGGGCAGCGCGAATTCGGCCCTCGGCCGGGCCTGGACGTCGTTGCCGGCCAAGGCAGGTGAGCAGCACCAGCTCAAGGAGGCGGTCTCGGCGGAGCAGTTGCTGCCCGCCAAACGGGACTACTACCGCTTCAGCGGCTCGCTGACCACCCCGCCCTGCTCGGAAGGGGTGCGCTGGCTGGTGATGAAACAGCCGGTGCAGATAAGTCAGGCCCAGATCGATGCCTTCAAGGCGGTGATGCACCACCCCAACAACAGACCCGTGCAGCCGCTGCACGGTCGGCTGGTACTGCAATAACGCCCCCGGCAACTCACAGAGCCAAAATGAAAAAAGAGGGCCAAGAGGCCCTCTTTTTCGTTTGCAGCAACTGATTACAGACTGGCGGCGATGCGCGCCCCCAGCGCGGCGTTGTTCAGCACCAGCTGGATGTTGGCGGCCAGGGAGTTGCCGCCGGTCAGCTCGCACACCCGGGCCAGCAGGAAGGGGGTGGACGCCTTGCCCTTCACTCCCTGCTCGTCCGCCTCTCGCAGTGCCTGGGCGATAGCGGCATCGATGTCGGCCTTGGGCATGGCAAACTGGGCCGGGATGGGGTTGGCCACCACGGCGCCGCCGGCCAGCCCCAGCTCCCACTTGAGGCGCAACGCCTCGGCGATGGCCGCCGGGCTCTCGAGGCGGTAATCCACCTTGAAGCCGCTCTCGCGGGTGTAGAAGGCGGGCAGCTCCTCGGTCTGGTAGCCGATCACCGGCACGCCCTGAGTCTCCAGGTACTCCAGGGTCAGGCCGATGTCGAGGATCGACTTGGCGCCGGCGCAGACCACGGCCACCGGGGTCTGGGCAAATTCCTGCAGGTCGGCGGAGATGTCGAAGGTCTCCTGGGCGCCGCGATGCACGCCGCCGATACCGCCGGTGGCAAACACCCGGATCCCGGCCATGGCGGCAATGATCATGGTGGAGGCAACCGTGGTCGCCCCCAGCCCCTTGTTGGCCAGCACGAAGGGGATGTCGCGGCGGCTGCACTTGGTGGCGGCGTGGCCGGCCCGACCCAGCGCCTCCAGCGCCCCCTCATCCAGACCCACCTTGAGGCGGCCATCGATGATGGCGATGGTGGCCGGCACGGCGCCGTTGTCCCGCACCACCTGCTCCACCTGGCGCGCCGTCTCCACGTTCTGTGGATAGGGCATGCCGTGGGAGATGATGGTGGACTCCAGGGCCACCACAGGCTTGCCGGCGGCCAGGGCTTCGGCGACGACCGGTTGGATATCGAGGTAAGCGTTCAACATGGGTACTCCTCCAGCATGCGTTCAACGGCGGCCTTGGATAGGCCGGAAAAGACGGTATCGGGACAATTGACGGTAAGGGCGGCGCAGCCGAGGGCGAAACGGGTGGTCTCGACGATGTCCTGCTCCTGCAACCAGGCGTGGGCCAGCCCTGCCATGAAGGCATCGCCGCCGCCGGTCACGTTGACGACCGGGCTGCCGAGCACGGACAGATGGCCCTGGCACTCCCCGTCGCTATAAAAGATCCCCTGATCGCCGAGGCTCAGGAACAGCCGCTGCACCCCGGCGCGGTGGAACCAGGCCGCCGCCATGGGCCAGGTGTCGGGCCCGGCGATGCGCAAGCCGCACAGCTGCTCCGCCTCGCTGCGATTCGGTTTGAGGGTGTGGATGCGGTGCAGCCAGGGGCGGATCTTCTCCACCTTGGCCACCGAGACGGTGTCCACGAAGATGGTGTGCTCCCCCTGACGCTCGAACAACCAGTCGAGGGTGTGGGTGGCGAGGTTGGTGTCGAGCAGCCAGAGCCGGGCAGCCCCGAGAAAGCCGCTCAGGGGGGCGAGCCGGGCCGGTGTGAGCTGGTCGATGATCCCCATGTCGTTGACGGCGCAGCTCATTTCGCCGCTGCCATCGTGCAGGCTGAGGTAACAGGAAGTGGCCTGGCCGTCCAGCACCAGCACCTGGCGCACGTCGACGCCGGCGCGCTGGCTCACCTCCAGCAGGTGATGGCCGTACTGATCGTTACCCACCGCGGTCAGCAGCCGGGTGTCGGTGCCAAGGCGCGCCAGGTTTTCGGCAATGTTGCGCCCCACCCCGCCGGCGGAGGTGCGCACCCGGCCCGGGTTGGAGTCGCCAATGCGCAGGTTGTCGTGGCTGCAGCCGCAGATATCCATGTTGGCACCGCCGATCACCACGGCGTAGGGCCCTTCCCGCAGCACATAGCCGCGCCCCTGCACATAGCCCTGACGCATCAGGCTGGAGATGTGGCTCGCCAGCGCCGAGCGGCTGATCCCGAGCCTGTCCGCCAGCTCCTGCTGGGCAATCATGGGATCCTGGCGCAGCAGGGCGAGGATCTCTTGCTCACGTTCCGTCATAGACAAACATCCAGTTACAAACGTTTGTCCATTATTTCCAAAAAACGTTTACCCGCCATCGCCTCGTGCAAAAATTGTCGGCTTGCGCACAAAAACTCGACAATGGGAAGCAAGCGAATCTCGGCCTCTACCTGTTACTTTTTCTGCGTTTGCCGGCGGGCACGGCTTATAATGCGGCCGCCACAGAGGAGAGCGAGATGAGAGAGTCAGACCACGAATGCCTGCCACCACAGGGGGATGAGTCAGCACCGCATGGCGACGCAGGCTATTGCTGCATCGGGCTGGTCAACCCCAAGTCACCGGAGAACGTGGGGGCCGTGATGCGGGCCGCCGGCTGCTACGGGGCGGACGAGGTCTACTACACGGGGACCCGCTTCGAACTGGCGCGCCGTTTCGTCACCGACACCAAGCAGATGGTGGAGCAGATCCCCCTGCTCGGGGTCGACGATCTGATGGCCATGGTGCCGGACGGCTGCACCCCGGTGCTGGTGGATCTGATCGAGGGGGCGACCTCGCTGCCGGACTACGTCCACCCCGAGCGCGCCTTCTACATCTTCGGCCCCGAAGACGGCACCCTGGAGCCGGCCCGCTTCAAGGCGGTGAAAGAGGTGATCTACGTACCGACGCACGGTTGCATGAATCTGGCGGCCTCGGTCAATGTGATCCTCTACGATCGGCTGGCCAAGCAGTTGAGGCGCTGATGATAAAGACGAGCAACAGGAGGTGATCTGCGTGGCCATACCCAAGGGCTGCATCAATCTAGCCGCCTCGGTCAACGTCATTCTCTATGACCCACTGGCCAAGCAGGTGCGCGGCAACTCGGCAAGCTGACAGAAAAGTTCCTGAACAGGTAACCAGCCCTCCCCGACGCAGGGCGTTTTAGTTGTCAGGCTTTAGCCGCCGCTCCTGCTCTTCGATAAAACCGCGGTAGTAGTCGTGCAACCGATAGCGTCGGTAGATTTCGGCCAGGGTGCCGTGCCGCACCAGGTTGACCATGCCCTGATCCCAGAGCTGCTGCAGGGTGCGACCCTTCTCGGTATCGGCAAAGATGGGGTAGGTCGGGATCCAGCGCAGGAAGGTACGATGCATGTTGGCAGGAATGGAGTCCTCCGAGTAGAGCACCCCGGCGGTCAGATAGTAACGGTAGCGCTCCTTGGCCAGCAGTTGCAGCGCCATGTCGTGGCTGTCTATCTCGTGCCAGCGCATGGATACCGGGATGTACTTGTCAAAGGCCCAGCCTCGCAGCCACACCACCCCCTGTCCCTTGAGGCTCGACTCGCCCAGCCACTGGGGCTGCCATTTCTTGAGCATCAGCACCGTCAGGTCATCGGCCGAGGCGGGATAACGGGGCTGCAGCACGCCGCTCACCTCATCCCGGTAGACTCCCATCGCCATGTCGCCCCCCTGCTGGGCGATCACCGCCAGCGCCCGCTTGTAGGGCACGATGCGGGGGATGACCTCGTAGCCGTTGGGCTGGTAGATGGCACGCACTATGTCCAGATAGATGCCACGCCCATCCCGCTGGCAAAAACCCGGCCAGTCATCGCAATAGACATTGAGGGGATCGGCCCGACCGGGCCAGCAGAGTAGCAGCAATACCCATGAAAGCAGCAAACGAACCATGTCTTGACTATTTCTCCGGAGGCGAATGCTGTCACCCATCGAGCCGGCCTATCTGGCAAGGGTGCACAGGCCATATCCCATGATATGAAGATCCGTCGGCAAAGCACCACTTTTTACCGGTTTTGCGAGCGAGTCGAGGGTTATTGCCGACCGAATGGGTATTATTGACAATGAGATTCATTAGTAACCCAACCATAGGGGAGCCTTCATATGCCATCCATCAAAACCCTGCTCTGCCCGGTCGATTTTTCCCAGATGTCGCAAGCCGTGCTCGACTATGCCGTATTCATGGCCCAGAGCCATCAGGCCGAACTCAAACTGGTTCACGTGGTGGACCAGCTGCACGGCTTCGACAGCTACAAGATCCTGCACATGACCGCCATCGAGATCACCCACGAGATGGAGCGTCAGGCCAAGAGCCAGATGAAGGAGCTGATCGCCAGCCTGCCCATTCCGGCCACCTTCGAGGTACGCTTCGGCCGCGCCGCCGACGAGATCGTCGTACAGGCCAAAGAAGAGAAGGCCGATCTGGTGGTGATGGGCAGCCACGGCCGCTCCGGCATCAGCCACCTGCTGGTGGGCAGCGTCGCCGAATCCGTGGTCCGTCACGCCCCCTGCCCCGTGCTGGTGGTGCGCAAGTAATCCATCACCCGAAAAAAGAAGGCCAGCATATGCTGGCCTTCTTTTTTGGCCCTAAGGCAGGCCTCAGCCGTGGGCGTAGATGACGCTGCCCCCCTTGATGATGTCGATGATGGCCCTGGATTGCTCCTTGGGCAGTGCCGGGCAACCCCAGCTGCGCCCCAGCTTGTCATATTTGAGCAGATGACGGGGACTCGCATAGTCAGCGCCGTGCACGACGATGGCCCGCTTGCGGGCGTTGCTGTTCTGGCCCGGGCTCAGGCCGTCGAGGCGCAGCGAATAGCCGTGCTTGCCCTGATAGGTTTCGGCGGTGCGATAGACCCCGAGCGAACTCTTCATGGAGTTGAACTGGTTGGAAAACTGGCGAGCGTCCCGCTCACCCGAATTGCGGCCATGGCTGACCCAGGTGTGATAGAGCAGCTTGTGGCGTTTCACGTCGATGACGAACAAGCGGCGCTGGGTTGAGGGTTTGCTGTAGTCGATGATGGTGAGAATGGGTTTGCGCTTGTGGCGCACGCTCTGGTAACTGTTGAGGGCCTTGCGAAACACCTGTTTGTCGAGCTTGCCGGCCAGCCCCAGCTGGCGATAGAGATCCTGATCCCAGCTGGCGTGGCTGCTGCTGCTGAAACAGAGCGCCCCCAGCAACAGTGGCATGCTCAGCCACAGCGCTCCCCAGCGCTTTATCCAATCTGTCTGCTTCATCCTTGAATCTGCTCCCGTTTTTGTTGCTAGCAAAGTGTGCAAAATATCGCCACACCCTGCTGGATAGTTATATGCAACCCCCTGATAGCCCGCAAGAAAAAAGCAAAAAAATGCCGACCAGGGTCGGCATCTTCACACAGGGCCAAAAGGGGGCTCAGGCGCGGCTCAGATAATCCGCCAATCCCACCCATTTGTAGCTGGTGAGCTCGGTCAGCCCCATGGGGCCACGAGCGTGCAACATTTGGGTCGATACCGCCACTTCGGCGCCGAGACCAAACTGGCCGCCATCGGTGAAACGGGTGGAGGCGTTGACGTAGACAGCCGCCGAACCGGCGCCGTTGACGAAACGCTCGGCATTGGCCAGATCGTTGGTGAGGATGGCATCGGAGTGACCGGCATTGTGCTCGCGCATATGAGCCAGCGCCTCGTTCACATCCGCCACCAGTTTGATCCCCAGGGTCAGCGAGAGCCACTCGGTATCGAAGTCTTCCGGGCCGGCGGCACGCAGGCTGTCGGCGCCCGCCAGCAGCGGCATGGCCTCCGGCGTGGCCACCAGGGCCACCTTGCGCTCGTTCATTAAGCCAACCAGTTGCGGCAACAGGGCCGGCGCCACCTTCTCGTGCACCAGCAGGGTGTCGAGGGCGTTGCAGGCGGAGGGGCGCTGTACCTTGGCGTTGTCGATGAGGGGCAAGGCCCGGGCCAGATCGGCGCTCTCGTCCACGAAAATGTGGCTGATGCCAAAACCGCCGATGATGACCGGAATCGAGCTGTTCTCCTTGCACATCTTGTGCAGGCCGGCGCCGCCGCGGGGGATAATCATGTCCACGTAACGGTCGAGGCGCAGCAGCTCACCCACCAGGGCCCTGTCCGGATTGTCGATGTACTGCACCGCCGCCTCGGGCAGGCCGGAGGCCGCCAGCGCGCGCTGGATCACCCGCACCAGCTCCAGGTTGGAGTGGAAGGTCTCGCGGCCGCCGCGCAGTATGCTGGCGTTGCCGGTCTTGAGGCAGAGGCTGGCGATGTCGATGGTGACGTTGGGGCGCGCCTCGTAGATGACGCCGATGACCCCGATGGGCACCCTGCGACGGGAGAGACGCAGGCCGTTCTCCAGCACCCGGCTGTCGATCTCGCTGCCGACCGGATCATCCAGGGAGATCACCTTGCGCACGTCCGCCACGATACCGGCCAGTCGGGCCGGATTGAGCAGCAGCCGATCCAGCATGGCCTCGGAGAGGCCCACCTCGCGCCCGGCGGCGATGTCTTTCTCGTTGGCGGCCAGGATCTGGTGGCTGCGCGCCTCCAGCTCGTCGGCGATGGCGGCCAGCGCCCGGTTCTTCTGCGCCGTGCTGACGGTGGCCAGCTGATAGGCGGCTTCGCGGGCTGTCTGCCCCATTTTCTCCAGACTCATCTCTCTTCCCTTTGGTTCTTGCGGGGCCGCCTGATGGCGGCGCCTCTCTTATCCTGGTGTGCCGCAGCCCATGCTCTGCCGCGACTGACGCCTCACAGCAGCACCATGTCGTCGCGGTGGATCGCAACGGCGCCGTAGCCGTAACCCAGCACCTGTTCGATGTTGTCCGAATGGACGCCGCGCAGTTTATCCAGCTCCAGATGATTGTAACGGCAGATGCCGCGCGCCAGCTCGGCCCCCTTGGGATCGAGAATACGCACCACGTCGCCGCGCACGAAATCCCCCTTCACCGCAACTATGCCCTTGGGCAGCAGGCTGGAGCCCTTCTCCTGCATGGCGGCGACAGCCCCCTGGTCCACCTGCACCTCGCCGTGAGGGGGCGGCCCTGCCAGGATCCAGCTCTTGCGCCCTTCCAGCGGAGAGGCCAGCGCCGGGAACAGGGTGCCGATACGCTCGCCCCTGGCGAGACGACCCACCACCTCCGGCATCTGGCCGGTGGCGATCACCACGTTGACCCCGGCGCGACGTGCCACATCAGCCGCCTGCAGCTTGGTGGCCATGCCACCGGTGCCGAGCCCGCTGACGCTGTCACCCGCCAGCTTGCGCAGGGTGTCGTCTATGGTCTGTACCTCTTCGATGAGCTGGGCATCCGGATTGGTGCGCGGATCGGCGGTGAAGAGCCCCTTCTGGTCGGTGAGCAGGATCAGCAGATCCGCATCGGCCAGGATGGCGGCGCGAGCGGAGAGGTTGTCGTTGTCCCCCACCTTGATCTCGGCGGTGGCCACAGCGTCGTTCTCGTTGATGACCGGGATGATGCGGTGATCCAGCAGGGTGCGCAGGGTGTCGCGGGCATTGAGGTAGCGCTCCCTGTCCTCCAGATCGGCTCTGGTCAGCAGCATCTGGCCGATGTGCAGCCCATAGAGGTTGAACAGATCCTGCCAGACCCGGATCAGCTGGGTCTGGCCCACCGCCGCCAGCATCTGTTTGTTGGGCAGGGTTGGCGCCAACGGAGGGTGGCCCAGATGCTCACGGCCGGCGGCGATGGCCCCCGAAGTGACCATCACGACCCTGTGGCCGTCACGGTGCAAGGCTGCACACTGTCTGACCAGCTCGACCATGTGGGCACGATTGAGCTGGGAAGATCCCCCGGTGAGCACGCTGGTGCCCAGTTTGACGACTATGGTTCTGTTTTCCATGGGAGCAAAAAGGCTGAAATGTAAGGAATCCCTTTATACCCACGGCCCTGTTGCCCTGCAAGGCAATTAACGCCGCCCGGCAGGCGGGAAATCGGGATGGCCGGCTGCGCGGCAAAGAAATGCCCCGCCAGCCGATGGGTGGCTGGCGGGGCGGCGGGTCATCAGGCGGCGGTGACGGTCAGCTCGTTGGTGACCTGCTCGGCGGGAGCGAGCTGGCAACCAAGCTGGTGCAGCTTGTCGCTGATGAGCTTGTAGAAGTGGTTGAGGGTGCGTTCGACTTCCACCTGATGCTTCTTGGGCAACGGCTTGTCGAGCCACTCCCCGTCCGCATTGTAGAAGCCGACCTGATAGTGGTAGCTGAAGCTGTGATCGTCTTGCTCCAGCACCAGCCACCAGCCCCAGAACTCCCGTTTGTCCGGTGCCGGCTTGGCACTGACACAGACGGAAAGGCAGTCGAAACGGTAACGCCCCTCTTCACACAGGTCCTCACGTAAATAGGGGCCAATCGCGGCAAACTGCCTCAGCAGTCGCTTGTAGGTCACTCTTTCTGACATGTTAACCTCCCTGTTGAACAAGCCACGTCACCCTGGGATGACGATAAATTTTAGCGCTATATCATGTACATAAGTGCTTCTTGAGCCAGTCGACCATCTCTTTCAACGCCTCGTCGTACACCTCCAGCAAGGGTTGTTTATCGAACACCACCGCCTTGCCGTTGCGGCTGGCGGAGGCCAATGCCCGTACATCCTGCTCGGGACAAATGAAATCTCGCTTGTGTCCAATACTCAATATCGGCACAGATGTGCGAGTCCCCAGCAATCCTTGCGTCTTGAGTGAAAATACCTGGCACTTGGTGCGCAGCGACTCCCACTCGGCCGCATCGGCGCCGAGGCGGTTGGCCAGCCCGTCCCGCATCATGCGCGGGCAGCGGGCGAACATCTCATGATTGGTAAACACCTGGTTGACACCGGCACCGATGCAGACCACGGTCCGCAGCTTGAACGGCTCGATGAAGGCGAGGCGCGCCGCCACATTGCCCGCCAGACGAAATCCCACCATGGCGATGCGCTGGTGATCGACCCAGGCCACCTCGGACAGATGGTTCAAGACCGCCTGATGGAGCCTGCTGGTGTCCTGCACCAGCGGCCAGTGCTCGGCATAACCGATGCCCGGCATGTCCAGCGACAGCATGCCGATGCCGTTGGGCTCCAGGCACTTGAGATAGAGGTTGAGGAAGTCGACCTGCAGCGAGTCGATGCCGCCGCTGACGATGACCAGGGGCACCGGCTTGTCGGTGGTCGGCAGGTGCAGGTAGCCCTGAATGTGCTTGCCGCGAAACGGCACCTGGAGCTCCTTGAGCGGCACCTTGAACAGGCGGCCCCCCTCGCGGTAGGCCATGTTGCCGAGCAACTGGGCCTGATCCGCCAGCTCGTCATTCTTCAGGTGGGGATAACTGGCAATGGAGTAGTAACGTACCGCCTTGAGCAGGCTTTTCAGGGCTGCGCCCCGCTCGCCCTGCGCCACCAGCTCGCGCCCCCGGTTGAAGTAGCGGCCGGCCAGCTGGCTCCACTCATAGACCCAGTTGCCGGGCACATAACCCTTGATGGTGTCGAGGAAGCGCTCGTGGGTACGCTCGCCCTCGCCCATGGCGATGCGGGCCAGAGTCTGCTCCACCTCGACCGGATCCGCCCCCTGCCAGGCCCAGGTTGGCCGGCGCAGCAGACGATACCAGCGCGTTGACATGGAACCGTCGATGAAGCTCTCGTCCACATTGTGATCCTGCTCCTCCACCGGGCTGGAGTTGGAGACTTCGGAGGTCTCCAGCACCTTCTTGACCCGGGTAAAGAGCTGCTCGGTCAGGTTGAGGTCGTCGTTCAAGTCCAAAGCTGTTACTCATTTCTGTCATGCAATGGCTCCATCTTAACCACTTTTGCCGCCGGGCAGCCAGTTGCACCACAAAAAAACAGGGCCCCATACAGGGGCCCTTTGCAGCAGCTTTGCGGCTTACTCTTCGTCGCAGATGGGGGTGGCGAACTCCAGCGCCATGTCCCACGGCTGTTCGATCCAGGTGTCCTGCGGGATGGCCACTTCGAAATCATCCAGCAGCGGCTCGCCCATGGGCTTGGCGAAGATGGCGATGAATTTGGCCTTGGGGTAGAGCTCGCGGATCACCTTGGCAGTGGTGCCCGTGTCCACCAGATCTTCCACCACCAGCCAGCCTTCGCCGTCACCCGCGGTGCTGGCGGCCTTCACCACCACCAGATCGCGCTGGTTGTTGTGGTCGTAGCTGGAGATGCAGAGGGTTTCGACGTTGCGGATGCCAAGTTCACGGGCCATCAGCGCCGCCGGAACCAGGCCGCCGCGGCTGACCGCGATGATCCCTTTCCACTGGCTGACAGGCAGTTGACGACGGGCCAGACGGCGCGCTTCACGTTGCAGGTTGTCCCACGACACATAAAACTTTTTCGGCATACTATCGATCTCAACGAGTTATAAAAACAATCACTTAAGACTTTAAACCCCGTGCAGACGCACGTGATTTCGTTAATGCTGACGGCCCTTTTCCCCAAATTCGGCTTGCACCGCGGCCGCCTCGGGAGAAGACCCTCGGCAGCGAAAACAGATGCAATGGAAGCAGGATGGGCAGAGCTGGCGGTCATCTCACCCGGGGGCAGGACCGCAGACAGGCTGTTGGGCGGGCATGATACCATCGTTTGCGGATAAATTGACTGGCAAACGTATGCGAAATGCAGGAAAAAAATCGAAGCAAGTCCGGCTGACTCCCTCTTTTCTTCTCCCCGGCGGGGTTTGCCGCTCGGCAGATAAAAAAATAGCAGGGGGAGGATGGATTCCTCACTCACCTGCTTTTTTCGATACGCCCGTCGTCAGCCTGGCTGACGGCTCGCATCAACGGCGGTTGGCGTAGGGGTTCGGGTAGCTGAAGCCCTGGGTATAAAGAGACTGGGCGAACCAATAGGTTGAATTGCTGCCTGACATAATAAACTCCTGATTGCTTAACAAGTTACGTACCTTTATGCGGGTTCAAATCCTTGAACGGACACTCGGTTCCATGGAGGCGCACTTGCTTTGCTTCGGTTCCCTGGAGGCATTCATCGTCATCCTGACGGGTGGCGAACCACGGTCGTTAATTTACCAGTCGGCGCCATAAACTCAATATTTTTGTGATGTGAATCACAAAAAAATCTTTTGTGCTGGCTCATTTTGCCCCCATCGGAGCAGTTCGCTGCCAATCCCCCGCCTGCCAGCACAAGCTGCCCGCAATTTGCGCTGATCGCTCACATTTTTGTGTGATTGACTGTATTATCGTTATCCTCTTCCTCGCCCCGCTGCCGGGGCTCTGTCATTTTCCGTGCTGGTAAGGAGTCCCGACGTGGCACAGCTTAGCTCTCTCTCTCCCAAACTGATTTGGCACTTCTTCGAACAGATCTGCTCCATCCCCCACCCCTCCAAGCACGAAGCCCAGCTGAGCGCCTGGATCATGCAGTGGGCCAAAGGGGAAGGGCTGGCGGTCAAGCAAGATGCCGTCGGCAACATCATCATCAAGAAACCGGCCACGCCGGGGATGGAAAACCGCAAGGCGGTGGTGCTGCAGGCCCACATCGACATGGTGCCCCAGGCCAACGCCGACACCCAGCACGACTTCACCAAGGATCCCATCGATGCCTACATCGACGGTGAATGGGTCACCGCCCGCGGCACCACCTTGGGTGCCGACAACGGCATGGGTATGGCCGGCTGCCTGGCCGTGCTGGCCGACAAGAGCATCAAGCACGGCCCGCTGGAAGTGCTGCTGACCACCGACGAAGAGACCGGCATGACCGGCGCCTTCGGTCTGGAAGCGGGCTGGCTGGAGGGCGAGATCCTGCTCAACACCGACTCCGAAGAGGATGGCGAGGTCTACATGGGCTGCGCCGGCGGGGTGGATGCCAATATCCGCTTCCCGCTGGAGCAGGTTGCCGCCGCTGAAGGCGAAGGTTTCGAGCTGCAGGTAAAAGGGCTGCGCGGCGGTCACTCCGGGGTCGACATCCATCGCGGCCGCGGCAACGCCAACAAGCTGCTGGTGCGTCTGCTCAAGGCCGCCGAGCCGCTGGGCCTGCGCCTGGCCGAGATCCACGGTGGCACCCTACGCAACGCCATCCCGCGCGAGGCCCGTGCCAAGCTGCTGGTGCCCGCCGCCAGCGTCAACGAATTCAAGGCCCTGGTTGACCGTTATACCGGCATCTACCAGAGCGAGCTGGCTGCCACCGAAGCCAACCTGACCGTGCTGCTCACCGCCCAGGAGAAACCGGCCCAGCTGATGAGCGAGTCCCTGCAGGCTCGCCTGCTGGACTCCCTGATGGCCTGCCCGAACGGGGTGATCCGCATGAGCGATGCCATCCCGGGCGTGACCGAGACCTCCACCAACCTGGGCGTCATCAAGACCCAGGATGGCGAAGTGTACGTGCAGTGCCTGATCCGCTCCCTGATCGACTCTGGTCGCGAGAGCGTCGAGCAGATGACCCGCTCCCTGTTCAATCTGGCTGGCGCCAGCTGCGAGTTTACCGGCGCCTACCCTGGCTGGGCACCGAACGTGGACTCCCCGGTGATGGCGCTGGTACGGAGCAGCTACCAGACCCTGTTCGGCGAAATGCCGAACGTCATGGTGATCCACGCCGGCCTCGAGTGTGGTCTGTTCAAGAGCGCCTACCCGGAGTGGGACATGGTCTCCTTCGGCCCGACCATCCGCGGCGCCCACGCGCCGGGCGAGAAGGTGCACATCCCGGCGGTCGAGCGGTTCTGGCAGCTGCTGGTTCACGTGCTGGAACAGATCCCGGCCAAATAAGCCCGCAGGTCAAGGCCGACCGGCTACACCACATACCCCGCCAGGTGCGGGGTATTTTTTTGCCTGCTCCCGCCAGCCCTTGGCGTGCTTCCCCTCGAAACCGCCGGACTGCTCTGCCCCCCCCATCCGCAGCTAATCCAGACTCGTCAGCCAGACCACGGGGATCAATCTGAGAGTCTGCTGAAACCGTCTCCATAAGCAGCGCTGGATTTGAAAACCCTTTCCATGATTTATGTAAATTTACAACACAAAAGGTTGATCCAGCTCACAGAAGGCCATAGGATCAAAGCGTGACCCAGGTCACAGATAACAAGTCAACGACAGAGCGATGAGGTGAATATATGTTTGAGAATCTGGCAGTACTGTTCCACCTGAAGGGTGTAACCAGCAAGAAAGGCGTGGCAGAGAAAGATACTTATGCACCGTCAACCCGCAACTACTACTTCCGTTATGGCGCCTGATACCACCAGCGGCCAATTTCGTGAAAGAGTTACCGGGTATTTAAGTAGTAAAATTACAAACAACAGCAATCCACACAGCAGCCATCCCCTCTCGGGGGCGCTGTCCTGCCCTGGCCAGATGTTCCACGGCCAAACCTGAACTCCAACCATGAAGATGGGGCCCGCAGGCCCCATTTTTTATTCGTTGTTTCCCGTGCCATCTTGCTGCGATGCTGGCACCGGCATCATACTGCCTTTCCCAGGGGGATCGCCTCGGCCAGTGGCAACGGCGTGTGGCAGGCCACCTGGTGACCGGCCCCGTCGCACGACTGCAGACTCGGTGACTGGGTGCGGCACAGCTCGCCGGCATAGGGGCAGCGCTGGTGAAAGTGGCAGCCGCTCGGCGGCGAGATGGGGGATGGCACATCACCGGTCAGCAGGATGCGCTGGCTGCGCCGACGCGGGTCCGGCACCGGAATGGCCGAGATGAGTGCCTGGGTATAGGGGTGACGCGGCGCCAGATAGAGCGACTGGGCCTCGGCCAGTTCGACGATCCTGCCCAGATACATCACCGCAATCCGATCCGAGATGTGCTTGACCACCGACAGGTCGTGGGCGATGAAGATGATGGCGAGATTCATCTCCCGCTGCAGGGTGAGCAGCAGGTTGACGATCTGGGACTGCACCGATACATCCAGCGCCGACACCGCCTCGTCACAGACCAGCAGCTTGGGCTTGAGGGCGATGGCCCGGGCGATGCCGATGCGCTGTCGCTGGCCGCCCGAAAACTCATGGGGATAGCGATCCACCGCGCTGCCGGGCAGCCCTACCTTCTCCAGCAGCTCCTGCACCCAGACCCGCCGCTGTTCGGCGTTGCCCTTGCCGTGAATGACGAAGGGCTCCTCCAGGATCTGCCCCACCGTGTGGCGGCTGTTGAGGGATTCTGCAGGATCCTGAAACACGATCTGCATCTCCTGGCGCAGGGAGCGCATCTCCTTGGGCGAGAGGTGGGTGATGTCACGCCCCTCGAAGGTGATGGTGCCGGCGGTCGGTTCGAACAGCTTGAGCAGGGTGCGTCCCAGGGTCGACTTGCCGCAGCCGGACTCGCCCACCAGCCCCAGTGTCTCCCCCTGCTTGAGATCGAAGCTGATGCCGTCCACCGCGTAGACGTGGTACTTCTTGCGCAACAAGCCGCCGCCCAGCTGGAAGTGCTGCTTCACGTCGCGCACCGATAAAAGCGTCTTCATACGGCTAGCTCCCTCCAGTGGTGGCAGGCCACCCCGTGCCGCTCGGCGAGCTGCTCGGTGGCCGGAATGGCCCTCACGCAGATCTCGGTGGCATGGGGACAACGGTTGGAGAAACGGCACCCGGCGGGCATCTCGTGCAGGGCGGGCACCTGCCCCTTGATGGTCTTGAGCAGGCTCTTGGGCTCATCTTCGAGCCGCGGGATCGAGCTCATCAGACCATGAGTATAGGGATGGCGCGGGTGGTCAAACAGCTCGAACACGTCGGCCTGCTCCACCGCCCGGCCCGCATACATTACCACCACCTCGTCGCACAGCTCCGCCACGACCCCGAGATCGTGGGTGATGAAGATGATGGCCATGCCGGTCTGGGCCTGCAGCTCCTTCATCAGTTCCAGGATCTGGGCCTGGATGGTCACATCCAGCGCCGTGGTCGGCTCGTCGCAGATAAGCAGCGCCGGCTCGCAGGCGAGCGCCATGGCGATCATCACCCGCTGACGCATGCCGCCGGAGAGGTTGTGGGGATAGACGGCGAAGCGCTGGGCGGGCTCGGGGATCCCCACCTTCTGCAGCATGGCGATGGCCGCCTCCCTGCGCTGGGCCTTGTTGTAATCGGGACGGTGGAGGCGGAACACCTCCATCAGCTGATCGCCGACCGTCTGCACCGGGTTGAGCGCCGTCATCGGCTCCTGAAAGATCATCGAGATGCGGTTGCCGCGCACCTTGTACATCTGATCCGGTGACAGCGCGAGCAGATCCTCCCCCTGAAAACGGATGGAGCCCGCCACCACCTGACCATGGGGCTTGGGCAACAGCCCCATGATGGCGAGCGAGGTGACGCTCTTGCCGCAGCCGGACTCGCCGACCACCCCCAGGGTCTGGCCGGGGGCAACCTGGAAGCTGACCCCGTCGAGCACCTTGATCCTGCCGTCGTCGACGGCAAATTCCACCTCGAGATCGCGTACCTCAAGAATCGGGGCCTTGCTCTGGCCATCATCCATGCCGAGCTGCCTCCCATGATCCCGGGCACCCGGGTGGGGAGCCTGTGTGTTGGGCATGACTGCTGCTCCCTTCTGCGCCATATCAGTGACGTGCATAGGTCTTGTCGAGCAGGTTGATGGGCGCCAGCGCCTCCCCTGCCTCCTTGGCTTTCAGGGTCTCTTCCTTCACCTTGGGATCGAGCCAGAGCAGGCCGCCACTGCTGTGGGGATAGCCGTCCATGGGCCAGTAGAGCAGATCCGGCGTGTTCTTGGTGGCGGGCACCTCGGGCAGCATCACGTAACGCCAGCTGCTGGCCCGCACGTAGTTGAGCTGGACTCCGGGCACGAAGATGGCCAAGTCATAGATGCGCTGCTGGATCTGGCGAGAGAGCTCGGCCCGCTTGGCCATGTCGAACTCGACGTTGTAGGCGTCGATCAGCGTGTCGAGCTCCTTGTCAGCCACGTTGAACAGGTTGTTGGTCTGCGGCTTGTTGGCGTTGGCGGAGTGGAACGACTCCCAATACTGCGGATAGAGACCGCCGCCGGCCCAGCCCATCCAGGCCGCCTCGTGTTTCTTCTCCAGCATCGCCTTGAAGCCGGTGGCGCCGTCCACCAGGTTGAGCTCCAGATCCAGCCCCGCCTTCTTGGCCTCTTCCTTGAGCACGGTCAGTCGCTTGGAGTGCTCCTGGCTGGTGTAGGTGAGCGCCAGGTTCAGCCGCTCACCCTTGTCGTTCTGCAGGATGCCGTCCGGCCCCGGCTTGCTGTAGCCCGCCTTGGCAAAGTAGTCGCGCGCCTTGCTGATGTCATAGGCCCGCTCCGGCAGCTGCATGTCGGTGAACTCGCCAAAACCCGAGCCGAAGGTGGTGGCTCTGTCGTAGTCGCCACGCAGCACCGTCTTGATCATCTTGTCGATGTTGAGGGCATGCTGAATGCCGAGCCGCACGTTGATGTCCGCCAGCTTGGGAGTGGCGATATTGAGATGCAGCCCTTGCCCGCCCTGCTTGGTGTCGGTCATGGCCATCACCTTCTGCACGTATCCCTGCTTGTACTCGGGAGTGACCGCTTTCTCATGCCACCAGTTGGGCAGGATCATCTCGAAGGTATCGAGCTCCCCTTTCAGGAAGTGACGGAAGGCGATGTTGTGATCGCGGATCACCTGCACCTTGATGGTGTCGAGGTTGAACCTGTGCTGGTTGTAGCGATAGTTCTGGGCCCACCACCCCTTCTGCTTGCTGAAGGTGATGGACTTGCCCTTCTTCACGTCGGTCATCACATAAGGGCCTGTGGTGGGCACTACGGCCCAGTTGTACTGCTTCACCCAGTTGGGGGTCAGCTTGTAGTAGTGCTTGGGCTGGGGCCACAACTCGGTGGTGTTGAGCAGATCCAGCTTGGCCTTGCGGGTGCCCGCCTTGACCAGGATGGTGTGGTCATCAATCTTCTCCACCGCCACCACCTCGGTGGTGTAGTAGTTGTTGAACCAGGGCCCCTTGATGTCCTTGGAGCGCATCATCTCGTAGCCGAAGGTGTAGTCATCGGCGACCACCGGCTTGCCGTCGGACCACTTGGCACGCGGATCCAGCTTGAAGTAGACGGTCTGGTTGTCCGGCGCGATGGCCCAGTGGGTCGCCAGCGCAGGGATGGGGTTGCCGGTATTGGGATGGAAGCTGATGAGCCTCAGCTGGTTGTCCATGATGAAGGAGCGGAACGCGCCGTTGGAGTCCGGCCCCACGGTGCGAAACGTCAGCGGAAAACTGTCTATAAACATGGTGATGCTGCCGCCGGGCAGCGCCTTGGGCGAGGCGAACACGGGGTCGGTGTCGTTGGTTTCCCACTTGAGATCCGCAGGCAGGCTGGCCGCCCACACCCAGGTCCCGTTCACCAACAAGAATAGAGCACCTATCCATTTGATTTTATTGTTCATGTTTGACTTCCTGGTCATACCCCTGCACTGGGGGCTTAGCAATTTAAGGGTGAGCAACCCGGCGCCTTGGGTGCGCCACAGGTCACTGATAACGGGTAAATTTGCGCGGATCGAACGCCTCGCGGATCGCCTCGCCGATAAAGGAGACCATGATCAGCACCAGACTCACCGCCGCCACTACCGAGCTCACGATCCAGATGGCATCCAGGTTGTTGATCCCCTGGGAGAGCAGCTCCCCCCAGCTCGGGGTGGGCGGGGCCAGGCCAAAGCCCAGGTAGTCCAGCGCCGTCAGGGTGGAGATGTTGCCCACCACGGCAAACGGCGCCAGGGTGACGATCATCATCAGGGTGTTGGGCAGAATGTGGTTGAAGATGATCCGCCCGGTGCCGGCCCCCTGGGCCCGCGCCGCCATCACGTAGTCCCGCGCCCGCTCCTTGTAAGTGAGGGTGCGCATGTACCAGGTGATGCCCATCCAGCCGAACAATACGTTGATGGCCACGAACAGGCCGAAGTTGGGCTTGGCCAGCGACACCAGGATCATGATGACGTAGAGAAACGGCACTTGGGACCAGATCTCGATGAAGCGCTGCAGCACCAGGTCAAAGCGTCCGCCGAGAAAGCCCATCATGCAGCCGATGGTGACGCCGATGGCGTAGCTGGCCACCAGCGCGATAAAGGCAAAGCCGATGGCGATACGAAAGCCATAGACCAGCCGCGCCAGCACGTCGCGGCCGCTGGTGTCGGTGCCGAGCAGGTGGCGCTCGGCCAGGCTCGGCGCATAGGGTGGGTAGGCGTCCTGCTTGAAATCCTGCTCATAGGGATTCCAGGGCACAGGTGGTAGCAGCACCCAGTCCCCCTTGCCCTCTGCGGCGAATTTGTCTTGGAGTTGGCGGTAGTTGGTCTCGTACTCGTAATCGAGCCCGAACTGCTGACCCGGGATCACGTCGCCATAGGTGGGGAAATAGAGCTCCCCCTGATAGCTCACCATCAGTGCCCGGCTGTTGACCAAGAGCTCCGCCAGCAGGGAGAGCAGCACCAGGGTGGTGAAGATGATAAAGGAGTAGTAGCCGCGTTTTATCGATTTGAAACGCTTGAGTTTTTTCAGCGTTACCGGATTCAGGTTCATGTTCACTCTCCAAACCGCACGCGGGGATCGACAAGGGCGACGCAGATGTCGGAGACGATATTGCCCACCAGCATCAGCATGGAGGTGATGGCCAGAATGCCCATCACTGTGGGGTAGTCCCGCTCCACGATGGCCTCGTAACCAAGCAGGCCGATGCCGTCGATGTTGAAGATGGTCTCGATGAGGAAGGATCCGCCGAAGAAGACGGTGAGCACAGATCCCAGGTGGCTCGCGATGGGGATCAGGCTGTTGCGCATGGCGTGATCGGTCACCGCCTTGCGAAACGGCAAGCCCTTGGCCACGGCGGTACGTACGTAATCCGCCGACAGGTTCTCCATCAGGCTGTTTTTCATGGTCATGGTGAGGATGGCGAAATCCCCGATGGCATAGGCGATGAGCGGCAGCAGCGCGTGGGCGAAGAGGGTACGGATCTGATCCCAGCTGTTCTCCATCCCGTCAAACTCGTCTCCCGGGAAGCCACCCATGGGCAGCCACTCCAGATGAAACGCGAACACTGTGATGAGGAAGATGCCCACCACGTAGGCGGGCAACGCATAGGCCATGTAGATGAGCATGGAGCTGACTGAATCGAAGCGGGTGTTGTGTCTGAGCGCCTTGGCCACCCCGAGCGGGATGGAGACGGCGTAGCTCAGCAGAAAGGTGGCCAGCCCGAAGAAGGCGGTCACCGGCAACCTGTCCTTGATAAGATCCCACACCGGCTCGTAATAGCGGGTCGACTCGCCGAGATCCAGCACCGCCAGCTTCTGCAGCCACTCCCAATAGGCGACCAGCATGGGCTTGTCGAGGCCATAGAACGCCTTGAGCTCCTCGATCTGCTCGTCGGAGAGCGCCTGCGCCCCCTTGCTGCCGCTGGAGCGACCGGACTCATTCTGGGAAACCTGGGCCTGCAGCAACATGCGTTCGACCGGACCGCCCGGCACGAAACGGGTGATGGTGAAGACGAGCAGGGTGATACCGAGAAACGTCGGGATGATCAAAAGCATCCGACGTAGGAAATACGACAGCATGGTGGAACCTCGTCCTTGTTGTTCTTTTATGGCCAGTCACATCCGGTGACGGGCCCGTCCTTCCTGGCATTACTCACTGAATAGCCGATGATTGACAGACTATCCGCTCGGTCACTGTAAAAGCTCTGCAACAAAAATCAAGTAGAACTAGGGGTGCATTCTGGTCCCGGCTTGTGCAGTGGAATTTATCGTGAGTTTTTTCTGAAATTCGCAACTTCAAGATAAAAAACTACAAGATGAACAACTTAAATAACGTTTAGTAATTCAACAAAACAGATAAAAACCAGCAAATAAATTAAATAAACCATTAAAAACAGCCACTTAAAGCAAACCCCACAAAAGAACACCTTCTCTATATGGCTGCACATAAATAGGTGGCCGGCGCCCAGCCTGAACCTCAGCCGAACACACTACCAAAACAGACAATAATGCTAAAAATACCTAACTCAACAATATAAAACCCAGAAAGACACCACCCTTATCGATAAGTTCAAAATTAATCGATAAACTGGAATCAATTTGCTTTAACAAAACCTTTACATAGGAAAACGTTACCAAATCAGAATAAATCTCTGCCAAATGCGAACAAATAAAACATAGTCATCTTATTACCCGCCACGCCCCCATCCGTACCGCCTCAATTGACGTCAACCGCCAAACCTTGATAAGCCTTACGCATCGCCCCAACGAGGGCGGTATGGAAGCAAACAAAAAAACAACCAGGAAGGATATAAGCGATGCTTAGGAAAAGCAGACTCTCTGCTGCCGTTGCGTTTGCCTTGGCGAGCGCGGCAGTAGTGGCCACCCCTGTCTTGGCCGAAGAAGGCCAAAACGTCGAAAAACTCCAGAAGATCAAGGTTACCGGCTCGCGCATCTCCCGTGTCGACGTGGAAGGCGCCACCCCGGTCGTCGCCATCAGCAAGGCCAAGATCGAACAATCCGGTCAGCAGACCGTGGCCGACTACCTGAAGCAGGCTTCCTACAACTCCTTCGGTAGTATCTCCCCCTCCTCCGGCAGCTCAGCCCAATCCCAGGCCACCGTCAGCCTGCGCGGGCTTGGCTCAGAGCGCACTCTGGTGCTGCTCAACGGCAAGCGGGTCGCCGGCTCTCCTTCCATCGGTGGCAGCTCCATCAACCTCAACTCCATCCCCATGGCGGCGGTGGAGCGGGTTGAAGTGAACCTGGACGGCGGCTCTGCCCTGTACGGTTCCGATGCCATCGGCGGCGTCATCAACGTCATCCTGAAACAGGACTATGAAGGGCTGGAATTCCAGGGCCGTATCGGCTCTCCCACCGAAGAGGGTGGTGACGAGAAGAGCGGTTCCATCGTCAGCGGCATCACCGGGGAGAAGGGTTCCCTGATGATGGTGTACGAGCACGACGTCAAGGATGAGATCTACTACAAGGATCGCGACTACCTGGCGTTGCAGGGCTCGTCTGCTCCCAGCCTGTATGGCCGCAACATCAAGGGGATCGATGCCGCCACCGGCAAGACGGTCACCCGTACCCTGGACGGCATCGACTGCGCCAATACCGGTCCCGGCTTCGTGCCGGTCGGTACAGCCTGCCGCTTCGACTTTGCCCAGGTCGCCGCCAAGACCGCCTCCCGTACCCGGGACACCGTCTATGTCAACGGCCGCTATCACATCAATGACAACGTCGATTTCGTACCCCAGCTGATCGGCTCGCGGGTCACCAGCTTCGGCCGCTTCGCCCCAGCCGCCGGTCCCTTCAGCATCGACGGTACCACTCCGGGCGGCGCCCAGCTGCTGGCCGACAACGGCTTCATCGGCGACAAGGCTACCGTCTACTATCGCTTCAGCAACGTCGGCCCCCGTGACAACGACGTCACCGACATGACCGGCAGCATGAACCTGGGCTTCGAGGGCACATTGCCGACCGAAGCGGTGGGCGATGTGGAGTGGAATGCGGGCTACATGTACTCCAAGACCGACAACAAGAACCGCGGGACCGGCTATGTGCTGAATCCGTCGGTCCAGCAGGAGGTCGACAGCGGCAACTTCAAGAACGGCGAGTTCTCCAGTGCCGCCACCAACAGCCTCTCCTACGACACCAGCCGCACCTCCAAGATGGACTTCTTCCAGTGGTACGGTGGCCTGGGCTGGAGCATGGGCGAGCTGCCGGCCGGCCCCATCGGCTGGTACCTGGGGGCCGAGTACAACGACTGGGTTTACTCCGACACCTATGACAGCCAGTCTGCGGCCGGCAACGTCATCGGCTCTTCCGGCAACTCGGGCAGTGGTGTGCGCGACGTCTTCGCCGCCTACATCGAGAGCCTGATCCCCATCACCGAGCAGATCGAGCTGAACCTGGCCGGTCGTTTCGACAAGTACAGCGACTTCGGCAGCGCCTTCTCGCCCAAGGCGAGCCTGCGCTATCAGCCGCTGGACAACCTGTTGTTCCGCACCTCCTGGTCGCAGTCCTTCCGTGCCCCGGGTCTGGATGACCTGTACGCGGCCGATGCCGACTCCGCCGACTACGCCAAGGACTATGTCTCCTGCCAGGCCAACGGTGTCGCCAACTGCCCGGAAGAGCAGTACACCACGGTTCGCCAATCCAACAAGAACCTGAAGGAAGAGACGGCTGACACCTTCGGCATCGGCGCTGCCTACAGCCCGATCGACGACCTCAACCTCTCGCTGGACTACTACTACATCAAGATTGATGACGTGATCCAGCTGGCCACCACCCAGACCCAGTTCTATCAGGAGCTGAACACTGGCAGCAACCCGAACGTCATCCGCGATGCCAACGGCGATGTGGAGCAGGTTTATGCCGGCATGGTCAACCTGGGCCAGCTCAAGACCAGCGGTCTGGACTTCAAGGCTGACTACAAGTACGACTTCAACGTCGCGACTGTGCGCTACGACTTCGGCAGCACCTACATTCTGAAATACGAAGAGGGTCTGTTCGCCGGCGGTCCCATGGTCGACAAGAAGGGCTGGAACGCCAAGCCTGAACTGCGCTTCAACTCCGGTGTCGGGGTCAATGTGCCGCAGTGGTGGAACATGGATGCCTACCTGAGTGCCAACTACATCGACTCCCAGAGCCAGGACTATGTTGACGGTCGGACCGAGGGCCATATCGCCTCCCAGACCACCTGGAACCTGAACGTCGGTGTTGACACCCCCTGGAACGGCAAGCTGCAAGCCGGTGTGAAGAACATGTTCAACGTAGGCCCCTCGCTCTCCAGCGACGGCTTCACCTACGACGAAGATCTCTACAGCATCGACGGACGCATCGTCTACCTCGACTACACCCAGAAGTTCTAATCAACTCTCGTTGATATACCAACCTAAGCCGGCCCGGTCGGGCCGGCTTTGCCCAACGTCCAAGGAAGTTACGGAGATAGGGTAATCCTATGAAAACAAGGACAATTACAATGAAGAAAGCGCTCCTCGGCAGCCTGGTTTCTGCTGCCTTGCTGACCAGCTTCAATCTGAGTGCCGCCTCTGCCAGCCAGGCAGTGGACGCTCAAGCCGCCACCGACAATGCATCCAAAGTTTCCCAGCAGAAGATCGACAACTACGCCGACTCTGCCGAATCCGCCCTCGCCCAGTACAAGGCCGCTCTGCGCCAGGTCGACAGCCTGCGCACCTACAACGAGCAGGTGGGCAAGATGGTCGAATCCCAGAGCAGCGAACTGGCCTCCATGCAGCGCCAGATCGCCCAGATCGATCAGACCAGCACCGAAGTGGTGCCCTTGATGCTCAAGATGATCGACTCCCTCGATCAGTTCGTCTCGCTGGACCTGCCGTTCCAGAAGGTTGAGCGGGAGGACCGCGTGGCGGCCCTGACCGACCTGATGAACCGGGCCGATGTCACCATCTCCGAGAAGTACCGCAAGATCCTGGAGGCCTATCAGATCGAGGAGGGCTTCAGCCGCACCATCGAGTCCTACAAGGCCAGCCTGGACAAGGATGGCAGCGAGAAGACCTACGAGTTCCTGCGTGTCGGCCGCATTGCCCTGCTCTACCAGTCCCCGGACGGCCAGGAAACCGGCATGTGGAACAAACAGACCCGCCAGTGGGAAGAGTTGCCCCAGGAGTATCGCAGTGCAGTGGAACAGGGCCTTCGCATCGCCAAGAAGCAGGCGCCTCCCGCCCTCATCAAGCTGCCGGTTCAAACTGCGGAGAAAGCATCATGAAAGGAATCAAACTTGCCATCGCCTCGCTGATCGCGGGCGCTACCCTGGTCACCCTGCCGGTGACCGCCGCCGAGAAACCGGTGGATCTGAACGCCCTGCTCAATCAGGTCAAGGCTGCCAGCACCACTGAATCCCAGCTCAACAAGGAGCGGGAAGCCCGCTTCCTGGCCGACAAGAACGAGCAGACCGCCCTGCTGGCCAAGGCCAAGGCCGACCTGGCTGCCGAGACCGCAAGAGGCGAGCAGCTCAAGGCCACTTTTGATGCCAATGACAAGCAGCTGACCGAGCTGACCGAGACCCTGCGCCAGCGTTCCGGCAACATGGGCGAGATGTTCGGCGTACTGCGCCAGTTCGCCGGCGAGTTCAAGGGGATCTTCAACGCCTCCGCCCGTCGGGTCGAGCATCCGGAGCAGACCGCCCTGCTGACCCGCCTGGCCGAGAGCAAGGAGCTCCCCTCCAGCGATGACCTGACCGCCTTCTGGACCACCACCCTCAGCCGCATGGTCGACGGTGGCAAGGTGAGCCAGATCCCGGCCACCGTGGTCTATGGCGAAGGCAACCAGGCCGAGAAAACCGTCACCCAGATCGGCGAGTTCAACACCGTCTCCGAAGGCAAGTACCTGACCTTCGTGCCGGAGACCGGCAAGTTCGAACAGCTCTCCCGTCAACCAGAAAGCAATGTGCTGGAACCGGTCGCCAAGTTTGAACAGGGCGGCGGCAGCGTCGAACCCATCTTTATCGACCCGTCCCGCGGTGTGATCCTCTCCTTGCTGGTGCAGTCGCCAACCCTCAAAGAGCGCATCGATCAGGGCGGCTCCGTGGGTTACGTGATCCTGGCACTGGGGGTCATCGGCACCCTGCTGGCGCTGTTCTGCGGTGCCCGCCTCTCCCTCATCGGCGGCTCCATGCGCAAGCAGCTGAAATCCGATCAGATCATCAAGGGCAACCCCATCGGCGAGATGCTGGGCGCCTACCAGGCGCACCGTGGCGACAACATCGAGGATCTGGAGTCCAAGCTCGACGAGATCATCCTGCGCAACGTGCCCAAGTTCGAGAAGGGCATCAGCATCATCAAGCTGATCGCCTCGGTGGCACCTCTGCTGGGTCTGCTGGGTACTGTGGTCGGGATGATCGCCACCTTCCAGGCCATCACCCTGTTCGGTACCGGCGATCCCAAGTTGATGGCAGGCGGTATCTCCGAAGCCCTGGTCACCACCATGCAGGGTCTGGTGGTCGCGGTGCCCATGCTGTTCCTCTACACCATAGTGCAGACCCAGAGCCGCCGTCTGATCCAGGTGCTGGAAGAGCAGAGCGCCGGCTTCGTCGCCCGTTATCAGGAACGTCTGCACGCCTCCAAAGCCGCAGCGTAAGGAGTCACCCATGTGGTTCTGGTTGATTGAAGAAGTCGAGTCGGTCCGCCGGTTTCTGGGATTGGGGGGCGACGTGCTGGTCGCCCTGTTCTTCCTGACCCTGATGATGTGGGCCCTGCTGCTGGAGCGCTGGTTCTACTTCATGGCGGTCTACCCCCAACAGGTGAAGCAGACCAAGGCCGCCTGGCTGGCCCGCAGCGATCACCTCTCCTGGTCTGCCAGGCAGATCCGCCGCGAGCTGGTCTCCCGGGTGGCCATGGCGGTGGACAAGGGGATGCCGGTCATCAAGGTGCTGATCGCCCTCTGCCCGCTGATGGGACTGCTCGGGACCGTGGTCGGCATGGTGCAGGTGTTCGACACCCTGGCCATCACCGGCACCGGCTCACCGCGGGCAATGGCCTCGGGGATCTCCAAGGCGACGGTACCGACCATGGCGGGCATGATTGCCGCCCTTTCCGGTCTGTTTTTTGTCAGCCGGCTCGATCACAAGGCCAAGCTGGCCGTGCAGAAGCTGGAAGACAACCTGAAACACGGCTGATGCAGGATGCACTCCCCCGCCGGGCCCGGTTCTGGCGGGGGCACAGAACAAGCAAGGAGTTTTTGCCATGAGAAAACGTCACAGCGACAGCAGTGCTGATGAGGCGGCCATCGATTTGACCCCCATGCTGGACATAGTGTTCATCATGCTGATCTTCTTCATCGTCACCACCTCGTTCGTCAAGGAGTCCGGCGTGGAGATCAACCGCCCGAGCGCCAGCACGGCCGAAACGGTGAAGAAGGGGAACATCATGGTCGCGGTCCGCGAGAACGGCCAGGTCTGGGTCGACAAGCGCATCGTCGAAGTGGGTGCCGTGCGTGCCAACATCGAGCGGCTGCGGGCAGAGAACCCGGAGAGCGCCGTGGTGATCCAGGCCGACAGCGAATCCCGTTCCGGTCTGGTGGTCCAGGTCATGGATCAGATCCGCATGGCCGGTGTCCAGAACATCTCCATCGCCGCCGACAAGAGCAGCTGATGCCGGAGCGAATGCCATGAGATACCTGATATCGTTAGCGGTCTCCTGCGTGGTGGTGTTCTTCCTGTTCCTGGGAATGAACAAGCTCATCACGCCGGATCACCGGGAGCTGACGGAGAAGGAGGACGTCACCATGACCGACTTCATTCGCCTCAAGCCTCAGGAGACCCTGCAAGAGAGACAACGTGAGCTGCCCAAACCGCCGCCCCCGAAACGCCCGCCGCCCCCTCCCGAGATGGAAGTGGCGAGCACGGATCGGCCGCAGATGGAGAGCTCGCCGATGGACATGCCCAAACTCGACATCCCGGTCAACATCGGCGGCGGCAACGCCCTCGGTGCCTACAGTACCGGCGGCGGTGGTGGCGGCATGGGTGGCAACAACGGCGCCATTCCGCTGGCGACCTTCGAGCCCATGATGCCCCGCAAGGCGGCGCTGGCCGGCCTCGCCTCCGGCAAGGTGCTGGTGGAATTCACCGTCACCGAGCGCGGCACCGTCAGCAACGTGCGGATCGTCAAGGAAGAGCCACGCAGCTACGACCTCGGCAAGGCAGCGCGCCAGACCATCGCCAAATGGACGTTCAAACCGGCCATGGTGGATGGCAAGCCGCAGGCCAGTCGCATGCAGCAAGAGATCGAGTTTGCGACCAACTAAGGAAGGTGGCGATGAAAAAGTTACACACCCTGATCCTCGCCCCGGTCGCCATGGCGGTGCTGCTCAGCACCGCCGGTTGGGCCGCCGAGCAGCCCGCCCTCTCTGACCGCGCCTACCGCGCGGTCAACAAGGCGCAGGCACTGATCACCGAGAAGAAATATGGCGAGGCCAATGCCAAGCTGCAGGAGGCGCTGTCCGGCGCCGGCGAGCGGGTCTACGACAAGGGGGTCATTCTGCAGACCCTGGGCTTCGTGGCGGCGCAACAGGAGAAGTACGGTCAGGCGACCAAGTACTTTGCCGATGCCATCGCCACCGGCGGGCTGCCCCAGCCGGTGGCCCAGCAGGTGCGCTACAACCTGGCCCAGCTCTACATGGCGGAGGGGAACTTCAAGGCCTCCATCAGCACCATGAACCAGTGGTTCGCGAACCTCGGCAAGGACGAGAAGCCGACCCCGCACGCCTACATCACGCTGGCCAACGCCCATGTGCAGCTCAAGCAGTATCGGGAAGCCATTCCGGCGGTGGACAACGCGATCAAGCTCTCCGCGGGCAAGGCGCCGGAGTCCTGGTACCTGCTGAAGATGGCGGCCCACTACGAGCTGAAGCAGTACAAGCCGGCTACCGAGGTGCTGACCGCACTGGTCGACCGCTACCCGGAGAAGAAGAAGTACTGGACCCAGCTGTCGGCCATGCACATGCAGGCGGGCAACGATGCCAAGGCCCTGGCGGCGCTGGAAGGCGCCTACAACCTCGGCATGCTGACCGAAGCCAGCGAGCTGCAGCGCCTCGCCAACTACCTGGCCTTCGCCGGCATTCCCCACCGCGCCGCCCGCGTGATGGAGAAGGCGATGAAGGAAGGGACCATCGAGAGCAACGCAGCCAACTACAAGACGCTCGCCAACTACTGGCACCAGGCCAAGGAGCTGGACCCGGCCATCGACACCCTGGCCAAGTCCTACAAGCTGGCCCCCAGTGCCGATCTGCAGCTCAAGATGGCGCGCATGATGATCCAGAGCAAGCGCTACCAGGATCTGGTGGCCTTCGCCGCCAAGCCTGCCGCCAACGCCAGCGGCGAGCAGCGGGCGGATCTGAAGTTCCTGACCGGGGTTGCCTATTTTGAGCAGCAAAAGCCGAAGGAGGCACTCTCCGCCTTCACCCAGGCTGCCCAAAACGGTAACGTCAGCGGTCGCGCCTCCCCCTGGATCAGCTTCTTGAAAGAGCAGCAGGGCGGCGCCGTCACCCAGTAACCAAGCCGCGTGCCGACCGGGGCCATCCCTCGGCAAGGCACGCAACAACACCCGGCAGGACGGGCTCCCGCCCTGCCGATCAACAACAAGGGGATTACCCCGCAGATTGCCTTGGTGGCAATTGGCCGCTCCCCGGAGCGGTCTTTTTTATGCCCAACCTTTATTACCCCGCCATAAAAAAATCCGGAGCCTGGGCTCCGGATTGGGTCATTGCCTTGCGAGAGAACAGGCTTGGCAGAGTGCCGGCCTGCCTCTCAAACGGTCATCAGTAGCTACACACCAGTTTCCAGCTGCCGTCGCCCGCTCTGAGCTCGCTGCTGGTACAGCAGCCTGGACAACTCAGTAGCTGCATACCAGTTTCCAGCAGCCATCGCCCGCTCTGAGCTCGCTGCTGGTGCGGCAGCTTGGACAACTCAGTAACTGCATACCAGTTTCCAGCTGCCGTCGCCCGCCTTGGGCTCGCTGCTGGTCCACCAGTTGGCCTGCCAGACCACCTTGTTGTTGGTCATACGATCACCACCGTTGGCGTGATCCCCCTGCGGCCAGGTCGGATAGGCCTTGTAGGCGGCCGGATTGACGTTCTGGCTGCTGCAGGTGCTACCGCCCGGGTTCTCACCGCCACCACTGCTGCCCAGCACGGCCTCCGGCAGGGTCGGGAACTCGGCCTTGAGACCCGCAGTCTGGGTGCCGCTGATGATGCGGATACCGCTCGGCACACCGGCGGCCGGCAGATAGTAGGTCATCGCCACTTCCACGTCGCTGCCCGGCGCCCACGCCTTCCAGGTCGGCAGCGTGAAGGCCGCCTTGTGGAAATCCTTCTCGCCCGCGATGCCGTCGGAGTTCTGGTTGCCGCCGCTCTCCACCACTTTCAGCCCCATCCCGCTCTGGTCGGTGATGGTGTCGGAGGTGGAGGTGGGCACCAGGAACTCGATGCGGGTACCGCCCGGAATGGTTTGGGTCGAGTTGTTGGTGAGTTTCAGGGTCGGGTTGATCGGGTAGTTGGAATCCCCCTCCTTGAAGCCGGAGAGGCTCACCGCGATGTCGAGCTGGGCGGTTGGCGCCGCCAGATCGTTCTGCCTGGTGTCGTACTTGGTCGCCTTGGCAAACTTGTCGTAGGCGAGCGTGGTCAGCGTATCCCCCATGCCGTACTCGTTCTTGGCCGGATCGAAGGCGTAGTCACCCGCCATCTCCCAGAACATGACCCCGCCCAGGCCCCGCTTGATGATGTAGTCGAGCTTGTGGCCCATGGACTCTTCATCTTCGGTGGAGAGGAACACCTTCTTCTCTTCGTTCCACAGCCAAGGCGCCTGCGCCTTGTCATCGTAGTAACGCACGTACTTGCCCTGCATCACGTGAGCCGGGTTGTTGGGATCCAGACCCCAGGCCTGGCCGTAGCTCGGCATGGTGGTGATACCTAGGCTGGCGGCGTTCTCCAGGTTCTTGGCGTGCCACATGGGCACGGCACCGCCGCCGATCTCCTTGCCGTTCTTGTCGAGATCGTGCCAGATGTTGTCGATGCCGACCGCCCCGTTGCCGCACGGAATGGTGCTGCCACCGGTGCCCGGCTGACAATCGCTCTGGCTCGGCAGTGCTGCCTTGCCGCCCAGGCCGTGAGTACCACCGCTGACCCCTTGCCAGCCGCGGGTGTAGTAAGGCACGCCCACGTTGATCTTGCCGGCCGCCAGGGCGCCACGGAAATAGTGGGCAGACCAGGCCGCGTTGAGGTAGCCGATGCCGCCAAACTGGCTCTGGGTATAGACGCCCCAGTGAGCGAGTTCGGCATCCGCCTTGTTGTCGAACAGGGCGGCGTTGTGACCGACGAAGTTGTTCCAGGCGCCGTGGAAGTCGTAGGTCATCAGGTTGACGTAGTCGAGGTACTGGGTGACCTGGAAGTTCTCCATGCCGCGCAGCAGGTAGGCCGAGGCCGGCGAGGCGATGGTCAGCATGTACTTGCGACCATCCTCGCTGCCGGCGCTGTCGAGCTTGCTGCGCAGGGTCTGCATCAGCACCTTGTAGTTGGCAAACAGCTTGCCGCGGCACTGGTTGGAGAGCGGGAAGTCGTTGGGGTTGCCCGCATCCTTCATGGAGGTGGGGTACTCGTAGTCCACGTCGACCCCGTCAAAGCCGTACTGACGGATGAAGCTCACCGCCGAGTTGGCAAAGGCGTTGATGCCGTCGGTGTTGACCGAGCAGTCACCCTTGGTGGTGGCGGTATAGAAGCCGCGGGTATCGGCCCAGCCCCCCACCGAGATCAGGGTCTTCACGTCCGGATACTGCTTCTTGTACTTGGACAGCAGGTTGAAGTGGCCCTGGTAGGCGAACTCAGGATCCATCTCGGCACCCGGCACCCCGTCCCAAGTCATCTTGGTGGCCGAATCGTCCACCTTGATGGTGTGGCTCTGCTCGTCCACCGCCGCGAAGGCGTAGTTGATGTGGGTGATCTTGTCCCAGGGGATGTCGCTCACCAGGTAGGAGGGCAAGCCGTTCTTGCCGGTACGCCAGGAGGTGAAGTAGCCGATGACCCGGCGGGCGTGATCATCCCCCATGCACTCGTAACCGTCCGGGCGGTAGATCTGACGGATATCGCAGGAGAGGTTGCCACCGGTGGGCGGCAGGGCGGCCTCTTCCACCTGCACGTCGATCTGGGCCGATTCGCCGCTCAGGTTCTCCTTGTCGGTCGCCACCAGCTTGAGGCCGGCCAGCCCCTTGCTCTGGGGCGTCCAGTTCACCTGCCAGGGGGCACTGGTGTCCTCCCCGACCTTCTTGCCATCGACGAACAACTCGACCTTGGCGACGTCGTCGTTGGCATCGGTGACGTTGCCGCTCACCGCCACGCTGCGACCCAGGGTCACCTTGGCGCCGGCGGCCGGGCTGCTGATGCTAACCTTGGGCGCCTCTGGCGCCACCACGGCGGCGACCTTGAAGCTGGAATCCGCTTCGCTCAGCACCTTGCCGTCTTTATCCAGCGCCCGCGCCTTGAGGGCGTGGGCGCCGACACCGGCGGCACGCCAGCTGCCGTTCCAGGGCGAGGCACTCGCCGTGGCGACCAGGGTGCCGTCGATGAGGTACTCGACCTTGACCAGCGCCGTCACCGGGCCGCTCAGGGTCACCGCCAGCGCCACGCTGGCCCCTTCGTTGACACTGGCGCCGGCGCTCGGCGAGCTGACGGCCACGCCGAGCGCCGGGGGCGGCACCTCGCCGCCATAGAGTTTCCAGGCATCGGCCCAGACGACCCCGACACCGGGCTCATAGTGATAGGGCGAGGCCCCGCACCAGCCGGAGTAGGGAAATTCTTTGCACTCATAGAGATTGCCGACGTTGCTGACAATGTCGCCGGCCTTGTAGGCGGTACCGGCCTGATAGGCGGGATAGGCGGCCTGTGCCCAGGCGGGCATGGCAGCCAAAGCCACCAGCATGGCAAGCCTGCTGGGCCTTAGGGTCTGTTGCATATTGTTATCTTCCTTGTTTTGTCTTGGCATTGGTCTCCAAGGCAAAGCACAAGCGCAACCTGCGTGATGGGCGCAGACAACTGGCAATGGACCTGCCACAAACGTCACCCTCACCCTGGGAAGCCCCGCTATCTGGATCGCTCGATCTGAAGACCGGAGGCATTGCGTCCCGGCGTCTCGGCCGGTTTGCCCTTTACCTGGGTTCCGTGAGGAACAAGCCGAGTATAGGAATCAACCAGCCGAGTCTCAATCTTCATTCTCGAGGAAAAATATGTGGATGCCAGCGGGATCACATTTTCGCCAATCGGATGAAATAACAAATTTGTCATTAGTTTCATGCTGTTAGCCAAGTCAAAAAAACCGGCATTGCCCTCATTTGTATCCCCGTAATGTGCGTTGGCTCACTGGTACGACATGCCAGAAATGTGACAATGCGCGCCCTTGGCCAATGCGCCAAGGCTATGGAAACACTGGCAAAAAATAAAAAAGGAACAGATATGAAAGGAACACGTACCCTGCTGTCGCTGGCCGTGGGGATTGCGCTCGCCTCCCCGTCCGTCTATGCCGCCGGCTTCAGCTGCCCGGCCGACAACGACCTCACCCCGATCCCGGTCATTCAGGGCAGCGGTGACAAGAGCCCGCTCATTCCCGCCGACAAGTTCGAAAGCCCCCAGAGCGTCATGGTCAAGGCGGTGGTCTCGGGTCTGGGCGAAAGCCTCAACAAGGGGTTCTACCTGCTGGATGTGCAGGGCGATGGCAACCCCCAGACCTCGGACGGCATCTTCGTCTACCTCAACGACAAAAACTTCGCCAGCAAGTATCCGGACATCAAGCCGGGCGCCGAAGTCTGCCTGGAGGCCAAGGTCGAGGAGTATTACGGCCATACCCAACTCAAGCCTCTGACTGACAGCGGCACCCCGCGCCTGCAGGTGATCGCCCAGGGCGCAGCCCCGGCCGCCATCCCGCTGCGGGTGCTGGAAAACGAGACCCTGGCCCGGGCGCTGGAGCGCCACGAAGGGATGCGGGTACGCCTCGATGCCGACAGCGCGCTCAAAATCAGCCGCAACTTCAGCTATGACTACGCCGCCCGACGCAACAACCTGGTGCTCTCCCACCAGGCGCCGCTGATGAAGCCGACCCAGCTGCACGACGCCGACAGCAAGGCCGCCAAGGCGCTGGCCAAGGCCAACGCCGGCAACCGGGTATTCCTCGAATCGGACTTCAAGGCCGCCGACGGCAAACTGCCCTGGCTGCCGGCCTGGGAGCCGGAGCAGGGTTACCTGCGCATCGGCGATGCCCCGGTCAATCTGGACGCCATGGTGGGCTACAGCTACAACGAGTACCGGCTGATCGTGCCACAGGATCAGGTGATCACCGCCGGCGATCTGCTGCGCACCAGCGACAACGACCGCCAGAGCGCCCCGGCCCGTGCCGACGGCACCGATCTGCGCGTCGGCAGCTTCAACGTGCTCAACTACTTCACCAGCCACTCCAGCGTGGGCGGTGCCCTCAACGTGCTGTGCAAGGATCAGGCGGATGCGGACAGCGCCAAGGGCTGCAACCGCGGCGCCAAGAACCTGGAGGACTTCCAGAAGCAGCGCGCCAAGATAGTCAACGCCATCACCGAGATGGATGCCGACCTGCTCGGCCTGATGGAGATGGAGAACAACGGCTTTGACAGCCACTCCGCCATCAGCGACCTGGTACAGGCCCTCAACGCCCAGCAGAAAGAGGCGAGCAAGCAGTACGCCTTCGTCACCCTGCCCAAGGCGCTGCTGCAGGACGAGCACTACTTCGGCGGCGACGCCATCATGGTGGCCATGATCTACCGGCCGGCCAAGCTGGCACCGCAAGGGGACGCCAACGTCATCACCCTGCCGGTGCAGAAATACCTGGATGCCAAAGGGGTCGAGAAACAGGCCTCCCAGCGTGACTCCCTGGTGCAGACCTTCACCGTCGAGGGCAGCAAGGATCCGCTGACCCTGGTGGTCAACCACCTCAAATCCAAGGGCTCAGGCTGCCTGGAGAACCTGGACGGCAAGGAGCCGGCCGATCTGCAGGGCAAGTGCACCGAGTTCCGGGTCAGCGCCGCCAAGGTGCTGGGCGACGCGGTGAGCAAGCTGCCCGGCCAGGTGCTGCTGGTGGGCGACTTCAACTCCTACGCCCGGGAAGATGCGATCCGGGTGCTGACTGACTATGTGCCGACCGACGGCCAGCGCAAGATAGTCTCAGCCTCCCAGACCTTCCTCGGCGACCAGGTCTTTGAGCAGACCGGCAGCGAAGTGGCCAAGAGTTACGGCCTGGTGGACATGAACGTCAAGTTCAACAAGGAGAAGGCCATCTCCTACAGCTACGAGGCCGAGCTCGGCACCCTGGACTATGCCCTCGCCAACCCTGCGCTGGCAGGCAAGGTGATCGCCGTGGCCGACTGGCACATCAACTCGTTCGAGAGCAACCTGTTCGAGTACGGCCGGGACTTCACCGGCGACATGATCAAGTCGGACAATCCGTTCAGTGCCTCCGACCACGACCCCATCATCGTCGACCTCAAGCTGAAAGAGGAGAGCAACGGCGGTGGCGGTGCCATGGGCGCCCTGCTGCTGGCCCTGCTGCCGCTGGCCTGGCGTCGCCGCCACGGCTGATGACCCTTGCCATCAAGCCACAAGCCCGCAGCGATGCGGGCTTTTTTATGGATCGTCGGCACGACCGGTGAACGGAGCGCAAAACAAAAAGGCCACCGCAGTGCGGTGGCCTTTTCTACTTTCATTACGAAATATGGTGGAGCTACGCGGGATCGAACCGCGGACCTCTTGCATGCCATGCAAGCGCTCTCCCAGCTGAGCTATAACCCCGATGTGTATGAGTGACGTTGAGTCACTCTGAATTTGGTGGAGCTACGCGGGATCGAACCGCGGACCTCTTGCATGCCATGCAAGCGCTCTCCCAGCTGAGCTATAACCCCAAATTCGGTACTGAATGAATGGTTCTGGCGGCCAATCATCCTAAATAATGGTGGAGCTACGCGGGATCGAACCGCGGACCTCTTGCATGCCATGCAAGCGCTCTCCCAGCTGAGCTATAACCCCACAAAGGTCGGCCTGGGTGATACACACCGCACTGCCCTGGGTACTTCATTTCAATCAGGAACCTGGTGGAGCTACGCGGGATCGAACCGCGGACCTCTTGCATGCCATGCAAGCGCTCTCCCAGCTGAGCTATAACCCCTTGGATTCCAGATTGTTCGAGGAGAATTTGGTGGAGCTACGCGGGATCGAACCGCGGACCTCTTGCATGCCATGCAAGCGCTCTCCCAGCTGAGCTATAACCCCAACTCACCTCGGCGCTACCAAAGTTATCTCCGGCAACGGAGGCGCATGATAGGCACCGGCCGCTTTGCTGTCAACCCAAAAATAACGGCGATTCGCGCGTTTAGTCAAAATTCAAGCAGTTAGCCGATTTAACCGGCAATGGCACAGCTATCTCGCTGTTTTATGTCACAAAACCTGCCCTTGACCAAAAACAAAGGGCCCCGCACGGGAGCCCTTTTTCAAGCGATGGTTGGCGCTTATTCGGCGGCCATGCGCGCTTCGATATACGCCAGAGCGCGATCGATACGGGCAAGAACCCGCTCCTTGCCCACCAGCGCCATCACGGCGTCGATGGCCGGGGACTGGCCCAGACCGGTCACCGCCACGCGCAGCGGCATACCGACCTTGCCCATGCCCTGACCCAGCTCGGCGGCGGTCGCTTCAATCAGCTCGTGCAGCGCTTCGGTGGTCCAGGTTTCCAGGGCAGCCAGCTTGGCCTTGGCCAGGGTCAGCGGCTCGGCAGCAACGCCGCGCAGGTGCTTCTTGGCAGCCGCTTCGTCGATGGCCTCGTACTCTTCAAACAGATAGCGGCTCTGGGCGGCCATCTCCACCAGGGTATTGCAGCGCTCGGCCAGCAGAGTGACAACTTCTGGCAGTGATGGGCCCTTGCTGGTGTCAATCTTCTGGTTTTCCATGTGCCAGGCCAGATGCTTGGCCACATAGGCCGGATCCAGGCTGCGCATGTAGTGGTTGTTCAGCCACAGCAGCTTGTCGGTGTTGAAGGCGGAGGCAGACTTGGAGATGGCGTCCAGGCTGAACAGCTTGATCATCTCCTCCAGGCTGAAGATCTCCTGATCGCCGTGGGACCAGCCCAGACGCACCAGATAGTTCAGCAGCGCTTCCGGCAGGTAGCCGTCGTCGCGGTACTGCATCACGGAGACAGCACCGTGGCGCTTGGAGAGCTTGGCGCCGTCGTCACCCAGGATCATGGAGACGTGGGCAAACTCAGGCACCGGCGCGTTCAGCGCCTTGTAGATGTTGATCTGGCGCGGGGTGTTGTTGATGTGGTCTTCGCCACGCACCACGTGGGTGATCTCCATATCCCAGTCATCGACCACCACGCAGAAGTTGTAGGTCGGCGCGCCGTCGGTACGGCGGATGATCAGATCGTCCAGCTCGGTGTTGGCGAACTCGATGCGGCCACGGACGTGGTCATCGAACACCACGGAGCCTTCGGTGGGGTTGCGGAAACGGATGACGTGGGGCGCATCGGCCGGATGATCGTGGGCGTGATCACGGCACTTGCCGTCATAGCGGGGCTTCTCGCCATTGGCCATCTGGCCTTCGCGCAGCGCTTCCAGCCGCTCCTTGGAGCAGTAGCACTTGTAGGCGCGGCCGTCTGCCAGCATCTCGTCGATCAGACCGTTGTAGCGATCGAAACGCTTGGTCTGGTAGTAGGGGCCCTCATCCCAGTTCAGCTCCAGCCATTCCATGCCCTCAATGATGGCGTCGATGGCCTCCTGAGTGGAACGTTCCAGGTCGGTATCCTCGATACGCAGCACGAACTCACCGCCCTGGTTCTTTGCAAACAACCAGGAATAGAGTGCGGTACGGGCACCGCCGACATGCAAAAAGCCGGTCGGGCTGGGAGCAAAACGGGTTTTGACTTTCATCTTTAAGCCTTGTGTAGAGGGCCTTGGGCCAATTCGTTAAAAAAACCGTCGCATTTTAGCACCGACAATGACGGATGGGAAAACCATGGCGCTGCCACGAGCCAAAGTAGGGGGAACAAAGCACCGGTCCGCCCCCTTGCCACCTGATGTTTGAAGGGGATCGCAAAACAAAATCCCCGTTTCCTATTTGCTATGCAAAGTGTTGGAGAGCTGCCTCCTCCGGCCGATATTCAAATAACGCTCACCAACAAGGAAGAGACGATGCAGTTCCGTTCTATCCAGAATCGCATTCTGGTGATGGCCGGGATCGCCATGACCGCCGCCCTGGTCATCCTGATCCTGCTCAACCAGTACTCGGGTCAACAGACCCAGAAGCTGACCATCAGCTCCAGCCGCGCCGCCCTGCAGCAGGAGGCCTGGCAGAAGGTCAGCGCCAACGCCCGTGCCGAGGCCGCCACCATCACCCAGTTGCTGCAAAAGGGGCTCTCCTATACCCAGCAGATGGCCAGCGCCCTCGCCCTGCAGCAGGAGGGCAAGCTGCCGCTGGATCGCCAGCAGGCCACCGACCTGCTCAAGGCCCAGCTCGCCCTCGAACCCCAGCTCTACGGCGCCTTCGCCGGCTTCGAGCCCAACGGCTTCGATGGCCAGGATGCCAGCTTCGCCGGCCAGACGGCGCTGGGTAGCGACAGCAAGGGGCGCTTCGTCCCCTACTTCTATCGTGACAAAGACCAGGTCGGCACCGATTTGCTGCTCTCCGTCGAGAAGAGCGATCCGGATGAATTCGGCAATCCGGCCAACGACTACTACGCCTGCCCGAAACGGGAGGGGCGCTCCTGCCTCATCGACCCCTTCAAGGTGGACATCAACGGCCAGCAGGTGCTGGTGAGCACCATCACTACCCCCATCATGGTGGGCGGCCAGTTCAAGGGGATCGCCGCGCTCGATCTGGCGGTGGACTCCATCAGCCGTCAGGCCCAGTCCCTCAACAGCAACATCTATGACGGCAAGGGCGAGACCCTGATCGTCAGCGCCGCCGGCGTCATCACCGGCACCAGCGGCGATGCCAGCCTGCTCGGCAGCCGCGCCGACAAGCTGCTCGGCAACGGCTGGCAGCAGTACCTCAAACCCGAGGTACAGCGCCAGGAGCTCGACGATGCGTTCCGGATCTCGGTGCCCATCGCGGTGCCGGGCATGAGCCGCAACTGGGCCATCATCGTCACCCTGCCCTACAAGGTGGTGTTGGCCGGAGCCGACCAGCTGGAAGCCCAGCTGAGCGACATGAACCGGGCCGCCATGACCCAGCAACTGGTGGGCGCCGTCGTCGTGCTGGTGCTGGCGCTGGCCACCATGCTGGTCATTGCCCGCAGCATCACAGGCCCCATCCGCCAGATGGTGAGCCTGGTGGATGACATCGCCGATGGCGAGGGGGATCTCACCAAGCGGCTCAATACCCAGTCCCAGGATGAATTGGGGGATTTGGCCAAGGGCATCAACCGCTTCATCGACAAGCTGCAGGTGCTGCTGGGGGATGTGCTCAAGACCGCCAGCGAGGTGAACCGTCACGCCGGCGACACCGACCGCATCGCCGGCCAGACCGACAACAACCTGCAGCACCACCAGGCGGAGATGGAACAGATGCTGACCGCGGTGCAGGAGATGTCCTACGTCAGCCAGGAGGTGGCGACCCACGCCAACAACACCGCCGACTCCGCAAAACAGGCTCAGGGCGCGGCGGACCAGGGCAAGGTACGCTTCCAGCAGGTGATCCAGTCGATGCACAAGGTGGCCGCCGAAGCCGGCAAGGGCGCCGAGGTGGTGGAAGGGCTGGCTCACGACAGCGAGCAGATCACCAGCATCCTCACCGTCATTCAGGGCATTGCCGATCAGACCAACCTGCTGGCGCTCAACGCCGCCATCGAGGCGGCCCGGGCCGGCGAGCAGGGCCGCGGCTTTGCGGTGGTGGCCGACGAGGTGCGCAAGCTGGCGGGCAACACCCAGCAGGCGGTACAGAATACCCAGGAGCTGATCGAGAAGATCCGCCACAGCTCGGCCAACGCGGTCAACGCCATCAACCAGAGCCAGCAGCTGACCCATCAGGCGGTAGGGGAAGCAGATCTGGCAGAAGAGGCGCTCGGCAGCATCTATCAGGCCATCTCCACCATCAACGACATGACCTACCAGATCGCCTCCGCCGCCGAGGAGCAGAGCTCGGTCTCCGAGACCGTCTCCGGCAATCTGTCAAAAACCAACGCACTGGCCAACGACATCGCCCAGGATGCCACCGAGACGGCCAAAGCCAGCCAGGCATTGCGTCAGGCGGCCGAGCGTTTACAGCAATTGTTGGGACAATTTCGTCTCAGCTGATAATTTTCACGGTCAGGACTCTCCCCCTCGGGGGCGAGTCCGTTTACCATAGGCACGAATTTGCCTGATGGCAGGCAATGTAGTGAGAGGTAAATGCCGTGCCCACCCCGGACCGTCGCCCCCGTGGCCACAACAGACGAGCCCAGCAGCGTCGCCAAGACGAATCACAAGGATCCCTGCTCCATCGTATCAATGCCGCTACCCTGCCCCTGCGCCAACGCATCGGCCAGGGCATGAGCGGACTTGGCCAACGCGGCCAGGAACCCAGGACTGGCAAGTTCAAACTGGCCAGCCCGCTGCCCCGCAAGCACACCATAGGGCTGCTGATCCTGATCCCGCTCTGGCTGCTGGTACTGGCCTGGGAACCCGCCCCGACCGAACCCAAGGCGGCGCCGTCCGGTTCGCTGACGGTGCCCATCGCCGTACCGGCCCAGGCCCTCACCGTGGGCAACGGCGCCAGCGGCAATGCCCCCGCCGCGGCCAAACCGGTTGAAGAGAAGGTCAACGGCACCTGGCTGCAACACGATGTGCAGGCCGGTGAAACCCTCTACTCCATCTTCCGCAAGTTCGAGCTGCCGGGTGCCGAGCTGAGCCGCCTCATTGCCATCGAAGGGCCGGATCGCCCACTGACCCGCCTGCAGTCCGGTCGCGCCATCTTCATCCTGGTGGACGACACCCGCCGCATCCAGCGGGTCGAGATCCGCTCCTACGGTCAGGCCATCTATCGCTATGACCGACAGGGCGAAGGGTTCGCCCTCAAGGAGTGATGAAACGGGAGGCCTGGCGCCTCCCGTTTTTTTGACCGGTTCCCGTGAAACAAGCTACTGACTTCACAATATTTTTAGCTTGCTCAAAAAATGAAAAGTGCCAAATTGACAAGGGATCGTGCTCACGTACAATCGTTTGTGCTTTAGACAGGGATTGTGCTACATGCTACTGGGACAAATTGACGTGGTCAGTCATGCTTCAACCCCTGCTTTCTAGGCAAATGCTGCCCAACCAGGCTTAGTTTCATTTTGTTATAGATAGGACTTACCACATGTCTGACATTCGCACCGGCCAAGTAAAATGGTTCAATGAGACCAAGGGTTTTGGCTTTATCGAGCAATCCCAGGGACCGGACGTTTTCGTTCACTTCTCCTCCATCCAGAGCGCCGGTTTCAAGACCCTGGCTGAAGGTCAAAAAGTACAGTTCACTGTGACCCAGGGCAAAAAAGGTCCTCAGGCTGAGAACGTTACAGTTATCTAAGCCAGCGCCAGTGAGCCGGTAGGAGGAGCCATCGCCCCTCCTATTTTTTTGCCTGCCATTTCCCCTTCCCCGCCACGATCATCAACCTGCCCGCAGCAGCAACAGCCCTTCCCGCCCTTGTGTACGACACGAGTACAGCAAACATGGCTTTGATCTGGCTGAACGCCGGATACGACAAATCATCGCAGCGCGATGTGATGGGCAATTCAAAGGGATGATGAGGACTTCGAAGAGAGATTGGAGCGGGAAACGAGACTCGAACTCGCGACCCCAGCCTTGGCAAGCGCGGATCATGCTCTACCAACTGAATGTGGCAGTGATTGTATTGAGCAACTGGATTCGTGAACTTGGGGGAGAGAGATTGAATTTGAAGAGAGATTGGAGCGGGAAACGAGACTCGAACTCGCGACCCCGACCTTGGCAAGGTCGTGCTCTACCAACTGAGCTATTCCCGCAACAGGATGTCATCTGCAAGTGATTGGAGCGGGAAACGAGACTCGAACTCGCGACCCCGACCTTGGCAAGGTCGTGCTCTACCAACTGAGCTATTCCCGCATCGGAATATCACTTACAAATTTTTGGAGCGGGAAACGAGACTCGAACTCGCGACCCCGACCTTGGCAAGGTCGTGCTCTACCAACTGAGCTATTCCCGCAACATTAGGTTGTCTTGAGGCTGGCTGATGATTGGAGCGGGAAACGAGACTCGAACTCGCGACCCCGACCTTGGCAAGGTCGTGCTCTACCAACTGAGCTATTCCCGCATCGGGCTGGTTTGCACCAGTGTCATCATCAGATTTTGGAGCGGGAAACGAGACTCGAACTCGCGACCCCGACCTTGGCAAGGTCGTGCTCTACCAACTGAGCTATTCCCGCAACTACCTTAAAACAGGCCGTACAGCATTTGGTTGCTTGCGCTACTGTACGGGAGCCGAATTATAAGAGCAGTCATTCCAATTGCAAGGGCTTTTTTGTCTGGTTGCGCGCGTTCGCTCAAAAGCTGGTCGAACTGTCGATTTTAGCAACCAGAGCGGGGCAATCCCTTGCCTGGGCGTCAGATCTTGAAGACGTGGCTGCGGTAAAACTGCAGTTCGGCAATGGATTCACGGATGTCGTCCAGCGCCTGGTGGGTACCGCTCTTCTTGAACTGATCCAGCAACTCCGGCTGCCAGCGGCGTACCAGCTCCTTGATGGTGCTGACATCGACGTTGCGATAGTGGAAGAAGGCTTCCAGCTCGCTCATGTGCTTGACCATGAAGCGGCGATCCTGGCCAATGCTGTTGCCGCACAGCGGGCTGGTGCGCTCCGGTACCCACTGGCGAATGAAGTCGAGGGTCTCGGCGACGGCTTTCGCCTCGTCGTGCTGGCTCGCCTTGACCCGGGCCACCAGACCGCTCTTGGTATGAGTGTTGACGTTCCAGTCGTCCATCTTGCCCAGCTCTTCGTCGCTCTGGTGGATGGCGATGACCGGCCCTTCGGCCAGCACGTTCAGGTCCTTGTCGGTGACGATGGTGGCAATCTCCAGTACCACGTTTTCTTCAGGGTCGAGGCCCGTCATCTCCATGTCGATCCATACCAGGTTCTGCGCGCTGACTGTCATGATTGCTCTCTCTATTGGGAGGAATGGCGGAATTTTGCCAATTTGCATGTATCATACTGGCTTTGGATCTGTTCATAAACTGGCGAATCGAGTGGCAAAGAAAGCAAAACTCAATCTGGGTCAACAAAGGCGCGTCCAGGCCAACCGCGAGCGTCGGCTGCAAAAAGAGCACACCACAGAGGTGGATGACACCCTGTTCGGGCCGGCCATCGAAGGGGTGGTGATCAGCCGTTTTGGTCAGCACGCAGACGTCGAAGCGAGCGATGGCACCATCCACCGCAGCAACCTGCGGCGCAGCAGCATCAGCAGCCTGGTGTGCGGCGACAAGGTGGTGTGGCGTCCCGGCCTCAATGCCGCGACCGCCGGCGTCATCGAGGCGGTGCACCCGCGTCACTCGGTGCTGACCCGGCCGGACTTCTACGACGGGGTCAAACCCATCGCCGCCAACATCGACCAGATCATCATCGTCTCGGCGGTGATGCCCGAGTTCTCCACCAACATCGTCGACCGCTATCTGGTGGCTGCGGAGGATGTGGAGATCCGCCCCCTGATCGTGCTGAACAAGGTTGACATGCTCGATGATGCCGCCCGCGCCCGCATCGAGCGCCAGCTCGAAACCTACCGCAAGCTCAATTACGAGGTGCTGCTGGTGAGCTGCGAGAGCGGCGAAGGGCTCGATGAGCTGAAAGCCGCCCTGACCGACAAGATCAGCATCTTCGTCGGCCAGTCCGGGGTCGGCAAGTCGTCGCTCACCAATGCCCTGATGCCGGGGCTGGATGTGCTCACCGGCGAGATCTCCGAAAACTCGGGGCTCGGCCAGCACACCACCACCACGGCGCGGCTCTACCACTTCCCGAGCGGCGGCGATCTCATCGACTCCCCCGGGATCCGCGAGTTCGCCCTCTGGCATCTGGAAGCCGACCGTATCACCTGGTGCTTCGTCGAGTTCCGCGATTATCTGGGTGGTTGCAAGTTCCGCGACTGTACCCACAAGGACGATCCCGGCTGCGCCCTGCGCGCCGCGGTCGAAGCGGGCGCCATCAGCGCCGATCGCTTCCACAACTATCACCGCATCCTGGAAACCATGCAGGAAGCCCGTCACGGTCGCCAACAGGCACGCCTGTGACCCTGTTTAACCTACGTTGATGATGAACATGAGCATTACTGACAACCTGAAAATTGCCGGTCAATACTGTCTGCCCAAACACGCCCTCTCCCGCCTGGTGGGCAAGCTTGCCGCCGCCGAAGCGGGCAACCTCACCACCAGGGTGATCGAGGCCTTTATCAAGCAGTACCAGGTCGACATGAGCGAGGCGCTGCACGAGAGCCCTGCCCACTACAAGAGCTTCAACGAGTTCTTCACCCGCGAACTCAAGCCCGGTATTCGCCCCCTGGTGGAAGACGCCATGACCCTGGCCCTGCCGGTGGATGGCACCGTCAGCCAGCTCGGTCCGATCCGGCAGGGCCGCATCATCCAGGCCAAGGGCCACGACTACAGCGCCCGCGAGCTGCTGGGCGGTTATGAGGATCTGGTGGCGCCGTTCAAGGATGGCGACTTCGCCACCATCTACCTGGCACCCAAGGATTATCACCGCATCCACATGCCGCTGGATGGCGTGCTGGAGAGCATGGTGTTCGTGCCAGGGGATCTCTTCTCCGTCAACCCGCTCACCGCCGAGAACGTGCCCAACCTGTTTGCCCGCAACGAGCGGGTGGTGGCCACCTTCCGCACCCCGCACGGCCCCATGGCGCTGGTGCTGGTCGGTGCCACTATCGTCGCCAGCATCGAGACCATCTGGGCCGGCAACATAGCGCCGACCAAAGAGAAGAAGGTGGTGCGCTGGGACTACACAGGCGACGAGGCCATCACCCTGCAAAAAGGCGCCGAGATGGGGCTGTTCAAGCTGGGCAGTACCGTGGTCTGCCTGTTTGGTCCGGGCATGCTGGCCGGTTTCGAGCCCCATCTGGCCAACGGGGTCACCACCCGCATGGGTCAACCCTTTGCCAAGCTGGCGGAGCAGGCATGAGCGATCAACCCGCTTCCCAGAAGAACAACCCGCTGCACGGGCTGACGCTGGAAGCCATCGTCACCGCCCTGGTCGAACACTACGGCTGGGAAAAACTGGGGCAGGAGATCAATATCCGCTGCTTTACCCAGGATCCCAGCATCAAATCCAGCCTGAAATTCTTGCGAAAAACTCCCTGGGCACGGGAAAAGGTCGAGAGCCTCTATCTGTACGTCCAGCGCAAGCAGGCCAAAGCAAAGGAATAACGCCATGGCGTTCAAGATTACCTACACCTACGGCAAGAAAACCAAAGAGATCGGCTACGCCAACGACAAGTTCAACAGCATCTACGATGCCATTGCCGCTGCCGAGGGGATCAACCTGACCAGCTTCCACGCCATGGAGGAGCAGCTGGCCCAGGTATGCCGGCGCGACAAGAAGAGCGTGAAGGATTACCGGGAGAACTACTTCAAGGAGCTGGGCTTCTCCAACATCGTCATCGAGCGGGATGCCAAGGAGTAACCATGCGTACCTTGACCCTGATGGCCGCCTCCCTGCTGCTGGCGGCCTGCAGTACCCCGGAACAACACCTGGTCGGCAATGATCAGGATGTCCACGGCTGCCGTGCCAGCGCCGGTTATCAGTGGTCAGCCCTGACCAGGCAGTGCGTACGGCTGTTCGAGCAGGGCATTCGGCTCAATCCGACCGATGCCGGCCAGACCGGCAGCGCCTTCGTGCTGTTCAACGCCGATCAGAGCCAGGCCGAGCTGACCCTGCCGAGCGGCGAGCAACACCTGCTCACCCGCCAAGGCGCAGAAGGCAACTGGTCGTGGCAAGGCAGCGGCTACACCCTCTTCCCGTGGAAGGGATATGTGCTCAAAGCCGGCGAGCAGACGCTGTTTCACGGCGACGTCGCCCGCTAAGCCACCCGACTCTATCCAACCCCCGGCCCTGCCGGGGGTTGTTTTTGCGGCTATCAACAGCGGCCCGCATGCCCCCTTCCACCAGGCCGGAAACAAAAAACCCCGTTGCAGGCAACGGGGTTTTTGCTGGCACTCGGCGCAACCTTAGTTGGCGAGGGTGGAGAACAGGCTCTGTTCCAGGCTGCCGCGAGAGACGCACACCGGGGTGATGGAAGGAGCCGGTACCCGCTCGCCGGAGGACTCGACGAAGTAGAGCTGGGTGTTGCCCTTGACGTTGACGGTGGCCACGCTGTTGTTGCCGCTCTGGGTGATGATCAGGTTGATCTGCAGGTTGGGGTTGCCCAGTGCGACCTTGGAGCCCATGGTACCGCAGTCCAGCCACTCCAGACCGTCGGCCGAATTCTCGACGTTGGCGGTCATCAGGCCGGAGCCACGCTGGCTGTTTTCGATGTTAAGGCCATGATCGCCAAACCACTTCTCGGCGCGGGCCCACACCAGATCCACCGGGATCTGCATCTCCTGGGTGTTGTTGGTCGCCTTGGCTACCGGCGGGGTATAGCGGTACTGCTCGCCGCCATTGTTGTCGCTGGCACAACCGGCCATCAACAGGGCCAGTGCTACTCCCACTATCTTTTTCATGCTGCTTCTCTCATCCATATAATCCGGCCCTCGGCCGACCGGCGGCTATTATGGCGGCAGCGACACAGACTGTCAGCAGGGATCGGCAGAAATGAGTCAGCCTTAACCCAAGCTTTACAAAACCAGCCTGCTATCATAGATTTGCTCGAAATTTCCCCCGTGAGTGTCTGTGTGAACTCCTTGCTCACCCTGCCCCTGCTGCAGCAGATCATCGACCAGCTACCCATGAATATCTTCTGCCGGGATACGGACGGGCGCTACCTGTTTGCCAACCGTGCCTTCACGGAGCAGGCGGGTCTGCCGCTGCCAGCGGATCTCGTCGGCAAGACGGATGCCGACATGCCCTGGGGCGACATCTTTCGGGAAGAGGATCTGCGCCTGCTGGCGGAGGGCAAACCCCTGCTCTATCAGCAGTTGCACTGCAACAACGGCGACGCCACCAGCTGGATGGAGATCCACAAGATCCCGCTCTACGACGAGCAGGGCAAGCCGGTGGCCCTGTTTGGCATGGTCAACGAGATAGATCAGCGCAAGGAGCTGGAGCAGACCTTTCGCCAGCAGCAGCTGCTGCAACGCCGCCTGCTGGACGCCATCCCGGATCCGATCCGGCTGGAAGACCATCAGGGGCTGCTGATCGACTGCAACCAGGCCTTTCTCGACTTCATGGGGATGGCAGCCAGCGAGGCCCTCGGCCAGCGGGTGGCTCACCGCCTCTCCACCGAACTGCCGATGGGACGGGGTGAATACTGCCTGGTGGATGCCAACGGCCAGGGCCGCCATCTGGAGGTGACCCGGGTCGAGGTGCCGGACGACGAGGGCAACTCCCTCGGCATCCTCACCCTGAGCCGCGACATCACCGGGCTGCGCACCACCCAGGCCCAGTTGCAGCAGGAGCAGCACTACGACAGCCTGACCGGCCTGCTCAAGCTCTCCCACTTTCTGCAGACCAGCCGTCACCTCGGCGCCCGCAAGGCGAGCCTGGTGCTGGTCGACCTGCAACACTTTCGCGAGATCAACGACCGCTTCGGCATCCGGGTCGCCGACCGCCTGCTCAGCCAGGTGGCCCGTCGCCTGCAGCAGCTGGCTCCGCCCCAGTCGCTGGTGTGCCGGGTCGCCGCCGACGACTTTGCCATGCTGCTGCCCGAACTGAACGAGCCGCTGGCCAACTGGAGCAGCCGTTTGCAGGGGGCGCTGATGGTCCCCTACCAGGTGGAAGAGCACAGGATCCAGATCCCGGTGTTCCTCGGCATCGCCCACGGCAAGGCCAACGATGCCGAACGGCTGCTGAGCCACGCCGAGGCTGCCCTGGCCCAGGGCAAACGCCAACAGCAGCACTGCACCCTGTTCGACCCCGAACTCGATGCCAAGCTCAAGCGTCGCCAGCTCATCGCGGCCCAGTTGCCGCTCGCCATCAAGTCCGGCCAGCTGACCGCCGTCTACCAGCCCATCATCAGCACCCGCACCAGCCAGCTGCACGGGGCCGAGCTGCTCTGCCGCTGGCCCCATCCCGAGCTAGGCATGATCTCGCCTGACGAGTTCATCCCGCTGGCGGAAGAGCTGGGACTCATCGGCCTGCTCGGCTGCCACATGCTGGAGCAGGGCTGTGCCCAGCTGGCCCGCTGGCAGGCCGATGCGCCGGATCTGGTGCTCTCCATCAACCTGTCGCCGCTGCAATTTCGCGATCCCGAGCTCTGCCCGCAGATCTTCGCCTGCATCGAGCGTCACGGCCTCGCCCCCTGGCAGCTGGAGCTGGAGATCACCGAAGGGGTACTGATGGAGAACGCCGACGAGATAGAGAGCAACCTGGCCTGCCTGATCGAGGCGGGCTTTCAGCTCGCCATCGACGACTTCGGCACCGGCTACTGCAGTCTGGCCTACCTGCCACGACTGCAGGTGGCGACCCTCAAGCTCGACAAAAGCTTCACGCAGGAGCTGGTCACCAACCAGGCCACCACCGCCATCGTGCGCTCCGTCATCGGGCTAGGCCACGAGCTCGGCATCAAGATCACCGCCGAAGGGGTGGAGACGCAAGAGCAGCAGGCGTGGCTGGTGCAGGCCTGCTGCGACCGGTTGCAGGGCTACCTGTTCAGCCGCCCGCTGCCCCCCGCCGAGTTTGCCCGCTGCTACCAGTTGCCACAGGAGTGATGCTCACAACAACAAGGCCACCCGAGGGTGGCCTTGTTGTTTTTGCAAAGCGTGCGTGAGCTGGCGCCTTACTCCTGGAAGTAGGTGCCCCAGCCGTCGTAATCCACACCGTATTTCTCGAGGATGGGCAGCATGGTGGCGATATCCGCCACTATGGTCTCGATGTCCAGCTTGCACTCGACGGTGGCGTCGAAGCAGAAGATGGTGGCGCCGTCATCCAGCTCCATCTCTTCGGCATCGGTCACTTCGAAACCGGCCTTGAACAGGTCGACCGCCGCCTTCTCCAGCAGATCGAAATCCTGGCAGGCAAAGTGGTGCTCAATCTCGTACTCCAGATCCGGGTTGCTGCCATCGGCCAGCAACTCGTTGACGATGGCGGTGGTCTCTTCGCGCCACTCTTGCATATCAAGACTCATATTAACCCCAGATGCGACTGTGTTGTTATCAAATGCCAGCGCGGACGGTGCCATCTCGGCCATCTGCCGCCCCGCAGGCCCGGTTGCGGCAAAGCATACTCGCACAGCCCATCCGGCTCAATGCGGCAGACCAAGATAAGCCGTCGTCGGCAGCCACCCCAAATGGGGTGCCATCACAAAAGGTTAATAAAGGGTAATCTGCCGCCAAAACAGGATTGCTCCATATGGAGCTTTGCTCGAATGTGTCAAAACCACGCGACAGCGCCAGCAAGCCGTTTGAAATCAGCAGGATCCACCAGCAGCGCGACGGTGACAAGGTCATTCACGGAGTGTATCAAGGGACGCGGGCAATCCATCGCCCGTACGGAAAGAGGAGCCAGTGAGGCTCCCTTTTTATCATGTGAAGGAGCACATAGATAATGCCTAAAAAAACAATAATGAGCCTGCTTGTCGGCTCAACCCTTATGATTGGAAACCACGCCATGGCCGCCCCGGTCCACGGTCCGTTCGATGCCCCCCTGGCCGATGAGGTGAAGGTGCTGGAGATGCTCAAGAAGAGCGGCCGCATCCCGACCCTGGCCTCCCCCGAGCAGGAGCAGGCGGCCCTCGCCAGCTACTATCGCGAGAAGTCGCTGGCCTATCAGGGCAACAGCGGTACCCTGGCGGTGAAAGAGGGCAAGGTGCGCGAGACCATCCTCAAGAAGATCCGCCTCAACGGCACCGCCCGTCCCGGCGATCGGGTGCCCACTCTGCTGCTCAAGTCCATCGAGCGGGAGCACTACCAGGGCAAGATGCGCAAGGACAAGATCCTCGCCATCCTTGTGGACTTCCCCGACTACCCGAAGAACAGCATCCGCCCCGAGCTCACCAAGATGTACTACCCGGATTACACCCCGGAGCACTACAACGACCTGCTGTTCTCGTCCAAGGGCTATGCCGGCCCGAACGGCGAGCAGTTCATCTCCATGCGCCAGTTCTACGAGCAGCAGTCCGGCAAGAGCTACAGCGTGCGCGGCCAGGTGGCGGGCTGGTATACCGCCAGCAAGAACGCCGCCTACTACGGCGCCAATGCCACTCCGAACACCATCCGGGAGCTGGTGAAGGAGGCGCTGATCCAGGTGGCGGGCGACCCCTCCATCGATCTGTCCGAGTTTGACCAGGAGGATCGCTACGATCTCAACGGCAACGGCAACCGGGACGAGCCGGACGGCCTCATCGATCACCTGATGATCTTCCACTCCAGCGTCGGCGAGGAGGCCGGTGGCGGCGATCTCGGCGAAGACGCCATCTGGGCGCACCGCTGGAACCTGGGTGCCCCCTACCCCATCCCGGGCACCAGCAGCCCGAGCCAGAACTTCGGTGGCAAGTTTGCCGCCTACGACTACACCATCCAGCCCATCGATGCGGCGGCCGGGGTCTGTGCCCACGAATATGGCCACGATCTGGGGCTGCCGGACGAGTACGACACCAAGTACACCGGCAAGGGCGAACCGGTGGCGACCTGGTCCATCATGTCCTCCGGCTCCTGGGCCGGGGTCATCGGCGGCACCGAACCAACCGGGTTCTCTGCCTGGGCCAAGGAGTTCCTGCAGGCCTCCCTCGGCGGCAACTGGCTGCACGGCAGCAATGTGCAGCTCGCCGATCTCAGCCCGCGCGGCAACGTCTACATGCTGGATCAGGCCAACGACAAGGGGCGCAACGACGACGTGGTGCGCATCAACCTGCCGGCCAAGCAGATCCCCCTCAACCCGCCCTACGCCGGCCAGTACGAGTATCACGGCGGCAAGGGCAACAACCTCGACAACCGCATGAGCCTCAAGCTGGATCTGAGCGGCAAACAGAGCGCCAGCCTCAACTTCAAGGCCTGGTATCAAATTGAAGAGGGGTACGACTACGCCCGGGTGCTGGTCAACGGTCAGCCCATCGCGGGCAACCTGACCACCAGTGACGATCCCAACGGGGTCGGCTTCGGGGTCGGTATCACCGGCAACTCCAATGGCTGGACCGATGCCGAGTTCGACCTCACCCCCTGGGCCGGTCAGCAGGTCACCCTGACCCTGCAATACCTGAGCGACGGCGGCGTGGCCGAGAACGGGCTGTTCGTGGACGAGCTGCAGATCCTCGCCGATGGCGACACCCTGCTGAGCGACGGTGCCGAGGGCAACTCCCCCTTCACCCTCGCCGGCTTCGTGAAGAGCGACGGCAACGAGGCCAAGGATCACTACTACCTGGCCGAGTGGCGCAACCATGCGGGAGTGGACAAGGGGCTGGCCCACATCAATGTGGCCGACCAGCTGATGCGCTACGAGCCGGGCATGCTGCTCTGGTACGTGGACAACAGCCAGGTCAACAACTGGGTGGGAGTCCACCCGGGTGAGGGCTTCCTCGGGGTGGTGGATGCGGATCAGCGCACCCTCAAGTGGAGCGACGGCGCCGTGGCCGGTACCCGCTACCAGATCCACGACGCCACCTTCAGCCTGGGCTTCCAGCAGCCGCTCAACCTCAAGCACCCGAGCGGCTCCCTGCTGCGCGACTTCTGGATCACCCCGAACCGGGTGTTCAAGGATTCCCGCAGCTACCAGAGCAAGGAGATCCCGGATGCCGGTCGCCTGCTGCCCGAGTACGGGCTCAAGATCAGCGTCACCGGTCAGGCCCGTGACATGAGTACCGGGCGGATCATCGTCAGCCGCCACTGAGCACGACAGCCATGACAAGGGGCCCCAGGGCCCCTTTTTTCATCTGCCGACCCGCCGCCCAGGATGAGAACAGGCCAAACCGCCCAACAAACACCCTGATTGCTCACTTGTCGAGCGAACGATACGACTATCTGCGCCCTGCGGTTGACACATCCGTTCAGAAAGGGTTTAATGCGCGCCGTTGCCCAGATAGCTCAGTCGGTAGAGCAGGGGATTGAAAATCCCCGTGTCGGCGGTTCGATTCCGTCTCTGGGCACCACAATTCCTCCTTAGTTCAGTCGGTAGAACGGCGGACTGTTAATCCGTATGTCACTGGTTCAAGTCCAGTAGGAGGAGCCAAATTTGAAAAGCCCGCTCATCGAGCGGGCTTTTTTCATTCCGGTCAGCTGCCGTTGCAGGTTGCCAGCAGCAGGGTCGCGCCGCAGGTGGCACTGAACAGCAACAAGCCGGTCTGCAGCACACCCTCCGGGTTCACCCGTTTCTCTTTTTTGCGCAATCGTCTCCACCCAGGCTTCATCGCGCCCACCTCATCCTGTTACGACCCCTGCCCCGTCGGCAGGCGAGCCATCTTTGTGCAGCCGGCACGCCACCGTCAACTCCCTTGCCGACAATAAATTCATCACCCTGCGGCCCCCCGTTTTCACTTGGCAACAATGTTAACAATTTGGAAAACCGGCGTGACCCGCTCCTGCGCCAGGGCTATGATGAGGCCGACGATTTTCCTACCCTCAGGGAGACCCCAGATGAGCAGCCCGTTGCGTTACGTGCTGGACGGCATCCATTGCGAGCCCCGCTTCTTCACCGTGCCCCTCGACCACCAGCGACCGGATGAGGAGGAGACCCTCACCCTGTTCGGCCGCACCCTCTGCCGCCAGGACAGGCTGCATGACGATCTGCCCTGGCTGCTGTTCCTGCAGGGTGGGCCCGGCTTTGGTGCCCCGCGCCCGACCGCCGCCAGCGGCTGGATAAAGCGGGCCCTGCAGGAGTTTCGGGTGCTGCTGCTCGATCAGCGCGGCACCGGTCACTCCAGCCCCATCAGCGCCGAGGCGCTGGCCCAGCTCACTGGCCGGCAACAGGCGGAGTATCTCGGCCATTTTCGCGCCGACAGCATAGTGCGCGACGCCGAGTACGTTCGCGAAGTGCTGAGCCCGGGTCGCCCCTGGAGCCTGCTCGGCCAGAGCTTCGGCGGCTTTTGCAGCCTCACCTACCTCTCCCTGTTCCCAGGCAGCCTGCACGAGGTCTACCTCACCGGCGGGGTGGCCCCCATCGGTCGCAGCGCAGACGAGGTCTACCGCGCCACCTACCAGCGGGTGGCAGACAAGAACCGCGCCTTCTTCGCCCGCTTCCCCCATGCCCAGGCCATCGCCAACCGGCTGGCCAACCACCTGCACAGCCACGAGGTGCGCCTGCCCAACGGCCAGCGCCTGACGGTGGAGCAGTTGCAGCAGCAGGGGCTGGATCTGGGTGCCAGCGGCGCCTTCGAGGAGCTCTACTACCTGCTGGAGGACGCCTTCATCGGCGAGCGGCTCAACCCCGCCTTCCTCTATCAGCTGCAGGCGATGCAGCCGTTCAACACCAACCCGGTGTTCGCCATCCTGCACGAGTCCATCTATTGCGAAGGGAGCGCCAGCAACTGGGCGGCCGAGCGGGTCAGGGGCGAGTTCCCGGCCCTGGCCTGGGCGCCGGGCAAGGATTTCGCCTTCACCGGCGAGATGATCTTCCCCTGGATGTTCGAGCAGTTCCGCGAGCTCATCCCGCTGAAGGAAGCCGCCCATCTGCTGGCCAAGAAGGCCGATTGGGGCCCCCTCTACGACCCGGCGCAGCTGGCCCGCAACCGGGTGCCGGTGGCCTGCGCCGTCTATGCCGAGGACATGTACGTGGAGTTCGACTACAGCCGCGACACCCTCAAGGGGCTTGGCAACAGCCGCGCCTGGATCACCAACGAGTACGAGCACAACGGCCTGCGGGTCGATGGCGAGCAGATCCTGGACCGGCTCATCCGCATGAATCGGGATCGCTGATCCCGCCGGGCTCGCGCCCGCAGCAAGACGACAATATCGAGGGCGGCCCATGAGCCGCCCCACCCCCTGGAAGCAGCACAAAATAATAAGGACACCCATTGGATCATCCGGAAATATCGGCCGGCTGGCTGAGCCGCCTCTTCTATCACTGGACCGGCCCGTTGCAGCGCAAGGGGCTGACCGAGCCCCAGGTCAACCTCGACGATCTCTATCCCCTGCTGCCGGAAGACAGGCGCGATGGCCGCGCCGACGCCTTCCTCGCGCTCACCGCCGCCCAGCCGGTGCGCCCCTGGCCCATCACCGCCTTTATCTGGCGCCAGTATCGCGGCCGCATCGGCCTGCTCACTCTGCTGCAGCTGCTCGGCATGCTGGCCACCCTGGCCAGCCCCTGGCTGCTCAACCACAGCATGACCCAGCTTGGCACCGGCGCTGACACCGGCCACAAGCTGTTGCTGGCCCTGGCCCTGTTCGCCTCCGTGCTCGCCTCCGGCATGCTGGCGGAGCACTCGCTGCAGCTGGCGCTCAAGATGCACGTGCCCATCCGCCGCCTGCTGGCCGAGTCCCTGCTCGCCAAGGTGATGAAGCTGGGCGGCAAGAGCTTCGACGACCGGGCCGGTGGCCGGGTGCAGAACCTGATCAACCGGGACGTGTGGGATATCACCTGGATCCTGGCTGACCCCGCCATGCCGCTCACCATGCTGCTGCAACTGCTCGGCACCATTGCCCTGCTGGTGTGGCAGGTGGGCAGCGCCGGCCTGGTGGGCTTTGCAGTGCTCACCCTGCTGCTGCTCATCTCCACCCGGGTGGTGCGGCGCATGAACCAGCAGGAGCAGCAGCTCAAGCGCCAGCAGGATGAGCGCAACGGCATCCTGGCGGAGTACATCAAGAAGCTGCGGCTGGTACGCCAGAACGGGCTAGGCGCCTTCTTCACCCGGGCCGCCGGCCACAAACGCCAGCAGGAGCTGGGAGTGCTGGGACGGGTGCTCCGGCTCGATGCCATCAACGAGAGCCTGATGCTGAGCACCCCGCTGCTGGTGACCCTGGCCACCTTCACCACCTATCTGGTGTCGGGCAGAGAGCTCACCCTGCCCCAGGTGTTCACCACCATCGCCCTGTTCACCGTGCTGCGCATCCCCATGATGCGGCTGCCCTACCTCATCCGCACCCTGATCAACTTCAACACCGGCTTCAACCGGCTGTGCGAGTTCCTCAACAGCCCCGAGCAGCATCGGGATCTCACCGACTCAAGCTTGCCGGCGGGGGCCCTGCAGCTCGACAACGTCACCGCCCTGCACCAGCAAAAAACCGTGCTGCAGGGGGCCAGCCTGTTTATCCAGCCGGGGGAACTGGTGGGGATCACCGGCGCCACCGGGGCGGGCAAGAGCTGCCTGCTGCACCTGGTCGCCGGCTTTGACGACAGCTTCGAGGGCAGCATCCGCCGCCACGGCCGGGTCGCCCATCTGGGCCACAAGCCCTGGCTGATGAACGACACCATCCGCAACAACATCCTGTTTGGCCAGCCCTGGCACGCCGAGCGCTATCGCTGGGTGCTGGGGGCCTGTGCGCTGGGCGCCGACCTCGAGCTGCTCAGCCACGGCGATCAGACCCTGGTGGGCGAGCTCGGCACCCGTCTCTCCGGCGGTCAGCAGCAGCGGGTCGCCCTGGCCCGCGCCCTCTACGCCCGGGCCGACATCCTGCTGCTGGACAACCCCCTCTCGGCGCTCGACCCCATCGTCTCGGCCCAGGTGCTGGAGCCGGGGCTCGCCTTCAAGCCGGGGCCGACCCGGCTCCTGGTCAGCCACGACCCGGACGTGCTGGCCCACTGCGATCGGGTGATCCGCATCGAGCAGGGCGAACTGGTGGAGCTCGATGCCCACCAGCTGGCGGATCTTATCCAGCATCCCCAGCCCACCCCGCCGGTGCCGCCCCAAGAGGCGGAGCAGTTCAATGAAGAGAAGGTGGTGGAAGGCAAGGTGGACTGGGGGCTGTTCGGTTTCATGTGGCAGCGCCTGGCCGCGCCCGGCGCCATCCTGCTCACCCTGCTGCTCACCCTGGGTCAGGAGGGGCTGCGCATCGCCTCGGATCTCTGGCTCGGCGGCAAGGCCGGGGTGACCGAGGTGAGCGAGTTGCTCGGCATCTATGTGCTGCTGGGGGCGGGCTCCCTCACCTGCATCATGGTGGTGCGGGTCATCAACTACAAACTCGGCCTCAAGCTGGCCTGGACCCTGTTTGACGGCATGCTGGGGCGCATCAGCCGCGCCCCCATGGCCTTCTTCGACAAGGTGCCGCAGGGGCGCATCCTCAACCGCTTCGACCGGGATCTGGGGGAAGCCCAGGAGATCCTGCTGTCGATGCTGATGGGGCTGTTCGGCATGCTAGTGTCGGTGGCGCTGCAGGTGGTGGTGATCGGCGTCAACATGCCGCTGTTGTTGCTCATCGCCCCCCTGGTGGGCTGGGCCCTCTACGTGCTGCAGCGCCGCTACCGGGCGGTGCAGCTCAAGCTGCGGCGACAGGCGTCGGTGCTGCGTTCGCCGCTCTACATCAGCATCAGCGAGACCATCCGCGGCGCCCCCGCCCTGCGCCTGGCCGGGGCCGAGCGCTTCGCGCTGGATCAGGTGCTGCTGCACTATGACAACAACCTGCGCAGCTGGTACACCACCACCTCCATCAACCGCTGGCTCGGCATGCACCAGACCCTGCTCTCCGCAGCTCTCGTGGGCGCCGTGGCGCTGATGGTGGCCTTTGGTAACAGCTCGCTGCTGGGGGCCGTGGCCATCACCTATGCCTTTACCGCTTCCGCCATGCTCAACTCCCTCATCCGCACCTTCGCCGAGGTGGAGCAGGTGATGAACGCGGTGGAGCGGGTGCGCGAATACAGCGAAATAGAGAGCGAGCGCCAGGAGGGGGAGGCCCTCGCCACCGCTCACCCCAAGGTACGCTTCGACAACCTGGGGCTGCGCTATCCCCAGGCCAGCCAGTGGGCGCTGCACAAGGTCAACTTCGAGCTGGCCCCCGGCGAGAAGGTGGGCGTGTGCGGCCGTACCGGCGCCGGCAAGAGCTCGCTGCTGGGAGTGCTGCAGGCCATGTATCCCGCCACCCAGGGGGAGATCTACTACGGCGAGCAGCCGCTCTCCCGGCTGGCGCCGGAAGCGGTGTGCGATCTCTACGACACCGTCTCCCAGATCCCGCTCACCTTCTTCGGTACCCTGCGGGCCAACCTGGCGCCCCTGACCGAGCATGACGACGCGGCACTGGAGCAGGCACTGGCCCGGGTGGGGCTGGCCGAGCGCTGCGCCGGCCGGCTGGACGAGGAGCTCGACAAACTGCAGCTCTCCGCCGGCGAGACCCAGCTGCTGGTGATCGCCCGCATCCTGCTGTCGCGCCGCCCGCTCATCGTGCTGGACGAGGCCACCTCGGACCTCGACCACGGCGGCATGCGCAAGATGGCGGAGCTGCTCTATCGCTACCGGCCGGAGGCCAGCTACCTGGTGATCGCTCACCATCTGGAGCCGCTGCTGTCGGTGGACAAGGTGGTGGTGATGGAGGCCGGCACAGTAGTGGAGCAGGGCTCGCCGGTCAGCCTGCTGGCCAACTCCCACTCCCGTTTCCATCAGCTGTTCGTGGGTCAGGTGAACCGCCAGGTGCCCCAGACGGCCTGAGCACCAAAAATGACAAGGGCTGCCCGCGGGCAGCCCTTGTTGCTTGAGGAGAGCCTCAACGCTCCATGATCTGGGTGACGTCATCCTTCTTGATCATCACCTCCCGCCCCTCGGTGTCGTAGTAACGGTACATGCCGGTACTCTCATCCAGCTTGGGTTTGCTGTCGGTGGTGATCATCTTGCCATCCTTGGTGCTCATGATGTATTGCGAGCTGCACCCCGCCAACGCCAGGGCACACACCAGGATCATCATCAGTTGCTTCATCGCCTGTTTCGCCTCCCGCTTCACCCTCACCACGAGGGTGGTGACTGAAGCCTAGCTCAACCAGATGAGCCCGTTTGCCACCCTTGCCGCAACGGGATCAACATCAAGAATCAGCTACTTGCGCCCACCCGGTTTGCTACTGCCACCGCCTCCGGTACCGGACCCGCAGCCAAGTGCCAGCTTGTCAGCGGCCGCCTTCGCCTGCACCAGACCGTAGCCGAAGCTGTTGTCGCGCCCCAGGGCACCCAGATCCTGGGCGCTGCTGCGCAGGGTCTGGCGCAGCTGATCGTTGCTGCACTCCAGTCGCTGCGACCAGACCAGGGCGGCCACCCCGACCACGTGCGGCGTCGCCATCGAGGTGCCGCTGTAGTAGGCGTACCCGGTCGGCACTGTGGAGAGCACAGAGACACCGGGGGCGGCCAGCTCCACCTGATCGTTGCGCTGGGAGAAATAGGCCAGCTGCTTGTTGGCATCGATGGCGGCCACGCTCACCACGCTGCTGTAGGAGGCCGGATAGGACTTGCTGGTGTTGCCCGCATTGCCCGCCGCAGCCACGCTCAACACGTTCTGGCTGTAGGCCTGGTTGAAGGCTCTCTCTTCGGTCTTGCTGGGCACGCTGCCCCCCAGGCTCATGTTGATGACCATGCGGGTGAAACCGCGGCTGCTCATCCCCTGCTGACAGGCATTGAGCGCCCCCACCAGGTTGGAGGAGTAGGCCCAGCCGTTGGCCCCGAACACCTTGACGATCTGCAGCGGCACGCTCTGGTTCGGCAACACCCCGAGCACGCCCAGATCATTGCCCCCCACTGCGGCTATGGTGCCCGCCACATGGGTGCCATGGCTATTCTCGTCGCTGTCCCAGTTGCCGGTACCGGCATCGTCATAACCCTGCACCTGGGGGCCATGAGGCAAGTCCGGGTGACCGCCGCTGTAGCCCGAATCTATGATGCACACCAGCACTTCGCCGGCGGCGGCATCGCTCAGTTGCGGCGCCTGCACCATGGGAATGCCGTAGGGCAGGGTCTCGGCGCTGACATAGCGCTTGGCATCCGGCTCAACCCAGAGCACGTTGGGATTGTGCGCCAGCGCCGTGGCGGCCGCCGACGGCAACCAGAGCGCCAGGGCATTTTGCTCCTTCAGCGCCAGGGCCAGCTCGCCGCCCATTCCCCGGCTCTGGGCCAGTACGGCCGCCTCCGCCCCCGGCTTGAGCTGCACCAGATAACGCGCCCGCTCGGCGGCCATCGCCCCCTGTCCCAGCACGCCCGCGACCAGCAGGCCTATCCATATCCGTTTCATCAGTCACTCCTCACGTCGATCTGATATCCCTTCGCAAAAAGTGTAGTGTCCCCTCGCCCGTGCTACGAATGCGGCAACAAAAAGGCCGGACATGGGTCCGGCCTGCTCTGGATTATCAGTTACTTGGCTGGCTTGCGCTCGCCGGTCACCGTGGGGTTCTTGGGATCGGCACTCCACTCGTACCAGCCGCCGTCGTAGACGCTGATCCGTTTCCAGTCCATCAGCCAGGCGTAGAAGAAGGCCTCGGAGGCGCGCCAGCCGGTACCGCAGTAGAAGGCGGCCTGCTGGGTCGGCTCTATGTTCCACTCATCCCACATGGCGAGGATCTCGCGGGCCGGCTTCATGGTGCCGTCCGGGTTGTGGAAGTCGCTCATGCTGTTGGCATCCACACCACCACGCCCCCACTTGGCGCCCGGAATATCGCCCTTCGGCTTGATGTAGCTGTAGCCGGAAGTGTTGCCGACGAACTCGTCCCAGGTGCGCACGCTGACCAGGGCGCCGTCGGGCTGCTTGAGCAGCTTTTTGGCCTGACTCAGGGTGGTGTAGTACTCGGGATGAGCCGGGATGGCGACGCCAAACTCCTTGGCCGGCTTGAAGGTGTTGGCCAGCCCGGTCTCGGTGCGCAGGTGCTGCACGAACCAGGCATCCAGGCCGCCGTCCAGCAGTCGCACGTCCTCGACGCCCGCATACATCATCAGGTGGGCCGCACGGGCCGCCGCCATGGTGTTGCGACCGTAGAGGATGACGGTGGTGTCGTGACGGATGCCGTTCTCCAGCAGCAACTTCTTGAGCGCCTCGTCAGAGACCTTGTTCCACAGCGGCTCCTCTTCCAGCCGGTTGGTGTCGATGTAGCCGGCCCCCGGTATGTGGCTCAGCAGATAGGCCTTGGGTGAACCCCACGCCACCTCGAACAGCTTCCAGTCGCCCTTGGGCGCAGCCACCACCGGCTTGCCCTCCTGCAGGTCGGCCAACCAGCGCGGATGGACCAGCTGCTGCCAGCGGGCCAGATGCTCGCGCGGCGCACTTTTCCAGCCCTGCAGCTCGAACAGCTGCTTGATGCCCTGCTGGCGTAGCAGGCGGGCCACTTCGGCCACCTCGCGCGGCGCACCGTAGAGCGCCACCGGCCGCTCGGCCTGCAGCCCCTTGGTCTCCAGCGCCGCCGGCCACTCTTCATCACTGTACTTCCAGTCGGCGGAGAGGTTCTCGGCACCGGCCACGTGGCCTCCCTGCTGCTCGCCCTCCATGGGCCAGCCCTGGTAGAAGTAGCTGGCGCGGGTATCCAGAATGACCGCCGCCTTGGCCTTGGCGTCAGCCAGCGAGAGCGGTGGCAGCTCGGCTGCCAGGGTCGGCAGGGCATGCCAGAGCAACAAGGTCGCCAGGGTGGCCCGTAACAAGCTCATTATTCGTTTCATGGTGATCTCTCGATTCAGAGTGACAAGGTTAAAAAATGGAGCGGCCCAGACGCTCGGCCAGCAGTTCCAGCGCGGCCGTGCCCGCCAGCGAGTTACCCGCCTTGTTGAGCTCGGGCGACCAAACACAGACGCACAACTCCCCCGGGATGAGGGCGATGATGCCGCCACCGACCCCCGACTTGCCTGGCATGCCGACCCGATAGGCAAAATCCCCCGCCTCGTCATAGAGGCCGCAGGTGGCGAGCAGGGCGTTGACCTGCTTGGTGGTGCGGGCCGGCAGCAGCGGGGAGCTTTCTCCAAGCGGCACGCCACGGTTGGCCAGATAGATGAAGGCCCGCGCCAGATCGACACAACTCATGCGGATGGCACAGGCATTGAAGTAGCTCTGCAGCACCTTGTCCACTTCGTTCTCGAAGTTGCCATAGGCCTTCATCAGATAGGCGATGGCCGCATTGCGGGCAGAGTGCTGATATTCGGAGCGGGCCACTACCTGATCCGCCATGATGGCCGGGTTGCCCGAGAGGCGGCGGACCAGCTCCAGGGTGCGCTGACGCGGGGCGGTAAGGCGGGTTTCCAGCAGATCGCTCACCACCAGGGCACCGGCGTTGATGAAGGGGTTGCGGGGAATGCCCTGCTCGAACTCAAGCTGCACCAGGGAGTTGAAGGGCTGGCCAGAGGGTTCCTTGCCGACCCGGGCCCAGATCTCCTCCTCCTGATAGAGGGTGAGCGCCAGGGTCAGGCTCAAGGCCTTGGAGATACTCTGGATGGAGAAGGGCTCGAAGGCGTCACCTGCGGTGAACAGCTCCCCTTCGACGGTACAGACGGCGATCCCGAGCCGATCGGCCGGCACCTGGGCCAGTGCGGGAATATAGTCGGCCACCTTGCCCTGTCCGAGCAGCGGGCGCACCTCATCCAGGATGCTGGCCAGTAATTCGGATGACAACACCATAAGCGATTCCATAACTAACGTGGAGATCCCATCACCACCGACAAAAATCCCGCCAGCGGCGGGACTTGTCTATCTGCTGTCGCAGGCTGTCGAACCGGGGCGCCTGCCACAGCCGGCCTGATATCAGGCGGGTTCGCCGTACCAGAGGTCGAACAGCTCGGAAACCACCACGGCTTCCATTCCTTTGCCTTCCAGCCAGGTTTTGACGGCGGCGCGGTCTTCTTCGCTGCACTTGCCCAGCTGCTGGGTGCAGATCATCCCTTCCCAGGCCAGGTGGCCGGAACCGGCGAAGGCCAGTTTGCGGGGTTCGATCACTTCATCGATCATCGCATCGACTACGGCATCGATGGTCTCTTCGGCAGTGCCGACCGGGAAATTGAAACTGATGTCGAAGCCCATTTCCTGGAATTCATCGACGCGCAGTTTCTTGCGCAGGCGGCGGCTACGATTGGCCATGATAGCTCCTTCAGTTAGTTGACACGTTTGAAAATCAGATCCCACACCCCGTGACCGAGACGGTGGCCACGTTGTTCGAATTTGGTCAGCGGACGCCAGTCCGGACGCGCCACCCAGTTACCGGTGGCGGAGGTGTTCTCGTAGCCCTCGGCGGCGCTCATCACTTCCAGCATGTGCTCGGCGTAGTTCTCCCAGTCGGTGGCCATGTGGAACACGCCACCGATGGCCAGCTTCTGGCGAATGTCCTGGGCAAAGGCCGGCTGGACGATGCGGCGCTTGTGGTGACGGCTCTTGTGCCAGGGATCCGGGAAGAACAGCTGCAGGCAGGCGAGCGAGCCGTTCGGGATCATGTGCTCCAGCACCTCGACCGCGTCGTGGCAGATGACACGCAGATTGGTGACCCCCGCTTCCTGGGCTGTGCCCAGGCAAGCACCGACACCCGGTGAGTGCACTTCGATACCGATGAAGTTCTTCTCGGGGGCATTCTTGGCCATCTCCACCAGGGAGGCGCCCATGCCAAAGCCGATCTCCAGCACCACAGGGGCCTCGCGGCCAAACAGGGCAACCAGATCGAGCGGCTCCGGTGCGAAATCGATGCCCATGACCGGCCACAGCTCCTCCAGAGCCTTCTCCTGCCCTTTGGTCAGGCGGCCTTCGCGACGGACAAAGCTGCGGATCTTGCGCATGAACTTGCCGTCTTCGTTAAATACATCTTGGGTCACAGGCATAATCAAATTGCTCGTTTATTGCATCGGTCTGGGTCACAGACGACATAAATGGATTGCTAGCTATCTCGTCGTGCTGGTCACAGACGACCGAGATGAATTGCTCGTTGTTTCATCGCTCCACCTCGCCGATGAACGCGAAATTGCTCGTCATTTCATCGCTTGGCGAAACAGGGTAGCGAATTATCCCAAGATAGGCCCAAGGCGCAAGTGTTTCACGCAACAAATCCCCCGACACAGACCAATTCCGCCACCGCGATTGACAAATGCCACCCCGTTCACAGAATCTGCCGGGGCTCGGGCGCATCCTGACCTGCGCAAATAAAACCATACACAACAAAGGATTGCAGTATGAAACACACAGCATTGGCGTTTGCCATCACAGCCCTGCTGGCCGGGTGCAACACCTCCAGCAACGATTCACAGGCCCCCTCCGCCGCCGAGCAGGCCTATGAATACCTGGTGCAGCTGAGTTCCACCGCCGAGGGGATCGGCGCCAGACCCACCGGCAGCGAGGCCGAGACCCGCGCCGCCGCCTGGATCCAGGACCATCTGGCCGGCTGGGGCTACGAGGTGCAGCGCCAGCCTTTCACCTACACCCAGAGCGGAACCAGCAAGGCCTCCCAGAACCTCGTCGCCGAGCTCAAGGGCAAGAGCGATAAGGTGATCCTGATCGGTGCCCACTATGACAGCACAGGCGACAAGCAGGGCTCCGAGGGGGCCACCGACAATGGTGCCGGGGTCGCAGCCCTCTTGGCGGTCGCCGAAGCGCTCAAGGGGCAGACCCTGCCCTACACGGTACGCTTCGCCTTCTTTGGCGCCGAGGAGAACGGCCTCAACGGCTCCAAGGCCTATGCCGCTAGCCTCGACAGCGCCGCCGTTGCCAAGCTGCTGGCCATGGTGAACTACGACACCATCGCTGGGGGCGACCTTGTCTACGTTCACTCGGCCCACTCCAACGTGGCCAAGTACAAGTGTGCCGACCCGAGCCGCTACAGCTTCGATCCCAAGGTACGGGATCGCCTGCTAGCCATCTCCAAACAGACCGCCACCCCGTTTGCCATTCATCCCAGCTATGATGGCTACCCTGAGGGGGAGACCGGCGGCTGGTCCGATCATGCGCCGTTCGCCTGCCTGGGGGTGCCCGTCGCCTACGTGGAGGCCACCAACTTCACCATCAACGGGGAAGATGGCTATGACGGCTACTCCCAGACCACCAATCCGGCGCTGTGGGACTGCTACGACGAGGCCACCAAGAGCGCCTGTGATCGGGGCAGCGAAACACAGTGGGGCAAGATCTGGCATACCCAGTACGACCGCCTCGACAAGATGGCCGAGCTGTTCCCGGGCCGGGTGCAGCAGCAACTCGGTGCCAACACCGATCTGATGCTCCGCTTCCTCAGGGAGCCGGGTCTGTAACCCTGCCATCTCGCCGCTGAACCGGGGCTTTTACGCCTCGCGGCCTTCCCCGGCCGATAAAATTCGGGCAGGTGCCAAACCTGCCCTTTTTTATCGATTTTTGTTACAGCCATTGCCTCATTTTTTAAATCTGATACAAACGGATAACTTGGCGGTCGAATGGAGCGACCGCTCACCACGCCAGAGAGAATCCTATGCAGCCCTTTTTTGCCCAGCGCTTCGAGAAGGTAGAACCTTCCTTCATCCGCGAGATCCTCAAAGTTGCCGCCAATCCGGAGATCATCTCCTTCGCCGGCGGCCTGCCCAATCCGCACCTGTTCCCGGTCAAGGCCATCGAGCAGGCCTGCCAGGACGTGCTGCGCGAGCAGGGCGCCGCGGCCCTGCAGTATGCGGCCACCGAGGGCTTCGCCCCGCTGCGCCAGTACATCGCCGACCGCTATCTGGCCCGCCACGGCATGCAGGTCAATCCGGACAACATCCTCATCACCAGCGGCTCCCAGCAGGCGCTGGATCTGCTGGGCAAGGTGCTGATCGACGAGGGGCAAGACCTCATCATCGAGGAGCCGGGCTATCTTGGCGCCATCCAGGCCTTCTCCGTCTATCAACCTGCCTTCAAGCCCATCACCCTCGGTGAAGAAGGGCTGGATCTGGCGGCGCTGGATGCGCTGCTGGCGAGCGGCTCCAACGCCAAGCTGCTGTACGGCGTGCCCAACTTCCAGAACCCGAGCGGCGTCTCCTACAGCCGCGCCAATCGCGAGGCGCTGGCCGAGCGGCTGGTACGCCACGAGCTGCTGATGGTGGAAGACGACCCCTACGGCGAGCTGCGCTTCGAGGGCGAGCACCTGCCCCCCATCGCCAAGCTGGCGCCGAACAATACCGTGCTGCTCGGCTCCTTCTCCAAAACCGTCGTTCCGGCCTTCCGCCTCGGCTGGATGCTGGTGCCGGACTGGCTGCGCAAGAAGGTTACCATCGCCAAGCAGGCGACAGACCTGCACAGCAACGCCTTCAGCCAGCAAGTGCTGCACCGCTTCCTGATCGACAACTCGCTGGACGCCCACCTCGAGAAGATCAAGGAGGTCTATGGCCGCCAGCGCGCCGCCATGGAGGCCGCCCTGGCCCGTCACTGCCCGCCCGGCGTCAGCTATACCCGGCCGGAAGGGGGCATGTTCCTCTGGCTGACCCTGCCCGCCAGCGTCAGCGCCATGGCGCTGTTTGACGAGGCGATCAAGGAGAAGGTGGCCTTCGTACCCGGCGCCCCTTTCTATGTGCGCCCCGAGATCCAGAACACCCTGCGCCTGAGCTTCTCCTGCGTGGATGAAGCCACCATAGAGGAGGGGGTCAAGCGTCTGTGCCGCGCCCTCGCCCGCATGCTCTGACAGGCCTCGGGATGAAAAAAAACCAGCGACCAAGGTCGCTGGTTTTTTTATGGGTGGCGGGCTGGCTCAGGCCTTCGTCAGCAGGGCGGCAAACTCCTTCATCGGCATCGGCCGGCCAAAGAAATAACCCTGCAGGAAGGTCACCTGACGCGCCCGCAGATAGGCGGCCTGCACCTCGTTCTCCACCCCTTCGGCCACCAGTTGCAGACCGAGCCGGGTCGCCAGATCGATGACGTTCTCGACGATATGGCTGGAGAGGGCATCCGAGCCGATCATGCCGACGAAGCTCTGATCAATCTTGAGAAAGTCCACCTGGAACTGCTGCAGGTAGGTGAGGCTGGAGTGGCCGGTACCGAAGTCGTCGATGGCGATGAAGACCCCCAGCTGATGCAGCTCGGCAAACAGCCGGTCGGTCGTCTCGTCCGCCACGATCAGCTCCCGCTCGGTCAGCTCCAGCACCAGCTTGACGGGGTTCTCCCGAAACGCATTGATGAACTGGCGACAATCCTCCACCAGGCTCAGATCCTTGCAGTGACTGGCGCTGATGTTGAAGCCGAAGTGGAACCCTCTGGGCAGGCTGTGCACTCGGCCTGCGAACTGTTCGCGCACCTGCTCCATCAGCAGGCGGGTCATGGGCACGATGAGGCCGCTGTCTTCGGCCAGCGGGATGAAGCGATCCGGCGAGATGAGGCCCTGGCGCGGATGCTGCCAGCGCATCAGCACCTCGCAGCCACTCCAGTGGGCGTCGTCACCGGTCACCACCGGCTGCAGGTAGGGGATGAACTCGCGCTGATCCAGCGCTCGCCGCAGCTCCTGAGAGGGAGAGGTCGAGCGGCCGGTCAGCCAGTAGACCAGACAGCCCACCACCAGCCCCAGCAGGGGATAGATGATGAGGCTGGCGCGGGAGTAGGTCCAGATGTGGCTGCCGTACTCGTCATAGGAGAGCTCGGTGACGACCCGAAACGGGTACTTGCCGGAGACCTGCTCCAGCGACCCCAGCACCACGGGCGGCACTTCGTCATGGATCTGGCCGTTGGCCAGCATGCTCTGCGCCCCGATCACCAGGGTCAGCGGCGAGTTGCGGCTGAGCATGTCGAGGATGTTGTGCAGATAGTAACCGTCGACCCCGACCAGCACGCTGTACTCCCCCACCGGCTGGCGATAGACCACCAGAGGCCGATCCGGGGTCACCGGGTTGCCCCGCATCAGATCCAGCTGGCCGTTGGCGTAGTCGGCCAGCTTGAAGGGGCCATGATAGGAGCCATAGAGCGAGGTGCAGTAGACCACTTCCCCCCTGGCCAGGTTGACGGTGCGCACGTCCGGTATGGTGGCCACCTGATCCCGCAGCCCCTGCACCACCTCCTCGCAGGGGCGCCCGACGCTGCCCTCTACCATGGCGGCCGCCTGGTGAGCGTGATCCAGAGTGCGCTCCAGCATGTTGCGAGCATGGAGCAGGCGCTCTTCGGCATCCTGTTTCATGCCGGCAAAGGTCTGCCAGGAGACGATCAGCACGCCGAGCAGCAGGGGCAGCAGGCCGGCCAGCAGTGCCGCCCCCAGCCGGGTATAAAACTGGCGCAACCTCAAACGACGAAACGGCATACTCCCCCTCGCGGCAACGGTGAAAAGGCGGACGAGTCTACTCCTATCCCCTTTCCTGACAAGCATCTTCTGATGCATTGGACAACAGGGCAAGGCGCCCCGTCAGGGCAGGCGACATGACGGCTTACACCCTGGGTGAGCGCCTCCCACGTCTGCAGTGACGATTATAATCTTTGCAAAAACAGTTGCTTGTTCATCTTGCGCAGGCCCACTAGAGTAGAGCCAACAGCGTCAGGGAGTCTGGATATGAAAATATTGATCACGGGCGGGACGGGCTTTATCGGTCGCCGCCTGGTGGCCCACCTCAAGGTGGCGCACGAGGTGCTGGTGCTGACCCGCCAGGGCAGCCGCGCCTACGATCTGCTCGGCCACGACGTCAAGCTGATCGACACCCTGGACCGGCTCGACAACCTCAACGACGTGGATGCGGTCATCAACCTGGCGGGAGAGCCCATCGCCGCCGGCCGCTGGAGCGAGCGGCGCAAGCAGCAACTCTGCGACAGCCGCTGGCTGCTGACCGAGCAGCTGGTCGATCTCATCAAGCTCTCCGACACCCCGCCCAGGGTGCTGATCAACGCCTCCGCCATCGGCTGGTATGGCCGCCAGGGCGATGCGCCGCTGGACGAACAGTGCCAGACCCCTCACGACGAATTCACCCATCAGCTCTGCCAGCAGTGGGAAACCCTGGCCCGCGAGGCCCGCAGCAAGCATACCCGGGTCTGCATCGTGCGCATCGGGCTGGTGCTCGGCACCGACGGCGGCGCCCTGCCCAGGATGCTGCCTCCCTATCGCCTCGGCCTCGGCGGCCCCATGGGCACGGGAAACCAGATCATGAGCTGGATCCACATTCAGGATCTGGTGCGCGCCATCCTGTTCCTGCTGGATCACGAGGAGTGCGACGGCCTCTTCAACGGCACGGCGCCGCAGCCGGTCAGCAACCGCGAGTTCAGCCAGACTCTGGCCGGCACCCTGCACCGGCCGCACCTCTTCTTCGTGCCGGCCCCCCTGTTGCAGCTGCTGATGGGCGAGGCGGCCGATCTGCTGCTCACCGGCCAGAGGGTGTTGCCGACCCGTCTGCAGCAGGCCGGCTTCCACTTCACCTACCCGGAACTGCCCCAGGCCCTTGCCAATTTGCTCAGTACAGCCCGCTGACCGGGCTCTTCAGCCAACCGGATAACAATCAGCCCGGCCATTGGCCGGGCTGATTGTTGTTGTGCCTCGCGGCATCCGCGCAGGATCTGGTGCTCAGAGCAGGCCCTGCCCCAGTCCCCGCAGCCGATCGCTCAGGGTGCCCGCCAGCAGCTGACGCTGCATGCCCTGCCCGGCCAGTGTCACCAGCACGGCCCCCAGCAACGGCAGACCGGCCCAGATGGCCCAGTGGAACTGCCACTGCCCCTCGAACCACCACCACTGCAGGCCGAAGGAGCAGAGCTCGACCACCATGGCGGCGCACAATCCCGCCAGCAGGCCGCTGGCAACCAGCTCCCAGCGCAGCATCTTCCTGAGCAGCTCGCTGCCGGCCCCCAGGGTGCGCATCAGTAGCAGTTCCCGGCGCCGATGGGCCATGCTGGCCTGGGTCTGGGTCAGCAGCACCAGCAGCGCCGCCACCGTCACCAGCCCCAGCATCAGCCCCAGCGCCCGGCTCACCTGATCCGACACCGCCGTCAGCCGCACGATCAAATCGTCCACATCGATCAGGCTCACCGTAGGGTGCCGGCGGATCAGCTCCACCTCGGCCACCCGGCCCTGCTCCGGCAGACGATAGCTGCCGAGCCAGGTCTGGGAGAAGGGAGCTAGCACGTCCGGCGAGAAGATCATGTAGAAGTTGGGGCGCATGTTGTCCCACTTGATGGCCCGCAGGCTGGTCACCTTCGCCTTGAAGCTGCGCCCCTCGATGGTAAAGCCCAGGGTGTCGCCGAGGGCTATGTCGAGTCGCTTGGCCAGATCCTTGTCTACCGATACCTGGCCGGGGCCGTCCAGCCAGCGTCCTGCGGTCAGGGTGTTGTCCGGCGGCAGGGTGGCGGTGGTAGTGAAGTTGAGCTCGCGATTGACCCCCTCGCGGCCATCTTCATCCGTGTCGCGCACCGCCTCGCTGGCGATGCTGACCAGCCGGCCACGGACCATGGGGTAGAAGTCCGAAGTCACGGCCCCCGCCTGGCGCAGATCGGCCAGGATCCCCTCCCGCTCCCCGTCTGCCACGTTGACTAGGAAGCGGTTGGGGGCATCCGCCGGCAGCCGGGCCGAAAACTCGCCGAGCAGGTCGACCCGCGCCGCCCACAGCAGACCGAACAGCATGAGTGCCAGCGCAAAGCCCGCCAGCTGGAACAGACCACTGCCCCGCTCGCGGGAGAGGTGGCTGATGGCCAGCCGCAGCGCATGGGGGCCCTGTACCCGCCGCCCCAGTCGCAGCAGCAGGGAGGCGATCACTGCCAGCAGCCCCATCAACAGACCCATGCCGCCGATCAGCCCCAACGCCAGGGTCGCGTCAGCGGTGAAGCCCCACACCAGCCCAAACAGGCCGAGCAGCGCCACCGGCAACGCCAGCCAGGGCGGGATCCCCGCCTCCAGCTCGCGGCGCAGCACCCGCAGCGGCGGCACCTTGAGCAGGCGCAGGAAGGGCACGAAGGCCAGCAGCAGGGTGATGAAGAAGGCTACCGCCAGCCCCAGCGCGAAGGGGCGCCACGACGGCGGCGGCAGATCGGCCGGCAGCAGGTTGCCCAGCAGATGCAGGGTCAACCACTGCATGGCGCTGCCCGCCACCAGACCGAGCAGGGCGCCGACCAAGGTCAGCGACAGCAGCAGGGTGCCCATCAGTTGCCAAAGCGTGCGCCGCGACGCGCCGAGCGTCTTGAGCAGCGCCACCATGTTGGTCTGGCGCTCGGCGAAGTGACGCACCGCGATACCCATGGCCAGCGCGCCCAGCAGCACCCCAGCCAGGGAAGCGAGCCGGAAGAAGCGCTCGGCATTGGCCAGCGAGCGGCCCACCTGGGAGCCCTGGTCATCCGGCTTGATCAGCTTCTGCCCCGCCTTGAGTCTGGGTTTGAGCCAGCGTTCATACTCGGCCACCTGCTCGCGGGTGCCCTTGAACAGGTAGCGCCACTGCTGGCGGCTGCCCGGCAGCAGGGCGCCGGTCGCCTCCACATCGGCGCTGTGGATCAACGCCCTCGGCGCCAACAGGAAGGGACTGAAGCCCTGATCCGGCTCCTGACCCAGCACTCCCGCCACCTTGAGCACCGTATTGCCCACTTCCAGCTCATCCCCCGGCTTGGCCGCCAGCAGTTGCATCACCCGGGCGGAGAGCCAGATCTCGCCAGGCGCCGGTGCCCTCTGCGGGCTCAGCTCCAGCTTGCCGTAAAAGGGGAAATCCTCAGGCACGGCGCGGATGGAGGCCAGTTGCAAGGCATCCCCATGAAACAGCATGCTGTTGAAGCTGACCGTGGTCTGCACCGCCAGACCCGTTTTTGCCGCCTGTTCGAGCCAGCCGGCCGGCGCCGGCGTGGCCGAACGCAGCGCCCGGTCGGCACCGATAAAGTCCCGCCCCGAGGCTTTGAGCCCGGCATCCAGCCGATCCGCCACCAGGGCCACGCTCAGCACACAGGCCACGCTCAGCGCCAGCGCCAGCACGAACCAGCGCAGTTCGCCGTTGAATCCTTCGCGCCGCAACAGGCGCAATCCCAGTCGCCACTGACTCATCACAGCTCCCTGACTCTTGCTGCAGAGGCATCTTCGAATGCTGACGCAGCCGCCTCCAGTCGCCCCGCCGCCATCACCAGCTGCCGCTGGCAACGCCGGGCCAGGTCGTGATCATGGGTCACCACCACGAGCGTGGTGCCGTGCTCGCGGTTGAGCTCGAACAGCAGTTCGATCACCCGCTCCCCGGTCTTGCTGTCGAGGTTGCCGGTGGGCTCATCGGCCAGCAGCAGGCTGGGCTTCGTCATGAAGGCGCGGGCAATGGCGACCCGCTGCTGCTCGCCGCCGGAGAGACGCGGTGGCAGATGGTGCAGCCGTTCACTGAGGCCGACCGCCGCCAGCAACTCGCGGGCCCGCGGCTCGCAGCGGGTCTCGCCGCGCAGCTCGGCGGGCAGCATGACGTTCTCCAGCGCACTCAGGGTGGGCAACAGCAGGAAAGACTGGAAGATGAACCCCACCTGCTCGGCCCGCAGTCGGGCACGCCCCTCCTCGTCCAGCTTCAGCAGCGACTGGCCGAGGATCTCGATATCCCCCTGGCTCGGCAGATCGAGCCCGGCCAGCAGCCCCAGCAGAGTGGACTTGCCGGAGCCGGAGGCACCGACCAGCGCCACCGTTTCGCCGCTATTGACTTGCAGGTCGATCCCTTCAAGGATGGTGAGGCTTTCCTGGCCCAGGCGCACTGTCTTGCCCAGGCCCTTGACATTGATAATGGGAGTTGAATTCATGACGCGTTTCCTGTTTGCCTTGTGCTGCCTGGTGTCATCGGTGCAGGCCCAGACCCTGCTGGTGCTGGGCGACAGCCTGAGTGCGGGTTATCAGATGCCGGCGGAGCAGAGCTGGCCTGCCCTGCTCAATCAGAAATGGCAGCAGCAGGGGGGTAAACATCAGCTTATCAATGCCAGCATCAGTGGTGAAACTACGCAAGGGGCGCTGGCCAGATTACCCGCTCTGCTCAAGGAACATCAACCGGACTGGGTGCTGATCGAGCTGGGTGGCAACGATGGGCTACGCGGGTTCGCACCGGCCATCACCCGGGACAACCTGGCCAAGATGGTGGAGCTGACCAAGGCGCAACAGGTAAAAACCGTGTTGACCCAGATCCAGCTGCCCCGCAACTACGGAGCCCGCTACCTGCGCCAGTTCGAGCAGATCTTCCCGGAACTGGCCAGCGCTAATCAGCTGCCGCTGATGCCCTTCTTCATGGATGATATTGCGCTGCGCCCTGAACTCATGATGAACGATGGCATCCACCCCACCGCCGCCGCTCAGCCGCAGATCCGCGACCGGGTGGGCAGCTTCATCGAGCCGCTGCTGACTCAATGAGTACGGCATAGCGCCTCGTCCGCCATCCAGCTCGAACGGCCCAATAAAAAATCCCGCCTTGGCGGGATTTTTTATTGCTCCTGAATCAGCGCTCCAGGATCTGGCGCAGCCGCTCCTGAGCCACGCCAACCAGCAAGTCTGGCTGGAACTTGGAGATGAAGCGATCGCAGCCCACCTTCTTGACCATGGCCTCGTTGAAGTTGCCGCTCAAAGAGGTGTTGAGGGTGATGAAGAGATCGGACATGCGAGCATCGCTGCGAATTTCGTGGGTCAGCCGGTAGCCGTCCATCTCCGGCATCTCGGCATCGGTGATCATCAGCAGGATCTCGTCGGTCACCTTCTTGCCCGCATCGCACCACCCCTTGAGCAGATTGAGCGCCTGCAGCCCATCCTGGCATTCGATCACCTCCAGCCCCAGCTGGCCCAGGGTCTCGCGCACCAGGTTGCGGGCCGTGCTGGAGTCGTCGACGATGAGCACCTTGCGGCCATGCATTTCCGGCAGGATATCCCGATCCAGCACCTCTTCCGAGATGCGGATGTCGTAGGTGATGATCTCGGCCAGCACCTTCTCCACGTCGATGATCTCGACGATCTGGTCAACGCCATCCTCCGGAATGCGGGTGATGGCGGTCAGGTAGTTCGCCCGCCCGGCCGAACGCGGTGGCGGCAGTATGTCCTTCCAGGTCATGTTGACGATGTTGGCCACCTGGCCGACCAGAAAGCCCTGAATGGTGCGGTTGTACTCGGTGATGATGAGGTTGGATTCGGCATCGATGGGCATGGGGCGCATGCCGATGGCGCTGCGCAGGTTGATCACCGGAATGGAGGTGCCGCGGATGTTGGCCACCCCGCTGATGTTGTGGTGTGCACCGGGCATCTTGTTGAGGTGAGGCAGCTTGACTACTTCCCGTACTTTGAACACGTTGATCGCAAACAGCTGCTGGGATCCCAAACGGAACATCAACAGCTCCAGGCGGTTCTCCCCTACCAACTGGGTACGCTGATCCACCGAATCCAATATGCTCGCCATATAAAGCCCTTACGTCCGTTGCCCGAGTCTCGCCATAGTATAGAAGGGTCAGAATCCCAACACGACCCGTATTCTTATCCTATGTCGGCCAGATGATGGCTGAACTTGATTAAAAAAAGCGAGACCCCGCTCGCGCCCATGCTCTCTTCAAGCCTGTCAGTAGTCATTCACCTAAATTCCCGCCCCTGGCGCACATTCACCTCCCTTTGGGGGTAAGCATCGAGCCAGCCCGATAGCGCCATCCATAAAAAAAGCGGCAGATTGCTCTGCCGCTTTTTGCCTGGGGTCGACCGGATTACTTGTCGATATCCAGCATGTTGTTGTTGAGCATGTAGTCGATCACCTGGGACGAGGTGGCCGACGCGCTGCCGGTGAGGCTGTCGAACGTGTGGTTCATCAGCACTATCTCCTGGGTCACGGGGGCGGCGCTGCTCTCCTTGACCTGCAGATGCACCCCTTCACTGTCCTGGAAGACAGAGAGCAGGCTCTTCAGATCGTTCTGGTTGCGAGAACCGTCGTGATCCAGCAGGTCGCTCAGATCCAGCTTGTCACCCTCCGCCTTGGAGAAGTCAACCACGTAGTCCTTGGCCACGCTGCCCGCAGCAGTATCACCCTGCAGCCAGGTGAAGGTATCGGCGCCGCCATCCCCCTTGAGGATGTCATTGCCAAGCCCGCCGACCAGGATGTCGTTGCCCAGACCACCGCTCAAGGTATCGTCGCCGATGCCGCCAAACAGGGTATCGTTGCCGCTGCCACCGTACAGGGTATCGTTGCCGCTCTCGCCGTACAGGGTGTCGTTGCCGGCACCACCGAACAGGATGTCGTTGCCGGCACCGCCAAACAGGAAGTCATCGCCACCCTGACCGAACAGGATGTCGTTGCCATCGCCGCCGATCAGCACGTCCGCCTTGTCATTGCTGGAGGACTGATCAAACTCGCTGGCATGATCCGTGATGTAGTCATGGACCTGGGCATCGGTTACCGAGCCTGCGCTCAGCTTGCCGGCCACATACTGCTTGATGGCCGCGTAGCCTTCACCGTTGATGCCGGCAAAGTGGATCGCATCACCGAACAGGATGTCGTCACCGGCACCGCCGTCGATCCGGTCGCTGCCCGGCAGGTTGTTCACCGAGGTGCCCAAGATGGCGTTGGCCAGGTCGTTGGCTGACACGTTGGACTGCACGATCTGATCACTGTCGAACAGCTTCAGGGTATCGATGGAGACGTTGCTGCCGATGCCGATCGCTTCCAGCGTCACGTTATTGGCCAGCAGAAGTGGCAGCACAGCCAGCGCGTTTTGCAATGCCCAGTAGTTGCTGTCATAGGAGGTGGAGATCTCGAAGGTACCATCCCCCTGTGCCTTCAAGGTCCCGATGGTGGTCGAGCTCCACTTGTTGTTATTGCCCTGCGACCACTTCTGAACATTGCCGTTCGCGTCGATCAGCACCCGGTTGGTGCCGCCGATGTTGGCGTAGAAGGCTTCACCCGGCACATAGTTGTTGACGTTGACAAACGAATCGAGACGCTCGTTGGTCTTCGTATTCACGAGCGGGTTGGTATCTTCATAGTCGTAATAGGTGTTTGGTGCCCCATCGGTAATGAAGTACGCCAGGTTCTTCGCATTGGCGTTGTTCTTGGCGGTGTCGCTGTTGAACCAGTTGGAGGTGGTCTTGAGCGCATCCTCGTAGTTGGTCGCCCCACCATTCCAGTAACTGCCGTCCATGCTGTCGAGCACGGCCTGCAACTTGGTCAGGACATTGGGATCCTTCAAGTCCACGCTGATGGACTTGTTGGCCTGACTGTCGAAGTCCACCAGGAAGATGTTGACCTTGCCCGCCCCCTCAGTACCGGCACTGGTCTTGAGGGTTGCAAACACCTGCGCCAGCTGGCTCTTGATGGTGTTCATGGCACTGGTGCCGATACTGCCCGAGCTGTCGACCATGAAGGCGATGTTGTAGTTCTGGCCCGGCAGCACCACGCTGCCATCCAGATCCCCGACCACGATATTGTGTTCGCTGCCGTAGGTACGGTTCTGATCGCCCGGCTCCCCTTCGGTAGAGAGGAAGTAGCTCATGCGGATCGAATCCTGATCCGATGCGCTGCTGGTCTGATCGGTCGCCACTTCCTTGGCGATGGCTTCGACCTTGAGGTCGAACTGGCCGGCACTGCTGCCCGGAACCCGCAGAGTCAGACCGGTCAGTTTGACGTCCAGCGCGCTCTGGTTCCACAGACCGGTCAGCGTCAGCTTGCCATCGGCCCCCACTGTGCCAAGCACGGTAGAGCCCTGATACAGCGTCGACCCCGTCGGCATGCCGGTCAGCACCAGGCTGTCGAACTGCTCGCTGCCATCCCGGTCGGTCAGGGAGGCGCTGATCTCGAGCGGATAATCCACCAAGCTGGGCGGTACCGCCGTCAGGGTGCCGTCGGTCTGGTTGAACTGGTAGATGCCGTCATCAAACTGCACCAGCTCGATGTCGTAGAGCGACTTGCTGATGGTGACGCCGTTCTCCTTGACCAGGAAGTTGAAACCGCCGTCACTTCTGCGCTCGATGACATAGTTGGCGCGCGAGCCCATCAGCACGGCCAGGTCAGTCCCGGCGCCGCCATACAGGGTGTCGCCACCCAGCCCGGCTACCAGAATGTCGTTGCCGGTGCCGCCGTCGAGGGTGTCACCTGAGGTGGAGTTGCCACCAACCAGCACATCATTGCCCGCACCGCCGACGAAGTAATCGCCGCCGCCCTTGACGCTGACGATGTAGTCGTTGCCGCTGGTACCCACCACGCTGTCTTGAGTGGTGGTGCTGTCGGTAAAGCTGCTGGTGATGCCAAAGCTGCCCTTGTTGAAGTTGCCGCTCTGGAACGCCCCGGTGGAGATGCCGGACGACGGGTACTGGCTATAGAGCGGTACACCGTTGCCGGTCAGGCTGATGTCGACCACCGGCTTGTCCGCCACCGCCGCGATATCGATCACCAGCTTGCCGCTGTTGCTCAGGTTGGCGCCGTCGCTGATCTGGTAACCAAAGCTGGCGTAGTCGCCCTGCAGGTTGCCGGTCACGACGCCATTGCCGTTGCTGGCATTGGTGCTCGACTCGTTGAGGCCCGGCACGAAGCGCAGGTGACCGCTGTCGATATCGGCGTAGGAGACCAGATCCCCCACCTTCACCGCAATCCACTGGCCGGCTGCGTTCAGGTACTCCAGTTTGCCGTTCAGCGGCAGGGTATTGATCTGCACGCTCAGGTCGGAGGCTGCCTGATCATCGCTGGCACCAAACTGGACCCACTTCAGCACCAACGGCGTATCTTCCTTGCCGGCACTGTAGCCACCCATGGTCACCGGCGCACGATCGTTGTCGATGATGGTACCGGTGCCGTTCTGGCCGCCAACGGTCACGGTCAGGGTTTCATTCGCCTCGACCAGACGATCGTCCACTGTCGGGATGGTCACGGTAAAGCCCGACACCCCGGCCGGCACCGTGATCTTGCCGGTAGTGCTGTTGTAGGTCACCCCGTTGCTGAACTGGGCGGTGCCCCAATCAAGGCTGGAGGCCGGATTGGCGCCGCTGCCCTTGATGTTGAAGTCATACTGGGTCGCTTCCTGGGTCGCATCCGACAGCGTTACCGTGTGCAGCAGGCTGCCGCCCTCGGTCGCGCTCTCGCTGGAGACCGACTGCACGATGGGCGTAAACAGCGGTTTGGTTGCGAAAGAGCCTAGGCTGTAGTCGCCGTCGCCATCCACCACCTTGACCTGGAAGTCGATGTCGCCATCGCCCAGCGGCTTGGACATGTTCTGATACTGGAAGAACTCCCACTTGCCGGTGGCCGGGGTAAATTCCAGGCGGAACACCAGGGTGCCATCGCTGGCCGTGCCGATCAGGGTATTGGCCGATTCCATCGAGGTGGTGATCAGTTTGCCGGTCGCCGTGGTCAGCCCGGTCTCGGTAGAACCGACCAGCTGCATGTAGCCCTTGCCGTCGGCGCCCCACTGCGGGATAACCGTGCCGGAACCGTAGGCGATGGCCGGTGCCGTGGTCGCCCCGAGGAACTCGATGCTCTTCACGGTGAAGTCGCTGTTGTCGGCGTAGAGGCCGTTACCATTATTGGTGGCCTTGATGACCATGGTATCGAAGCCACCCTGCTGCACCTGGAAGTTGCCGGCATAGTCGCCACCCGCCGCGTTGGAGCTGAAGGTCTGGGTACCGATCAGCACGCCGCCACGGTAGAACTCGACCACCCCGCTCTCCAGCTCGCCACCGAACATCTGGCTGAACTTGATGTTGGCGCCATAGGCCACCTTGCCCGCATCCAGCTTGATGATCAGCTGCTCGGATGCCGAAGTGCCGTCTGCGAAGTGGCGGAAGTCCACCTCGTTGGCGAGGTTGTGGTTCGGTGAACCAACGCTGGAAACCCCCAGGCCGGCGCTGGAACCATTGACATTGGCCGTCGTCAGGGCCGAGTTGGTCGACGAGGTAAAGCCCAGCGCCGTGATGCTGAAGCCGCTCACGTTCAGGGTCGTCTGGTTGCTGCCACTGTATTTGGTCAGATCAAACAGGCCGGTCAGAGTATCCGGGATGTTGGTCTTGATGACGGAGACGGCCGCCATGTCGCCAGCCACCGGTGAGTCGTCCTCGACCGAAATGGGCAGGCTGCCGGTGGTGGTGGTCTTGCCATCCGATACGGTCACACCGATCTGGAAGTTGAGTACGTCTTCACTGCCCTTGACCGGATGATCCAGCGGGGCCTTGAGCGTCACGTCGTAGCTCCAGTCGCCCTTGCCGTTGCCGGCAGGCGCGGTCAGTTTCACATCCATGACCGCCTTGTAATCGGCGCCGCCCGGAGTACCGGTATAACCGGTCAACACCTTGGTAGCGGCATTCCAGCTCCACTGCACCGCGGCACCGCCAGCCGTCAGGCCAGCCGGCCCGTTCAGGCTGATGGTGAGGGTATCCTGGCTGTCGACGTCGCCAACCGTGATCTTGCCGCTGGCGGCCACGCTGTCGGTGGTATCACTGCTGCCTACCGTGTCGGCAATGCCGCCGGCCAGCCCCTCTTCGGAGACCACGGCCCCCTTGTCGATACTCAGGGTCGGAGCGTCGTTGGTGCCGGTGATGGTGACCGAGACGGTGTGGCTGGTGCCATCGACACTCTTGACGGTGAAGGTTTCAATACGGGTCTCACCTTGGCCCAGATACTGCACCTTGCTGTTGTCAACGTTGTAGGTCCAGGTGCCGCCTTCGGTGATGGAGAGGCTGCCCAGTGCGCCAGTGCTGGCCACGCCGTTGCAGGCCAGGAACTTGGCCTCATCCGCCCCGTCCACGTCGGACACGGTCAGGGTGCCGGTCTCGGTCAGGATCGGGTTGGTCTCATCTTCGGTCACGCCACCGGTATCGGTACCGGTGATCACCGCGGCATCGTTGACGCCGGTGATGGTGAT